>NZ_JBITWE010000005.1:0-497961 GCF_044543505.1 Pseudomonas sp. NPDC077186
TGCCGGGTAGCTATGTTCGGAAAAGATAACCGCTGAAAGCATCTAAGCGGGAAACTTGCCTCAAGATGAGATCTCACTGGAGCCTTGAGCTCCCTGAAGGGCCGTCGAAGACTACGACGTTGATAGGTGGGGTGTGTAAGCGCTGTGAGGCGTTGAGCTAACCCATACTAATTGCCCGTGAGGCTTGACCATATAACACCCAAACAATCTGCTGCGAAGCAGAGGGTGTCGATAGTGAAGTCGACTGAATGCCGAAGATTTGCACGAGAGCTACAGGCCCCAGGGCCAAGCCAAACGACTGTCACATACCCAATTCGCTGTAACGGTTAACCCCGCGACAGCAACAAATTGCTTGACGACCATAGAGCGTTGGAACCACCTGATCCCATCCCGAACTCAGCAGTGAAACGACGCATCGCCGATGGTAGTGTGGGGCTTCCCCATGTGAGAGTAGGTCATCGTCAAGCTCCTATACGAAACCCCAGATCGCCAACGCGGTCTGGGGTTTCTTCTTTGTGCGTCGGAAAATCGTGGCACATCTTGTGCCGTAAGAGACACCGATCGCCTGTGTATGTCCGTTGCTGCGGCTCGTCTAGAATAGGCCCATATCACTGGGGGGCTTCATGTCTGATTTGGCTACCGAGCAGCAGTTAGCGGCGCTTCCGCTGGAGGCGTTGGTCGCTTGCCATGAGTGCGATCTGCTGATGCGCAAGCCGAGCTTGGGCGATGGCGAGAGTGCCGAGTGCCCGCGCTGTGGCTATGAGTTGTTCCGCCACCGCCACCGTGTGATCAGGCGCAGTCTGGCACTGGTGATCGCGGCCTTGCTGCTCTATATACCGGCCAACTTTCTGCCGATCATGCAGCTCAATCTGTTGGGGCAGACCACCGAGGATACCGTCTGGAGCGGGGTCGTAGGGCTCTACGACAGCGGCATGCAGGGCATCGCCCTGGTGGTCTTTCTCAGTAGCATGGCGGTGCCTCTGCTCAAGCTGCTGTGCCAGTTGTTGGTGCTGCTGAGCATTCGCCTGGATTGCGGACGCAGCTATGGTTTGCTGCTATATCGCATTTATCACCATATGCGCGAATGGGGCATGCTCGAGGTCTATCTGATGGGCATCCTGGTGGCGATAGTCAAGCTGCTGGATCTGGCAGACCTGAGCCTAGGTTTGGGATTGTCCTGTTTCGTCGCGCTGCTGTTGGTGCAGGTATGGCTGGAGGTGACCATGTCGCCGCATCAGATCTGGGAAGCCTTGTCCGGGGAGGATGTGCATGCGGGCGATTGATGCGGGATTGCTGGTTTGCCATGAGTGCCATCAGCTCAACCCCGTCGACCCTGGCGTCAAGCAGCAGTATTGCAGTCGCTGCGGCGCGCAGGTGCATGCACGCAGGCCCGACAGTCTGGTACGCACCTGGGCGTTGCTGCTGACCGCGGCGATTCTCTATATTCCGGCCAACCTGCTGCCGATCATGACGGTCAACAGCCTGGGCAAGGGGGCGCCGTCGACCATCATGGGCGGGGTGATCGAGCTGATCCAGTACGGCATGCTGCCGATTGCCGCGGTGGTGTTCGTCGCCAGCATCCTGGTGCCGACCTTCAAGCTGGTCGGCATCGCGCTGCTGCTGTATTCGGTGCAGCGTCATCAGCCGATGTCGGCGCGCCAGCGCATCCTCATGTATCGCTTCATCGAGTGGATCGGCCGCTGGTCCATGCTGGATATCTTCGTCATTGCCATTCTGGTGGCGCTGGTGAACTTCGGCAGCCTGGCCAGTATCGAGCCCGGCGCCGGTGCCGCCGCTTTCGCCAGCGTGGTGATTCTGACCATGCTTGCCGCCCTCACCTTTGACCCCCGCCTGATCTGGGATAACACGGAACCTGACCATGACTGATCTGCCTACGGCCAAGACTCGACCCGCTTCGAACTGGTCCGCCATTTGGGTGTTGCCCCTGCTCGCCCTGGCGATAGGGGCCTGGCTGGCCTGGCGCGCCTATTCGCAGGCCGGCATCGAGATTCAGGTGCTGTTCGAGAACGGCTCCGGTATCCAGGTCGGCAAGACCGAGGTGATCTTCAAGGGCATCGCCATCGGCAAGGTCACCGAACTGGCGCTCGATCGCAGTGGCGAGCGGCGCGGGGTGATCGCCACGCTGGAGATGGACAAGGAAACCGAGCCCCATCTGCTCAGCGGCACGCGTTTCTGGCTGGTCAAGCCCAGCGTGACCCTGGCCGGCATTACCGGACTGGAGACGCTGGTGTCCGGCAACTACATCGCCGTCAGTCCGGGGGAGGGGGAGCCGGCGCGCTCGTTCACCGCGCTGCCCGAGGCGCCGCCGCTGGCGGACGACGTACCCGGTCTGCACCTGACCCTGAATGCCGAACGCCTAGGCTCCTTGAGCAAGGACAGTCCGGTGTTCTACAAGCAGATCCAGGTCGGTCGGGTGAAGAGCTACGTGTTGGGCGCGGATCAGAGCACGGTCGAGGTGAAGCTGTTCATCGAGCCGCAGTACGCCAGCCTGGTGCGCAAGCACACGCGCTTCTGGAACGCCAGCGGTGTGTCCATCGACGCCGGCCTGACCGGAGTCAAGCTGCGTACCGAGTCGCTGGCCAGCATAGTCGCCGGCGGAATCGCCTTCGCCACGCCGGAGCACCGCAAGGACAGTCCGGCCACCGATCCGAGCATTCCCTTCCGCCTCTACGAGGACTACGACGCGGCGCAGGCCGGTATCCGCGTCGCGCTGAAGCTGCACGACTTCGAAGGCCTGGAGCCGGGCCGCACGCCGGTGATGTACAAGGGCATCCAGGTCGGCCACATGAAGACGTTCAAGGTCGATGCCGACCTGGGCGGTGCCCAGGTGGAGCTGATGCTTGACCCGCGTACCGAAGACTACCTAGTCGAGGGCACCGATTTCTGGGTGGTCAGGCCGTCGATCTCGCTGGCCGGCATCACTGGTCTGGAGGCGCTGGTCAAGGGCAACTACATCGCCATTCGTCCCGGCGAAAGCGGCAATCCGCCGCTGCGCGAGTTCGTGGCGCGGCCCAAGGCGCCGCCGCTGGATCTGGGCGCGCCGGGGCTGCACCTGGTGCTGTTCAGCGACAACCTGGGGTCGATGGAGGTGGGCAGCCCGATCCTCTATCGGCAGATCAAGGTGGGCTCGGTGCAGAGCTTCCAGTTGTCGCGCGACGACCGCCAAGTGGTGCTGGGCGTGCACATCGAGCCGGAGTACAGCCATCTGATCAACACCTCGACCCGTTTCTGGAATGCCAGTGGCATCACCCTCAAGGGCGGGTTGTCGGGGGTGGAGGTGAAGAGCGAGTCGCTGCAGACCCTGCTGGCCGGCGGCATCGCCTTCGAGACGCCCGAGCCGCAAGCGGCCAGGAGCGACCGGCGGGTGCAGCGTTTCAGCCTGTACGCCGATCGCGACAGCGCCCTGCAGCCTGGGCAAGCGATCAGCATCCGCGTCGCCAATGGCGACGGCCTGCAGCCCGGCACGGCGATCCGCTACAAGGGCCTGGAGGTCGGCAAGGTGGAGAGCATGAGCCTCACCGACGACCTGCAGGCCGTGGTGCTGGGCGTGCGCATCACCGAGGCAGCCGAGCGTATCGCCCGCGAGGGCACGCAGTTCTGGGTGATCAAGCCGGAACTGAGTCTGACCCGCGCCGCCAACCTGGGTACCCTGGTCAGCGGTCAGTATCTGGAAGTGCAGCCGGCAGCCAAGCCGGGCGCGCGGCGGCTGGAGTTCACCGCGTTGGGCAGCCCGCCCAGTCAGAGTGCGCGCGAAGAGGGCCTGCGCCTGGTGCTTAGCGCGGCGCGGCGCGGCTCGATCAAGCCCGGCGTACTGGTCAGCTATCGTGAGATCCCGGTGGGCAAGGTGGTGAACTTCGAACTGGGGCCGACCTCGGATCGGGTGCTGATCCATGTGCTGATCGAGCCGCGTTACGCACCGCTGGTGCGCAGCGGCAGCCGCTTCTGGAATGCCAGCGGCATCGGCGTGGATGCCGGGCTGTTCAAGGGCGTGAAGGTGCGCACCGAGTCGCTGGAGGCGTTGATCGAGGGTGGTATCGCCTTCGCCACGCCGAACAATCCGGAGATGGGCGGGCCGGCGCAGCCGGGGCAGACCTTTGCACTGTTCGACGAGCCGCAGGATGTCTGGATGCAGTGGGCGCCGAAGATCGTGCTGGAGCAGTGAGCGGCACCCTGATGTGGCGTAGGAGCGGCTTTAGCCGCGAAGTGCCGATGGCAGGCGTTCGCGGCTGAAGCCGCTCCTACGATAATTGGCCTTGCGCGTTGGTGCCGGTGAAAAGCGCCATCCAGCCTAGGCCGCAACCTTTACCCCATCGCCATATAGCTCGCGGCTAAAGCCCCTCCCACAGTCTCCTGCCGCGTGGGAGGGGCTTTAGCCGCGATAGGCCGTCAAGCCGGCTCGACCGCTTCTTCCTGCTGCGGTGCTTGGACCTTGGCACTTTCGCGCGGCTTGATGAACTTCCAGTCCGCCTCGTCGATATAGATGCCGTTGGGGCCGCTGCCGCCTTCCAGGTCGATGGCCACATGGGCCGAGACCTGCGGCTTGACCGAGGCCAGGATTGGTACGAAGCCGAGCTGCAGGCTGGTCTCGATCAGCGCCTGCTGGTTGCGTTCGTCGATGTCCGCCGCCTCGTCGAGGTAGTAGGGCAGGCGTACGCGCCCGGCCTGCTCGCGGTCCATCAGGTGCAGCAACAGATACATGTTGGTCAGCGCCTTGATGGTCATGGTGGTGCCGTTGGAGGCGGCACCATCGATATCCGTGTGGATGACCGGCTGGCCATGCACCTTGGTGATCTCGAAGGCCAGCTCGAACAGGTCCTTGAGGCCCAGCTGGTTGCCGTTGGCGGCGACCAGGCGCGACAGGTAGTCCTTGGCCTCCTCGTTCTTGGCGTCCTGGTCGGCCGATTGCGACAGGTCGAACACCGACAGGGTCTCGCCTTCTTCGTACTGACCGGCGCTGTGGATGATCTGGTCGATATGGCGCAGGGCTTCCTTGTTCGGCGCCAGGACGATGCGGAAGCTCTGCAGGTTGGACACCTGGCGCTTGTTGATCTCGCGGTTGAACAGCGCCAGTTGATGCTCGAGGTTGTCGTAGTCGCTGCGGATATTGCGCAGGGTACGGGCGATATCGGTCACCGCCGCACGGCGTGCCTTGGCCAGGGTCAGGGCCTCGTCCTGGCGGTGGGCGTAGGCGTTGACCAGCAGTTGCAGGCGACGCTCGACGTCGTCTTCGCTATCGAACTTGGCCACGCCCTTGAGGCGTACCTGGGCATAGAGCGCCTCGATCTGGCCGTCGATGCGTTGTAGCGCCTGCCAGGTGTCCTGGTAGTCGTTGAGCAGCGGCAGCAGGTTGTCCAGGCTGTCGTCGACGGGCTCCATAAACGGCGTGCCGAACGGCAGGTCGGCCGGCAGCAACTGGCGGCGGCGCAGGGCGTCTTCCAGAGTGCGCTCCTTGGCTTCCAGGTCGGCCAGTTGCCGGCCGACCAGTTGCAGCTTGGCGGACAGCTGCTGCACGCGTTCGGCGAAGGCATCGCTGGCGCGCTTGAGTTCGTCCTGGGCGCCTTCCAGCTCGGCCAGACGCTCCAGCTTCTGCGGCTCCTCGGCGGCCAAGGTCTGGCTCTTGCGGAAGTCTTCCAGCGCTTTCTGCGCATCCAGCACGGCCTGGTACAGGGTTTCGGCCTGGGCCTTGCTGGCGGCGCGGTCGGCGGCTACCGACTGCTGGCTCTTGAGCTGCTTGAGCTCGCGCTCCAGGCGATCCTTCTGATCGCGCAGGGCGGCGCGGTCGGCCAGTGCCTGCAGCGCCGGCGGCTCGATATGGCTGAGGTCGATGGACAGGCCCGGCACGGCGAAGGTGTCGCCCTTGAAGCGATCCAGTACCGCCTCGACCGCTTTGACCCAGTCGTCGCCCTCGGCCTGGATGCCTTTCTCGCCCAGCGGCAGACTGAACAGCTGGCCGTTAAATAGGCGCATTAGCCTATCCACATCTTGCTGGCTGAATTCCTCGCGTAGGCGCGAGTAGCTGTTGTTGTCGGCGTGATCGAGCTGCTGCTTGACTGACTTGAGGCGCTTCTCCAGGTCGCGCAGGCGCTCGTCCAGGTCTTCGCTGGAGAACTGCCGCGACTGAGCCAGGGCGCCGGCCAATTCGTCGTGGGCGTCCTTGGCGGCGAGCAGTTGCTCTTCCAGCACCTTGGCGTTTTCCACCAGGGCGAAGCGGTTCTTCAGTACCGACAGCTCACCCAGCCAGCGCTGGATTTCGCTGATCTCGCGCTCCAGGCGCATCAGCTCGGCGGTGCCGCCGCGCTGTTCGTTCTGCAGGCCGTCCTGCTCGCCCTTGTAGTGCTCGGCCTGGATCACCAGCTCTTCCTTGCGCGCATCGGCGTAGTCGTGCCAGGTGCCCAGCAGGTTGTCGAGCAGCGGCGAGAGGCGGTGCAGCTTGCCGCGCAGCACTTCGCGCTGGGCCACACCCGAGGCCAGCGCCTCGATCAGCGGGCCGGCGGTGACCAGCGCCTGGTAGTCCTGCTCCATGCGGCGCACGTCACGGAAGGCTTCCTCGGTGGCGGCGATATAGTCGACGCTACCCGAACGCAGGCTGTGCTCGAAGGCGTCGAGGAACAGCTGCTTGAGCTTGGCGGCGGTGATCTCGCGCATATGCAGCAGGTTGATAAACAGCGCGCGGAAGGTCTTCAGGCTCTGCTCGCTGGTCGAGCGCAGCGGGATCAGGGTCAGGTCCAGCGGGATGCTGGTGTGGCCGCCGACCAGCAGGCGACGCAGTTCGTCGGGCTTGAGCTCATAGGCGGTGATGCCGGCCTGGCCGAGGTTCTTGAACAGTTCGCGCTGGCGCAGGCAGGTGCCGTTCTGCTGGTAATGCTCCAGATCCAGCTCGCCGGCGTAGGCGAAGAACTGGTGGCCGAAGCCGCCACCCGGGCCGCGACCGGCCACGCCGATCACGTGCGGGCCATGGGGCAGGGCGACTTCGACGAGGATGTAGCTGGTGTCGCTGGCGAAGTAGAACTTGCGCGAGGCTTCCAGGCTGTACTTGCCGAAGCTCATGTCCGACATGCGCGCCAGGATCGGGAACTGCAGGGCGTTGATCGAGGCGGATTTGCCCAGGTTGTTGGCGCCGTATACCGACAGCGGGTTTTCCAGCGGGAACAGGCCGAGGCTGTAGCCGGCGGTGTTCAGCAGGGCGAAGCGGCGGATGCCGTAGCGTTCCTGGCTCATGCGTCCATCTCCTGTGCAGCGCGTTCTTCGGCCATGGCGCGGGCCAGGGCGTCTTCCTCGGATTCTTCACCGTCCACGGCTTCGACTGGATCGGCATCGCCATCATCGTCCAGCAGCACCGGCGCCGGTAGCGGCAGGTCGCTGCTGTGCAGGCTGGCGGCCAGGTCGCGGTCATGCTGCACCGACAGGCAGACGTCGAGGAAACGGTGCATCGGCGGCAGGAAGCGGTACACGCCGTTGCTGTCCTCGGCGAAGCCGAGCTGGGTGAGGCGGCGGATGATCTTGTCTTCCAGCTCCTCGAAGGTGGTGACTTCGGCCTGCAGGAACAGGTCGCGGTATTTCTCCAGCAGCGCCGGCAGCTCGTCACGGCCGATGCTGCCGCCGTCGAGCACGGAGAGCGGGTCGCGTCCCTGGTCGGCGAGGTGTTCGACCAGAATGAAGGTGAACAGCGCCAGGCGCTGGGCGGTCTTGTTCACCTGTGGGGCGACCTGCTCGGGGACGAAGTAGTAGAAGCCGCGCGGGTCGCACACCAGCTCGAAGCCGAGAGCGCGGAACAGCGCGCGGTACTGGTCCTGCATGCTGGACAGCTGGGCGTAGCACTCCGGCTCGCTGCGCGAGATGTGGTAACCCTTGAACAGGTCGCGGAAGGCGGCCGCGAGCTGGGTCATTTCTTTTAGATCGATGTTCATGGCAATCCGTTGGCTAGTGGAGCCGAGTAGGGTGCGCCGTGCGCACCGGGTCGTCGGTTATGGTGCGCACGGCGCACCCTACGGAGTCTTGAGCAGGGCATAGGAGCTGAGGCTGACCTCGTGTTCGCGCGTCAGGTACTGGCGGCGCTCCAGGCGTTCACGCTGGAAGCGCGACTCGCGCGACAGGCGCGAGAACCAGTAGAGCAACTCGTCGGTGGCGCCTTCCGGCTCCTGCTCCAGCAGCCAGGCCATCAGGTCCGGCAGCGGCAGGGCCTGCTCGCAGCGCTCGATCATTTCCCGCGCGGTCTTCGGCGCCTTGGGCGCGCCGCCCTTGCGGCTGCCGCTGGCCTTGGGGAAGTGCGCCGGCTTGGCTTCGAAGCGCGCCAGGGCATAGACGTAGGCCTCGACCTGGCTGGCTGAGCCGAGGAAGTTGCTCTGCGGCCGGGTGAACAGCGGCATGGCCGCCTGCGGCACGGCGTCGATGCCCTTCTTGCGGATCACCGATAGCGCCAGTGCGGCGCCACGGGTCACGGCGTTGTGCCGGCGGGCTTCCTCGCGCAGCGGCAGCAGCAGCTCGCGAGCCTTGCGCAGGGTCAGCTGGGCGGTGGTCTGCATTTCCAGGATGCGTGCGTGGGTGCGCAGCAGCAGGTCGTCGTCGACCAGTTGGCCGAGGCGCTGCTGGTCGCCGAGCAGGCGCAGCAGCACCTGTTCGACGCGGCGCACGCCCTGCTCGAAGGCGCCGTCGGCGGCGACCAGTTGGATCATCGGCTCGACGTATTCGTCCCAGGTGGCCAGCACCTCGGCGTAGCGCTGGCGCAGGGGAATCTGCCGGTCGCTGGTCTTGGCCCGGTCGGCCACGCCGACCAGCGCCTGTTCATCGTTGGCCAGCTTCTTCAGCACGTCGCGTACGCGCATATCGAGCAGACGCAACTGACGCGCCAGGTCGTTGGCGTCGCGCACTTCGAAGGCGTCCTGGATATAGCCGGCCAGGCGCTCCAGGTGGCGCAGGTAGGCTTCGATCTCCAGGCACAGGCCGAGGCGGTGCTCGCGGCGCAGGTAGGCGAGAAAATCGTGGATCTGCGCGTTGAGCTCGAAACGGTTGGGGCTCTTGGCCACCGGCACCAGGATGTCCAGGCGAATCCAGGTGTCGAGCAGGGCGGTGGTGTCGCTGGGCGTGGCGTCGGGCAGCTGCGCGGCGAGCTGGCCGCGCAGCTCCACCAGGCTCAGGGTGCCGGCGTCGAAACGCTCGCAGAGCGGTTCGAGCAACGTCCAGTGTTCGGCGAGGGCGCGCAATACGCGCTTGGGATCGATCATCGAGGCGCCGGGTCCAGGCAAGTGAAAAGAGGCGATTGTACTGCAAGGCGGGTGCCGGGTTTGAGCGCGAGTCGATCAGAGGCAGGTGACGCGTTGCGGCACATTGGGACGCGGCGGGCCCGGAGGTGCCGGACAAGTCCTTGATATGGGTGGAAAAAGCGCTGCCTGGCGGCTGGCGCACTTTCTGCAAAGAGCTGCGCATAGCCTTGCCGCCAGAGTTCGCCCATGCCCGCCACCGCCCTGAGTATCGACGCCTGTTGGCAAGAGTTGCAGCACCAGCGCGACCTGGACTGGGAGCTGGACGCCATCACCGACCGCAGCGAGGCCATCGCCTTTCTCAAGCGCTTCGAAAACCGCCTGTGTATCTATTCCAGCTACGTGGAAAAGCTCTACAGCAACTACAGCTTCGTGGTGCCGCAGGAGGCGGGCAGCATCACCATCCTGCCGGACGAGCTGGCCTGGCACGACACCTTCCACGATATCCCGGCCGACGCCGTGGAGGCCACCGGGGTGCATATCCTGCCGGGCGAGGCGGTGGGCGAGACCGGGCTGTACCTCAAGGTGCCCGGCGAGTTTCGCCTGGTGGCCTCGCGCGAGCTGCCGTTCCAGGACGGCCTGCGCCTGCTGATCGAGCGTTATCGCGCACGCGGCGAGCATTTCCTGCCGGTGCTGGTGAAGGGCGATCTGCGCGAGTACGAGGCGCGCATGCCGTCGCTGCACCTGCACCGGATCAACCCGCACAAGCTGGCGCACTGCTCGCAGCTGAGCATCGACGCCATCCGCGGCACTATTGCCGAGCACCTGCTGGCGTTGTTCCGCCAGGGCTGACGGGCGGGTGTTACGCCGCTGTTGCCGGCGGTAACACCGCCGCCCTGAGCGCGCCGCGGCAGGCGGCTATTTGACGTCCTTTTCTCGACTATGGGTCGGGCCGTCCTGGCGCAGGCCTCCTTATAGTGGCCATAAGGGTTCGAGTCGGAGCGCTCGACCGCCACCATAAGAAAAGGGGTTCCGCCATGCGCCAGTCCTGCCGTTTCGCCAAACCTGCTCTGGCGTTGCTGTGCGCCTCGCTGCTGGTCGCGCCGGTGGCTCAGGCCAAGCTGGAGGAGCTGGCGGATGAGGAACTCTCCGATATCACCGGGCAGGCCTTTATCAACCTCACCACCGACACCGCCGGGCAGGTCAACTACACCCGGGTCAACTTCGGCCTCAAGGTGGACACCCAGCTCAATATCAAGAAACTGGAACTGGGCGGCTATCCGCGCGCGGGCGAGACCCGCGCCTCGGACATCCTGATCAACAACTTCGCCCTGGGCACGGTCGGTCCCAACGATACGATCAACCCCTTCCAGATTGTCGATCCCTACCTGGAGCTGGCCTACGAGGGCAATCAGGTGGTCGGCGTGCGCATCGGCTTCGGCGAGGCCAAAGGCGTGCTGTCCGGGGATATCTCGCACCTGACCGGCAATATTCCGGTGCAGCTTGAGGGGCGTGCCAAGCCCATTCGTGACGCAGCGGGGTGGGGGACGCGCCTTCTGATGGATATAGCCGGGGTTGGCGACAACACCATCGTGGGTTCCGAGGCCATGTTGGTGACCAGTGGCGGCGCTCCCGATCCGATCCGGGCGAACACGGCGGGCCTACCGAATGGCAGGCAACTGACCTGCATCAGTAACTGCGGGCTGTTCAGCGGTGCGTTGAGTTGGTTCAGCTCGAGTAACTGCGCCTTGCTGGGGATCCAGACCTGCTTCCCGTTGAATCAGTTCCAGTCGCTGGACGTCGGCAACGTCAGCGCACCGGGCATGGAACAGGCGGCCAAGGGCGTGTTTATCTCCCTGCAGCTCAAGGACATGCAGTGGCGCGATATGGACACCTCCGCCCTGATCAATACCGTGGCCGGCGCTTTCCTCAATATCCCCAAGTACCGCGACGCCAACGGCAACCTGGTGGCGGGCATCAAGTTCGATTTCGAGCAGGCGTTCAACGGTATCCCGCGGCAGGACACCTGCCTGGGTAGTGCCATGAAGGGGTGCTGACGATGAAACGCCGCCTGTTGCTGATTGTCTGCGTGTCGAGCTGGTCGCTGGCGTCGGCCATGGAGCCGCTGAGTGATCAGGAACTCTCCGACGTGCAGGGCGCCGGTCTGGGCTTCGTGCTGGATCAGGTGCTGCTGGATGGCTCCGGCGCGCAGATCGTGATCAACGACATCACCAACGATCAGGGGCAGAACGTGCCCATTTCGTTGAAGAACCTCTACCTGGGCGCCGCCGGCAGCAACAAGGGCAGCAATCTCAACCCGGTGACCATCGGCAGCCTCGACCATCCCTTCGAGCTGGAACTGGCCAAGGGCGAAGAGCTGCGCACCCTGCGCGACGACGGTCAGTGGGTGCAGACCACGCCCAGCAATGTCGCCGTGCTGTCGTTCAACTTCCCCGAGCGTCTGCAGGCCGGCGGCAACCCCTGTATCGCCAGCTACGCCGGCGCCGGCTCCAATTGCTCCACCGGTGCCAGCGGGCGCGCCGATCTGGGCATGCGCTTCGACTTCCAGGTGGCGGCCGGGCGTACCGAGATGCTCGCCCTGGACTTCCACCAACTGGTGATGGACGGCTCCTACCTGCGCCTGTGGGGCGACCCCGGGCAGAACGGCAACGGCGAGCTGGTCGGCGAGGCGCGGGTGAATATCTTCGCCAAGACCCTGGAGATCATGTCCTGCGCCCAGGCCAACTGCGATACCGCCGGCGAGACCGCCGCCCAGCGCGGCGCGCGTACCCTCTATATCACCAACGGCTACGCCAATATCGCCCTGGGCTATGGCAAGTCGCAGCCGTTACGCCTGCGCTCCAGCGCCGACGGCCAGTTCGTGCTGGAACTGCAGAACCCCACCGCCGCTGGCACCAGCGCGGCACAACGCCAGGCCCTGGCGACCGATTTCTACGCCAACGCGCCGCGCACCAATCTGCTGTTCGACAACCTGACCGTCGGCGGCACGCGCAGCAGCCCGACCGCGATTCCCGCCGGCGGCTACAACTTCGGCCGCAACGAGATTTCCGGGCTCAGCTTCAACTACCTCAAGGTGAGCAGCTATGACCTGCGCTAGCCGAATCGCCGCCGCCCTTGCCCTGTTGCCGGCGCTGGCCCTGGCCGAGCTGCAGGCGCTGGACGACGACGCGCTCAGTGAGCTGAGCGGGCAGGGCGGGGTCTACCTGTCCGGCGAATTCAGCATCAACAAGGACGGCGGCGTGCTCTGGGGCACGCCGGCCGGCAACGACCCGGCGCAGTGGACGGCCAACCAGCGCAGCTGCGCCCTGGCCGGCGCGGCCAGCCCCGAGAGCTGCGGCCTGCGCCTGGCCATCCGCTCCGGCGCCAACGCCGGCTGGTACGTGCTGGACAACCTCAAGGGCATCTTCAGCTTCGAGGGCCTGACCCTGGATACCCGCACCCTGACCGGCGCGGGCGGCGAGCAGGAGGTGCTGGCGCTTGGCCTGCCCAACGAGATTCGCTTCAAGGACGGCAACTTCGCCTTCGGCGTGGCCAGTCAGGGCGGCTGGAAGAACAAGGCGCTGAGCGCCGCCAACGGTGGCGATCCGAGCTATCAGCAGACCAATATCTTCTCGGCCAAGATCGACGGCAGCATCCGCATGCAGGGCAGCGTACTGATCTTCCCGACCAATTGAGGAGCCGCATCATGCAGCGTCACGCTTGGCTTTCAGCGCTCCTGCTTGGCAGCTCACCGGTCTGGGCCATGCAGGCGCTGGACGACGACAGCCTGGCCGGCGTCAGCGGCCGCGGCGGCATCAGCATCGAAACCGCCGGTGGCGGCTGGTCGGCAGGCAGCGTCGAGTATCGCGATGACGGCCAGAGTCTGCGCCTTGAGGGTGTTTCCAGTCGCCCCCAGCAGGCTGATAGCGTTTCCACCACGCAGCTCGACGTGGTCGACGAGCGGCTGCAGATCGAGCATCAGGGCCGGCCCAACCAGCTGGCGATCAGCAATGTTGGCTTCGCCGGCAGCGACAAGAGCTTCGGCGCCTTCCGCGCCTTCTATAGCCTGGGCGCCAGCCTCAAGCTGCGTGGTGGCGGCGCCAGCGGGGTTGCCGGTTTCAGCCTCGACGACAGCCGCCTGAGCCTGGATGCGGTGACCTTCTATTACCGCGACAACGGCCTCGACCTGATCGTGCGCGACCTGTCCTTCGACACCTATTTGAACAACGCCTACCTGGACATAGTCGGCGGAGGCGACGGTTCGGCGATCCGCCTCGACCTGGGCGACTCGCGCTTCGTCGGCCATATCGGCGCGATCAACCTCGACCTGGCCCATGGCGACCCCGTGCCGGGCGTGGCGGTCACTCCCGGCGCGCCGGATACCCGCCATCCCGAGCACGGGCGCAGCTTCGGCCAGCTGGACATGGACCTGCGCCTGGGCGGCAGCGTCCGCATCGCCGGCGGCGGCGCCACTGGCGAGGGGCTGCGCCTGATCCCGCAGATCACCATTGCCAACAGCCTGTTCCAGTACCGGGACGACGGCGTGCTGCGCGCGGAGAACTTCGCCGGCGTGCTCAGCAGCCAGAACGGCATCACCCTCGACCTGGGCGAGGACGGCAGCGGCCGCTATGCGCAACTGGCCTTTCAGGACCTCAAGCTCAACGCCAGCCTCGGCGGCCTGATCATCGGCAACCCGAGCAACCAGAAGATCGGCAGCCTGGCCCTGGACCTCAATTTCCAGGATCAGGGCGCGCGGCAGAACTGGTTCAGGCTGCGCCCCGGCGGCGATGCCAATTCCGGGCTCAAGGGCATCAGCGCCGATGTCTCGTGGAACATGATCAGCAGTTCGGTCTCGCTCACCGATAACGGCAACAGCCTGTGGTTCAGCGGCCTGCGCACCCATGGCAGCGGCCAGCTCAGCCTGGATCTGACCAAGAGCTGCGCCGGCGGCGTCAGCGCCGGCTGCTACGCCGGCAGCGCCAATACCCAGCCGGGCAGCGGCGGCTACGACGGCCACTTCGACGGCCTGCGCCTGGGCCTGAAGAATGTGGTCGGCAGCTACAGCTTCGACGGCCTGCGCGTCGGCACGGCCGATGCGCCGCTGCAGGGCGGCACCGAACTGCTGGTGCTGCTGGAAATCTTCCCGGCCTACGATTTCACCCTCAACGGCCAACTGACCATCCGCCCCGGCGGCGCCAGCGGCGACGGTCTGCGCTACAACGCCGACTTTCTGATCAGCGACGCCAACGCGGCGATCACCGTCGACGAGAGCGGCAAGGGCCTGTGGCTGTCCGGCACGCGCTACGACATGCACTTTCGCGACGGTTCGCTGGACGTGACCCAGGACGGCGTGCAATTGAACAAGGGCACCTACTGGTCGACCCTGGACGTCAATGACCTGCGCTGGGGCGACCGCAGCACCGGCCACAGCCTCGGTCGCATCGTGCTGCGCCGCTACGAGCAGGGCTCCACCCTCAGCCTCAGCTCCGGCGGCGCCGGCGCGCTGTGCGTCGGCGGCAGCGGCGCCAATGCCTCGGCCTGCTCGGCCAGCGGCGGGCGCTGGGAAGACCGCGGCAACGAGGGCCTGAGCGCCGGGCTGAAGAACGTCTTCGTCCGCGACACCTCGGGCAACCCGGCGGGCAGCGTCTCGGCCAGCGAGAAGCGCAACCAGCTGATCATCGAGACGGACCGGGTGGGTGGCGTCAACGGCAGCGGCGCGCAGCTGGTGGTGGACAACTTCCACACCTCCGACGCCAATCCGGCCGACGCCAATGCCAACAGCTACGGCGTGCGCGTCGACCTCAACCTCGACGTTGCGCCGACCAAGGTCTGCGACAAGGGCGCCAGCGGCTGCCCGCCGGTGACGCCCGACCCGCTGGGCTTCGCCGTCAACGGCCGGGTGCACTTCAAGGAAATCAACATCGACCGCATCCAGAACGTCCATCCCAGCGGCGGCGCGGTCACCTCCATGTACGGCATGAAGCTGCAGAACGCCGATATCCGCGCCAACCTGACCGCTACGCCGATCAACTGAAGGCGGTGGTCACGCCTTTGTAATTGACGACTCGTAGGGTGCGCTATGCGCACCAACGCTTCGTACACCGGTGGTGCGCACAGCGCACCCTACTCGCTGGCGGAGCAACCGGTAATCGCCCGTTGTACAAAAAATCTCCAATGCCCTTTCGATATTTGTCGGTAATCGGCACAATTCGCCTCCACTTTTTTCTGGGGGGCCGCAAGGCCCCTCATCGGCCGACCTTGCGGGGGCTACGAGATGATCCAAACGCCGTACTACCTCATCGACAAACAGAAGCTGCTGGTCAACCTGGAGAGGATCGCCTACGTGCGCGAGAACTCCGGGGCCAAGGCGCTGCTGGCGCTGAAGTGCTTCGCCACCTGGTCGGTGTTCGACCTGATGCAGCAGTACATGGACGGCACCACCTCGTCCTCGCTCTACGAGCTCAAGCTCGGCCGACAGAAGTTCGCCGGCGAGACCCACGCCTACAGCGTGGCCTGGGCCGACGACGAGATCGAAGAGATGGTCGCCAACTGCGACAAGATCATCTTCAACTCCATCGGCCAGCTCGAGCGCTTCGCCGAGCGTACCTCCGGCACCATCCGCGGCCTGCGCGTCAACCCGCAGGTGAGCAGCTCCGACTACCTGCTGGCCGACCCGGCGCGCCCGTTCAGCCGCCTCGGCGAGTGGGACCCGGAGAAGATCGCCAAGGTCATGGGCCAGATCAGCGGCTTCATGTTCCACAACAACTGCGAGAACGGCAGCTTCGAGCTGTTCGACCAGATGCTGACCCGCATCGAGGAGCGTTTCGGCCACCTGATCGCCCAGGTCGAGTGGGTCAGCCTCGGCGGCGGCATCCACTTCACTGGCGAGGGCTATCCCATCGACGCCTTCTGCGCGCGGCTGAAGGCCTTCTCGGAAAAATACGGCGTGCAGGTCTACCTGGAGCCGGGCGAAGCGGCGATCACCCTGAGCGCCTCGCTGGAAGTGACCGTGCTCGACACCCTGTACAACGGCAAGCACCTGGCGGTGGTCGACAGCTCCATCGAAGCGCACATGCTCGACCTGTTGATCTACCGCCTTAACGCCAAGATGGCGCCGAACGATGGCGAGCACAGCTACATGGTCTGCGGCAAATCCTGCCTGGCCGGCGATATCTTCGGCGAATACCAGTTCGACCAGCCGCTGCAGATCGGCGATCGCCTGTCGTTCATCGACGCAGCCGGTTACACCATGGTCAAGAAGAACTGGTTCAATGGCCTGAAGATGCCATCCATCGTGGTGAAACAACTCGACGGTAGCGTCGAGGTGGTGCGCCAGTTCGAGTTCGACGACTACCTGTCGAGCCTGTCCTGACATTGCTGCGGTGGGCTGAAGCCCACCCTACACCCAGTCTTGACCCGTAGGGTGGGCCGGGCGGCGATCCGCTTCAGCCCACCTCATCAAACGCTTTCAATAACGCAGTACTAGGAGGTGGAACAATTGAAGAAGAATGTCCTGATCATTGGTGCAGGAGGTGTTGCCAAGGTGGTGGCCCATAAGTGCGCGCAACACAATGACGAGTTAGGTCGCATTGCAATTGCGTCGCGCAACATCTCCAAATGCCAGGCCATCATCGACAGCGTGCAGGCCAAGGGCGGCCTCAAGCAGCCCGGCGAGATCAAGGCCTATGCGCTGAACGCCCTGGACGTGGAAGCGACCAAGGCACTGATCCGCGAAACCGAATCGCAGATCGTCATCAACGTCGGTTCGGCGTTCCTCAACATGTCCGTGCTGCGCGCCTGTATCGACACCGGCGTCGCCTATCTGGACACCGCCATCCACGAAGATCCGAGCAAGATCTGTGAAACCCCGCCGTGGTACGGCAACTACGAGTGGAAGCACCTGGCCGAATGCCAGGAAAAGGGCGTGACCGCCATCCTCGGCGTCGGTTTCGACCCGGGCGTGGTCAACTCCTATGCCGCCCTGGCGCAACAACAGTACTTCGACAAGATCGAGTCGATCGACATCCTCGACGTCAACGCCGGTTCGCACGGCAAGTACTTCGCCACCAATTTCGACCCGGAAATCAATTTCCGCGAATTCACCGGCACGGTCTACAGCTGGCAGAACAGCCAGTGGGTGAGCAACCGCATGTTCGAAGTCAAACGCACCGACGATCTGCCGGTGGTGGGCGAGCAGAACCTGTACCTGACCGGCCATGACGAGGTGCACTCGCTGTCCAAGCACCTCGACGTACCGAACGTGCGCTTCTGGATGAGCTTCGGCGACCACTACATCAACGTGTTCACCGTGCTGAAGAACCTCGGCCTGCTCTCCGAGCAGCCGGTCAAGACCGCTGAAGGTCTCGAAGTGGTACCGCTGAAAGTGGTCAAGGCCGTGCTGCCCGATCCCGCCTCGCTGGCGCCGGGCTACAGTGGCAAGACCTGCATCGGCGACCTGGTCAAGGGCACCAAGGATGGCCAGCCGCGCGAGCTGTTTATCTACAACGTCGCCGACCACGAAGAAGCCTTCGCCGAGACCGACAGCCAGGGCATCTCCTACACCGCCGGCGTACCGCCGGTTGCCGCCGCCCTGCTGGTGGCGCGTGGCGAGTGGGATGCACGGCGCATGGTCAACGTCGAACAGCTGCCGGCCGAGCCCTTCCTCAAGCTGCTGGACGTGATGGGCCTGCCCACCCGCATCAAGGACGAGCACGGCGACCGTCCCTGGGATCAGCCGCTCTGATCGACTGCGCCCCGTGCACCTGATCGGCAAAGCGCCCGCCATTTTGGCGGGCGTTTTGCCGTCTGGCGTAGGGTGGACATGGCGCAGCCTTGTCCACCGTGACCGGTAACGCGGCGGACAAGCCTTCGGCATGTCCGCCCTACGCGATAAACCCACCCGGCGATACCTGCGCTTCCCGCCCCGCCCATTTCACGCGACAATCGGCCGATTACAGACGCCCCCACGAAGGGCGCCCCGGCAGCCGTGAGGAACCCCCTATGAGCAGCAACGATCGCGTCATCATCTTCGACACCACCCTGCGCGACGGCGAGCAGAGCCCCGGCGCCTCCATGACCGGCGAGGAGAAGCTGCGCATCGCCAAGGCCCTGGAGCGCCTGCGGGTGGACGTGATCGAGGCCGGCTTCGCCATCGCCAGCCCGGGCGACTTCGCCGCGGTCAAGGCGATCGCCGACAACATCAAGGACAGCACCGTGTGCAGCCTGTCGCGCGCGGTGGACGCCGATATCGAGCGCGCCGCCGAGGCGCTGGCCGGGGCCAACTCCGGGCGCATCCACACCTTTATCGCCACCAGCCCGATCCATATGCAGTACAAGCTGCGCATGCAGCCGGACGACGTGGTGGCGCAGGCGGTCAAGGCGGTGAAGAAGGCACGCAACCTGTGCAGCGACGTGGAGTTCTCCTGTGAGGACGCCGGGCGTTCGGAGATCGACTTCCTCTGCCGCATCATCGAGGCGGCCATCGACGCCGGCGCGCGCACCATCAACATCCCCGACACCGTCGGCTACGCCATCCCGCACCAGTACGCCGACACCATCCGCCAGTTGCTCGAACGCATTCCCAACGCCGACAAGGCGATCTTCTCGGTGCACTGCCACAACGACCTGGGCCTGGCCGTGGCCAACTCCCTGGCCGCCGTGGTGGCCGGTGCGCGTCAGGTCGAGTGCACCATCAACGGCCTCGGCGAACGCGCCGGCAACGCCGCGCTGGAAGAGATCGTCATGGCGATCAAGACCCGCCAGGACCTGCTCGGCGTGCACACCAACATCGACACGCCGCACATCCTCAGCACCTCGCGCATGGTCTCCGGCATCACCGGCTTCCCGGTGCAGCCGAACAAGGCCATAGTCGGCGCCAACGCCTTCGCCCACGAGTCCGGCATCCACCAGGACGGCGTGCTCAAGCACCGCGAGACCTACGAGATCATGTCCGCCCAGTCGGTGGGCTGGAACACCAACAAGATGGTGATGGGCAAGCACTCCGGGCGCGCCGCCTTCCGCTCGCGCCTGGACGAGCTGGGCATCGTCCTGGCCGGCGAGGCCGAGCTGAACGCCGCCTTCGCCCGCTTCAAGGAGCTGGCCGACAAGAAGCACGAGATCTTCGACGAGGACCTGCAGGCGCTGGTCTCCGACACCCTGGCCGAGGAGGCGCCGGAGCACTACAAGCTGGTCACCCTGGAGGTGGCGAGCAAGACCGGCGAGGTGCCGCAGGCGCAGGTCGTGGTCAGCGTCGAGGGCCGCGAGCAGCCCGCCAATGCCCAGGGCTCCGGCCCGGTGGACGCCACCTTCAAGGCCATCGAGGCCATAGCCGCCTCCGAGGCCACGCTGCTGCTGTATTCGGTCAACGCCATCACCCAGGGCACCGATTCGCAGGGCGAGGTCACCGTGCGCCTGGAGAAGGGCGGGCGCATCGTCAACGGTAACGGCGCCGACACCGATATCCTGGTGGCCTCGGCCAAGGCCTATATCAACGCGCTGAACCTGATGCAGGTCGGGCAGAAGGCGCATCCGCAAGTGGAGGGCGTGTGATCCCCGAGCTCCGTCGGCGTGCCTACCTGGGCGCCATGCAGGTGGCCAGCTGGCTGCCGCGCACCGTACTGCCCTTCGCCGCGCCCTCGCGGCCCGAGCTGCTGGAGCCGCCGCAGGCGGAAGTAGAGGCCGAAATGCCGGTCGAGCCGGTCGCGGCCCCGACGGTGGCGCGCGAGGTTGCGCCGGCGCCCGTCGAGCGACCG
The DNA here is from genome assembly GCF_044543505.1 of Pseudomonas sp. NPDC077186. Taxonomy (NCBI): domain Bacteria; kingdom Pseudomonadati; phylum Pseudomonadota; class Gammaproteobacteria; order Pseudomonadales; family Pseudomonadaceae; genus Pseudomonas; species Pseudomonas sp. NPDC077186. The sequence continues at coordinate 19,970 of NZ_JBITWE010000005.1, forward strand.
AAGATCGAGGTGCCGCGTCCCGGTGCCCAGCCGCGCCAGGCCGCCGCGGTGGTCGAGGAGCCGGCGCCGGTTGAGGAAAAGCCGGCCCGCGTCGCCGCGCCGCCGCCGCGTTTCGCCCTGCAACTGCTGCGCGCCGGCGACTGCGCGCTGCTGGTGGAGCTGCCCACCGGCGAGCCGTTCCAGAGCCGCGACCCGGCCTACATCCTGCTCAAGGACCTGCTGCGCGCCGCCGGCCTGCCGGACAGCCCGCAACTGCTCGGCGAGCCGGTGCGCTGGCCGCTGCTGGTGCGCGGCAATCTGGATCAGGGCCCGCAGGCGGCGCTGGAGTTCGTGCAGAGCTTCGTCGCCGCGCGCCTGGAAGAGCAGCCCAGCACCTGCCTGTGGCTGGTCGGCCTGCCGGCCATTCGCTTCGCCGGCGAGGGCGACGAGCACAGCTACAACCGCGAGCTGCAGATCGACGGCCTCGGCGCCTGCTGGGCGTTGCCGGGCCTGGAGCTGCTGATGGAAGAGCCGGCGCGCAAGCGCGAGCTGTGGCAGGCCATGCAGCGCGTTCGTCGGCGCTGGCTGAAAACCCCCGACGCCTGAGTGCCACCTGCCGCCGAGTTCTAGCGAATGACCGATGCGATTTCCTTCCGCCCCATGACCGAGGCGGATCTCGATGCCGTGCTGAAGATCGAGTACGCCGCCTTCAGCCACCCCTGGACCCGCGGCATCTTCACCGACAGCCTCAAGTCCTATAACTGCTGGCTGATGTTCGAGGGCGGCCAGCAGGTCGGCCACGGCGTGATCAACCTGATCCTTGACGAGGCGCACCTGCTCAATATCACCGTCAAGCCGGAGAGCCAGGGCCGCGGCCTCGGTTTGCGCCTGCTCGAACACCTGATGAAGGAGGCCCATGAGCTGGGCGGGCGCGAGTGCTTCCTCGAGGTGCGCGCCAGCAACCAGAGCGCTTACCGCCTGTACGAGCGTTATGGCTTCAACGAAGTCGGCCGGCGCCGCGACTATTACCCGGCGGTGGGCGGGCGCGAGGATGCGCTGGTGATGGCCTGCACGCTGGTGGACTGATCCATCGCCGTCTGGATTGGTGCGCGCGGCGCACCCTACGTCGTTCGGTGGCGCGTGAATGTGTGCTGGTGAGGGCCTGTCCCCGGTCGGCGGGGCGCGTAGGGTGGATCACGTTTTATCGATCCACCGCTGTGGTGGATGTGAAAAGCGACATCCACCCTACCCGCAGGGTGCGCCGTGCGCACCGGGATTTCCGCCAATCACCCCGGATGGCCATCGACCCGCGCCCGGCACAGCATCGGCGCGTAGTGGACGACGAACAGGGCGAAGGCCAGTCCCCAGCAAAGGGCCGCCAGCCACAGCCAGACGCCACCCGCCGCGACCCGGATCAAGGCGCCCAGGTTGAGCAAGGCGAAGGCCCAGGCCATGGCCTTCGGCGGTTGCAACGGCCGCCCGGTATGGCCGAGGCTGACCCGCGCCATCATCGCCAGAATCAGTCCGCCCATTGCGCCCACCGCCAGTGCATGGCTGGCCAGGCTGGGTTGCGCCAGCCAGCCCAGGTGCCAGGCGGCCATGCCCAGGCTGGCGAGCAGCAGCCAGGCGTAGGCCAGGTGCAGCGACCACAGCAGCGGCACGCGCCAGATGCCCGGCAGGTGCCAGCGCCACAGGCGCAGGCCGTGCAGCGCCGCCAGCACGGCGAAGGGCAGGGCCAGCCAGGGCTGCGCCTGCAGGTTATGCCCGCTGGCGAACAGCGCGGCGACCAGCAGACCGCCAGCCAGCAGCAAGCGATCGCGCCAGGGATGGGCGGTGAAGGCCTCGACCCGGCCCAGGCCGCGCTGGGTGAAGAAGGGAATCACCCGTCCGCCGATCAGGCTCAGCAGCACCGCGATCAACCACAGCGCCGCCAGGGCGCCGCGCCGTTGCAGCGCCTCGTCGCCCTGGGCCAGGCCGGCGAGGGTCAGGCCCTGGCACAGGCCGAGCAGGCTCAGCACCAGCAGGATGGGGTAGTTGTTGCGCTGGCGGGCGGCGATCAGCTGGCGCGCCAGCTGCGCGATCAGCAGGGCGACAAAGGCCAGCTGGGCGGCGATCAGCACCCCCTGCGGCACAGGCGCGAACCAGGCCAGGCGCGCCGTCAGCCACAGGGCCAGCAGCGCGATCAGTGGCCGCCCGCTCAAGCCGGGGCGGCCGGTCCAGTTCTGCACCGCGGTGAGCAGGAAGCCGGCGATGATCGCCAGGGCGAAGCCGAACGGCATCTCGTGGCGGTGCCAGGCGAGCAGGCCGCCGGGCACCTTCGGCGCGCTGAGCAACCCCTGCAACACCGCCGCCCAGAGGGCGACGGCGAGCAGGGCCAGCAGCGCGCCGGCGAGAAAGAACGGGCGAAAGCCCAGGCGCCAGAGCGGAGCAATCGCCAGCGCGCGGTTGCGATCAAGCAGTTGCATGACGCCGCTCCCCTCGCCGCAGGCCGTGCTGCGCCGCCAGGCGCAGCACATAACCGAGCTTGAGCAGGCCGGGGCCGACTATGGTCAGGCTATGCGCCAGCACCAGGCTGGCCAGGTTCAACCTGGACTCCAGGCCATAGGCCGCCAGCAGGCCGAGCAGCAGCAGGCCGAGGCCGGCCAGCAGCAGTTGGCTGGACAGACGCAGCAGCTGCTGCGGGGTGAGCGGGAACATGATGCACCTCCTGATAGCAGGCTGTTGAAAAACTACCTGCGTTGGCAATCCTGCGTTAAAAACGGCCTCAAAATGCTCATTTACAGCATGTAAACTCCGCTTTTTCGGCCGTTTTTGCCTTGTCTTGCCTGCCTCGCCTAGGTTTTTCAACGGCCTGCTAGATCAGCTATCCAGCGCCGCAGCCGGGCCGAAGAATTCGTAGCGGCTCTGCTCGGGCGGCACGCCCAGTTCCTGCAGGTGGCGCTTGACCTGGGCCATGAAAGGCTTCGGGCCGAGGAAGTAGGCGTCCAGGTCGCGTTCGGCCGGCAGCCACTGCGCCAGCAGCTCGCGGCTGAGGAAACCCTCGGCGTCGGCCTGATCGCCTGCGCGTGGCTCGCTGTAGCACACGTAGTGACGGATCTGCGGATGCTCGGCGGCGCGGGCCTCGACCCAGTCGCGGAAGGCGTGCACCTCGCCGTGACGGGCGCAGTGGATAAAGTGGATCGGTCGCCCCGAGTGGCGCGCCGCGTCGAGCATGCTCAGCGCCGGGGTGATGCCGACGCCGGCGCTGATCAGCGCCAGCGGCTTGGCCGAGTCGCGCAGGACGAACTCGCCGGCCGGCGGGAACAGCTCCAGCTGGTCGCCGACCTGGACCTTGTCGTGCAGGTGGTTGGATACCCGCCCGCCAGCCTCGCGCTTGACGCTGATGCGGTACTCGCGGCCGTTGGCCGGGGCCGACAACGAGTAGTTGCGCCGTACTTCCTCGCCGTCCAGCAGCAGGCGCAGGCCGATGTACTGGCCGGGCTGGAAGTCGAGCAGGGCGCCGCCGTCGGCCGGCACCAGGTAGAAGGAGGTGATCTCGGCGCTCTCGGTTACCTTGCGCGCCACGCGGAAGGCGCGAGCGCCACGCCAGCCGCCAGGGGCGGCGGCATTGTGCGCGTACTGGCTTTCCTCGGCGCCGATGAGGATATCGGCCAGTTGCTGGTAGGCGGCGGCCCAGGCCTCGATCACTTCATCGGTGGCGATCTCGGCGCCCAATACTTCGCGGATTGCGCGCAGCAGGCAGCCGCCGACTATGGGGTAATGCTCGGGGAGGATCTGCAGCGACACGTGCTTGCTGACGATCTGCGCCACCAGCGGGCCGAGCGCCTCGAGGCGGTCGATATGCTTGGCGTACATCAGCACGCCGCCCGCCAGGGCGCGCGGCTGGTCGCCGCTGGCCTGGTGGGCCTGGTTGAACAGGGGGCGCACCTCGGGAAACTCGCTCAGCATCATCCGGTAGAAATGCGTGGTCAGCGCCTCGCCGCCGCTTTCCAGGAGCGGCACGGTGGCTTTGATCAGGTCGCGTTGGGCGTTGGACAGCATGGGTAACTCCTGCAAGGCATGAAAAGGCGCCGGCCCGGCTCGTCTGGCCGCATCTGGCGTGCTAGCGTTAACGCTGTATGCCTCTCATGAATCGTGCCATTTAATTTGTCGTTTAAATTCAATGGCTTATTTTTGTTGTTGTGAAAATGACTCGCGGCCGATATGAGTCATAAAGACTTTAGGTTGTCGAAATGACCGCTAATCCGTTGCTGCAGACGCTGATCCCGCTGGTCGCCGACCTGTCCCGCGAGCTGAACGACGGCGAGCGCTACCGCCGCCTGCTAGCCGCCCTGCGCCAACTGCTCCCCTGCGATGCGGTGGCGTTGCTCAAGCTCGACGGCGAGCAACTGGTGCCGCTGGCGGTGGAGGGGCTGAGCGCCGACACCCTGGGGCGGCGCTTCAAGATCGGCGAGCACCCGCGCCTGGCGGCGTTGCTCGAGCACCGCGGGCCGACCCGCTTCGCCGCCGACTGCGGCCTGCCCGACCCCTACGACGGCTTGGTCGAGGGGCTGCACGGCCACCTGGAGGTACACGACTGCCTGGGCTGCCCGCTGTACCTGGACGACCAGCTGTGGGGCCTGCTGACCCTGGATGCGCTGGACCCGGCCAGCTTCGGCCGCGCCGACCTGGACAGCCTGGAGGCCTTCGCCAGCCTGGCGGCGGCCACGGTCAAGGCCAGCGAACGGATCAGCGGCCTGGCCCGGCGGGTGGAGACCGAGCGTCAGCTCACCGAGCTGTACAAGCAGGCGCGCCAGCAGCCGCGCGAGCTGATCGGTCAGAGTGCCGCGCTGCGCAAGCTGCAGGGCGAGATTCGCCTGGTCGGCGACAGCCCGCTGACGGTACTGATCACCGGTGAAACCGGGGTCGGCAAGGAGCTGGTGGCCGAGGCCATCCACGCCGCCTCGCCGCGCGCGCAACGGCCGCTGGTTAGCCTCAACTGCGCGGCGCTGCCCGAGGCGCTGGTGGAGAGCGAGCTGTTCGGTCACGTGCGCGGCGCCTTCTCCGGCGCGCTCAGCGAGCGCAGCGGCAAGTTCGAGCTGGCCGACGGCGGCAGCCTGTTTCTCGACGAGGTGGGCGAGCTGCCGCTGGCGGTGCAGGCCAAGTTGCTGCGCGTGCTGCAGAGCGGCCAGCTGCAACGGCTCGGCTCTGACCGCGAGCACCGCGTCGACGTGCGGGTGATCGCCGCCACCAACCGCGACCTGGCGGCCGAGGTGCGCGCCGGGCGCTTTCGCGCCGACCTCTATCACCGCCTGAGCGTCTACCCGCTGCCGGTGCCGCCGCTGCGCGAGCGTGGCCGCGACGTGCTGCTGCTGGCCGGCTACTTCCTCGAAGACAATCGCGCCCGTCTCGGGCTACGCAGCCTGCGCCTGAGTAGCGAGGCGCAGAAGGCGCTGCTGGGCCACGACTGGCCGGGCAACGTGCGTGAGCTGGAGCACCTGATCGGCCGCGCGGCGCTCAAGGCGCTGGCGCGCCACGGCGAACGTCCGCGGATTCTCAGCCTGGAGCTGCAGGACCTGGATCTGCCCGCGAGCGTGGCGGCCGCAGAGGCGCCGGGCGAGAGCGCACCCGACGCGCTGCCGGTGGGGCAGGACCTGCGCGGCGCGCTGGATGCCTATCAGCGCCGGCTGATCGAGCAGTGCCTGGCGCGCCACCAGGGCAAGTGGGCCGACGCCGCGCGCGAGCTGGGGATCGATCGGGCCAATCTCAGTAGATTGGCGAAGCGCCTCGGGTTGCGCTGAGCGTTTGTCCAAAGTCTGCTGCGCGTCGGCACTGCCGCGTTAAAAACAGGCTCGGGCAGTGACTTGTCACTGAACGTCCGCAGGACGAGCGCGGCGAGTAATGCTCATTTACAACTCGTAAAGTCGCCCGCGACTCCGAGCGATCCTCGCCTGTTTTTGCGGGGCCGCCATCGGTATTGCATTGCTCTGGCTCGCGAGACTTTGAACAGGCTTTGAGCGCAGGGGTTGACGCGTTGTACATTAAAGTCCAGAGTGGACTTTAATGTACAAAGTGAGAGCGACCCATGCAGTCCTCCCCATTCCCCTCCGCGTGCCGCGTGCCCTTCGACTCGTCGTGGGCCGGCGCGCCTTGCTTCTGCCCCTTCGCCTTTCCACCGGGTTCCGCTGCCTTTTCGCGCGCGGCGGGCTCGTTCATTCCGCAGCAGGAGACACGTCCATGAAGAAAATCGCCTGGCTGGGCGCCATCGCCCTGAGCCTGATGGCTTCCAGCCCGTTCGCCGCCGACAAGCCACTGCGCCTGGGCATCGAGGCGGCCTACCCGCCGTTCGCCTACAAGGAGGCCAGCGGCGAGATCGCCGGCTTCGACGTGGACATCGGCAACGCCCTGTGCGCCGAGATGAAGGTACAGTGCCAGTGGGTCGAGCAGGAGTTCGACGGCCTGATCCCCTCGCTCAAGGTGAAGAAGGTCGACGCCATTCTCTCGTCCATGACCATCACCGACGAGCGGCGCAAGTCGGTGGACTTCACCGGCAAGTACTACTACAGCCCGGCGCGCCTGGTGATGAAGGAAGGCAGCACGGTCGACGCCGACTTCGCCAACCTCAAGGGCAAGCGCATCGGCGTGCAGCGCGCCACCACCACCGACCGTTTCGCCAGCGAGGTGATGGCCGCCCAGGGCGTGCAGGTGGTGCGCTACAGCTCGCAGAACGAAATCTACCTGGACCTGATCTCCGGGCGCCTGGACGGCACCCTGGCCGACGCCATTCCGGTAGAGGAGGGCTTCCTCAAGACTGACAACGGCAAGGGTTTCGCCTTCGTCGGCCCGTCCTTCACCGACCCGGCCTACTTCGGCGAGGGCGCCGGCATCGCCGTGCGCAAGGGCGACAGCGAGCTGCTCGGCAAGCTCAACGCCGCCATCGCCGCGATCCGCGCCAACGGCGAGTACCAGCAGATCCAGCAGCGCTACTTCAGCTTCGATATCTACGGCGACTGAGCGAGGCGCACCGCGCCGGGCCCCCGGCCGGTGCGCACGGCGCATCCTGCGGAGCGGACGCCCCGCAGCCCGGATGGCATCCGGGCTACAGCTGGAACACCAGCGCCTTCAGGCCGCTCTCGGCCGAGATGTCGGGAAACTCCGGCGGGTTGTCCAGGCGCCGGGCAAAATGCAGCTGCGGCGCCTCCTCGGCCATGCCGTCGATGAGAAAGTCCGGGCCGATGTCCGGGTCGTTGACGCAGGCCAGCACGGTGCCGCGCTCGCCGAGCAGCTCGGGCAGGCGGCGGAGGATCTTGCGGTAGTCCTGGGGCAGGGCGAAGCTGCCTTTCTGGAAGCTCGGCGGGTCGATGATCACCAGGTCATAGGGCCCGCCCTTGCGCACCTTGCCCCAGGACTTGAACAGCTCGTGGCCGAGAAACTCCACCCGGGTGAGGTCATGCTCGTTCAGGCGATGGTTGTCGCGCCCGCGCGACAGTGCCGCGCGTGACATATCGAGGTTGACCACCCGCTCGGCGCCGCCGGCGATGGCCGCAACCGAGAAGCCGCAGGTGTAGGCGAACAGATTCAGCACGCGCTTGCCGGCGGCCTGCTCGCGCACCCACCGACGGCCCAGGCGCATATCGAGAAACAGCCCGCTGTTCTGCTTGCTGCCCAGGTCGAGCAAATAATGCAGGCCGTCCTCGATGATCGGCCATTGCGCCTGCGCCTCGCCGGCCAGCCATTCGCTCTCGCTGCCCTGCACGTAGCGGTGCTGCAGCAGCAGGCCGCGGGCGCCGCTGGCCTGCCATTGCGGCGTTTCCAAGAGCTCCAGCAGCAGCGGCCGCAGCGCCGGCGACGGTTCGCGAAACAGCATCACCAGGACGATGCCGGACAGCCAGTCGACGCTGATCTGCTCCAGAGCCGGCCAGCAGCGGCCACGGCCGTGGAACAGGCGGCGGGTTTCGGCGCCCGGATGGTGCTCCAGCGCATTCAACAAATGCTCGCGCAGGGTGACGAGGGCGGCGTCAGTCATCGCGGGTCAGCACTTCCAGCAGCTCGATCTCGAAGATCAGGTTGGCGTTCGGCGGAATCGCGCCGACGCTGTGCTCGCCATAACCCAGGTGCGCCGGCACCAGCAGCTTGCGCTTGCCGCCCACCTGCATGCCCATCAGGCCCTGGTCCCAGCCCTTGATCACCCGGCCGCTGCCGATCACGCACTGGAAGGGCTTGCCGCGCGAGTAGGAGGAGTCGAACTCGCTGCCGTCTTCCAGCCACCCGCGGTACTGGGTGGTGATCAGCGCCCCCTTGACCACGGCCTTGCCGTCGCCCGCTTGCAGGTCTTCGATGATCAGTTCGCTGTTCATTTCGGGTTTCCACTCTTGTGTCGGTTCTGGCTGGCCTGCACGGCGCGTTCGGCGGGCACGTGCAACTGGGCCAGCAGGTAGTCGGCGAAGGCCGGTTCATAGTGTTGCAGGGCGATGGCGCCGGCCATGCAGCTCAGCCAGCTCTCGGCCAGGGCCGCATCGATCGGCCACTGCGCGTGAAAGCTGGGGATGCTGATGCTGCCGTACTTCTCGGCGAACAACCGCGGCCCGCCCAGCCAGCCGCTGAGGAAACAGGCCAGCTTGTCGCGCGAGGCGCTCAGGTCAGCTGGATGCAGGGCGCGCAGGGCGGCGGCCTCGGGGCGTTCATCCATCAGCCGGTAGAAGTCGTCGACCAGGCGACGCAGGCCGTCGATGCCGCCGGCGGCCTGGTAGGAGGCATCGCCGGTGCCGTAGGGAGGATGGCTGCTCATCGAAGCGCTCCGCGGAAAAGGCGCCATTGTAACCGCTGGCGTAGAATGGTCGGCCAGTTTGAAGCACACGCCCCAGTGGGAGGCGCTTTAGCGGCGACTATCGCGGCTAAAGCCGCTCCTACAAGGAGCTCGTACGCACCGAGTTCGAATCCGTGACCCAATCCCGATGACGCAACCCCAGCAAGGCTTCGTGCTCAGCCGCCATTGGCGCGATACGCCGGAAGGCACCGAGGTGGCCTTCTGGCTGGCCACCGATGGCGGCCCGCGCCAGGTGCGCCTGCCGCGGCAGGAATCGGTGGCCTTTATCCCGGCCGAGCAGCGCGCCTGGGCCGAGCCGCTGCTGCGCGATGAACAGGGCGTCGAGCTGCGCGAGCTGGCCCTGCGCGACTTCAAGCAGCGCCCGGTGCTGGGCCTGTATTGCCGCCAGTACCGCCAGTTGCTGCAGCTGGAGAAGAAGCTGCGCCAGGTCGGCCTGGACGTCTACGAGGCCGATATCCGTCCGCCGGAGCGCTACCTGATGGAGCGTTTTATCACCGCCTCCGTCAGCTTCGCCGGCACTGCCCGGGAAGACGGCAGCCTGCTCTGCACGTCGCTCAAGCCCGCCGCCGATTACCGCCCGGCGCTGCGCCTGGTGTCGCTGGATATCGAGACCAGCGCCCGCGGCGAGCTGTATTCCATCGCCCTGGAGGGCTGCGGCCAGCGCCAGGTGTATATGCTCGGCCCGGCCAATGGCGATGCCGGCGCCGTGGATTTCGAGCTGGAATACTGCGCCAGCCGCGCCGAGCTGCTGGAGCGGCTCAACCAGTGGCTGGCGCGGCACGACCCCGACGCCATCATCGGCTGGAACCTGGTGCAGTTCGACCTGCGCGTGCTGCGCGAACACGCCGAGCAGCTCAATGTGCCGCTGCGCCTAGGGCGCGGCGGCGACGTGCTGGGCTGGCGCCAGCACAACAGCAGCCAGCACTACTTCGCCGAGGCCGCCGGGCGGCTGATCATCGACGGCATCGAGGCGCTGCGTTCGGCGACCTGGAGCTTCCCCTCGTTCAGCCTGGAGTCGGTGGCGCAGACCCTGCTCGGCGAAGGCAAGGCCATCGACACCCCCTACGCGCGGATGGACGAGATCCAGCGCATGTTCGACGAGGACAAGCCGGCGCTGGCGCGCTACAACCTCAAGGACTGCGAGCTGGTCACGCGGATCTTCGTCCACACCGACCTGCTCGCCTTCCTGCTCGAGCGCTCCAGTGTCACCGGCCTGGCCGCCGATCGCAGCGGCGGCTCGGTGGCGGCCTTCACCCACCTGTACCTGCCGCCGATGCACCGCCTGGGCTTCGTCGCGCCGAACCTCGGCGACATCCGCGGCGAGAACAGCCCCGGCGGCTTCGTCATGGATTCGCGCCCCGGCCTGTACGACTCGGTGCTGGTGCTGGACTACAAGAGCCTGTATCCGTCGATCATCCGCAGTTTCCTGATCGACCCGGTGGGGCTGGTGGAAGGGCTGCAGCAGCCGGACGATGCGCATTCGGTGGAGGGTTTTCGCGGTGCGCGCTTCTCGCGCAGCCGGCACTGCCTGCCGGCCATAGTCGAGCGGGTCTGGCAGGGGCGCGAGGCGGCCAAGCGCGAGGGCAACGCGGCACTGTCGCAGGCGCTGAAGATCATCATGAACGCCTTCTACGGCGTGCTCGGCTCCAGTGGCTGCCGCTTCTTCGACCCGCGCCTGGCGTCGTCCATCACCCTGCGCGGGCACCAGATCATGAAGCGTACCCGCGAGCTGATCGAAGCCGAGGGCCATGCGGTGATCTACGGCGACACCGACTCCACCTTCGTCTGGCTCGGCCGCGCCCATGGCGAAGACGAGGCGGCGCAGATCGGCCGCGCCTTGGTATCAAGGGTCAACGCCTGGTGGCGCGAGCATCTGCAACGCGAGTACGGCCTGAGCAGCGCGCTGGAGTTGCAGTTCGAGACCCATTACCGGCGCTTTCTCATGCCCACTATTCGCGGCACCGAGGAGGGCAGCAAGAAGCGTTACGCCGGCCTGGTACGCGAAGCCGATGGCAACGAACGCCTGGTGTTCAAGGGTCTGGAGACGGTGCGCAGCGACTGGTCGCCGCTGGCCCAGCGCTTCCAGCAGGAGCTGTACCGCCTGGTATTCGCCGGGCTGCCCTATGAGGACTACGTGCGCGACTACGTCAAACGCACCCTGGCCGGCGAGCTGGACGAGCTGCTGGTCTATCGCAAGCGTCTGCGCCGGCGCCTCGACGACTACCAGCGCAACGTGCCGCCGCACGTACGCGCCGCGCGCAGTGCCGATGAGCACAACCAGCGCCTCGGTCGGCCGCTGCAGTACCAGCGTGGCGGCTGGATCGGCTACCTGATCACCACTGCCGGCCCGCAGCCGCTGGAGCGCCTGCAATCGCCCATCGACTACGAGCACTACCTGAGCCGCCAGCTGAAACCGGTGGCCGACGCCATCCTGCCCTTCGTCGGCGGCGATTTCGAACGCCTGGTGGACGGGCAGCTGGGGTTGTTCTGAAGCCTTCGCCCCGCTTCAGTGCAACGGCGAACCCCGTAGGCGCCCGCTTGCGGGCGAGCCAAGCGCTGCCCGGCCGATCGCCGGCAAGCCGACTCCTACAAGACGGCAGCGGGCTCTGGGGCGGCGGCAAACGGGAAATACTTTGCAAACTCTGCCCGGTTGAGAGGACCTGGCAGCGCGAGTAATGTTTGCGCCCGTGATGCCGGGCCCCTCTGGCGGTTAACACCGCGATGTCGGAATCACAGTCTGTTCAATCTGACTGTAGGAGGGGCTCCATGACTGCCCTAGAACCGTTCCTCTTCGCCGAGTTCCTCGGCACCGCCACCTGGTTGTGGCTGGTCTTCATCGCCGTCGTCATCTCCCTGCTGGCCTTCGACCTGGGCGTGCTGCATCGCGACAACCGCGAAATCGGCGTGCGCGAGAGCCTGCTGCTGTCCGCTGGCTACATCAGTGCCGGCCTGCTGTTCGGCGTCTGGGTGTTGTTCCAGAAAGGCGGCGACGCCAGCATGGATTACCTCACCGGCTTTCTGATCGAAAAATCGCTGTCGATGGACAACGTGTTCCTCATGGCGATGATCTTCAGCTTCCTGGCGATCCCGCGGCAGTACCAGCACAAGGTGCTGTTCTGGGGGATCATGGGCGTGCTGGTGTTGCGCGCCATCATGATTGGCCTGGGCGCCGCGCTGATCCATCAGTTCAGCTGGATTCTCTACCTGTTCGGCATCTTCCTCCTGCTCACCGGGGTGAAGATGCTGTTTTCCAAGCTGGACGATGCGCCCGATCTGGAAAACAACCCGCTGGTGAAGTTCCTGCGCAAACGTCTGCGCGTGACCGACAGCCTGCACGGCCAGCGTTTCTTCGTCCGCCAGGACGACGGCAGCGGGCGCCAGGTGCTGTGGGCGACGCCGCTGTTCCTGGCGCTGATTCTGATCGAGTGTGCCGACCTGGTATTCGCCATCGACAGCGTGCCGGCGATCTTCGCCATCACCCAGGATCCGTTCATCGTCTACACCTCGAACATCTTCGCCATCCTCGGCCTGCGTGCCCTGTATTTCGCCCTGGCGGCGCTGATCCACCGCTTCGCCTACCTCAAGTACGCCCTGGCCCTGGTGCTGGTGTTCATCGGCGGCAAGATCTTCCTGGTCGGCATCATCGGCAAGATTCCGGCGGCGGTGTCGCTGAGCGTGACCCTCGGCCTGCTGCTCGGCGGCGTGCTGCTGTCGCTGTACAAGACCCGTGGCCAGGCGCCGGCGAGTGCGCCGAAATCGCTCGCGGACTGAGCGCTCCATTACCCATCGACCGACGCGCAGGCGTCGCCCCAGAGGACCTTGTATGCATAACCCGTTACGCAGCCTTTCCCTTTCCGCGCTCGGCCTGGCGCTGGTCGTGCTGGCCGGCTGCGAGGCGGCCGAGCAGTCCGCCCAGAAGCTCGTCGAGGAAACCGAGAAGCAGGCCCAGGCCCTGCTCGACGACGCCGTCGGCGAGGCGGTGGAGCAACTGAACAAGCAGGTCGACAAGCTGCAGGAGTCGGCCAGCCAGGCGCTCGGCAAGCCCGCGCAGGAAGAGCCGGCCGAACAGCCCGAGGCCGAGCCGGATGCGGCCGCGGGCGAAGGCTTCGAGCCGGGCGTGGAAACCTGAGTCACCTGTCGCGGCGGGACGTCGGTGCCCGGCAGAGCGGCTAGGCTTTGGGTTCACGCCCGCAACCGGGCTCCCTCACCGCCACAGGAGACTGCGCCATGTCTTTCACCTATAACCGCCTGAACAAGGACGATGCCGTCGTGCTGCTGGTCGACCACCAGGCCGGCCTGCTCTCGCTGGTGCGCGACTACACGCCGGACGAGTTCAAGAACAACGTGCTGGCGCTGGCCGACATCGCCAAGTTCTTCAACCTGCCGACCATCCTCACCACCAGCTTCGAGAACGGCCCCAACGGGCCGATCGTGCCCGAGCTCAAGGCCCTGTTCCCCGATGCGCCCTATATCGCCCGGCCGGGGCAGATCAACGCCTGGGACAACGCCGATTTCGTCAAGGCCATCGAGGCCACCGGGCGCAAGCAACTGATCATCGCCGGGGTGGTCACCGACGTCTGCGTGGCCTTCCCGACCCTGTCGGCGCTGCAGGCCGGCTACGAGGTATTCGTCGTCACCGACGCCTCGGGCACCTTCAACACCAGCGTGCGCGACGCCGCGCTGATGCGCATGGCCCACGCCGGGGCGCAGATGCTCAACTGGTTCAGCGTCGGTTGCGAACTGCACCGCGACTGGCGCAACGACATCGAAGGCTTCGGCGGCATCCTCGGCGGCCACCTTCCGGCCTACGCCAACCTGATCCAGAGTTACAGCCAGAAGTGACGCGGCGAGCCCGCCGGCGGGCGGGCTCTCAGCTTTCGCCCTTGATTTCCTTGAGGTGCTTGTACACCGTCGCCCGGCCCATGTTCAGCACGTTGGCCACGTAGTTGGCGGCGCTCTTGCCCTTGAACGCGCCTTCGGCGTGCAGCGCCTCGACCAGTTCGCGCTTGTGCTCGCGGGTCAGCAGGTTGAGGCCGAGCTGGCGCTGGCGCAGCCAGGCGTGGAGGAAGGTGTTGATGCGTTCCTGCCAGTCGTCGCGAAACAGCGCGTCGGGCTGGGGGATCAACTTGTTCGCCGAGAGGAACAGGTCGAGCGCCTGACGGGCGCTCTCGAACAGCGAGATATTGAGGTTGATGCACAGCACCGCGACCGGCTTGCCGCCGGCGTCGCGCAGCACGCTGCTGACCGAGCGGATCTTCTGCCCGTCCCAGTTGAGCTTCTCGTAGGGGCCGATGCTGCGTGCGTCGTCGGCGTCGTCGAGCATGTCCTCCAGGGCGGCGTCATCGCCCACCGCGCGCTTGGAGATGTTGTTGGCGATATGGTCGATCTTCTGCGTGCGCAGGTCGTGCAGCACCACCTCGGCGTGGGGGAAGAACAGGGTGGCGATGGCGTCGGCGATGGCGCGGTAGTTGTCGAGGTCGGCGGCGGGGCGGGGCGTCATGCGGTGGGCTCCTGGGTCGGCGCGACGAGTGTGCCGCAAAGCGCCGGGGGCGTCATCCAGGCGCCCCGCGCTGCAGCGCCACCGTAGCCCGGATGCAATCCGGGGCGGTCGTCGGGTTTATTCCCCGATTGCATCCGGGCGACCCAGGCGTGCGGGACTGAGCATGGCCTCGTCGAGGCCGAAGCGGGTCAGCGCCTCGGGCAGCGGCTGGCGGCGGATCAGCGCGGCGCTGGCCTGGCCCATCGCCGCGCTGGTCTGGATGCCGTAGCCGCCCTGGGCGGCGACCCAGAAGAAGCCCTCGGCCTGGCCGTCGTAGCCGGCCACCAGGTCGCCGTCGGCGACGAAGCTGCGCAGCCCGGCCCAGGTGTGCGCCGGGCGGCGGATGCTCAGGCTGGTGTGCTCCTCGATCTGGTAGATGCCCATGGCGATGTCCAGCTCCTCCGGCTGCACGTCGTGCGGCGCCACCGGGTCGGCGTTGGCCGGCGAGCCGAGCAGCTGGCCGGCGTCGGGTTTGAAGTAGAAGGCCTCGTGCAGGTCCACCACGCAGGGCCAGGCGTGGCAGTCGACGCCCTCCGGGCCGTGGAAGGTGAAGGCGGCGCGGCGCTTGGGCAGCAGGCCGATGGGGGCGACCCCGGCCAGCCGGGCGAGCTCGTCGCACCAGGCGCCGGCGGCGTTGACCAGCACCGGCGCGCGGTACTGCTCGGCGCCGCAGTCGACCAGCCAGGCGTCGCCGTCGCGGGCGATGGCCTGCACCTCGCGATCGTTGTGGATCTCCCCGCCCTGCTGGCGAATGCCGCGCAGGTAGCCCTGGTGCAGGGCATCGGTGTCGATGTCGGCGGCGCTGGGGTCGAACAGGGCGCCTTGGACCTTGTCGCGGCGCAGCACCGGCACCAGCGCGCAGGCCTGGTCGGCATCGAGCAGGCGGGCCTCGGGCACCTGGGCGCGGGCTTCGGCGAACTGGCGCTGCAGCTCGGCGGCATCGCCGCTGAAGTCCACCACCAGTTCGCCGCGCGGGCTGAGCAGCGGGTGCTCTGCGAAGCCGGGCGGCGGTGCGTCGTAGAAGGCGCGGCTGGCGGCGGTCAGCGCGCGCACCTGCGGCGTGCCGTAGGCCACGGTGTACAGCGCCGCGGAACGGCCGGTGCTGTGGTAGCCGGGCTGGCGCTCGCGTTCGAGGACGATGGTCTTGCCCTGGCTGGCGAGGAAGTAGCCGGTGGAGGCGCCGGCGATACCGGCGCCGACGATCAGGTAGTCGGCGTGTTGCATGCTCAGCCCTCCGCGGCCTGCTTGAGTTGGTGGAGCGCCTGGGCCAGGGCGACGTCTTCCAGACCCAGGCCGATGGAGCGGAAGAACACCGGGCGGCGGTAGTCGGGCACGGGCGCCGAGCCGTCGAGCAGCTCGGCCAGGTCGCCGCGGATCAGCGCGCGGTCCCACAGGTGCTGCTCGCTGGCTAGGCGCATCTCGCCGGCGCTGGCCGGGGTGGTGGCGCGGTAGTCGCAGTAGACGTCCATCTGCGCCAGGCTGGCCGGCGGCACCTCATGGGCGCGCGGCGCGTTGGTGCTGATCGAGGTGATCAGCGCCGGTCGCTCGAGCGTGGCGGGGTCGAACACCGGGCCGGCCGAGGAGGTGCACAGCATGATCACCTCGGCATCGGCGCAGGCCTCGGCCTGGCTGGCGCACAGCTGCAGGCGCGGGTCGAGCTGCAGCAGCTGCTGCTGCGCGGCGGCCGGCTTGCCGGCCAGGCTCGGCGAGTACAGGCGGATGCTCTGCCAGTCGCGCAGGCCCTGCGCGTAACGCACATGGGCACGCGCCACCGGGCCGCTGCCGATCACCGCCAGGCGGTTGGCCGCGGCCGGCGCCAGGGCGTCGACCGCCACCGCGGTGGTGGCCGCGGTGCGGGCGGTGGTGAGTTCGCCGGCATCGCACAGCAGCAGCGGCTGGCCGTCGTCCATCGACATCAGCAGGGTCCAGGCGGTGACGATGGCGCCGCGCTCGCCGGGGATGTAGGGCGAGGTCTTGACCCCGTAGACGCGCTGCTCGGCCAGCACGCCGAGGTAGTTGATGAAGTCGCCGCCGCCGGGAAATTCTACCAGCTGCTGCGCCGGCTGCACCGCCTGGCCGCGCGCCAGGCTGCAAAACAGCTCGCGCATGGCCTGCACGACATCGACGCGGGCGAGGAGTTGGGCGGCTTCGGCCCGATGGATCAGATAGGGCGGGGTGCTGGGCATGGCGGCGGCATCCAGAGTGAACTTATTTGTCCATTCTGGACTTATTGGTATCTGCTCGACAAGGGGCATGGCCAACACCTGTCCGTGGATGTCGCATGGGCTTAGCAGGCTGTTGAAAAACTACCTGCGTTGCCATCGCTGCGTTAAAAGCAGGCGGCCTCGCCTACGTTTTTCAACGGCCTGTTAGGGGTAAGCGATATCGCCGGGTCACAGCGAGAAGCATTGCCGGGGTGCAGGATCGCCAGCAAGTTGGCTTCTACGAAGAGCTTCGGCTTCGGGCAGCACGCTCTCGCTACCGAGTATGAGAAGGCGCAGGGCCGCAGGGTGCGCTGTGCGCACCAGCAATTCGTCGTCTGGGTTGGTACACACGGCGCACCCTACAGATGGCGGCCTTTGCCAGTAACGCAGTGTTCTTCCAGGCATCTATGCAACGCTTAACTGGAACATAGCCACAAAAAAGGCGAAGCCTCATGGCTTCGCCTTCTCGTCTTGCAGCGCAGTTGCTCAGTGATGCTTGCGTGGCACCGGCTTGAGCAGTTCGTCCGGCGGCATCTCGCACTGGATCTTGCGCCCGATCAGCGCCTCGATCGGCGGCAGGGCGAAGGCGTCGTCCTCGCCGGCGAAGCTGATCGAGGTGCCGCTGCTGCCGGCGCGGCCGGTACGGCCGATGCGGTGCACGTAGTCGTCCGGGTCTTCCGGCAGGGTGAAGTTGATCACGTGGCTGATGGCGTCGACGTGGATGCCGCGGCCGGCCACGTCGGTGGCGACCATGACGCGGATCTTGCCCTCGCGGAAGCCCTCCAGGGCGCGGATGCGCTTGTGCTGCGGCACGTCGCCGGACATCTGCACGGCGCTGACGCCGTCGCGGGTCAGGCGTTCCTCGATGCGGCGCACCTCGTCCTTGCGGTTGGCGAACACCATCACCCGGTTCCAGTCGTTCTGCGTGATCAGGTTGTACAGCAGCTTGTACTTGTCGCTGGAGGCGACGGCATAGACGTGCTGCTCCACCGTGTCGCTGGCGACGTTCTCCGGCTCGATCTCGACGATGGCCGGGTTCACCGTCCACTGCTTGGCCAGGTTCATCACGTCGTCGGTGAAGGTGGCGGAGAACAGCAGGGTCTGGCGCTCGCCCTTCATCGGGGTCTGGCGGATGATCTGGCGCACCTGGGGGATGAAGCCCATGTCGAGCATGCGGTCGGCTTCGTCGAGCACCATCACCTCGACCATGTCCAGGTGCACCTCGCCGCGCTGGTTGAAGTCCAGCAGGCGGCCGGGGGTGGCCACCAGGATGTCGCAGAAGCGCGATTCGAGCTGCTTGAGCTGCTTGTCGAAGTCCATGCCACCGACGAACTGCATGACGTTGAGGCCGGTGTACTTGGTCAGGGCGGCGGCGTCCTTGGCGATCTGCACCACCAGCTCGCGGGTCGGCGCGATGATCAGCGCGCGCGGCTCGCCCATGTAGCGTTCCTTCGGCGGCGGCGTCTGCAGCAGCTGGGTGATGATCGAAATAAGGAAGGCGGCGGTCTTGCCGGTGCCGGTCTGGGCGCGGCCGATGGCGTCCTGGCCCTTGAGGGTGTAGCCCAGCACGCCGGCCTGGATCGGCGTGCAGTAGGGGAAGCCGAGGTCGTGGATGGCGTGCATCAGCTCGGGGGCCAGCTTGAAGTCGTGGAAGCGGGTCTTGCCTTCGACCGGCTCGACCACGAAGTCTTCCAGTTTCCAGGTGTCCACCGGCTTGGCCGGGCGCTCGCGGCGCGGCTTGTCGGCCTTGGCCGGACGGGCGGGGCGTTCCGCGCTGGTTGCCGCACTGGCGGCAGCGGCTTCGGGCTGGCGCGCAGGCTTGGGCTTGCGGCTGGGTTTTTCCTGATCGCCGGCCTGGGTCTGGGCGGGCGCTACGGGCGCGGTGGCCGGTTGGGGCAGTTCGCCTTCGGCTTTGCCGAACATTTTCTTGAGTGCTTTGAGCACGGGCTTCTCATCGATTGGTTAAGGAATGAACGGCCGCCAGTGTAATGCAAGACGCGGGCGCGGCGAAGTGCTTCGCTCGCCCCTGTCAAGGGGCGAACGCGCGGTGCGGCTTATTTCGCCGGCAGGCTGGCCAGCAGCAGGCGCTGCACGTTGCCGCCCATGATCGCGGCGATCTCCTCGGCGGAGAAGCCGGCGCCCTGCAGGCCTTCGGTGAGCTGGGCCAGGCCGGTGACGTCGAACGGCGTGTGCACGGTGCCGTTGAAGTCCGAGCCCAGGGCCACGTGCGCGACGCCGACCTTGTCCGCCGTATAACGGATGGCGCGGACGATGGCGGCGACCGAGGTGTCGCACACCGCGGTGCTCCAGTAGCCGATGCCGATCACCCCGCCGCTGGCGGCGATGGCCTGCAGGTGCTTGTCGCTGAGGTTGCGCGTGCCGGGGCAGGTGCCCTCGACGCCGGTGTGCGAGACCAGCACCGGGCGCGTGGCCATGGCCAGCACGTCGTCGATCAGCGGCCGTGAGGCGTGGGCCAGGTCGACCAGCATGGCTTTCTCTTCCAGGCGTTCGATCACCTGGCGACCCAGCGGGGTCAGGCCGCCCTTTTCCAGGCCATGGGCCGAGCCGCCCACCTCGTTGTCGAAGAAGTGGGTCAGACCGGCGATGCGGAAACCGGCGTCGTACAGCGCATCGACGTTCTCCAGTTTGCCCTCGATGGGCTGCAGGCCCTCGGTGGCGAGCAGTGCGGCGACTCGCTGCGGATCCTGCCGCCAGGCCTCGACGAAGCGGGCCAGCTCGGCGCGGTTGCGCACCAGCACCAGGCGCCCGTCGCTGGCGTCGGCGGCCTCGCGCAGTTTCTCGGCCTGGTACAGCGCGCGCTGCAGCAGGCTGTCCCAGGTCGCGCGCGGCCAGCGCTGGGCCATGGCCAGCAGGGTGATGTTGTCGCTGTCGGCGGCGTTGCTTTCCATGTTCAGCCCGCGCGGGGTCTTGGTCACGGTGGAGAACACCTGCAGGCCGAGGCGCCCTTCGAGCATGCGCGGCAGGTCGGAGTGGCCATAGTCGTAGCGTTTGAGCAGGTCGCGCTCCCAGAGCAGGGCGTCGTCGTGCAGGTCGGCGACGAACAGGCCCTGATGCAATTGGCGAGCGCTGGCGCTGGCCGGGTAGGGCGGCGGCGAGGCGACGCTGTTCATCTGCGCATCGAGCACCTGGGGCAGGCCGAAAAAGGCCAGGGCGGAAAGCGGGGCGAGCAGCAGCAGGGCGATCAGCAGTTTGCGCATAAAGGGTGGCCATCCAGGCGTGTTGTTATAGTCGGCACTCTAGCAGGGGGAAGGGGCGGCGGTGCGTGGCAGCTCCGTGGGAGGCGCTTCAGCGGCGATTCGGTCGCGGCTAAAGCCCCTCCCACAACGCCTAGCGCACCAATGACGCAAATTATCAGCCGCAGAGGCAGTTACGCCCTTGCTGCTTGGCCTGGTACAGCGCGGCGTCGGCGCGGGCGATCAGGCTCTGCAGGCTGTCCTGGTGGCGCATCTGCGCCAGGCCGATGGAGATGGTCACCCCCGGCAGCACGCCGACCGGCGAATAGAAGGAGCCGACGCGTTCCAGGCTCTGGCGCAGACGCTCGCCGATGCCGCGCGCCTCCTGGTCGGCGATCTCCGGCAGGAGGATGACGAACTCCTCGCCGCCGAAGCGCACCAGGCTGTCCTTCGGCCGCAGCTGGTTGCGCAGGGTATGCGCCACCAGGCACAGGGCGTAGTCGCCGGCCAGGTGGCCGTGCTGGTCGTTGTAGGCCTTGAAGTGATCGACATCCAGCATCAGCAGCGACAGCGGCTCGCCGTTGAAGGCGCAGCGGGTGCTTTCGCGCTCGAACACGTGCTCCAGCCAGCGCCGGTTGAAGCTGCCGGTGAGGGTGTCGATATTGGCGTTCTGCTCGCTGTCGAGGATCAGCCGGTTGCCCTGGCGCACCCGTTCGCAGAGCAGCTCCAGGAGGTTCTGCATCAGCTGCGGCGATTGCTGGAACAGCGCGATCAGCGACTCGCGGTGCAGGCGCAGCACGGTGGAGGGGCGCTCGGCGACCACGTAGGCGCTGGGGTGCTCGTTGTCGATGAAGCTGATCTCGCCGGCGCAGTCGCCGACTTCCAGGGTGCCGACCGCCTGGTTGTCCAGCGAGCCGAGGTAGACGCGCAGCTGGCCCTCGATCAGCAAATAGAGGTGCTGGTTGCGGTTGAACGGGGACAGCAGGACTTCGCCGGCCTCCAGTTCGCAGGCGCGAAATTCCCGCAGCAACTGGTCGAGGCTGCTGGCGGCGACCTTGTGGAACAGTCGCAGTCGTTGGATTTGCTGCAGGTCTGCCTGCCAGTGCGCCGGTTTCATCGCGGTGTTGCCGGGCCTGGCGGGGCGTCGAGGCCGGATGGCATCGCAAACGCTCCTTGTCGTGGTGCAACAGCGTCTCGACATTATTCCCGGGTCGGGCCCCTGGCAATGCTCGGCCAAAGTTCGGCCGACCAGCGGTTGTACGTTGGTGCCAGGCTGTCGATTGGCGCGCGTCCCTGCGCGGCGACTTCAGTCGGGTAGGTGGAGGCGGTGGCCGACGGCGAAGCCGGCCAGGCGTTCGCCCACGGCCGCGGCCAGCGCCGGGTCGTGGCGCGGCAGGTGGACATGGGCGAGCTGGCCGGCCTGGTCGTCGCCGAGCACCTCGACCCGGATCGCCGGCGCCAGCTCGGCCAGCGCCGCCTGGTAGACGCGGGCGATGGCGTCGAAGCGCAGCGCCGGCTTG
Organism: Pseudomonas sp. NPDC077186; assembly: GCF_044543505.1. Lineage (NCBI taxonomy): Bacteria > Pseudomonadati > Pseudomonadota > Gammaproteobacteria > Pseudomonadales > Pseudomonadaceae > Pseudomonas > Pseudomonas sp. NPDC077186. Next base: position 41,212 of record NZ_JBITWE010000005.1, read on the forward strand.
AAGGTCTTGCCCACCGCGGTAAGCGGGATGACCTCGATGATCCAGGCGTCCTTGGGCACCGCGGCGCGCTCGGGAATATGTGCGGCGGCATGTTCCAGCAACTCGGCTTCGCTGGTCTGCGCGCCCGGCTTGAGCTGGACGTAGACCACCGGCAATTCGCCGGCCTTCTCGTCCGGCTTGCCGACGGCGGCGGCCATGGCCACGGCCGGGTGCTTGTGCAGGGCTTCCTCGATCAGTTGCGGGTCGATATTGTGGCCGCCGCGGATGATCAGGTCCTTGCTGCGCCCGGTCAGCCAGATGTAGCCGTCTTCGTCCATGCGGCCGAGGTCGCCGGTGTTGAACCAGTCGCCGTCGACCCAGATGCCGGCGTTCTTGCTCGCCTGCAGGTAGCCCCTGAACACCGTGGCGCCGCGGATGCACAGGTTGCCGATCTCGTTGGGCGCGGCCTCGCGCAGGTACTGGCCCTGCTCGTCGAGCAGCTTGATGCGCACCTCGCAGTAGGGCATGCGCAGGCCGATGGAGCCGGGGCGGCGTTCGCCGGCCGGCGGGTTGGCGCAGCTGCCGCAGGTGCCTTCGGTGAGGCCGTAGCCTTCGATCAGGCACAGCCCGGTCTTGGCCTCGAACTGGCGGATCAGTTCCACCGGCATCGGCGCGGCGCCGCACAGGGCGTATTTCAGCGAGCTGAGGTCGAACCCCTCGCTGGGTATCTGCAGCAGGCCGGCATAGATGGTCGGCACGCCGCTGAAGAAGCTGACCTTGTGGCGCTCGATGATCTTCCAGAAATTGCCGATCAGCTTGGGGTTGCGGTAGCCCTGCGGGGTGGCCAGCAGCACCTCGGCGCCGCCGATGAAGGCGGTCAGGCCGGTGACGATCACGCCGTTGACGTGAAACAGCGGTAGGCCGCAGAGGGTCACGTCGCCGGGGGTGAAGCGGGTCACCAGGTTCATGCAGTAGGCCATCGCCACCTCGTTGCCGTGGCTGTGCGGCGCCAGCTTGGGCGTGCCGGTGGTGCCGCCGGTGTGGAAGTAGCTGGCGATGTCCTCGGGCTGGATGACCCGCCCGCTTTCCAGGCGGTCGCTCGGGCAGGCGGCGATGGTCTCGTCGAAATCCAGCACGCCGTCCGGCAACGGTCCGCGCTGGGCCTTGAGCGCGCTGCGCTGCGGCTCCGGCAGCAGGTTGGCGAGATCCACGCAGAGCACCGCCTTGAGCGCCGGCAACTGGCCGCGCAGGGCCTCGACCTTGGCCCACAGGTCGCTGCCGGGGAAGGGCGCCAGGGTGACCAGCAGCTCGGAGTCCGAGGCGTGGATCAGCTCGGCGATATGCTCGGGCTCGAGCAGCGGGTTGATCGCGTTGACGATGCCGGCCGCCTCGCCGCCCCAGATGGTGAAGTGGGTCTGCGGCAGGTTGGGCAGCAGGAAGGACACCGCCTTGCCCGGGCGCAGGCCGAGGCGGTGGAAGGCGTTGGCGGTCTGGGTGATTTTGCCCAGCAGCTCGGCGTAGCTCAGGCGCAGCGGCGCTTCCTCGCCGTCGCCCTGGAGGATGAACGACAGCGCCGGGGCGTCCGGCTGGGCGACGGCCGTGCGGCGGATCAGCTCGTAGGTGCTGGCGGGCAGGTCGCGAGCACTGAGCGGGGTTTTCTCGATCTGCTCGATATCCTGCAGGGTGCGGATCAGCGGCGCTGTGCTCATTGGTGCATCTCTCCGTATCGGGGCCTGTTCAAGGTGAAACCGGGTAGGGTGCGCCGTGCGCAGCAGCTCGCCGCCATCGCCGGTTCTGGTGCGCACGGCGCACCCTACCGATCAGGCGGCGAGCCGTTGGCTCAACCATTCGCCGATGTCGCGAATCTCTTCCGGAATGACCTCGTGGGCCATCGGATAGTCGCGCCACTGTACCGGTACGGACTGAGCCTGCAGGCGGTCGAACGCGGCGCGGCCCATGTCGGGGGTCACCACGTCGTCGAATCTGCCATGCAAACACAGCACCGGCAGTTGTCTTTTTGTATCCGTCAGCGGCATGTCGTCGCCGAAGGTCGGGGCGTAGGTGGACAGCGCCAGCACCCCGCCGAGCGCCTCGGCATAGCGCAGAAAGGCGGTGTGCAGCACCACCGCGCCGCCCTGGGAGAAACCGGCGAGGACGATGCGCGCCGGCTCGATGCCGTCGGCAAGCTCGGTTTCGATCAACTCGATCACCTGCTGCGCCGACTCTTCCAACTGCGCCTGGTCGATGGCGCGCGCCGGGCTCATGGCGAGGATGTCGTACCAGCTCGGCATGCTCCAGCCGCCGTTGATGGTGACGGGGCGGGTCGGCGCCTGCGGCAGGACGAAGCGGGTGCTGGGCAGCCGTTCCTGCAGGGCTTCGGCGACCGGCAGGAAGTCGTAGCGGTCGGCACCCAGGCCGTGCAGCCAGATCACGCTGGCGTTGGCGGGTTGTGGGGGCTGCAGGATCATGGGTGCGGTCATTGGTAGCTCCGGTGTGGTGCGTGCGCTTCAAATTGGGGCGGCGCCCTTTTCGAGGCTTGGCTAATCTGTGAATAAGTTGTCGCACGGGTGCAACTTTTGCTCTTGACCAGTCCGTATGCTGCTTTTTGCAAGGCGCTGGTACGGGGCTTGCTATAGCTGACTCGAACTGACGACGCGTGTGGTAACGGTAACACTGTGCCATCGCCGCACGCTCAACAGGCAGGAATCTGCTGTGTGGGGTTCCTTAGCAGTTCGCCGGCGCGAACCTTCGCGCCGACGGATGACGATCCGTCTCTGGCCCGTTCGACCAATGGGCAGGGCGGGGGCAGTTGGCCAGCAGAGGGAAATGCCGACTAGACTCACGCCTTAGGTCCGACCTTCCCGTCGATACCGCTGCTGCCAGCGGATCGCGTGCCTCATAAGGGTGGGGAAGCAGGACCGAGACTCCAACACAACAAGAGCAACTGGAGGTTTTAATGAAGATGGTGAAATCCACCCTGGCTGTGCTGACCACCGCAGCTGTACTCGGTGTCAGCGGCTTCGCGCAGGCGGGCGCCACCCTGGATGCGGTGCAGAAGAAGGGCTTCGTGCAGTGCGGGATCAGCGATGGTCTGCCGGGCTTCTCCTACGCCGACGAGAAAGGCAATTACCTGGGTCTGGACGTCGACGTCTGCCGCGCCGTAGCGGCTGCGGTGTTCGGCGATGCGACCAAGGTCAAATACAGTCCGCTGACCGCCAAGGAGCGCTTCACCGCGCTGCAGTCCGGCGAAGTCGACATCCTCTCGCGCAACACCACCTGGACCAGCTCGCGCGACGCGGCCCTGGGCCTGAACTTCACCGGCACCAACTACTACGACGGTCAGGGCTTCCTGGTGAACAAGAAGCTGGGCGTTTCCAGCGCCAAGGAACTGGACGGCGCCACCGTGTGCATCCAGGCCGGTACCACCACCGAGCTGAACCTCTCCGACTACTTCCGTGCCAACGGCATGAAGTACACCCCCATCACCTACGATACCTCCGACGAGAGCGCCAAGTCGGTCGAAGCCGGCCGTTGCGACGTGCTGACCTCCGACCAGTCGCAGCTGTACGCGCAGCGCATCAAGCTGGCCAACCCGGACGACTACGTGGTGCTGCCGGAAGTCATCTCCAAGGAACCGCTGGGCCCGGTGGTGCGCCAGGGTGACGAGGAGTGGTTCGACATCGTGCGCTGGAGCCTGTTCGCCATGCTCAACGCCGAGGAACTGGGCGTGACTTCGGCCAACGTCGAGGAAATGTCCAAGAGCACCAAGAACCCCGACGTCGCCCGTCTGCTCGGCGCCGAAGGCGAGTTCGGCAAGGACCTGAAGCTGCCGAAGGACTGGGCGGTGCAGATCGTCAAGCAAGTCGGTAACTACGGCGAGAGCTTCGACCGCAACGTCGGTGCCGGCAGCGAGCTGAAGATCGAACGCGGCCTCAATGCCCTGTGGAACAAAGGTGGTCTGCAGTACGCACCGCCGGTGCGTTGATCGTCTGTACCGGCGCGCCAGCTCGGCGCGCCGGTCGTTCCTGATGACGTGAACCCCATGCCTGCGTCCGCGGGTGTGGGGCTTCCAAGAGGGCTGTTATGCAAACTACTGCTAATGCCCCGCGCCCGCGAGGATCGGTCTGGACCGACCCCCAGGTGCGCGCGTGGCTATTCCAGATCATCGCCGTGGTCGCCGTCGTGGCGCTCGGCTGGTTCCTGTTCCAGAACACCCAGGCCAACCTCGAGAAGCGCGGGATCATTTCCGGCTTCAGCTTCCTGGGTAACAGTGCCGGATTCGGCATTGCCCAACACCTGATCGACTACACCGAAAGCGACACCTACGGACGGGTGTTCGTCATCGGCCTGCTCAACACCCTGCTGGTGTCGGTGATCGGCATCGTCCTGGCCACCATCCTCGGCTTCATCCTCGGCGTGGCGCGGCTGTCGCCGAACTGGCTGATCAGCAAGCTGGCCACCGTCTATATCGAGATCTTCCGCAACATCCCGCCGCTGCTGCAGATCCTGTTCTGGTACTTCGCGGTGTTCCTCACCCTGCCGGGGCCACGGCAGAGCCTGGAGATCGGCGAGACCTTCTTCCTCAATAGCCGCGGCCTGTACCTGCCGGCGCCGAGTCCGTCGGAGAGCTTCGGCCTGTTCGTCGGCGTGCTGCTGGCGACCATCGTCGCCATCGTCGTGATGGGGCGCTGGGCCAAGGCGCGGCGCGAGGCCACCGGCAAGGTGTTTCACGCCTTCTGGGCGTCGCTGGCGATGATCCTGGTGATCCCCGGCCTGGCGGTGCTGATCGGCGGCAACCCGCTGCAGTGGAGCGTGCCGGAACTGACCGGTTTCAACTTCCGCGGCGGCTGGGTGATGATCCCCGAGCTGATGGCCCTGACCCTGGCGCTGACCATCTACACCGCGGCCTTCATCGCCGAGAACGTGCGCTCCGGGATCATGGCGGTGAGCCACGGCCAGACCGAGGCGGCGCGCTCCCTGGGCCTGCGCCCCAGTATCACCCTGCGCCTGGTGATCATCCCGCAGGCCCTGCGCGTGATCATTCCGCCGCTGACCAGCCAGTACCTCAACCTGGCGAAGAACTCCTCGCTGGCGGCCGGCATCGGCTACCCGGACATGGTCTCGCTGTTCGCCGGCACGGTGCTCAACCAGACCGGTCAGGCCATCGAGGTGATCGCCATCACCATGAGCGTGTACCTGGCCATCAGCATCAGCATTTCCTTGCTGATGAACTGGTACAACAAGCGCATTGCGCTGATCGAGCGGTAAGGAGCAGCCATGCAGACCCATACCTTCAAACCGGACCTGCCGCCGCCGCGCATGAGCGTCGGCGCGCTGGGTTGGCTCAAGGCCAACCTGTTCTCCAACTGGTTCAACAGCCTGTTGACCCTGTTCGCCCTCTACCTGATCTGGCTGATCGTGCCGCCGCTGCTGCAGTGGGCCTTCATCGACGCCACCTGGAGCGGCACCACCCGCGCCGACTGCACCGGCGACGGCGCCTGCTGGGTGTTCATCCAGCAGCGCTTCGGCCAGTTCATGTACGGTTTCTACCCGAGCGAACTGCGTTGGCGGGTCGATACCACCCTGTGGCTGGCGATCATCGGCGCGGCGCCGCTGTTCGTGCCGCAGATGCCGCGCAAGGCGCTGTACGGCCTGGCCTTCCTGGTGATCTACCCGATCATCGCCTGGTGTCTGCTGCACGGCGGCGTGTTCGGCCTCGGCGTGGTCTCCACCAGCCAGTGGGGCGGCCTGATGCTGACCCTGGTGATCGCCGCGGTCGGCATCACTGGCGCGCTGCCGCTGGGTATCCTGCTGGCGCTGGGACGGCGTTCGGACATGCCGGCGATCAAGGTCATCTGCGTCACCTTCATCGAGTTCTGGCGCGGCGTGCCGCTGATCACCGTGCTGTTCATGTCCTCGGTGATGCTGCCGCTGTTCCTCCCCGAGGGCATGCACTTCGACAAGCTGATGCGCGCACTGATCGGGGTGATCCTGTTCCAGTCCGCCTACATCGCCGAGGTGGTGCGCGGCGGTCTGCAGGCCATCCCCAAGGGCCAGTACGAGGCGGCTGCGGCCATGGGCCTGGGCTACTGGCGGATGATGGGCCTGGTGATCCTGCCGCAGGCGCTCAAGCTGGTGATCCCCGGCATCGTCAACACCTTTATCGCGCTGTTCAAGGACACCAGCCTGGTGATCATCATCGGCCTGTTCGACCTGCTCAACAGCATCAAGCAGGCGACCACCGACCCGGCCTGGCTGGGCATGGCCACCGAGGGCTACGTGTTCGCCGCGCTGATTTTCTGGATTTTCTGTTTCGGCATGTCCCGCTACTCCCTGCATCTGGAGAGAAAGCTGGATACCGGTCACAAACGTTAGGAGCTGTTCAGGACCTGCTGCGCGTCGGCCAGGCGGCGTTGAAAACACTCTCGGAATGCTCATTTACTACTCGTAAACTGCGCTTCCTCGACCGTTTTCGCCTTGCCTGGCTCTAGCTCGCTAGCCCCTGAATCAGCTCGAAGGAGTGAGTTATGAGTGAAGCCATCAAGAAGTCTTCCAGCGCCGAGCCGATGATCCTCATGCAGGCCGTGCACAAGTGGTACGGCCAGTTCCACGTGCTCAAGGACATCAACCTCAGCGTGCAGCAGGGCGAGCGCATCGTCCTCTGCGGCCCGTCCGGTTCGGGCAAGTCCACCACCATCCGCTGCCTCAACCGCCTGGAAGAGCACCAGCAGGGGCGCATCGTGGTCGACGGCACCGAGCTGACCAGCGATCTCAAGCACATCGAGGCGATCCGCCGCGAAGTGGGCATGGTGTTCCAGCACTTCAACCTGTTCCCGCACCTGACCGTGCTGCAGAACTGCACCCTGGCGCCGATGTGGGTACGCAAGATGCCCAAGCGCCAGGCCGAGGAAGTCGCCATGCACTTTCTCGAGCGCGTGCGCATCCCCGAGCAGGCGCACAAGTACCCGGGCCAGCTCTCCGGCGGCCAGCAGCAGCGCGTGGCGATCGCCCGTGCGCTGTGCATGAAGCCGAAGATCATGCTGTTCGACGAGCCGACCTCGGCCCTCGACCCGGAGATGGTGAAAGAGGTGCTCGACACCATGATCGGCCTGGCCGAAGACGGCATGACCATGCTCTGCGTGACCCACGAAATGGGCTTCGCCCGCACCGTGGCGAACCGGGTGATCTTCATGGACAAGGGCGAGATCGTCGAAGAAGCCGAGCCCAACACCTTCTTCACCAACCCGCAGAACGAGCGCACCAAGCTGTTCCTCAGCCAGATCCTGCACTGAGGCGGGTGCGTTAAACGACAAGGGAGCCTTTGGGCTCCCTTTTTCGCAAGTAGGGTGCGCCGCGCGCAGCGCACAGCAACCCCGTCGTTCGTCGGTGCGCATGGCCTAGGCGGCCCCGCGACACCCTACAGCCCTGGAGCACTTATGAACCACCCCAATGCCGAACTGATCCAGCGTTTCTATACGGCCTTCCAGCGTCTGGATGCCGAGGCCATGGCGGCCTGCTACGCCGCGGACATTCAATTCTCCGACCCGGTGTTCACCGACCTGCGTGGCGCCGCGGCCGGCGATATGTGGCGCATGCTGTGCAGCCGCGCCGAAGGCTTTTCGCTGAGCTTCGATGCGGTGCAGGCCGACGACCGCCAGGGCAGCGCCCATTGGGTCGCCCGCTACCGCTTCAGCGCCACCGGGCGCCAGGTGGTCAACCGCATCCAGGCGCAGTTTCGCTTCGAGGGCGGACTGATAGTCGAGCACCGTGACCAGTTCGACCTGTGGCGCTGGGCCGGCCAGGCGCTCGGTGCCAAGGGCCTGCTGCTGGGCTGGGCGCCGCCGGTGCAGGGGGCGATCCGCCGGCAGGCGGCCAAGGGCCTGGCGCAGTTTCGCCAGGGGCGCCAGGCGGCCGGCTGAAGCGTGCGGCTGAACGCAGTGGTAGGCTTGCCGGTCATAGCCTTCAATTAGGGATGCGGGCGCCTGTTGCCGCCCCCAGCCACCCTCAGCCGAGATCCTGCCGTGACCGAATTGCTCGTAGCCGTGAAACAGGCCAAGGCCTGGGGCGTCCATGCCGTCACCGCCAGCGGGGTGATACTCGCCTTGCTGGCCCTGCTCGCCGTGCTCGACAGCCAGCCCAAGCAGTGCTTGCTGTGGCTCGGCCTGGCGCTGCTGGTCGATGGCCTCGACGGCTCGCTGGCGCGGCGCTACGACGTCAAGGGCGTGCTGCCGCATTTCGACGGCTCGACCCTGGATCTGGTGATCGACTACCTCACCTACGTGTTCATCCCGGCGATCTTCCTCTACCGCTTTATCCCGCTGCCCGATTTCACCGCGCTGTTCGCCGTGGGGCTGATCCTGGTGTCCTCGCTGTTCTGCTTCTGCAACCTCAACATGAAGAGCCAGGACAACTACTTCGTCGGCTTCCCGGCGGCGTGGAACGTGGTGGTGCTGTACTTCTACCTCCTCGACTTCCACCCCTGGCTGGCGCTGGGCACCATCGTCCTGCTGGCCGGCCTGACCCTGACCAAGATGAAGTTCCTGCATCCGTTTCGGGTGCGCCAGTTCATGCCGCTGAACATCGCCGTGACCAGCCTGTGGATGCTGGCCAGCGCCCTGCTGATCCTGCAGTACCCGCTCAACCAGCCCTGGTTGCTGGCCATCTGGCTGCTGGCCAGCGCCTATTTCGTCGGCGTCTGCCTGTGGCGCAGCGCGCGGGAATGGTGGCCGCAGCGCGGATGAACGCGGCGCTCGACAAGGCCTGGTTCGTCTACCTGGTACGCGCCGCCAACGGCGCGCTGTACTGCGGCATCAGCGACGACCCGCAGCGGCGCTTCGCCCAGCACCAGGCGGGCAAGGGCGCGCGCTTCTTCCACACCAGCCCGGCGCAGGCGCTGGCCTACGTCGAGGCCTGCGCCGGCAAGGGCGAGGCGCTGCGCCGCGAGCGGGCGATCAAGCGCCTGCCCAAGCGCGCCAAGGAAGCGCTGATTGCCGCCGGTGATGCTTCCCCATTCGCCTGAGGCGGTGGGCGCGCCCGGGCCAGGCGGTTAAGCTGGGCCTTTCGACCCCGACGCGGAGCGCGCCATGCACGAGCTGATCCTGCACCATTACCCGACCTCGCCCTTTGCCGAGAAGGCCCGCCTGATGCTGGGCTTCAAGCAGCTGTCGTGGCGTTCGGTGACGATTCCGCCGCTGATGCCCAAGCCGGATCTGACCGCGTTGACCGGCGGCTACCGCAAGACCCCGGTGCTGCAGGTGGGCGCCGATATCTACTGCGACACCGCGCTGATCGCCCGCCGCCTGGAGGCGGAGAAGGCCACCCCGGCGTTGTTGCCCGAAGGCCAGGAGTTCAACGTCAGCCTGCTGGCGCAATGGGCCGACTCGGTGCTGTTCCAGCACGCCGTGGCGCTGGTGTTCCAGCCCGAATCCATCGCCCTACGTTTCGCCAAGCTACCGCCGGAGTTCGTCAAGGCCTTCGTCGCCGACCGCAGCGCGCTGTTCTCCGGCGGCAGCGCCAACCGCCTGCCGCTGGAGCAGGCCAAGCACCACTGGCCGGTACTGATGGGGCGCCTGCAGCAGCAACTGCAGCGCGAGCCGGGCGACTTCCTGTTCGGCGAGCCGTCGCTGGCCGACTTCGCCGTGGCCCACTGCCTGTGGTTCCTGCGTGGCACCCCGGTGACCGCGCCGCTGGTCGACGACTACCCGGATGTCGCCGCCTGGCTCGGCCGGGTGCTGGGCTTCGGCCACGGCTCGCTGAGCGAGATGAGCGCCGAGCAGGCCATCGCCGTGGCGTGCGAGGCGACCCCGGCGGCGCTGCCGGAGGAGGACTTCGTCGAGCCCAACGGCTTCGCCCACGGCCAGCAGGTGAGCATCGCCGCGGTGGACTATGGCGTCGATCCGGTGGCGGGCGAGCTGGTCTTCGCCGGGCGCGAGGAGCTGATCCTGCGCCGCGAGGACGCGCGGGCCGGCCTGGTGCACGTGCATTTCCCGCGCCTGGGTTTTCGTATCGAGGCGCGCTAGGCGCCTGTTCCCGGCAGCGCGAGGCGATTAGCCCGCCTGGATGGTCAGCGCGTCGCTCAGTAGGCGGCGCGGATGGCGCGCTGGTCGTAGCCGTGGATGATCCGTCCGCGCATATCGATCAGCGGTACGCCGCGGCCGCCCAGGGCCTGGTACTTCGCCTTGCCGGCGCTGTCCTTCTCGATATCCACCTCGCGGTAGGCGATGCCGTCCGCGGCGAACAGTTCGCGGGTCTTGGCGCAGTAGCCGCACCAGCTGGTGGCGTAGAGCACGACCTCGCCGCCGGCGTTGCCGGCCTGCGCCGGCTCGAGCCAGCGCTCGAGCTTGTCCCAGTTCTGCCACAGGGCCAGGGCGGCGAGGATCAGCAGGATTTTCTTCATCGGGGCGCGTCCTTGTGCGTGGTGGCGGCTTGCAGTTGCGCCAGGGTAAAGGGTGCCGGGCGATCCGGCCACTGCAGCTGCAATCTTTCCAGCTCGCGGGCCAGCAGGCTGGCCACCAGCAGGTCGCGCAGCCAGCGCTTGTGCGCCGGGATCAGGTACCAGGGCGCGGCGCCGCTGTGGCTGGCGGCGAGCAGCGCGCTCCAGCGCCGCTGGCGTTCGCCGAACTGCTGGTGCGCCTGCAGGTCGCTGAGCTTGAGCTTCCAGCGTTTCTCGGGTTTTTCCAGGCGCTCGACCAGGCGGCGGTACTGCTCGGCCTGGTCGATCTGCAGGTAGCACTTGAGCACGACGATGCCCTGCGCCGCCAGGCCCTGCTCGAATGCCAGCGCCGCGGCCAGGCGCGCCGGCAGCTCGTCGTCGCCGCACAGGCCGTCCAGCGGGTCGCAGATCAGCGCCTCGTAATGACTGCGGTTGAATACGCCGAGCAGGCCGGGGGCAGGCAGGCGCTGGCGGTAGCGCTGCAGGAAGTGCTGGCCGCGCTCGGCCGCGTTCGGCGCCTGGAAGCTGTGCACGACCAGTCCCTGCGGGTTGCAGGCGCTTAGCACGCGGCGAATGACGCCGTCCTTGCCGCTGCAATCGGGGCCTTGCAGCACCAGCAGCAAGGCCTGGCGGCGGTTGGCCCAGAGGCGCGTCTGCTGCTCCTGCAGCCAGGGCTTGAGCCGTTCCAGGCGGGCCTTGGCCGCGGCCTTGTCGAGGCCGAAGGTGCGCGCCGGATCGCCCGCCAGCGGCGCCCGCACGTCGCACAGACAGGCGTCGAGCAGGGCGTTGGGCAGGCGCTGGCTCATGGGCGGGTTCCTTCAGCGGGGTGGCCGGCAGGCCGGGCACAGCATGGCTGCGCCGTTCAGGCGCAGGCGCGGCAACTGGGCGGCGAGCAGCTGGAAATGTGCCAGGCGTTCGTAGCACAGCACCAACTCGCCAGCGTCTCGACTGTACCAGGCATCCGCGGCGCCGCAATTGACCACGCGCAGGATCAGGTCGCGCGGCAGGCGATAAACGGCGCTGGCGCGGGCGGCGATGGCCTCCACCTCGCCGCTGTCCTGCAGCAGCGCGAGCAGGCGTGCGCCGTTGGCGATGCGCTGTGCGGGCGCATCGAAGATCACCCGGATGCGATGGCCGTGCGGCTCGCCTGGCCTGCGCCCGTGCTGGCGCTTGACCCAGGCCAGGGCCCGGCTGACCTGCTGGTATTCCTGGTCGCAATAGAGCGCCCGCTCCATCGGCAGGCCGGTGACCTTGGGCACCCACTCCAGGCGATCCGGGTCGCTGCCGTAGATCAGGCAGGCCAGGTTGTAGAAGCGCTGCGCGTCCAGGCCGTGACTGGCCCAGGCGTGCACCTCCTCGTAGTCGGGCTTGGGGCGTTGCCATTCGAGGCGCCAGTAGTCGGCGATGTCCAGCAGCCGGGCATAGAAGCCGGCGTCGCGCTGCCGGTCGGCGCTGAGGAACAGGCTGAGGAAGCCCAACTGGTCGGCGGCGTCCTCCTCGCGCCCGAGTACCGGCAGATCCAGCTCGGCGATCAGCAGGTGGCCCATCTCGTGGAGCAGGGTGAACTCGGCGTTGGCACTGATGAAGCGCTCCTCGTCGCTGAGCAGCGCCTCGATCGGCGGCTCCTCGGAGGCGTCGGCCGCCAGCAGGACGAGGCCCAGCAGGGCGGCGGCGCAGTGGCGGCGCAAGGCAGGGGACGAGGGCATGGGCGCACCTCGCGGCGTGTTCTTGCAGTCTAGCCCAGCCGGGGCGCGCGTCAGTCCTGGCGGCGCTTGAGCTGATCCTTCAGCTGGGTCGGTAGCTGGCGGATGATCAGCATGTCGTGGCCCTCGTCGTACTCGACCTTCGAGCCCAGCAGGTGCGCCTCGAAGCTGATCGACAGGCCCTCGGCGCGACCAGTGAAGCGCTGGAACTGGCTCAGGGTGCGCTTGTCCGCCGGAAATTCCGGGGCCATGCCGTAATCCTTGTTGCGGATATGCTCGTAGAAGGCGCGCGGACGCTCTTCGTCGATCAGTCCGGAGAGCTCGTCGAGGGTGATCGGCTCGCCCAGCTTGGCCTGGCTGGTGGCGTAGCCGACCAGGGTCTTGGTCTTCTCGCGCGCCTGCTCCTCCGGTAGATCCTCGCTCTCGACGAAGTCGCTGAAGGCCTTGAGCAGGGTACGGGTCTCGCCCGGGCCGTCGACGCCTTCCTGGCAGCCGATGAAGTCGCGGAAGTAGTCGGAGACCTTCTTGCCGTTCTTGCCCTTGATAAAGGAGATGTACTGCTTGGACTGCTTGTTGTTCTGCCACTCGCTGATGTTGATGCGCGCGGCCAGGTGCAGCTGGCCCAGATCCAGGTGCTTGGCCGGGGTCACGTCCAGTGCCTCGGTCACCGCCACGCCTTCGCTGTGGTGCAGCAGGGCGATGGCCAGGTAGTCGGTCATGCCTTGCTGGTAGTGGGCCAGCAGCACGTGGCCGCCGGTGGACAGGTTGGATTCTTCCATCAGCTTCTGCAGCTGTTCCACGGCCTGGCGGCTGAAGGCGGTGAAGTCCCGTTCGCCGTCGAGGTAGGCCTTCAGCCAGCCGCTGAAGGGATAGGCGCCGGATTCCTCGTGGAACAGACCCCAGGCCTTGCCCTGCTTGGCGTTGTAGCTCTCGTTGAGGTCGGCCAGCAGGTTCTCCATGGCCGGTGAGGCGCTCAGCTCGCTGTCGCGGGCGTGCAGCACGGCGGGGCTGCCATCGGGTTTCTTGTCGATCAGGTGGACGATGCAGTGGCGGATCGGCATGGCGGTCTCGTTGGGCAAGTCGAACAGGGGCGCAGTTTACCCGAAGCGGGGCAATTGCATCCGGGGCCACGATTGCGCCGTGGCGGCCGCAGGCGGAGTGCAACCGTGGGAGGCGCTGCAGCGGCGACGGTCGCGGCTAAAGCCCCTCCCACCGATAGCGTGCGTAGCCTGGATGTCGTGGGCTTCGATAAAGCGCGATCCACCCGCACCGTAGGAGCGGATTTATCCGCGATAAAGCGTCATTGCGCAGGGTGAGCCAGCCGCAGGCGTAATCCGGCAGGGCGACCTCAGCCCTGCCGGCGCTGTTGCAGGGTGCGCAAGCGCTCGATCACGTAGCGCAGGTGCATATGCAGCTCGTACAGCTCGTTGGAGTAGGACAGCGGCACCTCGACCGCCGCCAGTTCGTCCTCCAGCCGTTCCAGGCGTTCGATCTCGCTGTCCAGCTCGGCGGGCAGGGAGCCGGCGTGCAGCTTGCGATCGATCTCGCGCAGGTGCTTGTACCAGCGGTAGATGCGCGCGCGGATGCGCCACTGGTAGATCGGCCCCACCGCCTTGACCAGCGGGATCATCACCACGATCAGCGGGATCAGCAGGATGATGTAGCGGTCGGCCAGCGAGGCGATGCGAAACGGCAGGTAGCGCTGCAGGATCGGCAGGCCCTTGGCGTAGTAGTGCTCGGCATCCTGGTGCAGCTCGAAGGTGCGCGGCTCGGCGCTGGGGAAGGCGCCGGCGGCGTCGAGCAGGGTGCCGTTCTTCATCACCTCGCGGCTGGCGGCGAGAAACAGCGGCACCAGGCCGGGGTTGAACTCCTCGTTGACCACCAGGGTGGCCACCGGGGCGAGGGTGACGATGTCGCGATCCGGCGCGTTGCTGGCCAGGTCGAGCAGGCCTTCGCCGACCGTGACGCGGTTGAAGAAGGGCAGGCGCGCCTCGTAGGCGGCGGCGCGGCGAAAGTGTGCCAGGGCGATGTCGGGGCTGGCCGCCAGCTGCTGCACCAGGGCGTTCTCCGCTGGGCCGACGAAGAACGCCGCGTCCAGCTCGCCGGCCAGCAGCGCGCGGGCCGCCTTGCCGCCGCCGACGCTCTGCCAGGTTGCGGGGTATTGCTCTGGGGCGATGGCGTTGGCGCCGAGAATGGCGTCGCTGGCGGCGCGGGTGCCGCTGCCTTCGCCGCCGAGGCCGAGGCGCAGCGGCAGCAGGTCGGCGATGCGGTCGAGGCTGGCCTCGCGCCGATAGAACAGCCACAGCGGTTCCTGGTAGATCGCCCCCAGGCTCTCCAGCCGTTGCTGCTCGGCCGGCGCGAGCTGGCGTTCCAGGCCGCTCTGCACCAGGGCGATCTGCACCTGGGGGGCGTCGGCCAGCAACTGCTGCAGGTTGTCGCGCGAGCCGGAGGTGGGCACCAGGTGCAGCTCGAAGCCTTCCTTGGCCAGTTCCTCCTTGAGCCGTTCGGCGAACTGCTGGTAGGCGCCGCCCTGGGTGCCGGTGGCCATGCTGGCGCTCATCGGCGGCGGCGGGGCGACGAACTGGAACAGCGCCCAGACCAGCGCGGCCACCACCGGCACTATCCACAGGTTGGCCAGGATCATGATCTTCAGGTCGTTCAGCACGCGGCGCATGGGGCATCCTTGGATTTGAAAGTCGCGAGGCGACGCCTTCCTGCTGTCCTTCTTCCGCGGGAGAAGCTGGCGCGCAGCGCCGGGTGAGGGCAGGCGGGTTCGCTGCAAGGATAGAACCCCAAGCGGCCTGCGGTCACGCCATAGGGTGTCGCGGGACAGCTCAGGCGGTAGGATCAAGCGGGTCGTAGGGTGCGCCGTGCGCACCGCGAACAACGACTATCGAACCCAGGTGCTCACGGCGCACCCTACGCCAGGGACCTGCGTGTGGCACGCAATTGATCGAGCAGCAGCAACAGGCCGAGCAGGGCCAGGGCATAGAGCGCGTCAGTGCCGAGCATCGCCAGCACCGCGGCGCACAGCAGGCTGGCCAGCCCGGCCAGCCAGCGCCACACCCCACGCAGCAGCACCACGCCTGCGGCCATGCTGAATAGGTAGATCAGCACGAAGTTGCCGTTGGCGTAGCGGATCAGGTCGTCCACCGACAGTTTCAGCACGGCCGCCAGCCCCGCGCACAGCGCGCAACTGATCACCACCAGCAGCAAGGCGCGCGCCGGCACGCCGTGGCCATTGCGCTGGGCCAAGGGCGCGGGCAGCTTGCCCTCGTCGGCCAGGCTCCAGATCAGCCGGGCGAAACCCTGGATATACACGTTCATCGAGGCGAAGCAGGCCAGGTAGCCGACCAGCGCCACCAGCACCCGTGCGCGCTCGCCCAGCAGCAGCTCGAACAGCCGCGGCAGGGCGGTGGTGTCGCTGTGCACGTCGCCATGGGTGGCGAAGCTCAGCACCGCCACCGAGCAGGCCCAGTACACCAGGCCGGCGAGCAGCACGCCGAGCAGCAGGGCCAGGGGGAAGTCGCGCTCGGGGCGCTTGAACTCCTCGCCCAGGTGGGTGAAGGCCTCGATGCCGACGAAGCACCAGAACATCACCCCCAGCGCCGCCGGCAGCAGCTGCCACTGGCCGCTCAGCGGCGGCAACAGCGGCTGGCTGGCGCGCGGCAAGTCGCCGACCCACCAGATCAGCGCCACACTGGCGACTATCGCCACCGCGATCAGCCCCTGCAGCACGCCCGAGGCCCTGGTCGGGCGCTGGCCGAGCAGCAGGATGGCGCCGAGGGTGGCCAGCTGGATCGCCAGCAGCCCGGCGCCGGAGAGGTCGAACAGGGCCAGCCAGAAACCGCTGGCGATATGCAGCGCGGCGGGCAGGCCGACCGGCAGCACGGCGAGAAACAGCAGCGCGCTGACCCCTTCCAGGCGCTGGCCGAAGGCGCGGCCGATCAGGTGCGGCGCGCCGCCGGCATGGGGGAAGCGCTTGCCCAGCTGGGCGAAGGTGAAGGCCACCGGCAGCACCAGGGCGATCAGCACTAGCCAGGCCCACAGCGAGGCCTGCCCGGCGGCGGTGGCGGCCAGCGCCGGCACCACGAAGATGCCGGTGCCGAGCAGTGAGGTGCTGAGCAGGGCGATGCCTTGCAGCAGGCCCAGTTCCTTGTTCAGTCGACTCATGGGGTATGCTCGTGTCCTTGCGCAGAATCCCGCCATGGTAAGCCGGCGCTCCCGTGCAGGGCGTCGGCTTTCGCCGTCGAAACGGCGGTTCTGTCCCTCAATCCGCTTGTTGTCTGAGACCCCCCGTGGACAAGTTCGACCGCCAGATCCTCGCCCTGCTGCGCCGCGATGCGCGCACCCCCGTCAGCCAGATCGCCCGCGAGGTGAACCTCTCGCGTTCGGCGGTCAGCGAGCGCATCCGCCAGCTGGAAGGCAGCGGGGTGATCCGCGGCTACCACGCCCAGGTCGCCGAGCCGGGGGCGGACGCGGTCAAGGCCTTCTTCGAGCTGTTCTACAAGGACGGCCGCTGCCAGGACTACGTCGAGCGCATGCGCCTGTATCCGGAGATCCGCCGCTGCTGCGGCATCAGCGGCGAGACCGACATGCTGGTGTACGTCGAGGCGGCCAGCATGACGCGCCTGAGCGAGATCCGCGACGCCCTCGAGGCCTTCCCGCAGATGCAGCGGGTCAAGACCCATATGGTGGTGCAGGAGTGGGGAATGTGAAACTGGAAAGGAGGATGACGGCGCTGCCGTCATCCTGCGTTGCCGGGGCTATTGGCTGGGCTATTGCTCAGCGGCCTGAGGCTGATTGTTGAGCGTGAGGCTATCCGCCGGCTTGGCGTCGGCGACGACGGGCGTCAGCGACGCGGAGGCATCTTCCGGCAGCTTGTACATGGCGCCAGTGGCGGGATCTACCGCGAACAGCCCGATAAGACCGCCGAACACGATATTCCCCCAGTACCAGCCATCCAGGCTGCTGTGCAGCGTGGTGGTCTGTTCCGAGAAGCCTTCCTTGCGGAATGCGATGGTGTAGTCCTCTCCCTTGAAATACCCGGCCCCGGATTTGAGCGAAACGGTGCCAGGGGTCATGCCCTTGTGCACCACTTTTCCGGCGCGGTTGCGCACTTCGAACTCGGCGCCTTCCGGGGCGCTGGTGACGCTTACCGGGTAGGTGGATTCGCTGACGATGCTGGCGCATCCGCTCAGGATGAACGACAGGGCGACGGGCGCGAGGGCGCTGCCAAATTTGTATTTATGCATTCCGTTACTACTTCCCTAGTAGTGAGTCTCATGGCGAATTGCCCTTACTGGGCGCGGCGATGATAGGGAAGGTTGACGAATGGCGGAAATGGCAAAATGAGATTATTTGGCCATCACATGCTGGCGCCGAGGGTGCTGGGCGGGTTCTTGCGCCAAGACGAAAAGCCATGCATGGTCTGCCGCTTTGATTGTGAATCCCGCCATGCGCCTTCTGCACACCTCCGACTGGCACCTGGGCCAGCACTTCATGGGCAAGACCCGCCAGGCCGAGCACCAGGCGTTTTGCGCCTGGCTGCTGGAACAGGTGCGGGCGCACGCGGTGGACGTGTTACTGATCGCCGGCGATGTGTTCGACACCGGCGCGCCGCCCAGCTATGCGCGCGAGCAGTACAACCGCCTGGTGGTCGAGCTGCGCGACTCCGGCTGCGCGCTGATCGTGCTCGGCGGCAACCACGACTCGCCGGCCATGCTCGGCGAGAGCAGAACCCTGCTGGCCCAGCTCGGCGCGCGGGTGGTCCCCGGCGTCGGCCTCGATCCCGCCGAACAGCTGCTGGTGCTGCACGACCGCGCCGGCGCGCCGGGTGCCATCCTCTGCGCCATTCCCTTTATCCGTCCGCGCGAGGTGCTGGCCAGCCAGGCCGGGCAGAGCGCGCAGGACAAGCAGCAGTCGCTGCAGCAGGCCATCGCCGAGCACTACCGGGCGCTGTTCGCCCTGGCCGAGGCCCGCCGCGCCGAACTGGGCCTGGCCCTGCCGATCGTCGCCAGCGGCCACCTCACCACGGTCGGCGCCAGCGCCAGCGAATCGGTGCGCGAGATCTACGTCGGCAGCCTGGAGGCCTTTCCCACCAGCGCCTTCCCGCCGGCCGACTATATCGCCCTGGGCCATATCCACCGGCCGCAGAAGGTCGCCGGCCTGGAGCAGATCCGCTACTGCGGCTCGCCGATTGCGCTGTCCTTCGACGAGGCCAGGCAGCAGAAGGAAGTGCTGCTGGTCGAGTTCGGCGCCGGCGCCTTGCAGGCGGTCACGCCGCTGCCCGTACCCTGCTTCCAGCCCCTGGCCAGCCTGCGCGGCTCGCTGGCGGAACTGGCGGATGCCATCGCCGAACAGGCCGCCCAGGGCAGCGCCGAACGGCCGGTATGGCTGGAGGTGCAGGTGCGCGGCGACGACTACCTGAGCGACCTGCACAGCCGCATCGCCGCACTGTGCGAAGGGCTGCCGGTGGAAGTGCTGCGCATCCGACGCGAGCGTGGCAACGCCGCCGCCAGCCTGACCAGCGAGGCGCGCGAGACGCTGGACGAGCTGTCCGCCGCCGAGGTGTTCGACAGACGCCTACAGCAGGAACAACTGGGCGCGGAAGAGACGCAGCGCTTGCAGGGGCTTTATCGCAGGGTGCTGGAAGATGTGTGGGGCGAACAGGGCTGAGTTCGCCGAGCAAACGGGCGAAGCGTTCTGAAAAGCCCGGGTTTGCCTAGGCATGATCGCTCGTTGCCACTATTTATCCGGCATGGTGTATAACCTGCCAAACACCCCATCGCCTCGCCGCAAGCCGCGCAGTAGACAGGAGCTGCTAGATGACAAGGAAGGTTATCCACCACTGCCGGTCGGCAGGTTATACACCATTTGGTGTCTATTTATAGTTACCCAACAATAGGCCCCATCGGCGTAGGGAAACCGTAAATGGCAAGGAATCCGACTGGCGAAAACTCGAAAAAGCAGCTATTACGCTGTATAGACACTCGGTGGAGCATAACGAAGTTAATGCACACACCGAGTGTCTATACAGCGGTGCGCCGTATTCTTTCGTTTTTCTCCCGTCCGAGTTTTCATTGCATTTACCGCCCTGCTGCGCAGGGAGTGCAATATTGTCGGATAACTAGTCGCTCAAGCACACACTCGCCAAAAAGCGCGCGAGCGGTGCTTAGCTCCGATAGTTAGGTAGCTTATTCGTGCAATTCATTCGCACCACTAAAGCAACAGACTGGAAGCGACCAACCCCTTCAATCGTTGAGCGCATCGAAAGAGCACTTCTGAGTTTTATACCAAGAGCCAATCCTGGCTATGAATCGAAACTTCATCTAGTAAATGAATGGCTAATAGAGTTTGACGACAGAGGTTTACCCAATCGTGAAATCGGTATAACCAAAAATGGCACACCGGTCATCGCAGGGCCAAATAAAGAAAACTATGGCTTCTGGCTTGATACCAACATGAGCATTGCTGATTTTTGCGATACCCCGATTACCAGGGATGAATTCGAAACAGCCTGGAAAGAAGCAGTAGAAAAGCTAAAATTTCGAGCGCCACCTAACTAGTGGTTCAAGTCGTTCGCTGCGCTCACTCGGGACGGGCTAAAGCCCGCCCCTTAACCAAACGTTAGAGTGCTTTTCTATGCCCTTTGATCTAGCCGAAAATTTTATCTCTGCAGCAGAGGAATTGTTACAGGCAAAGCTCCCAGCCTCTTACCGAAGCTCAATGCTTATAAGTAATGGCGGGGAGCTAGAAATCGAAGATGATGTTTGGCAGCAGTACCCTATAGCCGACACGTCGGATCGCAAGCGTCTGTCTCGCACCGCAAACCATATAATAAAAGAGACTAGTCACTTAAAAAGCTGGCCAGGCTTTCCTGAAGAGGCAATAGCAATTGCCGGCAACGGCAGCGGCGACCAGTTGGTTCTGCTAAAAGAAGGTACATCTTTTGGGCAAGAAATTTATATTTGGGCGCATGAAAGCGGTAAGCTTCAAAAAATAGCCAACGATTTTTCCGCGCTAACAGCACTCTAACAGCATTCAAGCCACTCGCTTCGCTCACTGCGGGACCGGCTAAAGCCGGCCCCTTAACCAAACGTTATGTTCGACCAAGGGTTTACATTGTGATGCGCCACTTGATCATTCTAGGTCTTGCACTGCTTACATCATCATGCATCCGAATGGGTGATGGAATGTTTATGGTTCAAGGAGCGTTAGTTGGCTTGCCAAACAAAGAAAAATGCTCACTCTCCCTTAGCTTAAGAAATGAAGAAAGCGCCCAACCTTGGAAAACTGTGGAAGTAAGCGGAAATTTCCATGATGGCTTCACTGTTTCACCGTACTCAAATAATTATCAAATACGCATTTCCTGCAATGGAAAACTGGTCGCATCAAAGCTTGTAAAATATCCTCAAGACATGGGTGTCGGTGGAACAGTGGATCTAGGCAAGGTTAATGTGCAATGGTGAAACATAACTAGTGGTTCAAGCCGTTCGCTTCGCTCACTGGGACGGGCTAAAGCCCGCCCCTTAACCAAACGTTAGCTCTGCTTGCGCCACCCCGAAAGTGACACTATAGTATCACTCCTACCTAGTTCAGGGTGCCACCATGAAAGTTGAGCTCGTCACCAATCTCAAGCGCCAAGCTACGAAAATCCTTGCAGATCTGCATGTCTCAAAGGAGCCGGTACTGATCACCGAGCATGGCCAACCATCTGCGTATCTCGTCGATGTACAGGATTACGAGTTCATGCAACGTCGACTGGCACTGCTTGAAGGGCTCTCACGTGGAGAGCGCGCTGTCCTTGAAGGGAGGACGTACACCCAAAGTGAGGCCAAGGAGAAAATGAGCAAATGGCTGAAGTAATCTGGACGGAACCCGCCCTCCAAGAGCTGGAAGCCATCGCTGAGTACATAGCCCTAGATAATCCCACAGCAGCAAGCCAGTTAGTCAGCGCTGTTTTCGAAAAAACCAAACGCCTGGAAAGTTTTCCCCAATCAGGTCGAATTCCGCCAGAACTTCCAAATTCCGTTTATAGAGAGCTAGTGGCACCACCCTGCCGGGTTCTTTATCGTGAAGATGGCAAACAGGTTTTCATCCTCTTCGTTATGAGAGAAGAGCGGCAGCTTCGCGCTTATATGCTTGGAAATAGCTAACAATTGTATATGGACTCTCCCCACAAGTAGTGAGCAAAGCTTTGCTTTTGCACCTGTCGTCAGCGCGGTTGCATTCGTATATCCGGCCTGTTTTGGGCTTTTCCGCCCTGGTCATTCTGTAGTTCGCACAGCGGGGGCCAAGCGTTCAAGCGATCACGTGGATCAGCATTGTTATCGGCCATATTCCTCTGCAGGACTCGTCTGTTCCGACAGTGCTGCTGCTCGCCACAACCACCAGAAAACCATCACGCCTTCCTGATTACCCCCGCCGTCAGGCGGGCTTCACACTTTGCCAGTCGTCGCTGAAACGCCGCTCATGGCACCATACCGCCCAGCAGATCCGCACCAGCGTGTTGGCCAGCGCCAGCGCTGCCCGATGCGTGCCGCTGTCTACCATGCGTCGCACCTACTTGCCGGGTTGAATACCATGTAATACATTGCATTCAGCCGTAAGGAGGGCATCCCGATGAGCGTCACAACCGTCCGTCTTCAACCAGAGCTCGAAGAAAATCTTGGGGCTATGGCCGAAAAGCTTCACAGAAGTAAAAGTTGGCTTATCAATCAAGCGCTTAAAGAGTTTTTTGAGCGTCAGGAGCTAGAGCAGTCCCGCTGGCAGGAAACACTGCAAGCTATGGAGTCAGTGGCGCAAGGCCGGGTCGTTTCCGGAGAAGCAGTAAATGCTTGGCTCCAAAGTTGGGGCACCACCAATGAGCTATCGCCACCGAAGGCTGGTCAATGAGACTGGTCTACTCAGAAAACGCCGTAGCAGACCTCGTTCGCTTGCGCGAATTCATAGCAGAGAAAGATCCTCTTGCTGCTGCACGCGTTGCTGCAGAGCTCATTTCCCGCATCGATACTCTTTGTCTATTTCCAGAAGCGGGCCGCACTGTCGAGCTTGCTCCAACTCCAAAAGTTATTCGCGATGCAGTTTTCGGAAAGTACATAATTCGCTATTCAGTCCACACAGAAACAGTCGTTATTCTTCGTATATGGCACCACAACGAAGACCGTGCACAAAGCATCTAACAACTTCTATGGACTCGCTCCACAAGTAGCGAGCAATGCTGTGCTTTTGCACCTGTCGTCAGCGCGGTTGCATTCGTATATCCAGACTGTTCTTGAAATCTACCGCCTTGGTCGTTCAGCCGTCCGCGCAGGCGGGTGAACCAGCCAAGCCGCTGCAGCCATCGGCCAACAATGCCAGAATGCCCGCCTGATTCCCGGCTAGCCATTCCCGCATGAAAATCCTCAGCCTGCGCCTGAAGAACCTCAATTCGCTCAAGGGCGAGTGGAGGATCGATTTTTCCGCCGCGCCCTTCGCCGACAGCGGCCTGTTCGCCATCACCGGGCCCACCGGGGCGGGCAAGACCACGCTGCTCGACGCCATCTGCCTGGCCCTGTATCACCGCACGCCGCGCATGGGCACGCTGTCGGCCGGCGGCAACGAGCTGATGACCCGGCACACCGCCGACTGCCTGGCGGAGGTCGAGTTCGAGGTCAAGGGCCAGGGCTATCGCGCCTTCTGGAGCCAGCGCCGCGCGCGCGACAAGGTCGACGGCGCGCTGCAGGCGCCCAAGGTGGAGCTGGCGCGCATCGCCGGCGGCGAGATCCTCACCGACAAGATTCGCGAGAAGGAGAGCCTGACCGCCGAGCTCACCGGCCTGGACTTCGAGCGCTTCACCAAGTCCATGCTGCTGGCCCAGGGCGGTTTCGCCGCCTTTCTCGAGGCGGGCGCCAATCAGCGCGCCGAGCTGCTCGAGGAGTTGACCGGCACCGAGGTGTACGGGCGGATTTCGCAGCAGGTCTACGAGCGCACCAAGGCCGCCGAGCAGGCGCTGAACCTGCTGAAAAGCCGCGCCCAGGGCATGGAACTGCTCGACGAGGCGCAGCGCGGCGAATTGCAGGCCGAGCACCAGCGCCTGAGCCAGGAGGAAGCGCCGCTGCTGGCCCGGCAACAAAGCCTGCAGGCCCAGCGCCGCTGGCGCGAGGCCCTGCACCAGGCCGAGCAGCAGTGCCAGCAGGCGCAGCTGGGGCTGGAGCAGGCGCAGCAGGCTCAGGCGCAGGCGGCTGGCGAGCTGCAGCGCCTGGCCGCCAGCGAGCCGGCGGCGCGGTTGCAGCCGCTGTACCAGGGCTGGCAGCAGGCGCAGCAGGACAGCCAGCAGGCGCGCGAGGGGCTGGACGAGTTGCAACGGCAGCAGCGCGGCAGTGCCGAGCGCGAGCGCCAGCAGCTCTGGCTGGCCAGCCGCTATGCCGAGCAAGTCTTGAGTCTGCGCCAGGGCGAATTGCAGGCGCTGCTCGAACGGCGGCAAAGCCTGCAGGCCTGCCTGAGCGCTGCTCCGCAGCGGGCGCGGCTGGGCGAGTTGCTGGGCGGCTGGCGCGCGCAGTTCGACCAGCGCGGGCAGCTGCTCAGGGAGCAGCAGGCGCTGCAGACGCGCCTGGCGCAGGAGGCCGAGCAACTCGTCGCCCTGCAGCGTCAAGGCGAGGAGCGCTTGGCGCAGCATGAGCAAGCCGCCCAGCGCCTGGAGCAGGCGCGCGCCAGCGAAGCCCGGCAGCAGGTCGAGCTGCAGGCCTTGCTCGGCGACGGCGGCGAGGCCGGGCTGCGCCAGCGCTGGCAGCAGCTGCAGGTGCAGGGCAGGGCGCTGGACCGTCTGGAGCAGCTGGCGCAGACGCGCGAACGCCTGGCCGGGCAGCTCGCCGAGCTGACCCCGCGCCTGGCGCAGCTGCAGCACCAGCACGCCGGCAAGCAGGACGAAATCGGCGCCCTGCGCGAGCGCTACAAGGCGCTCAAGCAGCAGCTGGCCGACAAGGATAAGCTGTTGGAGCAGGAACAGCGCATCGAGGATCTGCAGGCCTATCGCGCCCGCTTGCAGCCGGGCGAGGCCTGCCCGCTGTGCGGCTCGCACCAGCACCCGGCGGTCAGCCAGTACCAGGCGCTCGATGTTTCCGCCACGCGCCAGGCGCTGGAGCGGTGCCGCCACGATCTGGCGCAGCTGGAGGACCAGGGCGCCAGCCTGCGCGACGAGCTGACCCGCCTGGCCACGCAGATCGCCCAACTACAGCAGCAGCTGGAGCAGGCCCGCGAACAGACTGCCCAGCTGGATGCGCAGTGGCAGCAGCAACTGGCCGAGCAGGCATTGTCGCTGGCCGATGGCGCGGCCCTGGCCGAGCTGCAGCGCAGCCATGAGCAGGGCCTGGCGCAGGTGCAGGGCCGGCTGGCCCAGGTCGAGAGCCGGCAGGCCGAACTGGCGCAGGCGCGCGGCGCCCGCGAGGTCGCCGAGCGGGCCCTGGCCGATACGCAGCAACGCCAGGCGCTGCTGGCGCGCGATCTGCACAACCTGCAGGCGCGCCAGGCCGAGCAGCAGGGGCGTCTGCAGCAGCTGGAGCGGGAGCTGCAGCACCGGGGCCAGGCGCTGCTGGCCAGCCTGGACGGCTTCGCCGACCAGTTGCCGGCCGATGGCGCCGCCTGGCTGGACGAACAGCAAGGCGCCTGGCGCGACTGGCAGCAGGCCCAGGCGCAGGATCAGCAGCTGCAGGAGCAGCAGCGCGAGGCGCAGCGCCTGCTCGCCGAGGCCGAGGCGCAGGCCGCTCAGTGGCAGCAGCGCTGGCAGGCGGCAGGCGCCTCGGCATGGGCCGAGCCCGAGCCTGCGGCGCAAGCCGAGCAGGCCCTGCAGGATGCGGCCGCCGATCTTGCCAGCGCCCAGCGCGAAGGCGATGCCCTGCGTGGCCGGGAGCAGAGCCAGCAGGCGCTGCTGCAGCAACTGCAGGCGCGCCTGAACGACGCCGAGCAGCGTTGGCAGCAGGCGCTGGCGGCCAGCCCCTTCGCCGACCTGCCGGCGTTCCTCGCCGCGCTGCTGGCCGAGGACGAACGCGAGCGCCTCGCCGCCCTGCAGGCGCGATTGCAGCGCGCCCTGACCGAGGCGGCGACCCTGCTGGCCGCCGCCGAGGCGCAGCTGCAGCAGTTGCGCGCTGCGCCGCAGACCGAACTGGCGCTGGCCGAGCTGGACGCGCAGCTGCAGGCGCTGCAGGGCGAAGTGCGCGCGCTGAGCCAGCGTCAGGGCGAACTGCGCGCGCAGCTGCAGGCCGACGATGCGCGGCGCAGCAGCCAGCAGGCGCTGTTCGCCGAGATCGAGGCGCAGCAGAGCGAGCACGCGCTGTGGCAGCAGCTCAACGGTCTGATCGGTTCGGCCGACGGCGCCAAGTTCCGCAAGTTCGCCCAGGGCCTGACCCTGGATCACCTGATCCACCTGGCCAACCGCCAGCTGGCGCGCCTGCACGGCCGCTACCAGCTGGCGCGCAAGGGCAGCGGCGAGCTGGAGCTGGAAGTGCTCGACACCTGGCAGGCCGACGTGGCGCGCGACTGCCGCACCCTGTCCGGCGGCGAGAGTTTTCTGGTCAGCCTGGCGCTGGCCCTGGCACTGTCCGACCTGGTCAGCCACAAGACCAGCATCGACTCGCTGTTTCTCGACGAGGGCTTCGGCACCCTCGACGGCGAGACCCTGGAAGTGGCGCTGGACGCGCTGGACAACCTCAACGCCAGCGGCAAGACCATCGGCGTGATCAGTCACGTCGAGGCGATGAAGGAGCGCATCCCGGTGCAGCTGCGCGTATACAAGGGCGTCGGCCTCGGCTACAGCCGGCTCGACGCGCGTTTTGCGGTGAAGGAAGGAGCGTAGCGATGTTGATGCAAGCCAATGAGTCCACCCTGCTGTTGATCGACCTGCAGGAGCGCCTGCTGCCGGCCATCGACGGCGCCGCCGAGCTGGCCGAGCAGGCCGCCTGGCTGCTGCGTCTGGCGCAGCGCCTGCAGGTGCCGGTGATCGCCACCGAGCAGTACCCCAAGGGCCTGGGGCCGACCCTGGCGCCGCTGCGCGAGCTGCTGCCGGCGGGCGCGGTGCGCGAGAAGATCCACTTTGCCGCCACGGCAGGCGCCGGGCTGTTCGACCTGCCCGGCGGCGCGCGTCGGCAGTTCGTGGTGATGGGCGCGGAAACCCACGTCTGCGTGCTGCAGACGGTGCTCGGCCTGCTCGCCGCTGGGCGCGAGGTGTTCGTGGTGGACGAGGCGGTGGGCTCGCGGCGGCCGAGCGACAAGGCCCTGGGCCTGGCGCGGATGGAGCGCGCCGGGGCGACGATCGTCTCGCGCGAGATGGTCGCCTTCGAGTGGCTGGAGCAGGCCGGTAGCGAGCTGTTCCGCCAGGTCAGCCGCGAGTTTATCCGCTAGGCGACGCGGTCCGTAGGAGCCGGCTTGCCGGCGATCCCTGCACGGAGGATCGCGCTGCACCGATTCAGCGCGTAGGGGTGGATCACGCTTCACCGATCCACCGCTCCACCGCTCTGGTGGATGTGGCAAGCGACATCCACCCTACGGCCTGGGGCCGTCCGTCCGCTGGCGGGGAAAGGACCGGCAACTGTTCTACTGTGGTGGGGTATGCGCCGCGCGGGCGGCGCCCTTCACCCGCTACAGGAGCAGAAGCGATGGGCAAGAAGATCCTGGTGGTGCTGACCAGCGTGGCCAAGTATCCCAACCTCGACCGGGCCACCGGTCTGTGGCTGGGCGAGGCGGTGCATTTCGTCAAGAAACTGCAGGCGGACGGTCACACGGTGGACTACGTCAGCCCGCTGGGCGGCTATACGCCCATCGACCCGCACAGCCTGGCGATGGCCGAGCCGGTGGACTGGCAGTGGTATCAGGACAAGGCCTTCATGAACCGCCTAGGCGCCACCCTGCGCCCGGATCAGGTCGGGGCCGAGGACTACGCGGCGATCTACTACGCCGGCGGCCACGGGGTGCTTTGGGATTTCCCCGACAACGCCGCACTGCAGGCGCTGGCGCGCGACATCTACGAGGCCGGCGGGGTGGTCGCCTCGGTTTGCCACGGCGCGGTCGGCCTGCTCAACATCAGGCTGTCCGACGGCGCGCTGCTGGTGGCCGGCAAGCGCGTCACCGGCTTCTCCAATACCGAGGAGAAGCTCGCCCAGCTGGATCAGCACGTGCCCTTTCTCACCGAGACCGAGCTGGTTCGGCGCGGCGCCCACTACGAGAAGGCACCGGAACCCTGGCTGCCGTTCGCCATCGCCGACCAGCGCCTGATCACCGGGCAGAACCCGGCCTCCGGCGGGCCGGTGGCCGATCTGGTGCTGGCCGAATTGCAGCAGGGGGCGGCGCAGAGCTAGTGTGGCGCCGGCGCGACGGGCAGATAGCGGCCCGTCTGCAGGTCGTCGAAGTAGCGCTGGTAGCGGCCGCTGTCGCGGTATTGCTGCAGGCGGGCGTCGAAGCGGGCGCGTAGGGCGTCGCTGGCGGCCAGGCGCTTGGGCAGCATCAGGTAGCTGAGGTTGCTGAGCAGCGGCTTGGGGTGGTGGGTGATGCGTGCCGCATCGGCCGCGCCGAACTGGTTGCGCAGCGCGGCATAGCCGACGTTGATCTCCTGCGGGTAGAGCACCACGCGCTCCTTGAGCAGCTTCTCGAAGTTCTGCCGGTCGCTGGAGACCCGCTCCATGCGCACCTTGCCGCTCTGCAGAAAGGCGTCGAAGGCCGGGCCGTAGCTGTATTCCAGGCCGCCGCCGAGGGTCATGCCACTGAGGTCGTCGAAACGCCGCCAGTCGAACGGCTGGCTCTTGAGGTGGAAGAACACGAACTGCTCGTCGAGCAACGGCGCGCTGAACAGGAAATCCGCCTCGCGCTCGGCCTTGTGCATCCACACCGCGCTGGCATCGAAGCGCCCGGCGGCGGCCTCGGCGTAGGCGCGTGGCCAGGGCAGGAAGTGGAACTCGACGCGGTAACCCTCCTCGGCCAGCAGATCGCCGATCAGGTGGGCGACCGGCCCCTGGCGTTCCAGCGTGGCGGACAGGTAGGGCGGCCATTCGCCGGCACTGATGCGCAGCAGCGGCGCCTCGGCGCGGGCCAGGGCGCTGCACAGCAGGATCGACAGCAGGATGGCGAAGCGGTAAGCCATGAGCACTCCTCGCGCAGGCAGACGGCGCCATGCTGGCACTGTGCTGCTTGCCCTGTGTTGATCTTAGTCAGGCGCGCCGGCCGCTGTCTGCCCCTCGGCCGCTGCAGTTGCAAGCGCATCTTTCCGGGCAGCGCCGGGCCGGCGCCGAAATGCGGGCGGGCGGCGCTGCCCGGGCCATGGATTATTGCGAGGCGGCGCACTAGAGTGCGCAGCACGCGACATCCCGGCTCGCGGACAACGGCGGCGAGCATTCCCCCATGGCGTTATCTTCCTGGCTGACCCTCGGTCTTTTCGTTCTCACCTACCTGGGCATGGCCGCTGGCGGCGTGCGCGGGCTGCGCATCGACCGCAGCTGGATCGCCGCCTGCGCCGCGGTGCTGTTGCTGGTCAGCGGCGCGCTGAGCATGGACGAGGCGGCGCGGCACCTGGATGCCGGGGCCTTGCTGCTGTTGCTGGCGCTGATGCTGATTTCCGCGCAGTTCGACTTCTCCGGGGTGTACGCCTGGCTCAACCAGTACCTGACCCACCATGCCCAGCGCCCGGCGCTGCTGCTGGCCGGGGTGGTGCTGCTCGGCGGGCTGCTCTCGGCGCTGCTGGTCAACGATATCGTCGCCTTCGCCCTGACCCCGCTGCTGTGCCACAGCCTGCAGCTGCGCGGCCTCGATCCGCGGCCGTTTCTCCTGGCCCTGGCGCTGTCGTGCAACGCCGGCTCGGCCGCCAGCCTGATCGGCAATCCACAGAACATCCTTATCGGCCAGGCCGGCGGCCTGGATTTCTGGGGCTATCTGGCCCTGGCTGCGCCGGTGGCGCTGCTGGCCATGGTCATCGTCTACGCCGTGCTCTGGCTGCAGTGGCGGGGGCGCTGGGGCACGCCGCAGCCGCTGCCGCCTGAGGAAACCCCGGCGGCGTGCATCTACGGCGCGCACAGCTACCTCAAGCCGCTGGCGGCCAGTATGGCGCTGCTGGCGCTGTTCGCCACGGCGCTGCCGCGCGAGCTGTCGGCGCTGCTGGTGGCGGCGCTGGTGATGGTGTCGCGGCGGGTGGACAGCCGCGACTATGTGCACAAGGTGGACTGGAACCTGCTGCTGCTGTTCGCCGGGCTATTTCTGGTCAGCGGCGCGGCGCTGGAGCTGCCGGAGCTGGCCGGCGCCGGGCACTGGCTCGCCGAACACGGCCTGTTGCCGCAGGGCGTGTGGGCGCTGGCCTCGGCTTCGCTGCTGGCCAGCAACCTGATCGGCAACGTGCCCTTCGTGGTGCTGCTGCTGGGGCTGCTGCCGGAACTGTCGGAGCCGGTGCTGGTGGGGCTGGCGCTGATGTCGACCCTGGCCGGCAACCTGCTGCTGATCGGCAGCGTGGTCAACCTGATCGTCGCCGAGGGGGCGAAGCGCCAAGGCGTACGCATCGGCTTCGTCGACTACGCCCGCAGCGGCGTGCCGGTGACCCTGCTGAGCATGGCTGCGGCGGGCTTGTGGCTGGGCCTGGGCGGCTGGTTGCCCTGGTAGATGGCTTGGTGCGCCCGGCCTAGGCGGCCCCGCGACACCCTAGGGCCCGGCTCGGTGTCGGCGCTCCTAGCCTGTAGGGTGCGCCGTGCGCACCAATGGAGCGGTGGCCGCGATTTGTTTGCTGCGCACGGCCTGGGCGGCCCGCGACACCCTACGGCCTAGTTCCAGCGGTCTTTGCGCCAGGCGCTGCGCTGCTCGGCATCCTTGAAGGTCCAGGCCACCAGGCGGCTCTGCTTCTGGCCCTGGGCCATGCCCAGCACCCGCACCTCACACGCGCCGGCCTTGGCCAGCCAGCCTTGCAGCAGTTCGACGTTGCCGCCCTTGGACACCAGGCTGCTGAACCACAGCAGTTGCTCGGCCACCTGCGCGCTCTCGCTGGCCATGCGCTTGAGGAAGGCCGCCTCGCCGCCCGGGCACCACAGCTCGGCAGACTGGCCGCCGAAGTTGAGCAGCGGCAGCTTGCGCTTGGGGTCGAGCTTGCCGAGGTTGCGCCACTTGCGCGTGCTGCCGCGGCTGGCGTCGTCGGCGCTGGCGTGGAAGGGCGGGTTGCACAGGCTCAGGTCGAAGCGTTCGCCGGGCTGCAGCAGGCCCTGGAAGATATGCTGCGGCGCGCCTTGCTGGCGCAGTTCGACGGCGCCGCTCAGTTGCGGGTTGGCGGCGACTATGGCGCGCGCCGAGGCCAGCGCCTCGGGCGCGATATCGGCGCCGGTGAAGTGCCAGCCGTATTCGCAGTGGCCGATCAGCGGGTAGATGCAGTTGGCGCCGACGCCTATATCCAGGGCGCGGATGGCGCCGCCACGTGGGATCTGCCCGGCATTCTCGCTGGCCAGCAGATCGGCGAGGTTGTGCAGGTAGTCGGCGCGCCCGGGGATCGGCGGGCACAGGTAGCCGTCGGGAATGTCCCAGTGCTCGATGCCGTAGAACTGCTTGAGCAGGGCGCGGTTGAAGACCTTCACCGCGGCCGGATCGGCGAAGTCGATGCTCGGCTTGCCGTAGGGGTTGGCGATGACGAAGCGGCCCAGATCGGGGCTGAGCCGGATCAGCGCGGGAAAGTCGTAATGGCCCTGGTGGCGGTTGCGCGGGTGCAGCTGGCCCTTGGCCGGAGCGGTCTTGACGGCGGGCGGGGCGGGCTTGCGCGGGCGTTTCGGCGGCTGGGGCATGGCGGGCATCTGGCGAGTCGGGGCGCGGGATTTTCCCACAGCCGGGTCTGGCGCGCACAGTTCGTGGTTCCGCTGGCATCGAAGGGAAGCTGGTGCGCGCGGCGCACCCTACGTCTCCGGCCGTTGCGATCCATAGGGTGCGCCGTGCGCACCGCAGAAGCTCAGAGCGGAAAGATCAGCGGCACCAGCAGCACGCTGACGACCATCACCAGCAG
This sequence comes from Pseudomonas sp. NPDC077186, assembly GCF_044543505.1. Lineage (NCBI taxonomy): Bacteria > Pseudomonadati > Pseudomonadota > Gammaproteobacteria > Pseudomonadales > Pseudomonadaceae > Pseudomonas > Pseudomonas sp. NPDC077186. Next base: position 72,311 of record NZ_JBITWE010000005.1, read on the forward strand.
GGTGAAGGGCACGCCGATGCGCACGAAGTCGCCGAAGCGGTACTGGCCGGGGCCGAGCACCAGGGTGTTGACCGGCGAGGAGATCGGCGTCATGAACGCCGCCGAGGCGGCCAGCGCCACGGTCATGGCGAAGGGCAGCGGCGAGGCGTCCAGCGCCTGCGCGGTGGCGATGGCCACCGGCGCCATCAGCACCGCGGTGGCAGTGTTGGAAATGAACAGGCCGATCAGCGCGGTCAGGGCGAACAGGCTGGCGAGGATCAGGTAGGGCCCGGCGCCGCCCAGGCCGCTGACCAGCAGCCGGACCGCCAGCTCGACGCCGCCGGTCTGCTGCAGGGCCTGGGCGAAGGGCAGCATGCCGACGATGAGGATCAGCGTCGGCCAGTGGATGGCGCGGTAGGCGCTATCGAGGTCGATGCAGCGAAACGCGCCCAGCAGCAGGCAGGCGATCAGCGCGGCCAGCACGTTGGGCACCAGGCCGGACACCATCAGCGCCACCATCACCGCCAGGCTGAGCAGGGCGTAGGGCGCCTTGCGCGCGGCCGGCGCCACCTCGGCCACTTCCGCCGGCAGGCTGAGCACCAGGAAGTCGCGGCTCTGTGCCTGCAGGCGGTGGATGTCCTTCCACTCGCCGGCCACCAGCAGGCAGTCCGAGGCCTTGAGCTTCTCGTCCACCAGCAGGCCTTCCAGGGCCCGGCCCTGGCGGCGCAGGCCGACCACGTTGAGCTTGTGCCGCGAGCGAAAGCCCAGTTCCTGGATGGTCTTGCCCGGCAGCTGCGACTCCGGCGGCAGCGCCACCTCGGCCAGGCCCAACTGGTGGGCGTGCAGGCTGAAGTAGGAGTGCGCCAGCGGCATGGGTTCCAGGCCGAGTGCCTGGTAGCTGCCGAGCAGGCCGATGGTCGGGCTGGCGATGTCCACCAGCAGCACGTCGCCGGGCTCCAGCTGGGTGTTGCCGCTGGCCACCAGCAGCAGGCTGCGCAGGCGTCGGCGACGCTCGACGGCGATCACGTTGATGCCGTAGTCGCGGCGCAGTGCCAGCTCGTTGAGCACCTGGTTGGCCAGCGGCGAGTCGGCGCGCAGTTGCAGGCGCCGCTCGCGGCCGTTCAGGCGGTAGCGTTCGGCCAGATCGGCGAGGGTCAGGCGTGGCGGCTCGTCGCCCTGGCCGGCCGCGCTGCGCGCCAGCCAGCGCCGCGCCAGCAGCATGTAGCCGATACCGAGCAGCAGCACGGCCAGGCCGATGGGGGTGAAGTCGAAGAAGGAAAAACCGTCCAGGCCGGCGCGGCGCAGCTCGGCGTGCACCACCAGGTTGGGCGGGGTGGCCACCAGGGTGAGCATGCCGCTGATCAGCCCGGCGAAGGCCAGCGGCATCATCAGCCGCGCCGGGGCGATGCGCAGGCGTGCGGCGACGCCGAGCACCACCGGGATGAAGATCGCCACCACGCCGGTGGAGCTCATCACCGAGCCGAGGCCGGCCACCGTCAGCATCAGCAGGAGCAACAGGCGCGTCTCGCTGCTGCCGGCCCTGGCCACCAGCCAGTCGCCGAGGCGGTAGGCGATGCCGGTGCGCACCAGACCGTCGCCGATGACGAACAGCGCGGCGATCAGGATCACGTTGGCATCGCTGAAGCCGGCCAGGCTCTGTTGCAGGTCGAGCACGTCGCTCAGCGGCAGGGCGACCAGCACCAGCAGGGCGACCACGTCCATGCGCGGCTTGCCGATGACGAAGAGGGTGACGGCGCCGGCCAGCAGGCCCAGCACCCACAGCAGATCCAGATTCATTGCAACTCCCTAACGCCTGCTCACAACCTGCTGCGTTGAAATGACCAACGGGAGTAACAGCCGAAGGCTGGCCCGAAGGGCGAGCGACGCGAGTAAAACAGGCTCGGCAAGCCGCTTGCGGCTAACGCGCTTTAGCGCGGCCCGAAGGGCGAGTGAAACGAGTAGTGCTCATTTACCACCAGTAAACTGCGCCTCCTCTCCTGTTTTCGCCTTGCAGGAACCTAGCTCGCTAGGCTGTGAGCAGGCTCTAAATGCTGGCGAGTATTTCAGGGATAACCGAGGGTGGTCTTGATCTGTTGCAGGTTAGCGGCGATCCAGCGCTTGTCGAACGGGCCCCAGTCGCGGATCAGGTAGTGCCCGGCGTTGTTGCGCTCGCCCGCGTTCTGCTCGAACTGGCAGTCGATATCCAGTTCGGCCAGCGCCGCCAGGGTGTCCTGGGCGGTGCGCCGCGGCATGCCGGTGGCGGCCATCAGCGCCGGCACGCTGGCAGCCTGGCCGCTGTCGATCAGCCAGGCGACGTAGAGGCGGCGATAGAAGCTGGTGCGGGTCTTGCTCACGTCCATGTGCGGCGCTCCCTGTTACAGGCTGGCGATGGCGATATAGGTGGCGGCGCCGGCCAGGTAGCCGATAAAGGCCAGGCCGGTGATCTTCTTCAGGTACCAGATGAAGTTGATCTTCTCCATGCCCATGGCTGCCACCCCGGCCGCCGAGCCGATGATCAGGCAGCTGCCGCCGGTGCCGGCGCAGTAGGCGAGCATTTCCCAGAAGTTGCCGTTGACCACGAAGTTGCGCAGCCAGGGCAGTTCGCTGGCGGCGGCGGTGGCCAGGGTTTCCGGGCTGACCAGCGGGTACATCTTCATCGCACCGGCAACCATCGGCACGTTGTCCACCACCGCCGAGAGCATGCCGATGGAGATGGCGATGCTGTAGACGTTGCCCAGGCTGTCCTTGAGGTAGGTGGCGACCTGGATCAGGTGGCCGGCGCTGGACAGCGCGGACACCGCCAGCAGGATGCCGAGGAAGAACAGCACGCTGGTGATGTCGATGCGGCGCAGTACGCCGACCACCGACAGCGGGTCCTTGTCCTCGCTGTTCTTGCTGCGGTGGATGATTTCGGTGGTCACCCACAGCAGGCCGAGGCCGAAGAGGATGCCCATGTACGGCGGCAGGTGGGTGATGGTCTTGAACACCGGGACGAAGATCAGCGCGCCGAGGCCTAAGCAGAACACCAGGTTGCGCTCGAACGGGGTGGTCGGGTCGCGGCGGCTTTCGGCGCTTTCCTTGAGCCGCGGCGGGGTGACCTCGCCCTTGAGCAGGAAGCTCATGAGGATCAGCGGCACCAGCAGGCAGACCAGGCTGGGCAGGAACAGCTTGGCGATGATGCCGGTGGCGGTGACCTGCTCGCCGATCCACAGCATGGTGGTAGTGACGTCGCCGATCGGCGACCAGGCGCCGCCGGAGTTGGCGGCGATCACCACGATGCCGGCGTAGAACCAGCGCTCGTGCTGGTCGGCGATCAGCTTGCGCAGCAGCGAGATCATCACGATGGTGGTGGCCAGGTTGTCCAGCGCGGCGGAGAGGAAGAAGGTGATCAGCCCCACCAGCCACAGCAGGTGCACGCGCTTGGTGGTGCGGATGCGGTCGGTGATCACCTTGAAGCCTTCGTGGGCGTCGATCAGCTCGACTATGGTCATGGCGCCCATGAGGAAGAACAGGATCTCGGAGATCTCGCCCAGGTGGTGGCGCAGCTCCTCGACCACGTGATGGGTGTTGGTGCTGGAGCCGGCGGTGCCGGTGCCCAGCAACGGCAGGATGCTGTCGGCGCCCAGCACCAGGATGGTCCAGGCGACCACGGCGGTGAGCAGCGCGGAGGCCGCCTTGTCGATCTTTAACGGGTGCTCCAGTGCGATGCACAGGTAGCCGAGGACAAAGACGAGTGCCATCAACGCATACATGTTCGGGGGATCCGTTCTGATTTTTATTGGTCGGGAAGTGCCGGAGGCTGTAGCCAGGCGGCTGAAGATGCCTGAAACAATTGGAAAAAGGGAAGGCTTTTATGGCGAAAAGGGGCAAACAGCAGGAGCGTTTTGCGACCTAATGAGGAGTCCCGGGGCGGCGCGGCGGTCGCCCCGGGTGGCGAGAGCAGATGCCTAGCCGAGCGCTTGCGGCTTGGGCGGCGCGATATAGGCCAGGGCGATGGCCAGCAGCGGCATGATCAGGTTGAAGAAGCAGTACGGCAGGTAGCTCAGGGTGGCCACGCCGAGGGTGGCGGCCATATAGGCGCCGCAGGTGTTCCAGGGCACCAGCACCGAGGTCAGGGTGCCGCCGTCTTCCAGGGCGCGCGACAGGCTGGTGGGCGGCAGGCCGCGCTTCTCGTATTCGGCGCGGTACATGCGCCCCGGCAGCACCAGGGCGATGTACTGGTCGGCGGTGATGACGTTGGTGCCGACGCTGGTGGTGATGGTGCTGGCGACCAGGCCGCTGTCGCTGCGTACCAGGCGCAGGGCGCTGTGCAGCAGGCGCTGGAGCAGACCGAGGCGTTCCAGCACGCCGCCGAAGCACATGGCGCAGATGATCAGCCACACGGTGGTGAGCATGCTGGCCATGCCGCCCTTGGACAGCAGGCCGTCCAGCTCGGCGTTGCCGCTGGCCGACTGGTAGCCGGCGAACAGCGCGCTCCATACCGTCTTCAGCGGCGCCAGGGTGCCCGCTTGTGGGTCAGCCAGGCGCGCCATCACCTCCGGCTGGAACAGCACGGCGAACAGCGCGCCGAGCAGGGCGGCGAGAAACACCGCGGGGAAGGCCGCCCACTGGCGCACCGCGAGCAGCAGCAGGAAGGCCACCGGCAGCAGCAGGTGCCAGCCCAGGTTGAACTGCGTTTCCAGCGCCGCCAGTACCTCGGCGATGCGCCCGGTGTCGTGGCTGGCGCCGGCCTGCTGGCCGAGCACGAAGAAGATCGCCAGGGCGATCAGCAGTGCCGGCAGCGTGGTGCGCAGCATGTTGCGGATATGCGCGAACAGCTCGGCGCCGGCGGCGGCCGGGGCCAGGTTGGTGGTGTCCGACAGCGGCGACAGCTTGTCGCCGAAGTAGGCGCCGGAAATGATCGCGCCGGCAGTGATCGCCGGGTCCAGGCCCAATCCGGCCGCCACGCCCATCAGGCCGATACCGAGGGTGCCGGCCACCGTCCACGAGCTGCCGATGGACAGCGCGGTGAGCGCGCAGATCAGGCAACTGGTGAGGTAGAAGTACTCGGCGCTGATCAGCTTCAGGCCGAGCCAGATCATGGTCGGCACCGTGCCGGCGAGAATCCAGGTGCCGATCAGCGCACCGACCGCCAGCAGAATCAGGTTGGCCTTCATCGCCATATGGATGCCGGCGAGTATGCCTTCCTCGATCTCGGCCCAGCGCAGGCCGTTCTTCAAACCGACCAGGCCGGCGACGAAGGCGGCGCTCATCAGGGCGATCTGGTTCGGCCCGCTGGAGGAGCCGTCGCCGAACAGGTAGACGGAAAGGCCGAGCAGCACGACGAGTACGCCAATCGGCAGCAGGGCGTCGAGCAGAGAAGGGGAGCGGGCAGTCATGGGTGTACCGGTAAATCAGGTGAGCCGTGGGAGGGGCTTCAGCCGCGACTTTGCTGTTAAAGCTCGCGGCTGAAGCCCTCCCACAAAAAAAGAAACCCGCGCCGGTTAGGGCGCGGGCCTGGGGGTATTGCGCAGGGCTCAGAGCGCGGCGATCTTGCCGCGCTGCTCCACCAGCTTGCTCAGCGCCTGTTCGGCCTCGGCCAGCTTGGCGCGTTCCTTGTCCAGCACTTCGGCCGGCGCCTTGGCGACGAAGCCCTCGTTGGCCAGCTTGCCGCCGACACGTTTGACTTCACCTTCCAGGCGGCCGATCTCCTTGTCCAGGCGCGCCAGTTCGGCGTCCTTGTCGATCAGCCCGGCCATCGGCACCAGCACCTGCATCTCGCCGACCAGGGCGGTGGCGGACATCGGCGCTTCTTCGCCTGCGGCGAGCACGCGGACCGACTCCAGCTTGGCCAGCTTGCTCAGCAGCGGCTCGAAGTCGGCCAGGCGGCGCAGGTCCTCGTCATTGGCGTTGGCGACGATGATGTCGATGCGCTTGGCCATGGAGATCTTCATCTCGCCGCGGATCTGGCGTACGCCGAGCATCAGCTGCTTGACCCACTCGATATCGGCCTCGGCGGCGGCGTCGAGGCGCTCCTCGGCTGCCACCGGCCAGGGCTGCAGCATCAGGGTGGCGCCGTCCTTGCCGGCCAGGGCCTTGATGCGCTGCCAGATCTCTTCGGTGATGAAGGGCATGAACGGGTGGGCCAGGCGCAGGATCACTTCCAGCACCCGTACCAGGGTACGGCGGGTGCCGCGCTGGCGCTCGGCGGACGCGGTTTCGTCCCACAGCACCGGCTTGACCAGCTCCAGGTACCAGGCGCAGTACTCGTCCCAGACGAACTCGTAGAGGGCCTGGGTGGCGAGGTCGAAGCGGAAGGCGTCGAGGTGGCGGGTGACGTCCTGCTCGCAGCGCTGCAGCGCGGAGATGATCCAGCGGTCGACGGCGGACAGCTCGACCGGCTCGCCGCCGGCGCCGCAGTCCTTGCCCTCGGTGTTTTCCAGGACGAAGTTGGCGGCGTTCCACAGCTTGTTGCAGAAGTTGCGGTAACCCTCGACGCGGCCCATGTCGAACTTGATGTCGCGGCCGGTGGACGCCAGCGCCAGGTTGGTGAAGCGCAGGGCGTCGGTGCCGTAGGCGGCGATGCCTTCGGGGAACTCGGCGCGGGTCTGCTTGGCGATCTTCTCGGCCAGCTTGGGCTGCATCATGCCGCTGGTGCGTTTTTCCAGCAGCTCGTCCAGGCTGATGCCGTCGACTATGTCCAGCGGGTCGAGCACGTTGCCCTTGGACTTGGACATCTTCTGGCCCTGGCCGTCGCGCACCAGGCCGTGAACGTACACGGTCTTGAACGGGATCTGCCCGGTCAGGTGGGTCGACAGCATGATCATCCGGGCGACCCAGAAGAAGATGATGTCGAAGCCGGTGACCAGCACATCGGTGGGGTGGAAGGTCTTGAGGAAGTCGGTCTGCTCGGGCCAGCCGAGGGTGGAGAAGGTCCACAGGCCGGAGCTGAACCAGGTGTCGAGCACGTCTTCGTCCTGGCGCAGCGGCGCATCGCCGAGGTTGTGCTTGGCGCGCACTTCCGCCTCGTCGCGGCCGACATAGACGTTGCCGGCGTCGTCGTACCAGGCCGGGATGCGGTGGCCCCACCACAGTTGACGGCTGATGCACCAGTCCTGGATGTCGCGCATCCAGCTGAAGTACATGTTCTCGTACTGTTTGGGCACGAACTGGATCTCGCCACTCTCGACCACGGCGATGGCTTTTTCCGCCAGCGGCTTGGTGGAGACGTACCACTGGTCGGTCAGCCAGGGCTCGATCACGGTGCCGGAGCGGTCGCCCTTCGGCACTTTCAGGGCGTGGTCTTCGATCTTCTCCAGCAGGCCGGCGGCCTCGAAGGCGGCGACGATCTGCTTGCGCGCGACGAAACGGTCCAGGCCGGCATACTCGGCCGGCAGGCTGCCGTCGATCTCTGCGTTGACGCTGCCGTCGATATTGAACACCTGGGCGCGCGCCAGTACGGCGGCGTCGGCATCGAAGATATTGATCAGCGGCAGGTTGTGGCGCTTGCCCACTTCATAGTCGTTGAAGTCGTGCGCCGGGGTAATCTTCACGCAGCCGGTGCCAAACTCGGGGTCGCAGTAGTCGTCGGCGATGATCGGGATGCGCCGGCCCACCAGCGGCAGTTCGACGAAGCAGCCGATCAGGGCTTTGTAGCGCTCGTCTTCCGGGTGCACGGCCACGGCGCTGTCGCCGAGCATGGTTTCCGGGCGGGTGGTGGCGACGATCAGATGGTCCTTGCCGTCGGCGGTCTTGTTGCCGTCGGCCAGCGGGTAGCGCAGGTTCCATAGCGAGCCTTTCTCGTCGTGGTTCTCCACTTCGAGGTCGGAGATGGCGGTGTGGAACTTGGTGTCCCAGTTGACCAGGCGCTTGCCACGATAGATCAGACCGTCCTGGTGCAGGCGCACAAAGGCTTCCTTCACCGCTTCCGAGAGGCCGTCGTCCATGGTGAAGCGCTCGCGCGACCAGTCCACCGAGCTGCCCAGGCGACGGATCTGCCGGGTGATGGTGCCGCCGGACTGCTCCTTCCATTCCCAGACCTTCTCCAGGAACTTCTCGCGGCCCAGGTCGTGGCGGCCGATGCCCTCGGCGGCCAGCTGGCGCTCGACCACCATCTGCGTGGCGATGCCCGCGTGGTCGGTGCCCGGCTGCCACAGGGTGTTGCGGCCCTGCATGCGGCGGAAGCGGATCAGGCAGTCCATGATCGAGTTGTTGAAGCCGTGGCCCATGTGCAGGCTGCCGGTGACGTTCGGCGGCGGGATCATGATGGTATAGGGCTCACCGCTACCTTGCGGGGCGAAGTAGTGGTTCTGCTCCCAGGTCTGGTACCAGTTGGATTCGATGGCGTGCGGCTGGTAGGTCTTGTCCATGCGCGGCGGGACCCTTGTGACGGCTGATCGGAAAAGCCGGCAAGTATAACGCTTATGAGCGGCAAGCCATAAGCCTCAAGCTGCAAGCCGATCGGCCGCCGGGCGACAACGGCACGTAGGGCGGAGATGGCGAAGCCTTGTCCGCCGTGGCGGCGGTGCGGCGGTGGGCAAGCCTGGCGGCATGTCCACCCTACGCGGCTACTTGCGCGGCGGCAGCAGGCGCGGCAGGCGGGCTTCCAGGCGGCGCTTGAGTTCGGCCTCGATCTGCGGCACGAAGTCGTCGATCACGTCCTGCAGGATCAGTTGCGCGGCGGCGCGCAGCTCGCTGTCCAGGCGCTGCAGGTCGCGGGCGCTGTCGTGCAGGCGCGGCTCCAGGCTGGCGCGCAGCGTGGCGCTGCTGGCGGCGGCCGACGGGCCGCTGGGCGGCGGGGCGATATTGAAGGGCGGCGGCGGGCCGGGCGGCGCGCTGACGATATCGGAGAGCACCGGGATGCTGTCCGGGTCGAGCGAATCGATCAGCAGCGGCGGCTCGAGGCTTTCGTCGCCCAGCAGTTCGCGGATCGACTCGAGGTCGTTGAGCAGTTGGGTCGGCTTGTGCGGGGGCTTATCCATGGGGCGACGCGCTTTACAGTTCTACGCGCTTGGGATCATACCCGCGCTGGCGATAGGTACGGAAATTCTCGCGACAGGCGTCGAGCAGATCCGCCTGCTGGTTGACGATCTCGATGATCCGCGCGAAGCATTCGACATGCGGCGACAGGCTGCTGCCGAGGTTGATCAGCACGCCCTGCTCGAAACCCGGCGCCTCGTCCAGGCCCAGGGTCACCGGCGACTGCGGCGCGTCGCGGTGCAGGTCGTGGGGCACGAAGCGCTCGGCCTTGAACGCCCACAGCAACTGGTCCAGCGCCTCGCACTGCGCCGCGTCGCCGCCGCGGACGAACACCGGCAGGCCGGCGCTCCAGGCCTTCAGCGCCAGTTGGCAGGCGGCGCGCAGGCGGCCTTCGGCGTCGCTGGAGGAGAGGACGTAGAACTCGATTCTGGGCATTGCCATTTCCGCGATTAGAAAGTCGTAGCCCGGATGCAATCCGGGACAGGGTCGTCCCCGGATTGCATCCGGGCTACAGGTGCATCAGGCCTTGACGCGATCCAGCAGGTACTGGGTCAGCAGCGGCACCGGGCGGCCGGTGGCGCCCTTGTCCTTGCCACCGCTGATCCAGGCGGTGCCGGCGATATCCAGGTGCGCCCAGTGATAGTTCTTGGCGAAGCGCGAGAGGAAGCAGCCGGCGGTGATGGTGCCGGCCTTTGGCCCGCCGATATTGGCGATGTCGGCGAAGGGGCTGTCCAGCTGCTCCTGGTATTCGTCGTACAGCGGCAGCTGCCAGGCGCGGTCGTCGGCCTGCTCGCCGGCCTTGAGGATCTGCTTGATCAGCGCGTCGTTGTTGCCCATCAGGCCGGAGACGTTGCTGCCCAGGGCGACGATGCAGGCGCCGGTGAGGGTGGCGATGTCGATCACCGCCTGCGGCTTGAAGCGCTCGGCGTAGGTCAGGGTGTCGCACAGCACCAGGCGGCCTTCGGCGTCGGTGTTGAGGATCTCCACCGTCTGCCCGCTCATAGTGGTGACGATATCGCCGGGGCGAGTCGCTCTACCGCTGGGCATGTTTTCGGCGCAGGCCAGCAGGCACACCAGGTTGATCGGCAGTTGCAGCTCGAGCACCGCCTTGAGGGTGCCGAACACGCTGGCGGCGCCGCACATGTCGTATTTCATCTCGTCCATGCCGGCGGCCGGCTTGATGCTGATGCCGCCGGTGTCGAAGGTGATGCCCTTGCCGACCAGGGCGAAGGGTTTGTCGTCCTTCTTGCCGCCCTGGTAGTGCATGACGATCATCCGCGGCGGCTGCTCGCTGCCCTGGGCTACGGCGAGGAAGGCGCCGGAGCCCAGTTCCTTGAGCTTCTTCTCGTCGAGGATTTCGACCTTGAGGTTCTTGTGCGCCTTGCCCAGGGCCTTGGCCTCTTCGGCCAGGTAGCTGGGGTGGCAGAGGTTCGGCGGCAGGTTGCCGAGGTTCTTGGTCAGGGCTATGCCGCTGGCGATGGCGCGGGCGTGCTGCGCGCCGCGCTCGACCGCGGCCTGCTCGGCCTTGTCGGCGATCAGGGTGATCTTCTTCAGCGCGCGGGCATCGGCCTTCTGGCTCTTGAACTGCTCGAACAGGTAGTCGCCGTCGGCCAGGGTTTCCACGATCAGGCGGGTCTTGGCGTAGGCGTCGCGGCCCTTGACCTTGAGTTCGCCGAGGGCCAGCACGGCGTCGCTGCCGCCGAGGCCCTTGAGCACGCCGTGCAGGCTTGCAACCAATTTGCGCAACTGGCGGTCGGATAGATCGCCCTTGCCGCTGCCCACCAGCAGCACGCGCTCGGCCTTGAGTCCCGGCAGGCTGTGCAGCAGCAGGGTCTGGCCCGGCTTGCCGGCGATGTCGCCGCGCTTGAGCACGGCGGAGAGGGCGCCGCCGCTGGCCGCGTCGACGGCCTTGGCAGCTTCGCCCAGCTTGCGGCCTTCGCCGATGGCCAGCACCAGGGTGGCGGTCTTCAGGGTTTCCGGACGGGTGCTTTTGACGAGGAATTCCATATGAGCTGCTCCCAAGACTGTTACCGAGAAAGACAAGGAGTCGGGTTTGGCGGATAATGCCCGCTATTTTTTCGAGGGCCCGCCGCAAGGCGGGCCGGCAAAGGTGCGGCTAGTGTGAGCGTTCGCGCCCGAGCCTGACAACCCTGGAGCGTCCGGTTTGATCGTCTTCCGTTATCTGTCCCGCGAAGTGCTGGTGACCCTCAGTGCGGTGAGCGCCGTGCTGCTGGTGATCATCATGAGCGGCCGTTTCATCAAGTACCTGGCGCAGGCCGCGCAGGGGGCGCTGGACCCCGGCGTGCTGTTTCTGATCATGGGCTACCGGATTCCCGGCTTCCTCCAGCTGATCCTGCCGTTGGGCCTGTTCCTCGGTTTCCTCCTGGCCTATGGCCGTCTCTATCTCGACAGCGAAATGACCGTGCTCTCGGCCACCGGCGTCAGCCAGCAACGGCTGACCGCCTACAGCATGGCGCCGGCGCTGATCGTCGCCCTGCTGGCTGGCTGGTTGAGCATGGGCCTGGCGCCGCAGGGCGTGGCCGAGGTGTCGCGCATTCTCAACGAACAGGATGCCCTGACCGAGCTCGATACCCTGGTGCCGGGGCGCTTCCAGTCGATGAAGGACGGCTCGCGGGTGACCTATTCGCAGGAGCTGTCGGCCGACCGCAGCGAGTTGCGCGGGGTGTTCATGTCGGAGAAGCGCTTCTCCGCCGACGGTCGCTCCGAACGCGGCATCACCGTGCTGGTGGCCGAGAGCGGGCGCCAGGAAATCCAGGCCGACGGCAGTCGCTACTTGATCCTGGAGAACGGCTACCGCTACGACGGCGAGCCCGGCGAAGCCGATTATCGCGCCATCCAGTACGACACTTACGGCGTGCTGCTGCCCAAGCCGGAGGTGGCCATCGAGGCCAGCGAGCGCGAGGCGATGCCGACCCGCGAGCTGCTGGGCAGCGATGATCCGCGCCTGCAGGCCGAACTGCAGTGGCGCCTGTCGATTCCGCTGCTGGTGTTCGTGGTCACCCTGCTGGCGGTACCGCTGTCGCGGGTCAACCCGCGCCAGGGGCGCTTCCTCAAACTGCTGCCGGCCATCTTCCTGTATATGGCCTATCTGGGCCTGCTGATCGCCGCCCGCGGCGCGCTGGACAAGGGCAAGCTGCCGCCCGGGCTGGGGCTGTGGTGGGTGCATGGCATCTTCCTGGCGATCGGCGTGCTGCTGCTGTACTGGGAACAATTGAGCCTGTGGTGGGCCGGCCGCCGTGCTGCGGCAGTGGAGGTGGCCCATGGCTAAGCTGGATAGGTACATCGGCGCTCAGGTGTTCCTGGCCATTCTCGCGGTGCTCGGCATCATCCTCGGCCTGGCCCTGCTGTTCGCCTTCATCGACGAGCTGGGCGACCTCAACAAGGGCGACTACGGCATCGGCCAGGCGCTCTGGTACGTGCTGCTGACCGCACCGCGGCGGGCTTACGAGATGCTGCCGATGGCGGCGCTGATCGGCTGCCTGATCGGCCTCGGCAGCCTGGCCAGCAACAGCGAGCTGACCATCATGCGCGCCGCCGGGGTGTCCATCGGCCGCATCGTCTGGGCCGTGATGAAGCCCATGCTGGTGCTGATGCTGGCCGGCATTCTGGTCGGCGAGTACGTCGCGCCGCTGACCGAAAACCAGGCCCAGGCCGACCGCGCCCTGGCCCAGGGCGGCGGCGCCGCGCAGAGCTCCAAGCGCGGCATGTGGCACCGCCAGGGGCAGGAGTACGTGCATATCAACGCCGTGCAACCCAACGGCCTGCTGCTCGGGGTGACCCGCTACCGCTTCGACGACGAACGGCGCATGCAGTCCGCCAGCTTCGCCCGCCGCGCCGAGCACCGCGGCGATCACTGGGTGCTTCGCAATGTGGAAACTACCCATTTCCGGAAAAATGGCACCAGGGTCGTCAAGCGTGCCAATGAACGCTGGAACATCGAGCTGAGTCCGCAACTGCTCAGCACCGTGGTGATGGAGCCCGAGTCGCTGTCGGTCAGCGGCCTGTGGCAGTACATCCACTACCTGGGCGAGCAGGGCCTGAACAACGCCCGTTACTGGCTGGCGTTCTGGAGCAAGGTGCTGCAGCCGCTGGTGACCGGCGCGCTGGTGTTGATGGCGATTTCCTTTATCTTCGGCCCGCTGCGCTCGGTGACCCTGGGCCAGCGGGTGTTCACCGGCGTGCTGGTGGGCTTCGTGTTCCGCATCGCCCAGGACCTGCTCGGCCCATCCAGCCTGGTATTTGGCTTCTCGCCGCTGCTGGCGGTGCTGGTGCCGGCGGGGATCTGCGCGCTGGCCGGGGTCTGGCTGCTGAGGCGTGCGGGCTGAGCTTCGCGTGAGCATGAAAAAGCCGGTTCTCTGAACCGGCTTTTTTGCATCTGCGCCGCGCTACTTCTTGTGGATATTCTTCGGCAGCTGCACCACGCGGCTGCCGGAATAGGCGTCGTGCCAGGTACGGCCCTGTTTGTCCCACAGCATCCAGAGAAAACCGAGGCCGGCGAACAGCCAGGAGCCGATGGCGACCACGAAGCGCAGCAGCGCCTGCCACAGGTCGATGGCGCTGCCGTCGGCGTTCTGGATGCGCAGGCCCCAGGCCTGCATGCCCAGGGTCTGGCCGTTGTGGGTCCAGAACTTGGCGAAGAAGGCGAACAGGCTGAGCAGCACCAGGCTGGCCAGGATCGGGTCGTTATCCAGGGCGCCGGCTTCGGCCATGGCCAGCAGGGTCTCGCTGCCGTGGATCAGGCGCAGGATGCCCTGTTGATAGATCAGGGTGACCACCATGATCAGCGCGACGCAGAGCAGGAAGTCGTAGAAGATCGCCGCCAGGCGACGGATCAGGCCGGCAGTGGGGAAGTCCCCCTGTGGGCGCAGCAGGTGTCTCGGCATGATGGGCTCGCTGTGACGATAGGGCGCGCCATTCTAACCGCGACTTTCCTGCGGGCATAAAAAAACCCCCGATGCAGCATCAGGGGTTCTTCAAAGCAGCGGCAATCAGCCCAGGACTTGAACCTGGTCGGCCTGCATGCCTTTTTGACCTTGCACGGCAACGAAGCTGACTTTCTGACCTTCTTTCAGGCTCTTGAAACCATTGCCTTCGATCGCGCGGAAGTGCACGAACAGATCCGGACCGCTCTCGGGAGTGATAAAACCAAAACCTTTCTCGTCGTTAAACCACTTGACGGTACCGTTCTGACGATTCGACATGTCTTTTTCCTTGAAACTAGAGTTGATGACAGCCTCTAACTATAGAGGGCTGAGACTGGTTGCAAGGAGTAATAGAAGTCGAGCGGGATGTAGCGGATCTAAATGATCTACTGCATCAGGTCACGATTCACAGCGACCCATGCAAACAGTGCAATCACTCTACGCTAACTTTTGCGCAATTGCCAACCCCCGCCGGCGCGGCTGTTGGCCAGGTTTTACGGGGCTCGCCGAGGGGCTGGGAAAGTGCAGTTGCAGGGCTTGTGCGGCACGGCGCGAAGCCCCTGGCGCGGGCATGAAAAAGCCCGCAAGACCAAGGTCTTGCGGGCTCTAAGGTGGTGCCCCGGGGGAGACTCGAACTCCCACTCCTTTCGAAAACGGATTTTGAATCCGCCGCGTCTACCGATTCCGCCACCGGGGCACAATGGCGGCGCAGTATAGGGATGCCTCAGAGCCCGGTCAATCCGCGTGCGTGGCCAGCTTGGGGGAATTCCGGTAAGCTTTGCCACCCTGCAGAAATACCCCCTCCGAATCATGCGTGTTGCCGATTTCCACTTCGACCTTCCCGAGTCGCTGATCGCTCGTCACCCTTTGGCCGAGCGTCGTGCCAGTCGCCTGTTGCAGCTCGACGGCCCAAGCGGTGAGCTGCGCCACGGCCAGTTCACCGATGTGCTGGAGCAGCTGCGTCCTGGTGATCTCATGGTGTTCAACAACACCCGAGTGATTCCGGCACGTCTGTTCGGCCAGAAGGCCTCCGGCGGCAAGCTGGAGGTGCTGGTGGAGCGTGTGCTCGATCAGTATCGCGTGCTGGCCCATGTGCGCTCGAGCAAGTCGCCCAAGCCCGGTTCGCAGATTCTCATCGACGGTGGCGGCGAGGCCGAGATGGTCGCGCGCCACGACGCGCTGTTCGAGCTGCGTTTTGCCGAGCCGGTGCTGCCGCTGCTGGAGCGTGTCGGGCATATGCCGCTGCCGCCTTATATAGACCGGCCGGACGACGAGGCCGACCGTGAGCGCTATCAGACCGTCTATGCGCAGAAGGCGGGTGCCGTGGCGGCTCCGACTGCCGGCCTGCACTTCGATGACGAACTGCTGGCGGCGATCCGTGCCAAGGGGGTGGACACCGCGTTCGTGACGCTTCACGTCGGTGCGGGCACTTTCCAGCCGGTGCGGGTCGAACGGATCGAAGACCACCATATGCACAGCGAGTGGCTGGAGGTCGGCCAGGACGTGGTCGATGCCGTGGCCGCCTGCCGGGCGCGCGGCGGTCGGGTGATCGCGGTGGGCACCACCAGCGTACGCTCGCTGGAGACGGCGGCGCGCGATGGCGAGCTGAAGCCCTTCAGCGGTGATACCGACATCTTTATCTACCCCGGTCGTCCCTTTCATGTAGTCGATGCCCTGGTAACCAATTTCCACCTGCCCGAGTCGACCCTGCTGATGCTGGTGTCGGCCTTCGCCGGTTATCCCGAAACCATGGCCGCCTACCGCGAAGCCGTGGCGCAGGGCTATCGCTTCTTCAGTTACGGTGATGCCATGTTCATCACCCGCAATCCCGCCGCGCGCGGGCCCGAGGTTTGAGTATGTCGCGCACCTGTCGCATGTCCTTCGAATTGCTGGCCACTGACGGCAAAGCCCGCAGGGGTCGCCTGACCTTCCCGCGTGGCGTGGTCGAGACCCCGGCCTTCATGCCGGTGGGCACCTATGGCACGGTCAAGGGCATGCTGCCGCGCGATGTCGAGGATATTGGCGCGCAGATCATTCTCGGCAATACCTTCCACCTGTGGCTGCGCCCGGGCATGGAGGTGATCAAGAAACATGGCGACCTGCATGACTTCATGCAGTGGCAGGGGCCGATCCTCACCGACTCCGGTGGTTTCCAGGTGTTCAGCCTGGGGGCGATGCGCAAGATCAAGGAGGAGGGCGTGTACTTCGCCTCACCGGTCGATGGCGCCAAGGTCTTCATGGGGCCGGAAGAGTCGATGCAGGTGCAGCGCGACCTGGGCTCGGACATCGTGATGATCTTCGATGAATGCACGCCGTACCCGGCCGAATTCGATGTGGCCAAGCGTTCCATGGAGCTGTCGCTGCGTTGGGCCAAGCGCTCCAAGACCGCACACGGTGAGAGCAGCGCAGCGCTGTTCGGTATCGTCCAGGGCGGCATGCATGAAGAGCTGCGCATGCGCTCGCTCGAAGGGCTTTGCGAAATCGGCTTCGACGGCCTGGCCATTGGCGGGCTGTCGGTCGGCGAGCCGAAGGAAGAGATGATCCGTGTGCTGGATTTCCTGCCGCCGCAGATGCCGGCCGACAAGCCGCGCTACCTGATGGGCGTGGGCAAGCCGGAAGACCTGGTCGAGGGTGTGCGCCGCGGGGTGGACATGTTCGACTGCGTGATGCCGACGCGCAATGCGCGCAACGGCCACCTGTTCGTCGATACCGGCGTGGTGAAGATTCGCAACGCCGTGCACAAACACGACGACTCGCCGCTGGACCCGACCTGCGACTGTTACACCTGTAAACGTTTCTCGCGCGCTTATCTGCATCATCTGGACAAGTGCGGCGAAATGCTCGGTAGCATGCTCAATACCATCCATAACTTGCGGCATTATCAGCGGGTTATGGCTGGTTTGCGCGAGGCTATCGGACAGGGTACATTGGCCGCCTTTGTCGAAACCTTCTATGCCAAGCGCGGCCTGCCCGTGCCGCCGCTGGACTGATTCCCGAACGATTCAACATCCTTTCCATTAGGAGTGATACATGAGCTTTTTCATCCCCGCCGCCTACGCTGACACCGCTCCGGCTGCCGGCCCTGCCGGTAGCGGCTTCGAGTGGGTGTTCCTGATCGGCTTTCTGGTCATCTTCTACCTGATGATCTGGCGTCCCCAGGCCAAGCGCGCCAAGGAGCACAAGAACCTGCTCGGCGGCCTGCAGAAGGGCGACGAGGTGGTGACCAGCGGCGGTATCGCCGGCAAGGTGACCAAGGTGGCCGACGATTTCGTGGTGATCGAGGTTTCCGACAGCGTCGAGCTGAAGTTCCAGAAGCAGGCCATCGCCGCCACCCTGCCCAAGGGCACGCTGAAAGCCATCTGATTCGGTTGTTAGTTTTCCACTCGACGGGGCGCTTTTAGCGCCCCGCGTCATAAGCGGGCGGCTCGTTCATGCTCAATAAATATCCTCTGTGGAAGTACCTGCTGATTCTGGCCGTATTGGCCGTCGGCCTGGTGTACTCCATCCCCAATCTCTATCCGGACGATCCGGCCGTGCAGATCAGCGGTGCCAGCTCGGCGCTGAGCATCGAGCAGGGCGATCTCGATCGCGCCGGCAAGGCGCTGCAGGAAGCCGGCATCGCGGTCAAGGACATCGGTCTCGACGAGCGCGGCCGCGCGGGCCTGATCCGTCTGACCAAGCAGGATGACCAACTGCCGGCCAAGGACGTGGTGCGTCGCGCCCTGGGCGACGACTACGTGGTGGCGCTGAACCTGGCGCAGACCACCCCCGACTGGCTGCGCAACCTTGGCGCCAGCCCGATGAAACTGGGTCTGGACCTGTCCGGCGGCGTGCACTTCCTGCTCGAAGTCGACATGGACAAGGCGCTGGACGTACGCCGCAAGGTCTACGAAGGCGAGATCAAGAGCCTGCTGCGCAAGGAGCGGATTCGCTACCGCAGCATGCCGGAACAGAACGGTCGCATTCAGCTCGGCTTCGCCGACGGCGATGCGCTGGAGCAGGCCCAGCGCCTGATCCGCAAGGACTTCACCGATTTCGAGATCACCGCCGTCGAGCGCGGTGGTCAGCAGGTGCTGCAACTCGGCCTGACCGCGGCGAAGATCGCCGAGATCCGCGAGTACTCGATCAAGCAGAACCTCACCACCGTGCGCAACCGGGTCAACGAACTCGGCGTGGCCGAACCGCTGGTGCAGCGCCAGGGCGCCAACCGCATCGTGGTCGAGCTGCCGGGCGTGCAGGACACTGCCGAAGCCAAGCGTATCCTCGGTAAGACCGCCAACCTGGAATTCCGCCTGCAGGCCGATTTCGACGCGCCGCGCGGCGCCACCGAAAGCTTCGGTTTCCGCGAGGAAGGCCGGCCGCCGGTGCAGCTCGAGCGCGAGCTGATCATCACCGGCGACCAGGTCACCGACGCCCAGGCCAGCTTCGACGAGAACGGCCGGCCGCAGGTCAATATCCGTCTCGACGGCCACGGCGGCGACCTGATGAACCGCGCCACGCGCAACAACGTGGGGCGCAGCATGGCGGTGATCTTCATCGAGCAGAAGCCGGTGACCCGCTACGTGCGTCAGGTGGTCGACGGCGTCGAGCAGGAAGTGACGGTGTCGTCCTTCGTCGAGGAGAAGAAGATCATCAGCCTGGCGACCATCCAGTCGCCGCTGGGCAGCCAGTTCCGCATCACCGGCCTCAACGGCCAGGGCGAATCCTCCGAGCTGGCGCTGCTGCTGCGTGCCGGCGGCCTGGCGGCGCCGATGTACTTCGCCGAGGAGCGCACCATCGGCCCGAGCCTGGGCGCCGAGAATATCGCCAAGGGCATCGACTCCACCGAGTGGGCGATGGTCTTCGTGGCGCTGTTCATCATCGCCATCTACCGCTTCTTCGGGGTGCTGGCGACCGTCGCGCTGGCGTTCAACCTGGTGCTGCTGGTCGGTCTGATGTCGGCCATCGGCGCCACCCTGACCCTGCCGGGCATCGCCGGCATCGTGCTGACCCTGGGTATGGCGGTGGACGCCAACGTGCTGATCTTCTCGCGTATCCGCGAGGAGCTGGCCAATGGCCTGCACGTGCAGCGCGCCATCCACGAGGGGTTCGACCGCGCCTTCTCGGCGATTCTCGACAGTAACCTGACCACCTTGCTGGTCGGCGGCATCCTGTTCGCCATGGGCACCGGCCCGGTCAAGGGCTTCGCGGTGACCATGTCGCTGGGCATCGTCACCTCGATGTTCACCGCCATCCTGTTCACCCGTGGCCTGGTCAACCTGATCTTCGGTGGCCGTAACTTCAAGAAGCTGTGGATCTAGCCATGATCAAGTCAACCATTCGTTTCATGGCGGTGCGCAACATCGCCTTTACCATGACCCTGGTGCTCACCCTGGTCGGGCTCGGGGCGTTGTTCGCCAAGGGCCTGAACTTCGGTCTGGATTTCACCGGCGGTACCCTGATCGAGCTGCAATACGAGCAGCCGGCCGACCTCGAGTTGATCAAGCGCGAGCTGGGCCAGGCCGGTTACGCCGACGCCGTGGTGCAGAACTTCGGTGCCAGCACCGATGTGCTGGTGCGCCTGGCGGGCGATGACCCCGATCTGGGCAACCGGGTGGCCGAGGCCCTGCGCAAGGTCGACAGCACCACCGAGTTCGAGGTCAAGCGCGTCGAGTTCGTCGGCCCGCAGGTGGGCGAGGAGCTGCGCGATCAGGGCGGCATCGCCATGCTCCTGGCGCTGGGCGGCATCCTCCTGTACCTGGCGTTTCGCTTCCAGTGGAAATTCGGCGTCGGCGCTATCGCCTCCCTGGTGCACGACGTGGTGATCACCCTTGGCGTGCTGGCGTTCTTCCAGATTCCCTTCGACCTGACCGTGCTGGCGGCGGTGCTGGCGATGATCGGCTATTCGCTGAACGACACCATCATCATCTACGACCGCATCCGCGAGAACTTCCGCATGCTGCGCAAGGCGTCGCTGATCGAGAACATCGACATCTCGATCACCCAGACCCTGCTGCGCACCATCGCCACCTCGTTGTCCACCGCGCTGGCCCTGCTGGCGCTGCTGTTCTTCGGCGGCGACGTGCTGGCGGCCTTCGCTCTGACCCTGCTGGTCGGTGTGGTGGTGGGTACCTACTCGTCGGTGTACATCGGCGCCGTGGTGCTGATCTGGCTGAAGCTGAGCGTCGAGGATCTGATTCCGCCGGCCGTCGAAGCCGAGGCCGACGACGGGCGCCCCTGAGGCTGTGACCTGCTTCATGTAATGCGCACGCTGGCCGCGACAGGGCGAACTTGTCGCGGCCTTTTGCTGTCCTAGGCATGGAGAAAGGCGCGAGTCGCCGAGCCTAGGAGAGAATCATGAACAAGTCGATGTTGATCGGTACCGTGCTGGGCGCTGTCGGCGTTACCGCTGGCGGCGCGGTTGCCACTTACAGCCTGGTCGATCGCGGCCCGCAGTACGCCGAAGTGCTGGCGGTGACCCCGGTCAAGGAAACCATCAAGACGCCGCGCGAGGTGTGCAAGGACGTCACCGTCACCCGTCAGGCGCCGGTCAAGGATCAGCACCAGATCGCCGGCACCGCCATCGGCGCCATCGCCGGCGGCCTGCTGGGCAATCAGGTCGGCGGCGGCAGCGGCAAGAAGATCGCCACCGTGGCCGGTGCGGTCGGCGGCGGCTACGCCGGCAACAAGATCCAGGAAGGCATGCAGGCGCGCGACACCTACACCACCACCGAAACCCGCTGCAACACCGTGACCGATACCAGCGAGAAGCTGGTGGGTTACGACGTCAAGTATCAGCTGGGCGAGCAGGTCGGCACCGTGCGCATGGATCGCGACCCGGGCAGTCAGATTCCGGTTAACAAGCAGGGTGAGCTGGTGTTGGTGCAGCAGGCGCAATAATCGCCGTGCATAAAAAAACGCCCCCTCGGGGCGTTTTTTTATTGTCGGGAGACTGGCGCTCAGCGCTTCATCGACGGTGCCAGGTGCGGTTGGATGGCGGTCAGTACGGCCTTGAAGCACTTGGTATTACCGGCAACGATCTGACCTTTCTCGAGGAATTCGTGGCCGCCGGTGAAGTCGCTGACCAGGCCGCCTGCTTCCTGAATCAGCAGGGCGCCAGCGGCCATGTCCCACTCGGACAGGCCGAACTCCCAGAAGGCGTCGTAGCGGCCGGCTGCGACATAAGCCAGATCCAGGCTGGCGGCACCGGCACGGCGTACGCCGGCGGTCTGGCCGACCAGGCTGCGGAACATGCCCAGGTAGTTCTCGAGGTTGTCCAGTTGCTCGTTGCGGAACGGGAAGCCAGTGCCGAGCAGCGCGCCGTCCAGGCTCTTGCGGTTGCTTACGCGCAGGCGGCGACCATTGAGGGCGGCGCCGCGGCCGCGACTGGCGGTGAATTCTTCCTGGCGTACCGGGTCGAGCACGATGGCGTGCTCCAGGCGGCCGCGGTATTTGCAGGCGATGCTGATGGCGAAGTGCGGCACGCCGCGGATGAAGTTGGTGGTGCCGTCCAGCGGGTCGATGATCCACTGGTAGTCGGCGCCGTCGCCGCTGCCTTCCAGTGCGCCGCCTTCCTCGCCGAGGAAGCTGTGGGTCGGGTAGGCCTTGCGAATGGCCTGGACGATCATCAGCTCGGCGGCGCGATCAACCTCGGTGACGTAATCCTTGGCATCCTTCTCGTCGACCGAGATGACGTCCAGGCGCTCGATGGAGCGAAAGATCATTTCACCGGCGCTGCGAGCGGCGCGCAGGGCGATATTCAGCATGGGCTGCATGGAAGGTTCACCTGGGGCGTTAAAGAAAGCCGGCCATGTTAGCAGAAAAGTCCGGCGGATGCAGTGCCGTCCGTACGCCGCATGGCATTAATCCGAGGGCTTGGGTAAGATCGTTGCCCCCTTGTCGTCTCTGAGAGTGCCTGCGTTGCTGGACAATATTCGTGTGGTTTTGGTGGGCACCAGTCATCCGGGCAATATCGGCGGCGCGGCGCGGGCGATGAAGAACATGGGCCTGTCGCGTCTGGTGCTGGTCGCTCCGGAGGATTTTCCCAGCGGCGAGGCGGTGGCGCGCGCCTCCGGCGCCACCGATGTGCTGGATGCGGCGCAGGTGGTCGGCACGCTGGAGGAGGCGCTGGTCGGCTGCAGTCTGGTGATCGGCACCAGTGCGCGGGATCGGCGCATTCCCTGGCCGTTGCTGGATCCGCGCGAGTGCGGGGTGACCAGTTGCGAGCAGGCCGCCGCCGGCGCCGAGGTGGCGTTGGTGTTCGGTCGCGAGTACGCCGGGCTGACCAACGAGGAGCTGCAGCGCTGTCAGTACCACGTGCATATCCCGTCCAATCCTGAGTTCAGTTCGCTGAACCTGGCGGCGGCGGTGCAGGTGCTGGCCTACGAAGTGCGCATGGCCTGGTTGGCTGCGCAGGGCTTGCCGAGCAAGGTGGAGAAGCTGGAAACCACTGCCATGCTCAGTTCCCAGGCGGCCACGGCGGATGAGCTGGAGTCCTTCTACGGCCACCTGCAGCGGGTGCTGGTGATGATCGGTTTCCTCGATCCGCTGAAGCCGCGGCACCTGATGACCCGCCTGCGTCGCCTGTATGGGCGCAGTGCGGTGAGCAAGTTGGAAATGAATATCCTGCGCGGCATTCTCACCGAGACCGAGAAGACCGTGCGCGGTGAGCCTCACAAGCAGGGGAAGTCCGATGTTTGAGCGCATGCGAGAAGATATCCAGAGCGTGTTTCACCGCGACCCGGCGGCGCGCAACGCCTTCGAGGTGGTCACCTGCTACCCGGGCCTGCATGCGGTCTGGCTGCACCGCGTCGCCCACGCCCTGTGGCGCTCGGGCTGGAAGTGGCTGGCGCGGATGGTGTCCAACTTCGGCCGCTGGCTGACCGGTATCGAGATTCATCCGGGGGCGAAGATCGGTCGGCGTTTCTTCATCGACCACGGCATGGGCATCGTCATCGGCGAGACCGCCGAGATCGGCAACGACGTCACCCTTTATCAGGGCGTGACCCTGGGCGGCACCAGCTGGAACAAGGGCAAGCGCCACCCGACCCTGGAAGACGGCGTGGTGGTCGGCGCCGGGGCCAAGGTGCTCGGCCCGTTCACTGTCGGTGCCGGCGCCAAGATCGGTTCCAATGCCGTGGTGACCAAGGCGGTGCCGGCTGGCGCCACTGCGGTGGGGATTCCCGGCAAGATCATCGCCAAGTCCGACGACGAGCAGGAGGCCAAGCGCCAGGCCATGGCCGAGAAGATCGGCTTCGATGCCTATGGCGTCGGCCAGGACATGCCGGACCCGGTGGCGCGCGCCATCGGCCAGTTGCTCGATCACCTGCATGCGGTCGATGGTCGCCTGGAAGGCATGTGCAAGGCGCTCACCGCCCTCGGTAGCGACTACTGCGCCAAGGATCTGCCGGTGCTGCGCGACGAGGACTTCGCCGAGGTGTGCAAGGACCAGCAGCAGGGCGACAAGCCGGCGGCCTGATGCGCGGCGAGGCGGTCTTTGCTATGATGCCGCCTCTTTTTGCGCTCAATCCCGAGTAAATCGATAGGTCTTATAGTTGACTTAAATACTCGGGAATCGCATACTTCGCCGCAATTCAGTGATTCGTGGTAGAGCCATGCGACTGACCACCAAAGGCCGTTACGCCGTTACCGCCATGCTCGATCTGGCGTTGCACGCGCAGCACGGTCCCGTATCCCTGGCCGATATTTCCGAGCGGCAAGGTATTTCCCTGTCCTACCTGGAGCAACTGTTCGCCAAGCTGCGGCGCGGCAATCTGGTGTCCAGCGTGCGTGGGCCGGGCGGTGGCTATCAGCTGTCGCGCGACATGCGCGGCATTCAGGTGGCTCAGGTGATCGATGCGGTCAACGAGTCGGTGGATGCCACCCGTTGCCAAGGGCAGGGCGATTGCCATGCCGGTGACACCTGTCTGACCCATCACCTGTGGTGCGACCTCAGTCAGCAGATTCACGAGTTCCTCAGCGGCATCAGCCTGGCCGATCTGGTCGCGCGCCGTGAGGTACAAGAGGTCGCGTTGCGCCAGGATCAGCGTCGCTGCTCCGGCAGAGGCATTGCGCCGCATTTGGATAAGATTGAAGCGTCTGCCATCGAGTGAGCAGGGCGTTTGCCTGATAGGAGAAGCCTGATGAAATTGCCGATTTACCTCGATTACTCCGCTACCACCCCGGTCGATCCGCGTGTGGCGCAGAAGATGAGCGAGTGCCTGCTGGTCGATGGTAACTTCGGCAACCCGGCTTCGCGTTCCCACGTGTTCGGCTGGAAGGCCGAAGAAGCGGTGGAAAACGCTCGCCGCCAGGTCGCCGAGCTGGTTAACGCCGACCCGCGCGAGATCGTCTGGACCAGCGGCGCGACCGAGTCCGACAACCTCGCCATCAAGGGCGTGGCGCACTTCTACGCCAGCAAGGGCAAGCACATCGTCACCTCGAAGATTGAGCACAAGGCGGTGTTGGACACCACCCGTCAGCTCGAGCGCGAAGGTTTCGAAGTCACCTACCTGGAGCCCGGCGAAGACGGTCTGATCACCCCGGCCATGGTCGAAGCCGCGCTGCGCGACGACACCACGCTGGTGTCGGTGATGCACGTCAACAACGAGATCGGCACCATCAACGACATCGCCGCCATCGGCGAGCTGACCCGCTCGCGCGGCGTGCTGCTGCATGTCGATGCGGCGCAGTCCACCGGCAAGGTGGAGATCGACCTGGACAAGCTCAAGGTCGACCTGATGTCCTTCTCCGCGCACAAGACCTACGGCCCGAAAGGCGTCGGCGCCCTCTACGTACGACGCAAGCCGCGCGTGCGCCTGGAGGCCCAGACTCACGGCGGCGGCCACGAGCGCGGCATGCGCTCCGGCACCCTGGCCACCCACCAGTGCGTCGGTATGGGCGAGGCCTTCCGTATCGCCAAGGAAGAAATGGCTGCGGAAAACCAGCGCGTCAAAGCCCTGCGCGATCGTTTCTACCGCCAGCTCGAAGGCATGGAGGAGCTGTACGTCAACGGCAGTCTGACCGCTCGCGTGCCGCACAACCTCAACCTGAGTTTCAACTACGTCGAGGGCGAGTCGCTGATCATGGCGCTCAAGGACCTCGCCGTGTCGTCCGGTTCCGCCTGCACCTCGGCTTCCCTGGAGCCGTCCTACGTGCTGCGCGCCCTGGGCCGCAACGACGAACTGGCGCACAGCTCGATCCGCTTCACCTTCGGCCGCTTCACCACCGAAGAGGAAGTCGACTACGCCGCCGCCAAGGTGCGCGAGGCGGTGGACAAGCTGCGCGAACTGTCGCCCCTGTGGGATATGTTCAAAGAAGGTGTCGACCTTTCCTCCGTGGAATGGGCAGCACACTGATAGCTGCCAAGGCGGATCGCTCGATGGGCGATCCCGCCTGAAGAGCGGCACCTGATGAGAGAGGAAGTACACCATGGCTTACAGTGACAAGGTCATCGACCACTACGAAAATCCGCGCAACGTCGGCAAGCTGAATGCCGAAGACCCGGACGTCGGCACCGGCATGGTCGGTGCGCCGGCCTGCGGCGACGTGATGCGCCTGCAGATCAAGGTCAACGAGAGCGGCGTGATCGAAGACGCCAAGTTCAAGACCTATGGCTGCGGTTCTGCCATCGCCTCCAGCTCCCTCGCCACCGAGTGGATGAAGGGCAAGACCCTGGACGAGGCCGAGAGCATCAAGAACACCCAGCTGGCCGAAGAACTGGCGTTGCCGCCGGTGAAGATCCACTGCTCGGTGCTCGCCGAGGACGCCATCAAGGCGGCCGTGCGCGATTACAAGCAGAAGAAAGGCTTGCTCTAAAGACGAGGTTTGCAATGGCCATCACCATGTCTGAAGCGGCGGCTCGCCACGTGCAGCGCTCCCTCGATGGGCGCGGCAAGGGCGCGGGCATTCGCCTCGGTGTGCGCACCACCGGTTGTTCGGGTCTGGCCTACGTGCTCGAGTTCGTCGACGAACTGGCGGCCGAGGATCAGGTGTTCGAGAGTCACGGCGTCAAGGTGATCATCGACCCCAAGAGCCTGGTCTACCTCGACGGCACCGAGCTGGACTTCGTCAAGGAAGGCCTCAACGAGGGCTTCAAGTTCAATAACCCCAACGTGCGCGGCGAATGCGGCTGCGGCGAGAGCTTCAACGTCTGAGGCTATTGCGTGGGTACTCCTTGTCATTTCGCCCTGTTCGAGCTGCAGCCGAGTTTTCGTCTCGATCTCGAACAATTGGCCGCGCGCTACCGCGAGCTGGCGCGCCAGGTTCACCCAGATCGTTTCGCCGACGCCGGCGAGCGCGAGCAGCGTCTGGCGCTGGAGCGCTCGGCCAGCCTCAACGAGGCCTACCAGGTGCTGAAGACGCCGTCGCAACGCGCGCGCTACCTGCTGGCCCTGGGCGGCCCCGAGCTGCCGCTGGAGGTGACGGTGCAGGATCCGGACTTCCTCCTGCAGCAGATGCAGCTGCGCGAGGAGTTGGAGGAGCTGCAGGACGACGCCGACCTGGCTGGGGTGGCCGCCTTCAAGCGCCGCCTCAAGGGTGCGCAGGAGCAGCTCAACGATAGCTTCGCCGCCTGCTGGGACGACGACGCCCGGCGCGAGGAGGCCGAGCGCCTGATGCGCCGCATGCAGTTCCTCGACAAGCTCTCCCATGAAGTGCGCCAGTTAGAAGAGCGCCTCGACGATTAACCCGTGGGTTGCCCCGGCAGCCTGCCTGATGATTTCAAGAAGACCATGGCCTTATTGCAGATCGCCGAGCCAGGGCAGAGCCCGCAACCCCATCAGCGTCGGCTGGCGGTGGGTATCGACCTGGGCACCACCAATTCTCTGGTCGCCGCCGTGCGCAGCGGCCTGGCCGAGCCCATCGCCGATGCCGCTGGCAAGGTCATCCTGCCGTCGGCCGTGCGTTATCACGAAGGCAGCGTCGAGGTCGGCGAGTCGGCCAAGCTGGCGGCCGCCCGCGACCCGCTCAATACCGTGCTGTCGGTCAAGCGCCTGATGGGTCGTGGGATCGCCGACGTGCATCAGCTCGGCGAGCAGATGCCCTATCGCTTCGCGGTCGGCGAGTCGCATATGCCCTTTATCGAGACGGTGCAGGGCGCCAAGAGCCCCGTCGAAGTCTCCGCGGAAATCCTCAAGGCGCTGCGCCTGCGCGCCGAGCAGAGCCTGGGCGGCGAGCTGGTCGGGGCGGTGATCACCGTGCCGGCCTATTTCGACGATGCCCAGCGTCAGGCCACCAAGGACGCCGCGCGCCTGGCCGGCCTCAACGTCTTGCGTCTGCTCAACGAGCCGACTGCCGCCGCTGTGGCCTACGGCCTGGATCAGAAGGCCGAGGGCGTGGTGGCGATCTACGACCTGGGCGGCGGTACTTTCGATATTTCCATCCTGCGCCTGACCGGCGGCGTATTCGAGGTGCTGGCCACCGGCGGCGACAGCGCCCTGGGCGGCGACGATTTCGATCACGCCGTGGCGGACTGGATCATCCAGCAGGCCGGCCTGTCCAGCGACCTCGACCCGGCGACCCAGCGCAGCCTGCTGCAAACCGCCTGTGCGGCCAAGGAAGGGCTGACCGCCGCCGACGGCGTCGAGCTGGCGCATGGCGACTGGCGCGGCACGCTGTCGCGCGCGCAGTTCGAGGCGCTGATCGAGCCGATGCTGGCGCGCAGCCTGAAGGCCTGCCGCCGTGCCGTGCGCGACTCCGGCGTCGAGCTGGAGGAGGTCAGCGCGGTGGTCATGGTCGGCGGCTCCACGCGGGTGCCGCGGGTGCGCGAAGCGGTCGGCGAGCTGTTCGGCCGCACGCCGCTGACCAATATCGACCCGGATCAGGTGGTGGCCATCGGCGCCGCGATCCAGGCCGACACCTTGGCTGGCAATCATCGTGGCGACGGCGAAGAGCTGCTGCTGCTCGACGTGATCCCGCTGTCGCTCGGCCTGGAAACCATGGGCGGGCTGATGGAGAAGCTGATCCCGCGCAACACCACCATTCCGGTGGCGCGCGCTCAGGACTTCACCACCTACAAGGATGGCCAGACGGCCATGATGATCCACGTGCTGCAGGGCGAGCGCGAGCTGATCGCCGACTGCCGCTCCCTGGCGCGCTTCGAGCTGCGCGGCATCCCGCCGATGGTGGCCGGCGCGGCGAAGATCCGCGTGACCTTCCAGGTCGATGCCGACGGTCTGCTCAGCGTCGCCGCCCGCGAGTTGGGGGCCGGGGTGGAGGCGAGCATTCAGGTCAAGCCGTCCTACGGCCTGACCGACGGCGAGATCGCGCGCATGCTGCAGGACTCCTTCCAGAACGCCGGCGACGACAAGGCCGCCCGCGCCCTGCGCGAGCAACAGGTCGACGCCCAGCGCCTGCTGGAGGCGGTCGAAGCGGCGCTGCAGGCCGACGGCGAGCGACTGCTGGATGCCGAGGAGCGCCAGGTCATTGCGCTGCAGATGCAGGAGCTGCGCGAGCTGCTCGACGGCAGCGACGGCCCGGCCATCGAGCGCCAGAGCAAGCGCCTGTCGCAGGTGACCGATGCCTTCGCCGCCCGGCGCCTGGATTCGACGGTAAAAGCCGCGCTGGCCGGGCGCAATCTGAACGAGATCGAGGACTAACTGATGCCGCAGGTCATTTTTCTGCCCCACGAGCGGTTCTGCCCGGATGGCATGGTGGTCGAGGCGGAGCCCGGCGTTTCCATCCTCGAGTTGGCGCACCAGCACCATATCGAGATGGAGAGCGCCTGCGGCGGCGTGTGCGCCTGCACCACCTGCCATTGCATCGTGCGCGAGGGCTTCGACTCGCTGAACGAGGCCGACGAGCTGGAAGAGGATTACCTGGACAAGGCCTGGGGGCTGGAGGCGCAGTCGCGTCTGGCCTGTCAGGCGAAAGTCGGCGAGGAAGACCTCACCGTCGAGATTCCCAAGTATTCGCTTAACCACGCGGCCGAAGCGCCGCATTGATCAGGAAAACAGCATGAGTCTGAAGTGGACCGATGTGCTGGAAATCGCCATCCAGCTCAGTGAACGCAAGGCGGATGTCGACCCGCGCTACGTCAATTTCGTCGATCTGCATCGTTGGGTGCTGGAGTTGCCGGATTTCGCCGACGACCCGCAGCGTGGCGGCGAGAAGGTGCTCGAAGCCATTCAGGCGGCCTGGATCGAAGAGCTCGACTGAAACAGGCGCTAATGGCGCCCGCCCTACGCTTTTAACCGGAACCCGCGTATAATTCGCGGGTTTAATTTTTCGCTTTAACCCTAAGTTTCTGGAGCTTCACATGGCCGTTCAACGTACTTTCTCCATCATCAAGCCTGACGCCGTCGCCAAGAACGTCATCGGTGAAATCACCACCCGTTTCGAAAAGGCCGGCCTGCGCGTCGTCGCGTCGAAGATGGTGCAGCTGTCCGAGCGCGAGGCCGCTGGCTTCTACGCCGAGCACAGCGAGCGCGGCTTCTTCAAGGATCTGGTTGCCTTCATGACCTCCGGTCCGGTCATCGTTCAGGTGCTGGAAGGCGAAAACGCCGTTGCCAAGAACCGCGAGCTGATGGGCGCCACCAACCCGAAGGAAGCCGCTGCCGGCACCATCCGCGCCGACTTCGCCGTGTCCATCGACGAAAACGCCGTACACGGTTCCGACTCCGAGGCTTCGGCTGCGCGCGAGATCGCCTACTTCTTCTCCGCTACCGAGCTGTGCGCGCGCATTCGCTGATACGGCGAATGATGCGAGGGTGAAGCCATGACCAATACCACCGGCAAGATCAACCTGCTGGGCCTGACCCAGCCGGAAATGGAACAGTTCTTCGAGTCCATCGGCGAGAAGCGCTTTCGTGCCGGCCAGGTAATGAAGTGGATTCACCACTTTGGCGTCGATGATTTCGCCGCCATGAGCAATGTCGGCAAGGCCTTGCGCGAGAAGCTCGAGGCCTCTGCCGAGATTCGCGGCCCGGAAGTGGTCAGCGAAAATATTTCCGCCGATGGCACGCGCAAGTGGGTGGTGCGCGTGGCGTCGGGCAGCTGCGTGGAAACCGTGTATATCCCGCAGAACGGCCGCGGCACGCTGTGCGTGTCGTCGCAGGCCGGTTGCGCCCTGGACTGCAGTTTCTGCTCCACCGGCAAGCAGGGTTTCAACAGCGACCTGACCAGCGCCGAGATCATCGGCCAGGTGTGGATCGCCAACAAATCCTTCGGCAGCGTGCCGGCGAAGGTCGATCGCGCCATCACCAACGTGGTGATGATGGGCATGGGCGAGCCGCTGCTGAACTTCGACAACGTCGTTTCCGCCATGCAGATCATGATGGACGACCTCGGCTACGGCATCTCCAAGCGCAAGGTGACCCTGTCCACCTCCGGCGTGGTGCCGATGATCGACAAGCTGGCCGAGGTGATCGACGTGTCCCTGGCCCTGTCGCTGCACGCGCCCAACGACGAGCTGCGCAACCAGCTGGTACCGATCAACAAGAAGTACCCGCTGGACGTGCTGCTGGCGGCGTGCAAGCGTTACATCGCCAAGCTCGGCGAGAAGCGCGTGCTGACCATCGAGTACACCCTGCTCAAGGGCGTCAACGATCAGCCCGAGCACGCTGAGCAGATGGTCGCACTTCTGGCCGATGTGCCTTGCAAGATCAACCTGATTCCGTTTAATCCCTTCCCCTTCTCGGGTTACGAGCGGCCGAGCAACAACGCCATCCGCCGTTTCCAGGACCTGTTGCACAAGGCCGGGCACAACGTCACCGTGCGCACCACGCGCGGCGACGATATCGACGCCGCCTGTGGCCAGCTGGTTGGCCAGGTCATGGACCGTACCCGTCGCAGCGAGCGCTATATTGCCGTGCGCCAACTGGGCAGCGAGGCGCAAGAGCCTCGCCCCGCCGCCAATCGAAGCTGAAGAGAGGATGCCCATGACCCTGCGCCCCGCGCTGTTATTGCTAGTTGCCAGTCTGCTTGGCGGTTGTGTGACCACGGGGGATGTCGACCCCATGCGTACGGCGAAGGGGCGCGACGAGGCACGCGATGCTTATGTGCGTCTGGGGATCGGTTATATGCAGAAGGGGCAAACTGAGCGGGCTAAGCGTCCTCTGCGCAGTGCCTTGGAACTTGATCCGTCAAATGCCGATGCGCATGCGGCTCTTGCCTTGGTCTTTCAGGTGGAGATGGAAAGCAAGCTCGCCGACGAGCATTTTCGCAAGGCGCTGTCGCAACGTCCGCAAGATGCCCGCCTGCTGAACAACTACGGTACCTTCCTCTATGAGCAAAAGCGCTACGACGAGGCACTGACCAGTTATCAGCAAGCCTCCGAGGACCCGCTCTACTCGGAGCGCTCGCGTGTTTTCGAGAATATAGGTATGACTTTCCTGGCGTTGGGGCAACGCGAGGAGGCAAAGAAGTATTTCGAGCGCTCCCTGCGTTTGAATAGTCAGCAGCCTCGGGTGCTGCTGGAAATGGCCATGCTTTTTTATGATGCGCGCGAGTACGTACCGGCGCGTGATTACTATGAGAGTTTCAGCACACTCGCGGAACAGAACGCCCGCAGCCTACTGCTCGGTGCGCGTCTGGCGGAGGTCTTCGAGGATCGCGACACGGCCGCCAGCCTGGGCCTGCAATTGCGCCGGCTGTATCCGGCGTCTCAGGAATATCAGCAATACGTTTCGGGGCAACAATGAAAGCGGCGCATAGCGAAGTCACTCAGCCGATGCCGAACAATCCGGGCGAGAGCCTGCGTCAGGCCCGCGAGATCAAGGGCTGGAGCGTCGCCGAAGTGGCGGGGCAGCTCAATCTGACGCCACAACGCCTTAGCCAGCTCGAAGCCGGCGCCTTCGACAAGCTGCCGGGCACCACCTTCGCCCGCGGTTATATCCGCGCCTACGCCAAGCTGCTGGAGCTGGACCAGAACCGTCTGGTGCTGGAGTTCGACCAGTTCACCGGCACCGATGCCAACGGCAGCAGCGTGCACAGCCTCGGGCGCATCGAGGAGCCGGCGCGCTACTCGCAAAGCATTCTGCGTCTGGTCAGTTTCCTGCTGCTGCTGGCCCTGATCGGCGCCGGTTTCCTCTGGTGGCAGGAGCAGGGGCGTCCTGCGCCGGACCTGGCTGGCCTGGGGCTCGAGCAGGTGGAAGTGGACGGCGCCGATGGCACCACCCAGGTGCACTCGCTGGCCGAGCCGGAAGACCAGGCGGTGGTGGCCGCCCAGGGCGGCGAACCGAGCAGCCCGCTGCTGTTGCCGGCCGAGCCGGGAGAAGTCGTGGACGGCGCGGCCGACAGCGCTGCCGAGCAGGCGGCCGTCGAGCCTGCCGCGAGCGAGTCCAGCGCTGCCGTGCCGGCGCCGAGCGAATCCGTGCCCGCACCAGCACCAGCACCGGCGCCTGCGCCCAGCGAGCCGAGCAGCCCTACCAGCGTCGCCCCGGTCGCCCCGGTCGCCCAGTCGCCGGCTGCTGCGGAGCCGGCCGCGCCGGCCGCGCCGGTTGCGCTAGCCGCCGGGCAGGGCGCGCTCAGCGTGCAGTTCAGCGCTGATTGCTGGACCCAGGTCACCGATGCCGACGGCAAGGTGCTGGTCAGCGCGCTCAAGCGCAGCGGCGAGCGCATCGAGCTGACCGGCAAGGCGCCCATGGAACTGCGCCTGGGCTTCGCCCGTGGCGCCCAGGTCAGTTACAACGGCGAGGCGGTCGACGTTTCGCCCTTCATCACGGGCGAGACCGCGCGCCTGAAGCTGGGGTTGTAAAGCATGCATTGCGAATCGCCGATCAAGCGCCGACTGTCGCGCAAGATCTGGGTCGGCTCGGTACCGGTGGGCGGCGATGCGCCGATCGCGGTGCAGAGCATGACCAATACCGACACCAACGACGTGGCCGCCACCGTGGCGCAGATCCGTCGCCTGGAAGATGCCGGCGCCGACATCGTGCGCGTCTCGGTGCCGGACATGGACGCCGCCGAGGCCTTCGGCAAAGTCAAGCAGCAGGTGCGCGTGCCGCTGGTCGCCGACATTCACTTCGATTACCAGATCGCCCTGCGGGTGGCCGAGCTGGGCGTCGACTGCCTGCGCATCAACCCGGGCAATATCGGCCGCGAGGATCGGGTCAGGGCGGTGGTCGAGGCCGCCCGCGACAAGGGCATCCCGATCCGCATCGGGGTCAACGCCGGCTCGCTGGAAAAGGACCTGCAGAAGAAGTACGGCGAACCCACCCCCGAGGCGCTGGTGGAATCCGCACTGCGCCACGTCGAGCACCTGGATCGGCTGAATTTCCCCGACTTCAAGGTCAGCGTGAAGGCCAGCGACGTGTTCATGGCTGTCGCCGCCTATCGCCTGCTGGCCCAGCAGATCGAGCAGCCGCTGCACCTGGGCATCACCGAGGCCGGCGGTCTGCGCTCCGGCACGGTGAAGTCGGCCGTGGGCCTGGGCATGCTGCTGGCCGAGGGCATCGGCGACACCATCCGCATCTCCCTGGCCGCCGATCCGGTGGAGGAGATCAAGGTCGGCTTCGATATCCTCAAGTCGCTGCGCCTGCGTTCGCGTGGGATCAACTTCATCGCCTGCCCGAGTTGCTCGCGGCAGAACTTCGATGTGGTCAAGACCATGAACGAGCTGGAAAGCCGCGTCGAGGATCTGCTGGTGCCGCTGGACGTGGCGGTGATCGGCTGCGTGGTCAACGGCCCCGGCGAAGCCAAGGAGGCGCATATCGGCCTGACCGGCGGTACGCCGAACAACCTGGTCTACATCGACGGCAAGCCCGCCTCGAAACTGACCAACGACAACCTGGTGGATGAGCTGGAACGGCTCATCCGCGACAAGGCGGCCGAGAAGGCCGCCGCCGATGCGGCCGTGATCGTCCGCGGCTGACGCGGCGTTAAGGATTTCCTGTGAGCAAGACCCTGCAAGCCATTCGTGGCATGAACGACATCCTGCCCGAGCAGACCCCGCTCTGGCGTTACTTCGAAGGCCGCGTGGCGAGCCTGCTGGACGGCTACGGCTACCGCCAGATCCGTATGCCCATCGTCGAGTTCACCGAGCTGTTCAAGCGCTCCATCGGCGAGGTCACCGATATCGTCGAGAAGGAGATGTACACCTTCGAGGACCGCAACGGCGACTCCCTGACCCTGCGTCCGGAAGGCACCGCGGCCTGCGTGCGCGCCGTGCTCGAGCATGGCCTGGCCGGCGGCGGACAGACCCAGAAACTCTGGTACATCGGCCCGATGTTCCGCCACGAGCGTCCGCAGAAAGGGCGCTACCGGCAGTTCCACCAGATCGGCGTGGAAGTCTTCAATATCGACGGCCCGGACATCGATGCCGAGCTGATCGTGCTCACCTGGCGCCTGTGGGGCCTGCTCGGCATCCGCGACGCGGTGACCCTGGAGCTCAACAGCCTGGGCACCAGCGAGGCGCGCGCACGTTACCGCGACGCCCTAGTCGACTACCTGTCGGCACGCGCCGAGCGGCTCGACGAGGACAGTCGCCGCCGCCTAGCCAGCAACCCGCTGCGCATCCTCGACTCCAAGGTGGCCGAGACCCAGGCCCTGCTGGTCGACGCACCGAAGCTGGCGGACTACCTGGACGAGGAGTCGCGCGTGCATTTCGCGGGGCTGAAGGCTCGTCTCGACGCCGCCGGCATTCCCTACGTGATCAATCCCAAGCTGGTGCGCGGCCTCGACTACTACAGCAAGACCGTGTTCGAGTGGGTCACCGACAAGCTCGGCGCCCAGGGCACCGTCTGCGCCGGCGGCCGCTACGACGGCCTGGTCGAGCAGATGGGCGGCAAGCCGACGCCGGGCGTGGGCTTCGCCATGGGCATCGAGCGCCTGGTGCTGTTGATCGAGACCCTGGACCAGGTGCCGGCGGAGATTGCCCGCCAGGTCGACCTGTACCTGTGCGCCTTCGGCGAGCCGGCCGAACTGGCCGCCCTGGCCCTGGCCGAGCGCCTGCGCGATCAGCTGCCGGGGCTGCGTCTGCAGCTCAACGCCGGCGGCGGCAGCTTCAAGAGCCAGCTGAAGAAGGCCGACAAGAGCGGCGCGTTGTACGCCCTGGTCATGGGTGAAGACGAACTGGCCCGGCAAGTGGTAGGTTGCAAGCCGCTGCGCGACGACAGCGAACAACAGAACATTGCCTGGGCGGCCCTGGCCGAACACCTGGCAGCCCGTATTTAACAGGTAGTTTTCTCAACGACCTGTCATGGGGTCGAGCGATAGGAGTATTGGGGTGGTTTCGCGTACCGATGAAGAAGAGCTGGCGGTCATCAAGGACTGGTGGCAGCGCAACGGCAAACCCTTGCTGACCGGCGGCGTGCTGGCCCTGGTGGTGGTATTCGGCTGGCAGGGCTGGCAGAAGTACCAGAGCAACCAGGCGCAGGGCGCCTCGCTGATCTACCAGCAACTGCTGGAGACCGCGCTGAACCCGGCTGGCGAGCCCGACGCGGCGAAGGTCGCCGAGCTGGCCGGCAAGCTCAACAACGAATATGCCGGCAGCCACTACGCGCAGTACGGCAGCCTGTTCGTCGCCAAGGTGGCGGTCGAGGCGGGCAAGCTGGACGATGCCGCGGCGGCGCTGCAGGGCGTGCTCGACAAGCCGGCCGATGCCACCCTTGGCGAGCTGGCGCGGCAGCGCCTGGCCCGCGTGCTGGCCGCGCAGGACAAGGCCGAGGAGGCCCTGGCGCTGCTCGCTGGCGAAGCCGATACGGCCTTCCTGGCCAGCCGCGAAGAGCTCAGAGGCGACCTGCTGGTGCAGCTGGGGCGTGCCGACGAGGCGCATGCCGCCTACCAGAAAGCCAAGGCGGCCCTGGCCGAGGACGCCGCCGTCGGTGGCCTGCAGATGAAGCTGGACGACCTGGCAAAAGGGGATGCGTGACGTGATGCGTTGGAAGAATGCCGCACTGCTGGCCCTGGCCGTACTGGCCGTGGGTTGCAGCAGCAATAGCAAGAAGGAACTGCCGCCGGCCGAACTGACCAAGTTCGACGAGGAAGTCGAACTGCGCACCGAGTGGAGCCGCTCGATTGGCGAAGGCCAGGGCGAGACCTTCAACATGCTGGTGCCGGCCATCGACGGCGAGGTGATCTACGCCGCCGACGTCGAAGGCCTGGTGATGGCCCTGGACCGCATGAGCGGCAAGGTGATCTGGCGCAAGAAACTGGACATTCCGGTATCCGGCGCGGTCGGCGCCGGCTACGGCCAGGTCCTGCTGGGCACGCTGAAGGGCGAGGTGATCGCCCTGGACGCCAGCTCCGGCGAGGAGCAGTGGCGTTCGCGGGTGACCAGCGAAGTGCTGGCGGCCCCGGCGAGCAACGGCGACGTGGTCGTGGTGCAGACCCAGGACGACCGCCTGATCGCCTTCGACGCCGATACCGGCAGCCAGCGCTGGATCTTCGAGAACACCCCGGCGGTGCTGACCCTGCGCGGCACCGGCAGCCCGCTGGTGACCAACCGCCTGGTGGTGGCCGGTCTGTCCAGCGGCAAGGTGATCGCGGTGGACGCCCAGCGCGGCCTGCCGGTGTGGGAGCAGCGCGTGGCCATTCCCCAGGGCCGTTCCGAGCTGGAGCGGGTGGTGGATATCGACGGCGGCCTGCTGCAGTCCGGCGGCACCGTCTATGCGGTGAGCTACCAGGGCCGCGTCGCCGCGCTGGACCTGGAGAGCGGCCGCATACTCTGGCAGCGCGAGGCGTCCAGTTCGGTGAACGTGGCGCAGGGCTTCGGCAACGTCTACGTCAGCCTGGCCAACGGCACCGTGGAAGGCATCGACGAGCGCAGCGCCTCGGCGCTGTGGAGCAACGACGCCCTGGCCCGTCGCCAGCTGTCGGCGCCCGAGGTGTTCTCCAGCTACGTCGCGGTCGGCGACCTGGAAGGCTACCTGCACCTGCTGAGCCAGGTGGACGGCCGCTTCGTCGGCCGCGAGCGCATCGACAGCGCCGGCCTGCGCGCCCGTCCGCTGGTGGTGGGCGACTGGCTGTATGCCTTCGGTAACGGCGGCAAGCTGGTGGCGCTGACCATCAAGTGAACCGGCTATGCTGCCAGGTGATCCTGGCGGCAGCCATGAAAGATTCCGGCCGCTGCCCGTGCAGCGGCCTTTGCATTTTATGAAATAACCGAGTGGAGAGCCTGATGGTTCCCGTAATAGCCCTGGTGGGCCGGCCCAATGTCGGCAAGTCCACGCTCTTCAACCGCCTGACCCGCAGCCGCGACGCCATAGTCGGCGACCTCTCCGGTCTGACCCGCGACCGCCAGTACGGCGAGGCGAAGTGGCAGGGGCGCACCTATATCGTGATCGACACCGGCGGTATCTCCGGCGACGAGGAAGGCATCGACGCGAAGATGGCCGAACAGTCGCTGCAGGCCATCGAAGAGGCTGATGCCGTGCTGTTCCTGGTCGACGCGCGCGCCGGCATGACCGCCTCCGACCAGATGATCGGCGAGCACCTGCGCCGGCGTAACAAGCAGAGCTTCCTGGTGGTGAACAAGGTCGACAACCTCGACGTCGACCTGGCCCGCGCCGAGTTCAGCCCGATGGGCCTGGGCGAGCCGCTGGCGATCGCCGGCGCCCATGGCCGCGGCATCACCCAGATGCTCGAGGTGGTGCTCGGCGCCTTCCCCAAGGATGCCGGCGAGCCGGAAGAGGGCACTGAAGAGGAAGAGGTGCTGCAAGGCCAGGAGGCCAAGCGCATCCCCGGGCCGAGCGAGAAGGACGGCATCAAGCTGGCCATCATCGGCCGGCCCAACGTCGGCAAGTCGACCCTGGTCAACCGTATGCTCGGCGAAGAGCGGGTCATCGTCTATGACCAGGCCGGCACCACGCGCGACAGCATCTATATCCCCTTCGAGCGCGACGACGAGAAGTACACCCTGATCGACACCGCCGGCGTGCGCCGCCGCGGCAAGATCTTCGAGGCGGTGGAAAAGTTCTCGGTGGTCAAGACGCTGCAGGCGATTCAGGATTCCAACGTGGTGGTGTTCGTCATGGACGCCCGCGAAGGCGTGGTCGACCACGACCTCAACCTGCTCGGCTTCGTCCTGGAAAGCGGCCGCGCGCTGGTCATCGCCCTGAACAAATGGGACGGCATGGACCAGGGGCAGAAGGATTACGTCAAGACCGAGCTGGAGCGCCGGCTGTTCTTCGTCGACTTCGCCGATATCCACTTCATCTCGGCGCTGCACGGCACCGGCGTCGGCCACCTGTACAAGTCGGTGCAGGCCTCGTTCCAGTCGGCCATCGCCCGCTGGCCGACCAGCCGCCTGACGCAGATTCTCGAGGATGCCGTCAGCGACCATGCGCCGCCCCTGGTCAACGGCCGCCGCATCAAGCTGCGCTATGCCCACCTCGGCGGCGCCAACCCGCCGCTGATCGTGATCCACGGTAACCAGGTCGACGCCGTGCCGCGCGCCTATACCCGTTATCTGGAGAACACCTACCGCCGCGTGCTCAAGCTGGTCGGTACGCCGATCCGCATCGAGTACAAGGGTGGCGAGAACCCCTACGAGGGCAACAAGAACACCCTCACCGACCGTCAGGTGAACAAGAAGCGCCGCCTGATGAGCCACCACAAGAAGGCCGAGAAGAAGCGCAAGGACAAGCGCAAGTAAGCGCCGCCGTCTTGCCCGCCGCTGCCTTGGCGGCGGGCAAGGCATAAGCTTCTTCCCGCTTTTCATAAGCCCTGCTGCTGCCCTTGGCACCGGGCATCGGCTATCCTCGCGGCTTGCTCAAGCCCCCGCAGGAAGTCGCGATGCTCGTCAGCAAACTGCCCAACGTCGGCACCACCATCTTCACCCGCATGTCCCAGCTCGCCGCGGACGTCGGCGCGCTCAACCTGTCCCAGGGCTTTCCCGACTTCGACGGCCCGCAGGCGCTGCGCGAGGCGGTGGCGCGGCATGTGCTGGAGGGGCGCAACCAGTATTGCCCGATGACCGGCCTGCCGGCGCTGCGTCAGCAGGTAGCGGCCAAGATCGCCCGCAGCTACGGCGTGCGGCGCGATGCCGACAGCGAGATCACCATCACCCCCGGCGCCACCGAGGCGATCTTCTGCGCGGTGCAGGCGCTGATCCATCCGGGCGACGAGGCCATCGTCCTCGACCCCTGCTACGACAGCTACGAGCCCTCGGTGGAGCTGGCCGGCGGGCGCTGTGTGCACGTGCCGCTGGCGTTGCCGGACTTCGCCGTGGACTGGCAGCGCCTGGCCGATGCCATCGGCCCGCGCACCCGGCTGATCTTCCTCAACTCGCCGCACAATCCCAGCGGCGCGCTGCTCGCTCGCGCCGACCTGGACCGCCTGGCCGCACTGATCCGCGGCCGCGATATCCATATCGTCAGCGACGAGGTCTACGAGCACCTGATCTACGACGGCATGCGCCATGCCAGCGTGCTGGCCCATGAAGAACTGTACGCGCGCGCCTTCGTGGTCAGCTCCTTCGGCAAGACCTACCACGTCACCGGCTGGAAGACCGGCTACGTGGTGGCGCCGCCTCTGCTGACCGCCGAACTGCGCAAGATCCACCAGTACGTGAACTTCTGCGGGGTGACCCCGCTGCAGCACGCGCTGGCCGACTTTATGGCCGCCTGCCCCGAGCATGTCGAGCAGTTGCCGGCCTTCTACCAGGCCAAGCGCGACCTGTTCTGCGACCTGCTGGCCGGTTCGCGCTTCAGCTTCCGCCGCGCACCCGGCACCTATTTCCAGCTGGTCGACTACTCGGCGATTCGCCCCGAGCTGGACGACGTGGCCATGGCCGAATGGCTGACCCGCGAGCACGGCGTGGCGGCGATTCCGGTGTCGGTGTTCTACCAGAGCCCGCCGGCGGACCTGCGCCTGGTGCGCTTCTGCTTCGCCAAGCGCGAGGAGACCCTGCGCCAGGCCGCCGAAAAGCTCAGTGCGGTGTAGGGTGGATAACCGCGAAGCGTTATCCACCAAAGCTTGGTGGATGTGAAAGGCGACATCCACCCTACGGCGAGTGAAATGAGATGAACGACAAAGCCGATCTCGAACTGGCGCTGGTCCAGACCAGCCTGGCCTGGCACGATGCGGCCGCCAACCGCGCGCACTTCCAGGCGCTGCTGGAACAGGCGCGCGGCGCCGACCTGGTGATACTGCCGGAGATGTTTTCCACCGGCTTTTCCATGGATTCCGCCGCCCTGGCCGAAGCCGAGGACGGCCCGACCACGAGCTGGCTGCGCGAACAGGCGCGTGCCCTCGGCGCGACGATCTGCGGCAGCCTGATCATCCAGGCGGCCGACGGCAGCTACCGCAACCGCCTGCTCTGGGCGCGTCCGGACGGCTCGCTGGCGCACTACGACAAGCGCCATCTGTTTCGCATGGCCGGTGAGCACAAGCATTACGCCGCCGGCGCCGAGCAGGTGCTGCTGGAGCTCAAGGGCTGGCGGGTGCGTCCGCTGATCTGCTACGACCTGCGCTTCCCGGTGTGGAGCCGCGATGCCGGCGGCACCGACCTGCTGCTCTACACTGCCAACTGGCCGGCGGCGCGGCGCCAGCACTGGAACCGCCTGCTGCCGGCGCGGGCCATCGAAAACCTGTGCTATGTCGCGGCGGTGAACCGGATAGGTGCGGACGGCAAGGGCCACGCCTATGCCGGCGACTCGCAGGTGCTGGATTTCCAGGGCGAGCCGCTGCTGGCCGCCGAGGCCGGCGACGGGGTGTTTCGCGTGACCCTCAGTGCCGGCGAACTGGCCGCCTACCGCGAACGCTTTCCGGCGCATCTGGATGCCGATGGCTTCGCCCTGCGCTAGTGCCGGCGGACGATGGCCTGTGTGGTCGAGGCCGTAGGGTGCGCCGCGCGCACCGCTGCTGACGCGGCGCAACCGACGCCAGTAGGACGGCGTGCGGAAATGAAAACGCCGGGCAATGCCCGGCGTTGTCGTTTCGGCGGCGGCGCGATCAGGCCGCCTGTGCCTCGGCCTGGCTCAGGGCGCGGTTCAGCGCGCTGAACAGGGCGCGGAAGCTGGCGGTGGTCAGGTTCTCGTCAATGCCGATGCCGTGCAGGGCGCGGCCGCCGTTGACGCGCAGCTCGATATAGGCCGCGGCCTTGGCATTGGTGCCGGCGCCGATGGCGTGTTCGCTGTAGTCCATGATCTCCACAGCCACCGGCAGGCCGGCCACCAGGGCTTCCAGCGGGCCCTTGCCGATACCGCGCCAGTGCTGGCTTTCGCCGGCGCTGAGCACTTCCACGTCGACCGCGCTGGTGCCGTTCTCTTCCTGCAGGCGGTGGCCTTTCAGGGCGTAGGGCGCGCTGGCCTGCAGGTACTCGGATTCCAGCAGCTGGTAGATCTGCGCCGCGGTCATTTCCAGGCCGAGGCGATCGGTTTCGCGCTGCACCACCTGGCTGAATTCGATCTGCATACGCCGCGGCAGGTTGATGCCGTATTCCTGTTCGAGCAGGAAGGCGATGCCGCCCTTGCCGGACTGGCTGTTGACCCGGATCACCGCCTCGTAGTCGCGGCCGATATCGGCCGGGTCGATCGGCAGGTAGGGCACTTCCCAGACCGCATCGGCCTGTTGCTGGGCGAAGCCCTTGCGGATCGCGTCCTGGTGCGAGCCGGAGAAGGCGGTGTGCACCAGGTCGCCGGCGTAGGGGTGGCGCGGGTGCACCGGAATCTGGTTGCAGTCCTCGACCACCTTGCGCACCGCGTCGATGTCGGAGAAGTCCAGCTGCGGGTCGACGCCCTGGGTGTAGAGGTTCAGCGCCAGGGTCACCAGGCAGACGTTGCCGGTGCGCTCGCCGTTGCCGAACAGGCAGCCCTCGACGCGGTCGGCGCCGGCCATCACCGCCAGCTCGGAGGCGGCGACGCCGGTGCCGCGGTCGTTATGGGTGTGCACGCTGATCAGCACGCTGTCGCGGCGGTCGATATGGCGGCCGAACCACTCGATCTGGTCGGCGTAGTTGTTCGGCGTGGCGCACTCGACGGTGGCCGGCAGGTTGAGGATCAGCTTGCTCGCCGGGGTCGGCTGGAACACCGCGATCACCGCGTTGCACACCTCGACGGCGAAATCGGTCTCGGTCGAGCTGAACACCTCGGGCGAATACTCGAAGCCCCACTGGGTGCCCGGCTGCGCGGCGGCCAGGCGCTTGATGGTCTTGCCGGCGGCCACGGCGATGGCCTTGACGCCGGCCTTGTCCTGATTGAAGACGATCTTGCGGAAGCTCGGCGCGCAGGCGTTGTAGTAGTGGACGATGGCGCGCTTGGCGCCCTTGAGCGACTCGAAGGTGCGTTCGATAAGGTCGTCGCGGGCCTGGGTAAGCACCTGGATGGTCACGTCGTCGGGAATGTGGCCGCCTTCGATCAGTTCGCGGACGAAGTCGAAATCGGTCTGCGAGGCGGAGGGAAAGCCCACTTCGATTTCCTTCAGGCCCACGCCCACCAGGCACTTGAAGAAGCGCATCTTCTTCTCGGCATCCATCGGCTCGATCAGCGACTGGTTGCCGTCGCGCAGGTCGGTGGACAGCCAGATCGGCGCACGGTCGATGATCTTGTCCGGCCAGGTGCGGTCGGGCAACTGGATCTGGGTGAAGGGACGGTACTTCTGCGACGGGTCTTTGAGCATGGTCATGGCGAAATCCTTGGAGCGGCAGCGAAAGGGGGAGCGGCGTGCGGATTCAGCCACGCAGTCGCGGGCTGACCAGACGCAGGCAGGCGTGCTGTCGCAGGAGAATGAGGGTATGGGCGTCGTTCATGGGGCCAACCCTAATGCGCGAGGGTAAAGATGGCAAGCTAGCTGTGAAAAACGCCGTTTCGTTGCGTATGGCATTTGATGGCGAGATTTTATTGCCGATATCTGACGTTATCGCGTGAGGTATTGCCTGGTGCGATATTCGGCAGGCCGAGGCTGCGCGGCGGCCCCATCAGGCGTAGGCTGGTAACTGGCCCGGGGCTTGGTTGCGCCGAACGCGACGGCCCCGCGAGAACCCGGTGGCTCGGCCGGGAGGAGGCATGCCATGGCCAGATTCAGCGCACTCATCGCCTTGTCCCTTGCCCTGGCGCTCGGCGCCTGTGCGCAGCGGCCGGCGCCGGAAGCGCTGCCGTTGGACGAGCGCCTGCAGCAGCTCGGCTATCGCCAGGGCGAGTCGCTGCGCAGCGTGTTGCGCCACGACCTCGACGGCTGGCAGTACCTGGACAAGCAGCACCTGCTGTTCGGCCGCGGCCCGGGGCGGGCCTAC
Organism: Pseudomonas sp. NPDC077186; assembly: GCF_044543505.1. Taxonomy (NCBI): domain Bacteria; kingdom Pseudomonadati; phylum Pseudomonadota; class Gammaproteobacteria; order Pseudomonadales; family Pseudomonadaceae; genus Pseudomonas; species Pseudomonas sp. NPDC077186. The sequence continues at coordinate 115,280 of NZ_JBITWE010000005.1, forward strand.
CTGGTGAGTTTCACCCGGCCCTGCCACAACCTGAACTTCTCCAGCCTGCTCAGCTACCGCACCACCCTCGGCATGCTGACTCCGCTGGATCACATCCTGGTGCATGACCAGGGCGGCTTTGCCGAGCCCTGCCTGATCGACGAGATCCATGCCCTGGAGCGGATCGCCCGGCATTAGCGCCGATCAGGGAGTGAAGGCGCCGATAAAGATCGCCGGGTCGACCCGCGCGTCGTTGAGGCTGACGTTCCAGTGCAGGTGCGGCCCGGTGGCGCGGCCGGTGGCGCCGACCTTGCCGATATGGCCGCCGCGGGCGATCTGGTCGCCGAGCTTCACGTCGATCTGCGACAGGTGGCAGAACATGCTGATCAGACCCTGGCCGTGGTCGAGGAACACCGTCTTGCCGTTGAAGAAGTAGTCGCCGATCAGGATCACCTCGCCGGCTGCCGGCGCCTTGATCGACGTGCCGCTACCCGCGGCGAAATCCAGGCCCGAGTGCGGGTTGCGCTCCTCGCCGTTGAAGAAGCGGCGCAGGCCGAAGGGGCTGGACAGCGGGCCGTTGACCGGCCGGTCGAACAGCAGGTTGCTCGGCTGGCGCGCGCTGAAGCGCTGGTAGGCGCGGGTCTGCTCGGCCAGTTCGCGCTCGATGCGTTTGAGATTCTCGGCGTTGGGGCTGACCTGCTGCTGGTTCTTGATGGTGATGCGCTGTTCGCGATAGTGCTTGGCGCCGACCTGGAAGCTGTGTGGCCGGCCGTCGACTGCCAGCTGCTGGGCGCCGGGTTTCACCGTCAGCGGGATGCCGACTATGGCGATCCAGCGCTGGCCGTCCTCGCGGATGGTTAGCACCGGCTTGTCCTGGTAGCGCACCTTTGGCGCGCTGGCGGCGTCGCCGAGATCGAGCACGGCGACGCCGCCGGGCACCGGCTTGTTCAACAGGCGGGTGATAAAGCCTTCGGCCTGAGCGGGCAGGGCGAAGGCGGTAAACAGCAGGAAAGCGATCAGGCGCATACGGCTATCCCTGGGGTGGATCGGCGCACGGCGCTTACCCACCCGGCAAAAGGTCAATCGAGCAGCGACAGCGTCGCCGGTTGAATATGGTTGTCCTCGACCCGCACATCCAGCTCGCCCTCGCCCAGGCGGGCCTTGAGGCGTTGCCCCGGGCGGGTCTGCGCGGCGCGGCGCACGGCCTGACCGCGTTCGTCGAGGAGGATGCTGTAGCCGCGGCCGAGGGTGGCCAGCGGGCTGACGATCTGCAGTTGTGCAGCCAGCGCCCCCAGTTGCTGGCGCTGGCTGCGCAGCTGACCCTGCATGGCGCGCGGCAGGCGCGCGGCCAGGCCATCCAGGCGCTGGCGCAGCAGGGCCAGGTTGCGCCCCGGATGCTGGGCGGCGAGACGGGCGTCGAGGCGCGCCAGGCGTTCGCGCTGGTTGATGAGCTGTTGGTTGAAGGCGCGGCGCAGGCGCATGTCCAGATCGTCCAGGCGCTGGGCCTGCTGGCGCAGGCGCTCGCCGGGATGACGCAGACGCCGGCTCACGCCCTCCAGGCGCAGCCGTTCGCGGGCCAGGCGCCCCTGCATGTGCAGCACCAGGCGGCGCTGCAGGTTGTGCAGACGCTGCACCAGCTCGCTGCTGTCGGGGGCCAGCAGCTCGGCGGCGGCCGAGGGCGTCGGCGCGCGCACGTCGGCGACGAAGTCGGCGATGGAAACGTCGGTCTCGTGGCCCACGGCGCTGACGATGGGCGTGACGCAGGCGGCCACGGCGCGCGCCACGGCTTCCTCGTTGAAGCACCACAGGTCTTCCAGCGAGCCGCCGCCGCGGGCCAGGATCAGTGCGTCGAAGCCCTGCGCGTCGGCCAGCTGCAGGGCGCGGACGATCTGCGCGGTGGCCTCGCGGCCCTGCACCGCGGTGGGGATCAGGTTCAGCTGCACCTGCGGCGCGCGGCGGCGGAACACGCTGATAATGTCGCGGATCACCGCGCCGGTGGGCGAGGTGACGATGCCGATGCGCTTGGGATGGGCGGGCAGGGCGAGCTTGCGCTCGGTGGCGAACAGCCCTTCGGCGGACAGCTTTTCCTTGAGCGCTTCGAAGGCCAGGCGCAGGGCGCCGTCGCCGGCCGGCTCGACCGCATCGAGAATCAGCTGGTAGTCGCCGCGGCCCTCGAACAGCGAGACCTTGCCGCGTACCTTCACCGCCAGACCATCGCGCAGCGCCTGGCGTACCCGCGCGGCGTTCTGCCGGAACAGCGCGCAGCGCACCTGGGCCTGGCTGTCTTTGAGGGTGAAGTAGATATGCCCGGAGGCCGGCCGCGCCAGGTTGGAGATTTCCCCCTCGACCCAGATGCTGGCGAACACGTCTTCCAGCAGCAGGCGGGCGCGGTTGTTCAGTTGGCTGACGCTGAGCACCTCGCGGTCGAGGTTCAGGCGGGCAAAGGGATCGTTGATCATGGGCCGGCATGATAAAGGCTTTGCCGTCGCGACCATAGTTGACCGTGGCACCACTGCCGCTAAGCTGCGCGACTTTTCTTCGTATGGAGCACGCCATGGGCGAGAACCAGGCCATCATCGTGCCGCAGATCTCCAGCCTGCCGGGCAACGAGGCGTTGGCGGCGCGCCTGCTGCGCTGGCTGGCGCAGCGCGAGATCGTCCAGGCGCATGTCAGCACCTGCGGGCGCAGTGGCAATCGCATGGCCTTCGCCATTGCCGCGGGTGCGCGGCGGGTGGTCGAGCGCCCGGAGCTGCTGCCGTTCGGCCGGCCAATCAACGGCCTGGAGCTGGTGACCAAGCGCTGCATCTATACCCCGACCCAGGGCTTTGGCGAAGAAGCCGGCTGCCCCGAGTGCCGCCAGGAGATCGGCCCGCCGCTGTTCGACAGCCTGGAACGCTGGTGGCCGGGGGAGACCGACAATTTCGTCTGCCCCGAATGCGGCTTTGAGGACGATATCAACGGCTTCCTGTTCCTGCAGCCCTGCGGCTTCTCCGACCTGGGCCTGGTGTTCAACAACTGGGCGGACGCCGGCTTTCGCCAGGACTTTCTCGACGAACTGGCCGAGCGCATCGGCTTCGCCGTGCGCCTGGTGCGGGTCGACTGCTGAGGGCGGATTAGCCGAGGTCGGGTAGGGCAGGGCGTCTGCTCACTGACCGGTCGGCCGTTTTCTGGTCGCACCTGCCACACTTTGCATTGAGCGGGCGAGGGTGGCTGGGTATAATGCCGCGCTTCTTATTTTCCCGCCCGGGAGCCCGCCATGCTGCGCATCAGCCAAGAAGCACTCACTTTCGACGACGTCCTGCTCATCCCCGGTTATTCCGAGGTGCTGCCCAAGGACGTCAGCCTGAAGACCCGCCTGACCCGCGGCATCGAACTGAATATCCCGCTGCTGTCCGCCGCCATGGATACCGTCACCGAGGCGCGCCTGGCCATCGCCATGGCCCAGGAAGGCGGCATCGGCATCATCCACAAGAACATGACCATCGAGCAGCAGGCCGCCGAGGTGCGCAAGGTCAAGAAGTTCGAGGCCGGCGTGGTCAAGGACCCGATCACCATCGAGGCCGACGCCACCGTGCGCGACCTGTTCGAGCTGACCCGGCAGAACAACATCTCCGGCGTGCCGGTGCTGAGCAATGGCGACCTGGTGGGTATCGTCACCTCCCGCGACGTGCGCTTCGAGAACCGCCTGGACGCCTTGGTGCGCGAGGTGATGACGCCGAAAGAGCGTCTGGTCACCGTCAAGGAAGGCGCCGCCAAGGAAACCGTGCGCGAGCTGCTGCACAAGCACCGCATCGAGAAGGTGCTGATCGTCGACGACGCCTTCACCCTCAAGGGCATGATGACCGTCAAGGACATCGAGAAGGCCAAGGCCTACCCGCTGGCGAGCAAGGACGACCAGGGCCGCCTGCGCGTCGGCGCCGCCGTCGGCACCGGGGCCGACACCGGCGACCGGGTCGCCGCACTGGTCAATGCCGGCGTCGACGTGATCATCGTCGACACCGCCCACGGCCACTCCAAGGGCGTGATCGACCGCGTGCGCTGGGTCAAACAGACCTTCCCGGAAGTCCAAGTCATTGGCGGCAATATCGCCACCGGCGACGCCGCCAAGGCGTTGGTCGAAGCCGGCGCCGACGGCGTCAAGGTCGGCATCGGCCCAGGTTCGATCTGCACCACCCGTATCGTCGCCGGCGTCGGTGTGCCGCAGATCAGCGCCGTGGCCAATGTCGCCGCCGCCCTGGCCGGTAGCGGCGTACCGCTGATCGCCGACGGCGGCATCCGCTTCTCCGGCGACCTGTCCAAGGCCATAGTCGCCGGCGCTTCCGCGGTGATGATCGGCTCCATGCTGGCCGGCACCGAAGAAGCCCCGGGCGAAGTCGAACTGTTCCAGGGCCGTTCCTACAAGGCCTACCGCGGCATGGGCTCGCTGGGCGCCATGGCGCAGGCGCAGGGCTCCTCGGATCGCTACTTCCAGGACTCCTCGGCCGGTGCCGAGAAGCTGGTGCCGGAAGGTATCGAAGGCCGCGTGCCGTACAAGGGCGCCATGGCCGCCATAGTCCACCAACTGATGGGCGGCCTGCGCGCCTCCATGGGCTACACCGGCTGCGCCACCGTCGAGGAGATGCGCACCAAGCCGGAGTTCGTGCGCATCACCGGCGCCGGCATGGCCGAGTCGCACGTGCACGACGTGCAGATCACCAAGGAAGCCCCCAACTATCGGGTTGGTTGATTCGCCGCAATGCTATGAATAACGGGGCTGTTCGATCAGCCCCGTGTCATTTGTGAATACCTACGAGAGACGGCCATGGCCCACGACATTCACGCCCACCGCATCCTGATTCTGGACTTCGGTTCCCAGTACACCCAACTGATCGCCCGCCGCGTGCGCGAGATTGGCGTCTATTGCGAACTGCACCCCTGGGACATGAGCGACGAGGACATCCGCGCCTTTGCCCCGCGCGGCATCATCCTCGCCGGCGGCCCGGAGTCGGTGCACGAAGCCAATAGCCCGCGTGCGCCGCAAGCGGTGTTCGACCTCGGCGTGCCGCTGCTGGGCATCTGCTACGGCATGCAGACCATGGCCGAGCAGCTCGGCGGCAAGGTGGAAGGTTCCGACCTGCGCGAGTTCGGCTACGCCCGCGTCGACGTGGTCGGCAAGAGCCAGCTGCTCGAAGGCATCGAGGACCATGTCGACGCCGACGGCGTGCTCGGCCTCGACGTGTGGATGAGCCACGGCGACAAGGTCACCCGCATGCCCGAGGGCTTCCATATCCTCGCCAGCACCCCGAGCTGCCCGATCGCCGCCATGAGCGACGACGCCCGTCACTACTATGGCGTGCAGTTCCACCCGGAAGTGACCCACACCAAGCAGGGCGGCCGCATCCTCTCGCGCTTCGTCCTGGAAATCAGCGGCTGCGAGGCCCTGTGGACCCCGGCCAACATAGTCGAAGACGCCATCGCCGCGGTGCGCGCCCAGGTCGGCGACGCCAACGTGCTGCTCGGCCTGTCCGGCGGCGTCGACTCCTCGGTGGTCGCCGCGCTGCTGCACAAGGCCATCGGCGACCAGCTGACCTGCGTGTTCGTCGACAACGGCCTGCTGCGCCTGCACGAAGGCGAGCAGGTAATGGCCATGTTCGCCGAGAACATGGGGGTCAAGGTGATCCGCGCCAACGCCGAAGAGCAGTTCCTCAACAACCTGGCCGGCGAAGCCGACCCGGAGAAGAAGCGCAAGATCATCGGCCGCACCTTTATCGACGTGTTCGATGCCGAGGCCAGCAAGCTTCCCAACATCCAATTCCTCGCCCAGGGCACCATCTACCCGGACGTGATCGAGTCGGCCGGCGCCAAGAGCGGCAAGGCCCATGTGATCAAGAGCCACCACAACGTCGGTGGCCTGCCGGAGGAAATGAACCTCAAGCTGGTCGAGCCGCTGCGTGAACTGTTCAAGGACGAAGTGCGCAAGATCGGCCTGGAACTGGGTCTGCCCTACGACATGGTCTACCGCCATCCGTTCCCGGGCCCGGGCCTTGGCGTGCGCATCCTCGGTGAAGTGAAGAAGGAATACGCCGACCTGCTGCGCCGCGCCGACCACATCTTCATCGAAGAACTGCGCAAGGCCGACTGGTATCACAAGACCAGCCAGGCGTTCGTGGTGTTCCAGCCGGTGAAGTCGGTCGGTGTCGTCGGTGATGGCCGTCGCTACGCCTGGGTCGTTGCCCTGCGCGCCGTGGAAACCGTGGACTTCATGACCGCTCGCTGGGCGCACCTGCCCTACGAGCTGCTGGAAACCGTCAGCGGCCGCATCATCAACGAAATCGAAGGCATCTCCCGCGTCACCTACGATGTGTCGAGCAAGCCGCCTGCCACCATCGAGTGGGAGTGATGTCGGGTCCTTCTGGGCTCATTGAGATGTATCGATAGCCAGTTGCAACGTGTTGATTTAAAAGAAAATTTGTTGCAATGGTTATCGAAGCCTATCGCCGATTAGCAGAACGGATTGGCGGTAGCGGGGACGGTAGTAAACAGCGGTCGGATTGAGACCGTTCTGTTTACTATCCGGTCAAAACCGGTCTTTGACGGTAAATCGCTCCTTGGGAAAGCTTGCCCCGTGCGGCTTTCCCGGCATCAACAGGTCTCCTGACCCTTGACGGTAAAAGCCGTCATGAACAGGAGTAAAAACCTCGATGCTTACTGATACCAAACTGCGCAATCTCAAGCCCAAGTCCAAGCTGTACAAGGCTTTCGACCGCGATGGTATGTACGTGACGGTATCGCCTACCGGTACCGTCACCTTTCGCTACGACTACCGTCTCAATGGACGCCGAGAAACGCTGACCATCGGGCGCTATGGGCCAACTGGCATTTCCCTGGCCATGGCTCGCGAGAAACTGCTCGATGCCAAGCGCATGGTCGCCCTGGGCAAGTCTCCCTCTCTTGAGAAGCAGCGCGCTAAGCGGCGCCTCAACGCAGCCAAGAATTTCGGTGAAACGCTGACTAAGTGGTTGGCCGGCGCGCGCATGGCCGACAGCACGCGCGCAATGCGCAAAAGCATCATCGACCGCGACATCCTGCCGGTCTTCGAAAATCGGCTGCTGACCGAAATCACCCCTGACGATCTACGAGCTCTGTGTGCCAAGGTAAAGGCTCGAGGGGCACCGGCAACTGCGGTCCATATTCGCGACATCGTGAAACAGGTCTATGCGTTCGCGATCCTGCATGGAGAGAAGGTCGAGAATCCGGCTGACGACGTTAAGGCGTCTTCCATCGCTACTTTCGTGCCAAAGGACCGGGCGCTGAGCCCGACCGAAATTCGGCTGGCCTTCCATCAACTGGAGACTATCGCCGCGTATCCCACGATCAAGCTGGCCTTGCGGCTGGTGCTGCTGACCTTGGTTCGCAAGAGCGAGTTGATCGAGGCGACCTGGGACGAGGTGGACTTCGAGAACGCCACTTGGACGATCTCCAAGGAGCGGATGAAGGGGCGTAACCCGCACGTTGTCTACCTGTCGCGCCAGGCCTTGGACATCTTCGTTGCGCTGCACACCTGTGCGGCTGGTTCCCGCTATGTGTTGCCCTCGCGCTATGACATCTACCGCTGCATGTCGCACGCCACACTGAACCGCATCACCCAGCTCATCGCCTCCCGTGCGAAGGAGGCAGGCCTGCCGTTGGAGCCGTTCACCGTCCACGACCTGCGCAGGACGGGTTCCACGCTGCTCAACGAGGTGGGCTTCAACGGCGACTGGATCGAGAAATGCCTGGCTCACGAAGATGGTCGCTCCTCGCGCTCGGTCTACAACAAAGCCGAGTACGCGGAGCAGCGCCGGCACATGCTGCAGGAGTGGGCGGACATGATCGACGCCTGGATCGATGGCCGCACTCACGTTCCCCAACTGCTGCCGGACAGCGTTGTAGTACCGGTGTTGAGTGCCACGGTTTAAGGAAAGTGCAAGGTTGTCAGTTGACAACCTTGCCGGTCATGCGAATACTGGAGATCACTGATGACCCGTCCTTCTCACTCGAAGAAAGAGGTTGAAGAAGCACTCAGGCATGCCGAAGAGCAGGGCTGGCGCATAGAACTGGGTGGTAGCCACGCTTGGGGACGAATCTATTGTCCCTACAACGATGAAGAGTGTCGCTGCGGCGAGTTCTGCATCACCAGCGTGTGGAGCACACCGAAGAACCCAGGCAACCATGCGCGTGCCCTTCGGCGCGTCGTCGACAACTGCACCACGCACCGTAAGCAGCGGCAGACCGCTGAGGGTGCAGAGGAGTAGCGCTATGGAATACACCTTCACTCTGAAATACCAATTGGCCGACGATGACCGTGACCCGGAGGTGTTGGTCGAGCGCCTCGGCGAGGCCGGCTGCGACGATGCCCTGATTGGCATTGGCCAGCCAGGCCGGTTGGCGCTGGAGTTCACCCGCGAAGCGGAGAACGCTGAAGCGGCTGTGAGCAGCGCACTGGCCGACGTGCGCAATGCCGTACCGTCGGCCAGGCTGATCGAGGTGGCGCCAGATCTGGTCGGTCTCACCGATGTGGCGGAGATCGTCGGCGTGTCGCGCCAGAACATGCGCAAGCTGATGTTGGCTTATCCGAGCAGCTTCCCTACACCGGTACATGAGGGCAGTACATCGATCTGGCACCTGGCGGACGTGCTGACCTGGCTACACGCCAAAGGCAGCTATCTGCTGCCTGGCGGTGTCTTGGACGTGGCTCAGGTGGCCCTGCAGGTCAATCTAGCCAAGGAAGAACGGCGGCTAACGCGTCCCGCCTCCAAGGAACTGCAAGCCCTTGTCGGATGAGGACGGCACCGACTTCATGCTTGGCTGCAGCCCGCCCGGACAGGGCGGGTTTTCCTCAGGTAAACATCCGGCTTGCTGATGTTGGCCCGAGGTGCTCGCTTGCGCTCCTCGATCCAAGCCTCCACCTCGGCCAGATCCCAGACCACACAACGTGGTGTCAGGTTGAAGCGCCTGGGGAACTCACCACGACGCTCCATCTCGTAGATCGTTGATTCAGCCAGGGGGACGATCTGTCTCAGCTCATGCTTGCGAATTGTGCGCCGGAAGGGCAGGGGGCTGCCCTTCGGGTACTGCGGAAGCGACTCGTAGGCTTCCGTGCCCGGTAAGGGGAGGGACTGGTCAGAGTCGGTATCGAGAACCTCGGTAGTACGCGAAGAAGTATCCATCTCTATCTCCATGATTACGCTCCATGGGGAGATGGTGGAGGCGGGCATTTATCGCAGCAACTTGCTGTGGCGTACTCCAGAGCATGTGTGTTTTTTACTTAATGATGATCGTTGCAGTTAGACTCACAAGTGCTGGTAGCTCCTAGTCGTTGAGTGGGCCTGAGTCCTGCAATGAAGTAAAAGAAGATCCCTCAGACCTTGTGCGGTTTGCCGTCAGCCCGGTAACGCTATCCTAGGAGGCGTAGAGCGCGCCGACTTCGCCTTGGGCTAGGACGGATGCGATACTGGCTGTTTGGCCGACACTCGACGCTACTGCATTCTATGCTCAGGTTATATCATTCATTATATTTTTTTAGGGTATCTAATGAGCCATCCCAGTTTGGAGGTGTTTTATATTTAGTGTGTTCTTTTTTTCCTAAAAATACGCCTATAAGTTTTTTTTCTTTAAGACAGTAGATGCGCCCTCCCCAATTGTGGCTTTCAATAAAGCGTACATAGACAGTATCTTCGGGTTGGCAGGTGCTTAGATTTTTTTGCAGCTCTTCAAAGCCAAGTCGAGGTTTCTGTGATGATGCGGCAATTTGATTTTGAAGGTTGATTTCGTTTAAGTAGTGTGCGCTGGTGTTTTCTACAATGTACGTATTCTGATAGCCAAAGTCTTCATGGATAAGATTGTCTATGGCTTTAACTTTGAAAGATATGTCCTTGGATAAGTGGAAGTCTTTATTTAATAGCTCTAGTAGATTCATGGTCTATATACCTCAATGTCACCAGTCCTCGAACCCTTCATTAGAACTTCCTGTTCGCCCCAAATGTCGTCTGAATATTGCCAAGACCATCCATCTCCATCTTTAGGGGCACCAATACGAACTCTTAATATGATGCCGTCTTCCTTAGCCCATTTGCGAGCTATATCAGGTGATCGCGTCCATGAGGTATAAGGGCTATCCGCTGAGTGGCCACCACGATTGTGATCTTCCGGACTAACCTTACCGTCCAGCTTTCCAGGTGTAACTATCCCATCTATGGCCTCATGCTCTGCAGGATGCCCTCTATATACCCCTCGGTATAGATATTCGCCTTCTCCCCCCTCAGGTAATCGAGGCAGAGTTTCATATTTTGCGTCCCGATCACTTTTTGCCTGTTCGACTTCTGGGCAATCCCCCTTAACCCCTGATAACCCCAACGGATCCACCCACCCCGTCGGGTTATTCACATACTGGTAGTTGTTCAACCCACCCGCGAGCTTGATCGGGTCGGGGGTGAGGTAGCTGCCGGTGCTGGGATTGTAGTAGCGGTGGCGGTTGTAGTGCAGGCCGGTTTCGACGTCGTAGTACTGGCCCTGGAAGCGCAGGGGGTTGTCGATGTCGGCGATTTCCAGCTTGGCCACGTTGCCATAGGCGCGGTACTTCACCGACCAGAGAATTTCGCCAGCGGCGCTGGTCAGTTCCTGCGGTGTGCCGAGGTGGTCGAGTTGGTAGTAGTAAGGCTTGGCCTGTGCGCCTTGGCCCTGGAGCATGGCCAGTGGGCGGAAGGTGCCGGGTTCGTAGACGTAGCTGCGGTAATGCTCGGTACTGCTCTCGGCGATAAGGCGCTCGCCTTGCCAGAGGAACTCGGTGGTTTTGCCAGCGACGACTTTGGCGATGCGCCGGCCGAAGGCGTCGTAGCGGTAGCTGACCTGGCTACCGTCGGGGAGGCAGGCGCCGATCAGGCGGTGCTGGCTGTCGTAGTGGTATTCGGTGATCAGCCTGTGTCCCGCGCCACGGCGCTCGCGGATCAGGTTGCCGAAGGCGTCGTAGTCGAAGTGGCGGTCGCCCTGCATCAGCAGGCGGTTGCCCTTGACGTTGGCCAACCCACTGCTGGTGCCGCTCTGGGCCAGCAGGGAGCCGGCGGGGTCGTGAACGAAGCTTTCCGGGGTGTCGCCGCGTACCGCCACGAGGCGATCCAGCGGGTCGTAATGGAAGCTCTTGCTGCCTTTGCGTGAGTCGTCGATGCCGGCCAGATTGCCGTTGGCATCGTAGCGATAGTGACGCTGCAATACGCGCTGCTGTTCCTGGCGCAGGGTATGGGCGCGCAGGCGGCCTTGTTCGTCGTACTGGTATTCACTGAGCAAGGCGCCTTGCTGGCGGTACTGTTCGCGTCCGCCAGGCGTGTACTGGTGAGCGGTCAGCGGGTGGCCGTTGAGGTCGATGGCGGCAAGGGTGCCGCCACGCTGGTGGCGATAGTCCAGTTGGCTGCCATCGGGCAGTCGGCAATGGCTGAGCTGGCCAAGTGCGTCATATTCGTAACGCAGGGTGGCCCAGCCCTGGTGTTCTTCGATCAGGCGATCCTGCAGGTCGTAACGGTAGGCCAGCGGCCATTGGCCGTCCTCGACACTGACCAGGCGGCCCAGGGCATCGTAGGCGTAATGCACCTGCTCACCATCGGCCAGGGTTTTCATCAGCAGACGCCCGGCGGCGTCGCGTTGATAAGTGGTGACTCGCTCGCTGCCGTCGTCGCCGAATTCCTTCTTCTCGATCAGGTGACCGTTGAGATCGTAGGCGTAGGTGGTGCTGCGCCCGTCGAAGGCGGTTTCACGCTGGATCAGGCCGTTGGGGTAGTAGCTCAGGTGGTAGTGCTCACCCCGTTCGTTCTCGATCTCAGTGAGCAGCAGGCGCGCGTTGTCGTAGCGGTAGCGCAGTTGGCTGCCGTCCGGGTTGATGCGACGGCTGACCAGGTGCAGGCCATCGGCGTATTCATAGCGGGTGACGCGGCCGAGTTCGTCGCGCTCGCTGGTGACCTTGCCGTAGGCGTTGTAGTTGAAGGCGCGCGTACCGCCGCCGGGCAGGGTGATCTGAGTCAGGCGGCCAACGGCATCCCATTGGTAGTGAGTGATGGCGCCGTTTTCATCTTGGCGGGTGATCTGCCGCCCGAGGGCGTCATAGCGATAGCGTCGCTCACCGCCGCTGGGCAGTTGTTCTTCGATCAACTGACCCAGTGGGTTCCAGGTCAGCGTGTGCTGGCTGCCATCGGGGTGGTTGATGGCCAGCAGGCGGCCCTGGGCATCGTAGCTGTAGCGGGTGGTGTGGCCGTGTGGATCTGTTTGCGCGGTGATATCGCCCTGTGTATTGCGGCGGTATTGCCAGGTCGCTTCGCCACGCCGCACCGCGCTGACGAAACCGTCGCGGTACTCGTAGGCAATCGGCTGATCCTCCGGCGGGATCACGGCGGTGAGGCGCCCGGCCTCGTCGTAGCGGTATTCGGTGATGGCGCCGAGGGCATCGCGCTCGGTGGTCAGTTGGCCCTTGTCGTCATAGGATTTGAGGATCTGGGCGCCGTCCGGGTCGACCTGTTTGATCAGGCGGGCGTTGTCGTCATGGACATACACCTCTTCGCTGCCATCGGCGTTGACGACGGTGACACCGCCCTTGTCGTCCCAGTGATAGCGCGCGTCCATTTGGCCGAAATTGGTCCAGTGGTGCACGCAGCGCGCCTGTTTGCCGATGCCTTGCCACTCCCAGTAGAAGGTGGCGCCACCCGCCATCTGGCGTTCGAGGATGACGTTGGCGTCGTCGTAGCGGTAACGCTCCGTTTCACCCAGGGCATTGCTGGCTTCGAGCAGTTGCCCGGCGGTGTTATAGCGATAACGCGCCAGTGTCTCGACGGTGTGCCAACTGTCTTCCTCGTTGTCCGCCGGGCGCTGAATCTGGTAGTGCACGGCAGCGATATGTTTGCCGTCGTATTGCAGCTTGAGGGCGCGCCCGGCCTTGTTGCTCAGGCGCTGGATACGCCCTGCCAGGTCGCGGCTGATGTCGAGGCGGTTGCCGTAGGCATCGCTGACCGCGATCAGGTAGCCGCCTTGTGCATCGCGGCGGAAGTGGTAGAAGCGTGGTGTCTTGCCGGCCTGGGCGAGGATCAGCTCGGCGGGGTCATCACCCAGGTAGATGGCGGCGCGTGAGAGGCGATTGGTAATCGCCGGGCGTTGCACGCTGGGCATGGGGAAACGCGTGCTGCGGTTTTCATGGTCGACCCAAACCAGTTCCTCACCCTCGCGATTCAGGCGGTGTGCCAGGCTATGGCTCCAGCCAAAGCCGAGTCCATGATCGATTTCAGCGGCACTGGTGCGGTACAGGCGGCTCCAGGGAAAAGCCGGCAAGCCATCGAGTTCGCCATCGACCAGTGTCAGCAGCTCTTCACCGGTAACCATCGAGACCGGGCAGTTGTTGGTGCAGGTGTTCTCGGCCTTGTCTGCCGGTTTGTCGTTGGGCGTCTTGGCTGGGGCCGAGGCATCATCGACATCGGCAGCCTGGCTCACTTGGGTATTCTGGGTCTTGTTGCGTTTGACGCTGAGTGTGTCGGGCTCGATCTGAGAAATGCCTTGAGCCGGGCTGTGGATCTCTACGGTGGCTTTTTGCGAGCTGTTGACGAGCACCTCACCCCTGGCTGCCAGCGGCTTCACCTTATTGGCATGGGCACTTAGGGCATGGCTCGTGCTCGCGTCGATCAGTGCCTGCAGGGCCTTCTCGAGCATGGCGGCCGCGCCGCTGCCGACAGCTTTGGTCGCCTTGACGGAGAGCCGAACGGCGAGGCCCGCGCCACCGGTGAGGACGATGCCGAGCAGGATGTCCAGCAAGAGGCCGGTGGCGAACTGGGCGATGATCTCCGCCACGGTGGTCGGTGGCAGCAGCTGTACCCAGCAGACGACAGCAGATGCATAGAGAAACATCAGAGGCTCATCGCTGACGATCAACAGAATGCGTTGCATCAGCTCTTTGGCTTGGGCCTTGAGTTTCTGAAAGTCGGTCTCGGAGATGAACTTGATCAGCTTGTCGTAGTATTCATCCAGGTGGGTGAGGATGTGGAACAGATGCTTGATGTCATCCCAGAGCGACATCAGGGCTTTACCCATGCCGCTGAGGAAGGCTTCATTGATTTGCTGAAGGCGGCGAGGATCGTTGACTGGTGCCAGTGTTCGCCATTGCTGCGAGATGGTGCCGTTCCATTCGCTTTGCAGCCAGCCATGTAGCTTGTCGATGACGCCATCGTATGAAGCGTAGAGTGCGTCGATTTCGCCCTGGCCAACGTTGGGGAAAAAACGGATGCGATATTGGCTATTCGGCTGGCACCCGATGATCTGGCCCATGCCGTTGGCATCGAGGGTGCCAGAAAATTTCTGCGGCTTTGTGCCAGTCATTTGAGCCCAGGTGGAAACCACCTGCTCGGCTTCGTAAGGGGTATTGCCGATCGGGACGAAGTTCACCGAGTCGAAGGCGTGTAGCAGCTTGAGCTGTGCATTGGCTTGGCAGGTGGCGAAGGCTTGGACTCGGCCTGTGTCGTCCTTGTCCCGTTTGAGTTTGACCTCATCGCCGATGTTGAACTGCTGCTGGGCGTCCAGAGCCCAGCCAGTGAGTAAACCTTCAGCGAGCCCCTTGTACCGATCCATGCTGTTCTTCTTGAAGTCCGCAAGGATGCTTTGGGCATCCGGCTCTTTTGCGGTCAAGCCGTGGAGCATGAACGAGGAATAAAGAATCGTGCTGATCATAGGGCCAGTTCCTTCTCCAGGTGGGCCTCGAAAAGCCCAGCAAGCGTGTCTTCCGTGTACGTGGCATGGCGAATGAAATGTTCGGTTTTCAGCCGCAGGTTCGCTTCGGGAAAGGCGAAATACAGCTCAGGGTGGTCTTCACGCAGCAGCTGCATCAGGTTATCGACCAGGGTGCTTGGATCGTCCTGACTGAGCGCGGTCAGTAGGGCGCTGGGCACATTCCACCAGGGGTAGGTCTTGCTCGATATGATCTCCGGTCGCTCGGCGCGCAGCGTCTGGCCGTTGATCAGGTAATGCTCGAAAACTGGTAGCAATTCACCGGCTTCGCTGCCCAGATGGCGGAGTATGGGTAGCAGCTGTCTGCCATCCCAAAAGCGGAAGAACACTTCCGTGCCATCGGGCATGCGCACCTGCGTCAAGCTGCGAAGATGATCCAGCACCGTTTCCAGTGGCTCGGGAGAGATGGCCAGCCAGCCCCAATCCTCATCGCTTTGCTGATCGATCCAGTCGAGGAAGGGACTATGCATGGACAGCGCGCCAAGCAGGGGCATGACTGGCCACCATTCTGCATAGGGCGTGTCGCTCCAGATGGCGGATGGCGAAGCAGCCTGCTCGTCTTGGTAATAGGCTTTCAGAGGGGCGGCATCGCTGGCATTGCTCATTACCACATAGAGATGGGTGTCCTGGTTCAGCTGAATGCTGTCCAGCCATTCGCGAGTGGTCAGTCGCTCAGATTGCACAAGCACCTCCCTTGCACTTCTCGCATTCCTCACAGAAAGGTGCATTGCGCTTGAGGCTTTGAATTTGCGCTGGCGTCAGTAGAGCTCCGGCTTTGTCCGCATCCGCAGGCCTCGCCGCTCCCGGCAGGATGGGCGCTGCCCCCGAGCCATTGCCCGGCGCGCCGCCGGAGTTGATCTTGATCACCGGGCCGACTAGGGTGATGCCGCCACCGTCGAGTTTGATAAAGCTGCCGCCGCCCTTGAGGGTCAGTTCGCTGCCGGCTTCGAGCACCACCTTGAGCCCGCTGGATAGGTGGATCTCGCTGCCGGCCTGGATGAACTGGCCGTTGCCCAGCTTGATGTGCTGGCTGTCGCCGACGGTGAGGTGGTCGTTGGCCTTGATCTCGGTCTTGCGGTCGGCGTGGGTGGTGCGGTGTTCTTCGGCCTTGAAGTGGCTGTAGGCGTTGGCCTCGACGGTGTCGTGGCGTTCGTGGCCGACGCGGATCTTCTGGTCATGCTCGATGTTTTCGTCCCAGTCGCGCTGGGCATGCACATAGATCTGTTCGGCGCCCTTGCGATCCTCGATGCGCAGTTCGTTGTAGCCGCCACCGCCGGGGCTACTCAGGGTCTTGAACACGCTACGGGTCTTGTTCGCCGGCAGTTCGTAGGGCACGACGTGCTCGGCGTGATAGAGGCAGCCGGTAACCAGGGGGTGGTCGGGGTCGCCTTCGAGGAAGGTGACCAGCACTTCCATGCCGATGCGCGGGATGGTGATGGCGCCGTAGCGATCACCGGCCCAGCTGGAGCTGACGCGCAGCCAGCAACTGGTCTTGTCGTCCGCCTGGCCCTCGCGATCCCAGAAGAACTGTACCTTGACCCGGCCGTACTGGTCGCAGTGGATTTCTTCGCCGGCCGGTCCCGTGACCACGGCGCTCTGGCTGCCGAGGATGCGCGGTTTGGGGTGGGCCAATTGGGGACGGTAGGGCACGTTCCAGGGAGTGGCGGTGAAGCGGTTGCGGTAGCCTTGGTGGAAGTCGGTGTCGTCCTTTTCCCCCTCTCCCCAGCCCTCTCCCCGGAGGGGCGAGGGGGCCGTTCCGCGTAGATCGCTCGTGATCGACTCCTCCAGCACCTGCGGCTGCTTGCCTTCGTGCAGCACTTCGGTGAGCAGCCAGAGCTGGTTCCAGGCCTCGCGCGGGTGGCCTTGCAGGTCGAGGAAGTGGCCGCTGACCAGGGTCGGCGAGTCGCCGTCGCCCTGGGCCTGTTCGAAGTCGTGGCGGTGGCGCTCCAGAGCGCGTTTGGCCAGGTGCTTGCCGCGTTCGCGGTCGGTATAGCGGCCGGGATAGTCGTAGTCTTCCAGCTTGGGTTGGGCATCGCCTTCGGCCTTGGCTTCCAGCTGGAGGCGCGGCTTCTCGAAGTCGTAGTCGCGGCGGGTGACCTGGCTGGTGCGAGTTTCCACCCGTACGCCGAAGTGCTTGATCACCGGGTCGTCGGCCACCAGGCCGCTGTCCTGCTGATAGGCCAGCGGCGCCAGACGTGGAAAGATGGTCTGGTCGTCGCCGAAGCACAGCACATGGCCTGCGCTGCTGTGCTGGAAGTGGTAATGGATGCCTTCCTCCTCGCACAGGCGCTGAACGAAGTGCAGGTCGCTCTCGTCGTACTGCACGCAGTATTCACGCTCGGGGTAGAGCGAGCCGAGCTGGAACTGGTAGGCATCGGCCTGGATGCCGTGTTCCTCGAGCACCTGGCCGATGATCTGCTCCACCGTCAGCTGCTGGAAGATGCGCTGGTTGGTGCGGTGCGCCAGGTAGGTCAGTTGCGGCACCAGGGTCAGGCGGTAGCGCGTCATGCGCTTGCCGGATTCGCCCTGGGCGATGCGGTGGATCAGGCCGTGGATGCCGGCGTCGTTCTGATCGAAGGCGAGGAAGGCGCGCTGATGCAGCAGGCTCTCCAGATCGAGGTCGGGGCGTTCGCTGATCAGTTCCACGTCGAAGGCGTAAGGCTGGCTGATCGCCTCGCGCCCTTTGAACTCGAGCACCTGCAGGTCGTGTTCGACACCGTCGATGCTGAGGCTGAAATGGGTCTGGTTGGCCTGGGCGAACATTCGTTGTTCCTCTCGTTTCGATCCATGAATACGCGGGCCATTCTATGAATGCGGCGTAGGGGACGGCTGTGTCCGAGTTAGCGGTTGCAGGCTGTAGGAGCGAATTTGATCGCGAATAAATTCGCTCCTACAGCCTGCACAAACTCGAAACGCAACGGCCAGGACGATGCCTGGCCGCTGCGGTGACGCACGAACTCAGCCTGGATTTAGGCGGAGATCGGGGTACGCCAGTCGTCGGAGCCGGAAGTGCCGGAGACTTCGTGGGTCCAGACGATCTTGCGGTAGGTGAAGTAGACGTCTTCCAGGTGAGTGAAGTGCGCCATGTTCGGGTCCTGGCAGTTCGGCATGCGCGACTGCACGTCGACGATCACGGCGTCTTCCAGTTCGATGGTGAAGTAGTGCTCCTGGGTACCGGTGGAGGAGGTGCGGTACCACTCCAGGCGGCACTTGTTCAGACGCTCGCCGGAGGTCAGGGCGTTGAAGATCAGCGGCGAGGACTTGTCGAAGACCTTGGTGATCATCAGCGGCTTGTGCACACGCTGGCCGGTCGGTTGGCCGGACTGCGGGTCGCGCGGGATGATGACCTGGTGGTTGTAGGCTTGCACCAGAATCTGGTCCTCATGACCTTCCTGGAAAATGTTGCCGACCGAGTCCTCGGTGAAGGTGCCAGCGGTGATCAGACCTTGTTTGGTGCCTTCGAGGGACAGATACGCGGGTGTTGGCATGAGTGCTCTCCTTGCCTGGGTCATGGATCGTGGTCGATCCGGGAGCCAGACCTATAGCGAGCGGCGTGCCATTTAATTTAATTTAAATTAAATCAATAAGTTGATGTGACCATGCGGTGTTTTCTGGTCACGTTGCGTGATCTGTCATAGATTTCTGCGCAACAAGTTGCGCAGTGCTGTGCAGGTTCTTGCGCAGTGGCCTGTAGCTCAGTAAAGACGCGGGTTGCAGGGCATTTAGTGGCGAAAAAGTACGGCACTGGTGAGCAATAAGCTGCGCAGCTGGGCGACACATTCTGCAGACGGAGTTATTGCTCAAGCAGCTTGCCAAGTGGATCGTAGTGCAGCGTGTTAGGCACGCTACAGGGCCAGTAATGACGCGGCTATGGGGTATACGCGGCACGCTGATGCACTCAATGGGTGCCGTCTCAAACCCCCGTGCAGACTGCTTCCCGGGCCAACGAAGTGCCGCCCCCTTTTATCTTGCCCTCCGCTTTTTCCGTGCCTTTGTGCGCCTGAGCAGGGTAATCAGGTTGGGGGATACTAAGGACCTCGGCGTCGCTGGGCGGCAGCCGAGGGCAGACGTATCTGCAGCTCCGCGCTGCTTGAATGCGCTGGCTGAGCATACGCTATCGACATCATGATCGACGCGATAATGGACAGCTCATAGACATGAGCCCGATCACAAGAGCTGCCCCCGAACGATCATCCCATCGACAGACACTGTGCCGAAGTGGCGACTGTCGAATGACTTCTGGTTGGTGCTCCTGAGCAGGAGTATTTCAGCGCCAGCCAGGCGCCGACAGGCCTGCCAGACTGGCAGCGCGCGCCGTTGTCGTTACCACCCCAAGCGTCTGGCAACTAGGACGCCATTGATGCGTATCGTCTCTGACGACCTTGTATGCAAACGTGCTGCGGCACCATCGTCGCCACCGCCTCCAACAACGGTGCCTTCGCCAGCAGGTAGCCGTGCTGCCAGCCATTGCATTAGGTGAACCAGCATCAGATCGCCAGGCCCCAATGAATTGGCCGGCGAAGTGCGATACCAGCCGGCAGGCACGTTATCGGAGGTGTTGTAGATCAGTCGTGGTGGCGACGTTGTGAGCGCTGCCCAACCCAGGGCGAATATGCTGCCTGTGAGCAGTGTCAGCGGTCGCCATGCCTGGCGAGTCCCCTGCATCATGACTTGGCCTGCTGCTTCAGCACCTCGCGCATCATTTCCGCCCCATGGTCACGCCGTAGTCGGAGGCCGCCAGCTTGATACGCGTGCGCAGTGCCGGCGTCACGTCCAGCGTCAGCCGGGCGCTGTAGCGCTCGGCCTTGCGATGATCGAGGGCAGCTCCCTGGCGTATCCAGGCTTCGGCCTGCGGATCGGTCAGCGGGCGTGCACCGATATCGATGCGCTTGCCGCTCATGGCGACCACCTCAGCAACTCGTCGACCAGGCTGCTGATCTCGCACGCAATGGCGCTGTCAGGTGCCTGTTCACGTGCCAGGCGACCGGCCGCCACGCTTTCGGTGAAGGCGTGGCGCTGGCGTGATTCGGCCTGCAGCGCCGGCAGCGGTTGGTCGGCCAAGGCGCTGCCTGCTTCGCGGCCGATCAGATCACCGTGGTGCGGATGCGACGGTTGATGGCAAGCACCGCGGGCAACGTGGGCCTGAACACCTGCGCTTCGCGGATCAGGTTGACCATCTCCGCACTGGCCCACAGGTCGTAGGGGCTGGGCTGCACCGGGATCAACACGCGATCTGCCGCCAGCAACGCCGAGCGGGCGAGGGCGAGGGCGGCGATGCGCAGTGGCCCGTCGATGATCACGTGATCGGCGCGACGAGCCAACTCCGGGGCTTCCTGGTGCCGCGTCTCGCGCGCCAGGCCGACGGCGCTGAACAGCCTGGGCAAGCCCTGCTGGTTGCACCGCTGGGTCCAGTCCAGCGCCGAGCCTAGTGGGGCAGCATCGAGCAGGATGACGTTCTGCCCGCGCAGGGCCCGTTCGCTGGCGACTTTGGGGTGGCGAGGGTGGTCATGCCCACCCCGCCTTTCTGCTTGAGCAGGGCGACGATCATGGCCGGTTCCCCCGGCCAAACCGCCCCGATCAGCACTTGTCCACAAACTGGCGTTGCCCAATAACAAGTTAGAGCTTTTAAGTTAGTTAAGTTAAGGAAGGCTGGAGGCCGCACCAGCCGTGGCCTGCAGAGGAGTTCGTGCGCCTAAAAGCACGAGGGTGATGCGCCTGATGGCACGTGCCTGCATACGCCTGATAGCACGACTGAATTCACAGCTTTTCCAGAAGATATCCCCGTGCCGTTAACGGCACGCGCCGGAGATCCGGTCGCCTGGGGTGCAAGCGCTGCGATGTTTCAGCGGTTTCCTAAGCTGGGATTGGCGCCGATCCCGGAGCTGGTTGCGGGCAGGCTCGAGATAACTGCGCTCAGGAGAGGTGTGACGTTCTGCGGCGCATCGTCCTCGTGCTGGAGTTAGCGCAGATGGTTGCCCTCCGGGCCTGTGCGCGTTTGCCGGAAACGGTCCAGGAGCGCGTTGAAACACTTCAGATGACTTGGGAAGGGCCACTATGGGGTGACGCGGTTGGAGCGTTCTAAGGGGGCTCTGGCGGCGTTTCTGGCCGATGTCGTTGAGCGTGGCTCAAAGGTGAACAGGCGGGCCTCATTGGTAGACCATGGCCTGTTCGTGTGCGAGTTCGCGTCTCGCAGTCTCGCCCAATGGGCGGCACGTGGCGTGTGTGGCTGCAGTCTCCGAAGGTGCGGTTCTACGGCTTTCTGCAAA
The DNA here is from genome assembly GCF_044543505.1 of Pseudomonas sp. NPDC077186. NCBI lineage: Bacteria > Pseudomonadati > Pseudomonadota > Gammaproteobacteria > Pseudomonadales > Pseudomonadaceae > Pseudomonas > Pseudomonas sp. NPDC077186. The sequence continues at coordinate 136,291 of NZ_JBITWE010000005.1, forward strand.
ACCGGAAAACCGCATTGGCGGATTTCCGTAAATCCGTAGAAGCGCAGATCCGCTTCCCCGCAAATTCGTAAATCCGTGGAAACGGATCGGCGGATTTGGGCAAAGACGTAAGACCGTAACCGTCTTAATCAGCAGGCGGCACAACGCGGTTGCAGCAGGCTGATCGCTGGGTGCGCGCGACTGTGCATCAGTCTTGCGGGTGGGGCGCGCGGGTGGCCGGCAGGGCAGGGGCGCAAAAAACAAGGCACCGGGTCACCCCGGTGCCTTCCGCTCGACCTAGCGATTCCAGAACACGTGCACCTGCTCGAAGCCGGTCTCCAGGGTGAACACATCGCCGCTGTACTCCATGTCACGGGCCATGGCGCGGTAGTCGATGTACATGGCCAGGTGCTGCGGAATGCTGGTGGTTTCCTCGGTCAGCTCCTGGGCGTAGTCGGCCAGCGAGCTGTAGCAGCCGCAGTAATCGTCCTCGGCCGCCTTGCGCGCCTGCTCCAGGTCGTTGAAATGGGCGAGCAGGGCGCCGCCGAACTCGGGGTATTCCTCGATAAAGCAGGCGATCTCGTGGGCGCTCTCAAGACCCTCGTATTCGCCGATGCGGTAGCCGTCGAAGCCCTCGAAGTCGTGAATGGCGTACTCCTCCGCCCCCTCGACCGGCGAGGCCGCCAGCATGGCGGCGACCTGCGCCTGTATGTCGTCCAGCTCCAGGGTGGCGTCGATCCAGACGCCATGCAGGTGACCGGCGTTGTAGGCGGCCAGGTCGGCAACGTAGATCCTGATTTCTTCGCTCATGGCTTTCGCTCCTTCGTCTTGAGGGTTCTGCGCTTGCGCTGCGCATGAACCCCTGCCGACTAGGGCGACTAAGGCGGTCGTGAAAAAATCAGGAAAAATCGCGGAGGCTCCACCCCGCGCAGCGGCCGGGTGGAAACCGTCTATTTTTCTTGATTTTGAGGGGGCAAGAACCCCTGCTTTGGAAAGTGGAGAACGTCACCACGGGTGGTGACAGGAACGTGTTTCGTCAGCAGACAACTGATTAGGTAGTCGCCCCATCACAGCCGGTGGTGACATGCCGCACCCGGCTGATTCTGTTGGAAAACTCTCTCTGCAATTTTTGCCCAGAAAAGAGCTTTGCCTCCATTCAAATCTGGACTGCTAGCTTTGGACGTCAGATAGCAAACCTAACGCCATGCGCTTTCGAACTCTGGAAAGGGTGGCGACCGGCTTCTTCAACACAATCGGCTGAGAACCGTCGTCTGTTGCGTCCTGTAGTCGAGGAAGTAGCGCAATCCATTCAAGCGGAAGACAACTATGGTGTTGGCCGTAACGGAGCCTCTGGTCTGCAAGGAGCCGCCCGATCTAGTTCTGGCAGAAAAGGCATATGGGCGGCAGTTTCGCAATACAAGCGACGAAGTCGAAGCTACGGCTTCTGGGGGAGGGCGTGCCGTCCTTACTCGACCGTAGAGTTCTTCAGAGGAGTTGGGGCCGTCCGCAGCCTGATTGCGGCTATTGCTCTTGCGGCGGTCGTCATTTGGAGGCTCTAATGGCGCCTGTTCCGAGATAGGTGCAAATTGGAAAAATTGAGTGGAATGCAAGAGCTAAATATGCCAAGTGGCGATACAGCAGTAATTGGTCTCGACTCACGCGAGGATAATCTAAAGGATAAACTGCGGGAGCACCTGCATTCGCTTGGCTTTACTAAAACTGAAAATGGAATATTACAGGCTCCAAGAGGTACCAAGGAAGCGATCCGCTCTCTACACAGTGCACAGCGAGAGGAGAAGCTCTCGGCTAACGAAAAATTTGTCTCACAAACTGGCCGAAAGCTGATGGGGTTCTTTGCATCAGGGAAGGATATTGATCCAGAAAAGATTTCGCCGGTTCTTGAGCGTGTTTCATCGGGAACTCAACAAGGTGAGCTCTTTCGGCTTGCTTCGCTATCGTGGTCTGTTCCCGTTTCGAATGGATTTGGTAGACGTCTCCGTTACCTTGTCTGGGATGAAAGTAACGGTAAGCTGATGGGGTTGATTGCCATTGGTGATCCTGTATTTAATCTTGCTGTGCGTGATAAGTTTGTTGGTTGGGATGTTCATGATAGGAGTGCGCGCCTTGTAAATTTGATGGATGCATACGTCTTAGGGGCGCTCCCCCCATATAACATGCTTCTAGGCGGAAAACTTATAGCGTGCTTGTTGCGTAGTCGTGATATTTATGATGATTTTTCCAGCGTGTACGGTTGTGCGGCAGGTGTCATTTCTGGGGAGGTAAAAAAAGCACGCCTGCTTGCGATCACAACTTCATCGTCAATGGGGCGTTCATCGGTTTATAATCGGCTGAGGCTTAATGGCGTAAGGTATTTAGATTCTATTGGGTACACCAGTGGTTGGGGGCATTTCCATATACCAGATCAGTTGTTTGCGGAGCTCCGCTGTTACTTGCGCGACATTGATCATACTTATGCGGATCAGCATGCTTTTGGGCAGGGGCCGAACTGGCGTTTACGAACTATGAAGGCGGCGTTATCTGCGCTCGGTTTCAAACAGGATCTAATGCGGCATGGTATCCAGCGTGAGGTTTTTATATGCCAGCTCGCCAATAATGCTACTGAAATTCTTCAGACGGGAAAAGGTCAGCCTGAACTGACTTCGCTTCTACCTGCAAAGGATATTGCCGAGCAAGCGGTGGATCGGTGGATGCTGCCCCGTTCAAGGCGTAGATCTGAATATCGTGATTGGATGTCCAGCGACCTAATTGACATGTTTGGGAATCAGGCTCGAAATCTACGTGCACAGCTAGAAAAGTAGAGATGTACAGTAATGCCAGTCGGCTGTAAGGATACAGGGAGGGGAGATGGAGTATGCTTTCAATGAGATAACTGGCAGATTGGAGTCGGCAGCGAAAGTATCGTTCTCCTGGCTTTATGTATGCCCAGTTTGCAAGGCGAGAGTTTTTCATCGCTCTGGTGTAAGAAGAAAGCCCCACTTCGCCCACTGGCCTGGAATGGGTTCGCCTGAGTGTGAGATGTTTGTGCCGGGCCTCCATGGGCAGAATGTCCACGGACAAGGCTCTCTCGCCATAGAAAAGCAGAGAATTGAACTTCGCTTGGTGATTCCATCAATAGGGACAGATCGTGCTGGGTGGTCGCTTGAGCTGGTAATTCCGCCATGTCGCGAATGTCAAGCTACGCTTTCGCTGGACGTGGGTGGAAGAATCCAGACGCTGAATATGCGTGGTATGCAAGGGCGCCGCCGTGTAACTGCGGAGTTTTCCACAGCTCCCTACGCAATAACTGGATTTAGTGGCAAACCCGACCCCTCGTTCGTCCTCAGCGTGGATAGGGAGTGCCGGGGATTGCCCGCCGTAGGCGGTGCTGCCTTCACCGCGTCAGGACGAAGCGAGCCTCGAGGATTCCCACGGGCTTATGAACTAAGAGTCTCGGAAACCTTTGCCCTGCTGTGGAGGGAGCCTGCTCAGCTAGACTTTCCCGATGAGTTAGTGATCGACAGGTTTCCTGGACGGCAGGGTTGGAATCTGGCTCTAGCCACATTACCTGATGAGTTAACTCCTGAATGCACCGATTGGCTGCATTCATTCACTGGACTACCAGTAGCGCCACCCGTACCTGCAATCACAGCCGTTTGGCCATTCTTCACTAGAAACGCAAGCGTCAATGTTATTGAGAGTGTTAGAACAAGCATGCTCTTGCTAGCGGCGAAGATGATGCCGTTGGAACAGTCGGACCAAGGTCCGACAATGCAGGTCCAAAGTGGAGCCTCAAAGCATTCCGTTCTAGGGGTTGAGCGATCTCCAGCGTTCTTTGCCCTTAAGCCTGGCGGCATGCAGACCGTCAAAGTGTCTGATGCGAACACTCCAGGGATTGAAGAGTTTGTATCCTTTTCCCTTGATCTAGAGCGCTCTCAGGAGCTCCCCTCTGTCGAAATGGCGTTCACGACACCAATGGGAGCTTGCCATATTATTCCTCTGCATCAACGCAGGTGTAGAGATATGGCCGCTATGCTACGGGCACATGGGAGGGGGCCGGACTATCTATCTATGCCTTCTGGCGCGGTTGGAACTCTTCGCATAGATGGTCCGGCCGGACGCTTTGTAACTGCATTCTCCTCGGGGAGTGATTCCCCTCCTCACAGCCGTCACATGCGCCTCCCTCCGCCCGATGTGCTGACGAAAATGACTTCGGGCTTGGCCGACCCTGCATGCTACGTGGAGATTGATTTCGGTGGCTTTGGGCGCTTGCGCGTCGCTGGTACTGGAGAACCTACTTCAGTAGGGGGGCGTGGTAGGGTGCTCCCCCCAGCCCTGCGATCAAGGTTGCTCAGTTTCATGTTCCAGTTGCAAATTGCGTGGCCAACATCAGTATATTCTAACGACAGCACGCTAGTTGGGGCCTTCGCTACTGTGAGGCTCGAGGCGTCGTTTATCCCGCACTATCGTTCGCTGGTAAAGGAGATCCTTGCCTGCGGCTTTAAAATTAAACGTTTGGGAGAAGGTGCCTCTTTATGAGTTACCAGTACAGCCAGGAGGCAAAACAGCGAATCTCTGCACTGGGACAAGCAGCGGTCGTCGAATTCATTGAGGAGATTCCCCATGGCCTGCGCAAGTCAATCTATGACCGCTTACCGCGTATTCAGGGATTCAGACCAGGTACACCTCCTGAATTCAAAGAGAGACAGAAGCGTCTGATAGGGCACCTAGTCCACCCGCAAACAAGTCCCAAAGATGTATTTGACTGGAGCATATTCACCCAGCTTTGGGAGGCTTGGGGGCGGGATCGACTGGGAGGCTCGATCCCGCAAGTTGACAACTCTGAGCATATTCCCGACGCCGGTCCTTTCTTCATGAAGGCGCTTGCTGAACGTTTTCCGCACGCCGCTAAAGAGGACGTAGAGCGATTATTCCTTTTCAGCTGTTTTCCAGATCATCCTGATGTCGCGATGGCAGTTTCATGCTTTCGCTCGGCTGCTGCTCTGGCGCGCGATCAGATTATCGACAGTCTACCGACCCAGCTTAAAGAAATGGAGCAACGCTTTGCAGCTGTTGAAACTGCAGTTGCGGATCAGGCTAAAAGCGTAGGAAAGCTTGACGTCGTTTCGGCTTCTCTTATCAGGGGCATGGAGGATTTTGCCAAGAACGTTAGTCAGAATTCCGATGCAGTATCCCAGTTGTGGGTTGCACTGGATGCGGAGCTCGCACGCTCCGAAGCAACTAAAAAAGTTACTGAATCGTTAAGCGTTGCCGCTAAGAAGAACGCTGATGCTGTCACCGCTGTTTACATCAAGGCCGATGCTCTTGAGCAAGGAGTTCGGGCGCTTGAGGTGGTTGGGGATAGGTGGGATAAGGCCGCAACTGACCTAGCGGCGCTGAGGGTGGCTGTCGAGAACCTTTCAGCAGGCGAAGCTGATCGAGCTGAGACGGCAGAGAGTGTTGGTTTACTTTTGAGAAGAGTTACTGCCCTTGAAAACATTTTGGTGGGAAGTGGTGCGGAATTAGGGGCAAAGCAACGGGTTAGGTTGCTTGAGAACAAGCCGGAGGGAGTGTTTGTTGACATTCTTTCTATCCAAAACGCCTGTGACCTAGTTGCTTCGAATCTTCAGGCGACCGGTATTGCGAGAGGGGCTGCAACCGCCGTTGCTCGCCAGACAGTAGCGGCTCTTATCGCAGGCCAAATGGTGCAATTCTCGGGGTCGCTCGCTGACTTGGTGGCTGACTCTGTGGCCGCCGCTATCGGTGGGCCGGTTTTCCATGAATGGCGAGTTCCGGTCGGACTTATATCTGATGAGGCAGCGTCTGACTGCGTCGAGATTGCCGCAGAATCGTCAAGTTGCCTGCTTCTGAAGGGGGCGAACCTTTCGGCTTTTGAGGTCTATGGTTCTGCTGTTAGGGATCTTGTCGTTCGACGGCAGTTTATCGGGTCCAGTTACGGAGGCCTTGCTCTAATCGCCTCTTGGGCGCAGGGCCCGGCCGCGTTCCCCGATGGGAGCACGCTTGCCGAGTTGGGGCCCGTACTAGATACGGATAATCTCCCGATGCGCGGAGTTTCCGCCAAGCTACCCGAGTTGAAGTACGGGCGACTCGTGAAAGAAACCTGGTCACAGGTCGAGGGTCTTGAAAATAGTGATACGACTCCAGTCACGAGGCAATTGGGCGAACTACTGAAAGAAACAGGCTTTGACGGTGGTAGTTTATGGCGGCGCGTGTCTACCCGCGCTTACGCGACTCTCAGGGCTATGCCAGGCGGAAATGCGGAGGATGATCTAAATTCGCTGCTTGTCTCGTGGGCCGTTCCATGGGCTAGAGCCGCGGGCGGTCCTGTCAAAGAGATTATTCAAATCGCTGAGCGCGAGCTGGCCGAAGGGCGAGCAGACTTGAACGTTTGAGGGATGGCGATGGAGTTGCAGGCGACTTCTTTAGAGGGCGCGCGTAGGGTCGTCGGGGCGGGGATAGGCTGTAGGCACGGTGGGGAATGCCTTCGAATATCTGCAGTTTCGGAATGCTTACGGGCGGTATCACATCTTTGCTCTGCCCCTAAAGGCGTACAGGAGGAGTGGGAGCCTGCTGCCTCAGTTCGCTTGACCGGTATGGTGCGACGTAAGCTGGCTTCGTTGTGGCCAGATCTTGCTGTCGACGGAGGGGATACTCAACCTGGAGTAATAGAAATACTTAATAGCCTTGCCGAGCTCGGTGACATGGTCAGACTCGAAGGCGGCAAGTGGCTTGCGGCGCCAGCTCACACTGTAAGAGCCGAAGGTGGATTATCTGTGCTCCTAGGTGGAGGGGCAAAGGAGATACTCCCACAGGCGGTGGGAGTATCGGCTCGGGTTGAAGGTAGGGCTCGGCTTGTGGAGACCGCTGCTTGCGAAGGCTGGATAGATGCGTGGGAGGCAGATGAATGGATCGGAGCCCCTGCCGAAGGGCTTGAAGCATGGTCGGCGCGGTTGCTTGCCGAAGCTACGACTCGACTGACGGACGCTCCCGACGACATGGGTGAGGTCTCCGCCTACTTGCCCCGTGAATGGGTCAGGCTTGCGGATCTGCCGGCAGGCGAGGGGCCGATCTTACTCTGCAGAGTGCGCAGTTTGGGAGTGGCTGGGCCAATGTTTTCCTATTTCATTGGCGAATTTCTCAGGAGTCGTCTGCGGAGACTCAGCGGCATTGACTCCCAGGACGCCAGGCGTCTTCGTTTTTATCTGGATGCAAAGGTAGGGCGTCCTATCAGAGTCGTCACTTCAGTGTCTCAAGGCTTGGTGAAGTTCAGTCTAGGGCGTCGCTTGCCGGAGCGGGAGGCGCGGGTACTCCTGCTTGGCTGGCAGGTCCCCGCGCCCGAGAGTAAGCATCCTGGAGTAACGCATCACATGTTCCCCGTAGAGACTCTGCCTATTCTGCGCAAGGCATTCGAGGGGCTTCGGATCGTGCTGGACGAGCGCTTTTGCGTAGGGAGAGGAAACTAATGACCGTAATGCCGAAAACTGTTGAAGCGACCGGCGTCCATGAGGCAGCGAGGAGTCTGGCCGAGAGCCTCAGGCAATACATTGAGGCTCAATATCACATCCGTGATGAGGGGCTTATCAAAGAGCGCCATGCGCTTCTTCGGAAGGATGCCACCATCGCCCAAGTCCCTTATGTGGAAGCCACTCCAGTCTATAAAGTGGGTGATCTCTACGACAGCCTGCCGATTCCTAAGGCTGCCGTCGATGCATTGACTCAACTGGTGGGGATGGGCGTCGGCCTTTACCCCCACCCCTATGAGCACCAGTCGGCAGCGCTCGTGTCTTTCCTCGGCGATGAAGCTGCCGACCTTGTGGTGGCTACCGGTACAGGTTCTGGTAAGACCGAAAGCTTCCTTATGTCTGTCATAGGCAAGTTGGCGATCGAGGGGGAAGAAAGACCCGAGTCTGCCGAGCTTCCGGGTTGTAGGGCGATGCTGTTGTATCCGATGAACGCTTTGGTCAACGATCAGCTTGCACGTATCCGGCGATTGCTCGGCAACCCCGAGGCAGCAAAGGTCCTGTCAAAGGGACGACAGAGGCCCGTACGTTTCGGTAGTTATACAGGACGTACTCCTTATCCAGGACGCCGATCTTCCGTGCGGGATGAACGCTTCATCAAGCCTCTTTTCGAAGAGTTCTATCGCAAGGTTGCAGAGAAGTCGGCCGTCCGGATGGAGTTGGAACGCATCGGCCGCTGGCCCAGTAAGGATCTTGACGCCTTCTACGGGCGCGAGTCTGCTCAGACCAAAACCTACGTATCAGGTAAGAAGGCTGGCAAGCAATACATTGCCAACAACTGGGGCCATCGGCTTATTACGCAGCCCGGTGACCGTGAGCTCATGACCCGGGACGAGATGCAGCAACGTTGCCCGGAACTGCTCATCACCAACTACTCCATGCTTGAATACATGCTCATGCGCCCCATCGAACGCGGCATCTTTGAGCAGACTAGGGATTGGCTCAAAGCTGACCCCCGGAACGAATTCGTCCTCGTTCTCGACGAGGCGCATATGTATAGAGGAGCTGGTGGCGCGGAAGTCGCTCTTCTCATCCGACGACTCTGCGCCCGCCTGGAGATATCCCGTGAACGCATGCGTTGTATTCTAACCAGTGCGAGCCTTGGTTCAGGCCCGACTGCAGTCGAGGATGGCGAGCGCTTCGCCCGGGATCTAACCGGCTTGCCAGATGGTTCCTCCCGACGCGTCAGAGTGATCCAAGGAACTCCAGAACCGCGTTCTCTCCCACGTCCCGCTACGTGCGAAGAGGCCGAGGCGTTGGCGGAGTTCGATCTTGGGGCCTTTCAGAATGCAGCCAACGACCTCCGCGCCGCGCAGGCGGCCACGGTGGACCTCGCCGCACGCCTGAACTGGCAAGCGCCAACCGCAGGCGACCATGCATCATTCCGTGACTGGCTCTACGAGAATATGACCGACTTCGGTCCCCTTGAGGCATTGATCGCGGCGGTGTCGGGCAAGGCGGTTAGGCTCGACGCCCTCAGCGAGGCGCTCTTCCGCGAATCTCCACCTAACACCGCAGCGCGGGCGGCTGACGCCTTGCTTGCTTTGGGCAGCTATGCCCGGCGGCGCTCAGATGGCCGCGTATTGATACCGACCCGCTTACATCTTTTCCATAGAGGGCTGCCCGGGCTTCACGCTTGCGTGGACCCCGAATGCTCGCAAAGACTCGGCGGCCACGCCGGACCCACCATCCTAGGTCGTCTTCACACGAAGCCGTTGGACCGGTGCTTTTGCACGTCGAAGGGACGGGTCTACAAATTGCTCACCCACCGCGATTGCGGTGCCGCTTTCATCCGCGGCTACGTGAGTTCCGATATGGACTTTGTATGGCATCAGCCGAGTGGACCATTGTCCGAAGGCGGTACCATCGAACTTATTCCGATTGAGATCTTGGTCGAGGAGAATGTTCACCCACGCAGCCGCCACAAAGACATGTGGCTTCACGTTCCAACCGGACAACTCTCCCCGACGTGCCCCCCAGATGCCTCAGGCTACCGCAAGGTACAAGTACCCGACAAGGTTGCCGCAGGCCAGGTGGAGATCGCCTTCGACGAATGCCCTGTATGCATGCGTAGGACCCGAAGCTCCAAGGACGAGCCCTCCAAAGTGATGGACCACGTGACGAAGGGCGAGGCTCCATTCACTGCGTTGGTCCGCACGCAGATGGCTCGCCAGCCGGCAAGTCGCACTATCGATGCAAAGCATCCCAATGGAGGTCGGAAGGTACTAATCTTCTCCGATGGCCGCCAGAAGGCTGCCCGGTTGGCTCGCGACATCCCCCGGGACATCGAACTCGACGTGTTCCGGCAGGCGGTTGCGCTCGCGTGCGCGCGGCTGGAGGCAATTCCCCAAGAGCCGCGACCTAACCTTAGCCTTTATCTCGCCTTCTTATCCGTCCTATCTGAACACGACCTCCTCATTTTCGACGGGCAGGATGCGAAGAAGATCGCCGCCGCTCGCGTCGAATTCGAGCGCGACTGCGAGGGGGATCTGAGGCAGGCTCTCGACGACGATTTCGAACCGTCGGAAACGCCACCCGCACGATACCGGATAGCGCTGCTGAAGCTCTTTTGTAGCAACTACTATTCGCTGTCGGGAACAACCGTCGGCTTCGTCGAGCCCGCGCGGGCAAAACTCAGGAAACTGAAAGATGATATCAAGGCGGTGGGGATCGCCCTAGGGGACGAGGACGTCCGAGCACTTGCAGTCGCCTGGATAGATGCATTGCTCAGGGAGTTCGCATTCGACCCGTCGCTGGACCCGGTACTTCGCTGCAAGGCGGCCGGTTACTTCAAGCCGGACTGGGGAAGCAAAGGGCAGTTCGACCGGGCCTTCGCGGAGGCCCTTGCCCGTCGCCCCGGCTGGGGGAAGCCCGCCGTCGAGGCTATCGAGGCAGCGTTCCGCAGCCAGTTGGCGTCTGAGAAAGACAAAGTCTGGTTCCTTACTCCGAACACACTCCGCCTACGGGTCGACCTTTCCCACGTATGGGCTCAGTGTCCGGACTGCACAGCCCTTATGCCTCTCGCTTTAGGTGGGACGATCTGCCTTGCCTGCGGAGGCGAAGGAGTCAGACTAGTTGATCCCCTGGTAAGCAATTACGTGGCCGCCCGCAAGGGTTTCTGGCGCCTGCCGGTGCAAGAGGCCCTCGCCTCCGGTGCCCGGCTCTCCAACCTGAGCGTCGAAGAGCACACGGCCCAACTCTCGAATCGAGACCGCAGCAGCGTCCACGCTACCACCGAGCTTTATGAGTTGAGGTTTCAAGATGTCCTTATCGAGGACTCCGACAGGCCGATCGACGTGCTCAGTTGCACCACCACCATGGAAGTTGGTGTCGACATCGGCTCTCTAGTCGCGGTAGCACTGAGGAACGTTCCCCCCCAACGTGAGAATTACCAGCAACGTGCCGGTCGTGCGGGCCGTCGCGGTGCTTCGGTCTCGACCGTCGTGACGTATTCCCAGACCGGGCCTCACGACAGCCATTATTTCCTGAATCCCGAGCACATCGTGGCTGGGCCGCCACGTACGCCCGAGGTCAAGGTAGATAACCCCAAGATCGCCCGACGGCACGTGCATGCTTATTTGGTCCAGACCTTCTTCCACGAACTCATGGAGCAAGGGGGCCACGGTCTTGGTGAAAAAACGTCAATGCTTGAGAAGGCGCTCGGCCCGACACGACAGTTTTTCCATGGGGCACGGGACACCGCTCTAAACCTCGAAGGTTTTGGAGACTGGGTGTCACACCGTATCCTCGCGGCTGAGGGTGACTTGAGGGCATCCGTCGCAGCATGGCTTCCGGCGTCCCTGGATACCGGCGGCCGAGCGCTCGAGGAGTGGCTCGCGGAGGTGGCGGAAGATTTCCTGGCGACTCTGCATCGGCTCAGCGCAGACGTCCCACCACCTGCCGCCTCGGAGGACGACGGAGAGAGCAAGGAAGTTGAGGACAACGAAAACGCGGGACCGAAGCTAGAGCAGGAGGAACTCCTGGAGTTCCTTTTCTTCCACGGTCTTCTACCGAGCTACGCATTTCCCACAAGCCTCTGCAGTTTCTTGGTGGAGAAGCGCGAGAAGAATCTCAAAGGCATTTGGGAGGTTCGCACGGTTCAGAGGCCGCAGCAGTCGATTTCTCAGGCGTTAAGCGAGTATGCCCCTGGGCGGCTGATCGTTATCGATAAGAAGACTTACCGTTCCGGAGGCGTGTTTGCTGACCTTCCATCTGGGGAGGTGAGCCGGGCCAGACCGCTTTTCGCAGCTGCGAGAAAGCTAGTCCATTGCGAGGCATGCTCCTTTGTGCGTGATCCCCATACGGCCCAGGGAAATGACAGTAACTGTCCTGTTTGCGGAGGGGCGCTGAAGGAAGAGACGATGATTCAGCCAGAAGTCTTCGGGCCCGAATGCGCCAGAGAACTTCCCGAAGACGACCGCGAGCAAGAGATCACGTACGCAACGATGGCGCAGTTCCCGCAGCCGGTTGATCCGGAGGTATTCACCTTTAGGCCGTGTGGGCCGAATGCTAGTTTTACTCACGCGACCGACTGCAGGCTAGTAACCGTCAACCGAGGCAAAGAGGGCGGTCAGGCCAACGGGTTCTCGGTATGTGTCGACTGTGGAGCGGCCTCCGTCTTCGACCAGTTCTCGCCTACTGGTGGTCCGCACGAACGCCCCTACCGCTACCTCGGCCAGCAGGGAACCCCGCAGCTATGCTCCGGTGAGTTCCGACGTGTGCTTCTCGGCCATGACTTCAAAACGGATCTATTGCTGGTAAGGCTGAGAGTCGCGGCTCCTCTAGTGACCGACACCAGTGACATAGTAACCCTGCGAATGCTAGAGGACGCCCTTCACACGATCGCAGAGGCCGTCCGGCTCGCTGCGAGCCGCCATAGGCAATTGGATCTCGACCCTGCGGAGTTTGGTTCCGGCTTTCGCGTTGTCCCTGCGCTCCAAAACGAGGCTCGGATGTTGGACATATTCCTATACGACACCCTCTCGGGGGGCGCAGGTTACGCCGAGGTGGCGGCGAGAAACCTTCCAGAGATCTTGGAGGCTACTCTATCGTTGCTGGAGAGTTGCACGTGCGACACCTCATGCACTGAATGCCTAGACCACTTCCACAACCAGCACATCCAAGACCGACTGAACAGGAAGCTCGGTGCGGCACTTCTACGCTATGGAATATTCGGCGAGGAGCCGCGTTGCTCATCTCCGAATGCACAGGAGGCCACGCTGTCCCAGTTGTGCGCCAGTCTGGAGTTGGACGACTTCCGGTGCTTGCCTGGCGGTACGCCCGAAGCCCCCATACTTGTAGAACACGGTGAACGTCGAATGGCCTTGGGTTCCTACCCGGGGCTCATTGGTAGGCCGGAGTTCGTTCATGCAGTTAAGAACGCACAGAATGTCCACGATTATCTGGCATTGAACGAGTACCTGCTCCGATCCAACCTGCCGGATGCCCATCAGCGAGTCCGGAGCTTTTTCCGTTAGGCAGCGACGGAAGTGTCCTCGGTACATGTCCCGGGGACACGTCTCCCGAACGGTGAATCTGGCCACTAATTACCCCAGTTCAATCATGCTCAACTGGGTGCGAATGCCTGCTGGTAGTCATAAACACAGTCGTTTGCCTATCCCTTATGGTAAAGGGGAAGCGGTGTCCTGTAGTGGTCTACTGATCCCGGACACCGATCACGGGATAGGTACGCCTGCTGCGAGCAGAAACCCTCGAAATAACCCGCAAACCTGAGCCTGGGACGCTCAGTGAAAGGCCGCAAGGCAACGTGAAGTGGCTTGCAGCCACTTCGAAAGCTGATGCATCTGGCCGGCTGGCTGCCGCAGAAGCGCCTTTTTCAACAGAATCCGCCAGCACCAGCCATAGACACGTTGCAAACGACTTCGTAATCTCCTGCCCAGTGTTGTCGCTTTTTCCCTCAGTCCCATGTTGCGTTTGAGTGATCGACTCAATTGGGTCAAGGGGTTACAGGTGGATCAGGGACGTTATGGGATACAAGTGGCATAAGAAATTATGCTCACTTGTGTTGCCTACTTATAGTGGGGCGGCTAGAAGAATGATCAGAATACATGGGCAAAAGGACAACTCGCCGGAGTATCAGGCAGCTGAGAAATTAGCAGGCCTCGCTGCAGCGAGTATTGCCGGGCTGGATGAGGATGGTCATATATTTCTTGAGATTTTTCCTTCGGCTAAATGCTTTGGGCAGAAGATCCAAGACATCGACTTGCTTGTGTTATTTGCCAACTACCGCAAGGAGGAAATTCGATCGATCCAAAACAAAACGCTAATCCATTCGTTCTGTGTTTCGTTTGAATTGAAAGGTCATCCGCCCCATTTGGTTCGCTTTGAGGGGAATCGGTGTGTTGTTAAATACAATGATAGTGATCATGATGTTACTGCGCAAAGCGATGGGCAGAAGTATTCCATCAAAAAATATATTGAGAGGAATAGTCTGAGCAAAAGCTCTCCTTGGATCACAAATTTGATTTGGCTTGAGCGAGTGCAAAATTCGCTTATCCCCAAATCACAGAACAATATCCTTGGGTCGGATGCGACTTGGGAAGATTTGTTGGAAAAAGTAGCCTTGCTATCGAGTCGGCCGGGTGCTAACGAGGTGTGTTGTTTTTCCGCTCGCGGCTACATGGTAAACACCTTGGAGGTGTTTTCAAAAACATTGGTTCCATCCAAAATCGACAGAAAGCGGCTTGAAGCGATCACTAAATCTGTCCTTGATCGAACGCAGCAGCAATATGCCGAGAAGCTGGGAAAGCAGCTTTTAATATTTCGGGGGCGCGGGGGGACAGGAAAGACGGTACGCCTTATTCGCGTCGCATATCAAGCATATGACGAACTTGGATTGCGCGTTGTCTTGCTTACGTACAACAAGGCTTTGGTTGCAGATTTGCGTAGACTACTTGCCTTGCTAGGAGCTAAAGATTCGGTTGGAGAGGGAAGTATTTCTATCAAGACCATTCATAGCTTCATGCACGAATGGCTGGTTGCTTTGGGTGTTATTTCAAAGCAGGAGCCCGATTTCCTTGAGGCTTACGAAGGGTATAAAAAAGCTGCGCTTGAATATTTGTCAACCGGCACTGTGACACAAGAAGAAGTCGAGAGGTCGAGATCAGCTCACAGTAGGTCCTTGACATGGGATCTGTTGCTCATCGACGAATCGCAAGATTGGCCTGCTACTGAACGAGACCTGATCTATCAGCTATATGGGGCGGAGAAGGTAATCATTGCTGACGGGGTTGATCAGTTCGTGCGAGGAGTGGAGAAGATCGATTGGCGGGCAAATGTTGGGGCGTGCGAAAGCCAAATTGTTCCGCTAAGGAAAAGCCTGCGGCTTAAATCCAGCCTTTGCCAAACGGTAGGTCATTTCGCTAAGGAAATTGGGTACGCGAATTGGAATCTCGAGCCTCTGCCTGAATCACACGGCGGTAGAGTTATAGTGATTGTTGGCGACCCATTGTCCCAAAGGTTTCATTCTAAGCTGGCGGCAACCGCTAGAGATGATGGGAACAAGCCGATTGACATGCTATTTTGTGTGCCACCTGGGTGGGTGGAAAATTCCGCCGATGGGAAAAGGTGTTCGAAGGTCGGAAAACAGTATTCTGAGTGGGGGCTTAAGTGTTGGGATGCCGTAGATCCGGAGCAGCGAGACGAATATCCAACTAGTGTCGAACAGTTTCGGGTTGTTCAGTACGAATCATGTCGTGGCCTCGAAGGTTGGGTCGTGGTTAATTTCGCCTTAGATGAATTCTTTGCTTACAAGCAGGAGAACGCTAAAGTCAGCGAAGAGGAGAAAAACGACATATTCTACGACGAACAACAAGCGGCCCTTGATTACGCGAAAAAGTGGGTGATGATCCCCCTCACAAGAGCAATAGACACGCTCGTGATCCACGTCTCAGACCCTGAGTCGTACATTGGCAAAATCGCCATTGACCTACACCGCAAGTACCCCGAAAGCATTGATTACTATGAGTTTTAAACCTCCGAGCACTGCCTCCCAACAAGTAGCTGCAGGTGATGTTTGGTCTGTCCCGGAGCTGGTGGACAGGTAGTTAAGAGCTACTGCTCGCATAGCGCCGCTCAAATTCCATCGGACTGAGATAGCCCAACGTCGAGTGGCGACGGCGGTGATTGTAAAAGCGGATGTAGTCGAACAGGTCGGTTTTCGCTTCTTGGTAACTGGCATAGCGCGTCAGGTACACCCGTTCGGCCTTCAGCGAACGGAAGAAGCTCTCCATTGCGGCGTTGTCCCAGCAGTTCCCTGGGCGTGAATGGCTGGGCACGATTCGATGGCGCCGCAGCAAGGCTTGGTAGTCGTACGCGCAGTATTTGGCTGCCACGATCCGAGTGCAGCAGCACCTCTGCTTGCGGCTGTCGGAGCGCCACAGCCATCTCTAGCGCGGCGTGTACCAGGGCCTGCTGCATGCGGTGGTGCATCGCCCAGCCGACGGCGGCGCGTGAATAGAGATCGAGCACGACGGCCAGATACAGCCAGCCCTGGGCCGTCCGCACGTAGGTGATGTCCGAGACCCAGTGCCGATTGGCGCGATCCGAGGCGAACTGGCGATCCAGGTGGTTCGGAGCAATCGGTAGAGCGTGGCGACTGCTGGAAACCAGCCGCCAGCGCTTGCGCGAACGAACACGCAGACCGGCCTCGCGCATCAGGCGAGCGACTCGGTGCCGGCCACATTCATGCCCCATGGCCGTCAACTCGGCCTTGATGCGGCGATGGCCATAGATCCCATTCACCTCGTGGTGGATGGTACGGATCTCCTTGCTCAGACGCCGATTCGCCATCTCTCTCGCCGAAGGAGGCCGCTGCTGCCAGGCATAGAAACCGCTGCGTGATACCCGCAGCAGCCGGCACATCGGTGCTACGGGATAGCGACCGGCCAACGCCTCGATGGTGCGAAACTTCACTTCGTGGGCTGCGAGAAGATGGCGAGCGCCTTTTTTAATACGTCGCGCTCCATGGTGACCTGAGCCAGCTGCTGGCGCAGGCGACGCAGCTCCGCGCTCTCGCCACGCTGCTTACCGTTACCCGGAAAGGCATCGTCACCTTGCTGTTCGTACTGGCGCTTCCATTTGCCCAACAGGCTTTCAGCGATGCCCTGCGTGTCGGCTACATGACGAAGCGGCGTACCGGCATGCACCTGGTCTACCGCTTCGCGTTTGAAGGATTCGGGAAAACGTCGTCTGGTCTGGGTCATGAACACTCCTGGCGGCGGACATTATCCACCTTAAGTCGGTGTCCACTCAGCCCGGGACAGACCACTGCGGCGTCTTGTGCTGATTGCACCTAGTGCAAGTTTTGCCCCCTGCAGCATGTCGACCAGTGATGCTATTGCCAGTCTAACTCGGCGCGCTTTGCCCCTACGCGGGTGTGGTGACATTGGCCCGTGCGTGCGAAAATTCATGGATTCTCAACCGCGAATCGCCGCACTCCAGCTCCGCGCTACGGGCTATGCCCCCTGCGGCGTGACGACCAAGGAAAGGGACAGTTACGGTGGCCCCCAGAGACCCGGTAAAAACGCAGCGCAATCGCCAGATTAACGAACTCACGGCGCAGATAAATGAACTCAAGGAGGACGTCTTAGATATCACCGGCTATCCCAGCGAACATTCGTTGAACGCCACTTATGGCGGGAAGCACGCCGAGTACATCGACATCAAGAACGAAGTCATCGATTCACCCGAGCAGTTCATCGCGCTTTATCTCCGTGGGTTCCTTGAGGTTCTGGAGAACCTCGGACCTGCCGCGCGGCCTGGCAATCCCTATTACGAGGCCCACGCGCATATCAAGAACTCCAAGACGGTGCGTCGCTGGTTCAAGCTTTTCCTCACTCGAACCTACCTGCGTCAGTTCGATGCTCTGGCCCGCAAGCGTCCGGAAGTGGAGGATGCTGAGATATGGATAGGTCAAAAGAATGCGTCCTACGGCATCCTGGTGACCCCCCGGTTCAAGAATGGAGCCTGGGAGAACGATAAGAGTGAAATTCGACATTTCAAACCGAACTACTGGACCATCGGGCACATCCTGCAGACTGGATTCGTGATACCCGATGAAGATGATCGCATCGAGTTTCCCTCCGTCGATCACTACCTGAAATTCTTCCGCCAGACCTTGGTGCGCAACTCCGGCTCCGAATATGAAATGGCGATTGCCAGGCGCTACTGCAATTTCGTGCTCAATAGCGAGAACCCACTGGATGTGCCACTGTTGATCCCAGAACTGCGCTATGGTGGAAAGGTGGCGCGCCATGAGCATCGCCTCGACTTCACCATCATTGATCCTTTTACCCTGTCGAAGGTCGGGTTCGAGCTTTCGCCCTGGTCAACCCATGGCAGACTGGAGGGCACCCGTGACAAGACCCAAAAGCAAATCAATGAAGAGGCTCAGGCAAACTTCGAGAAGGAAATGCGCAAGCTCAAGGCCTATTTCCGCAAACGTGGTATCCCCATCATTGTCTACACAGATACAGACCTGAAGGATCCCGATGCCATCTTTGACGACATTGCGGCGTACTTGTCTCCCACGCGCAAGGCCAAGCAGTTGGAGTTCCACGCCATGGAGGACTTCCTGGCGTTCAAACCCGGTCGCTAGTGCCCGCGCCAGTGGCCTCACCGAACTCGCCTCAAGCCGAGGTCCTGCTACCAGCCTTAAGGGGCTTCGACAAATGAGGACGGTCGCCTTTCGTATGCTTCGCTGATCGCGGAGCAAAGTCCTCTGAAAGCATCGGCTCACAGCACCAGAGCGCCGAGCCACGCGGCCTTCCTGCCTGTCACCGATTGAAAAGGGGACAGATTTTTCTCTACTCCAAACGGCTGCTCATGGCCGGAGCTAGCCAGTCGCATCCGACTGAAAGCGGCCAATATCAGACAAGCGGCACCGAGAAAGCAAGGTTGAACGCTTTGCAGGTGCTTGAAGCGTGGCTTTCGGCTGCTACTATTGTTTTTAAGTACTAACATACAAAAAATAATGGCTTTCCAATGTGTGCCTGTGAGTTTATCTTTTTACGGAGATGGTTTTGGGAGTAAAAATATGTGCGCACCAAATCACCTGCACCCTGAAACAGAACACGAATACAATACAGTAAAAATTAATGGCAATACTACTCAGAAAGTAGTAATTACAAATGCTCTGGTGAAGGCCGTCACTGCATGTGCACTAAAGGATATGACACACCTACAGCAAAGTAGTCTTCCAAATCAAAAGGGAAAATTATTTTTGGCTGAGTATAGTATGCGATCTACACTAGGCGCCTCCACCATGGGGCAAGCGGTGGCCGCTATTTATCAAGACGGAAAGTTTTCTTGCTGGGATGTTCTTGCGTGCGATGTAACAGGCAGTAGCTGGCTGCTAGGGACAAATGCCCCTGAGGTTAGGGCGAATAATCGAATTCCTTAGCCAGAGGTCAGCGAACATGAACGAAACACAGCGGCTAGCTTTAGAAAGAGCATTTCCTTCTGAGACACGCGACTCCATCACAACATTCGTAATCGAGAATCGTGAGGTTCTGGACGCTCTCCGAGCTCTTCTCGACCCTGGATCAAATGATGTTAATTTAACGACCAAATTAGCATTCCCCGCCGAGGTTAACTTGAAGGGCGGGATTGATCAGTTAAAAATCCTCTTTCAGCTTGCAGCAGAAAACGGACTGGAGTGGCTCCCGCTTGGCGAACAAAGTTCTCCGGACAGTGCTGTGTTTGGATTCCCAGGGCGAAAGCCTCAGTTGACGGTACGATTAGCCCTAGTTGGAGATCTAAACTAAGTGGAGCTAATCGCATGGAAGTGCATCGCGCCTGCTGTAGAGGTATTGTCTGACATTTTTGGCTTTGCAGGTAGCTGTGCCTTGATAATACCTGGGTATAGGATATTAAGAGAGAGTCGCGCTATTTATGAGGCAAGAAGAATCATGGTTGAGAGACTTTCATCTCTCTCTCGTGGCGATGTTCTAGAAAATTTAAATGATAAGCTTGATAGTGTGGCGAAGATGGTGGCGGCATACAATCCGCAGGATGCGATTTGGGTTTATCGTGGGATTTTCCTCATGTTTTTATCCTTTTCCTTTAAGCTATTATTTCATTTTATGACAAAGTTGTGAAATGGCTAAGGGCAATAAGGGGGAAGTCACAATTTTGGCCTAAAATAAACAGAATCGAAATTAATCGTGGCCTGCCTCCCCCTGTTATTCGATGCTTAGAAAGCTTGGCCGGGCTGATTGCTCAGCAAGGTGTCCCTCTAGCTGTGAACCTGATTATTCTCGATAGTTAGGGGCCCCATCGCCTACAACACAGCGTGCCGACTCTAGTGGTACCTCCTGGCTGCATTAACTCTCGCGATCACACAGCCGCCCATGACTGCGTATAGAATGCCGACGACAGTCAGTTCGCAGGACTCCTATAACGGGGTTCAGTAATAAGACCAAGGATCACTATGAAGAAGACAAAAGGAGCCTCTCGCAATCGGTATCTTGGGACATACCAGGTGTCCGGCGACAAAAGCTTGGTCGGAGAGCTTGAGCTCAATGCAGAGGGCACAGTATTGAGAGTTCATGCCGATGAGCGTCCAGAGGTGGAAAACGTTGCCCATGTGAAAGGGATCGCATATACAGGGGACTACATAACCCTTATTGATTGTCTAAGCCAGGGGGTCAGGTGGCATCAATCAAAGGATGGTTCATTTCGCCACCACGCCGACCTCCTTCCTCACTATGTGGCCATTGGTTCATATCACCTAGATCCGGAAGTACCATGCATCAAGGCAATTCACTTTACAGCCACGGATCTGCACGACCTGTTCTATGACTTTGATGCATTTGGCCATGTGACAGATGCTAGCCCAATTATCGATTCAGTACTCGCAGAGCGCCGTCGGATGCGACCTGTCAAAGCAGGCGATCATCCGCAAGTTTTTTACTACACAGGCAAGGACTGTTTGATTGAAGTGCCAACATCCATAGGCAAAATCTCAGTCCACCACCGCCCGAGCTATAGCTTGGGAGGACCGGATGGTGTCTACATAAAGAACCGGATGGTGGTGTCGATAGAGCCAAGTGAGCCTGCCACATTCTCCGAAACTGTTCAGAGAATGTATGACATTAGCTGCTTTCTCTCCATAATTGCGGGGCGCGCACAGGGTATAAAGCACATCCAGCTAGAGACTACTCAGTCAAACGAAGGCATTCCACACATGCTTTCAGTGTTTCCAAGCTTCCCATGGAAAACTGGCGGAAAGGGCACGTACTACAAGCCTCACCCAGCAGACGTGCCGCTGGATCCGATTCGTGCACCGGAGGAGTTCCGCTCTGTCTTGGCCAACTGGATTGAGCGCCACGCATCATGGCACACATCTCGATGGCGCTGCCTGGGATGCCTTCGAAAAGCAAACGACTACGATTTTGATCGACTTGTGGCTGCGGCTAACATGTTCGACATCCTGCCCGCAGAAGCAGTGCCAGCCAAGAACCAACTATCACCGGAACTGGCGGAAGCAAAACTACTCTGCAAAGCAATACTTAAGAAACTCCCCAAAGGGGTTGAGCGGGATAGCGTACTTGGAGCGCTTGGTAGAATGGGACAGCCATCGTTACCAAAGAAGGTGGTGCACCGTGCAACCTTCGTGGAGAGACAGCTAGGGACAAAATTCCCGGATCTTGCGTTTGTCGTTGGTATCGCCGTGAAGCTTAGAAATTACTTTGTACATGGCAGCTTGGACGGGCTTGAATACGAAAAACTCGAACCTTTCCTGCCATTTCTAACCGACGCGCTTGAGTTCGTGTTTGCGGCATCCGATCTGATAGAAGCTGGATGGAATGCCCAGGAGTGGTCGACCAAATCTCTAGGTTCTGGACATAGCTTCACTCGGTTTCTGGCGGGATATGACTACCTAATCGGTGAACTTCGGGTCGCGGTAACGCCAGCTGCTATCGGGACAGTTCAGCGATAAGGTTCAGATTGGTTCCCTATTGGAGAAAGGGGGAGAGATTTATCTCTACTATTATCGTCCGCTCCTGGCCGGGACTAGCCTGACGTATCAGGCTGGAGACGGCCAAAAGCAGCCTGTTGCATGACCTCAAGCCCGCGAGCGGCAAAGCCATCCTGCGGCCATTCCGGGCGGTATTTCAGGTGTCGTAACAGCGACTCTAAGTAGGGATTGTCATTGCTCACCGCTGGGCGGCCATTCAAAAATTGGAGCGACTGGTGCGGCTGATGAATTCACCTTGGCGGCGACCGTACAGAACCTGAGACGTATGGCCAAGCTACTGCCTCACGGGCCGCCGATCACGGGATAGGTGCGCCTGCGGCGAGCAGAAACCCTCGGAATAACCCTCAGACCTAGGCAAGGAAGCTCAGTGAAACGCCGAAAGGCAACTTGAAGTGGCTTCCAGCCACTTCGACAGCAGGCACATCCGACCGGCCAACTGCCGCTGAACCTACTTTTTCAACAGAATCGGCCGTTCTCGGCCTCTTCTATTGCGCCCGCGTTTTGGGGGCGCCCCAAAAATTTGACGACATGTGACAGTTAGCGCGAGCCGGCAAGGCCGGCTCGTGAACATCCGCTTTACAGCTCCAAGGAAAGGGGTTTAGCCGACTGGCCGCAGCACCTGGGTGAGCATATGCGCTGGTGGACGCGGCTGAGGAAGCCCACTTCAAAGGCTCTCCGTTCTATCGCGCATGGCAGTAAGTCGCGCTCGGCGATCATGACCGCCCAGAGCCAGCCGCTGCGGGCGTTGTCGAGCCAGGTCTGGGCCAGCTTCACGCCCTGGTTGAACGCTTCCCGGCAGTCGGCAGCCCAGATGATTTCTACACCTGGGTGGCCATCGTGAGGTGGCAGGCACGTCATGACGCCCTTGCTCATCTGGCACCTCCTCGTACTTCGGAGAGAGCGCGGCGATAGAGCACCACCATCTCGTCCAGCAGATCCAAGGCTGAATATGCAGCGATCCGTACGCGCAGATCTGCCGGCTGCAGCCCATCAGGTTCAGCCAGTTGATCCAGCAAATTGCCGAGCATGACTCCACGCAGTTCAGCCGCAGCTTCAGAGGGTTGGGGAGAGCGTTCGGATTCGTGCAGCGGGCTTCGCTGCAGTGGAAAAGGTACAACGCTGGATTCGAACTCAGCCATGGCGCACCTCCGGAGTGGAGGTGGACAGCAAGACCTGAAGCCCAAGGCGGAGCTCTCGGGTAAAAAGTGGGTAGCGCATTCCTTATGCTCCTTGGTTCGATTAAGGAGCCACTACCAACCGTTGTCACGCGGATTGGTGGTGGACCGCACGGGGGTGACAACCGGGAACCAAGGGAACCGGCCAGGCAAAAGCCTGCCCCGCACGGCCCACCATAGAAAAGCGATAGCCCAGCACTTGCGTGCCTGCTAATCACCTTTGGCGTTGCCGCGCCCTTGCTCCACGAGTTGTCACGCTCGGTCGTGGGATTGACCACGACGGGCGCACTCTAGCCCGAGGGTTTCCGGATGGCAACCTACTGTGGCGTAGGTGAGATTGATGACGGGTAACGCCTCGGCCTCTGATTCGGCGGCCGTATTTCGGGCTCGTCTTGGGGGCAGGGTACGGATAATATGAGGGCTGATTGAGGATAGTTTCGCCAGAGCCGTCACCCCGTAAATCGATCTATCTCCCGCGTCAGCAAAAGCTCTACGCGATTGACGGTAGAAGTGACGGTAAGCCCCATATCAATTTCAGCCAATCCCTTTAGCCAAGCGGGCTCGGGCGGCTTGTTGATGATCGAGTGGGAGTGATGTGACCGACAGGGGCAGCGCAAGCTGCCCTTGTCGTTTCTGTCGGCCGCTGCGGCAACCTATCTCGTATCCGGGGTCGTCAGCCGGGGGCTGGAAATGAGAAGATGTCGCAACTTATCGCCCGGATGTCAGCCAGGTGCGGCCTTCCCGGATTGCCGCCGGGCCACGGATACGACCATGACCTTTACCCGCAGACAAATTCTCGCCGGCCTCGGCGGCGTCAGCCTGCTCGCCGTCGGCGGCGCCGGCTACTGGTTGCGCCGCAGCCAGAGCGCCAGCCACGACTACGAGCTGATCGCCGCGCCATTGGATATCGAACTGGTGCCCGGGCATCAGACCCCGGCCTGGGCCTATGGCGGCCAGGCGCCGGGGCTGGAATTGCGCGCCCGCCAGGGCGACTGGCTGCGGGTGCGCTTCATCAACCGGTTGCCGGAGCCCACCACCATTCACTGGCATGGCATCCGTCTGCCGCTGGAGATGGACGGCGTGCCCTATCTCTCGCAGTTGCCGGTGCTGCCGGGGGAGTATTTCGACTATGTGTTCCGCGTGCCGGATGCCGGCAGCTTCTGGTATCACCCGCATACCGCCAGCGCCGAGCAGCTGGGGCGTGGTCTGGTCGGCCCGCTGATCGTCGAGGAGCGGCAGCCCACGGGCTTTCGCCACGAGCGCACGCTGAGCCTGAAGAGCTGGCACGTGGACGGGCAGGGCGCCTTCACCGCCTTCAGCGTGCCGCGCGAGGCGGCGCGCGGCGGCACGCCCGGCGTGCTGAGCACGGTCAACGGCGTGCATGCGCCGACTGTGGAGCTGCCGGCCGGCCAGGTGGTGCGCCTGCGTCTGCTCAACCTGGACAACACCCTGACCTACCGTCTCAACCTGCCGGGCGGCGAGGCGCGCATCTACGCGCTGGACGGCAATCCGGTGACGCCGCGGCCGCTGGGCAAGGAGTATTGGCTGGGGCCGGGCATGCGTATCGAACTGGGCCTCAAGGTGCCGTCGGCCGGCCAGGCGTTGTCGCTGCGCAACGGCCCGCTGCGTCTGGCCACCCTGAGTTCGGTGGCGTCCAGCGAGCCGGCCGGTGACTGGCCGCCGGCGCTGCCGGCCAACCCGGTGGCCGAGCCGAACCTGGCCAATGCGGAGACCCTGCGCTTCAACTTCGAGTGGGCCGGCGCCGTCTCGGTCGGCCTGGAGCAGGGCGCCGCGCATAGTTTCTGGCAGATCAACGGCCAGGCCTGGGATATCGCCGACAAGAGCTGCTACGAGCGCCCCATCGCCACCCTGCAGCGCGGCAGGAGCTATATCCTCGAGTTGCGCAACCTCAGTCAGTACCAGCACCCCATCCATCTGCACGGCATGACCTTCAAGGTGCTGGGCTCCAACCGTCGACGCATCGCCGAGCCCTGGTTCACCGACACCTATCTGCTGGGCAAGAACGAGACCGCCAGGGTGGCGCTGGTGGCCGATAATCCCGGGGTGTGGATGTTCCACTGCCATGTCATCGACCATATGGAAACCGGGCTGATGGCGGCGATCGAAGTGGTGTAGGGTGGGCGCCGTTTTGGCAGTCGCAAGCTTGATGGGTGGAAATCGCCGCGCGGTTTTCCGCCCTACGGATTGATTCAATGAAAAAGCCGCAGATCATCGACCGCTCGCGCGACGAGCATTTCATGCGTGAGGCGCTGGCGCAGGCGCGCCTGGGCGCGGAGCAGGGCGAGGTGCCGGTGGGCGCGGTGCTGGTGCAGGCGGGCGAGGTCGTCGGCCGCGGCTTCAACTGCCCGATCTCGCGCAGTGACCCCAGCGCCCATGCCGAGATGGTGGCGATCCGCGCAGCGGCCGAGTCCGCGCAGAACTACCGCCTGCCCGGCAGCACCCTGTACGTGACCCTGGAGCCCTGCAGCATGTGCGCCGGGCTGATCGTGCACGCGCGCATCGCCCGCGTGGTCTACGCCGCCAGCGAGCCGCGGGCCGGGGTGGCGATCAGCCAGGGCCAGTTCTTCGAGCAGGGCTTTCTCAATCATCGAGTGCTGGTGGAGGGTGGGCTGCTGGCGGAGGAGAGCGGGGCGTTGCTGAAGGCGTTTTTCAAGGTTCGGCGCGGCTGAATCAGAGCGGCGGGGTCTCTTCGCTGGGCTGGCGCTTGTCGATGCCCGGCAGGTGCACGCCGCGCTCGGCCACCTGGGTGCCTTCCAGCTGCGGCTGCGTCACCCAGGTGAGAATGTCGTAGTAGCGGCGGATGTTGCGCACGAAATGCACCGGCTCGCCGCCGCGGGCGTAGCCGTAACGGGTCTTGCTGTACCACTGCTTCTGCGCCAGGCGCGGCAGGATCTTCTGCACGTCGGCCCACTTGTTGGGGTTCAGCCCCTCGGCCTCGGTGAGCTTGCGCGCATCCTCCAGGTGGCCGCCGCCGACGTTGTAGGCGGCCAGGGCGAACCAGGTGCGATCCGGCTCCTCGATGCCTTCCGGCAGTTGTTCGTAGACCTGGACGAAGTAGCGTGCGCCGCCGTCGATGCTCTGCTTGGGATCGAGGCGATTGGACACGCCGACCGACTGCGCGGTGCGCTGGGTCAGCATCATCAGCCCGCGCACGCCGGTCTTGGAGGTGGCGTTGGGCTGCCACAGCGATTCCTGATAGCCCATGGCGGCCAGCAGGCGCCAGTCCACCTGGTTGGCGCGGGCGGCCTGGCGGAACATCTGTTCGTACCGCGGCAGGCGCTTTTGCAGGTGCTGGGCGAAGGTGTAGGCGCCGACGTAGCCGAGCACGTCGACATGGCCGTAGTAGCGCTCCTTCAGGCGTTGCAGGGTGCCGTTGGCCTCGGCCCGCTCGAGGAAGGCGTTGGCCTCCTGCAGCAGGCTGTCGTCCTCGCCGGGCGCCACCGCCCAGCGCATGTGGTTGGCCTCGCCGAGGTCGAAGGCGACGCGCACGTTGGGGAAGTACACCTGGTTCATCGCCAGCTCGTTGGAGTCGACCAGGGTCAGATCGATCTGGCCCTCGTCGACCATGCGCAGCAGGTCGACCACTTCCACCGCGTCGGATTCCTCGAAGGCCAGCTCCGGCACTTTCAGCTTGAGGGCGGCCAGCTGTTCGGCGTGGCTGCTACCGGCCAGCACCAGGATGCGCTTGCCGACCAGGTCGGCGGCCTTGGTCGGGCGTGGCTGGCCCTGGCGGTAGACGACCTGCGGGGTGACTTCCAGATAGGGAATGGAGAAACGCGCCTGGTTCTGTCGCGCCGGGGTCTCCACCAGGCCGGCGGCGGCCAGCACCGGGCCTTCGGGGCGGCCGAGGCTGGCGAACAGGCTGCCGAGGTTGTCGGCGGTCTCGACCTTCAGCTCCAGGCCCAGATCGGTGGCGAAGCGCTTGGCCAGCTCGTATTCGAAGCCGGTATCGCCGTTGCGGTCCTGGAAATAGGTGGCCGGGCTGTTGCGGGTGATCACGCGCAGCTCACCCTCCGCCTTTACCTGCTCGAGTACGCTGGGCTTGAGTTCTTCGCCACAGCCGCCGAGCATCAGGAGGATTCCAATCGCCAACAGCCCTGTGGCGCAACGCATGCGTATCGCAGGTCGTGCAAACATCGGCGCAGTATACGCAAAGCGCTGACGGCGCCATATCTCGACAGCGGCGCGCTTCTCTGATAGCGCGCATCCGTCTTGAAAGCCAGGGTCTGTTCTCGTTTCGTTCGTGGCCGCGACGGAGTCAGTTATTGTGTGGAGCTAGGCGCGAGACGCGAAATTTGGTCGTCCAAATGAGCTGTCGAGCAACAACGCGCCGCGCCATAACTGGCCCGTCCCAGCGGGTTGCGTGGCAAATGGCGCCATGGGCTGTAACGTGATTCGGCAGGGGGTAACCCGTGTCTTTGACGCGCCGCCCAGTCATGGCGCCATTTGCCGAAGCAACGCGGCTTGCGATGAAGCGGGAGCAGACCCTCGGCCACGGGTGCCGCGGGCGGCGCTTTAGGCTAGAATGCACGGCCTCTAGCACTCCCCCTTCCCAGAGGCTGTTCCGACGATGTTGATCCTGCGCGGCGCTCCCGCCCTTTCCGCTTTCCGCCATGGCAAATTGCTTGAGCAACTGACCAGCAAGGTGCCGGCCGTGACCGGGCTGTACGCCGAGTTCGCGCATTTCGCCGACGTCACCGGCGTGCTCAACGCCGACGAGCAGCAGGTTTTGGCGCGGCTGCTCAAGTACGGCCCGAGCGTGCCGGTGCAGGAGCCCAGCGGCAAGCTGTTCCTGACCATTCCGCGCTTCGGCACCATTTCGCCCTGGTCGAGCAAGGCCAGCGACATCGCCCGCAACTGTGGCCTGGCCAAGGTTCAGCGTCTGGAGCGCGGCATCGCTTACTACGTCAGCGGCGAGCTGAGCGAGGCCGACAGCGCCACCGTCGCCGCCCTGCTGCATGACCGCATGACCCAGCTGGTGCTGAACGCCCTGGAAGACGCCGCGGCGCTGTTCAGCCATGCCCAGCCCAAGCCGCTGACCGCCGTGGACATCCTCGGCGGCGGCCGCGCCGCGCTGGAGCAGGCCAACCAGGATCTGGGCCTGGCCCTGGCCGAGGACGAAATCGACTATCTGGTGAAGAGCTTCATCGACCTGGGGCGCAACCCGCACGACATCGAGCTGATGATGTTCGCCCAGGCCAACTCCGAGCACTGCCGCCACAAGATCTTCAACGCCAGCTGGGACATCGACGGCGAGAGCCAGGACAAGTCGCTGTTCGGCATGATCAAGAACACCTACCAGATGCACAACGAAGGCGTGCTCAGCGCCTACAAGGACAACGCCTCGGTCATCGTCGGCCACACCGCCGGGCGTTTCTTCCCCAACCCGGAGACCCGCGAGTACGGCGCCAGCGTCGAGCCGGTGCATATCCTGATGAAGGTGGAGACGCACAACCACCCGACCGCCATCGCGCCGTTCCCGGGCGCTTCCACCGGCTCCGGCGGCGAGATTCGCGACGAGGGCGCCACCGGCCGTGGCGCCAAGCCGAAGGCCGGCCTGACCGGTTTCTCGGTGTCCAACCTGAATATCCCCGACTTCCTCCAGCCCTGGGAAAAGCCCTACGGCAAGCCCGAGCGCATCGTCAGCGCGCTGGACATCATGATCGAAGGCCCGCTGGGCGGCGCCGCGTTCAACAACGAGTTCGGTCGCCCGGCGCTCAACGGCTACTTCCGTACCTTCGAGCAGGCTGTCGGCAGCCCGCGTGGTGAGGAAGTGCGCGGCTACCACAAGCCGATCATGCTCGCCGGCGGCCTCGGCAATATCCGCGAGAACCATGTGCAGAAAGGCGAGATTTCTGTCGGCGCCAAGCTGATCGTGCTCGGCGGCCCGGCCATGCTCATCGGTCTGGGCGGCGGCGCCGCTTCGTCGATGGCCACCGGCGCCAGCTCGGCCGACCTGGATTTCGCCTCGGTACAGCGCGAGAACCCGGAAATGGAACGTCGCTGCCAGGAGGTGATCGACCGCTGCTGGCAGCTGGGCGAGGCCAACCCGATCAAGTTCATCCACGACGTCGGCGCCGGCGGTATCTCCAACGCCCTGCCGGAACTGATTAACGACGGCGGTCGCGGCGGTCGCTTCGAACTGCGCAAGGTGCCCAACGACGAGCCGGGCATGGCCCCGCACGAAATCTGGTGCAACGAGTCGCAGGAGCGTTACGTGCTGTCGGTCGATGCGGCCGACTTCGAGCGTTTCCAGGCCATCTGCGAGCGTGAGCGCTGCCCCTTCGCCGTGGTCGGCGAGGCCACTGCAGAGCCGCAGCTGACCGTGACCGACAGCCACTTCGGCAACACACCGGTGGACATGCCGCTGGAAGTGCTGCTCGGCAAGCCGCCGCGCATGCACCGCAGCGTCGCCCGCGAAGCCGAGCAGGGCGATGATTTCGACGCCGCCGGCGTGGCGATCGACGAAGCGCTGGAGCGCGTGCTGCGTCACCCGGCCGTGGCCAGCAAGAGCTTTTTGATCACCATCGGCGACCGCAGCATCACCGGCCTGGTGGCGCGCGACCAGATGGTCGGCCCCTGGCAGGTGCCGGTGGCCGACTGCGCGGTGACCGCCACCAGCTTCGACGTCTACACCGGCGAAGCCATGGCCATGGGCGAGCGCACCCCGCTGGCGCTGCTCGACGCCCCGGCGTCGGGTCGCATGGCGGTGGGCGAGACCATCACCAACCTGGCCGCGGCGCGCATCGGCAAACTGTCCGACATCAAACTGTCGGCCAACTGGATGGCGGCTGCCGGCCACCCGGGCGAAGACGCCCGCCTGTATGACACCGTCAAGGCGGTCGGCATGGAGCTGTGCCCGCAGCTCGGCATCACCATTCCGGTGGGCAAGGACTCCATGTCCATGAAAACCCGCTGGCAGGAAGAGGGCGTCGACAAGAGCGTGACCGCGCCGCTGTCGCTGGTGATCTCCGGCTTCGCCCCGGTGCAGGACATCCGTCAGACCCTGACCCCGCAACTGCGCATGGACAAGGGCGAGACCGATCTGATTCTGATCGACCTCGGCCGCGGCCAGAACCGCATGGGCGCCTCGATCCTGGCGCAGGTCTATGCGCAGATCGGCCAGCAGGCGCCGGACCTCGACGACGCCGAAGACCTCAAGGCCTTCTTCGCCGTGATCCAGGGCCTCAACGCCGACGGTCATCTGCTGGCCTACCACGACCGTTCCGACGGCGGTCTGCTGACCACCGTGCTGGAAATGGCCTTCGCCGGTCACTGCGGCCTGGCGCTGAACCTCGACGCGCTGGCCGACGCCAGCGCCGAGCTGCCGGCCGTGCTGTTCAACGAAGAGCTGGGTGCGGTGATCCAGGTGCGCCAGGACGCCACCCCGGAAGTGCTGGCGCAGTTCAGCGCTGCCGGTCTGGGTGACTGCGTGGCGGTGATCGGCCAGGCTGTGAACAACGGCGAAATCGGCATCAGCTTCAACGGCGAGCCGGTGTTCGCCGGCGAGCGTCGCCTGCTGCAGCGTCAGTGGGCCGAGACCAGCTACCGCATCCAGCGCCTGCGCGACAACGCCCAGGGCGCCGATCAGGAATTCGACCTGCTGCTGGAAGAAGACAACCCCGGTCTGTCGGTCAAGCTCGGCTTCGACGTCAACCAGGACGTGGCCGCGCCCTATATCAAGAAGGGCGTACGGCCGCAGGTGGCGATCCTCCGTGAGCAGGGCGTCAACGGCCAGGTGGAGATGGCCGCGGCGTTCGACCGCGCCGGCTTCGCCGCCGTCGACGTGCATATGAGCGACATCCTCGCCGGCCGCGTCAGCCTGGAAGAGTTCAAGGGGCTGGTGGCCTGCGGCGGCTTCTCCTATGGCGACGTGCTCGGCGCCGGCGAGGGCTGGGCCAAGTCGGTGCTGTTCAACGCCCGCGCCCGCGATGCCTTCCAGGGCTTCTTCGAGCGGCGCGACAGCTTCGCCCTCGGCGTGTGCAACGGCTGCCAGATGATGAGCAACCTGCACGAGCTGATCCCCGGCACCGAGTTCTGGCCGCACTTCGTGCGCAACCGCTCCGAGCAGTTCGAAGCGCGCGTGGCCATGGTGCAGATCCAGGAGTCGGCGTCGATCTTCCTGCAGGGCATGGCCGGCTCGCGCCTGCCGATCGCCATCGCCCACGGCGAGGGCCATGCCGAGTTCGAGAGTGAGGAAGCGCTGCTGGAAGCCGATCTGTCCGGCACCGTGGCCCTGCGCTACGTGGATAACCACGGCAAGGTCACCGAGAGCTACCCGGCCAACCCCAACGGTTCGCCGCGTGGCATCACCGGCCTGACCAGTCGCGACGGCCGCGTGACCATCATGATGCCGCACCCGGAGCGGGTGTTCCGCGCTGTGCAGAACTCCTGGCGCCCGGACGAGTGGCAGGAAGACGGCGGCTGGATGCGCATGTTCCGCAACGCCCGCGTCTGGGTGAACTAAAAGCGGCCGCGTAGCGGCCTTCTGCTGACCCTCTCCCGCTTGCGGGAGAGGGTGCCCGAAGGGCGGGAGAGGGCAAAAGCGGCTGCGCACCAGTCTTCCGATGACTCTCTCTCATTTATGGGGCGAAGAGGTGCGCTTTGGAAGCATCGCTTCTGCGCCGATGAGCGCCTGATCGTGAAGCGATCAGGCCGGGGCGCGGAGCGGGGTGCCCGAAGGGCGGGAGAGGGTGCTATAGCCAACGCCGAAAGCCTCTCCCCAGCCCTCTCCACTAGGCGTGCCCCCAATAAATGGGGGAGGGGGCCGGTCGTGGAACCCGTAGCCCGGATGCAATCCGGGAAACCTCGCCCCATCCCTCCCCGGATTTCATCCGGGCTACGCAGGCCCAGCCATGGCCGATGATCCTCTCTCCATCCTTCCTGAGGTTCGCCTGGTCAGACCCGGCGAAACCCATCGTCTGTGCCAATGTGGCCGCTCGTCTTCCCTGCCTGACTGCCATGGCTCATGCGCGCATTCGCTGCTGCTGCGCCCCGAGCGCGAACAGCGTCTGCTGCTCTGCCGCTGCGGCCGTTCGGCCGATCTACCCTATTGCGATGGCAGCCACAGTCCGCCGGCGTCCGGTCTGGGCGACAAGTGGCGGCGCTTTATCGGCAAGGCCTGAGGTCGCGGAACGCCTGTCCGGGCGGCGAGTCGAAACTAGCGAACGGGCTGGCGGATGCGGAATTTCCGAGGTGGTTCTCAGTATTGCGCTGAGGCAAAATGCCATCATTTCAGCATCATGGCTTGTCTGTTGTTCGGTTGCCCCATCTGCGGAGAACTTGATGTACAAACTGTGTTTTTACGTGCCGGAAAGCCATCTGGAGCCGGTGAAGAAGGCGGTGTTCGCCGCCGGCGGCGGACGCATCGGCCGCTACGACAGCTGCTGCTGGCAGGCGCTCGGCCAGGGCCAGTTCCGCGCGCTGGAGGGTAGCCAGCCGTTTCTCGGCCAGATCGGCGGCGTCGAGCAGGTGGCGGAGTGGAAGGTCGAGCTGGTGGTGGCCGACGAGCTGATCCACGATGCGGTCAAGGCGCTCAAGCAGGCCCATCCCTACGAGGCGCCGGCGTTCGATGTCTGGCGCCTGTCTGATCTGCAATTCCAGTAGGGTGCGCCGTGCGCACCGAATAGGCGTTGGCGAAAGCTTTCTCGTTGTGGTGCGCACGGCCTGGGCGGCCCCGCGACGCCCTAGGGACGGATCTCGATCAGCGTGCCGTCTCTGACCAGCTCCCACACCTCGCGCATGTCGTCGTTCTTCATGGCGATGCAGCCTTCTGTCCAGTCCAGGGTGTGGAAAAACCACTCCGGGTATTCCTCGTCCAGCGGCGTGCCGTGGATCATGATCATGCCGCCCGGCGGCACGCCGGCCTGGCGCGCGTTGGCCAGGTCGCGGGCATTGGGGTAGGAGATGTGCAGCGACAGCTGGTACTTGTCGCTGGCCTTGCGCCAGTCGATCCAGTAGAAGCCTTCCGGCGTGCGCAGGTCGCCTTCGCGCTGCTTGGCGCCGTTGGGCTGCTTGCCGAGGGAGATGCGGTAGGACTTGATGGTCTCGCCGCGTCGCTGCAGGTGCAGCTGGCGTTCGGACTTGAGCACCAGCACCTTGTCCACCTGGCGCGTGGCGTCGATGGGGGTGGCGTTGGCCTGCACGTTCAGGCTGAGGGTCAGGCACAACAGGGGCAACAGCCAGCGCATCGGAATACTTCTCGGCAAGGGGTCAACGGGGGCGGTAATGCGCGCGCAGGGCTTCCAGCGGCTCGTTGCGCACCGGAAACAGGTTCTGCCGGCGGTCGGCGAAGAAACATTCTAAGGTACGGCCTATGGTCGGGAAAGCCAGCTCCGACCAGGGGATTTCCGCTTCGGCGAACAGGCGCACCTCGAGGCTTTCCTCGCCCACGGCGAAATCCAGGTCGACCAGCTCGGCGCGAAACAGCATGTACACCTGGCTGATATGCGGCAGGTCGAACAGGGTGTAGAGATTGAGGTCGCGCACCCGCGCGCAGGCCTCTTCCAGGGTTTCCCGCGCCGCCGCCTGCTCGATGGTTTCGCCGTTTTCCATAAAGCCGGCCGGCAGGGTCCAGTAGCCGCGGCGCGGTTCGATGGCGCGGCGGCACAGCAGCACCTGCTCGCCCCACACCGGCAAACAGCCGGCAACGATGCGCGGGTTCTCGTAGTGCACCGTGTGGCAGTGGTTGCACACGTGGCGCAGGCGGTTGTCGCCGGCGGGAATCGCCCGGGTCAGCGGCTGGCCGCATTGGCTGCAGAATTTCATGGCTTGTCCTCGGCCTGTTGGGGCTATCTTGGCGCGCCGGCGGCATGGCCGGCAAGCCCGTCAACTCGGCCGCCTTGCCCTGTCTTCGGGCTTGGGCGCGGCGGCGCTTTCATGCCATGATGCCGGGCATAACAACCCCCGAGTGTGCCCATGCTGGACGAGTTGCTCCATCGCGTGCGCGGTCATCGGCCGCGCCCTCTGGAGACCGAGCGCAGCTTCCCCGAGGCGGCGGTGCTGGTCCCCATCACCCGCAGTGACGAACCCGAACTGGTGCTGACCCTGCGCGCCAGCGGTTTGTCGACCCACAGTGGCGAGGTGGCCTTCCCCGGCGGTCGGCGCGACCCGGAGGATCGCGACCTGGTGCATACCGCCCTGCGCGAGGCCGAGGAGGAAATCGGCCTGCCGCCGGGGCTGGTCGAGGTGATCGGACCGCTCAGCAGCCTGGTGTCACGCCACGGCATCCAGGTCACCCCCTATGTCGGCCTGGTGCCGGACTATGTGGAGTACAAGGCCAACGACGCCGAGATCGCCTCGGTGTTCTCGGTGCCGCTGGCGTTCTTCCGCGATGACCCGCGCGAGCTGACTCATCGCATCGACTACCTCGGGCGCAGCTGGTACGTGCCGTCCTACAGCTATGGCGAGTACCGCATCTGGGGCCTGACCGCGATCATGGTGGTGGAGCTGGTCAACCTGCTCTACGACGACGCGCAGATCGCCCTGCACCAGCCGCCCGAACACTTTATTCACCT
Organism: Pseudomonas sp. NPDC077186; assembly: GCF_044543505.1. Taxonomy (NCBI): domain Bacteria; kingdom Pseudomonadati; phylum Pseudomonadota; class Gammaproteobacteria; order Pseudomonadales; family Pseudomonadaceae; genus Pseudomonas; species Pseudomonas sp. NPDC077186. The sequence continues at coordinate 170,522 of NZ_JBITWE010000005.1, forward strand.
GCGTTGAGAGTCCGTGCCATGAAATACCGCCTGGGAAGCTCCCGTGTCGAAGCCCACCCCGACAGCTGGGTCGCGCCGAGCGCCGACCTGATCGGCAAGGTGCGCCTGGAGGCCGGCGCCAGCGTCTGGTTCGGCGCCGTGCTGCGCGGCGACAACGAACTGATCCATATCGGCGAGCACAGCAACGTGCAGGACGGTAGCGTGCTGCACACCGACATGGGCTTCCCGCTGACCCTGGGCAAGGGCGTCACCGTGGGGCACAAGGTGATGATGCATGGCTGCACGGTGGACGATTACAGCCTGATCGGCATCAACGCGGTGATCCTCAACGGCGCCAGAATCGGCAAGTACTGCATCATCGGCGCCAATAGCCTGATCCCCGAAGGCAAGGTGATTCCCGACGGCAGCCTGGTGATGGGCAGCCCCGGCAAGGTGGTGCGCGAGCTGAGCGAGCAGCAGAAGAAGATGCTCGAGGCCAGCGCCGCCCATTACGTGCATAACGCCCAGCGCTATGCTCGCGAACTGGTGCCCGACGATGAGTGATGTGGAAAAGCCGGTGCGCTCGCCCTGCGTGCAGATCTGCGCGCTGGACGAGCAGGACATCTGTATCGGCTGCCAGCGCACGGCCGGCGAGATCACCCGCTGGGGCCGTATGGACAACGCCGAGCGGCGTGCGGTACTGCAACTCTGTCTGCAGCGCGTCCGCGCCTCCGGTCATCTGCTGACGCCTTCCTGATTCTTTGCTCGAGGACCCCTCATGCCCCGTATTGGAACCCCCCTGTCGCCTTCCGCGACCCGCGTGCTGCTGTGCGGCTGCGGCGAGCTTGGTAAGGAAGTGGTGATCGAGCTGCAGCGCCTGGGCTGCGAGGTCATTGGCGTGGATCGCTATGCCAATGCGCCGGCCATGCAGGTGGCGCACCGCAGCCACGTCATCGACATGCTCGACGGCGCCGCCCTGCGTGCGGTGATCGAGGCCGAGCAGCCGCATTTCATCGTGCCGGAGATCGAGGCCATCGCCACCGCCACCCTGGTCGAGCTGGAGGCCGAGGGCTTCAACGTGGTGCCCACCGCACGCGCCGCACAGCTGACCATGAACCGCGAAGGCATTCGTCGCCTGGCCGCCGAGGAGCTGGGCTTGCCGACTTCGCCCTACCATTTCGCCGACACCTTCGAGAGCTACGCCGCGGCGGTGAAAGCCGTCGGTTACCCCTGCGTGGTCAAGCCGATCATGAGCTCCTCCGGCAAGGGCCAGAGCGTGCTGAAGAGCGACGCCGACCTGCAGCGCGCCTGGGACTATGCCCAGGAAGGTGGGCGCGCCGGCAAGGGCAGGGTCATAGTGGAAGGGTTTATCGACTTCGACTACGAGATCACCCTGCTTACCGTGCGCCACGCCGGCGGCACCAGCTTCTGCGCGCCGATTGGCCACCGTCAGGAGCACGGCGACTATCAGGAGTCCTGGCAGCCGCAGGCGATGAGCCCACAGGCGCTGGCCGAATCCGAGCGCGTGGCGTTGGCAGTGACCGAGGCTCTGGGTGGGCGTGGCCTGTTCGGCGTCGAACTATTCGTCAAGGGCGACCAGGTATGGTTCAGCGAAGTCTCGCCGCGGCCGCACGACACCGGCCTGGTCACTCTGATTTCCCAGGAACTGTCCGAGTTCGCCCTGCATGCGCGGGCCATTCTCGGCCTGCCGATTCCTGTTATTCGGCAGATGGGGCCGTCGGCGTCGGCGGTGATCCTGGTCGAGGGCCATTCGCAGCAGGCCAGCTTCGCCAACCTGGGCGCGGCATTGAACGAGGCGGACACCGCTCTGCGCCTGTTCGGCAAGCCCGAGGTCAAGGGCCAGCGGCGCATGGGCGTGGCCCTGGCGCGCGACGAGTCGATCGAGGCGGCGCGGGCCAAGGCGTTGCGCAGTGCCCGCGCGGTACGCGTGCGGCTGTGAGCCGGCACGCGCTGTGGTGGCTGGCGACGCTGCCGCTGCTGCCATTGGCGCTGCCGCTGGCCTTGCACACCCGGCGCACGGCGTTGCGGCTGCCGGTTGCGCAGGGTGAGCCTACGGGCATCGCCGCGGCGCATTTGCCGGGCGAGCCGCTGCGCCTGCTGCTGATCGGCGAGTCCACGGTGGCCGGCGTCGGCGTGGCGAGCCTGGATCAGGCCCTGGCCGCCTGCCTGGCGACGGCGCTGGCCGAACGCCTGCAGCGCCCGGTGCGCTGGCGCGCCTGCGGCGAGAACGGCATCACCGCGGCCCAGGCCCGCGAGCGCCTGCTGCCGCAGGCGCTGGCCGAGCCGGCCGAGTTGGCCCTGCTGGTATTCGGCGTCAACGACACCACCCAGCTCACGCCGAGTGTGCGCTGGCTGCAGGCGCTTGCCGATATGGCCGATGCGCTGCAAGGGCAGGGCTGCCGCGTGGCGTTCAGCGCGGTGCCGCCGTTGCAGCACTTCAGCGCCTTGCCCTGGCTGCTGCGCCAGCTGATGGGCTGGCGCGCGCGCTTGCTCGACGCCGAGCTGCGCAGGCTCAGTGGGTGTCTGGGGGTGGAGTATTGCGCGCTGGAGTTGCCGTTCGAGCTGCGTTATCTGGCCGAGGACGGCTATCACCCCTCGGCGCTGGGTTACCGGCTGTGGGCCGAGGGCCTGGCCGCGCGTCTCACTCCGCTGCTGCGGCGTCCGCTTTGAGCTTTTCCGTCTGCCAGACCCGCACGCTTTTCACCCGGTTCTCCGTCGCCTGCAGGATCTCCAGGCGGTAGGGGCCGATCTTCAGGCACACGGCGCTGTCGGGAATGCTCTCCAGCGCCTCGGTGATCAGGCCGTTGAGGGTCTTGGGGCCGTCGCTGGGCAGGTGCCAGCCGAGGGTCTTGTTCACTTCGCGAATGTAGGCGGCGCCGTCGATCACGTGGGTGCCGTCCTCCTGCGGATGGATGTCGGGGCTGCGCAGGCTGTCCTGGTTGCTGAAGTCGCCGACTATCTCCTCGAGGATGTCTTCCAGGGTGACGATGCCGATCACCTCGCCGTACTCGTCGACCACTATGCCGATGCGCCGCTTCTGCTTCTGGAAGTTGATCAGTTGGGTCGACAGCGGGGTGTTCTCCGGCACGAAGTAGGGTTCGTGGCAGGCCGCCAGCAGGGCTTCCTTGGTCAGCTGGTTGTGGCTGAGCAGGCGGGCGATCTGGCGCATGTGCACCACGCCCTCGATCTGGTTGATGTCGCCGCGAAACACCGGCAGGCGGGTGTGCGGGGTGGTGCGCAGCTGGCCGACGATGCTTTCCAGGTCGTCGTCCAGGTCGATGCCGGCCACCTCGTTGCGCGGGATCATGATGTCGTCCACCGTCACCCGTTCCAGGTCGAGGATGCCCAGCAGCATGTTCTGTCGGTTCTTCGGCAGCTGGGCGCCGGATTCGCGCACCACGCTGCGCAGTTCCTCGGTGGACAGGCTGTCGCTGGCGCGTTGCGCCGGGTCGATGCCGAGCAGGCGCAGCAGGCCGTTGCTGATTGCGCTGGTCAGCCACACCACCGGGTAGAGCAGGCGCTGCAGCAGGTTGAGCAGGCGGCTGGCGGGGAAGGCCACCAGTTCCGGGCGCAGCGCGGCCAGGGTCTTGGGGGTGATCTCGCCGAAGATCAGCACGACGATGGTCAGGCCGGCGGTGGCGATGGCGATGCCGGCCTCGCCCCACAGGTCCACCGCCAGCACCGTGGCGATGGAGGCGGCGAGGATGTTGACCACGTTGTTGCCGACTAGGATGGTGCCGAGCAGGCGGTCCGGGCGATCGAGCAGGCGGGTCACCCGCTTGGCGCCCTTGTGTCCTTCCTTGGCCAGGTGCTTGAGCCGGTAGCGGTTGAGGCTGAGCATGCCGGTCTCGGAGCTGGAGAAGAACGCCGAGCAGAGGATGAGAAAGATCAGCAGGCCGAGCAGGTAGCTCGCATGAAGGTCGTCCAAGGAAGGCGCCTCAGATGTGCAGGATGAATTCGCGCACCAGCTTGCTGCCGAAGTAGGCCAGCATCAGCAGGCAGAACCCGGCCAGGGTCCAGCGAATGGCCTTGTGCCCGCGCCAGCCCAGACGGTGGCGGCCCCACAGCAGCACGGCGAACACCACCCAGGCGAAGCTGGAGAGGATGGTCTTGTGCGCCAGGTGCTGGGCGAACAGGTCGTCGAGAAACAGCGCGCCGGATAGCAGCGACAGCGACAGCAGCAGCCAGCCGGCCCAGAGGAAGCCGAACAGCAGGCTTTCCATGGTCTGCAGCGGCGGGAAGTTCTTGATCAGCCCGGACGGGTGCTTGTGCTTGAGCTGATAGTCCTGCAGCAGCAGCAGGATCGACTGGAACACGGCGATGGTGAGCATGCCGTAGGCCAGGATCGACAGCAGGATATGGGCCAGGATGCCGGGGTGTTCGTCGATCGGGCGGATGGTGCCCGAGGGCAGGAACTCGGCGGCCAGCACGGTCAGCCCGCCCAGGGGAAACAGCAGCAGCAGCAGGTTCTCCACCGGGATGCGCAGGCAGGCCAGTAGGGTCAGGGCGATCACCGCGCAGGCGATCAGGCTGGCGGCATTGAAGAAGTCCAGGTTGAGGCCGTGGACGTCGTGCAACTGGAGGAACAGGCTGCCGCCGTGGAAGAACAGGGCGAGCACGCCGAGCAACGCCAGCAGGCGCTTGTCGGGGCTGCTGCGCTGAGTCAGGCGCAGGCCCTGGTAGGTGGCGGCGCCGGCGTACAGGCAGGCGGCGGCGAGGCTGGGCAGCAGAGGGTGCATAAATCCGTGTAAGGCGAGCCCGAAAGGCGCTGAGTGTGGCACAGATGAGCGCTCGCACGAAAGACCGCTGGCGGTGTCGGTGGCGCGGCGACTTGGCTATAATCCGCCGCCTGTCGTACGCCCGACTCCGGTCGAGCCGCACTTCCAAAGGAACGCGCATGTTCGAAAATCTTACCGATCGCCTGTCCCAGACCCTGCGTAACGTCACGGGCAAGGCCAAGCTCAGCGAAGACAACATCAAGGACACCCTGCGCGAAGTGCGCATGGCCCTGCTCGAAGCCGACGTGGCCCTGCCGGTGGTCAAGGACTTCGTCGCCAAGGTCAAGGAGCGCGCGGTCGGCACCGAGGTCTCCAAGAGCCTGACCCCGGGCCAGGCCTTCGTGAAGATCGTCCGCGCCGAGCTGGAAGAGCTGATGGGCGCGGCCAACGAAGACCTGGCGCTGAATGCCGCGCCGCCGGCCGTGGTACTGATGGCCGGCCTGCAGGGGGCGGGCAAGACCACCACTGCCGGCAAGCTGGCCAAGTTCCTCAAGGAACGCAAGAAGAAGTCGGTACTGCTGGTCTCGGCCGACGTCTACCGTCCGGCGGCGATCAAGCAGCTGGAAACCCTGGCCAGCGACCTGGGCGTGACCTTCTTCCCCTCCGATGCCAGCCAGAAGCCGGTGGACATCGCCAATGCGGCGATCCGCGAAGCCAAGCTGAAGTTCATCGACGTGGTCATTCTCGATACCGCCGGTCGTCTGGCCATCGACGCCGAGATGATGGCCGAGATCCAGGCCCTGCACGCCGCGGTCAAGCCGGTGGAAACCCTGTTCGTGGTCGATGCCATGACCGGCCAGGACGCCGCCAATACCGCCAAGGCCTTCAGCGACGCGCTGCCACTGACCGGCGTGGTGCTGACCAAGGTCGACGGCGACGCCCGCGGCGGTGCCGCGCTGTCGGTGCGGCATATCACCGGCAAGCCGATCAAGTTCATCGGCATGGGCGAGAAGAGCGATGCGCTTGAGCCCTTCCACCCGGATCGTATCGCCTCGCGCATCCTCGGCATGGGCGACGTGCTCAGCCTGATCGAACAGGCCGAGCAGACCCTCGACCGCGAGAAGGCCGAGAAGCTCACCAAGAAGCTGAAGAAGGGCAAGGGCTTCGACCTTGAGGACTTCCGCGACCAGCTGCAGCAGATGAAGAACATGGGCGGCCTCGGCGGCCTGATGGACAAGCTGCCGTCCATCGGCGGGGTCAACCTGGCGCAGATGGGCAACGCCCAGGGCGCGGCGGAGAAACAGTTCAAGCAGATGGAGGCGATCATCAATTCGATGACGCCGGCCGAGCGCCGCGACCCGGACATCATTAGCGGCTCGCGCAAGCGTCGCATCGCGATGGGGTCCGGTACCCAGGTGCAGGACATCGGCCGGCTGATCAAGCAGCACAAGCAGATGCAGAAGATGATGAAGAAATTCACCGCCAAGGGCGGCATGGCCAAGATGATGCGCGGTATGGGCGGCATGCTGCCGGGCGGCGGTGGAATGCCGAAATTCTGAGGCCTGCGCCCCGCTCGATGGCTGGGCGGAAAAAGAGATTTGCAAACCGCCGCATAATCCTTAAAATATGCGGCCTTTCGGGCCTAGGCCCATTTTTAATGTGTGCCTCAAGTTAGCACCGACTATAGGAACGATGTTCACATGGTAACCATCCGTCTTGCTCGTGGCGGCTCCAAAAAGCGCCCCTTCTACCACCTGACCGTGACCAACAGCCGCAATGCGCGCGATGGTCGTTTCGTTGAGCGCATCGGCTTCTTCAACCCGATCGCTGCCGGTGGCGAAGTGCGTCTGTCCGTCGACCAGGAGCGCGCGACCTACTGGCTGGGCCAGGGCGCTCAGCCGTCTGAGCGTGTTGCTCAGCTGCTCAAGGAAGCTGCCAAGGCTGCCGCCTAAGCACTTTTATGAGTACGACGCCGGCCGTCGCCGAGGATCTGGTGGTTCTCGGCAAGATTGTTTCGGTGCACGGCGTCAGGGGCGAAGTGAAGGTCTATTCCTTTACCGATCCCATCGATAACGTGCTCGATTACCCGCGCTGGACGCTCAGGCGTGACGGCGAGGTAAAGCAAGTGGAACTGGCCAGCGGCCGCCTGCAAGGCAAGGTGCTGGTCGCCAAGTTGAAGGGTCTGGACGATCGCGAGATTGCGCGTACCTACGCCGGTTTCGAGATCTGCGTGCCGCGTGGCGAGCTGCCCGACCTGGATGATGGCGAGTTCTACTGGTACCAGTTGCAAGGTCTGAAGGTCGTCGATCAGGCGGGGCAGTTGCTCGGCGTGGTCGATCATCTGTTCGAGACCGGTGCCAACGATGTGATGGTGGTCAAGCCCTGCGCGGGCAGCCTGGACGAGCGCGAGCGCCTGTTGCCCTACACCGGGCAGTGCGTGCTGGCGGTGGATCTGGCAGCCGGCGAGATGCGGGTCGATTGGGATGCGGACTTCTAAGGCCTATGCGCGTCGAAGTCATCACCCTGTTCCCGGAAATGTTTGCCGCCATCGGCGAGTACGGCATCACCAGTCGTGCGGTCAGGCAGGAGCTGCTCAAGCTGCACTGCTGGAATCCGCGGGACTACACCACGGATCGCCACCATACGGTGGACGACCGCCCCTTCGGCGGCGGCCCGGGGATGGTGATGAAGATCAAGCCTCTCGAGGACGCCCTGGCCAGTGCCAGGCAGGCCGCGGGGGAGGCGGCGAAGGTGATCTACCTGTCGCCGCAGGGGCGTCGTCTGAATCAGGCGGCGGTCCGCGAGCTGGCGCAGGAGCAGGCACTGATCCTGATCGCCGGTCGCTACGAAGGCATCGACGAGCGTTTCATCGAAACGCATGTCGACGAGGAATGGTCGATTGGCGACTACGTCCTGTCCGGCGGTGAGCTGCCGGCCATGGTGCTGATCGATGCGGTGACGCGCCTTTTGCCTGGTGCATTGGGTCATGCCGATTCGGCCGAGGAGGACTCCTTTACGGATGGCCTGCTCGACTGCCCGCACTACACCCGTCCGGAGGTGTATGCGGATAAACGTGTTCCCGAAGTGTTGCTTAGTGGCAACCACGAACACATCCGGCGCTGGCGTTTGCAGCAGTCCCTTGGGCGGACCTGGGAACGTCGCACCGATCTTCTGGATAGCCGCTCGCTTTCTGGAGAAGAGAAGAAGCTGCTGGAGGAATACATCCGCCAGCGGGACGATAGTTAACGTATCGATGGCAGGCCGGGAGGCTTGTCTTAGGAGCGCAGCATGACCAACAAGATTATCCAGATGCTCGAAGCCGAGCAGATGAACAAAGAAATCCCGAGCTTCGCCCCGGGCGACACCGTGATCGTTCAAGTCAAGGTGAAGGAAGGCGACCGTCAGCGTCTGCAGGCCTTCGAAGGCGTCGTGATCGCCAAGCGTAACCGCGGCCTGAACAGCGCCTTCACCGTGCGCAAGATCTCCAGCGGCGTCGGCGTCGAGCGTACCTTCCAGACCTACTCGCCGCTGGTCGACAGCCTGAGCGTCAAGCGTCGCGGCGACGTGCGCAAGGCCAAGCTGTACTACCTGCGCGACCTGTCCGGCAAAGCCGCGCGCATCAAGGAAAAGCTGTCCTAAGTTCGGACGCCTTTCTGAAAGAAGCAGCCTACGGGCTGCTTTTTTCGTTTCTGGGCCCGTCGACCGGCGGGTTTCGCGGCCCGGCCGAAGCACATCGATTGCGAGCAGTAGTGGCATGAGTCCGAGAGAGCAAGAAATCCAGCGGCGCATCGCGCTGTCGGAAACCCGCGTGACCAAGGCGGTGTTCCCGCCGAGTACCAATCACCACAACACCCTGTTCGGCGGCACGGCGCTGGCCTGGATGGACGAGGTGTCCTTTATCGCCGCCACGCGGTTCTGCCGCTTGCCGCTGGTCACCGTGTCCAGCGACCGCATCGACTTCAAGCATGCGATTCCCGCCGGCTCCATCGTCGAGCTGGTCGGGCGGGTGAGCAAGGTGGGCAACACCAGCCTCAAGGTTGCGGTCGAGGTGTTCGTCGAGGGGCTGTATCAGGAAGGGCGCGAGCACGCCATCAGCGGCAGTTTCAGTTTCGTCGCGGTCGACGAGCGGCAGACGCCGGTGCCGGTGCTGCCGGGCTTTGCGCCCCAGGCGGAGGTCAGGGACGCAGGCTGATCTTCAGGCTGGCCTGCGACAGGTCGATGTTGTGCAGGCTGAGGCTGCCGAAGCTCTGTCCGGCGGGGGCGTCCTTGACGCGGATATTGTCGAAGCGCAGCTCGCCGATGGAGCTCGGCAGGTTGACGTTGAACGAGCCGTCGTTGTTCAGCGTCGAGCGCAGCTTGCCGGTGTCGTAGCGTACGTCGCGCAGGCTGGTCTCGGCATCCAGGTTGTCCAGCACCGGCATCACCAGTTTGGCCAGCTGCTTGACCGTGCCCAGGCCGTCGCCGCTTTCGGCGCGTAGCAGCAGGCCCTGCAGGGCGTCGTCCAGGCCCTGGGCGCTGACCGCGCTCATTTCCCTGTCGCTCAGCGCCTGCATGCCCTGCGGGGTCTCCTGGCGGCTGATGCTGCTGGGCGGCTGCAGTCGCTGGATGTCGGCGCTGGCCATCTGGAACGGGCTCATCAGGGCGGCCACCAGGGTGGCGGCCAGGCGCAGCTTGCTCTGCTTCTGCAGGGCCTTGCTCAGCTGCTTCTGGGTCAGCAGCCCTTGCTCGATCAGTACTTCGCCCAGGCGCTTGTGGCTGACGAGTTGCACCTTGATCGCGGCGTCCAGCTGTGCGGAGGTGATCAGACCCTTGTTGATCAGGATCTGGCCGAGACGGGAGTGGACGTGATTGGGCATGGCGCGCTACCGGTGGCGTGATGGCAGGGTGCAATCATGGCGCCGCCCACTCCGGCTGTCACCCAACCAAGGATAGGCTTGTCTGGCCATTGGTCGTATGGCTCGGTGCGGCGGCTGACCGACGGTTGTCCGGCTGTTTCGATTGGTTGCACTCGTCCTGTCGGTCTCGGCTGTGGAACACTAGGCGCCCCTGCTTGCGAAGAGCCCTCATGGCCACCCTGTCCCATCCCCTGATCGAGCGTTTCCTCGAGGCCCAGTGGTTCGAGAAGGGGCTGTCCGCCCATACCCGCGCCGCCTACCGCAGCGACCTGGAGCACTTCAACGCCTGGCTCGATGCGCGCGGCCTGGCGCTGCAGCATATCGCTCGCGATGCCATCCTCGACCACCTGGCCTGGCGCCTGGAGCAAGGCTATCAGGCGCGTTCCACCGCGCGTTTTCTCTCCGGGCTGCGCGGCTTCTACCGCTTTCTGCTGCGCGAGGGGCTGATCGGCGAAGACCCCAGCCTGCAGGTCGAGTTGCCGCAGATCGGCCGGCCGCTGCCCAAGTCGCTGTCCGAGGCGGACGTCGAGGCGCTGCTGCAGGCGCCGGATCTGGACGACCCCATCGGCCTGCGCGACCGCGCCATGCTCGAGGTGCTGTATGCCTGTGGCCTGCGGGTGACCGAGTTGGTGTCGTTGAGCCTGGAGCAGGTCAATTTGCGCCAGGGCGTGCTGCGGGTGTTCGGCAAGGGCAGCAAGGAACGCCTGGTGCCGCTGGGCGAGGAGGCCATCGCCTGGATCGAGCGCTACAGCCGCGAGGCGCGCCCGCTGCTGCTCGGCGGCAAACCCAGCGACGTGCTGTTCCCCAGCCTGCGCGGCGAGCAGATGACCCGCCAGACCTTCTGGCATCGGATCAAGCATCAGGCGCGGGTGGCCGGCATCGCCAAGCCGTTGTCGCCACACACCCTGCGTCACGCCTTCGCCACCCACCTGCTCAACCATGGCGCCGACCTGCGCGTGGTGCAGATGCTGCTGGGCCATAGCGACCTGTCCACCACGCAGATCTACACCCACATCGCCAGGGCGCGCCTGCAGGAGTTGCACGCGCTGCACCATCCGCGCGGCTAGGCTTGCCGTCCGGTCGCCTGCGAGCTGCCTGGCCGGCCATCTGTGGTAGGCTGTGCCGATCTTCGCCCGTCCCCGTTTGACAGGAGTGTTCATGTCCCTGACCCGTATTTCCGTTGCCCTGGCGCTGGTGCTGGGCAGCAGTTTCAGCCTGGCCGCCGATCCCGATCAGGCCATCCGCCAGAGCCTGACCTCGCTGGATGCCAGCCTGCCGATCGAGGCCATCGCCGAGAGCCCGATGCCGGGCATCTATCAGGTTCAGCTCAAGGGCGGGCGTCAGCTCTACACCAGCGCCGATGGCCAGTTCCTCATGCAGGGCTACCTGTTCCAGGTCAAGGACGGTAAAGCGGTCAACCTCACCGAGATCGAGGAAAGCCGCGCGGTGGCCAAGCAGATCAACGCCATTCCGGCCAAGGAAATGGTGGTGTTCGCGCCCAAGGCGCCGAAGACCCATATCACCGTGTTCACCGACACCGATTGCGGCTACTGCCAGAAGCTGCACAGCGAAGTGCCCGAGCTCAACCGCCTGGGCGTCGAGGTGCGCTACGTCGCCTTCCCGCGCCAGGGCCTGAGCAGCCCGGCGGCCCAGGAGCTGGTCAACGTCTGGTGCGCCAAGGACCAGCAAGAAGCGATGAACCGCGCCAAGACTCGCCAGAGCGTGGCCGAGGCGCAGTGCGACAACCCGGTGGCCAAGCAGTACGAGTTGGGCCAGATGATCGGGGTCAACGGCACGCCGGCCATCGTCCTGGCCAACGGCAAGATGATCCCGGGTTATCAGCCGGCGCCGCAGCTGGCCAAGATTGCGCTGGAGTCCAACTAAGAACCTGTCCACGACCTGCTGCGCGTCGGCTCTGCTGCGTTAAAAGCAGGCTCGGAATGCTCATTTACAACTCGTAAACTGCGCTTCCTCGCCTGCTTTTGCCTTGCATAGCTCTAGCTCGCGAGCTCGTGAACAGGTTCTTTGAGCCGTGGATTGACTAACAAACAGCCGCTTCGTAATGTGCGGCTCTTTTCGGCGGCCGGAGCATGCTCCGGCCGTTTTACGCAGTGCTGATGGGGAATTGAGTGTGAAGCCGGTCAAAGTGGGCATCTGTGGGTTGGGCACCGTCGGTGGCGGTACCTTGAATGTACTCAAGCGCAACGCCGAGGAGATTACCCGGCGCGCCGGTCGCGGCATCGAGATTGCCCAGATCGCCATTCGCTCGCCCAAGCCGCAGTACGACATTACCGGCATCGCCACCACCAATGACGTGTTCGCCGTTGCGAGCAATCCCGAGATCGATATCGTCATCGAGCTGATCGGTGGTTACAGCCTGGCCCGCGATCTGGTGCTCAAGGCCATCGACAACGGCAAGCACGTGGTCACCGCGAACAAGGCGCTGATCGCCGTGCATGGCAACGAGATCTTCGCCAAGGCCCGCGAGAAGGGCGTGATCGTCGCCTTCGAGGCCGCGGTGGCCGGCGGCATCCCGGTGATCAAGGCGATCCGCGAGGGCCTCGCCGCCAATCGCATCAACTGGCTGGCCGGCATCATCAACGGCACCGGCAACTTCATCCTGACCGAGATGCGCGAGAAGGGCCGCGCCTTCGACGACGTGCTCCAGGAAGCGCAGGCGCTGGGTTACGCCGAGGCCGACCCGACCTTCGACGTCGAGGGCATCGACGCCGCGCACAAGCTGACCATTCTCGCCTCCATCGCCTTCGGCATCCCGCTGCAGTTCGACAAGGCCTATACCGAAGGCATCACCAAGCTGACCACGGCCGACGTCAACTACGCCGAGGCGCTGGGCTACCGCATCAAGCACCTGGGCGTGGCCCGCCGCACCGAGGCCGGTTTCGAGCTGCGCGTGCACCCGACGCTGATCCCGGCCGACCGCCTGATCGCCAACGTCAACGGCGTGATGAACGCGGTGATGGTCAATGGCGATGCCGTGGGCAGCACCCTCTATTACGGCGCCGGCGCCGGCATGGAGCCGACCGCCTCGGCGGTGGTGGCCGACCTGGTGGACGTGGTACGCGCGCTGACCACCGACCCGACCAATCGCGTGCCGCACCTGGCCTTCCAGCCGGATTCGCTGTCCGATCACCCGATCCTGCCCATCGACGAGTGCGAGAGCGCCTACTACCTGCGCATCCAGGCCAAGGACCATCCGGGCGTGCTGGCCCAGGTGGCGAGCATCCTCTCCGAGCGCGGCATCAATATCGAGTCGATCATGCAGAAGGAAGCCGAGGAGCAGGACGGCCTGGTGCCGATGATTCTGGTCACCCATCGCGTGGTCGAGGCGCGTATCCTCGATGCCATCGCCGCCATGGAAGCGCTGGACGGCGTGGCCTCGCCCATCGTCCGTATCCGCGTCGAGCAGCTCAACTAATCCCGTGTCCGCCCGCAGGTCTTGGCCTGCGGGTGCAGCAGAACGAAGGTTTATCCCATGCGCTATATCAGTACCCGCGGCCAGGCACCGGCCCTGAACTTCGAAGACGTGCTGCTGGCTGGCCTGGCCAGCGACGGCGGCCTCTACGTGCCGGAAAACCTGCCGCGCTTCACCGTCGAGGAGATCGCCTCCTGGGCCGGCCTGCCGTACCACGAGCTGGCCTTCCGGGTGATGCGCCCGTTCGTTGCCGGCAGCATCAATGACGCCGACTTCAAGAAGATCCTCGAGGAAACCTATGGCGTGTTCGCTCACAACGCCGTGGCGCCGCTGCGCCAGCTGAATGGCAACGAGTGGGTGCTGGAGCTGTTCCACGGCCCGACCCTGGCGTTCAAGGACTTCGCTCTGCAGCTGCTGGGGCGTCTGCTCGACCATGTGCTGAGCAAGCGCGGCGAGCGCGTGGTGATCATGGGCGCCACCAGCGGCGACACCGGCTCGGCGGCCATCGAGGGCTGCAAGGCCTGCGAGCACGTCGACATCTTCATCATGCACCCGCACAACCGCGTGTCCGAGGTGCAGCGCCGGCAGATGACCACCATCCTCGGCGAGAACATCCACAACATCGCCATCGAAGGCAACTTCGACGACTGCCAGGAGATGGTCAAGGCCAGCTTCGCCGACCAGGGCTTCCTCAAGGGCACTCGCCTGGTGGCGGTCAACTCGATCAACTGGGCGCGGATCATGGCCCAGATCGTCTACTACTTCCACGCGGCGCTGCAGCTGGGCGGCCCGGCCCGTTCCGTGGCCTTCTCGGTGCCGACCGGCAACTTCGGCGACATCTTCGCCGGCTATCTGGCGCGCAATATGGGCCTGCCGATCAGCCAGCTGATCGTCGCCACCAACCGCAACGACATCCTGCACCGCTTTATGAGCGGGAACCAATACGTTAAAGAAACGCTGCATCCGACCCTGTCGCCGTCGATGGACATCATGGTCTCGTCCAACTTCGAGCGCCTGCTGTTCGACCTGCATGGCCGCAACGGCGCCGCCATCGCCGGGCTGATGGAAACCTTCAAGCAGGGCGGCGGCTTCAGCGTCGAGGACGATCGCTGGACCGAGGCGCGCAAGCTGTTCGACTCGCTGGCGGTGGACGACGCGCAGACCTGCGAAACCATCGCCGAGGTCTATGCCGAGTGCGGCGAGCTGCTCGACCCGCACACCGCCATCGGCGTGCGCGCCGCCCGCGAATGCCGGCGCAGCCTGGCCACGCCCATGGTGGTGCTGGGCACCGCGCACCCGGTCAAGTTTCCCGAGGCGGTGGAAAAGGCCGGTATCGACGCGGTGCCTGCACTGCCGCCGCACCTGGCCGACCTGTTCCAGCGCGACGAACGCTGCACCGTGCTGGCCAATGACCTGCACACCGTGCAGCAGTTCGTCGCTGCCCACGGCAACCGCGGCAAGCCGCTGTAAGGCAGCGGCAAGCGGCAAGCCACAAGCTGCAAGTGAAAAAGCCGCGGGGCGCATGCTCCCGCGGCTTTTTGTTGGGCTTTTGGGGGCTATGTCGCCACTGTGTGTCGATGCGCCGATCCCGCTTCCGTAGGAGCGGCTTCAGCCGCGAAATTCGCGGATAAATCCGCTCCTACAGCCCGTAGCCTGGGTCGAGTGCAGCGACGGGGCGATTGCTGGATCAGCCGCCGAACAGCAGCGCGATCAGCGCGGTCAGGCCGATCAGCGCCAGCCAGATCAGGGCGTTGAGCTTGCTGGCGAGGAGGATGGTCGGGCCGCGCGGGCGAATCGGCGGATTCTCTTCCAGATACAGATCAACGCGCCGGGTCGCCTCTTCCTCGTTCAGGCGCTGACGCAGGCGCAGCAGCTCGATGGCCGCCTCGCGCTGCTCCAGGCGCAGCAGGCGGCGGACCTCCTCCGGCAGCTCGTCCACGGCCTCAGATCGCGCCCGCATCGCGCAGCGCGGCGATCTGCGCGGCGTCGTAGCCCAGGCTGGCGAGCACCTCGGCGTTGTGCTCGCCCAGTGTCGGGCCGGTCCATTGCACCGAGCCGGGGGTGTCGGACAGCTTGGGCACTATGCCGGGCATCTTGAACGCCTTGCCGTCGGGGAGCTTGGCCGAAAGGAACATCTCGCGGGCGAGAAACTGCGGATCAATGAGCATGTCCGCCGCCGAGTAGATGCGGCTGGCCGGCACCTCGGCGCGCTTGAGCAGCGCTTCCACCTCGCTCAGTGGCAGGCTCGCCGCCCAGCGGTCGATCACCCCGTACAGCTCGTCGCGCCGCGCATCGCGCCCGGCGTTGTCGGCGAGCGACGGATCGTCGGCCAGGTCGGCGCGGTCGATGGCGCGCATAAAACGCTGGAAGATCGCATCGCCGTTGGCGCCGATCTGGATATGCCGGCCGTCGGCGCAGGTGTGGATGGAGGAGGGGGTGATGCCGGGCATGATATTGCCGCTGCGCTCGCGCACGAAGCCGAACACGTCGAACTCCGGCACCATCGACTCCATCATGGCGAACACCGCCTCGTACAGCGCCACGTCCACCACCTGGCCGCTGCCGCCGTTGACCTCGCGTTGGCGCAGCGCCATCAGCGCGCCGATCACGCCCCACAGGGCGGCGATGGAGTCGCCGATGCTGATGCCGGTGCGCACCGGCGGGCGGTCCTCGAAGCCGGTGATATAGCGCAGCCCGCCCATGGATTCGCCGACCGCGCCGAAACCGGGCTGATCCTTCAGCGGCCCGCTCTGGCCGAAGCCGGACAGGCGCACCATCACCAGCTTGGGATTCAGCGCGTGCAGCACGTCCCAGCCCAGGCCGAGCTTTTCCAGCACGCCGGGGCGGAAGTTCTCGATCAGGATATCGGCGTCCGCCAACAGCTTGCGGAGTACCTCGCGGCCGGCTTCGTGCTTGAGGTTAAGGGTGATCGAGCGCTTGTTGCGCGCCTGCACGAACCACCACAGCGAGGTGCCCTCGTACAGCTTGCGCCACTTGCGCAGCGGGTCGCCGCCGTCGGGCGATTCCACCTTGATCACCTCGGCGCCGAACTCGGCGCAGATGCGCGCGGCGAAGGGGCCGGCGATCAGGCTGCCGAGTTCGATCACTTTCAGGCCGGCGAGGGGTTGGCTGGGCGCGCTCATGGTGGCTCCTGTGGCTGCAATGCCTGCAAGCCTATTGCATTGGCGGTGGCCTGGCCACGGGCGCATCGCTAGGGCACGGACCGGCGGATCGGAGTAGACTTGCCGCCTTTACGACCAGCCAAGAAGCCCGCCATGGCCCTGCCATCGACCACCTACAAGATCGAACTGAACCTCACCGACATGGACCGCAGCGTCTACGAGAACCTGCGCTTCACCGTCGCCCGTCATCCTTCGGAGACCGAGGAACGCCTGGCCGCGCGGCTGATCGCCTACGCGCTGTTCTATCACGAGCAGTTGGCCTTCGGCCGCGGCCTGTCGGACGTCGACGAGCCGGCGCTGTGGGAGAAGAGCCTGGACGACCGCGTGCTGCACTGGATCGAGGTCGGCCAGCCGGACAGCGAGCGCATCACCTGGTGCTCGCGGCGTACCGAGAAGTTCAGCCTGGTGGCCTATGGCAATCTGCGCGTGTGGCAGGGCAAATGCCTCGATCCGGTGCGCAGCCTGAAGAACATCAACGTGGTCGCCCTCGGCCAGGAGGCCTTGGCCGACCTGGCGCTGGACCTGCCGCGCTCGCTGTCCTGGAGCCTGATGATCAGCGACGGCGAGTTGTTCGTCACCGACGAACGCGGCCAGCACGAGATTCCCCTGGAGTGGCTGGCCGGCGAGCGCGGCTGAGGCGGCTCGCAGTCGTCAGGATTGCCAGAACTGCAGCAACGCATTGAACGACAGGCCAACGCCCACCGCCGTGGCGACTATGGCCAGAACGCCGAAGGCCAGCATCCAGTGCGGGTGCTGGTAGTCCTGGCCGACGATGCTCGGCTTCTTCGCCGCCCACAGAATGCAGCCCAGCGCCAGCGGCAGCACCAGGGCATTCAGCGCGCCCGCCACCACCAACACCTTCACCGGTTGCCCGACCAGGCTGTAGATCAGCGTGGAGCAGGCGATAAAGGCGATCACCATGCGCTGGTTGTGCCTGCGGATGCTCGGGTGCAGCGAATACATGAAGCTGACGCTGGTGTAGGCGGCGCCGATCACCGAGGACAGCGCCGCGGCCAGCAGCACCACGCCGAACACCTTGTAGCCGACCGTGCCCATGGCGTGGGCGAACACCGAGGCGGCTGGGTTGCTCGGGTCCAGCGCCAGGCCCTGGCTGACCACGCCGAGCGCGGCGAGGAACAGACAGATGCGTACCACGCCGGTGGTGAGGATGCCGGTGACCGCGGCGCGGGTGACCACGCCAACGTTCTCCACGCCGGTAATGCCGGCCTCTACCAGGCGGTGGCCGCCGGAGAAGGAGATGTAGCCGCCGACGGTGCCGCCGACCAGGGTGATGATCGGCAGCAGCAGGATCAGTGGATCGTCCGGCTGGATGCTGCGCAACAGGGCTTCCTGCAGCGGCGGATTGGACTGCAGCATGGCGTAGCCGATCATGCACAGCATCACCAGGCCGAATAGCTGCATCAGCCCGTCCATCACCCGCTTGGCGTTGCGCAGCATGAAAATGGCGATGATCAGCACGGCGGCGATCAGCGAGCCGAGAATCGGCGGGATGCCGAAGATCACGTTCATGGCCAGGCCGGCGCCGCCGATGTTGCCGATGTTGAAGGCAATGCCGCCGAGCACGATAAAGGCCGAGATCAGGTGGCCGACACCCGGTAGCACGCGGTTGGCGACGTCCTGGCCGCGCAGGTTGGCGACGGTGATCACCCGCCAGATATTGAGCTGGGCGCCGATGTCGATCAGCAGCGAGATGACGATGGCGAAAGCGAAACTGGCCAGGTACTTCTCGGTGAACAGCGAGGTCTGGGTCAGAAAGGCCGGGCCGATGGAGGAGGTCGCCATGATGAACACGGCGCCGCGAAGGACATTGCGCTGGCTGCCGGGCGCACTGCCGGCAAGGGTCTGGGTCGATTGCATGGGGTTACCTTCTCGCTGTTGTTCTTGGTGTCTGGGCAGGTAGGTGAAGCGCCCGTCTGACGGGCTGGCGGTCAGGCAACCGCGTGTTGTTGTTTTGGCTGACTCAGATCAGCGCCAGCTGCTCGTCGCGCAGGTCGCTGATAAACATGTGCCCAGGGGCGTGGCTGATCGCCAGGGCCGGCTTGGCCTGCATGACCACGGCCTGGGGCGTCACCCCGCAGGCCCAGAACACCGGTACTTCGCCCTCGCGCAGTTGCGCGGGGTCGCCGAAGTCGGGGCGTTCGAGGTCGGCGATGCCGATCTGTCGCGGGTCGCCGATATGTACGGGGGCGCCGTGCACGGCGGGAAAGCGCGAGGTCAGCTGGGTGGCGCGGATCGCCAGGGCGGCCGGCATCGGCCGCATGCTCACCACCATCGGCCCGGCGAGGCTGCCGGCCGCCACGCAGGGCAGGTTGCTGCGGTACATCGGCACGTTGTGGCCGTCCTCGATGTGGCGCACGGGAATGCCGTTGGCCAGCAGGGCGCCTTCGAAGCTGAAGCTGCAACCGATCAGGAACGCCAGCATGTCGTCCTCCCAGAAGGGCGTGATGTCGGCGACTTCCTGCTCCAGCACGCCGTGCCGGTAGATGCGGTATTTCGGCAGGTCGTGGCGAATGTCGGCGCCGGGAGCGATGCGCCGCGGCTCGAACGAGCCGGGGTCGGTCACCTCCAGCAGCGGGCAGGCCTTGGGGTTGCGCTGGCAGAACAGGAGGAAGTCGAACGCCAGTTCGCGGCGCACGACCAGCAGGTTGGCCTGGGCATAGCCGTTGGCCAGGCCGGCGGTCGGGCCGGCGAAGGCGCCCTGGCGAATCCGCTGGCGCAGTTGCGCCGGCGACAGGTCGGCGAGGTTCATGGCGTGGCCTCCGCGGCCTGGGGGGAACGCTGCCATTCGGCCAGCAACCGGCGCTGCTGGCGCTGCGCCTGGTCCAGGGCGATGGGCCGCAGGCGCACCCGGCTGCCGGGCAGGCATTGCGCCAGACGCGCCACCGCCAGCGGGGTGAGGGCGCCCAGGCGCGGGTAGCCGCCGATGGTCTGGCGGTCGTTGAGCAGGACGATGGGCTGGCCGTCGCTGGGCACCTGGATCGCCCCCAGCGGCACGCCCTCGGACACCATCGACTGGCGCGCGCACTGCAGCAGCGGGCCGCTCAGACGGATGCCCATGCGGTCGGCGCGCGGGTCGACCCGCCACTCGAGGTTGAACGCATCGAACAGGCTTTGCCCGCTGAAGTCGCCGACCTGCGCGCCGAGGATCACCGGCAGCAGGGCATCGCCGTCGAACCGGGCGATCTGCGCGGCGGCCAGGGCGCGTGGCGCCGGCGCCGGGCCCTGCCACTGCAGGCAGTCACCGGCGGTCAACGGGCGGCCGTCGCCGTGCAGGCCGCCGAGCGCTTCACGGCGCACCGTGGCGCAACTGCCCAGCACCGCTTCGGCGCGAAAGCCGCCGGGCGCCGCCAGGTAGGCGCGCACGCCCTGGCGCGGCTGGGCGAAGCGCAGGCGCTGGCCCTTGCCGATGCGAAAGCTGCGCCCAGGCGCCAGCGGCTGGCCGTCGAGGCTGGCGCCGAGGTCGGCGCCGGTCAGCGCCAGGCAGCCGTCGCGCTCGGCGAGCAGCTCGAAATTGCCCAGGACGATCTCGATCACCGGCGCCGCCAGCGGGTTGCCCAGCAGCCAGTTGGCCCAGTGGTGCGAGCACCAGTCGGCGCTGCCGCCCTGGGTCACGCCGAGGTGGCGCACGCCGAAGCGGCCGCCGTCCTGCAGGCTGGCGAGGGCGCCGCTGCGTTCGATCAACAGGCTCATGGCGTCTCCTCGAAGGGGCTGTCGTCGCCGCCCAGGCGCACGAACTCGTCGCGTTCGATGGCCACGAAACGCACCCGGTCGCCCGGGCGCAGCAGGCTGTAGCCGTCCAGCCGGCGGTCGAACAGTTGACTCGGGCTGCGTCCGATAAGGTTCCAGCCGCCGGGGGAAACCAGCGGGTAGATCGCGGTCTGGCGGTCGGCGATGCCCAGGCTGCCGGCCGCCACGCGCTGGCGCGGGGTGCTCAGGCGCGGGCTGGCCAGGCATTCGTCGACCAACCCCATAAAGGCGAAACCGGGGGCGAAACCCAGGGCGAACACCTGGTAGCTGCGTGCGCTGTGGCGCTCGATCACGCCGCCGATGCCCAGCCCGCTGCGCTGGCCGAGCAGCGCCAGTTCGGGGCCGACGCTGGGGTGGTACCACACCGGGATCTGCAGCTCGCGGCCGTTGGTGTCGGCCTGCGGAGCCAGGTTGTCGAAGGCCTGGGCGATCCGCGCACGGGCCTGGCGGTCGTCCAGTTGCTGCAGGTCGTAGTGCAGCAGCAGGGTGGTGTAGGAGGGCACCAGGTCCACCAGCGCCGGGCCGAAGGCGGCGCGCAGGCGCTCGCCGGCGGCCAGCAACCAGGGCATGTTGCTTTCCTCGATCCGCTCGAACAGGCGCAGGATCAGGCAGTCGATGCCGACCACCTCGATGCGCGGGGTCATGCCGGCAGGCTCTGCAAGGCGGCGCGAATGCGCTGCACCGCCGCCACCGAGGCGGCGTTGTCGCCATGCACGCACAGGGTGTTGGCGCGCAGTTGCAGGGCGCTGCCGTCGCTGGCGTACAGCGCCTCGCCGCGCGCCAGGGCCACGGCCTGGGCGACTATGGCGTCGGCACCATGGTGCACCGCGCCGGGCAGGTGGCGCGCCAGCAGCATGCCGGCGGCATCGTAGGCGCGGTCGGCGAACACCTCGAACCACAGCTGCAGGCCCAGTTCGTCGGCCATGGCCTGCGCCGCCCGGTCGTCGCGGGTGGCCATCAGCATCAGCGGCAGGCTGGCGTCGTAGGCGGCGACGGCGCGCATCACCGCGCGCAGCTTGGCCGGCTCGCGCATCATGTCGTTGTACAGCGCGCCGTGCGGTTTGACGTAGCCGACCCGCGCGCCGTGGGCACGGCAGATGCCGTCGAGGGCGCCGATCTGATAGAGCAGCATGGCTTCTATCTCGTCCGGGCTGCAGGCCATCGAGCGGCGGCCGAAACCGGCCAGGTCGGGGTAGGCGGGGTGGGCGCCGATGCGCACGCCGTGCTCGACGGCCAGCGCCACGGTGCGGCGCATGGTCAGCGGTTCCGAGGCGTGGAAGCCGCAGGCGACGTTGGCGCAGTCGATGAAGGGCATCACCTCGGCGTCCAGACCCATGGTCCAGGCACCGTAGCTTTCGCCGATATCACAATTCAGGAGCAGGCGGCTCATCGGGATCCTCTGGTTGTTTTTGGCGTGGCCCGAAGCTTCGGGTTGGGAATCTCGTTGACATGACGATGATAAAATATCGATAAAACATCAATATATTTTTTAAAAAACCTACCGAACGGTCGCCGTCCGTGGCGCTCGTGCTTTGCTGTATGCTTGCCACCCAACTTTCACCCGCGGCCTCGGCGGCCGTCCGCAGTCATGGATCGCAAGATGGTTGACGCCAAATCTGCCCGTTCCCCGCGCTCGCCCATCGTGGCGTCGGCCCACCTGGCCGAGCAGTCGCAGGAGCTCTCCGAGCTCGAATTCGCCATCATCATTTCCAGCAACGCCTTCCTGCGCTGGATGGGGCGCTGCATGCGCGCCGCCGGCGAGGTGGAGATGAACGCCCTGGACGTGATGGTGCTGCACAGCCTGACCAGCCGCGACCGCGCCAAGCGCCAGGCCGATATCTGCCTGCTGCTGAACATCGAAGACACCCATACCGTCACCTACGCGCTGAAGAAGCTGGCCAAGCTGGCGCTGGTGGAAGGCGAGAAGCAGGGCAAGGAGATGTTCTACCGCACCACCGAGAAAGGTCGCGCCCTGTGCCAGGAGTACGCCGACATCCGCCGCGAATGCCTGATCGCCTCGTTCGAGAACCTCAATATCGACCCCGAGGAAATCCATCGCCTGGCCGGCATGCTCAGGGCCATGTCCGGCCTCTACGACCAGGCCGCCCGCGCCGCCACTTCGCTTTGACCCAAGTGCAGCGCGTCCGCTGACGCGCGCGCCATCCCGGAACCGCCATGCGCATCGACCTTCGCCCGTTACCCGCAAGCCTGCCCGACCTGGGCAACCTGCCGCCGCTGCTGACCCGTCTCTATGCCGCCCGCGGCGTGCAGTCCGCCGAGGAGCTGGACAAGGGCCTGGCGCGGCTGATTCCCTACCAGCAGCTCAAGGGCATCGAGGCGGCGGTGCAGTTGCTGGTCGAGGCGCTGCAGCAGCGCCAGCGCATCCTTATCGTCGGCGACTTCGATGCCGACGGCGCCACCGCCAGCTCCGTCGGTGTGCTCGGCCTGCGCCTGCTCGGCGCCGCGCATGTCGATTACCTGGTGCCGAACCGCTTCGAATACGGCTACGGCCTGACCCCGGAAATCGTCGCCGTGGCGCTGCAGCGCCAGCCCGACCTGCTGCTGACGGTGGACAACGGCATCTCCAGCGTCGACGGCGTGGCCGCGGCCAAGGCCGCCGGGCTCAAGGTGCTGG
The DNA here is from genome assembly GCF_044543505.1 of Pseudomonas sp. NPDC077186. Classification (NCBI taxonomy): domain Bacteria; kingdom Pseudomonadati; phylum Pseudomonadota; class Gammaproteobacteria; order Pseudomonadales; family Pseudomonadaceae; genus Pseudomonas; species Pseudomonas sp. NPDC077186. The sequence continues at coordinate 193,153 of NZ_JBITWE010000005.1, forward strand.
TCACCGATCACCACCTGCCGGGCTCGGAGCTGCCGGCGGCCGATGCCATCGTCAATCCCAACCAGCCGGGCTGCGACTTCCCGAGCAAGGCCATGGCCGGCGTCGGGGTGATGTTCTATGTGCTGCTGGCGCTGCGCGCGCGCCTGCGCGAGCTGGACTGGTTCGCCCGGGCAGGTCGGGCGGAACCGAATCTGGGCGAGCTGCTCGACCTGGTGGCCCTGGGCAGCGTCGCCGACGTGGTGCCGCTGGATGCCAACAACCGCATCCTGGTGCACCAGGGCCTGGCGCGGATTCGTGCCGGGCGGGCGCGGCCGGGGCTGCGCGCGATCCTCGAAGTCGCCGGGCGCGACCATCGGCGCATCACTTCCACCGATCTGGGTTTCATCCTCGGCCCGCGGCTGAATGCGGCCGGCCGGCTGGACGACATGAGCCTGGGGATCGAATGCCTGCTGTGCGACGACGAGGCGCTGGCCCGCGACATGGCGGTACAGCTCGATCAGCTCAACCAGGATCGCAAGGCCATCGAGCAGGGCATGCAGCGCGAGGCCCTGGCCCAGCTCAAGGACTTGCCGCTGCACGACATGCCGTTCGGCCTGTGCCTGTTCGAGGCCGACTGGCACCAGGGGGTGATCGGCATCCTCGCCTCGCGCCTGAAGGAACGTTACCACCGCCCGGCCATCGCCTTCGCCGATGCCGGCGACGGCCTGCTCAAGGGCTCGGCGCGCTCGGTGCCGGGGCTGCATATCCGCGATGCGCTGGACGCCGTGGCGGCCAAGCACCCGGGGCTGATCAGCAAGTTCGGCGGGCATGCCATGGCCGCCGGGCTGTCGCTGCCGCAGGAACATTTCGGCGCCTTCGCCGCCGCCTTCGACGCCGAGGTGCGCCGCCAGCTCAGCGAGGACGACCTGACCGGGCGCCTGCTCTCCGACGGCCAGCTCGACGCCACCGAGTTCCACCTGGAGCTGGCCCGCGCCCTGCGCAATGCCGGGCCCTGGGGCCAGCATTTCCCCGAGCCGCTGTTTCATGGCCTGTTCCAGATCGTCCAGCAACGCATCGTCGGCGAACGTCACCTCAAGCTGGTGCTCAAGACCGAATGCGGCAGCGTGCAGCTCGACGGCATCGCCTTCAACATCGACCGCGAGGTCTGGCCCAATCCCACCGTGCGCTGGGCCGAGCTGGCCTACAAGCTCGACCTCAACGAGTTCCGCGGCAACGAGAGCGTGCAGCTGCTGGTGGCGCATATCGCCCCGCGCTGAGGGACAGGGCGAAATCCGCTGTAACCAAAGGTGTCGGCCGGCGCCGCCGAACTCTGCTAGAAACTCCTGGCGCCAGCGCCCAGTGCGGGCGCCTGGAACATCCGGAATTTCCCTGCACGGCCAGGGTCGGATGCTACGCCGCCCACCCTCAGGAGAACCCGCGATGAACACCAGCAATCTGCTCGACCAACTGCTCAAGGCCGGCCAGCAGGCCATGCAGAAATCCTCCTCCGGTCAGACCCAGGGCAGCGCCGGCGGCCTGGGCGGGCTGCTTTCCGGCGGCGGCCTCGGCAGCCTGCTCTCCGGGGCCGGTGGCGGCGCCCTGGCCGCCGGCGCGGTAGGCCTGCTGCTGGGCAACAAGAAGGCGCGCAAGATGGGCGGCAAGGCGCTGACCTATGGCGGCCTGGCCGCGCTCGGCGTGATCGCCTACAAGGCCTACGGCAACTGGCAGGCGCAGCAGGCCGCCCAGGGTGGCCCGCAGCCGGTGGAGCCGCAGACCCTGGATCGCCTGCCGGCGCCGCAGGTCGAGCAGCACAGCCGCGCCATCCTCAAGGCGCTGGTGGCCGCCGCCAAGGCCGACGGCCATGTCGACCAGCGCGAGCGCCAATTGATCGAAGAGGAGCTGGGCAAGCTGGCGCAGGACGCCGAGCTGCAGCAGTGGCTGCACGCCGAACTGAACAAGCCGCTGGATCCGGCCGACGTCGCGCGCGCCGCCGCCACGCCGGAAATGGCCGCGGAAATGTATATCGCCAGCGTGCTGATGGTGGACGAGGAGCACTTTATGGAGCGTGCCTACCTCGAGGAGTTGTCCCGCCAGCTCAAGCTCGACCCGGCGCTCAAGCGCGAGCTGGAAGCCCAGGTGCGGGTCGAACTGAGCGCGGTCTGAGTCTGGGCGCCGGGTGGGGCCGTCAGACCAAAAGATCATTCATCGCGGCGTCAACACTGGTTAGTCTGCCGGTTCGATGGACACGACCCGCGAGGATCTCATGGCGCAGCCGCCCCTGGACAGTTACGACTACCTGATCGTCGGTGCCGGCCCTGCCGGCTGCCTGCTGGCCAACCGCCTATCCGCCGATCCCGGCGTCAGCGTGCTGCTGATCGAGGCCGGCGGGCGCGACAACCACCCCTGGATCCATATTCCGGTCGGTTACCTCTACTGCATCGGCAACCCGCGTACCGATTGGTGCTACAGCACCGAGGCCGAGCCCGGCCTGCACGGCCGCGCGCTGAAGTACCCGCGCGGGCGGGTGCTCGGCGGCAGCTCGTCGATCAACGGCATGATCTATATGCGCGGCCAGGCCGCCGACTACGACGCCTGGGCCGCGGCGGGCAATCCCGGCTGGGCCTGGCGCGACGTGCTGCCGCTGTTCAAGCGCACGGAAAACCACTTCGCCGGCGCCAGCGCGCTGCACGGCGGCGCCGGCGAGTGGCGGGTCGAGCGCCAGCGGCTGTCCTGGGAGATCCTCGAGGCCTTTCGCGAGGCCGCGGCGCAGAGCGGTATCGCCAGCGTCGAGGACTTCAACGGCGGCGACAACGAGGGCTGCAGCTACTTTCAGGTCAACCAGCGGCGCGGCGTGCGCTGGAATGCGTCCAAGGCGTTTCTGCGCGGTATCCGCCAGCGCGCCAACCTGCAGGTGCTGACCGGCGCCGAGGTCGAGCGCCTGGAACTGGCCGAGGGGCGGGCGCGCACCCTGCAGCTGCGTTGGCAGGGGCGCACGCTCGGCGTGGCGGCGCGTCGCGAGATCATCCTGTGCACCGGCGCGGTCGGCACTCCGGCGCTGCTGCAGCGCTCGGGCATCGGCCCCAGGCCCTTGCTCGAGCGCTTGGGCATCGGCGTGCGGCATGAGCTGCCCGGGGTCGGCGCGAACCTGCAGGATCACCTGCAGCTGCGCCTGATCTACCGCGTCAGCGGGGTGAAGACGCTCAACCGCATCGCCGCCAGCCCCTGGGGCAAGCTGGGCATGGGCCTAGAGTACCTGCTCAGGCGCAGCGGGCCATTGTCGATGGCGCCCAGCCAGCTCGGCGCCTTCGCCAAATCCAACCCCGGCCAGGCCCGCGCCAACCTGCAGTACCACGTGCAGCCGCTGTCGCTGGAGCGATTCGGCGAGCCGTTGCACGATTTCCCGGCCTTCACCGCCTCGGTGTGCAACCTGCGTCCGCACAGCCGCGGGCGCATCGAGATCGCCGCGGCGGAGGCCGGCGTCGCGCCGTCGATCCGGCCCAACTACCTGAGCGACGAACGCGACCTGCAGGTGGCGGCCGACGCCATCCGCCTGACCCGGCGCATCGTCGCCGCGCCGGCGCTGGCGCCCTATAGCCCGCAGGAGTACAAGCCGGGGGCGGATTATCGCAGCGAGGACGATCTGCAGCGGGCGGCGGGGGAGATCGGCACCACCATCTTCCACCCGGTGGGCACCTGCGCCATGGGCCAGGGCCGCGACGCGGTGGTCGATGCCCGTCTGCGCGTGCACGGCATCGCCGGGCTGCGCATCGCCGATGCCTCGATCATGCCGAGCATCGTCTCCGGCAACACCTGCTCGCCGGTGCTGATGATTGCCGAGAAGGCCGCCGCGCTGATCGCCGAGGATGCGCGGCGACCGGTGCAGGCTGCGTCGCCTCGGGCTGTCGCGGTTATCGACTGAGCGCCGCCTGGTGCTGGAACTCGGCGCGATTGCGCCCGCCCTGCTTGGCCCGGTACAGCGCCTGGTCGGCCAGCTGCAGGGCCTCGCCCAGCTCGGCGTGATCCAGCGGCCAGATCGCGCCGCCGATGCTGCAGCCGATGGCGACGCGCCCCACTTCCAGCAGCACCGGCTGGCCGAGCGCGGCGATGGCCCGCTCGGCGACCAGGCTGGCCTGCTGCAGTGCCTCCTGGCCGGGCACCTGCAGCACCATGAGGAATTCGTCGCCGCCCAGGCGCGCCACCATGTCGCCGTCGCGCAGGCAATGACGCAGGCGCTGGGCGATTTCGCGCAGCAGGTGGTCGCCGGCGGCGTGGCCGAAGCTGTCGTTGACCGGCTTGAACCCGTCCAGGTCGAGATAGAGCAGGGCCAGGCAGCCCTGCTGCAGGCGCGCGCGCTGCTGCGCCTGGGGCAGGAATTTCTCCAGCGCCATGCGGTTGGGCAGGCCGGTGAGGGAGTCGTGGTGGGCCAGGGTCTCCATGGCGCCGAGGGCGGTCTGCTGTTGGGTCAGGCTTTCTACCAGATGGCGGATCGACTGGCTCAGTTGCTCGATCTCGCGGCTGCCGCGCAGGTCGGGAATCTCGCTGATTTCGCCGGCGCTGAGGCGATCGGCGGCGTCGGCGATCTGCCGCAGCGGGCGGATGAAATAGCCGCTGAGCAGCCAACCGAGCACGGCGAACAGCAGGGCCAGGCCGCTGCCCCACAGCAGGATGCTGAATAGCAAGCTGCGCGCCGGGGCGTAGGCCTGCTCCAGCGGCCGGCGCGCCACCACGGTCCAGCCCAGGCCGGGGTAGTCGCGGTAGCCCTGGCTCAGGGTCAGGCCGGTGAGGTAGTCGACGCCGTCCGGCCACTGCTGCACCGCCCATTGGCTGTTGCCCGGGGCCAGCTCGTCCAGCGCCGGCAGTTGCAGGCGCTGGCCGATCATCGCGCGCGGGCCGAGGATGATGTCGCGGTCCTGGCCGATGACGAAGAACTCGACGTTGCGGCGATCCTGCATGGGCCCGAGGATCGACTGGCGCACCTCGTCGGCCCAGCCCCAGGACAGGTGGCAGGCCAGCACGCCGCTCAGGCTGCCGTCGCCGGCCAGCACCGGCAGGCTGATGTCGACGAACTTCATCGCCTCGCCGCTGGGGTTGGGCAGCAGCTTGGCCAGCAGCAGCGCCTCGTGCACGTCGCCGATGAACAGGCCCTGGCGGCCCTCCAGATAAACCGGGCGCTGGGCGATGCTGGCGCCTTCCAGCACGCCGTCGCTGGAGGCCAGCACCTGGCCCTGCGGATCGGTGAAGCCGATCCAGGCGATGCTGGGTATTTCCTGCTGCAGGCTGTCGAGCAGGCGCCGTACCTCGCCGATATCGTCCGGCTGGCGCAGCGCCTGCAGGCTGCCCAGCACCCGCAGCACGGCAGCGCGGGCGGCCATGTCGCGATCCAGGCGGTCGACCATGACGTAGGACATTTCCGCCAGGTCGCGGCCGACTTCCTGGCGAATCTGCTGACTGCTGTGCTGGCCTATCAGGGTGCCCAGCAGCCAGCTGAGGGCGCCGACCAGGAGGGCGATAAGGAGGGCGATACGGCTGCGCAGGCTGTGCGATGCGGGCATAAGAGGGGACTTCCGGGGGCGGCCACTGCGTTCGGCTGGTGTTCCAGTATAGTGCGCCGTTGATCCAGAACGCTGTGATCGGTTGCCGATGACGGGCTGCCAGGGCGCCTGCGCTCGGGTATAATCGCCGGCTTTTCCGTCCGATTTGCCGCGAGCGCCGACTACCATGGAAATCAATCCGATCCTCAACGCCATCAAGGACCTGTCCGAGCGGACCCAGAGCATTCGGGGGTATCTTTGACTACGATCACAAGCATGATCGTCTGGTCGAAGTAAACCGCGAGCTGGAAGACGCCAGCGTCTGGAACAACCCCGAGTACGCGCAGAACCTGGGCCGTGAGCGCGCCATGCTGGCGCAGATCGTCGAAACCATCGACGACCTCACCGGCAGCCTGGCCGATTCCAAGGATCTGCTGGAAATGGCCGCCGAAGAAAACGACGAAGGCGCGGTGAACGATATCGTCGCCGAAGTCGAGCGCCTGCGCGAAATCCTCGAGAAGCTGGAGTTCCGCCGCATGTTCAGCGGCGAGATGGACCCGAACAACTGCTACCTGGACATCCAGGCCGGCTCCGGCGGCACCGAGGCCCAGGACTGGGCCAACATCCTGCTGCGCATGTACCTGCGCTGGGCCGACAAGCGTGGCTTCGACGCCACCATCATCGAGCTGTCCGAGGGCGAAGTCGCCGGCATCAAGGGCGCCACCGTGCATATCAAGGGCGAGTACGCCTTCGGCTGGCTGCGCACCGAGATCGGCGTGCACCGCCTGGTGCGCAAGAGCCCGTTCGACTCCGGCGCCCGTCGCCACACCTCGTTCTCGGCGGTGTTCGTGTCGCCCGAGATCGACGACAAGGTCGAGATCGAGATCAACCCGGCCGACCTGCGCATCGACACCTACCGCTCCTCCGGCGCCGGCGGTCAGCACGTCAACACCACCGACTCGGCGGTGCGTATCACCCACGTGCCGACCAATACCGTGGTGGCCTGCCAGAACGAACGTTCCCAGCACGCCAACAAGGACACCGCGATGAAGATGTTGCGGGCCAAGTTGTACGAGCTGGAGATGATGAAGCGCACCGCCGCCTCGCAGGCCCTGGAAGACAGCAAGTCGGATATCGGCTGGGGGCACCAGATCCGCTCCTACGTGCTCGACGACTCGCGGATCAAGGATCTGCGTACCGGCGTCGAGCGTAGCGACTGCCAGAAGGTCCTCGATGGCGACCTCGACCAGTACCTCGAGGCCAGCCTCAAGCAGGGCCTGTAACCCTTACCCTGTAGGAGCCAGCTGGCTGGCGATGCTCTAGGGAGCATGATCGCCAGCCAGCCGGCTTCTACCAAACCTCATTTGCATTTACGCGTCAGGCAGATAACGACCATGAGCGACCAACAACTCGACCCGCAAGGCCTCACCCACGAAGAACGGCAGCACGAAGAAAACAAGCTGATTGCCCAGCGCAAGGAAAAGCTGGCCGCCGTCCGTGAACAGGGCAATGCCTTCCCCAACGATTTCCGCCGCGACCGCCTGTGCGCCGAGCTGCAGAAAGAGTTCGCCGAGAAGACCAAGGAAGAGCTGGAAGCCGCCGCGATCCCGGTCAAGGTCGCCGGGCGCATCATGCTCAACCGCGGTGCCTTCATGGTCATCCAGGACACCTCCGGGCGCCTGCAGGTCTACGTCAACCGCAAGACCCTGCCGGCCGAGCAGCTGGAAGCGGTCAAGCACTTCGACCTGGGCGACATCATCGCCGCCGAGGGCACCCTGGCCCGTTCCGGCAAGGGCGACCTGTACGTCGACATGCAGAACGTGCGCCTGCTGACCAAGTCGCTGCGCCCGCTGCCGGACAAGCACCACGGCCTCACCGACACCGAGCAGCGTTACCGCCAGCGCTACGTCGACCTGATCGTCAACGAGGAGGTGCGCGACACCTTCCGCGTGCGCTCGCAGGTGATCGGTCATATCCGCCGCTTCCTCAGCGAGCGCGGTTTCCTCGAAGTGGAAACCCCGATGCTGCAGACCATCCCCGGCGGCGCCGCGGCCAAGCCCTTCGAGACCCACCACAATGCCCTGGACATGCAGATGTTCCTGCGCATCGCCCCGGAGCTGTACCTCAAGCGCCTGGTTGTGGGTGGGTTTGAGAAAGTCTTCGAGATCAACCGCAACTTCCGTAACGAAGGCGTCTCCACCCGGCACAACCCCGAGTTCACCATGCTCGAGTTCTACCAGGCCTACGCCGACTACGAAGACAACATGGACCTGACCGAGGAGCTGTTCCGCGAGTTGGCCCTGGCCGTGCTCGGCAGCACCGACGTGCCCTACGGCGACAAGCTGTTCCACTTCGGCGAGCCCTTCGTGCGCCTGTCGGTGTTCGACTCGATCCTTAAGTACAACCCGGAAATTACGGCGGCAGATCTCAACGACATCGATCGCGCCCGTGAAATCGCCAAGCAGGCCGGCGCCAAGGTGCTCGGCTTCGAAGGCCTGGGCAAGCTGCAGGTGATGATTTTCGAGGAGCTGGTCGAGCACAAGCTGGAGCAGCCGCACTTCATCACCCGCTATCCGTTCGAGGTTTCGCCGCTGGCCCGTCGCAGCGACGACGATCCGAGCGTCACCGACCGCTTCGAGCTGTTTATCGGCGGCCGCGAGATCGCCAACGCCTACTCCGAGCTCAACGACGCCGAAGACCAGGCCGCGCGCTTTATGCAGCAGGTGGCCGACAAGGACGCCGGCGACGACGAGGCCATGCACTACGACGCCGACTTCGTCCGCGCCCTGGAGTACGGCATGCCGCCGACCGCCGGCGAAGGCATCGGCATCGACCGCCTGGTGATGCTGCTGACCAACTCGCCGTCGATCCGCGACGTGATCCTCTTCCCGCACATGCGCCCGCAGGCCTGAATCCTGTGCAACGAGCCGCCTTCGGGCGGCTTTTTGTTGGCTGCGGCCGTAGGTTGCGCTGTGCGCACCGAGATGGGACTGGTGCGCGCGGCGCACCCTACCGGGATCTGGCCTTCTTGATTGCCCGATCCTGGGCGGCAACGGAGCCTTTTGGTTATTCGGTGAACCCATTAATCTGCTTATCAATAACCAGAATCCAGAGGTAAGACTGCCGTGAGCCGTGCGCCTGCCCCTCCGAGTGCCACCCAGGCGGCCAATGCCGTCGCCGAAAGCGTCCAGTACCAGGGCCGCAAGGCCAGCCGTCAGGGCAGCGAGCAGCGCCGCCAGGCGATCCTCGACGCCGCCATGCGCATCATCGTGCGCGACGGCGTGCGCGCCGTGCGCCATCGCGCGGTGGCGGCCGAGGCGCAGGTGCCGCTGTCGGCCACCACCTACTATTTCAAGGACATCGACGACCTCATCACCGACACCTTCGCCCTGTTCGTCGAACGCAGCGCGGCGCAGATGGCGGCCTTCTGGGACAGTACCCAGGGCCTGCTGGCGAATCTGGTGGGGCGCCTGGACGGCAGCGAGGCGGCGCGCCGGCAGCTGGCCGACGAGATCGCCGCGCTGGCGGTGCAGTACGTGCAGCGCCAGTTGCGCGAACGCCGCGACCACCTGATCGCCGAACAGGCGTTCCAGCAGGAGGCGCTGCTCAATCCGCGTCTGCGCGACCTGGTGCGTGCCCACCGGCAGATCCTCCAGCAGGGCGTCACCCACTTCTTCGAGGTGCTCGGTTCGCGCCAGCCGGAGCAGGATGCCGTGCTGTTGACGGCCACCATCGTGCGGATGGAGTATCAGGGCCTGCTGGACGGCGTCGAGCATCTGGACAGCGAGGGAATGCTGGCCATCCTTAAACGCTATATGAACCTGGTTCTGGGGTTGTAAACCGTCGGCCACGGGGTCGAACGGTCTTCACAAGGAGAGCGAAATGAAAGCCTGGCGCGCAGTGGTCGCCTTGTCCTTCCTGCTGTTGAGTGGCTGCCTGGTCACCTTCAAGGACCCGATTCCGGCCAACGAGGCGGCGCCCATGCCGCTGCTGGGCGAGTGGACCCGTCAGGACGAGTGGGGCGAGCAGCTCTATCTGGAAGTCAGCCGGGCCGGCTCCAACCTGTACAAGGCGCGCATCTACGAGGGCAGCCCGGACAACCTCGACAGCCTCGAGGAATTCGGCTTCACCGTCGCCCACCACGGCCGTCGCTGGTACCTGTCCGCCGGCCTGCCGAAGAGCCTCGGCGCCAACTTCGCCATCGCCGGTTTCGAGCTGACCAAGAGCAACGAGCTGGTGGTGTACAACCTGGATACCGAGCGCATCCTCCAGGACATGAGCAAGGGCCTGCTGCAAGGCGAGACGGTAAACATGCCCGAAGGCGACGGCGCGCTGATCACCAGCCCGCTGGACCAGGTGTTCGCCTACCTCGACGACCCGGCCAACGCCGACCTGTTCGTCGAGGTGGCGCGCTATCAGCGGGCCGCCGACTAGGAATTGCGATGAACAGCCAGCAGAAACTGGACGATTACCAACTGGGCATCCGCGCCCTGAGCGACCGCATCGTCGAGGCGCAGACGCCGATCCGCGTGCTCGATGCGGTGAAGTGGGACGACGGCGTCCGCGACGCCTTCCTCAAGGCCAAGGGCAAGGCCCTGCCGGCGGTGGATCGCGACTACTACCTGGGCCGCCCGCTGGCCTTCGACGCCGCGGCGAAGAAGCTGGAATTCCAGAACATCGAGCGCGACATCACCCGCCAGCTCGGCCAGTTCAACCCGGTCGGGCAGATCATGCGGCGCATGTGCAAGGAATACCGCATGGTTATCCGCATGCTCGAGGCGCGTGGCACCGAGGACTTCGGTCTGATCAGCCAGGAGCTCTACGGCGCCGCCTCCGATGCCTTCCATGCCGGCGACCCGACCCTGGCCGACCTTGGCCTGATGCTCTCGGACTACCTCAACAACATCGCCGCCCGCGGCGACCTCGAGGACGAGCCCAAGCTGCTCGGCGCCACCGATGCGGTGAGCATCCTGCAGCAGCGTCTGGCCGGGGTGTTCGGCGACGACACCATCCGCGTCTTCGAGTCCGACGGCATCCTCGCCGATGCCGCGGCCGGCGCCGACTACATCAAGATCCGCAGCGATGCGCGCTTCAACGAGCGCGACGTCAAGGCGCTGGAGGTGCACGAAGGCCTGGTGCACGTCGGCACCACGCTCAACGGCCTGGCCCAGCCGATCTGCACCTTCCTGGCCAAGGGCCCGCCCTCGTCGACGGTGACCCAGGAGGGCCTGGCGATCCTGATGGAGGTGATCGCCTTCGCCTCCTACCCCACGCGCCTGCGCAAGCTGACCAACCGCACCCGCGCCATCCACATGGCCGAGGAGGGCGCCGATTTCCTCGAGGTGTTCGAGTTCTTCCGCGAGCAGGGCTACGGTCTGGAGGGCGGCTACAGCAACGCCAGCCGGGTGTTCCGCGGCTCCTTGCCGACCGGCCTGCCGTTCACCAAGGACCTGTCCTACCTCAAGGGTTTCATCCTGATCTACAACTACATCCAGCTGGCGGTGCGCAAGGGCAAGCTGGAGCAGATTCCACTGCTGTTCTGCGGCAAGACCACCCTGGAAGACATGCGCACCCTGCGCAAACTGGTGGACGAGGGCCTGGTGCGGCCGCCCAAGTACCTGCCGCCGCAGTTCCAGGACATGAACGCGCTGTCGGCCTGGATGTGCTTCTCCAACTTCCTCAACCACCTGAGCCTGGACCGCATCGAAGCCGACTACGCCAACATCCTGTAGAGCCGCAAGTGACAAGCTACAAGCTGCAAGCGGTTTGTCCGATTAACTTGCAGCTTGTGGCTTGAAGCTTGCCGCTAACCGAAGGTTCCCCCATGCCCAGCCATCAACTCGACTACGAAATCCTCGGCAGCTCGGCGCAGTCGCTGGAGATCGTCCTCGACCCCGGCGAGACGGTGATCGCCGAAGCCGGGGCGATGAACTACATGACCGAGGGCGTGCGCTTCGAGACGCGCATGGGCGACGGCTCGGCCAGCGGCCTGCTGGGCAAGCTGTGGGGCGCCGGCAAGCGCCTGCTCACCGGCGAGTCGCTGTTCATGACCCACTTCAGCAATAGTGGAAAAAACCAGGCGCGGGTCGCCTTCGCCGCGCCCTATCCGGGCACCGTGGTGCCCATCGACTTGGCCCAGGTCGGTGGCCGGCTGATCTGCCAGAAGGACGCCTTTCTCTGCGCCGCCCACGGCACGCGCATCGGCATCCGCTTCAACAAGCGCATCGGCGCCGGTTTCTTCGGCGGCGAGGGCTTCATCCTGCAGCAGCTCGAAGGCGACGGCCTGGCTTTCGTGCACGCCGGCGGCACGGTGATCCGCAAGCAGCTGAACGACGAGACCCTGCGCCTGGATACCGGCTGCCTGGTGGCCTTCAGCGACGGCATCGACTACGACATCGCCCTGGCCGGCGGGCTGAAGAGCATGCTGTTCGGTGGCGAGGGCATCCTCCTGGCCACGCTCAAGGGCAGCGGCACCGTGTGGATCCAGAGCCTGCCGTTCTCGCGCCTGGCCGAGCGCGTCTACGCCGCCACCTTCCAGGCCCGCGAAGAGGTGCGCGGCGGTGGCAAGTAAACTGCGCCTGCTGCTGGCCGGGCTGCTCGGCGGCCTGCTGAGCGGCTGCAGCGGCCTGCTGTTCTATCCCGAACCGGGGCTGCCGTTCACCCCGGCGCGGGCCGAGCTGGAGTACCGCGACGTCCACCTGAGCGCCGCCGACGGCACGCGCCTGCATGCCTGGTGGTTGCCGGCCAAGCCCGGAGTGGCGGTCAAGGGTACGCTGCTGCACCTGCACGGCAACGGCGGCAACCTGGCCTGGCACCTGGGCGGTGCTTACTGGCTGCCGGCGCAGGGCTACCAGGTGCTGATGCTCGATTACCGCGGCTATGGCCTGTCCGAGGGCAAGCCCAGCCTGCCGGCGGTGTACCAGGACATCGACGCCGCCTTCGCCTGGCTGGAGCAGGCGCCCGAGGTGCAGGGCAAGCCGCTGATCCTGCTCGGCCAGAGCCTGGGCGGCGCGCTGGCCGTGCACTACCTGAGCGAACGCCCGCAGCGCCGCGCGGCGCTGCACGCCCTGGCGCTCGACGGCGTGCCGGCCAGCTACCGCGGCGTCGCCCGCCATACCTTGAGTCGCTCCTGGCTGACCTGGCCGCTGCAGGTGCCGCTGTCCTGGCTGATCCCCGACGGCGACAGCGCCATCCATGGCATCGCCGCCCTCGCAGGCCTGCCGCTGCTGATCCTGCACAGCGCCGACGACGAGGTGGTGCCATTTGCCAATGGCCGCCTGTTGTATCAAGCTGCGCGCCCGCCGCGCGCCTTCCAGGCGACCCGCGGGCAACATGTGCAAACCTTCGCCGAGCCGGCCTGGCGCCAGCTACTGCTGGAGTTCGTCAGCGCGCCGCAGGCCTTCGTCGAACGCCCGCCGGCCACCGAATCCGCAATCGAGAGTCCGCAATGACCGAACGTGACCCCATTCCCCTGATCCTTACCGGCATCGCCAGCATAGTCGGCACCATCGGCGTGCTCTGGTACTACGGCTACCTGCACATGGCCAAGCCCGAGGACGCCCTGCTGCTGTCGGACTTCACCATGCTCAAGACCGTGCCCGGCGAGGACTACAAGGTCTCGCTGAAGCCGGCCAGCCAGGTGGCGCAGTGCATCGACGGCGTGCTGGTGCTGTTCGACACCCAGCAGAAGGGCCTCACCGGCGTGCTGGTGGACAACAAGAAGCAGGCGGTGCGCTGCATGGGCCAGGACAGCCCGGCGCTGCAGTAAGGCGCGTCGCCGGCGGCGTACCGCGCGTGAGCGACACGCCGCCGACTATTGCTCGCTCAGTGCGCCGCGCCCTTGGCCTGGGCGCTCAGCTCGCGCAGGTACTTGCGCGACAGGGCGAGAAAGCGCGGGGTGGGGCCGATGTCCTCGTACAGCGGGTCGCCCTGTTCGTCCTGCGCCACCACCTGGCTGCCTTGCACATAGGGCAGGCTGGCCTCCAGCTCTTCCAGCGCCGCGCCGATCAGCTCGCCGAGCAGTTCCTCGGCGTGATGCTTGGGATACATCTCGGTCAGGGCCGCCAGGCGCGCGGCGGCTTCGATATCCAGGTGGATGTGGTATTGACTCGGGGTCAGGCGGCCCCGGGCGTTCTGTTCCCAATGGTTGACCAACTCTCGAATTTTCATGGCGTCACTCCTGATGGGTGGCGCTGACGGTGCGCGGTAGGCGGACGCCGCAAGCGCCTATCTCAAGCCTAGACCCGCTACGCGCGGCTGCCGCGCCGTGCGTCGCGCCCTTGTAAGAAGTTGGCGCGCTGGGCACTCTTGAGGCCTGTGTGGCGCAAGCCGCGGCTTGGAAGGAGAGGGCGATATGGCGGAAATCGATGCGCGCCTGCGTGAAGAGGTGCACTTGCTCGGCGAGTTGCTCGGACAAACCATCAGCACCCAGCTGGGCACCGAGTTTCTCGACAAGATCGAGCGCATCCGCAAGGGCGCCAAGGCCGGCCGGCGCGGCTCGGCGGCCGGCGCCGAACAGCTGGCCAGCACCCTCGGCGATCTTGCCGACGACGAGCTGCTGCCGGTGGCGCGGGCCTTCAACCAGTTCCTCAACCTGGCCAATATCGCCGAGCAGCAGCACCGCGTGCGTCGCCGCCGCGGCGACGAGCCCGAGCCGTTCGAGCTGCGCGTGCTCGACGAGCTGCTGGCGCGCCTGCTCGCCGCCGGGCAGAAGCCCGACGAACTGGCCCGTCAGCTCGGCCGCCTGGAGATCGAGCTGGTGCTCACCGCCCATCCCACCGAGGTGGCGCGGCGTACCCTGATTCAGAAGTACGACGCCATCGCCGCGCAGCTGGCGGCGCTGGATCACGGCGACCTGCTGGCGGACGAGCGCGAGCGCAGCGTCCAGCGCCTGCAACGGCTGATCGCCGAGGCCTGGCACACCGAGGAGATCCGCCGCAGCCGACCGACCCCGGTGGACGAGGCCAAGTGGGGCTTCGCGGTGATCGAGCATTCGCTGTGGCAGGCCGTGCCACAGTTTCTGCGCCGCGCCGACCGCAGCCTGCAGGCCGCCACCGGCCTGCGCCTGCCGCTGGAGGCGGCGCCGATCCGCTTCGCCTCCTGGATGGGCGGCGACCGCGACGGCAACCCCAACGTCACTGCGCGGGTCACCCGCGAGGTGCTGCTGCTGGCGCGCTGGATGGCCGCCGACCTGTACCTGCGCGACGTCGACCAGTTGGCCGCCGAGCTGTCCATGCAGCAGGCCAGCGCCGAGCTGCGCGCTCAGGTCGGCGACAGTGCCGAGCCCTACCGGGCGCTGCTCAAGCAACTGCGCGAACGCCTGCGCGAGACCCGCAGCTGGGCGCAGCAGGCGCTCGCCGCGGATGTGGCACCGAGCGCCGCGGTGCTGCAGGACAACCACGACCTGCTGGCGCCGCTGCAGCTCTGCTACCAGTCGCTGCACGCCTGCGGCATGGGCGTGATCGCCGACGGGCCGCTGCTCGACTGCCTGCGCCGGGCGGCCACCTTCGGCCTGTTCCTGGTGCGCCTGGACGTGCGCCAGGACTCCAGTCGGCATGCCGCGGCGCTCAGCGAGATCACCGACTACCTGGGACTGGGCCGCTACGCCGAGTGGGACGAGGCGGCGCGCCTGAGCTTCTTGCAGCGCGAGCTGGACAACCGCCGGCCGCTGCTGCCGAGCGACTACCGGCCCTCGGCCGACACCGCCGAGGTGCTCGCCACCTGCCGCGAGGTGGCCGCCGCGCCGGCCGCCTCGCTGGGCTCCTACGTGATCTCGATGGCCGGCGCCGCCTCCGACGTGCTGGCGGTGCAACTGCTGCTCAAGGAGGCCGGGTTGCGCCGGCCGATGCGCGTGGTGCCACTGTTCGAAACCCTGGCCGACCTGGACAACGCCGGCCCGGTGATCGACCGCCTGCTCGGCCTGCCGGGCTACCGCGCACGCCTGCACGGGCCGCAGGAGGTGATGATCGGCTACTCCGACTCGGCCAAGGACGCCGGCACCACCGCCGCCGCCTGGGCCCAGTACCGCGCCCAGGAAGAGCTGGTGCGCCTGTGCCGCGAGCATCAGGTCGAGTTGTTGCTGTTCCACGGCCGCGGCGGCACCGTCGGCCGCGGCGGCGGTCCGGCCCACGCGGCGATCCTGTCGCAGCCGCCGGGCTCGGTGGCCGGACGCTTCCGTACCACCGAGCAGGGCGAAATGATCCGCTTCAAGTTCGGCCTGCCGGACATCGCCGAACAGAACCTCAACCTCTACCTGGCCGCCGTGCTGGAGGCCACCCTGCTGCCGCCGCCGGCCCCCGAGCCGAGCTGGCGGGCGATGATGGATCGCCTGGCCGCCGCCGGCGTGAGTGCCTACCGCGGCGTGGTGCGCGAGCACCCGCAGTTCGTCGAGTACTTCCGCCAGGCCACCCCGGAGCAGGAGCTGGGGCGCCTGCCGCTGGGCAGTCGCCCGGCCAAGCGCCGCGAGGGCGGGGTGGAGAGCCTGCGGGCGATTCCGTGGATCTTCGCCTGGACCCAGACGCGGCTGATGCTGCCGGCCTGGCTCGGCTGGGAGCAGGCCCTCGGCCAGGCCCTGGCCGGCGGCGACGGCGAGCTGCTGAAAGGCATGCGCGAGCGCTGGCCGTTCTTCCGCACCCGCATCGACATGCTCGAGATGGTGCTGGCCAAGGCCGACGCCAGCATCGCCGCGCTGTACGACGAGCGTCTGGTCGAGCCGGCGCTGCGTCCGCTGGGTGCGCAGTTACGCGACCTATTGTCGCAGGCCTGCGCCGCGGTGCTGGAGTTGACCGGGCAGTCGCGGCTGCTCGCGCACAGCGCCGAGACCCTGGAATCGATCAGCGTGCGCAACACCTACCTCGATCCCCTGCACCTGTTGCAGGCCGAGCTGCTGGCGCGCTGCCGGCTGCGTGAACAGGCGCCGGAGAGCCCTCTGGAGCAGGCGCTGCTGGTCAGCGTGGCGGGTATCGCCGCCGGTTTGCGCAATACCGGTTGAGCCGCCGC
Organism: Pseudomonas sp. NPDC077186; assembly: GCF_044543505.1. Lineage (NCBI taxonomy): Bacteria > Pseudomonadati > Pseudomonadota > Gammaproteobacteria > Pseudomonadales > Pseudomonadaceae > Pseudomonas > Pseudomonas sp. NPDC077186. The sequence goes on from NZ_JBITWE010000005.1 coordinate 209,661, forward strand.
GCGGCTGCGCGGGCACCCGGGCAAGGCGCGTGCGCAGCGGCGTCCGAGCCGTCGGCAGGAGGGTTTTTATCCGACTTTCGGCGGCTTGTGTGCCTGGGGGGCGCTGTGTATCTTGATCAACCTTTTGGCCGCCACAGCTGCCGCACAACATCCAAGAGACTGGCCCTTTGAGCCGAGTCCGACCGATTTCTACATCAATCTTGAGGAGCACATCGATGCGCGTGATTCTGCTGGGGGCGCCCGGTGCCGGCAAAGGTACCCAGGCTCGCTACATCACCGAGAAGTTCGGTATTCCGCAAATCTCCACCGGCGACATGCTGCGTGCTGCGGTCAAGGCGGGCACCGAGCTGGGCCTGCAGGCCAAGAGCGTGATGGACGCCGGCGGCCTGGTCTCCGACGACCTGATCATCAACCTGGTCAAGGAGCGCATCGCCCAGCCCGATTGCGCCAAGGGCTTCCTGTTCGACGGCTTCCCGCGCACCATCCCGCAGGCCGAGGCCATGAAGGAAGCCGGTGTGACCATTGACAACGTGGTCGAGATCGCCGTGGACGACGAGGAAATCGTCCAGCGCATCGCCGGCCGCCGCGTGCACGAGGCCAGCGGCCGTGTCTACCACGTCGTCTACAATCCGCCGAAGGCCGAAGGCAAGGACGATGTGACCGGCGAAGACCTGGTCCAGCGCAAGGACGACACCGAAGAAACCGTACGTCATCGCCTGTCCGTCTACCACGCGCAGACCAAGCCGCTGGTGGATTTCTACCAGAAGCTCGCTGCCGCCGACGGCACACCGAAGTACAGCGCCGTTGCCGGCGTCGGTTCGGTGGAGGAGATCACCGCCAAGGTGTTTGCAGCCCTCAGCTAAACAGCTGCCAGCAACCACGACAACGGCCCGCTTTTGCGGGCCGTTGTCGTTTCTGCGGTTGGCGCGCTGGGGCCGCTGCAGGTCGTTCACAGAATAGTAACCTTGCTTTCCTACCCTAGCATCGGTTCCTGGTCTAGACCATCTTGAGGTGGTCCAGGCTTCAACCCATTCTAAGGAAGAGAGCGCATTCAATGATCGACAAAACAGCAAAGAGTGCTATCTGGCTGGGCCTGGCGGCAGCGCTGCTGGCCACCCCCTCGGCTTTTGCCGATACCTCCGCGAAGCCCAAGACGGACTGCGCTGTCGCCGAGTTCGCCATGGGCCTGCGCTTCCAGCAGCAGTCGGCGGAGATCCAGGCGCTGCAGCTGCAGGCCTACAATGTCGCCACGCAGAAGCTGGACGCGGCGGTGGCGGCGGTGAAAGACCCGTCCAAGCTGGCGATCGTCACCGACCTGGACGAAACCGTGATCGACAACAGCGCCTTGCTGGCGCGCGACCTGGCCAACTGTCACCAGTACGACGCCTGGGACACCTGGCTGCCCTGGGAGCGCGACGGCATGCCCGCGCTGATCCCCGGCGCCAAGCAGTTCCTGCAGCATGCCGACCGGCTCGGCGTGACCATCCGCTATATCTCCGACCGCGCCGACGAGCAGAAACAGCACACCCTGGCCACCCTGAGCAAACTCGGCCTGCCCCAGGTCTCGGAGGAGAGCGTGCTGTTGCTCGGCCCGCCCAAGGTCGAGCGGCGCGCCATTGTCAGCGCCGATCATCAGATCGTGCTGCTACTCGGCGATACCCTGCACGATTTCGATGCGCGTTTCCGCAAGACGCCGCTGGACCAGCAGCGCGCTACCGTGGCCAGCGAGGCGGGCAAGTGGGGCAGCGAGTGGATCGTGTTCCCCAACGCCACCTACGGCACCTGGTCCAAGGCGCCGCTGCAGGCCTGGGAGGCCGAGCCGGTGGTCGAACCCTGGTAAGGGCGCCCGCCGGTCGCGCACAGGCCGCCTGTGGCCATCGCGGCGCTGGAAAAAAAAGCCTCGAGCCGGTCTAATGCCGGCTCTTTTTTCTTCAGCCATGCGAACCCGATGACCACGATCCTGGCCCTGGATACCGCCACCGAAGCCTGTTCCGTCGCCCTGCTGCACGATGGCCGCGTGCTCAGCCACTACGAGGTGGCGCCGCGCCTGCACGCCCAGCGCCTGCTGCCGATGATCCAACAACTGCTGGGCGAGGCCGGCATCGCCGCCGCGCAGCTGGACGCCATCGCCTTCGGCCGCGGCCCGGGCGCCTTCACCGGGGTGCGCATCGCCATCGGCGTGGTTCAGGGCCTGGCCTTCGCCCTGGAGCGGCCGGTGCTGCCGGTGTCGAACCTGGCCGTGCTGGCCCAGCGCGCGCTGCGCGAGCAGGGCGCGCGCCAGGTGGCGGCGGCCATCGATGCGCGCATGGACGAGGTGTACTGGGGCTGCTACCGCGCCGAGGCCGGCGAGATGCGTCTGCTCGGTCAGGAGGCGGTGCTGCCGCCGGAGCAGGCCGAGGCGCCGCGCGGCGCCAGCGGCGACTGGTTCGGTGCCGGCACCGGCTGGGGTAGCTATGCCGCGCGCATCGCGCTCAAGCCCGTGACCATGGACGGTAGCCTGCTGCCCCACGCCGAGGATCTGCTGAGCCTGGCGCAATTCGCCTGGGCGCGCGGCGAGGCCGTGGCGGCCGACCAGGCCCAGCCGGTCTACCTGCGCGATCAGGTGGCCACGCCCAAGGCGCCGCCGGCATGACCCCCGGTCGCCCGGCAGGGGCAGACGGCTCGACGGTATTTGCCAAGCCCGTCGGGCGTCGCTACATTGCCAGCACTGTCTACTTTCCAGCCGAGTTCACCGAGCAGTTGTAGATGCGCATCGACGGTTCCCTACCTTCCTCCTCGCCGGATCGCGGCCCCCGTTCGGGGACTGCGGTCACGCCCTATCGCGAGGCGCAGCGCGAAGTCGAGGTACAACGCGAGCGGCCGGCCGCCCCGGCCAGCAGCCAGGGCCTGGAACAGACCCCGCAGATCCGCCGGGTGCAGGCCAGCAGCGGCAATGGCGACAGCCTGCCGGCGCGCGCCCAGGATATCGGCTACCCGCAACCCGCGCTGAGCAACCGCGCCGCCCAGGCGCTGGCCAGCTACGGCGCCACCGCCAGCTACGCCAGCGAGGCGGACGCGCAGCAAGTGCTCGGTCTCGACCTCTACGCCTGATGTTGCCGTACTACCTCGGCTGCCCCTCCTGGAGCGAGGCGGCCTGGCGGTCCACGCTCTACCCCGGCGACACCCGAGCGGCCGACTTCCTCAGTCGTTATGCCCAGGTATTCAACGCCGTGGAGGGCAATACCACCTTCTACGCCCGCCCCAGCGAGCAGACCGTGGCGCGCTGGGCCGAGCAGATGCCGGCGCACTTTCGTTTCTGCGCCAAGCTGCCGCGCGATATCAGCCACGGCGACGACCTGTGCCAGCAACTGGAGGCGGTCGAGCGTTTTCGTCGGTTGCTGGCGCCGCTCGGCGAACGCGTCGCACCCTACTGGCTGCAGTTGCCGGCCAGCTTCGGTCCGTCACGGCTGGACGAGCTGGCGGCCTTCGTCGAGTGGTGGGGCGCTTGGCCGCTGGCCATCGAGGTACGCCATGCGCAGTTCTTCGCCAAGGGCGAGGCCGAGCGCGCCTTGAATCGCCTGTTGCTTGCGCGCGGCATCGAGCGTATCTGCCTGGACTCGCGCGCCCTGTTCAGCTGCGCGTCGCAGGCGCCGGCGGTGTTGCATGCCCAGGCCAAGAAGCCGCGCCTGCCGACCCGTCCGACGGCCTTCAGCCAGAGCCCGCAGCTGCGTTTTATCGGCCATCCCGAGCTGCTCGCCAACGACCCCTTCATGACGCCCTGGCTGGACAAGGTCGCCGCCTGGATCGAGGACGGGCGGCGCCCGTACGTGTTCCTGCACACCGCCGACAACCGCCTGGCGCCGCAGCTGGCACGGCGTTTCCACGAGCAACTGCGCCTGCGCCTGCCCGGCCTGGCGGAGCTGCCGACCTTGCAGGTCGAGCCGCAGCTGGAGCAGCTGGGATTGCTCTAGCGCGTAGCCCGGATTCAGCGTTGGGCCAGCAGCAGATCGGCGGCCTGGCCGCTGCGGCCGTCGGCGAATTCGAATCGGCCGAGCTGGGCGATCCGGTCGTAGGCGCCGAGGGCGATGCTGACGTCGCGCGCCTTCAGCTCGATGGCGCCGACCCCGGCCTCGGCCAGGCTCTGGCTGTGCTGGCGGCCGGCGGCGTCGAAGCGCAGCAGGCGCAGGTCGGCGAACAGCGCATCGGCGGCGTCGATGCGGCCGTCGCCGTTGTCGTCGAACCTGGCCAGTTCGGCGAAACCGTTGGCGGCGCCGTGCTGGTCGCCGAACAGCTCGCGGCCGTCGTCGATGCGGCCGTTGCCATTGCGATCCAGGGCCAGCAGGGCGTCGTCGCCGGTGGGTACGCTGATCCAGTCCTGGCGGCCGTCGCCGTCCAGGTCGAAACGCTGCGGCCGCTGCAGGCCGCTGGTGGCGAAGCCGTCGCCGGCCAGATCGAGCACCAGCGGGTCGGTCTGCTGCGGCTGGCCGCCGGCCGTGACGTTCAGCTCCAGGCTGCGTTGCTCGACCAGCGTCCGACTGACCGTGGCCGCCGCCGCGCTGACCGCCGGTGGCGCGGCGGCCTCGCGGATTTCGCGCGCGGCCTCGCCCGGCGCGTCCTGCTCAGCGATGCCGAGGGTGCGACGGAGGATCTGGTAGTCGAGCGATTCGCGCACGCCGGCGTCGAGTTCGTCCTCGCGGGTGGGCGCGCGTGTCGGGCTGGCGGCGGGGCGCGGGGCGGAGAGGGCGTCGAACATGGGCAAACTCTTTGCGGCGCAGGGGGCTGGGTCTGGCAGAATGCCGCTCGATGAGGTTGTCGGCCGCGCGGTCGATCAGTTGAACGTTTTTTGAGCAGATTTCCCGATGAGCGACGAGCGGCATAGCGCCAGCATCCGCATGGATGCCCTGCAACCTTTCTACGCCGAGGCCGCGGCCCGCTGGGCGGCGCGTCTCGGCCTGGCGCTGGGCGGCGACGCCGAGTTCGCCCTGCAATTGGGCGCGGACGGCCTGCAACTGGCAGAGCTGGGCGACAAGGCGCCGGGGCCGGTGCGGGTCGACTTCGTCGAGGGCGCCATGGCCCATCGCCGTCAGTTCGGCGGCGGCAGCGGGCAGATGATCGCCAAGGCGGTCGGCGTGCAGCCGGGCATCCGTCCGCGGGTGCTGGACGCCACCGCCGGGCTGGGGCGCGATGCCTTCGTCCTGGCCAGCCTGGGCTGCAGTATGACCCTGATCGAGCGTCAGCCGCTGATCGCCGCCCTGCTCGAGGACGGCCTGGCGCGTGCCGAGCTGAGCCTGGAGGTGGCGCCGATTGCCGCGCGCATGCGCCTGCTGACGGGCAATGCCATCGAGCTGATGCGCCAGTGGCAGGGCGAGCCGCCGCAGGTGATCTACCTCGATCCGATGTTCCCGCATCGCGACAAGAGCGCGCTGGTGAAGAAGGAAATGCGCCTGTTCCGCCCGCTGGTGGGCGACGACCTGGATGCCCCGGCGCTGCTGGAGGCGGCCCTGGCGCTGGCCAGCCACCGGGTGGTGGTCAAGCGCCCGCGCAAGGCGCCGGCCATCGACGGGGCGAAGCCCGGCTACGTGCTGGAGGGCAAGTCCAGCCGCTACGACATCTACCCGAAGAAGAAACTGGAAGGGGCGTAGGGTGCGCCGTGCGCACCAGGCATTCGGTTGCCAGCGGTGCGCCCTGCGATCCAGATTTCAGCGCCGATAGGCGCGCAGGAACAGTCCCACCGCCTCGCGCACATGCCGCTCGGCGGCCTCGCCTTCCAGCGGGGCGCAGCAACCGATCAGCAGGCGAAAATGCGCGCCGCCCTTGACCAGGCTGAAGAACTGGTCGGCCGCCCCCAGCGGGTCGGCGATCTGCAGCAGGCCGTTGGCGTTGGCCTTGCGCAGCAGCGCCTCCATCTCCTGCAGCACGCGCTGCGGCCCGGCCTGGTAGAACATCAGCGCCAACTTGGGATCCTGGCTGGCCAGGCTGACCATCATGCGGTGCAGCTCCACCGATTCGCGGCTGCTGACCAGCGCATGGAAGCCGCGGCCGATGCTCAGCAACACCGTCTCGATCGGCACACCCGCCGGCAGCTCGAACAGCAGCTCGGGCAGCTGCTCCTCGCACTTGGCCTTCACCGCGGCGGAAAACAGCCTCTCCTTGTCGGTGAAGTGGCTGTACACCGTGAGCTTGGACACCCCGGCTTCCGCGGCGATGGCGTCCATGCTGCTGCCATCGTAGCCGTGGCGCAGGAACAGGGTCTTGGCCGCTTCGAGAATGGCCTGGCGTTTGGCGGGGTCCTTGGGGCGACCGGGACCGGCGGGCGGTAACAACTTGTTAGGCATCGGCGGATTTTAATACTGGACTGGCGAGTTTGCTATTTTTACTATACCCGCTAGTACAAATATTCCAAACCTTCGTCGTCACAGGTCATTCGCCATGTTCCGCCATGCCATGCCTCTTGTAGCGTCCCTTGCCCTCGCCCTGCTGCTGTCCGCCTGCGGCAACGGCGAGCAGGTCGAGCAACCCATTCGTCCGGCCATGGTGGTGCAGCCGCAACCGGCCGGCGCCCTGGTCGACAGCTACCCCGGCGAGGTGCGCGCGCGCTTCGAACCGGAGCTGGCGTTTCGCATCGGCGGCAAGGTGGCCAAGCGCCTGGTGGACGTCGGCGCGCGGGTGAAGAAGGACCAGCCGCTGGCCGAGCTCGATCCGCAGGACGTGCGCCTGCAACTGGAGGCCACCCGCGCCCAGGTGGCCGCCGCCGAGGCCAACCTGCAGACCGTGCGCGCCGAGCGCGATCGCTACAAGGCCCTGCTGGCGCGCAACCTGGTCAGCCGCTCGCAGTACGACAACACCGAGAACCTCTACCGCGCCGGCGAAGCGCGCCTCAAGCAGATCAAGGCCGAGTACGACGTGGCCCGCAACCAGGCCGGCTACGCCGTGCTGCGCGCCTCCCAGGACGGCGTGATCGCCCGTCGCGCGGTGGAGGTGGGGCAGGTGGTGGCCGCCGGGCAGACCGTGTTCACCCTGGCCGCCGACGGCGAGCGCGAGGTGCTGATCAGCCTGCCGGAGCAGGGCTTCGAGCGCTTCCGGATCGGCCAGGCGGTCGAGGTGGAGCTGTGGTCGCAGCCGGATCAGCGTTTCCCCGGGCGCATCCGCGAGATGGCGCCGGCCGCCGATCCGCAGTCGCGCACCTTCGCCGCCCGCGTCGCCTTCACCGAGGGCAAGGTGCCGGCCGAGCTGGGGCAGAGCGCGCGGGTGTTCATCGCCAGCAACGGCGAAGTGCCGCTGGCGGTGCCGCTGTCGGCGCTCAGCGCCGAGCAGGGTCAGCCCTTCGTCTGGGTGGTCGAGCCCAAGGAACACAAGGTGCAGCGCCGCCTGGTGCGTGTCGGCGCCTACGGCGACGACCGCGTGCCGGTGCTCGAAGGCCTGGCGGCGAGCGACTGGGTGGTGGCCGCCGGCGTGCAGGTGCTGCGCGAGGGCCAGCAGGTGCGCCCGGTCGATCGCGACAACCGCAACGTCGAACTGGCCGCCAAGGAGTAAGCCCGGATGAGCTTCAACCTGTCCGCCTGGGCGCTGCGCCACCGCCAGATCGTCCTCTACATCATGCTGTTGCTGGCCGTGGTCGGCGCGCTGTCCTACACCAAGCTGGGGCAGAGCGAGGACCCGCCCTTCACCTTCAAGGCCATGGTGATCCGCACCAACTGGCCGGGCGCCAGCGCCGAAGAGGTGTCGCGCCAGGTCACCGAACGCATCGAGAAGAAGCTGATGGAGACCGGCGAGTACGACCGCATCACCAGCTTCTCGCGCCCCGGCGAGTCGCAGGTGACCTTCATGGCGCGCGACTCCATGCGCAGCTCGGAAATCCCCGAGCTGTGGTACCAGGTGCGCAAGAAGGTCGGCGACATCCGCCACACCCTGCCGGCCGGCATCCAGGGGCCGTTCTTCAACGACGAGTTCGGCACCACCTTCGGCAACATCTACGCGCTGACCGGCGAGGGCTTCGACTACGCGGTGCTCAAGGACTACGCCGACCGCGTCCAGCTGCAGCTGCAGCGGGTCAAGGACGTCGGCAAGGTGGAGCTGGTCGGCCTGCAGGACGAGAAGATCTGGATCGAGCTGTCCAACACCAAGCTGGCCACCCTCGGCCTGCCCCTGGCCGCGGTGCAGCAGGCGCTGGAGGCGCAGAACGCGGTGGCCGCCGCCGGCTTCTTCGAGACCGTCAGCGACCGCATCCAGCTGCGCGTGACCGGGCGTTTCGAGTCGGTGGAGGAAATCCGCGACTTCCCCATCCGCGTCGGCGACCGCACCTTCCGCATCGGCGACGTGGCCGAGGTCAAGCGCGGCTTCAACGATCCGCCCGCGCCGCGCATGCGCTTTATGGGCGAGGACGCCATCGGCCTGGCGGTATCGATGAAGGCCGGCGGCGACATTCTGGTGCTGGGCAAGGCCTTGGAGGGCGAGTTCGCCCGCCTGCAGCAGACCCTGCCGCTGGGCATGGAGCTGCGCAAGGTGGCCGATCAGCCGGCGGCGGTGAAGACCGGGGTCGGCGAGTTCGTCCGCGTGCTGGTCGAGGCGCTGGTGATCGTGCTGCTGGTCAGCTTCTTCTCCCTCGGCCTGCGCACCGGCCTGGTGGTGGCGCTGGTGATCCCGCTGGTGCTGGCGATGACCTTCGCCAGCATGTACTACTTAGGGATAGGCCTGCACAAGATCTCCCTCGGCGCCCTGGTGCTCGGCCTCGGCCTGCTGGTGGACGACGCGATCATCGCGGTGGAGATGATGGCGATCAAGATGGAGCAGGGCTACGACCGCTTCAAGGCGGCCAGCTACGCCTGGACCAGCACCGCCTTCCCGATGCTCACCGGCACCCTGATCACCGCTGCCGGCTTCCTGCCGATCGCCACCGCGCAGTCCGGCACCGGCGAGTACACCCGCTCGATCTTCCAGGTGGTGGTGATCGCCCTGGTCGCCTCGTGGATCGCCGCGGTGATGTTCGTGCCCTACCTGGGCGACAAGCTGCTGCCCGACCTGGCCAAGCTGCACGCGGCCAAGCACGGTGGCAGCGACGCCGGCCACGATCCCTACGCGACGCCCTTCTACCGGCGCGTGCGGGCCACGGTGGAGTGGTGCGTGCGCCGGCGGCGGACGGTGATCCTGCTGACCATCGGCCTGTTCGTCGCCGCCGTGCTGCTGTTTCGCTTCGTGCCGCAGCAGTTCTTCCCGGCCTCCGGGCGCCTGGAGCTGATGGTCGACATCAAGCTGGAGGAGGGCGCCTCGCTCGCCGCCACCGAGGCCCAGGTCAAGCGCCTGGAGGCGCTGCTCAAGGCGCAGCCAGGGATCGACAACTACGTGGCCTACGTCGGCACCGGTTCGCCGCGCTTCTACCTGCCGCTGGACCAGCAACTGCCGGCGGCCAGCTTCGCCCAGTTCGTGGTGCTGGCGGGCAGCATCGAGGAGCGCGAGCGCCTGCGCAGCTGGCTGATCCAGACCATGAACGACGAATTCCCCGGCTTGCGCAGCCGCGTCAGTCGCCTGGAGAACGGCCCGCCGGTGGGTTACCCGGTGCAGTTCCGGGTCAGCGGCGAGCATATCGACGAGGTGCGTGCGCTGGCGCGCCAGGTGGCGGCCAAGGTGCGCGAGAACCCCCATGTGGTCAACGTGCACCTGGATTGGGAGGAGCCGAGCAAGGTCATCTACCTCAACGTCGACCAGGAGCGCGCACGCGCCTTGGGGGTCAACACCGCCGAGCTGTCGCGCTTTCTGCAGAGCGCACTGTCGGGCACCAGCGTCAGCCAGTACCGCGAAGGCAACGAGCTGATCGAGATTCTCCTGCGCGGCACCGTGCAGGAGCGCCAGTCGCTGAGCCTGCTGCCGAGCCTGGCGGTGCCCACCGACAGCGGCCGCAGCGTGGCCTTGTCGCAGGTGGCGACCCTGGAGTACGGCTTCGAGGAAGGCATCATCTGGCACCGCAACCGCCTGCCCAACGTCACCGTGCGCGCCGACGTTTACGGCAAGGAGCAGCCGGCCAGCCTGGTGGCACAGATCCTGCCGACCCTGGAGCCGATCCGCGCCGAGCTGCCGGACGGCTACCTGCTGGACGTGGGCGGCACGGTGGAGGATTCGGCGCGCGGGCAGAAATCGGTCAACGCCGGGGTGCCGCTGTTCATCGTGGTGGTGCTGACCCTGCTGATGCTGCAGCTGAAAAGCTTCTCGCGCTCGGCCATGGTGTTTCTCACCGCGCCGCTGGGGCTGATCGGGGTGACCCTGTTCCTGCTGATCTTCCGCCAGCCGTTCGGCTTCGTCGCCATGCTCGGCACCATCGCCCTGGCCGGCATGATCATGCGCAACTCGGTGATCCTGGTCGACCAGATCGAGCAGGACATCGCCGCCGGCCTGGACCGCTGGCACGCCATCATCGAGGCCACGGTGCGGCGGTTCCGGCCCATCGTGCTGACCGCGCTGGCCTCGGTGCTGGCGATGATCCCGCTGTCGCGCAGCGTGTTCTTCGGGCCGATGGCGGTGGCCATCATGGGCGGCCTGGTGGTGGCCACGGCGCTCACCCTGCTGTTTTTGCCGGCGCTCTACGCCGCCTGGTTCCGGGTCAAGGAGCACGAGGCGTAGGGTGCGCCGTGCGCGCCAATCCCAAGGCGGTGCGCGTGGTGTTCAGCCGGGCTGCTGGGCAGCGCCATAAAAAACGGGAGCCACTGGCTCCCGTTCTTTATCCGGCGAATAGGGTTTATTCGTCCATCTGCGACTGCAGGTAGTTCTGCAGGCCGACCGCCTCGATCAGGCCCAGTTGGGTTTCCAGCCAGTCGATATGGTCCTCTTCCGAGCAGAGGATTTCTTCCATCAGTTCGCGGCTGGCGTAGTCGCCGATGCTCTCGCAGTAGGCGATGCCGGCCTTGAGGTCGGCGTGGGCCTTCTGTTCGAGCTTGAGGTCGCACTCGAGCATTTCCTTGGTGTTCTCGCCGATCAGCAGCTTGCCGAGATCCTGCACGTTGGGCAGGCCCTCGAGGAACAGGATGCGCTTGATCAGCTTGTCGGCGTGCTTCATCTCGTCGATCGACTCGTGATACTCGTGCTCGCCGAGCTTCTTCAGCCCCCAGTCCTCATACATGCGCGCGTGCAGGAAGTACTGGTTGATGGCCACCAGTTCGTTGCCGAGGATCTTGTTCAGGTGTTGGATGACCTTCTTGTCGCCTTTCATGATCGCTCCTGCCGTGTTGCGGTGAGATTGGTAACGTCAAATTTTCTGCCCCAATTCGCCGCCTGTCAAACCTAAGTGCTTGAAACATAAGTAAAAATAAAACTGAATACGAACGCTTTGGTTCCGCATCATGCAGCCAAGTGCTTGAATTGCCGCGATAAAAAAATGCGGCGAGAGCCGCGATGCGCCGGATCGTCGTGTCTGCCGGCGATTTATTTCTCCTTGGCCCTCTGCGCTGGCGCGGCCGTAGGGGTGCTCGCGCAGACCATAAAAAAGCCCCGCGGAGCGGGGCATGGGGCACGCAGAAGCTCAGGCGGCGTGGGCCGAATGGGGTTGCAGGTACTGCTGCAGGCGGGCCTGCTGCGCCGGGGTCATGAACAGGCCGAGCTTGCTGCGCCGCCAGAGGATATCGGCGCTGCTGCGCGCCCATTCCTCGCGGCGCAGGTAATCCACCTCGCGGGCATAGAGCCCGGCGCCGAGGTGTTCGCCGAGGTCGGTGAGGTTGTGCACGCCGTCGAGCAGGCGCCAGCTGCGGCTGCCGTAACTGGCCGCCCAGCGTCTGGCCAGGCTGGTCGGCAGCCAGTCATGGCGGGCGCAGAGCGCTTCGATCAGGGCGCTCTGGCTGTCCAGTTGCTCGCCGCCGGGCAGCGGCGCGCTGGCGGTCCAGCTCGGGCCCAGCTTGGGGAAGAACGGCGCCAGCTGGTTCATCGCGGCTTCCGCCAGCTTGCGGTAGGTGGTCAGCTTGCCGCCGAACACCGACAGCAGCGGCGCCTCGCCCGGCGCGCCGGCCAGCGCCAGGGTGTAGTCGCGGGTGATGGCCGAAGGCTCGTCCGATTCGTCGTCGCACAGCGGGCGCACGCCGGAGAAGCTGTGCAGCACGTCGGCGCGACTCAGCTGCTGCTTGAAGTGGGCGTTGACCACCGCGAGCAGGTAGTCGGTTTCCTCGGCGCTGATACTCACCTGCGCCGGATCGCCGCGGTACTCGCGGTCGGTGGTGCCGATCAGGGTGAAGCGCTCCAGGTAGGGAATGGCGAAGACGATGCGGCGGTCCTCGTTTTGCAGGATGTAGGCCTGCTCGCCGTCGTGCAGGCGCGGCACCACGATATGGCTGCCCTGGATCAGGCGGATGGCGTAGGGCGACTGCTGCTTGAGGTCCTCGCCGATAAAGCGCGCGACCCAGGGGCCGGCGGCGTTGACCAGGGCGCGGCTGCGGATGGAGAACAGGCTGCCGTCGGCGCGCTCCAGGTGGATGTGCCACAGGCCCTTGCTGCGCCGTGCGCTGATGCAGCGGGTGCGGGTGTGGATATGCGCGCCGTGCTCGCGCGCCGCCATGGCGTTGAGCACCACCAGGCGGGCGTCGTCGACCCAGCAGTCGGAGTACTCGAAGCCGCGGCCGATCTCGGCCTTGAGCGGGCTGCCGGCGCCGAAGCGCACGCCACGCGAGCCAGGCAGGCGCTCGCGCTTGCCCAGGTGATCGTAGAGGAACAGGCCGGCGCGGATCATCCAGGCCGGGCGCAGGTGCGGCCGGTGCGGCAGCACGAAGCGCATGGGTTTGACGATATGCGGCGCCTTGGCCAGCAACACCTCGCGTTCGGCCAGGGCCTCGCGCACCAGGCGGAATTCGTGGTGCTCCAGGTAGCGCAGGCCGCCGTGGATCAGCTTGCTGCTGGCCGAGGAGGTGTGGCTGGCCAGGTCGTCCTGTTCGCAAAGGAACACCGCCAGGCCGCGGCCGGCCGCATCCGCGGCGATGCCCACGCCATTGATGCCGCCGCCGACCACGGCGAGGTCGTAGACTTCCGCGACAGGGCTGGCGAGGTGATCGTGGGGCATGGCAGGGCACTCGCTATTGAATTCGAATGTGGTTATGTTCACTTTCGAAAATATGCTAGTCGAATGCGCGCAGGTGCGCCAGCCCGGCGCGCGCTTTCGCGCCGAACGGTGCGGGCGCGGATTCAGACCAGGTCGAGGTGGACCTTGTGCTCGTGCAGCAGGCGGGCCACGGCGGCGGGCGGCGCGCAGTCGGTGAATACGCGGTCGACCAGGGCAATCGAGCCCAGACGCACCACGGCGTTGCGGCCGAACTTGCTCGAATCGGCGGCGAGGAACACCTGGCGGGCGTTGTCGATGATGGCCTGGGACACGCGCACTTCCTGGTAGTCGAAATCGAGCAGGCTGCCGTCCTCGTCGATGCCGCTGATGCCGACTATGGCGTAGTCCACCTTGAACTGCTGGATGAAGTCCACCGCCGCCTGGCCGACGATGCCGCCGTCGCTGCGCACCGTGCCGCCGGCCACCAGCACCTCGAAGTCGGCCTTGGCGCTGAGCTGGGCGGCGACGTGCAGGTTGTTGGTGATGATCTTCAGGCCCTGGTGACCGAGCAGCTCGCGGGCGATGGCCTCGGTGGTGGTGCCGATGTTGATGAACAGCGAGGCGTGGTCGGGGATGTGCGCGGCCACGGCCTCGGCGATGCGCTGTTTCTCTTCGCGCATCTGCCCGGCGCGCATGCCGTAGGCGGTGTTGTGGATGCTCGACGCCTCGCAGGCGGCGCCGCCGTGGGTGCGCCGCAGCAGGCCGTGTTCGGCCAGCTGGTTGATGTCGCGGCGGATGGTCTGCGGGGTCACGGCGAAGGCCAGGGCCAGTTCGTCGATGCTGACGTAGCCGCGTTCGCGGGCGAGGTTGAGGATGTCGTGTTGGCGAGGGGCCAGGTTCATGGCAGCGTCCTTATTTTGCCGGGCATTATAGGCTGCCCGCGAAAAGGGATTTCGGCTAAGGTACGCCAATCTTGTCAGATTATTTTCACATTCGAACATGACTCCAGCGATCGATCTGTTGAAGAAGGCCAAGGCCGAACACCGGGTGCACAGCTACGCGCACGACCCCAAGGCACCGTCCTATGGCCTGGAGGCCGCGGAAAAGCTCGACCTGCCGCCGGCCCGGGTATTCAAGACGCTGCTCGCCGCCAGCGACAAGGGCGAGTTGCTGGTGGCGGTGGTGTCGGTGGCCGGCAGCCTCGACCTCAAGGCGCTGGCCCAGGCCGCTTGCGTGAAGAAGGCCGATATGGCCGACCCGGCCGCGGCCCAGCGCGCCACCGGCTACCTGCTCGGCGGTATCAGTCCGCTGGGGCAGAAGAAACGCCTGCGCACCTTTATCGACAGTTCGGCGCGCGAGCATGCCAGCATCTTCGTCAGCGCCGGCCGCCGCGGCCTGGAGGTGGAGCTGGCGGCCGAGGTGCTGGCGCAGCACACTCAGGGCAGCTTCGCCGCCATCGGTCGCGAGTGAGAGGTTAGGAGCGAGCGCCGCTCGCCCAGTGTGTAGGGTGGATCAGGCTTCATCGATCCACCCTGGCGCCGGATTGGTGGATGAAAAAAGCGTCATCCACCCTACGGCCGTATGCGGACGCAGCCGATTACGACTCCAAGCAGGGGCTGCGTTGACACAGAATTACCTAGGGCTAACCCCCGCATAACAACAAGGAAACGCGTATGTCCCAGTACCTGCTAGCCATCGACCAGGGCACCACCAGCTCCCGCGCCATCATCTTCAGCGCTCAGGGCCTGCCGGTGGCGCGCGCCCAGCAGGAGTTCCAGCAGTATTTCCCGCAGGACGGCTGGGTCGAGCACGATGGTCAGGAAATCTGGCTGTCCACCCTCAAGGTGTGCCGCGAGGCCATCGCCAGGAGCGGCCTGGCCGCCGACGCCATCGCCGCCATCGGCATCACCAACCAGCGCGAGACCACCCTGGTGTGGGATGCCGTCAGCGGCACGCCGATCCACCCGGCCATCGTCTGGCAGGATCGCCGCACCGCCGACTACTGCGCGGGGCTCAAGGCCGCCGGGCATGAGGCCATGGTCGCGGCCAAGACCGGCCTGTTGATCGACCCCTATTTCTCCGCCACCAAGCTGCGCTGGGTGCTCGACAACGTGCCCGGCGCGCGGGATCGGGCTGAGCGCGGCGAGCTGCGCTTCGGTACGGTGGACAGCTTCCTACTGTGGCGCCTGAGCGGCGGCAAGGTGCACCGCACCGATGCCAGCAATGCTTCGCGCACCCTGCTGTTCAATATCCACAGCCAGCAGTGGGACGCGGAACTGCTGCAACTGTTCGACATCCCCGCCAGCCTGTTGCCCGAGGTGCTCGACTGCGCCGCCGAGTTCGGTCATACCGACGCCGAGTTGCTCGGCGCCAGCATTCCGGTGCTGGGCATGGCCGGCGACCAGCAGGCAGCGCTGATCGGCCAGGCCTGCTTCCAGCCGGGCATGGTGAAGAGCACCTATGGCACCGGCTGTTTCATGATCCAGAACACGGGCGATCAGCCGGTGAGTTCGAAGAATCGCCTGCTGACCACTGTTGCCTACCGTCTGGGGGGCAAGGTCACCTACGCGGTGGAGGGCAGCATCTTCGTCGCCGGCGCGGCGGTGCAGTGGCTGCGCGACGGCATCAAGCTGATCGGCCATGCGCGTGACAGCGAAGCGCTGGCCGAGCAGACCGGCGATGCCTGCGGCGTCTACCTGGTGCCGGCCTTCACCGGCCTCGGCGCACCCTACTGGGATCCCAAGGCGCGCGGCGCGATCTTCGGTCTGACCCGCGACACCGGGATCAAGGAGATCGTCACCGCCGGCCTGCAGTCGGTGTGCTACCAGACCCGCGACCTGCTCGAGGCCATGCGCCAGGACGGCGCCGCGCCGCCCAGCGCGCTGCGCGTGGACGGCGGTATGGTGGAGAACAACTGGGTCATGCAGTTTCTCGCCGACATCCTCGGCGTCGGCGTCGAACGCCCCGAGGTCACCGAGACCACCGCGCTCGGCGTCGCCTATCTGGCCGGCCTGCAACTGGGGCTGTACGCCGACCTCGACGCCATCGCCAGCCACTGGCACCGCCAGCAGCGCTTCGAGCCGCGGATGAACGAGGCGCACCGCGAGCGCCTCTACGCCGGCTGGCTGGACGCGGTGAAACGGGTGCGCAGCGAGGGCTGACGGCCGGGGGCGCATGTGCACCGGGCAGCCGGGAGGTGCGCGCGGCGCAGCCTGCGGCGCCGATCATCGCCCCGGCCGGCAGGGCCGGCAGCACCGGCAGCGCGGTGAAAAGACCGATGTTCGTGGGCTTCTCCACAGGCGCGCGGCGCGGCCGCGCGCCCTTTGCGGGGATCAGTAGCTGTATTGCAGCTGCAGCCAGAGCTTGTCGGTGTCCACGGCGAAGTCGTCGGCGTCGTAGCGCGCCGCCTTGACCAGCCCCGTCAGCCCTTTCAGGCCGGGAATCGGCCGCGCGTAGGACAGGTTGTATTCGCGGCCGTAGTGGCTGCTGCCGCGTTCGGCGCGGTAGTCGTGGTACAGGGCCAGCAGGGTGCCGCCGAGTAGCGGCAGGCTGGCGCTGAGGTAGCTGTCCTCGATGCCGTCCGCCGGGGTCAGCAGGAAGATGTCGGCCCAGCCCTGGAACGCATGCTTGGTCGCCAGCGGGGTCTGGAAGGCGCGGTTACCCGGGCCGCTGTCGCCGCCGAGCACCTCGTGGCCGGCTTTGAGTGCCACGCCTTTGAGGCTGTAGCCCAGCTCCAGCAGGTAATACTCGCTGTCCAGATCCAGCGGATTGTCGGCGTAGTCGTTCTGCCGGGCGTATTCCAGGGCGTAGCCGATGCCGGCCACGGCACCGTGCAGGCGCAGGCCGCGGGTTTCGCTCGACTGGCTGCCGCCGGTGAGGTTGTCCAGGCCCAGGCGGTACTGGTAGGCGGTGGCGGTCAGCGCCGGCATCAGCACGTACTGGGCGTTGAGCAGGTGGCTGTGGCCTTCGATATTGGCCGGGTTGGCGGCGGTGTCGAAGCGGTTGTCGCCAGGGCCGAAGATGCTGTTGACCTTGTCGATGTAGGCGTAGCTCAGGGTCAGGCCCTCGACCGGTTTGAGCTGCAGCAGGGCGCCGTCGTAGGTCTGCTCGTTCTGCCGCCAGGCGACGCCGCCGATGAAGCGCTGGTTGTCCAGGTTGATGCGCTGGCGGCCGAGCACCGCGCTGCCGTACTGCTGGTCGTAGCGCAGCAGGGCCTGGTTGATCTCGCTGCCGTCGGGGTCGGCGACCACCGAGTAGTCGCTCTGGCCGTTGCGCGTGCTGTTGTAGCGGGCGTCGCCGATGCGGCTGACGTTGTCCGCCTCGATCAGCGCGGACAGGCCGTACCACTTGCCGCTCTGCACCCCGGCGCGGGTACGCAGGGTCTGGGCGTTGGCGTGGTTCAGGGCGTTGTCCTGGTCGACGTGTTCATAGCGGTAGCGCGCATCGAGGATCGGCTTGGCCTGGCTGAACAGGTTGGCGAAGGCCTCCTCAGCGAGGGCGGCGTGGCTGAAGGTGGCGCTGGCAGCGGCGAGCGACAGCAGGGTGGGTTTCATCATGCGCATAGCGGTCATTTCCTAAGGGCCATAGGGGCTGCTGCCGCCTCGCGCGAGCGGCATCACAACGGCAACAGATCCTTGAACGCAAATAAAAAACGTCACGGCGCCCACGGCTCCACGGGAGCGGGGTGCGGTGACGTCGTTGTCGGATGTGTGGCAGACACGCCGTTGTGCTGACCGGGGCGGGTCTAAGCAGGCCCTGTGCCAGAAATCACAACCAGTTGATTTTCATAGGTTTGGAAGCTTTGTAAGACGATTTGGCGATAGCGCGCTGCACCGTGGCCGCTCGCCCTGCCTTGCCGGGGTGCACAGCTGTACTCCTGCAATGCCGCGCGGCTGTAGCGGGCGGGCGACGCGCGGTTGCGGCATGCTCGGCGTGACAACGGATCGGGAGTTCCCCCATGCAGCTCGAGTTTCACCAGATCGACGCCTTCACCGAACAGCCCTTCGCCGGCAATCCGGCCATGGTCTATCGCCTCGAGGCCTGGCTCGACGAGGCGCTGATGCAGCGCATCGCCGCCGAGCACAACCTGGCCGAGACCGCCTTCGTGGTGCGCGACGGCGAGCGTTGGCATATCCGCTGGTTCACCCCGACCAGCGAGGTGCCGCTGTGCGGCCATGCCACCCTGGCGGCGGCCTGCGTGCTGTTCGATCTGTATCGGGAACCGGGCCAGGTGCTGGAGTTCGTCTGCCGCTCCGGGGCGCTGCGCGTCACCCGCCAGGGCCGGCTGCTGGAGCTGGATTTCCCGCTGCGTCGCGCCGTGCCGGTGGCGCCGGAGCTGCAGGCTGCCGTGGAGCAGGCCCTGGGCCGTGCGCCGCAGCAGGTGCTGGCGCTGCGCAATGGCGACGGCAGCGTGCAGGAACTGATGGCGGTGCTGGATTCGGAGACCGAGGTGCGCGGCTTCGTCCCGAACCTGCCGGCGCTGGCCGAACTGCCGGGTCTCGGCGTGCTGATCAGCGCGCCCGGCGAGCGCCACGACTTCGTCTCGCGCTACTTCGCGCCGAGCATCGGCATCGACGAGGATCCGGTCACCGGCTCCACCCATTGCATCCTGGTGCCTTACTGGGCCGAGCGCTTGGGGCGGGACGCGCTGAGCGCCTGGCAGTGCTCGGCACGCAGCGGCGAACTGTTGTGCAGGCTGGACGGCGAGCGGGTGAAGATCGCCGGCCATGCCCGGCATATCGCCAGCGGCCGGTTGTTTGTTTGAGCCGATGCTGACTGTAGGCGCCGTCGGCGCCTGCTCCTTGCCGGCGATTGTCCTATCGCCCGCAAGCGGGCTCCTGCGCGGCGGCGGTGGGTCTGCCGGGAACGGCAAGCGGCCCATCGCTGGTGCGCACGGCGCACCCTAGAGGATCGGGATCAGTTGCTGCTGACCCGGCGCACGCCACCGGAGTCGGTCAGCTGCAGTTGCGCCGCCACGCTGCCCAGGGCCGGGAAGGCCACCAGGTGGTCGGCGGCGACGCGGATGCCCACTTCGTCGCCCGGCAGGTGGTCGGCGTGGCTGGGGAAGATCGACTCCAGCTGGCTGCCGGTGGCCAGTTGCAGGCGATAGAGGGTGGCAGCGCCGAGGAAGGTCTTGCCGACGATAAGCGCCTTCAACCCGCTGCTTTCATCCGGGACGATGTCGTCCGGACGCAGCAGCACGTCCACCGCGCTGCCGCTGGCCCAGGTGTAGGCGCGGTTGCCGCGGATCGGGCCGAGCTCGGTCTGCACCGTGTCCGGGCTGAGCAGCTGGCCGCGGATGAAGTAGCCCTGGCCGATAAAGCTGGCGACGAAGGGCGTCAGCGGCTCGTGGTAGAGGTTGAAGGGGGTGTCCCACTGCTCCAGGCAGCCCTTGTTGAACACGCCGACCTGGTCGCTGACGGCGAAGGCCTCCTCTTGGTCGTGGGTGACCAGGATCGCGCTGGTGCCGCGCGCCTTGAGAATCTCGCGCACCTCATGGCTGAGGCGCCGGCGCAGTTCGCCGTCGAGGTTGGAGAAGGGTTCGTCGAGCAGCAGCAGCTGCGGCTCCGGCGCCAGGGCGCGGGCCAGGGCCACGCGCTGCTGCTGGCCGCCAGACAGCTCGTGGGGGTAGCGCTTGGCCAGGTGGCCGAGCTTGACCAGCTCCAGCAACTCGGCGGTGACGCGCTCGGCATCCGGCTGCTGGCGGATGCCGAAGGCGATGTTGTCCGCCACGCTCAGGTGGGGGAACAGCGCGTAGTCCTGAAACACCATGCCGATGCGGCGTTTCTCCGGTGCCAGGGTGAAGCCGGCGCGGGAAATCACCGTGCCGGCCAGCTCGATCTCGCCTGCGAGCACCGGCTCGAAACCGGCGATGGCGCGCAGGGTGGTGGTCTTGCCGCAGCCGGAGGGACCGAGCAGGCAGCCGATGTCGCCGGGATTGAGGTGCAGGTCGAGGTCCTGCACGACCTTGTGCGCGTGGTAGCCGCAGTTCAGCCCGCGCAGTTGCAGCAGCGGCTCGCTCATGCGTGGTGGTACGCCGGTTCGACCAGCAGTTCCAGCAGCGCCTTCTGCGCGTGCAGGCGGTTCTCCGCCTGGTCCCAGGCCACCGAGCGCGGGTCGTCGAGCAGATCCTCGCTGATCTCTTCGCCGCGGTGCGCCGGCAGGCAGTGCATAAACAGTACGTCCTTGGCCGCCAGGTCGAGCAGTTCGCGGTTGACCTGGTAGGGCTTGAAACGCTGCAGGCGCAGCTGCGCCTCGTCTTCCTGGCCCATCGAGGCCCACACGTCGGTGCTCACCAGATGGGCGCCGGTCACCGCCTCGCGCGGATCGCGCAGCACCTGCACGCGCTCGCCGGCCAGGGCGAGGAAGCGCGCGTCCGGCTCGTAGCCTTCGGGGCAGGCGACTTTCAGCTGGAAGTCGAACTGCATCGCCGCCTCGATATAGGAGTTGCACATGTTGTTGCCGTCGCCGATCCAGGCCACGGTCTTGCCGGCGATGCTGCCGCGGTGTTCGAGGAAGGTCTGCATGTCGGCCAGCAGCTGGCAGGGGTGCAGGTCGTCGGACAGGCCGTTGATCACCGGCACCCTGGACTTGGCGGCGAACTCGGTGAGGTTGCTGTGGGCGAAGGTGCGGATCATCACCGCATCGAGCATGCTCGACATGACGATGGCGGCGTCGCCGATCGGCTCGCCGCGGCCCAGCTGGGTGTCGCGCGGCGAGAGGAAGATGGCCTGGCCGCCGAGCTGGATCATGCCGGCCTCGAACGACAGGCGGGTGCGGGTCGAGGCCTTCTCGAAGATCATGCCCAGCACGCGGTTCTTCAGCGGCTCGAACAGCACGCCGCGATTGCGCAGGTCCTTCAGCTCGATGCCGCGGCGGATCAACCCCACCAGTTCGTCCGGTGTGTAATCCATCATCGAGAGAAAGTGTCTGGCGCTCATCGTTAACTACCTTTTTCACTACAGGTCGCAAGCCCGCGTCGGCGACAAAAACCGGGAAAACAGCGAGGCTTGCGGCAGGAGGCCGCAGGGTGCGACGAAACAGGGGGAAGGCGCGATCTTATAAGGAAATGACGAGAAGGCGCAAATTGCCCGCCTGGCCATGACAACGGGCTGTTTTGTAAGCCTTTTCCCAAAGCTGCGTGCGAGATGTCACAAAACTGACATCCCTGCTTGCAGCGCTCTGCGGCGCGCTTCTAGGATGCCGCCGCCTTTCCTAGGCAATGCATTGCCCCCGGAATGGGGTATCCATGGAATAAATGTGCAAAGGAGTTTTGCATGAAACACGTAGCCTACGCCGCCGCTTTCTCCGCCCTCGCCCTGCTGACTGGCTGTGCCAGCCAGAACGTTAGCCAGCCGGCCGTTCCGCTGAACGGTACCGTCAAGACTAACCTGCAGGCCGACGTGAAAGTGGGCGAGCCCATCTCCGGTCAATCTTCGGTGAACATCCTGTTCGGTGTGTTCAAGCTGGGTGGCGATACCCAGTTCGCCGACGGCGTGACCTACGGTGGTGGCGAGGGTGGTTTCGCCCTGGGTCTCGACCCGGTCGCTTCCGCCAAGTCCGCAGCTGCCTACAAGGCAGTC
This sequence comes from Pseudomonas sp. NPDC077186, assembly GCF_044543505.1. Classification (NCBI taxonomy): domain Bacteria; kingdom Pseudomonadati; phylum Pseudomonadota; class Gammaproteobacteria; order Pseudomonadales; family Pseudomonadaceae; genus Pseudomonas; species Pseudomonas sp. NPDC077186. Next base: position 231,228 of record NZ_JBITWE010000005.1, read on the forward strand.
AAGGCCTCGGGTGCCGACGTGATCGTCGCCCCGCGTTACGAAGTGAACGTTGAGGATTACTTCGTATACAAGACCGTCAACGTCAGCGTGACCGGCAACAAGGGCACCGTGACCTCCATCCGTTAAGTCGGATAGTCGCGACCCTGAATCGGCAGGCATGATGCCTGCCGATTCATGAGACGAACGCTGCTGGCGTCGTCCGCTCCGCCGGCCCATAGTTCCAATCCCGCGACCCGACCGGTCGTCTCGGAGCAGAACAAGAGGCCAGGCCATGACCAAGTCCCTCCATTACCGTGCATGCCACCTGTGCGAAGCCATCTGCGGCCTCGCCATCGAAACCGAAGCCCAGGCAGACGGCAGCACGCAGATCCGCTCGATCAAGGGCGACGCCCAGGACAGCTTCAGCCGCGGCCATATCTGCCCCAAGGCGGTGGCGCTGCAGGACATCCAGAACGACCCCGACCGCATCCGCCAGCCCATGCGCCGCATCGGCGAGCAGTGGCAGGCCATCGCCTGGGACGACGCCTTCGAACTGGTCGCCGAGCGCCTCAGCGCGATCCGCGCCGAGCACGGGCAGAACGCCGTGGCCGTGTACCAGGGCAACCCCAGCGTGCACAACTACGGGCTGATGACCCACAGCAACTACTTCCTCGGCCTGCTGAAGACGCGCAACCGTTATTCGGCCACCTCGGTCGACCAACTGCCGCACCACCTGACCAGCCACCTGATGTACGGCCACGGCCTGCTGATCCCGATTCCCGATATCGACCACAGCGACTTCATGCTGATCCTCGGCGGCAATCCGCTGGCCTCCAACGGCAGCATCATGACCGTGCCGGACGTGGAGAAGCGCCTCAAGGCCATCCAGGCCCGCGGCGGCAAGCTGGTGGTGGTCGACCCGCGCCGCAGCGAGACCGCCGCCATCGCCGACCAGCATCTGTTCGTGCGTCCCGGCGGCGATGCCGCGCTGCTGCTGGGCCTGCTCAACACCCTGTTCGAGGAAGGCCTGACCCGTGCCAGCCATCTACCGGTGGCAGGGCTGGAGCAGGTGCGTACGGCCATTGCCGCCTTCACCGCCGAGGCCATGAGCGAGCGTTGCGGCGTGCCGGCGCAGGCCATTCGCCAGCTGGCGCGGGATTTCGCCGCCGCCGACAAGGCCGTGTGCTACGGCCGCATGGGCGTCTCCACCCAGGCCTTCGGCACGCTGTGCCAGTGGCTGGTGCAACTGATCAACCTGGTCACCGGCAACCTCGACCGGGTCGGCGGCGTGCTCTGCACTCTGCCTGCGGTGGACCTGGTGGCGAGCACCTCGGGCGGGCATTTCAACCGCTGGCAGAGCCGCGTGTCCGGCCTGCCGGAATACGGCGGCGAGCTGCCGGTCTCGGCGCTGGCCGAGGAGATGCTCACCCCCGGCGAGGGGCAGATCCGCGCGCTGGTCACCGTGGCCGGCAACCCGGTGCTGTCCACGCCCAACGGCCGCCAGCTGGAGCAGGCGCTGGACGGTCTGGAGTTCATGCTCTCGGTGGACTTCTATATCAACGAGACCACCCGCCATGCCGACCTGATCCTGCCGCCCACCGCGCCGCTGGAGCACGACCACTACGACACCACCTTCAACGTCTTCGCGGTGCGCAACGTCACCCGCTTCAACGAGGCGATCCTGGCCAAGCCGGACGGCGCGCTGCACGACTGGGAGATCTTCGTCGGCCTGGCCAAGGCCTTCGCCGCGCGCAACGCTCTGGAACTGAAACCGACCATGGCCCCCGAGCAGATGATCGACATGGGCCTGCGCTTCGGCCCCTATGGTGATCGCAGCGAGCGCAAGCTCAGCCTGGCCGCATTGCGCGATCACCCGCACGGGCTCGACCTGGGGCCGCTGCAGGCGAACCTGGCGGCGCGGCTAAAGACCGCATCGAAAGCCGTCGAGGCCGCCCCCGAGCTGCTGCTGGGCGATCTGGCGCGCTTCGCCGCGCAGCTACCGCCGGCGGCGGACCAGCTGCTGCTGATCGGCCGCCGCCACGTGCGCAGCAACAATTCCTGGATGCACAACTATCACCGCCTGGTGAAGGGCAAGCCGCGTCACCAGTTGCTGATGAATCCGGCGGATCTGGCCCGCCGCGGCCTGGTCGATGGCCAGCGCGTGCGGGTGCGCTCGCGGGTCGGCAGCATCGAGGTGGAGGTGGCCGCCAGCGACGAGATGATGGCCGGCGTGGTCAGCCTACCGCATGGCTGGGGCCATGCCCGCCCCGGCGTGCAGATGGCGATTGCCCGCGAGCAGCCGGGCGCCAGCGCCAACGACCTGACCGACGAACGCCAGCTCGATGCGCTGTCCGGCAATGCCGCGCTCAATGGCGTGCCGGTGGAGGTGGTGGCCGCGTAGCCCGGATGCCGTGGCAAGGCCGAGCATTGCGCTCGGCTTTTCGCTACAATCGCGCCACCGTGCCGACCGAGGGGTCGGGAAGTCTACGCTGAGGTGCCCCATGGATATCATCGAAACCATCAAAGAGCAGATCGCCAACAACACCGTTCTGCTGTACATGAAAGGCTCGCCCAACGCGCCGCAGTGCGGCTTCTCCGCCCGCGCCGCGCAGGTGGTGATGGGCTGCGGCGAGAAGTTCGCCTACGTCGACATCCTGCAGAATCCGGAAATTCGCGCCAACCTGCCGAAGTACGCCAACTGGCCGACCTTCCCGCAGCTGTGGGTGGCCGGCGAGCTGGTCGGCGGCAGCGACATCCTCACCGAGATGTACGAGAAGGGCGAGCTGCAGACCCTGATCAAGGATGCCGTGAGCAAGGCCGGCGCCTGATCGCTGCGTTTGCCAACGAAAGAACCCGCCTCGGCGGGTTCTTTGCTTTTGGGCTCCGGCTGGGCAGTGGCTACTTCTTCAGCCACTGCCCGTTCAACTGGATGAACTGCCCCTGGGGCGTGCGGTCGATGGCCTTCTTGCCGGCGATGGCTTCCACATCGGAGAGGGCGATGCCGTTGTCTTTGGCCACCTTCTGGTACTCGGCGCGGCGCGCCTGGTTGATCAGGCGGGCGATCTCCTCGGCCTGGCCGTCCGGCTTGACCACGCCGAGGTAGCCGTTGGGCTGCTCGCCCAGCTGGCCGCTGGCCTTGGCGGTGCCGAGCGCGCTCATGGCCTGGTTGAGGTTCAGCGCATGGGCCGGCAGACTCAGGCAGAGCGCCAGCAGCAGGGTCGAAATATGGCGAATCATCGGGCTTCTCCTTAGAACAGGCCGCTGTCTTCGTTGAAGACGTTGTCCAGGGCCTTGTCCACCTTGATATAGATCTCGTGTTCGACCTTGACGTTGAGGTTGATATTGATTGGCTCGTTGGGCATGGCCAGTTGTACCGTCGGGGTACAGGCCAGGCACAGCAGGCCCAGGCTCAGGACTGCGAGGAAGCGGCACAGGCGCATGGCGCTACTCCTTGGTTGCTTGGGGGACAGGCTGGCGCATCCGTTGCTGGATCCGTTGCTGGATGATCTCGCTCACCTTGGCGGTCAGTTGCAGGCTGGCCAGCAGGGTGGGGATGTCCTCTTCCAGATTGATATTGAAGTGGATCGGCCGGCCCTGCTCGATGGCCGGGTTGCGTCCCTGCAGACGCATGCCCAGCCTGAGTGTGCCGGACTGATCATAGTCGAGGCTACTGCCGAGCAGGTCGTAGTGGAAGTCTTCCAGGGCGTCGGTGACCAGTTTCATCCCCGGGTTGGCCTGGCCCATGGCGCGGATGCGCGGTGAGTGAAAGCGCAGGCGGCCGCCGGGTGCGCGCGCCTCGATCAGGCCCTGCTCGACGCTGGGGCCGCCGGCGCCCAGGCGCAGGGGGATCAGGCCGTCGAGCAGGCCGCTGCCTTCCAGGCCCTCGGCCGGGTAGACGCGAAACAGTTGCTGCAGGTCCAGGCCGCTGAGGCGCAGCGGCAGCACCTGGCTGGGGCTGTCCAGCCGCCATTGGTGCGGCGCCAGGCTCAGGCTGCCGCCGAGTATGCCGAGCTCGGCGCGCTGATGTGTCAGCACGCCGGCCAGCGGCCGGGCCAGCGTCGCCTGGTAGCGGGCCTGCAGCTGCAGGGGGCCGAGGGCGATGCCGGGATCGATCTGTCGCGCGCTCAACTGCGGCAGGTGCAGGTCCAGGCGCTCGCCCTCGAGCGCCAGGCGCAGCTCGCCGTCGAGGCCGGCGAAGCTGCTGCGGTCGTAGATGCCGCTCAGCCCCCGGGCGTTGAGGCTCAGCTGCGCCTGCAGCGGCTGGCCCGGCGGCAGGCGCAGCTGCGCCTCACCCTGCAGGCGGCCGTTGTCCAGCGACAACAGCGGCGGCCAGTCGCTCAGCGTCTGCGGCAGCGGGTTGCCGGCGCGCAGAAACAGCTCTTCGAGCGTCGCCGCGGCGCGCAGCTCGCCCGCGGCGTCGCGCTCCAGTTGCAGGGCCAGGCTCAACCCGGCGTCGCCCAGCAGGCTGCCGGCGAGGCGCTGGCGTTCGTCCGTGGCCTGCAGCTGGCCCTGCCATTGCCAGCCTTGCGCCTGCAACCGGGGTTGCTGCAGGCGTTGCGTGCGCAGCGTCAGCGGGCCTTCGAGCTGCGGCGCCTGGGGCGTGCCGTGCAGGCGCAGGGCGCCCAGCTCGGCGTGCAGCTGCTGCAGCTCGAGCTCGCCGCTGCGCAGGCGGCGGAGCGCGATTCGCGAGCCTTCGCCGAGGACGACGTCCAGGCGCTGGGCATCGGCCAGGCCGCTTAGCCGCAACCGCAGCTGCAGGTCGTCGAGCCGGTTGCCGGCCAGGCGGGCCTGGGCGGCGTCGGCATCGAGGCGCAGCTGCGCCAGGGTCAGCGCCCAGTCCTTCTGCAGCTGCAGCTCGATATCGGCCTCGCCCTGCAGCCGCAGCGGTCCCTGGCCCTGCAGTTGCGCGTGCAGGGCCAGGGTGCCGGGCGTGCTGGTGGGCGTCGCGCGCGGGGCGATCTGCAGGCGCAGCTGCTGCGGGCGCAGTCCGTCGGGCAGCGCCGTCAGCCAGGGCGCTCCCTGGGGATCGAGCAGCAGGTCGGCGCGCAGTTCGCGGGCCTGCCAGCGGTCTGCGGCGTTATGCAGATCCACCGCCAGCTCGCCGCTGACCAGGCCCAGCGCAGGCAGCGGCCAGGGGCGTTGCAGCAGGGCATCGAGACGCAGCCAGCCCGGCGCGGCGAGCAGGTCGTCCAGTTGCCAGGGGCCGGGCGCCAGTCGCACCTGCCACTGCGCGGCGAGACGCGCCTGCTGCGGGGTGGCCGGCAGCGCTGTGGGCGTGCTCAGCAGCCACTGGCTCAGCCAGTCGCCGAACCAGGCCACCTCGCCCAGTTGCGGCATGCTCAACCGGCCGCTCCAGTGCGTGGTGTCGGCCTGCCTCTGCAGCTGACTGTGCAGTTGCAGCTGGGCCTGGTCGTCCAGGCGCAGCTCGGCCTGCAGCTGCAGCGGGACGTCGCCCGCCGGCATCTGTAGCTCGGCCTGCAGTTCGGCGCGGTGCGCGTCGTGCAGCAGCAGGCTGTGCAGCTGCAGGCCGGCGCTGCGCACCTGCACGCTGGCGTCGCCGCGCAGCCTGCAGCGGCCGCTGGCACAGGGCAGTTGCGCCTGCACGGCTTGCAGTTCGAGGCGTCGCGGCAGCCAGGGCAGGGCGGCGTCGAGTCGCGCAAGCAGGGCCTGCAGGTCGCCGGGCGGCGCTGCGCTTGCGTCCGCCGCGCCCGCCTGCCAGTCCAGCTGCACGTCCTGCAGGCGCAGGCGGTAGCGCGGTGCCGCGCTGGCCAGCCAGTCCAGCTGCAGCTGGCCGGCGCGCAGTTGCAGGCCGGCGGCGCCGCCGCCTTGCTGCAGGCTGAAGCCGTCCAGGCGCAGGCCGCGCGGCGACAGGCTCAGCGCCTGCCAGTCGAGGGCGATGCCCTGTTCGCTCAGCAGGCGCTGGACGCGGTAGCCGGCGTAGCTGCCCAGAACCAGCAGCACGCCCAGTACGCCGGCGCAGGTGCCCAGCCAGAAGCGCCGGCGGCCCATGCTCTCTCCTTGCTCGGTGTCTGCCGGGACGGTACCCCAATGCCCGGGCGAGTGCCAATCCGTTGTGTGCGCTGCTGTGCATTTGCAGCTTTTACTATTACTATTGATACAAACACACGGAGGAATGCGCGATGAGTGCAGTGACTCGCAGCCTACCCGACGCCGATGCGGTGTTGGCCAAGGCCCTGCTCAATACCCGTGAACAGCTGGGGCTGACCCAGCAGGAGCTGGCCGATATCGTCGGCGTGCATCGCAGTGCGGTCAGCCGCTGGAACGAGCAGGGCGGCCTGCGCCCGCAGAGCAAGACCGGCGAGCTGGCGCTGCTGTTGATCCGCGTCTACCGCGCCCTGTTCGCCCTGTTCGGCGGCAATCAGCAGGACATGCGCCATTTTCTGCGCACCGAGAACCGCCACCTGGCCGGCGTGCCGCTGCAGCAGATGAGCCAGGTGCAGGGCCTGGTGCGGGTGGTGGAGTATCTGGACGCCATTCGCGGCAAGGTCTAAGCACGACATAAACCAGGGAGGGCGAGGGCATGGATATCTGGCACGGCTGCGACGGTGCTCGGCAGATCCGCCCGCTGCGCGGCAAGCTGTTGCGCATGGTGGAGAGCCAGGTGCAGGTGGCGACCCTGCAACTGGTGGACAACCTGGCCGAGCAGGCGCTGCTCGAAGAGTTGCTGGAAGGCAGCAAGCCGCCGCTGCCGAGCGCGGCCGAGCCGCTGCATTACCTGCTGAAGACGCCGTTTCGCTACCCGCCGCTGCGCTGGGGCTCGCGTTTCGGCGGCGTGCACGAGCCGAGTCTGTTCTACGCCGCGCAGCGCCTGGAGACGGCCATGGCCGAGGCCGCCTACTACCGTTTCGTGTTGTGGCACGGCATGGCCAGCCCGCCGCCCAGCGGGCGCATCCTTTCCGAGCATTCCACCTTCGAGGCGCGTTACCGGGTCGAGCGCGGCATCCAGTTGCAGCGCCCGCCGTTCAGCGAGCATCAGCGCCTGCTGGCTCATCCCAGCGACTACCGGGCGACCCAGCAGCTGGGCGCGGCGATGCGCGCGGCCGGGGTGCAGGCCTTCGAGTACCGTTCGGCACGTTGTCCGGACGGCGGCAGCAATGTCGCGCTCTATGCGCCGCAGGCCTTCGCCGAGACGCGTCCGCGCAACCTGACGCCCTGGCTGTGCGAAACCACCGCCGAGTACGTGGCGTTCAAGCATGCCCAGGCACCGGACCAACCGCGGCTGTTTCGCTGGGAGCAGTTCTTGGTGCAGGGACGGCTGCCGCAACCGGCCTGAAATCCTGCGCCAAGCGCCTGGCGATGCCCCGAAACAGAGCGCTGCGCGGTTATGCCGCACAGAGTTGTGCACATTGATGACGCAGCCTGTCACGTCACTGTCAGAATCGCCGGTAACCGCTTGATTTTCCGCGCTTGATTTTTAAGTCAATGAAAAATATGCAATTTTTTCGTTGGTGAAAAAATCGACAGTTTGTCTGCGAGGCCCATGGCATCGGGCCTGAAGCGCCTTTCGCCCAAGTTGTGCACGGAGTTATCCACAGCTTCTGTGGATTGTCCCAAGCGCTTGCTCTAGAACGCCGCTCGGCGCTTTTGCCAAGGCTTTACCTGGGCGAAAAAAGGAGTAGAGTGGCGCGCCCTTGCACCAGCCCCCCCAGTCTTATGCCTCGCGCTTTATCCGCCACCTCCCTCGCTACGGTTCCCGCCAGTTCGCGCCTGCCCATGCGCGTTGCCCTCTGGCTGCTCGACAGCCCGCGCCTGGGCCATGCCCACAGCGTCAAGCGTTTGGCCGGCAACCTGCTCAAGCAGCCGGCGCGCAAGGGCTGCGTGCAGGCGCAGAGCCGCCTGGGCCAGTTGCTCTGCCGCGATTGCGGCAACCCGCGCGACCGCCGTATCGGCTTCGAGCTGCTGCGCCAGGCTGCCCGCGCCGGCGACCGCCGTGCCCAGCTGGAACTCGGTCGGCTGTGCAGCCAGCCCGGTGCCGGCGAGCCGCAGCAGGCCCGCCACTGGCTGGAGCAGGCCGCGGCTCAGGGTTCCCAAGAGGCCAAGCGCCTGCTCGCACGCCTGCCGCGCTGACCCGGGTAGCAGCGCTGGTTATACTGCCGGCGGTCTTACACGGAGCGTCTATGCCATTCGATCCCCTATCCCTCGCGCTCGGCTTCGCCGCCGCGCTGTTGCCCCTGCTGGCCGGGCTGTGGGCCTGGCAGCGGCGTCTGGCGCGCGCCGAGCGCGAGCAGGCGCTGCTGCAGGAACGCCTGGAGCATGCCCAGCTGACCCAGGCCGGGCTGACCGCTCAGCTTGACGACTGCCGCGCCGAGCTGGCCGAGGTCAGTGAGATCAAGGTCGAGCAGCAGAGCGAGCTGGCCGGCCTGCGCCGCGAGAACGAACTGCTCCAGCAGGAGCGGCTGATCGCCCGCGAGGCGGCGCAGAGCTGGAGCCAGCAACGTGAGCGCAACGAGGCCGAGCTGCGCCGGCTGAGCGCCGAGTGCGCGGCGCTGAGCGCCGAGCTGCAGGAGCACAAGGACAACCAGCAGCAGCGCCTGGACGACCTGCAGGGCGCGCGCGACGAGTTGCGCGCACAGTTCGCCGAGCTGGCGACGAAGATCTTCGACGAGCGCGAGCAGCGTTTCGCCGAGAGCAGCCAGCAGCGCCTCGGCCAGTTGCTCGACCCGCTCAAGGAGCGCATCCAGGCCTTCGAGAAGCGCGTCGACGAGAGCTACCAGCAGGAGGCGCGCGAGCGCTTCTCCCTGGCCAAGGAGCTGGAGCGCCTGCAGCAGCTCAACCAGCGCCTGGGCGACGAGGCGACCAACCTGACCCGCGCGCTCAAGGGCCAGAAGACCCAGGGCAACTGGGGCGAGCTGGTGCTGGAAAGGGTGCTGGAACACGCCGGCCTGGAGAAGGGCCGCGAATACCAGACCCAGGTCAGCCTCAAGGGCGCCGGTGGCGAGCGCTTCCAGCCCGACGTGCTGATTCGCCTGCCGGGCGACAAGCAGGTCATCGTCGACGCCAAGGTCAGCCTCAGCGCCTATCAGCAATATGTCGCCGCCGACGACGAGGTGATCCGCCAGCAGGCGCTCAAGCAGCACCTGGTGTCGCTGCGCAGCCACCTCAAGGGCCTGTCCGGCAAGGACTACCAGCGCCTGGAGGGGCTGCACAGCCTGGATTTCGTCCTGCTCTTCGTGCCCATCGAGGCGGCCTTCGCCGCGGCGTTGCAGGCCGAGCCGGGGCTGTTTCAGGAGGCCTTCGAGCAACAGGTGGTGATCGTCAGCCCGACCACCCTGCTGGCCACCCTGCGCGTCATCGACAGCCTCTGGCGCCAGGAGCGCCAGGGCCAGAACGCCCGCGAGATCGCCGAGCGCGCCGGTCAGCTGTACGACAAGTTCGTCGCCTTTATCGCCGACCTGGACGAGATGGGCAGCCGCCTGCAGCAGCTGGACAAGGCCTACGCCGGCGCGCGCAACAAGCTGGTGGAGGGCCGCGGCAACCTGATCGGCCGCGCGGAGAACCTCAAGCTGCTCGGCGCCCGCGCCAGCAAGAGCCTGCCGGCCGAGCTGCTGGAACGCGCCGCCGACCTGCCGGCGCTGGACGAGCTGGGCGAGTGAGGCGCCGCGCTCAACCCGTTCAGGCTGTGGCTTGTTCCGCGGCGGCGCGGCGTGCGGCCGGCGAGCTGGCCAGGTAGTCCAGCGCCGCCTGCAGGTCGCCCTCGACGCGCGGGTGGTAGCGCGGGTTGAAGTAGCGCAGCACGGAACGGCCGACGCTGGCGGTGCTCGGCAGCAGACCGCGCTTGCCCAGGTCGTGCCACATACGCAGGAAGCCCGGGCGGTAACGGGTGGCCGGGTCCTGGCGCATCATCAGCTGCATCGCATCGCTGAACAGGTAGAGCAGCGCCGGCGTGGCGATCAGCATGAACAGCCAGCGCATCGCCAGGCTGCCGCCCAGGTGCACGTGCAGGTCGTGGGCCACGCAGCGGTGCTCCACTTCCTCGGCGCCGTGCCAGCGCAGCAGATCGAGCATCACCGGGTCGGCGTGGTCGAGCTGGCGACTGTTCACCACCCAGTCGCCGAGCACACAGGTGAAGTGCTCCACGGCGGCGATCAAACCGACCCGCTGGCGCAGCCACCAGCCTTGCAGGCGGCGGGAGAGGGCGTGCTCGCCCAACGGGTGATCGCACAGCACCTTGTCGAACAGCCAGTCGACCTTGCGCGTGAAGGGGGTGGCGTCGATGCCGTGGCGCGCCAGGTAGGGCGTCAGCGCGCTGTCGTGGGCGCGGGCGTGCTGCGCCTCCTGCAGGACGAAGCCGCGTACGTCCTCGCGCAGGCGGGGGTCGTCGACCAGCGCCAGCGCCTTGTTGTAGACCTTGCAGAACCAGAACTCGCCGGCCGGCAGCAGCAGGTGCAGGCCGTTCATGATATGTGAGGCCTCCGGCTCGTTCGGCACCCAGTGCAGCGGGGTGTCGGCGAAGTCGAAACGCACCTTGCGTTGCCGCAGCGGCGGCTGGGCGCTCTGGTTCATGGGCGGGACTCCAGTTGCTGCAGGTACTCGCGCAGCCAGCCGGCCAGCGCGCTCGGCTCGGCCAGCAGCTGCCAGTGGCCGCCGCGCACCTCGCGGCGGCTCAGCAGCGGCGCCCAGTGCGCCAGGTCGTCGAACAGCTGCGGGCGGACGAAGCGGTCGTCCAGCGGCACTATCAGTTGCACCGGTACCCGGGTGCTGCGCGCGCGCGGGCGCAGCAGGCTGCGGATGAAGTTGGCGCGGTACAGCTGCACCCCGCGCATGCCGTCGCCACGCTGGCTGCTGCTCGGCGGCAGGCCGCGCACCCCTTCGAGGCGGCGCAGCAGCCAGGGCCAGGCGCGATCCAGGCCCAGGCGCCAGCACAGTTCCGGCAGCAACGGGATGTGGAAGAAGGCGATATACCAGGAGCTGAGCAGCTGCCTGAGCGCCTGTATCAGCGCCTGCGGGCGGCGCAGGCTGAGGCGCTCGCGCAGCCAGTGGCCGACGTGGTCCAGGCAGGGCCCGGAGATGCTGGTGTAGGAGGCCAGCAGCGGCTGCAGGCGCGGCTCGGTGACCGCCTCCCAGCTCTGGATCGAGCCCCAGTCGTGGGCCACCAGATGCACCGGGCGCTGCGGGCTGACGGCGCGGATCACCGCCTCCAGGTCGTTTGCCAGCCGCTCCAGGCGGTAGTCGCGCAGCCGCCGCGGCACCTGCGAGGCGCCCTGGCCACGCACGTCGTAGGCGACGATGCGGTACTCGGCGGCCAGCTCGCGCACCAGCGGCAGCCAGATCTCGTGGTTGTCCGGGTAGCCGTGCACCAGTAGCAGGGTCGGGCCGTCGGCCTGGCCCCAGACATAGGTGTGCAGGCGCACGCCGTCGCCCTGGACCTGCAGGCGCTGCGGCGGCAGCTCGTGACGGGGCAGCGGTGCGTTCATGGGGCGAATCCGGCGGGGATGGACGAGGTGGGCATGGCAGGCTCCGGCAAGTGACGGTTACATCGCTCGATGTCATCGTCATTGTTCAGTGCCGATGGACGCTTGCCTAGCCGATCCGGCGCCTGGCCGGCGGCCGCGTTACGGCGTTACCGAGCGCCCTGCAGCCGCTCTAGATCAGGGGTTATAGCGCCTGGCGCGGCTTTGCCGCGGGAGCCGGGCAGGGCAAGTCCAGCCCTTGGTTGGGGGCGCCGGCGCGGTTGTTGGCGGGCGAAGCGCGGGGCTATGATCGCGCCATGACCCAAGCCTCCCTGTTTTTCCAGCGCCTGCTCGGCAGCGCCGCGCCGATGGCCGCGGCGGCTGCCGCCGAATACACGGTCGACGAGCTGGCCCAGGCCGCGCAGACCACCGTGCGCAACGTGCGCGCCTATCAGGATCGCGGCCTGCTGCCGCCGCCCGAACGGCGTGGGCGGGTCGGCATCTACAGCGGCGAGCACCTGGCGCGGCTGCAGCTGATCGGCCAACTGCTCGAGCGCGGCTACAGCATCGCCAGCATTCGCGAGCTGTTCGAGGCCTGGGCCCAGGGCCGCGACCTGGCCCACGTGCTGGGCCTGGAGCAGGCCATCCGCGGCCCGGGCGAACCCGAGCAACCCGGGCGCCTGGAGTTCGCCGAGCTGCAGGCGATCTTCGGCGCGGATCTGGACGACGCGGTGATCGACCGCGCCCAGGCCCTCGGCCTGCTGCAGTTCGCCGGCGACCACCTGGCGGTGCCCAGCCCGCGGCTGCTGGCCGCCGGCATCGAGCTGTACCGCGCCGGCATCCCGTTGCCGGCGCTGCTGGACGAGCTGGAGTCGATTCGCGGCCACGTCGAGCAGGTCGCCACCGGCATCGTGCAGATGATCGTCGGCCACCTGGTCAACCCGCTGCTGCAGACCTCGCTGCCGCATGCCGACCAGCTGGAGCCGCTCAGCGCCCAGCTGTTGCAGCTGCGCCCGCTGGTCGAGCAGGTGGTGGAAGCGGAGCTGGCGCGCGGCCTGCCGGTGGCCGCCAACCGCGAACTGAGCGAGCGGGTGCATCGCCTGTTGCAGGGTTTTCTGCAGCGCCCGTAGGGACGAGTTGATGGGCTATGCCCCTGTCGGGGGGCTCCTGTAGGGTGCGCTGCGCGCAGCGGGATATGCAGCCTGCTGGTGCGCATGGCGCACAAAAACTGGGTCATCTCGCCGAACTGGTCTCTACCCGAGCAGCAGCGCCGCCCCTGCCAGCAGACCGCCGAGCATTACCGGCGCCGTGCGCAGCGCCAGCTGGCGGCCGCCGATCAGGGCGATCAGGCCGGCCTTGACCAGGCTGTTGCTCAGCGCGGCGAGGAAGATGCCGTGCACCGCCACCTGCGGGTCGAGGTCCAGCTGCGCGCTGCGCGCCAGCGACAGGGTGATGGCGTCGACGTCGGCCAGGCCCGAGACCAGCGCCACCAGGTACACCCCGGCATCGCCCAGCCAGCGCCGCGCGCCCTCCACCAGGAACAGGATCAGCAGCAGCAGGGCGGCGAAGCGCAGCGCCGGGCCCAGCTCGAAGGGATTCTTCAAGGGCGGCTCGCCGCTTTCGTCCGACTCGCGTCCGGCCAGGCGGTAGAAGGCCAGGGCGCCGCCGCTGTAGACCAGCGCGGCGGCGGTCAGCGGCCAGAACAGCTGCGCCAGCAGCGCCGGATTGATCAGCCCGACCTCCAGCAGCACCCGCGGGAACATCAGCGCCGAGGTGGCCAGCAGGCCGCAGGCCAGCAGCGCCTGCAGGCGGCGTTCGCCGTGCAGGCGGGCGAGGGTGACGGTCATCGCCGTGGACGAGACGATGCCGCCGAGCAGGGCGGTGATCAGCAGGCCGTGGCGGGTGCCGACCAGGCGGATCGCCACGTAGGCGGCGAAGCCGATGGCGGCGATCAGCACCACCATCCACCAGATCACGTAGGGGTTGAACGCCTGCCAGGGGCCGTAGCCCTGGTTCGGCAGCGCCGGCAGCAGCACCAGGGAGATGAACAGCAGCTTCAGCGCGCCGAGCACTTCGCCCTCGCTGAGGCGGCGCAAGGCGCCATGCAGGGCCTGTTTCAGCCCCAGCAGCAAGGCCACCGCCACCGCGCCGGCGGCGGCCAGCGGCGCCTGGTCGGCGACGGCCAGGCTGCCGAGGAGGAAGGTGATCAGCAGCGCCATCTCGCTGGTCAGGCCGCGGTCGCCCAGTTGCAGCAGATCGCCGGCGTAGGCGACCAGCACCAGGGCGGCGAAGCCGAGGAAGATCGCCGCCCAGGCGACGACCCCGAAGCGTTCGCCGAGCAGCAGGGCGAAACCGCCGAGCAGGCCGACCAGGCCGTAGGTGCGGATGCCCGCGGCCAGGTGCGTGTCGTCGCCATGGCGTTCCTGCCAGCCGCGCTCGGCACCGATCAGCAGGCCGGCGGCCAGGGCGCTGGCGAAATTCAGCAGAGTGTGCAGCTCGTCGGGCATGGCGCGTCCTTGGGCGGGGCAATGCTGGCAGTCTAGCCGGCCGTCGCCGCCGGGTATTGCGGCAGGTCAGTCCGTAGGGTGGAAAACGGCGAAGCCTTTTCCACCGACACTGTGTCGGTGGTGGACAAGCTGCGCGTTGTCCACCCTACGGCCACGCGCTACCCGCGCAGGCTCAGATGACGGCTAAGCAGGGCGCGCAGGGCGGCCGGCTTGACCGGCTTGGGCAGGTAGTCGAGGCCGGCGGCATGCACCTCAGCCACCAGCTCAGGGCGGCCGTCGGCGCTGATCACCACGCCGGGCACCGGCTCGCCCAGGCGGGTGCGCAGCCAGGCCATCAGCTCGGTGCCGGTCTCGCCCTCGTCGAGGTGGTAGTCGATCAGCGCCAGCTGCGGGCGCACCTCCTCGCTGAGCAGATGCTCGCATTCCAGGCGGTTGCGCGCCGTCCACACCTGGCAGCCCCAGCGTGACAGCAGGCTGTGCATGCCGGTGAGGATGCTGTCCTCGTTGTCGATGCACAGCACCTGGGTGCCTTGCAGCGGCTGGCCGTTGACCTCGCCGGCGACCGCCGCCTTGGGCTTGGCCTGCGGCTTGCGCGCCAGCGGCACGCTGACGCTGAACACGCTGCCCTTGCCCGGCCAGGAACGCACCTCCAGGCGGTGGTCGAGCACCCGGCACAGGCCGTCGGCGATCGCCAGACCCAAGCCCAGGCCCTTCTCGGCGCGGGTCTGGTGGCTGTCCAGGCGCTTGAACTCCTCGAAGATCACCTTGCGCTTGTCCTCGGGGATGCCGGCGCCGCGGTCCCACACCTCCAGGCGCAGATGCGTGCCCTCTCGGCGCACGCCGAGCACCACGCGGCCTTTGGCGTAGCGGAAGGCGTTGGTCAGGAAGTTCTGCAGGATGCGCCGCAGCAGCTTGCTGTCGCTGTCGATCCACTGCTTGCTACCGCGCACGCGCAGGTCGATGCCCTGCTCGGCGGCCAGCACGCCGAACTCGGCGCCGAGGGTGTCGAACAGGCTGGCCAGGGCGAAGGGATGGCGGTCCGGGGCGATGCGGCCGTTCTCCAGGCGCGAGATGTCGAGCAGGTCGGTGATCAGGTCCTCGGCCGAGCGCAACGAGCTGTCCAGGTGGCGCACCAGCTCCTGGGCCTCGTGCGGCAGCGCCTCGTCCTGGTGGGCCAGCGCCGCGGAGAACAGCCGCGCGGCGTTGAGCGGCTGCATCAGGTCGTGGCTGACCGCGGCGAGAAAGCGCGTCTTCGACTGGTTGGCCGCTTCGGCATGGGCCTTGGCCTCGGTCAGCGCCTGGTTCAGCTGCGACAGCTCCTGGGTGCGCTCGGCGACTCGTCGCTCCAGGCTCTCGTTGGCCTCCTTGAGCGCCCGCTCGGCCTCGCGGAACTCGGTGATGTCGGTGAAGCTCATGACGAAGCCGCCGCCGGGCATGGGATTGCCGATCAGCTCTATCACCCGGCCGTTGGGGAATACCCGTTCGTAGCTGTGCGCGGTGCCCTGGCGCATCCAGTACAGGCGCTTGGCCACGTTCTCCTCGACGTCGCCGCCGCCGAGCATGCCGCGTTCGGCATTGAAGCGGATGATCTCGGCGATCGGCCGGCCGACGTAGATCAGCCCCTCGGGGTAGTCGAACAGCTCCAGGTAGCGGTGGTTCCAGGCCACCAGGCGCAGGTTCTGGTCGACCACGCTGATGCCCTGGGTGATGTTCTCGATCGCCCCCTGCAGCAGCGCGCGGTTGAACTGCAGCACTTCGGAGGCCTCGTCGACGATGCGCACCACGTCCTCGACCTGCATCTCGCGGCCTTCGATGGCCGCCTTGACCACCGCACGGGTCGACGAGGCGCCGAGCACGCCGGCCAGCAGGCGTTCGGTATGGGCGATCCATTCGCTGTTGGCCGGTTGGTTGGGCTCGAAGGGCTTGCCCTGGCGCTGGGCGAAACGGATGAAGCTCTGCCGCGCGCGCTCCTCGCCGACGAAGCGGCTGGCCAGCAGCAGCAGGTCTTCCACCTGCACCGCCAGCAGGCTGCGGCCGCTGGGCTTGGTGCCCAGGTCGTGGCCGATGAAGCGCCCGGCCTGCCAGTGTTCCGACACCCGCGTGCGGGAGAACCAGGAGACCCAGGCGAACAGCAGCAGGTTGCCGGCCAGCGACAGCACCACGCCGCGGGTCAGCGGGTCGACCTGCAGGCCGATGGGTGCGTAGAGCAGGGTGGTGAGCCCGGGGAAGCCCGCCAGCGACCAGCCCATGCCACGCGCTACCAGCGGCAACACCAGGGTGTAGAACCACAGCAGGGCGCCGAAGATCAGCCCGGCGAACACGCCGCGGCGATTGGCCTGTTTCCACACCAGGGCGCCGAACATGGCCGGCGCCAACTGGCCGATGGCGGCGAACGACACCTGGCCGATGGTGGCCAGGCTGGCGCCCTCGCCGAGCAGGCGGTAGCAGACGTAGGCCAGCAGCAGGATCAGCACGATGCTCACCCGGCGCGCGGTGAGCATCCAGTGGCGGAAGGCCTCGAACGGTCGCTCGGTGTTCTGTCGACGCAGCAGCCAGGGCAGCAGCATGTCGTTGGAGATCATGGTCGACAGCGCCACCGAGGCGACGATGACCATGCCGGTGGCGGCGCTGGCGCCGCCGATAAAGGCCAGCACCGCCAGGGCCGGATGGGCCTCGGCCAGCGGCAGGCTGATGACGAAGGAGTCCGGGGTGATGCCGGCCGGCAACAGCATCTGCCCGGCCAGGGCGATGGGCACCACGAACAGCGCGGCCAGCACCAGGTAGGCGGGGAACACCCAGCGCGCCAGGCGCAGGTCCTTGGGTTCGATGTTCTCCACCACGGTGACGTGGAACTGCCGCGGCAGGCAGACGATGGCGATCATCGCCATGCCGGTCTGCACCAGCATCGCCGGCCAGTTCACCGCCTCGTTCCAGAAGGCGTCCAGCTCGGCGGTGTTGTGCGCCTGATCGAGCAGGTCGTTGAAACCGTTGTACAGGCCGAAGGTGACGAAGGCGCCGACGGCGAGAAAGGCCAGCAGCTTGACCAGCGACTCGAAGGCTATCGCCAGCACCATGCCGCGGTGGTGCTCGGTGACGTCGAGGTTGCGCGTGCCGAACAGGATGGTGAACAGCGCCAGCACCAGCGACACGATCAGCGCGGTGTCCTGCGCGCTGGTGCCGGTGTCCAGGGCGTGTTCGCCGATCAGCAGGTTGACGCCGAGGACGATGCCCTTGAGCTGCAGGGCGATATAGGGCAGCACGCCGACCAGGCAGATCAGCGCCACGACTATGGCCAGCGATTGCGACTTGCCGTAGCGCGCGGCAATGAAGTCGGCGATCGAGGTGATGTTCTCCTGCTTGCTGATCATCACCATCTTCTGCAGCACCCAGGGCATGCTCAGCAGCAGGATGATCGGCCCCAGGTAGATCGGCAGGAACGACCACAACTGCTCGGCGGCCTGGCCGACCGCGCCGAAGAAGGTCCAGCTGGTGCAGTACACCGCCAGCGACAGCGAGTAGACCCAGGCGCGCACCTTCGGCGGCATGGGCGTGCTGCGCCGGTCGCCATAGAAGGCGATGGCGAAGAGGATGGCCATGTAGAGCAGGGCGACCGCGGCGATCAACCCGGGGGACAGCGACATGCGGACTCCGGAACGCAGGAGAAAACCAGGCGCCGGCGACAGCCGGCGGCGATAAGCAGCAGTGTTGCACCAAAGCCCGCGCGCGTCAGTTGCGACCAAGGTCGCACGGCGCCGCCTTGACCTCTGCGACAGGGGTCGATTGTGCCGCAGGCGCGCGCCTGATAGCGTGACTGGCTGGCGAGGCTGTCCGAGGAGGGACCCCATGTTCAAGCCGCAACTGGTGACTCTGCAACGCGGTGCCCTGCGTCTGGAGCCGCTGGCCGACGCCGATATCCCGGCGCTGGTGGCGCTGGCCGAGGCCAACCGTGACGAGTTGCTGTATATGAGCGGCACCCAGCGCCTGGACTGGTACCGCAGTGCCCTGAGCGATCTGCGCGAGCAGCGCGCGCTGCCGTTCGTCGTCCGCCTCGGCGAGCAGTTGGTCGGCACCACCCGCTTCGGCGACTTCATGAATAACCTGCCGGCCTGCGAGATCGGCTGGACCTGGCTCGACCGCGGCCAGCACGGCAGCGGCCTCAATGCCAGCATCAAGTACCTGATGCTCAAGCATGCCTTCGACAACTGGGGCATGGTCCGCGTGCAACTGAAGACCGCCGCCAGCAACCTGCGTTCGCAGCGCGCCATCGAGAAGCTCGGTGCTGTGCGCGAGGGCCTGCTGCGCAACCACCGACGTCTGGCCGACGGCCGTCTCGACGATACTGTGCTGTATAGCATCACCGATCAGGAGTGGCCGCAGGTGCGCCAGAACCTGGAGACGCGCTTCGGCGCCTGAGCCATGCAGCCATTGGCGGGAGGCGAACGCGCACGGTTCAGCGCCAGCGACGATCTGCACGGGCTGGAGCTGCTGTCCGCGCGCTTCATCGACCACCGTTTCGCCCCGCATGTGCACGACGGCCACGTGATCGCCGTGCTCGAGGCCGGCGCCGAGCGCTATCGCTACCGCGGCGTCGAGCACCTGGCCGGGGCCGGCAGCATCGCCCTGCTCAATCCGGACGAGGTGCACACCGGCTCCAAGGGCATCGAGCAGGGCTGGCAATACCGGGTGTTCTATCCGCCGCCCGGCACCTTCGAGGCGCTATTGGCCGAGCTCGAGCTGCCGGCGTCCGCGCCGCCGATGTTCCAGGATACGGTGCATCATGACCCGGCGCTGGCGGCACGGCTGAGCGCCTTGCACCGCCTGCTGGAAGAGCCGCAGGCCGATGCCCTGCAGCGCCAGACCCTGTGGCGCGAAGCGATGCTCGAACTGCTGCGGCGTTACGCGCGCCTGCCCGCGCCGTGCGCCGTCGGCCAGGAGCCGCGGGCGGTGGCGCTGGCCAAGGAGCTGCTGGCCAGCCAGCTGAGCGAGCCGCCGTCGCTGGAGGAACTGGCGGCCGCGGTCAACCTGTCGCCCTTTCATTTTGCCCGGGTGTTTCGCCGTGCTACCGGCCTGCCGCCGCACGCCTGGCTCAAGCAGCGCCGCCTGGAGCAGGCGCGTGCCCTGCTCAAGGGCGGCTGCAGCGCGGCTGGGGTCGCCGCGCAGCTGGGCTTCGCCGACCAGAGCCACTTGAGCCGGCAGTTCAAGCAGGCCTACGGCGTGGGGCCGGGGGAATATCGCCGGGCCTGTCGCCAGTAAATCCGCGAGATCGGCCCAGACTCGCTGCGCACGGGGCAGCCGACCTGCGCAAGATCGTTCAAGAATCCTCCCCGGACCGCCGGCTAGACTGAGCGGCCCAAGGAGGTTCCATGTCCCGTCATCTCGAATTCACCCAGGGCGCCCGCGACATGCTGCCGATGCTGCTCGGCGCCATGCCCTTCGGCATCATCTTCGGCAGCCTGGCCGGCGCCGCCGGGCTCAGCCCCTGGCAGACCCTGGGCATGTCGGCGCTGGTGTTCGCCGGCTCGGCGCAGTTCATCGCCGTCAGCCTGCTGGCCGGCGGCGCCGGCGCGGCGGTGGTGCTGCTCACCACCCTGGTGGTCAACCTGCGCCATGCCCTGTACAGCGCCAGCCTGCAGCCCTACGTGCGCCACCTGCCCAAGCGCTGGCGCATGCCGTTGGCCTTCTGGCTGACCGACGAGGCCTATGCGGTGGTGCTGCAGCGCTACGCCCGTGGCGACAGCGCGGCGCATCGGCACTGGTACTTTCTCGGCGCGGCGCTGGCGATGTACGGCAACTGGCTGCTGTGCACCCTGATCGGCGTGCTGTTCGGCCAGGCGGTGCCGAATATCGGCGACTGGGGGCTGGACTTCGCCATGCTGGCGACCTTTATCGGCATCGTCGTGCCGATGCTCAGGAGCCAGCCGCAGGTGGCGGCGGCACTGGTGGCCGCGGCGGTGGCGCTGGCCTGCCACGCACTGCCCTACAAGCTCGGACTGATGGCCGCGGCAGCCAGCGGCATAGTGGTCGGCGTATGGCTGGAGCGGCGTGAACCGCAGCTGCAGGAGGAGTTGGTGTGATGGATATCTGGTTGCTGATCCTGGGCATGCTGGCGATCACCTTCGCCACCCGCTACAGCCTGTTCGCCTTTCCCGACCTGCGTTTCCCGCCGCTGGTGCGCCAGGGGCTGCACTACGTGCCGACCGCGGTGCTGAGCGCCATCGTGGTGCCCGGCATGCTGCTGCCGGACGGCACGCATTGGGCGCTGGCATGGGACAATTCCTACCTGCTCGCCGGCCTGGCGACCATCGCCATCGCCGCCTGCACCCGCCATCTGCTGGCCACCATCGGCGGCGGTTTGCTGGTGTTCTTCCTGCTGCGCTGGGCGTTCGGTCAGTTGCCGATCTAATGCTGCGCTGATTCCGCTTCGGCATCGCAATTGGTTACCGGTGGTGCGCACGGCGCACCCTATACCAGGGTGCTGATCTTCAGCCCGCGCTGGCTCATGCGCAGGTACTGCTCGCTGGCCTTGAGCAGCAGGGCCTGGTCGTCCACCGTCAGCTCGCAGCTCGGCTTGCCCTCGGCCTGGCTGCGGTAGAGGTTTTTCCCCGGGCGGCGTTGCAGGCACTGGTAGTGCTGGCGGCGCGGCTCGATGCGCAAGCTGAGTAGGTCGACGTAGGCCACCTGGACCTCGTCGCTCTGCCCGGTTTCCAGGGCGCAGCGTTGCAGCAGCGGGGTGTGGGTGAAGGGCGAGGCGGACAGCATGACGTGCTGGCAGCCCTGCAGATCGGGGCGCGGCTCGCCGTTGTGCAGCCAGTTGCCGCGGATGTCGCGTTGCAGGCAGAGCTTGCGCGGGCCGTGGTTGTCCACCTTGAGCCAGAGGCGGCGAAAGCGCCAGCGCGGGGCGCAGTCGAGCAGGTAGCTGGCGACTATGCTGTCGCCCCTGAGGCTCTGCATCAGGTGGCTGCTGGCGTGGATGCCGGCCTCGTCCTGACTCAGGCGCAGGGTCTCGACGCCGGGGTTGCTCCAGGGTTTCCATACCAGGGTTTGCTGCATCGGGCGACTCCATGCCGTGTACGCACCACGGGAAGTGCCGCGCGGATCGCGCCGAGCCCCTTCCCTGGCGACTCTCATGGCGCGCAGGATAAGCGCTTGGCTTTGTGATGTCTGTCAGCTTTTGCCGACAGTTGCGCAAATAGTTGCGCGATCGGTTCAGCCCTGGCGGCGCAGCGGCGCCTGCTCGAACTGCACGCCATCCAGGCCCTGGGTCATCAGCGCGCGGATATTGCCGTGGTCGCTGCCGTCCGGGGTGGCCAGCACGCTGCGATAGTGCTCGCCGAAGCAGCGCAGGGTTTCATCCAGGTCGAAGCCTTCGAGCAGGGCCAGGCCGAGGGTCTTGCACGAGCCTTCGTTCTGCCCGGCGGCGTTGTCCACGCCGCCGTTGCGAAAGGCGCTGGGCTGGTAGTGGTAATGCGCGGCGACGAAGGCCAGGGTCTCGGCGAAGGCGAAGTCGTCCTGCTGCAGGCGGCGGCGGAAGTCGGCGAGGGCGCTCATGCCTTGTTCCCCTTGTCGAAGGCGGCCTGCTGTTCGGGTGTGGCGTCCTTCTGGTACTTGGCCTTCCACTCGGCATAGGGCATGCCGTACACCGCTTCGCGGGCCTGGTCGGGGCTCAGCTCGACGCCGAGGTCGTCGGCGGCGGCCTTGTACCACTTGGACAGGCAGTTGCGGCAGAAGCCGGCCAGGTTCATCAGCTCGATGTTCTGCACGTCGGGGCGGGTGCGCAGGTGCTGCACCAGGCTGCGGAAGGCGGCGGCTTCCAGTTCGAGGCGTTCTTGCTCGGTCATCTCGGGCTCTCCGGGGCGGGCGGTGGCGGCGATGATAAGAGCCCCTCGCGGGGCCGGCAAGCCGAGCGCGGCGCCCGGGAGAGTCTGTGCACGATCTCGCGAGCTAGAGCCATGCAAGGCGAAAACAGGCGAGGACGCGGAGTTTACGAGCTGTAAATGAGCAGTCCGAGCCTGTTTTTAACGCAGCAGGGCCGACGCGCAGCAGATCGTGGACAGGCTCTTAGCGGTGGCCGGCCAGGGTAATCGACACCGACTCGGCGAAACGCAGGGCGTGCGGCTTGTCCACTTCCACCTCGGCGTAGCGCACGGCCGGGTGGGCCATGACCAGATCGAGGATTTCCTGGGTCAGGCGTTCGAGCAGGGCGAAGCGGTTACCCTCGACGTGGGCGATGATCGCCTTGGTGATGGTGCGGTAGTTCAGCGCGTGGTCGATGTCGTTGACCTGCACGGCGTCGACCGCCGGATAGAGGATGGTCAGGTTGATCAGTACGTCCTGCTTGTTGTTGATCTCCTCTTCCTTGATGCCGATGTAGGTGCGCAGGCGCAGGTCCTTGACGCGGATGCGCGCCATTCCGGGTTCCAGTCGCGGCATTACTTGCTCCGTCCGATCAGTTGCAAAAATTCATGGCGAGTGTTGCAGGACTCGCGGAAGGCGCCAAGCATCACCGAACTGCTCATCACCGAGTTCTGCTTCTCCACCCCGCGCATCATCATGCACATGTGCTTGGCCTCGATCACCACGGCGACGCCGGCGGCGTTGGTCACGCTCTGGATCGCATCGGCGATCTGCTTGGTCAGGTTCTCCTGGATCTGCAGGCGGCGGGCGAACATGTCGACGATGCGCGCCACCTTGGACAGGCCCAGCACCTTGCCGGTGGGGATGTAGGCGACGTGCGCCTTGCCGATGAAGGGCAGCAGGTGGTGTTCGCACAGCGAGTACAGCTCGATGTCCTTGACGATCACCATCTCGTCGTTGTCCGAGGCGAACAGCGCGCCGTTGACTATCTCTTCCAGCGACTGCTGGTAGCCGTGGCAGAGGTACTGCATGGCCTTGGCCGCGCGCTTGGGGGTGTCGAGCAGGCCCTCGCGCTCGGGATTCTCGCCCAGGCCGATGAGGATCTCGCGGTAGTGCTGGGGCAGATGTGGGTGCATGGCAGTTGTCCTTGGCGCCGCCTCACTTGAGGTGGCGGCCGCCGTTGAGGGGCAGGGTGGTGCCGGTTAGGTAGGGGTTGTCCAGCAGGTAGCGCAGGCTCAGGTAGAAGGCCTCGGGGCCGGGTTCGATGCCCAGCGCCGACTTGGCCAGGGTCTGCTGGCGGTACTCGGCGTCGTCGTCCTGGTTGAACATCAGCAGCGCCGGGGCGATGCCATTGACCTTGATGTGCGGCGCGAAGCGTGCGGCGAACGACAGCGTCAGGCTTTCCAGGCCGGCCTTGCTGGCGCAGTAGGCGGGACGCTTGGCACTGCCCTTGCGCGTCACGTCGTCGCTGACATGGACGATGTCGGCCGGGCTGGCGCGGCGCAGCAGCTCGGCGCAGTGCAGGTTGATCAGGTAGGGCGCGAGCATGTGCACGGCGAACAGCTGCTGAAAGGCCGCCGCCTCGTCGCCCGGCGTCTCGCCGAGCCAGTCCGAGGCATTGTGGACGATGGCGCGCAGGCCGTCGGTATGCTCCTTGAGCTGCTCGATGAAGGCGAGGATGCTGGTCTCGTCGCGAAAGTCCGCCTGCAGGCACAGGGCGCCGCGCTGGCGCAGGCGCTGCACGCTCTCGCGCTCCTGGCGGTAGCTGAGGATCAGCGGCTGGCCGGCGTCGAGCAGGCGTTCGGCGCAGTACAGGCCGACGCGCTGGCTGGCGCCGGTGATCAGGATGGGTAGGCTGGCAGCGCTCATCTCAGGCCCAGGCGGAAAAAAGGGAGGGTTCAGCGGCACCACCTCGGGTTACCTGACCAGTAGGAGAGACGGCACCGGCCGAACCTGGGATAAAGCTATACCAGCTCGGCAACTTGTACAACCATGCTGCACCTGTGGTTTTTCAGGAAAAGCGCTTGTTTTCGCTATTTCATTGAGCTTAAAGGGTTTTTAATTTTCTCTGGCCTGTAGAAAATTTTCTCTTTTCATGTACAAAAAGCTTGTCTCTGTATAGGTGTGAGGTGTGGATGAGCTGGCGCGAGTTGCGTGCGGCCTGGCGCGCGGGGAACGTGCTGCGCCTCGAGGTGCTGGTGCTGCGCGCGGCGGGTTACCGCGCGCTGGCGCCGCTGAAGCGGCGTCTGCGCCAGTGCGGGGTGGATGCTCTGTACCTGCTGCAGAGCGAGGCGCACGACGAAATCACCGCTCGACCGGCGTTGCCCCAGGGCCACGCCAGGTTGCGCCTGCCGCTCTGAATCAGGGCTTGCCGGGCAGGCCCTGGCGTCCGTCCAGGCGCCCGCTGTCGGCCAGCAGCCAGGGCGCCAGCAGGCGGGTAGCCAGGGGGATGAACAGGTAGGTCATCAGCGGGGTCAGGGCCAAGGTGCTGAGCAGCACCCGGACGACCAGCGAGAGGTCGCCCAGCGCCGGGCCGAACAACAGGTTGAAGGCCAGCGAGACCGGGAAGAACGCCAGCCAGATGGCGATGCTCTGCTTCCAGCGCGGCGGCTGGCGGTGCACGCTGCCGAACCAGGCGTCGAGGCCGACGGCGCGTTTTTCCTGGGGCTGGGCGAACAGCCCGCTGCCGCGCTGCAGCCAGGCCTGGCGCGAGGCGGAATGCTCCCAGGAGGCCATGGTCTGCTCGTCGCTGAAACGAAAGACGATCTGGAATTCGTCGTCGCCGGACGGTGGCGCCAGCACGCCGGAGCCGAGGTAGCCGGGGAAGTCGGTGGCCAGGTGTTCGCCGTCGCGCAGCCAGGCGATGAAGTCGTGATAGCGGCCGTTGGCGACGCGGCGCGCCACCATCAGGGTAACCGGGGACATGGTGTATCTCCTCGAAGCTGGCCCGTGGCCGGGGTGTGGCCTGGGGCGTACGCGGCGCGGGGTGATGCGCCGGGTAAACATGCAGCAAGGATTATTCCGTTTTTGCGCCAATTAGCCAGCGCCTTGCGCTGGCGGGCGTGGCGGCGTGCAGGCCGCGTTCTGCCGGCAGCGCCGCGCCCCATCGGGGTGCGGCAGCCGTGCCAGGTGCGGGCGCAGGCGGCAGAACAGCCGATAGCCCCACTCCAGCGGCGGGCGCAGCGCCCGCCAGCCTAGCGGCGCGACCCAGGCGCCAAGGCCGGCCGCCTGCCAGCTGGCCAGGCTGGCATCGAGCCCGAGCAGCCAGCGGCCGTCGGCCCAGCGTGCATGCAGGCGGGCCTGCAGGGTCGACAGCGCCAGGCCCAGCGGCTGCGGGTCGAAGTCCGCGGCGGCGATATCCACCAACTGCAGCCGTTGGCGGGCGGCATGGCGGCGCAGCAGGGCGATCTCGCGGGCGCAGAGCGGGCAGGCACCGTCGTAGTAGAGGGTCAGTGGCCAGGCGGGATCGTGCATGGGAGAGACGCCTTGTACAGGTTTTGTACAATGTAAGCGCGTCGGGGCCTGGGTTACAATGCCGGCACCTTTCTTGCCGCGATGCCCGAAGCCATGCCTGAACTCGCCGGTGCCCCTCTGCTCGCGTCCAGCGCCCTGAAACAGGAAGAGTTGTTCCCGATCCGCGAAGTCTCACGCCTGACCGGCGTCAACCCGGTCACCCTGCGGGCCTGGGAACGACGCTACGGATTGATCCAGCCGACCCGCACCGACAGCGGCCATCGCCTCTATTCGCAGGCCGACATCGAGGCGGTGCGCAGCATCCTGGCCTGGATCGAGCGTGGCGTGGCGGTGAGCAAGGTCGGCAAGATCCTGGCCAAGAGCGCCGGCGCCCGCAGCGCGGCGACGCCGGCCTACGAGGAGGTCAGCGCCGGCGAATGGAGCGAATGGCAGGGGCAGATCCGTCGCGCCCTCGGCGACTTCGACGAGCTGCGCCTGGAGCGTCTGTACGGCCAGATCTTCTCCTCCTATCCGCTGCCGGTGGTGTTCCAGGACATCCTCATGCCGGTATGGCAGACCCTGCTGCTGCGCCAGGACGAGTTCGGCCAGTGCAGCGAGTGGCTGCTGCTCGACAGCTTCCTGCGCGGGCGTTGCCTGCAGCGCCTGCAGCTGGGCCGCGGCAGCGTCGAGGAGCGGGTGCTGCTCGCCGCCTTGCCGGGCCACTGTCGCGAGCTGGAGCTGCTGGTCGCCGCGCTGCTGCTGGGCAGCCTCGATATCGGTGTCAGCGTGCTCGGCGTCGGCCAGCCGTTGGCCGAGCTGCCGCTGGTATGCGAGAAGATGCAGCCGCAGGCGCTGGTGCTGTTCAGCAACCAGCCGCCCAGCGACGAGCTGCCGCGGCAGCTGTCGCGCCTGGCGCTGGCGCTGGACTGCCCGCTGTTGCTGGCCGGCGACAGTGCCGACCTGGCCGAGGAGAGCCTGGCCGGCTCGCCGATTGCCTGCCTGGGCAGCGAGGGGCGGCTGATGCAGCGACGCCTGCAGCAGTTTCTCGCCGGTCACCTCGATACCTGATTCCCGCCTACGCGTGCCGCTTAGCCCGTTTGCCGGGAGCCGGGCGCGTGGGCGCGCGAAAAAGCCTTGTCGCTGACGAAAATTAGTTGTACAAGAATTTTACATTGTGGCCATGTGTAGGGCTTGCCGTCGCGACTCGCGGCCGCTGAGGCTGCACGGCAGATGCTCGACCGACTGCGCAATCCGATAGCCAGCCCTCTCCGATCCCCCCTTCGGCTATCGGATTTTTTATTTCGCGGCGGCGCTCAGGCGAGCGGATCGCTCCGGTGTTGGCGGCCGCTGTGCTGTTCGAAGAGGTATTGGCGCAGCGTCTGCTCGTCTTCGTCGTGCAGGGTTTGCAGGCTGTAGGCGTAGCGGGCCTTGCCGATGCGCCGTACCAGGCGGGCGCGCAACTGCACGCGGCGCTGTTGCGGCAACAGCAGCTGCAGCAGCTGATCCTTGGCCGGGTTGCCGGGATTGCTGTGCTGCACCAGCATGCCGTTGTTCGACAGCTCCACCACCTGTAGGCCGCTGGGGCGTTCGTGTCGGTCCAGCAGGGGCAGCGGGGCGGCGAGGGGCAGGCGCCAGGGACGTTCGCTGACGCCTTGCTCGAAGATCAGCGGCGCCTCCAGCTCCAGGCGCGAACTGCTCTGGCCGTCCTGGATCAGGCGCAAGGGGAAACTCAGGTGCTGATTGTCGCTGTGGGTATCCAGGCTGAGCTGCTCGTCGCTGCTCAGCTGGTTGAGCAGTTCGCGCAACTGAGCGCCGATGGCCAGGCGCCGCGTTTGCGCTTCGCTGGGGCGGCGTTTGCGGGGTGGTGGCGAGCTGAGTTGCTGGATGAAGTCCAACTCGGCTTGGGTCAGCAGCGGGTCGCTTTGCATGGCGGATACTACCTAGAGTCCAGCACCTTCAGACCGCGTCCCGCAGCGAGAGTTGTGTGCGTTCGTCAGTTATCCAGGCGTGCCCTGAGTTCGGCCAGCTCCGCCTCCAGCGCTTTGACGCGCTGCTGGGCCTCGACCTGCTCGGTGACGTCCTTCTGGATACCTATATAGTAGGTCAGCTGGTCGCCTTCGTTGAACACCGGGGTAATCGACAGCTCGTTCCAGAAGGCGCTGCCGTCCTTGCGGTAGTTGCGGATGATCTGTCGGCACGGCTGCTGCGTCTTGACCGCCTGGCGGATGGCCTCCAGGCCGGGCTGGTTGCGGTCGTCGCCCTGCAGGAAACGGCAATCCTGATAGAGGATGTCTTCGCTGGCATAGCCGGTGAGGCGCTCGAAGGCCGGGTTGGCGTAGATCAGGATGTTGTCGTCACCCTCCTGCTCGGCCACCACGATGCCGTCGTTGGAGGCGTCGATTACCAGTTGCAGCAGTTTGGCGTTGATCATGGGCGCGGTTCCGCAGGGTATGTGCGCTGCATTCTAAAACATCGGGTCGGGCTGTCCACTTGCGGCATAATGCGCCGCCTTTGCCACTGTTTCAGGAGTTGTCATGAAAGTCGCCATCCTCTCGGGGTCGGTCTACGGCACCGCCGAAGAAGTTGCCCGCCACGCCGAGCGCCTGCTCCAGGCCGCCGGGCTGGAGGCCTGGCACAAGCCGAACCTGAGCCTGGAGGAGCTGCTGGCCTTCGCCCCCGAGGCCTTTCTCACCGTGACCTCCACCACCGGCATGGGCGAGCTGCCGGACAACCTGCTGCCGCTGTACGGCGCCATCCGCGACCGCCTGCCGGCCTGGCAGGGGCTGCCCGGCGCGGTGCTGGCGCTGGGCGATTCCAGCTACGACAGCTTCTGCGGTGGCGGCGAGCTGGTGCGCGAGCTGTACGCCGAGCTGGGCCTGCGCGAAGTGGTGGCGATGCTGCGCCTGGACGCTAGCGAGACGGTCACCCCGGAACGCGACGCCGAGCCCTGGTTGCAGGCCTTCGTCGCCGCGCTCACGGACTGAGCCTGACCCGCAGGGCCAGCGATATGGCTGCCAGGGCAACTATCGCGCGGCCCACGCGCGGCTAGACTGCGGACACCGCCGAACCACAATCGAGGTGACCGCCGTGAACGCTCCGCTGAATCTGCCCGACGTGAAGAATCAGGTCTCCGCCGCCGAATGGCAGACCCGCGTCGACCTCGCCGCCTGCTACCGACTGATCGCCCTGTACGGCTGGGACGACCTGATCTTCACCCATATCTCGGCCAAGGTGCCGGGCACCGAGGACTTCCTGATCAACCCCTACGGCCTGATGTTCGACGAGATCAGCGCCTCCAGCCTGGTCAAGGTCGACCTGGCCGGCAACAAGCTGATGGACAGCCCCTTCGACATCAACCCGGCCGGCTACACCATCCACAGCGCCGTGCACGAGGTGCGCCACGACGTCGGCTGCGTGCTGCATATCCACACCCCGGCCGGCATCGCCGTGTCGGCGCAGCAGCAGGGCCTGTTGCCGTTGTCGCAGCAGTCGCTGTTCGTCCTTTCCAGCCTGGCCTACCACGGCTACGAGGGCGTGGCGCTGAACCATGACGAGAAGGCGCGGCTGCAGGCCGACCTGGGCGAGAAGAACTTCATGATCCTGCCCAACCACGGCCTGCTCACCGCCTTCGGCAGCATCGCCGACGCCTTCCTTGGCATGTTCACCCTGCAGCGCGCCTGCGAGATCCAGATCATGGCGCAGAGTGGCGGTGGCGAGCTGATCCATATCCCGCAGCAGATTCTCGACGGCGCCCAGGCGATGCTCGCCGGGGTGATGAAGAGCCCGCAGGGCATGGGCGGCGCGCTGCCCTGGCCGGCGCTGCTGCGCAAGCTCGACCGCTGCAACCCGGGCTACGCGCAGTGACGGCGCTGCCCGGCATCGCCCTGGCCGAGTGGCGGGCGCAGGGGCGCGAGTTCAATTGCAACGGCCAGGCCATCCGCTACTGGACGGCGGGCGAAGCGGATGCCGAGCCGCTGCTGCTGATCCACGGTTTTCCCACCGCCAGCTGGGACTGGCATTACCTGTGGCAGCCGCTGGCGCAGCGTTACCGCGTCGTGGCCTGCGACATGCTCGGCTTCGGCTACTCGGCCAAGCCGCGTGGCCACGCCTATAGCCTGCTGGAACAGGCCGACCTGCAGCAGGCGCTGCTGGCGCACCTGGATGTACGGGAAGCGGTGCATCTGCTGGCCCACGACTACGGCGACAGCGTGGCCCAGGAGCTGCTGGCGCGGCACCAGGAGGGGCGCATCCAGTTGGCCAGCTGCGTGTTCCTCAACGGCGGGCTGTTTCCCGAGACCCACCATCCGGTGCTGGTGCAGAAGCTGTTGCTCAGCCCCATCGGCCCGCTGATCGGCCGGCTGTTTAGCCGCAAGAAACTGGCGCAGAACTTTGCCAGGGTGTTCGGCCCCCGGACTCAGCCCAGCGAGGCCGAGCTGGACGCCTTCTGGGCGCTGATCGCGCATAACGACGGGCCGGCGGTGATGCACCGGCTGATCCGCTATATGCCCGAGCGCCGCGAACAGCGCGAGCGTTGGGTGGCGGCCATGCAGGCCACCAAGCTGCCGCTGCGGGTGATCGACGGCGCGCTCGATCCGATTTCCGGCGCGCATATGGTGGCGCGCTACCGCGAGCTGATCGAGAAGCCCGACACGGTGCTGCTCGACGGCATCGGTCACTATCCGCAGACCGAGGCACCGGAGCTGGTGCTCGCCCATTACCTTGAGTTTCGTCAACGGCTGGAGGCCGCAACATGCAGCGCCGCACTCTGTTGAAAGGTGCCGCCGTCGGCGGCGTGGCGGCGCTCGGCGCCGGTTTCTGGGCGCTGCCCGGTGGCCCGGCGCCGGCTGCCGTCGAGCTGGCGGCGGCGCAGCGCCTGCTGGCCGAGTTGGCCGGCCGGCCACTGGTCAGCCTGCAGGGCTGGAGCCCGAGCGAGGTATTCAACCACTGCGCGCAGAGCGTCGAGTATTCCCTGGACGGCTTTCCACAGCTCAAACCTGCCTGGTTTCGCCACAGCCTCGGCCCGACCGCCTTCGCCCTGTTCAGCGCCCGCGGCGGCATGCGCCATCCGCTGAGCGAGGCGATTCCCGGCGCCGCGCCGTTGCACGAGCCGGCCAGCCAGGCGGCCGCCCTGCAGCGTTTGCAGGCCGCCTTCGCGCGCTTCGCCGCGCACACCGGCGCTCTGCAGCCGCATTTCGCCTACGGCGCGCTGAGCCACGCCGAGTACGCCCAGACCCATGTGCTGCACCTGTACGACCACCTGCGCCTGATCCGTCCGGCCTGACCATCCCGTCGCCTTATCGCGCACCATTCAGCGTCAGGCCGGTTCGTTGTGACTGCGGCGGGGCTGCGTGACACTCGTGGCCATTGCCCACTGCCGAGGAGTTAATGCCATGAGTGAAGCGGTTCGTTTCGAGGATCAGGTCGTCATCGTCACCGGCGCCGGCGGCGGTCTGGGCCGCGCCCACGCGCTGCTGTTCGCCCGCCATGGCGCCAAGGTGGTGGTCAACGACCTCGGCGGCAGCACCCACGGCGAGGGCGCCAATGCCTCGGCGGCGGACAAGGTGGTGGAAGAAATTCGTGCCTTCGGCGGCGATGCCGTGGCCAACCACGACTCGGTGACCGACGGCGACAAGATCGTGCAGACCGCGCTGGATCACTTCGGCCGCGTCGACGTGCTGGTCAACAACGCCGGCATCCTGCGCGACAAGAGCTTCCACAAGATGGAAGACGCCGACTGGGAGCTGGTCTACAAGGTCCACGTCGAAGGCGCCTACAAGACCACCCACGCCGCTTGGCCGCACCTGCGCGAGCAGAACTACGGGCGGGTGATCTTCACCTCGTCCACTTCCGGCATCTACGGCAACTTCGGCCAGAGCAACTACGGCATGGCCAAGCTCGGCCTCTACGGCCTGACCCGCACCCTGGCCATCGAGGGGCGCAAGAACAACATCCTGGTCAACGCGATCGCCCCCACCGGCGCCACCCGCATGACCGAGGGGCTGATCCCGCCGCAGGTGTTCGAGCAGCTCAAACCCGAGCTGGTCAGCCCGCTGGTGGTCTACCTGGGCAGCCAGAGCTGCCAGGACACCGGCGGCCTGTTCGAGGTCGGCGGCGGCTGGGTCGGCAAGGTGCGCTGGGAGCGCAGCCTGGGCGCCGGCTTCGACCCCAGGGCCGGTTTCAGCCCGGACGACGTGGCGGCGCAGTGGCAGCGCATCTGCGACTTCGAGGGCGCCGCGCACCCGGCCGACAACGTCGAGGCGCTCCGGGAAATGATGGCGAATCTGCACAAGTACGCCCTCTGATCGGCCAGCCGGGCTGACGCGCCCGCGCAGGCGGATTAGGCTCGAAGGCCGGCAGCGATGCCGGCCTTTTTTCGTTCAGCCAGCGGAGTGCAGCTTGATGGCGGTGATAGTCGAGAAGAACGGCGCGGTGACCACCCTGAGCATCGACCGGCCGCAGGTGCGCAACGCCGTCGACCGGCCCACGGCCGAGGCGTTGGCCGCGGCCCTGCGCGCCTTCGAGGCGGACGATGAAGCGTGCGTGGCGGTGCTGACCGGCCGCGGCGGCACCTTTTGCGCCGGCGCCGACCTGGCGGCGGTGGCCGAGGGCGGCGAGCGCGCCAATCGCCTGGACGAGCAGGGCGATGCGCCCATGGGGCCGAGTCGCATGTCGCTCGGCAAACCGCTGATCGCCGCCATCGAGGGCCATGCCGTGGCCGGCGGCCTGGAGCTGGCGCTGCTCGCCGACCTGCGGGTGATGGCGCAGGATGCGTTGCTCGGGGTGTTCTGCCGGCGTTTCGGCGTGCCGCTGATCGACGGCGGCACGGTGCGCCTGCCGCGTATCGTCGGCCAGGGGCGGGCGCTGGACCTGATCCTGACTGGCCGCCCGGTGGCGGCGGACGAAGCGCTGCAGATGGGCCTGATCAATCGGGTGGTGGCCCCCGGGCAGGCGCTGGCGGCGGCGCAGCAGTTGGCGGCGCAGCTCGCCGCCTTCCCCCAGCGCTGCCTGCTGGCCGACCGCGCCAGTGTCTATGCGCAGTGGGACCTGCCGCTGAGCCAGGCGCTGGCCGGCGAATTCCGCGGCGGCCTGGCGGTGGTGGCCAGCGGCGAGACGGCGGAGGGCGCGCGGCGCTTTCGCGACGGCAAGGGGCGCCACGGCGCCTTCTGAACGGGCCGCACTTTTGTCGGGTGTTGCCCGTGCACGGGCCGGCTAAGCTGCGTGCATGCCCCCACAAGGAATGCTCGATGCGTCGTTTGCTGCTGTCCTTGCTCGCCGTCCTGCTGGTCGGTTGCTCGACCCCCGGCGCCTTCTTCGGCGATCTGGACGGCGAAGCCTTCGTCCCCCACGCGCTGAGCGACGAGAACCACGCCCTGGTCTACCTCTACCGGCCGCGCAACGACTGGGCCGATCAGGAGCTGGAGGCGCCGGGACTGTTTCTCGACAACCAGCTGATCGGCAGCCTGCCGAGCAACGGTTACCTGGTGCTGGAGTTCGAGGCGGCCAACCATCGGCTGGAAATGCGCCGGCCGCTGGCCGGCAGCTTCTGGACCCTGCTGGCCGACGGGCCGC
This sequence comes from Pseudomonas sp. NPDC077186, assembly GCF_044543505.1. NCBI lineage: Bacteria > Pseudomonadati > Pseudomonadota > Gammaproteobacteria > Pseudomonadales > Pseudomonadaceae > Pseudomonas > Pseudomonas sp. NPDC077186. The sequence goes on from NZ_JBITWE010000005.1 coordinate 264,001, forward strand.
TGGACTTCACCCTGATCGCCAGCTTCAGCCTGGACGCCGCCGTGGGGGCTACCTACTACCTGCGTTACGACGAGGACGGCCCGCCGCCGCACAGCGGCGCCCTGGACGGTGGCGGCGATGGCCCGCTGCAGCTGGTGTCGGCCGAACTGGCCGAGCGCGAACTGGGCGCCACCCGCCTGGTGCAGCCGCCGGCCCGCATCGCCGCCCTGCATGAAGAGGTGGAGCGCCCGCAGCGTGGCTTCTGGCGCTCGGTCGGCCAGGCGCTGGACAAGATCGGCATCTGATGGCGGTTGTGCGGCGGTGACGTAGGGTGCGCCGCGCACCAGCCCGCGGCAACGACCATCGGCCTGCACGGGCGCACGGGAGTAGTACCGGGCTGTTACCTGTCGGAGCAAGTAGGGGCGAATAATGGCCCCGTTGCATCCACCCTCAGGAGACGATCATGGCTGCCAAGAAGATTCTGATGCTGGTCGGCGACTACGCCGAAGATTACGAAACCATGGTGCCCTTCCAGGCCCTGCAGATGGTCGGTCACAGCGTGCATGCGGTGTGTCCGGACAAGGTCGCCGGGCAGACCGTGCGCACCGCCATCCACGATTTCGAGGGCGACCAGACCTACAGCGAGAAGCCGGGGCACAACTTCGCCCTCAACTTCGACTTCGCCAAGGTCAAGGCCGAGGAGTACGACGCGCTGCTGATTCCCGGCGGCCGCGCCCCGGAGTACCTGCGCCTGAATGCCGAGGTGGTGGCGCTGGTGCAAGCCTTCGCCAAGGCCGCCAAGCCGATCGCCGCAGTCTGCCACGGCGCCCAGCTGCTGGCCGCCGCCGGCGTGCTGGAGGGCCGCGAATGCAGCGCCTACCCGGCCTGCGCGCCGGAGGTGACGCTGGCCGGCGGCCGCTACGTGGAGATCCCGGTGGATCAGGCCCACGTGCAGGGCAACCTGGCCACCGCGCCGGCCTGGCCCGCGCATCCGGCCTGGCTGGCGGGCTTTCTCAAGCTGCTCGGCACCGAGATCCGTCTGTAGTCCAGCCGTAGCCCGGACGCCATCCGCGGCGCATCATTGCCGCAATTCCCCGGATTGCATCCGGGCTACAGGAGATAGAGCCGATGTGCGAACTCTATGTAAAGGCCGATCCGATTCTCTACGAATCGCGCTCGCGTTCGCTGCGCATTCACGGGGTGGTGACCACCTTGCGCCTGGAGAACCAGTTCTGGGACATCCTGCGCGAGATCGCCGAAGTCGACGGCATGACCACCAACCAGCTGATCGCCAAGCTCTACGACGAGGTCATGGACTTTCGCGGCGAGGTGGTCAACTTCGCCTCCTTCCTGCGCGTCAGCTGCACCCGCTACCTGGCGCAGAAGGCCGGGCGCGCGGTGCCGCTGCGGGTGGTCGGCGGCGCCGGTTGAATCACGGGTACATCCAGAAGTTCGGATGCTCCGGCACGGCCGGCGCCGCCGGCTTCGGGCTCGGGCGGACGTGCTGGAAGAGGCGTTTGAGCATGGTCATGGCGAGGCTCCCTGAGCGATATGGCTGACAGGGAGGCATGATCGGGCGTTGCTAGATATTGATGAATTCGATTGTGGCTATGGTGTCGATTGGTCGGTGCCTATTGCTTGTCAGCAGACCTGGGCCACCCAGTCGCCCAGGTTGTAGTAGTTGCTGATGCGCGCCACCTTGCCTGCCTTGATCTCGAAGAAGGCGCCGGCCGGCAGCACGTAGGTCTGGCCATTGGCGGGCGGCAGGCCCTCGTCGTCGGCCAGGTACTGGCCATGCACTACGAATTCGGCGGCGGCGCGGTCGCCGCCTTCGTTCTGCATCAGCACGATGTCTTCCAGGCGCTCGCGGTAGCAGCGGTTCATCTTGTCCATAAAGGCGGCGAAGGCGGCCTTGCCGACCTGGCGCTCGCCCTGGTTGATGTCGTGCACCACGTCCTCGCTGAGCAGGTCGAGGAAGGCGGGCATATCGCCGGCGTTGAAGGCGGCGTAGTAGGCCTGCAGCAGTTCGGTGGCGGTCATGGGGACGCTCCTGTCGTAGTCCGTTTAGCGGTTGGCTGGCGCGCATGATAAGTTCGCCGCTTCCCGCCGGCATAGCCGCCGGCGTCACCCTGCTGCTGGCGAGCGACGCCCCATGGACATCCGACTGCTGCGCGGTGCCGAGATCGCGCCCCATATCGACGACCTGGCGCGCCTGCGCATCGCCGTGTTTCGCGAGTTCCCCTATCTCTACGACGGCAGTCTCGCCTACGAGGCCGAGTACCTGGCGACCTACGTGCGCAGCGCGGGCAGCCTGTGCGTACTGGTGCGCGACGAGGGCCGCGTGGTCGGCGCCTCCACCGCGCTGCCGCTGAGCGATGAGACCGAGGAGTTCCAGCGGCCCTTCGTCGAGGCCGGCTGGGACCCGACGCGGGTCTTCTATCTGGCCGAGTCGGTGCTGTTGCCGGCCTGGCGCGGCCGCGGCCTGGGTCTGCATTTCTTCGCCGAGCGTGAGGCCCATGCGCGGCATCTGGGGCGTTTCGACTGGTGCGCCTTCTGCGCCGTGCAGCGTCCGGCCGAGCACCCGCGGCGGCCCGCCGACTACCAGCCGCTGGACGCCTTCTGGGCGCGGCGCGGCTATCGCCACCATCCCGAATTGCACACCGAATACCACTGGCGCGACCTGGACGAGCGCGAGGAATCGGCCAAGCCCATGTCGTTCTGGTTGAAGGAGCTCGCTCGATGATCAGGGTCGCCGCCTGCCAATACCATATCGACCTGCACCAGAGCTGGGAGACCTACGCCGCGCACCTCACCGCGCTGTGCGAGGAGGCCGCGGGGCAGGGCGCGGAGTTGCTGCTGCTGCCGGAATACGCCGGCCTGGTGCTCAGCGGTCAGCTGCCCGAAGCCGAGCGCGGCGACCTGCATGGCTCCATCGCCGGCATCCAGCCGCTGCTGCCGCGTTGGCTGGCGCTGTGCGAGGCCCTGGCGCGACGCCTGAAGATCCATCTGCAACCCGGTTCTCTGCCGGTGTTGGACGCCGATGGCCGCTACCGCAACCGCGCCTGGCTGTTCGGCCCGCACGGCTGCCTGGGCAGCCAGGACAAGCTGATCATGACCCGCTTCGAGCTGGAGCAGTGGCACATCGCCGCCGGCAGCGGGCTCAAGGTGTTCGACACGGCGCTGGGCAAGCTGGGCATCCTGATCTGCTACGACAACGAATTCCCGCTGCTGGCGCGCACCCTGGCCGAGGCCGGGGTGGACCTGATCCTCGCCCCCAGTTGCACCGACACCGAGGCCGGCTTTCACCGCGTGCGCATCGGTGCCCAGGCCCGCGCCCTGGAGAACCAGATCGCCGTGCTGCAGGCGCCCACCGTCGGCCTGGCGCCCTGGTCGCCGGCGCTGGACGAGAACATCGGCCGCGCCGCGCTCTACGTGCCGTCGGACTACGGCATGCCGGCCAGCGGCGTGCTCGCCGAGAGCGCCGAGCTGTGCCCGCGGCGCAGCCGCTGGCTGATCGCCGAGCTGGACCTGGACGCGGTGCGTCGGCTGCGCGAGCAGGGCCAGGTATTCACCCGCCGCGACTGGCCGCGGCAGTTCGACGACGGCCGGCTGGTGCTGCGTTGAACGCCCCGCAGGCGCTGCCGGATTCGCCGCAGGCCGCCTATGAGCGGGCGCTGGCTGCCGGTTTCGTCGTCGATGCCGCGCAGCGTCATGCGGTGGACGCGCTGCAACGCTGCCACGAGGCCGTGCAGCGCGGCGAGCGTCCGCTCGGCGTGTACCTCTGGGGCCCAGTCGGGCGCGGCAAGACCTGGCTGATGGACAGCTTCTACAACACCCTGCGGGTGCCGGCGCGGCGTCAGCATTTCCACCATTTCATGCAGTGGGTGCATCGCCGCCAGTTCCAGCTGACCGGCAACCCCGACCCGCTGCGTCTGTTGGCCGAGGAACTGGGGCGCGAGGTGCGCGTGCTGTGCTTCGACGAGCTGTTCGTCAGCGATATCGGCGACGCCATGCTGCTCGGCCGCCTGCTCAGCCTGGTGGTGGAGCAGGGCGTGGTGCTGGTGGCTACCTCCAACCAGCCGCCGCAGCAGCTCTACGCCGAGGGCTACAACCGCGAGCGCTTTCTGCCGGCCATCGCCGCGCTCAAGGCGCATATGCAGGTGGTGGCGGTGGACGGCGCGCAGGATCATCGCCTGCACCCCGGCGCCGAGGTCCAGCGTTATTGGGTGCAGCAGCCACAGGCTTTGGGCGAGCTGTTTGCCCGTTTGAGCGAGGGGCAGGTCATTGGCCGTGAACCAGTGGAATTGGCCCATCGCCGCGTCTCGGCCCTCGGTCAAAGCCCGGCGGCGCTATGGTGCCGCTTCAATGATCTGTGCCAGCAGCCGTTGGCGGCGCCCGACTTCATCGAACTCTGTGAGCGCTTTCCGGCCATCCTGCTCGGCGAGGTGCCTTGCCTGGGCGGCGAGCAGTGCGAGGGACGCATCGCCCGTGGCACCGAGGATGGTGCCGAACGGGTCGACGCCGGGGATCGCCAGCTGCCGGCGCTGTCGCGCAACGACGACGCGGTACGCCGCTTCATCGCTCTGGTCGACGAGTGCTACGACCGCCGCGTGCCGCTGTATATCGAGGCCGAGGTGGCGCTGGGCGAGCTCTACACCCAGGGCTACCTGGAGTTTCCCTTCCGCCGCACCCTGAGCCGCCTGCGCGAGATGCAGCTGGCGCGCTTCGGCCGCTCATAGCAACAGCATCTGCAGTTCTCGGCTGACATTGATGGTGATGCCGCCGCCACTGCTGCGCAGCGCCTGGCTGGTGCCGCGCAGCGGGTTGTACAGGGTGCCGCTGCCGTTGCGTTGCAGGCGCAGCGTGCCGGCCTCCTGCGCCCAGAACAGCCAGAGCCAGCGGCCGTCGGCGCGTTGCCAGGCGATGCTGAGCATGCCCGCCGGGGCGTCGGCGAAGGCCGGCGGGGTCAGCGGCGTCAGGCTCGGGCCGGCGATCTGCAGGAAGCGCTTGAGCGCCTGGTAGGCGGGCTTTTCGCTGCCGTCCAGGCGCAGCAGGCCGTAGAAGCGGTCGCGCGGCGTGGCGCGGGCGTCCAGATCGCTGAGGGTGAAGAGGAACACCTTGTCGAAGTCCATCGCGCTCATCAGCGCCAGGCGCCGCAGCAGGTAGTCGGCCTGGCCCTGCTCGCCGATGATCGGCTGCAGCTCCACCGGTCCGGGGTAGCTCGACCAGCCGAACTCGGTGGCCCAGATCGGCCCGCTGCCGAGCAGGCGCAGATGCTGGTTGAGGGTGCCGGCGTTGAGCAGGAAGTCGCCGGCGCCGGGCACGTCGCCCTCCGGTTCCTGCGAGTAGGGGTGATAGGCGCTGACCCGGTTCGGCTTGAGGCTGCCGAGGTGCATCAGCGCCTCGAGCATCAGCCCGCCGCGTACCGGCATCTGGCTGTAGTAGGCATGGCCGCCCATTACCTGGGTGGCCTGCGGGCGCACCGCGCTGAGGGCATCGAGGCTGCTTTCCAGCAACTGGCGGTAGTGCAGCGGGTCTTCCGCCGGTTGCCAGAACGGCGGGATGTTCTGTTCGTTCCATACCTGCCAGGCCTGAACCTGCGGATAGCGCCCGGCCAGGTGGGCCAGGCTGCTGGCGAACAGCTGCGGGTTGCTCGGCGGGTACTGGTCGATATTGCTCGCCCCGGCCGGCGCCGAGCTGGCGAAGGCGGGCGAACCGACCAGGTACATCAGCGGTTTGAGCTGCTCCTCCTGCATCACCTGGATCAGCCGGTCGAGCTCGTTCAGCTGCCATTGACCGGGGCTCGGCTCCAGCAGCATCCAGTGCAGGCCGAGGCGCACCCAGCGCAGGTTGAGCGCCTTGAGCTTGGCGATCTGCTGGCGGTAGGCGCTTTCCGAGAACCAGTGCAGCTGCGCGTTGAGGCCGAGAAAGTCTGCCCAGACCAGCGGCCGCGGCGCTTTCAGCGAGTGCGACGGGGCGGCCTGGGCCAGCTGGCTGGCCAGCAACAGGCTGGCAAGGCCGGCCAGCAGCGGCCGGCGAAGAAAACTGACGAAACTGGACATGGCGCTCTCCCTGCTGCGGAACTCTGGGAGTTGCAGCATAGGGTTTGGAATCGGGCGTGAACCGCTCTAGAACGGGGCGGATGACGAAGGGCGCGAGAAATGCGACTGACGGTTTAGTGGCATTTTGCCAAGCCAAAATACCGTCGCTGCGGATGCGCACTTAGCGCTGTCGGCGCCAGAAACGACAAACCCGGCACGCGGCCGGGTCTGTCGCCTGCGTTGGCGCTTACTTCACTTCCACCGCCAGGCTGTCGGCGATCTTCTTGTTCCAGATCGCCGGGCCGGTGATGTGCACCGACTCGCCCTTGGTGTCGACCGCCACCGTCACCGGCATGTCCTTGACCTCGAACTCGTAGATCGCCTCCATGCCCAGCTCGGGGAAGGCCAGTACCTGCGACTTCTTGATCGCCTGAGCGACCAGGTAGGCGGCGCCGCCGACGGCCATCAGGTACACGGCCTTGTTGTCGCGGATCGCGTCGATGGCGATCGGGCCGCGCTCGGACTTGCCGATCATGCCGAGCAGACCGGTCTGCTCGAGGATCTGCCGGGTGAACTTGTCCATGCGCGTGGCGGTGGTCGGGCCAGCCGGGCCTACCACTTCGTCACGCACCGGATCGACCGGGCCGACGTAGTAGATAAAGCGGCCTTTCAGATCCACCGGCAGCTGTTCGCCCTTGTTCAGCATGTCGACCATGCGCTTGTGCGCGGCGTCGCGGCCAGTGAGCATCTTGCCGTTGAGCAGCACGGTCTCGCCCGGCTGCCAGCTCTGCACCTCTTCCGGGGTGAGGGTGTCGAGGTTGACGCGACGTGCGCTCGGGCCGGCTTCCCAGACGATTTCCGGGTAGGCGGACAGGTCCGGTGCTTCCAGTTCGGCCGGGCCGCTGCCGTCGAGCACGAAGTGGGCGTGGCGGGTGGCGGCGCAGTTGGGGATCATGCACACCGGCAAGGAGGCGGCGTGGGTCGGGTAGTCCATGATCTTGACGTCGAGCACGGTGGTCAGGCCGCCCAGGCCCTGGGCGCCGATGCCCAGCTGGTTGACCTTGTCGAACAGCTCCAGGCGCAGTTCCTCGATCCGGTTCTGCGGGCCGCGGGCTTTCAGCTCGTGGATGTCGATGTGCTCCATCAGCACTTCCTTGGCCATCACCGCGGCCTTCTCGGCGGTACCGCCGATGCCGATGCCGAGCATGCCGGGCGGGCACCAGCCGGCGCCCATGGTCGGCACGGTCTTCAGCACCCAGTCGACGATGGAGTCGGACGGGTTGAGCATGGCCATCTTCGACTTGTTCTCGGAGCCGCCGCCCTTGGCCGCGACGTCCACTTCCACCTTGTCGCCGGGGACGATGCTGTAGTGGATCACCGCCGGGGTGTTGTCCTTGGTGTTCTTGCGCGCGCCGGCCGGGTCGGCCAGGATCGAGGCGCGCAGGACGTTCTCCGGCAGGTTGTAGGCGCGGCGCACGCCCTCGTTGATCATGTCGTCGACGCTCATGCTGGCGCCGTCCCAGCGCACGTCCATGCCGACCTTGACGAACACGGTGACGATGCCGGTGTCCTGGCAGATCGGGCGGTGGCCGGTGGCGCACATCCGCGAGTTGATCAGGATCTGCGCCATGGAGTCCTTGGCGGCCGGCGACTCTTCCTTCAGGTAGGCCTCGTGCATGGCCTGGATGAAGTCGACGGGGTGGTAATAGGAGATGAACTGCAGGGCGTCGGCGACGCTCTGGATCAGGTCGTCCTGCTTGATCACGGTCATTGGGGCGCTCCTCTATCAGGGAACATCTATAAGGAAGCGCCGAATCACGACCCGGCGCAACTGCGGAAAAAAGGCGCGGCAGTATAGCGCGCCGGTCGCACAGGGCACAGCCGCCGAAGGTCGATGCTGCTAGCTGTGGGCGGTTATCGGCGCGCTAGGCAATTTGTGATCACGGGGGTAGAGTAACGGCCAGATGCCAGTATGGGATGGAGCCCATGAGCCCAACCAGCCACCGGGTAACGCAACGCAGCTTGCAGAGTCTGCTGCTCAAGCGCTTTGCCATGGCCTGTGCCACCTACACGATGATGGCGCTGCTGTGCTGGTTCGCCTTCTTCGCCGGCCTGTTCCAGGGCTCGTTCGCCACCGCCGCCGGCCTGAGCCTCGGGGTGTTCGCCAGCCAGCTGGTGCTGCTTTGGCTGTTTCTTTCCGGGCGCAACCTGCGCTTCGCCGACCCCAGCCTGACCGAGGCGCAGGTGCTCGTGGCGCTGGCCTGGCAGCCGCTGCTGCTGGCCTTCTTCGACAGCGCCCGCGGCAGCCTGCTGGTGTTCTACGTGCTGATCCTGCTGTTCGGCGTGTTCCAGTTGCGGCCACGGGTGTTCGTGCGCTGCGCGGCGTTCGCCTTCTTCGGCTACGCCGGCATGACCCTGATCCAGGCCTACCGCGAACAGCTCGGCGAGCCCAGCCTGGCGCTGCTGCAGGTCGGCGTGCTGTTCGTCCTGCTGGTCTGGCTGTGCCTGTTCACCGGCTACGTGCAGGCCATGCGTCAACGCATGCGCCAGCGCCGCTTCGCCCTGCAGGCGCACCAGGACACCCTGCGCGGCATGATGCGCCAGCTCGAGGACCTGGTGGCCACCGACGAGCTGACCGGGCTGTTCAACCGCCGGCATTTCCTTCGTCTGGCCGGCCGCGAGCTGGAGCACCTCGGTACGGGTCGCCAGCACGGCCTGGCGCTGATCGACCTGGACCACTTCAAGCGCATCAACGACGCCCATGGCCACGCCGCCGGCGACCGCGTGCTACAGACCTTCGCCGCGGTGGCGCGCGCCTGCCTGCGCGACGGCGACATCATTGCCCGCTACGGCGGCGAGGAATTCGTCCTGCTGCTGCCCAATACCGATGCCGACCAGTTCACCGCCTGCTGCGAACGCCTGCGCGAAGCCTTCGCCCAGGCTGAACCGGTGGGGATAAAGGTGGATAATCTCAGCCTGTCCGCCGGCATGACCCTGCTCGCCGCCGGCGACGACCTCGACGAGGCCTTGCAGCGCGCCGACCAGGCGCTGTACCAGGCCAAACGCGGCGGCCGCAATCGCTGCGATGCCAGCTGGGAGAGAGCGGGTGCCTGAATTGCGCGTTGGCGCCAAACGTCTGCAGGTGGCCGAACGGGCCAATCTGCTCGATGCCCTGTTGGCCGGCGGCGTTGCCGTGCCCTACAGCTGCCGCGCCGGCAGCTGCCACGCCTGCCTGGTGCGTTGCCGGGCCGGTGAGCCGCTGGATCTGCAGCCCGAGGCGCTGGCCGCCGACAAACGCGTCGAGGGCTGGCGCCTGGCCTGCCAGTGTCAGGTCGGCGGCGATCTCGAAGTCGAACCCTTCGATCCGCAGCGCGACGGCCTGGGCGCCAGGGTGGTCGGCCTCGACTGGTTGAGCCCCAGCGTGCTGCGTTTGCGCCTGCAACCCGAGCGACGGCTGCGCTACCAGGCCGGCCAGCACCTGCTGCTGTGGAGCGCCGACGGCGTGGCGCGGCCCTATTCCCTGGCCAGCCTGCCGGGCGAGGACCCCTGGCTGGAATTCCATCTCGACTGCCGCCAGCCCGGCGCCTTCTGCGACGCGGCGCGGCGCCTGCAGCTTGGCGACGACCTGCGCCTGGGCGAGTTGCGCGGCGGCGCGCTGCACTACGATCCCGACTGGCAGGCGCGGCCGCTCTGGCTGCTGGCCGCCGGCACCGGCCTGGCGCCGCTCTACGGCGTGCTGCGCGAGGCGCTGCGCCAGGAGCATCGCGGCGCCATCCGCCTGCTGCATGCGGCCCACGAGCCGGCCGAGCATTACCTGGCCGGCGCGCTGCAGGCGCTGGCTGGCGAGCACGCGCAGCTGCAGGTCGAACTGCTGACGGCGGCGCAGTTGCCGGCTGCTTTGGCCGAACTGCGCCTTGTTTCGCGGCAGACCCTGGCCTTACTCTGCGGCCATCCCGCTACGGTCGACAGCTTCGCGCGGCGCCTCTATATGGCCGGTTTGCCGCGCAGCCAGATGTTCGCCGACCTGTTTCTAACCCGTATGTAGGATGCTTGGGCCGTGCGCACGGCGCACCCTACGCGGGGACGATTCCGTGATTCTGGAGCATCCATGAGCGAATACCTGCAAATCGAGCGCGACGGTGCGCTGCTGACCCTGCGCATGCAGCGCCCGGACAAGAAGAACGCGCTGACCCGCGCCATGTACGCCGGCATGGCCGAGGTGCTCGACGAGGCCGACCGCGACCCGACGGTGCGCGCCGTGCTGCTCACCGGCGGCGAGCAGTGCTTCACCAGCGGCAACGACGTCGCCGACTTCATCCAGGCGCCGCCGAGCGGGCTGAACAGCGAGGTGTTCCAGTTCATGCGCGCGCTGTTCGAGTTCAGCAAGCCGGTGGTGGCGGCGGTGGCGGGGCCGGCGGTGGGCATCGGCACCACCTTGCTGCTGCACTGCGACCTGGTCTACGTCAGCCGCGACGCGCAACTGAAGATGCCCTTCGTCAACCTCGGCCTGTGCCCGGAGTACGGCTCCAGCCTGATCCTGCCGCGTCTGCTCGGCCATGCGCGCGCCGCCGAGTTGCTATTGCTGGGACAGGGCTTTAGCGGCGAGCAGGCGGCGGCCTGGGGCATCGCCAACCAGGCGCTGGACGACGGCGCGGCGACCCTGGCCAAGGCGCGCGAGATGGCGCTGCGCTTTCTCGACCTGGCTCCCGCGGCGCTGGCCGACAGCAAGCGCCTGATGCGCGCACCGGATCGCGAGCAATTGCGCCGGGTGATCGAGGAGGAGGGCGCGCTGTTCGGCCAACGCCTGCGCTCGCCCGAGGCCATCGAGGCGCTGTCGGCCTTTATGCAGCGCAGAAAGCCGGATTTTTCCAAGTTCACGTAGGGTGCGCCGCGCGCACCGAGACATTGCGGGTAGACAGAACGCAGCGTATCGATAAAAGCCGGTGCGCACGGCGCACCCTACAGAGCCAGCATGCAGCGCCCCAAAAAAGCAAAAGGCCGCTCATCGAGCGGCCTTTCGTTCATTGCCGTCGCTTACACCAGCGGATCGCCGACATGCAGGATCTTCATGGTGTTGGTGCCGCCGGTGCCGTGGTAGCTGTCGCCCTTGGTCAGGATCACCCAGTCGCCGGGCTCGACCACGCCGCGCTTGAGCAGCTCGTCCACCGCCGCCTGGCTGACCTTGTTGGCCGGCAGTGCGGCCGGGTCGAAGGGCACGGTGTAGACGCCGCGGAACAGCGCCACGCGGGCCTGCGCCTCGCGGTGCGGGGTGAAGGCGTAGATCGGGATCGACGAGCGGATGCGCGACATGATCAGCGGGCTGTAGCCGCTCTCGGTCAGGCTGATGATGGCCTTGACGCCGGGGAAGTGGTTGGCGGTGTACATGGTGGCCAGGGCCACGCTCTCGTCGCAGCGCTCGAAGGTGCGGCCGATGCGGTGGCTGGACTTCTGGCTGGTCGGGTGCTTTTCCGCGCCGAGGCAGACGCGGGCCATGGCCTCGACCGCTTCCACCGGGTATTCGCCGGCGGCGCTCTCGGCCGACAGCATCACCGCGTCGGTGTAGTCCAGCGCGGCGTTGGCTACGTCGGAGACCTCGGCGCGGGTCGGCATCGGGCTGTGGATCATCGACTCCATCATCTGCGTGGCGGTGATCACCGCTTTGTTCAGGCGGCGGGCGTGGGCGATGATCTTCTTCTGGATGCCGACCAGCTCGGCGTCGCCGATCTCCACGGCGAGGTCGCCGCGCGCCACCATCACCGCATCGCTGGCGCGGATCAGGCCGTCCAGCGCCTCGTCGTCGGCCACCGCTTCGGCGCGTTCGATCTTGGCTACCAGCCAGGCCGTGCCGCCGGCCTCGCTGAGCAGGCGGCGGGCATATTCCATGTCGGCGGCGTCGCGCGGGAAGGACACGGCGAGGTAGTCCAGCTCCATTTCGGCGGCCAGCTTGATGTCGACCTTGTCCTTGTCGGTCAGCGCCGGCGCGGTGAGGCCGCCGCCGCGGCGGTTGATACCCTTGTTGTCGGAGAGCGGGCCGCCGATCAGCACGCGGCAGTGCAGCTCGTCGGCGCCCTTGAGCTCGACGCGCATGACCACCCGGCCGTCGTCCAGCAGCAGCTCGTCGCCGACGTCGCAGTCCTGGATCAGCGCCGGGTAGTCGATGCCGACCACGTCCTGGGTGCCGGCCGTGCGCGAGTGACTGGAGGACAGGCGGAACAGGTCGCCTTCCTTGAGCTCGATGCGCTTGTTCTCGAACTTGGCGATGCGGATCTTCGGCCCCTGCAGGTCGCCGAGCAGCGCCACGTGCCGGCCGTGCTTGGCCGCCAGCTCGCGCACCAGCTGGGCGCGGGCCTTGTGGTCGTCGGGCGTGCCGTGGGAGAAGTTCAGGCGGGCCACGTCGAGGCCGGCGAGAATCAGCTGCTCGAGCACTTCCGGCGAGTTGCTGGCCGGGCCCAGGGTGGCGACGATTTTGGTGCGGCGAAAGGTCATGCGCGGACTCCCTAATGGAATGTGCCGGCGAGGCTACTACGGCGATTCGCTGTAGTCATTGTTCCGTTGCACTACGTGACGAATCCGCCTTGAACACCAGCAGGTCGCACTCCACGGCCTCCAGCACCCGCTCCGCGGTGTGGCCGATCAGGGCGGTGTCGAGTTGGCCGCGGGCGATGGCGCCCATCAGCAGCAGGTCGATATTGTGCTCGCGCACGAAACGCGGCAGCACTTCCTCGGTGAAACCTTCCAGCAGGTGGGTGTCGGGCAGGGCGATGGGGTACTGGCCGAGCAGCTGCTCGAAGGCCTCGCGGTGGCTTTTCGCGCTGTCGTGCACATAGCTGTCGTAGTCGGCGACCATCGCCGCGTCGAACACCAGGGTGCGCGGCAGCGGCGCGTGGCAGTGCAGGTAGTGGGCCTGCAGGGCGAAGCGCCGGCTCAGCTCCATGGCCGTGCGGATCAACAGGTGATCCAGGGCCGCCGGCTTGTCGGCGCTGTGCAGCGGGTCGAGCGCGGCGCACAGGCTGCGCCCTTGCCACTCGGCGTGGTGCACCAGCCACAGCGGCACCGGGCAATGGCGGATCAGCTGCCAGCAGCTGTCGGTCAGCAGCAGGCGGCGCAGCAGGCTGTTGTGCGCGGCGGACTTGAACACCAGATCCGGCTGCAGTTCGGCGACCTTGGCCAGCACCTCCTTGTCCAGGCGTTTGCCCCAGCGGATGTCCACCTGCACCTCGAGACCGCCGCTGCGCAGCGGCGCGACGCGTTGCTCCAGCCATTGGCCATGCTGCTCCAGCAGCGCGGCGCGGCCTTTGGCCTGGATCGCGCTGTCGAACAGGCGGCCGTCGAGGCCGGCGTGGTAGTCCACCAGCAGCAGGTGCAGCTGCGCCGGGTTGTGCCGGGCCAGCCAGGCGGCGCGTTGCAGCGCCGGCTGGCTGTCGCGGTTGGGGTCGATGACCACCAGCAGTCGTTGCAGTTTCATGGCCTGTACCTCGCGAGGATGACCCGAGCATTGCAGCGCGCCTGGCAGGCGCCTGCCTTGATATGGGTCAGCTTAGCCCCAGGAGGTGAACGAAGGGCGGGCGCCGCTCAGCGCACGGCCGGATTCAGCGCCATGTCCAGGTGGCGCGCGGCCTTGGCGTTGAGCTCGCCGTCCGGGTACTGCAGCAGCAGGCGGCGCAGGTAGGCGATGGCCTTGGCGCGGTCGGCGTCGGGGTTGTCCGCCGCCATGTGCATCAGCGCCAGCTGGTACAGCGCCTTTTCCTTGATCTCGGCCGGCACGTGCGGGTCGGCCAGGCCCAGCAAGTAGAGCTCCTCGGCCTCGGCGACGCGGCCCTTGAGCACGGCACGGCGCGACAGCAGGGTCATGTCCGGGTCGAGGCTGCTCTGGTACAGGTCGAGGTTCTGGCTCGGCTGCCAGTGCGCCAGCAGCTCGCGCGAGGTCTTGTGCAGCGGCTCCTCGCTGCGCTGGCGGATCAGCCCGATGCGCTGCTCGGCGCGGCCGGCGGCCTGGCTGGCGGGGAACTCGTTGAGTACCCGGTAGAAGTAGTTGAGCGCCTTGGCGTCGTCGCGCTGCTCGTTGAAGCGGTTCATGTAGATCAGGCCGATCTGGTACAGGGCGATGGCGCGCACCTCGCCGCTCAGCTGGCGGTCGCGGTAGCCGTCCAGGTACAGGGCCTCGGCCTTGTCGCTGTGGGCGTCGCGGATGGCCATGGCGCTGTAGGTGAGCAGGTCGCCTTCCTCCTCGATGGCGGCGGTCATGCGCTTGGTCTTCAGCGCCTTGTACTCGACCACCTCGTTGGTGGTGACCTGGGCGATAAATAGCGGCGTGGTCGGGGCGCAGGCGGCCAGCAGGCTGGTACTCAGGACGATGGCGATCAGGCGGGCGGCGGGCATGCGGGCTCCTTGGCCGGAGTCGGCCGATGCGCCGCAGTCTAGTCAGCCGCCCGCCCAGCGCCAAGGCGGGCGCGGCACAACCCATCGGAGGTTTGCGGCGGTTCAGTTTTCCCGGCGCCAGTCGATACACTGCTCAGCGGAGGAACTGCCCATGCGAACCCTGATCATTCTGACCCTGGCGCTGGTCGCCACGGGCTGCACCCGTTGGTCGCTCGACCATCACCTGAACAACGCCTATCGCGCCTACGAGGATGGCGACTGCGCCTGCGTCGCCCTGGAGCTGTCGAAGGCCGAACGCAAGAGTCGTTCGCGCGGCTACCTGCAGCCGGAAATCTCGCTGCTGCGCGGCCAGTGCCTGGAGCGCGAGAACCTGTTCGTCGACGCGGCGCAGACCTACCAGTTCATCATCAGCCGCTACCCGACCAGCGAGTACGCCTACCGTGCCCGCGCGCGCCTGCAGACCCTGGAGCAGCTCGGCCACCACAATCCGCCGGAGCCGGCAAAGGCCAGCCCGGCCGCGCTCTGAGCGGCCGCCGGTCTCGGCGCATTTGCGCCGGCGGCGCGACGGTTTAAGCTGGGCCATCTGTTCAAGGAGGATCAGCATGCGCAGCCTGCTGTTTGTCGCCCTGTTGCTGCCGGCCCTGGCCGCAGCGGAAATCTATCGCTGGACCGACGCCCAGGGTCGCGTGCATTTCGGCCAGCGCCCGGGCGCCGGCGCCGAGACGGTGGAGGTCAAGCCGCAGGTGGTCGAACGCGACGCCCACACCCGCGAGCGCGAGGCGCGCAGCCAGCGCTTCTTCGATGCCCGCCGCGAGGAGCAGCAGCAGGCCGCCGCCGCCGCGACCGAACAGCGCGAGGCGCGCGCCGCCGAATGCCGCGACCTGCGCCGGCGCCTGGCGCAGATTCCGGAAGGCTTCAGCTACTACCGCACGGACGCCAGCGGCGAGCGCATTTATTACAGTGATGAAGAGACCGACACCGCTCGTCGCCAGCTGCGCACGCGCATCGCCGAGCGCTGTGGCTGAGGCTGGTTAAGCGGCGGCTTCGGGGCCATACTCAAAACCCCTTGTAGCGATTCGCCAGCATGCGCAGCCAACGTCGAATCGAACGCCATCAGTTGCCCTATTACCTGAAGGTGTTCAACCGCATCACCGACAAGCCGATGGGCTCCATCGGCAATGTCTCACTGGACGGCCTGATGCTGATCAGCCAGCTGCCGATGCTGGTGGGTGCGCGCTTCGACATGCGCCTGAAGATCCCCGGCCAGCACGGCCAGCACTTCGTCGACTTCTCCGCCACCTGCCAGTGGTGCCGCGAGGACGTCACCCCCGGCAGCTACGACTCCGGCTTCGCCCTGGTGGCGCCGCCGGCCGACTACGTCGAGATGGTCGACGCGCTGCGTTACTACTTCAGTTTCCACAGCCTGGCCGCCTCGGCCTGAGAACCTGTTCAAAGTCTGCTGCGCGTCGGCACTGCTGCGTTAAAAACAGGCTCGGGCTGCTCATTTACAGCTCGTAAACTCCGCGCCCTCGCCTGTTTTTGCCTTGCATTGCTCTAGCTCGCGAGACTTTGAACAGGCTCTGAGCGCGGGCTCAGGGCCGCGAGTTGAGCCGCAACATCAGCCGACTCTGCTCGCTGAGTTCGCCGAAGAAGCGGCGGTAGAGCGCCTCGCCGTCGCTGGAGCGGTTCAGCTTGCTCAGCGCGGTGTCCACCAGCAGGCGGAAGTCCTCGTCGTCGCGGGCCAGCGGCATGGCCACCGCTTCCACTTCGAACAGGCGCTCCGGCACCCACAGCTGTGCGCCTTGCGGATGCTGGGCCTGGTAGTTGAGCAGCACCAGGCGGTCGGCGAAGAAGGCGTCGACCCGGCGGCTGACGACCTGCTCGACCCCCTCCCGATTGCTGTCGACCTCGACCAGCTCCGATTGCAGGCCGAGCTGGCGAATGCGCGTGCGCGCCCAGGCGACGCTGACCGTGCCCTTGAGCACGGCGAAGCGATGGCGGCTCAGCCCGCGATTGATGGTGGCGCGCCAGGTCGGGCCGCTGTGCGCCGCCTCGCCCTTGAGCGGCAGCAGCAGCGTCGCCGGAGCGTCCTGACGCACCACCACGCCGAGGCCGGCGGTGAAGATCGGCAGCGAGAAGCTGACCTGGCGGCGCCGCTCCAGGCTCTCCACCACGGGCGCGCAGAGGATATCGACGCGCCCGGCGGCCACCGCGTCGAGCATGTCCGTGGTGGTCAGCGGTTGATAGCGCAGGCGTAGCGCCGGCAGGGCCAGTTGCTCCTGCACCTGACTGGCGGCGCGGCGGCACAGCTCGATGGCATAGCCGTCGGCCTGCCGGGCGTCGCCGTCGGAGAAGGGCGGGTTGCCGGGCACGAAGCCTAGCACCAGCTGGCCGCTGTCGCCGATGCGCTCCAGGGTGGCGGCGCTGGCACTGGCAGGCAGCCAGGCGCAGAGGAGCAGCAGCCGGGCCAGGTAGGGAATGGGCATGCCGGTTCTCCTAGGGGCGTCCAAGGCTGTCGAGGGCACCGACGAAGCGCTTGGCGATGGCGCCGAACAGCAGGTAGCCGACCACCATCACCAGCGCCGCGCCGAACACCGCATCCAGGCCCGAGGCGTACAGGGCATAGAAGCAGTAGAGCATGGCCACCAGCAGGATCAGGCTGTTGCGGCGGAATACCTGGGGCGTCACCCGGGCCTTGTGCATGATCACCAGCAGTCCGGTCAGCGAGGTGACGTAGGGGATGATGTTGGTCACCGCGGCCAGGCCCACCAGCTTGTTGAACTGGGCGCTGGCGTTGGGCGAGATGGTCGACAGGGCGATCAGGCTTTGCAGCACGCCGCAGAACAGCAGGCCCAGCAGCGGCGCATCGCGCGAGCTGACCCGGGTGAAGAGTTTGGGGAACATGCCCTGTTCGGCGGTGACCTTGGCCGTCTGCGCCAGGGTGAACTGCCAGCCGAGCAGGGAGCCGAGGCAGGCCATCACCGCCAGGGCCATGATCAGGTTGCCGACGCCGTCGTTGAACATGCGCGCGTAGACCAGGGCGAAGGGCGCGCTGGAGTTGGCCAGTTCCGGGTTGGGGACTATGCCCTGGATCACGCTGGTCGACAGCACGTAGACCACGGCGGCGCCGAGGGTGCCGAGCAGGCAGGCCAGCGGTACGTTGCGCTTGGGATTGTCCACCGCGTCGGAGTTCTGCGCCGCCGACTCCATGCCGAGAAAGGCCCAGAGGGTCAGCGGGATGCTCTGTGCGATGGCGTCGCCCACTTTCAGGTCGTTGGGATTCCAGGCCTCGATGAACAGGCTGGGCTGGAACCAGAACCAGCCGATCAGGCCGAGGCCGGCCACCGGGATGATCACCCCCCAGACGGTCACCGCGCCGAGGCGTCCGGTGAGGCTGGGGCCGCCGAGGTTGGCCAGGATGGTCAGCCAGATCAGGCCGATGGTGCCGAGCACCAGGGCGCCGGCGCTGCTGCCCAGCCAGGGGAAGAAGGGTGTGAGGTAACCGACCGCGGAAATGCCGATGGCCACGTTGCCGATCACCAGCGACAGGAAGTACAGGTAGGAGCAGAGGAAGAACGCGGACTTGCCGTGGGCTTCCTCGCTATAGGCCGACATGCCGCCGGGACGCGGGCAGTAGATGCCGCACTGGGCGAAACCGTAGGCGATGGCCATGGAGCCGACCGCCGTGACCACCCAGGACAGCAGCGATACCGCGCCGAGCTGGGCCATGCTCGAGGGCAGCATGATGATGCCGGAGCCCATCATGTTGACCGCCACCAGGGTGGTCAGGCCGATCAGGCCCATCTTCTTGCTGGCGTCGGCCATGTTCCGGTCCTCGCGCTGCGCGTGGGTGGGGGGAAACGAGCGCTGGTTAAAGGGTCAGAATCCGTCCTTGTCCAGGTGGTCGAAGTCCACCGGGTCGCCGGGGTTGACGTTGAGCTTCTTGCGGATGTCCGCGAACATCGCGTCGTACTCGCCGTGGCTGCGCATTATCGGGCTGGCATTGGGCGGCAGCCCCAGCTTCACCGCGGCCTTGGCCAGGCGGCTGGCGAAGTTGAAGGCGGTGTCGCGGTGCATGTCGAACTCCTCGGCGACGCTGCGGCCGGCGACCTGGCCGGACAGCCTGAAGTGCAGCAGCACGCCTTCCTTGGGGTCGTGGCGCACCTCGTAGTAGACGTCGATATCGTAATCGGGGACGCCCGGCATGCCGGGTTGTTTCTTGCGGTTGAGGTGGCCGGGTTCGAACATGATGGACTCCTCTGGGTCATGGCGCGGCGCCTGTGCCAGGCGCCGCCGGGTGGGTGGCGGGCGTCAGTGGAACGGAAAGATGTAGTTCATCCAGGCCGCCATGCGCAGGAGCACCTTGCGCAGGATCGCCACATGGGGGAAGTGCTCGGAGTAGAGCGCCGCCTGGCCGTAGGCGCCGCCCGGTATGAGGTCCTTGTAAGGTTCGAAGGCCGGGTCGACGATTTCCAGCAGCACCGGCACGCGTCCGGCCGGCATGGCGCCGGTGACGCCCACCAGGCTGCCGCCGGGCTGCACCTGGCCCTCGGCGATCACCG
This sequence comes from Pseudomonas sp. NPDC077186, assembly GCF_044543505.1. Taxonomy (NCBI): domain Bacteria; kingdom Pseudomonadati; phylum Pseudomonadota; class Gammaproteobacteria; order Pseudomonadales; family Pseudomonadaceae; genus Pseudomonas; species Pseudomonas sp. NPDC077186. Next base: position 282,962 of record NZ_JBITWE010000005.1, read on the forward strand.
GCTGCACCTGCTTGACCCGGGCCTGGAACACCTGGCCGGGCAGGCCGTCGAGGGCGATCTCGGCAGAGTCGCCCAGGGTCAGGCGCAGCTGGCTGTTCTGGCGCATCCAGGCTACGTAGAAATATTCCTCGTGGGGAATGAAGATCGCCGACGGGCGCAGCGGCATCTTCACCGCATAGATGCCGGGGCGCAGCACCACCTGGGTCACGTAGCCGCGCGACGGCGCCCGCACCACCGTGTTGTCCAGTTCGAACTGGGCGATATTGAGCTGCGCCTGCAGGTCGTCCACGCGCGCGGTGGTGATATCCACATCGCGGCGGTTGCCCAGGTTGCGCCTGGCCAGTTCGCTGGCGCGGAACTGGTCGCCCTTGGCCGACACCAGCTGAGCCTTGAGCGAGCGCACGCGATTCTCGAACGGGGTGGGGTCGATGCGGAAGATCACGTCGCCCTTTTCCAGCAACTGGTTGCCGCGCACCGGCACCTCGATCACCTGGCCGCTGACCGCCGGCACTATGGGGGTGCTGACGAAGTAGCTGCGCGAGACCTCGGAATAGGGGTGGTTGTAGTTCATCAGGAAGATCAGCGTGCCGATCAGCACGATGCCGCCCAGCACGGCGGTGGGCACCGTCCACTTGTTCAGCGGAATCTTGAAGATCTTGAAGATGGCGACGCAGATGGCGGTGTAGGTGAGTATCAGCAGCAGATCCATGGCTCAGTCCCTCGCCTCCAATGGTGCTTCGGCGGCTGGCTGTTCCAGCGCATCCAGACGGGCCTGGAGCGCTGCCACCTGTTGTTCCAGTTGTAGCAGGCGCCCTTCGTCCAGCTTGGTCGTGGTGCCGAAGCCCCAGCCGCGATCCTCGCGATAGAGCGTCGCCCAGATCCACAGGAAGGGCCAGATCGCATGCAGGGTGAACAGGCTGACCCAGCCCGCCACATGGATGGCATCCTGCTGCGGATGGTTGCGATGCACCGCGATCTCGTAGGGAATATCGTGGATCGCGATGATGCCGTAGAACAGCACCACGGCGGCGAAGATCAGTACGCCCAAGGCGAAGTAGTCCAGCATAGTGCCTCCCTAATGCAGCTGCTCTGCGTACGGCACCGCTGGGGCGATCCGCAGCGGCGCCGGCAGAGCGGTTCTCAACGCTTGGCCTTGAGCTGCTCGACGGACTGGCGCATGTCGTTGGCCCAGACATCGATCACCGGCTTGACGTTGTCGAGGCTGATCGCCTGCTCGTCGTTGTCCAGGTCCAGGCCGCTGCCCTTGCGCACCACCTGGGCGACCACGCGGCTGTTCTGCGCGTCGATGACCGCGGCCTCGGCGGCGATCTCCACCTGCTGGTCGCGGGTGCCGGCCGCGGTGCTGGCGGCGGCCACCACCAGGGCGATGGGAATGACTTCGTAGGGCTTGAGGCCTTCGGTCGAGGCCGACACCGCGGTGATGGCCGGGCGCAGCACCAGGGTGCCGGCGGTGGGCGAGTCGGTGAGCGGCATGACCTTGCTCAGCTCGCGGCGCAGCGCGGTGTCGAAGTAGTTGGTGATGCCTTGCAGGGTTTCCTGGGACAGACGGGCGTTGGGCTGCGGCTGCGGGTAGAACTGACTGGGCTCCAGAAAAAGCTGGTTGTAGCGGGCGATCTGCAGGTCCGGGTCGATCCAGCGCGCCACTTTGGCGCCGGACGGCGATTGCTGCTCGCTCAGGCGGCTGTAGTCCTGCAGGAAGCCCGAATACTGCTCGGGAGCCACCAGGGTGCTGGTACAGGCGGTAGTGCTCAGGAAAGCCGCCAACAGCGGCAAGCCGAAGAGTTTTTTCATGCTAGTCCCCATCAAGAAGTTTCCCCGTGCCGGTTGCTTTCTCGGTACTTGCGCAATGCCGGTCTGTCAGCAGTGTAGACGAGAAAAAACGCCGTCAAACGTGCGCGCGAGAGCCTGCCGGTGGCGGCAAAAATCTAGCTCGGCATGCGTTCTGGGACGGTCGTTCAGTGCAGCGCCGGCGCGCCGTCCAGCTTGCGCAGGCGCTGGCTCAGCTGCAGGCGCAGGGCGGTGTCGTCGCACAGCAGCAGGGCGCGTTCGAGGTCGTAGCGTTCGCCCTGTGGACAGGCCAGATTGCGATAGATGTCGGCGCGCGCCAGATGGTCGACCATGCTCGGCGGGCCGATCTGCAGCACCCGTTCGGCGTCCTTGAGTGCGGCCAGGTCGTCGTCCTGCTGCAGGTGCAACAGGCGCAGGTTGCGCGACAGGCGTTGCAGCATGGCGCGGGCGTCGGCGCTGTGCAGATGCTCGGCGCTCAGCTCGATGTCCGGGCCGAGCTGGCGGTAGAGCAGCTCGCGGCAGTCGCGGGTATACAGGCGGCGACCACCGCAGGGGTCGAGCAGGTGATCGGCGCCGGGCACGCGCAACAGGAAATGCCCGGGGAAGTTCACCCCCTGCAGGGGGATATCCAGGCGCCGCGCCAGCTCCAGGGCGATCAGCGCCAGCAGCAGTGGCTGTCCGCGGCGCCGCCGCAGCACCTCATGGAGCAGCGCGTGGCGGGGGCGAGTGACGCCTTCGTCGGCCTCCTGGTAGTCCAGCTCGGCGAGCCGGCGCAGCAGCGGCTGGGCCAGTTCGCGCGCCGGCAGGGCGGGCAGTCCGGCGCCGACCTGCAGCTGCAGGCCGTGCAGTTCGCCGAGCACCTGCGCCGGCTGCACCTGCCCATCGTGTTCGGCGGCGACCCACAGCGCCGCTTCGAACGGCTCGGGCGGATCGCGCTCGAGGCACAGCAGGCAGGCTTGGCGTGGGCTCATCGCTTTCTCCGGTGACTCCTGCTCTTGTAGCCCCTCGGCCGATCCGCGTCCAGTCTCCGCCCAGGCACCTATACTGAGGCTCAAACGTCAGACCGGGAGCTCGCCCATGTTCAGCATGATGGAAGCCGCCCGCCTCGAGGCCCTGCACCTGGCGCAGGATCCGGCCACTGGCCTCAAGGCCGTCATCGCCATCCACAACACCCGTCTCGGCCCGGCCCTCGGCGGTTGCCGCTACCTGGCCTACCCCGACGAGCAGAGCGCCGTCCGCGACGCCATTCGCCTGGCCCAGGGCATGAGCTACAAGGCCGCCCTAGCCGGCATCGAACATGGCGGCGGCAAGGCGGTGATCGTCCGTCCGCCCCATGTGGCCAACCGCGCGGCGCTGTTCGAGGCCTTCGGCCGCTTTATCGAGACGCTGAACGGGCGCTACATCACCGCCATGGACAGCGGCACCTCCAGCGTCGACATGGACTGCATCGCTCAGCACACCCGCCACGCCACCAGCACCACCAGCGAGGGCGATCCTTCACCGCATACGGCCCTGGGGGTGTTCGCCGGGATTCGCGCCACCGCCCAGGCGCGCCTCGGCAGCGACGATCTGGAGGGGTTGCGCATCGCCATCCAGGGCCTGGGCAACGTCGGTTACGCCCTCGCCGAGGAGCTGCATGCGGCCGGCGCCGAGCTGCTGGTCAGCGACCTCGACCCCGGCCGGGTGCAACTGGCGGTGGAGCAGCTCGGCGCCCATCCGGTGGCCAGCGAGGCGCTGCTCACCACCCCCTGCGACATCCTCGCGCCCTGCGGCCTGGGCGGCGTGCTCAACGGCCAGACCGTCGGCCAGCTGCGCTGCGCGGCGGTGGCCGGGGCGGCCAACAACCAGCTGGCCAACCCGGAAATCGCCGACGAGCTGGAGGCGCGCGGCATCCTCTACGCGCCGGACTACGTGCTCAACGCCGGCGGGCTGATCTACGTCGCGCTGCGTCATCGCGGCGAGGAGCTGGCGGCGATCACCGCCCATCTGGCGCAGATCAGCCTGCGCCTGACCGAAATCTACGCCCATGCCCAGGCCGACAAGCGCTCCCCGGCGCGGGTCGCCGACAGCCTGGCCGAACGTTTGCTCTACGGGCCCTGAGGGCCCGCCGCGCGCGCCGCGCCCACCCGCGCGGCGGCGCATCCGGCCCCAGGCCACCAGCCTGGGGCCAGCAAGGTGTCCACAAGATGCCGAGGAGACTGCCATGTCCGAACAGCCGAAACTGCCGCATACCCGCTACCTCGCCGCCGACGGCACGCCCTGCGCCGCGCTGCCGGCCTGGAGCGACGACTTCGACCTGCTGATCCGCCTGTACCGGCAGATGCTGCTGACCCGCCTGTTCGACCAGAAGGCGGTGGCCCTGCAGCGCACCGGGCGCATCGGCACCTACGCACCGACCATCGGCCAGGAGGCCATCGGCGTGGCCATCGGCGCGACCATGCGCGCCGACGACGTGCTGGTGCCTTACTACCGCGACACCGCGGTGCAGGTGATGCGCGGCGTGCGCATGGAGGAGATCCTGCTCTACTGGGGCGGCGACGAGCGCGGCAGCGCCTATGTCGATCCGGCGGTGGCCGAGGACTTCCCGCTCTGCGTGCCGATCGCCACCCAGGCCCTGCATGCCTGCGGCGTGGCCAGCGCGTTCAAGATCCGCGGCCAGCACCGTGTCGCCGTCACCACCTGCGGTGACGGCGCCACCAGCAAGGGCGATTTCCTCGAGGCGCTCAACGTCGCCGGCGCCTGGCAGCTGCCGCTGGTGTTCGTGGTCAACAACAACCAGTGGGCCATCTCGGTGCCGCGGCGCATCCAGTGCGGCGCGCCGACCCTGGCGCAGAAGGCGATCGGCGCCGGCTTCCCCGGCGAGCAGGTCGACGGCAACGACGTGCTGGCGGTCTACGACCGGGTGCAGGCGGCGCTGGAGCGGGCGCGCCAGGGCAAGGGGCCGACCCTGATCGAGTGCCTCAGCTACCGCCTGGGCGACCACACCACCGCCGACGACGCCACCCGTTATCGCCCGGCCGAGGAGGTCAAGCAGGCCTGGCGCGAGGAGCCGGTGGCGCGCCTGCAGGCCTTTCTGGTCAGCCAGGGCGTGTGGAATGCGCAGCGCGAGCAGGCCCTGGTCGGCGACTGCCAGGCCGAGGTGCAGCGTGCGGTGGAGGCCTTCGAGGCGACGCCCATGCCGCCGGCCGAGGACGCGCTCGAGCATGTCTACGCCCGGTGGCCGCAGGCCCTGGCCGAGCAGCGCGAATGGCTGCGCGAGCGTGCCGCGCGGCGGGAGGTGGACCATGAGTGAGAGGCCAGCCATGAGCGAGAAGAAGGTCAGCCTGCTGGAGGCGGTCAACCTGGCCCTGCACCGGGCCATGGCCGAGGACGATGACGTGGTGCTGCTGGGCGAGGACATCGGCGTCAACGGCGGGGTGTTCCGCGCCACCGCCGGGCTGCGCGAGGCGTTCGGCTTCAAGCGGGTGATCGACACCCCGCTGGCCGAGACCATGATCGCCGGGCTCGGCGTCGGCATGGCGGCGCAGGGGCTCAAGCCGGTGCTGGAGATCCAGTTCATGGGCTTCATCTATCCGGCCCTGGATCACCTGATCTGCCACGCCAGCCGGATGCGCAACCGCACCCGCGGCCGCCTCAGCTGCCCGATGGTGCTGCGCACGCCGATGGGCGCCGGGATTCGCGCGCCGGAGCACCACAGCGAGAGCACCGAGGCGCTGCTGGCGCATATCCCCGGGCTGCGCGTGGTCATCCCCTCGTCGCCGGCGCGCGCTTACGGCCTGCTGCTGGCGGCCATCGACGACCCCGACCCGGTGGTGTTCCTCGAACCCACCCGGCTGTACCGGATGAACCCGCAACCTTTGGCCGACGACGGCAGGCGCCTGCCGCTGGACAGCTGCTTCACCCTGCGTGAGGGCGGCGACCTGACCCTGGTCAGCTGGGGCGCGAGCGTGCACGAGACGCTGCAGGCGGCCGATCGGCTGGCCGAGCGCGGCGTCGCCGCCGAGGTGATCGACGTCGTCTGCGTCAAACCATTGGACCTCGACACCCTGGAGGCCTCGGTGCGCAAGACCGGGCGCTGCGTGATCGTCCACGAGGCGCCGAAGAGCTGCGCGGTGGGAGCGGAGATCGCCGCCAGCCTGTACGAGCGCGCGCTGCTCGACCTGCAGGCGCCGATCCAGCGGGTCGCCGCGCCGGACATTCCGCCGCCGCTGTATCGCCTGGAGCAGCTTTACATGCCCGGTGTCGAGGACATCCTCGCCGCCTGCGAGACGGTGCTGGAGTACGCCTGAATCAGTGATATGCGCGGTGCACGCTTCGGCAGAATCGACGGGAGAACGCACGATGAAATATTTCAAACTGCCCGACCTGGGCGAGGGCCTGCAGGAAGCCGAGATCGTCGAGTGGCACGTCAAGGCCGGCGACCAGGTCAAGGCCGACCAGTTGCTGGTGTCGGTGGAAACCGCCAAGGCCATAGTCGACATTCCTGCGCCCTACGACGGCGTGCTGGCCAAGACCTTCGGCAAGGAGGGCGACATCCTGCATGTCGGCGAGCCGCTGGCCGCCTACGAGGGCGAGGCCGACGCCGGCACCGTGGTCGGGCGCCTGGAGGGCGGCGGCGAGGCGGGGGCCGACAGCTTCTTCGTCGGCGCCGCGCCGAGCACCCGCGAACACCTGGCGCCGCGCGCCACGCCGGCGGTGCGCCAGCTGGCGCGCCAGCTCGGCGTCGACCTGGCCACCGTGCAGGGCAGCGGCGCCGACGGCCTGATCACCCGCGCCGACGTCGAGGGCGCCAGCCAGGGCGCGCGCGAGCGCTTCGGCGGCGAGAAATTGCGCGGCGTGCGCCGCAGCATGGCGCTGAACATGGCCCGCGCGCATGCCGAGGTGGTGCCGGTGGTGATAGTCGGCGACGCCGACCTGCATCGCTGGCGCGAGGCGCGCGACCCGCTGGTGCGCATCGCCCAGGCCATCGCCGTGGCTTGCGCGGCGGAACCGGTGCTCAACAGCTGGTTCGACGGCCAGGGCCTGTCGATCAAGCGCCATGCTCAGCTCGATCTGGGCATCGCCGTGGACACCCCCGACGGCCTGTTCGTGCCGGTGCTGCGCAACGTCGGCGCGCGCAGCGCCGAGGATCTGAAAGAGGGCGTGGCACGCCTGCGCGCCGACGTGCGCGCACGTTCCATCCCGCCGCAGGAGATGATGGGCGCGACCCTGACTCTGTCCAACTTCGGCACCCTGTTCGGCCGCTACGCCAACCCCGTGGTGGTGCCGCCGCAGGTGGCGATCATCGGCGCCGGCGGCATCCGCGACGAACCGGTGGCGGTCGATGGCCAGGTGGTGGTGCACCCGATCCTGCCGTTGTCGCTGACCTTCGACCACCGCGCCGTTACCGGCGGCGAGGCGGCGCGCTTTCTCAAGGCGCTGGTGGAGGCGCTGCAGCAGCCGGAGTGAACTCAAGCACCGTCGAACTCGCCCCGATAGCACACCGGCGAACTGGGCGAGCCGTGGCGCTCCAGCTCGTCCTCGAGAAACTCCGCCAGCACCCGGGCGTTGTTGTGCGTCTCGTCGCGCGCGGCATAGAGCAGGGTCAGGGGGCCGTCTGCGGCCCAGTGCAGCAACTGTTGCCAGTGCTCGGGATGGCCGGCCAGCTGCTGGCGATAGGCGCGGCGAAAATCCGCGAAGACCTCGGGGCGATGAGCGAAGGCCTGGCGCAGCGCGGTGGCCGGCGCCACCTCGGGCAGCCAGGCATCGAGCCGCAGGGCGTCCTTGGCCAGGCCGCGCGGCCACAGGCGGTCGACCAGCACGCGGCGGCCGTCGCTGGCAACGGCGTCGAGGTAAACCCTTTTGCATTGGAGCATGGCTGCACCTCCTCGCGCACAGCCTAGCCCATGGCCCTGCGGCAATCCTGCACTTGGCGCCGCGGCGCCGCTGGATTAGCGTGGCGGGCGAGGAGACATGCCATGGACTACTTCATCATCGTCGTCACCACGGCCGCCGGGCTGTACTTCCACTGGTGGCTGTATCGGCGCATCCGCCGGTGGAGCGACCGCGACCTGGCGCTGTCGCTGGCCGCGGGCGATGGGCCGATGCGCCAGTACATGCTCGAACAACTGGCCCGGGCGCAGCGCGAAGGCGTGCGCCGGCGCGAACTGCCGGCCTGGCTGGAACGCGCCGCGGTGCAGTACCGGGCGAGCGGTGCTGCCAGGGATGGCGATTCATCGTCGGCGGCGGCGCGTACCGACAGCTGAGCGCCGCTGAGGCTATCCGGGACCACGGAACGCGACAAACCATAACGAGCTTGCCGGATTTCCCGGTGCGCACGGCGCACCCTACATCCCAGGGCCGCTGCCCGCTTGTAGGGTGCGCCGCGCGCACCGGCAATGCATGCTGCTAACGGCCGAGATGCCTGCCTGCTCGACTCCAACCCCTCGATGCTTCGCCATGAAAAAAGCCCCGCGTCCGGGGTGGACGGCGGGGCCAGGGGGATAGGGTCACTCGTCGGCGGCGGCGTTTTCCAGCTCGTCGAGGGCGTCGGGCTGGCTCTTGAACGCCTTGGCGAAGATCTCGCGGTTCTTCGCCATGAAGATGCCCAGCTCCTCGCCCTGTTCCTCGCTCAGCGAGGGCACCGCCTTGTGCAGCACCTGGCTGAGGCGCTCGGCCAGTTCCAGCATCTTGTCGTGACGGTCGGCTTCGGCCTTATCCATAAACAAGCGCTCCGGGTCGCGGCTGCTGCGGTACACCACTTCGACGGCCATTCATCACCTCGTCTGCCTTCATGCGTGTCGATCAGTTTTTAACTGGTTATTTGTACAGTGATGGCGAGCATAAAGAACTCGCTGCCATTTGACCAGCCTGCCGTGCGGCAATCGCAGCGGATCGGACCGAACTCCGTCGCGACCCGGGCCTGTCCCTGCGGTATCTGGCCGAAGCCGGGGCGTGTCGGCAGCGCCGCGACCCCTTCCCGCGATAACGAACGCATCCCGACCGCCATGGCCGGTCCTGTCGAGAGCAGACACCGGTTGGCGGAGTCGGTCATTTTTACAATTGATATTCCAAATAAAAACACTTCTCACTAATATGTGGCCGCCTTACACCGCCTTCAGATTGCCAAGGAGTCGCAATGCCTGCCCCTGCTGTCCATCGTTCCCTGACCCGCTCGGTTCGCCTGGCGACCCTGGGGCTGGCGCTGAGCCCGCTGCTGGTACTGGCCGCCGAGGAGGCCATCGAGCTCGAGGCGCAGAGCGTTGTCGCGACCCTGCAAGCCGAGCGCGCCAACGGTCCGGTGGCCGGTTACATGGCGAGCCGCAGCGCCACCGGCACCAAGACCGATACGCCGCTGCTGGAGACGCCGCAGTCGGTCAGCGTGATCACCGCCGACCGCATCCGCGACCTGGGTTCGCTGACCGTGCAGGACGCCCTGCGCTACACCGCCGGCATGCGCGGCGAAACCTACGGCCTGGACAGCCGCGGCGACTGGTCGATGATTCGCGGTAGCGCACCGAGCATCTTCCTCGACGGCCTGCAGCAGACCTTCGGCAGCTACACCAATACCCGCACCGATCCGTTCACCCTGGAGCGCATCGAGGTGCTCAAGGGGCCGTCCTCGATGCTCTACGGGCAGACGCCGGTCGGCGGCCTGATCAACCTGGTGAGCAAGCGTCCGCAGGCCGAGCAGCATACCGAGCTGCAGGCGCAGTACGGCAGCTTCGACCGCAAGCAGCTGGCAGTGGACAGCACCGGGCCGCTGAACGAGGAGGGCACCTGCTGTACCGCGTGGTGGCGGTGCAACGCGACAGCCAGACCCAGGTCGACCATGTCAAGGACAACCGCCTGGTGCTGATGCCGTCGTTGACCTGGAAGCCCAGCGAAGACATCGAGTGGACCCTGCTGGCCAACGTGCAGAAGGACGATACCGGCTCCACCAGCCAGTTCCTGCCGCACCGTGGCACCGTGCTGGGCGCGCCGTATGGCGAGATCGACAGCAACACCTTCGTCAGCGAGCCGGGCTTCGACGAGTACGACAGCGAGCAGGTGGCGCTGACCTCGCAGTTCGCCTGGCGCCTGGACGACACCTGGACGCTGCGGCAGAACCTGCGCTGGCAGAAGAGCAAGGTCAGCTACCAGACCATGTACGGCTGGCCGCCGGTGCTGCAGGCCGACAACCGCACGGTCAATCGGGTGTTTTCCATCTCCAAGCCCGAGGTGAAGGTCTGGGTGGCCGACCATCAGGGCGAGGCGCGTTTCGACACCGGGCCGCTGCAGCACAGCCTGCTGCTCGGCAGCGATTACCAGCACGCCGTGACCAACCGCGAGCGCGCCAGCGGCGCTTCCACGCCGTTGGATCTGTACGACCCGGTGTACGGCAGCTTCGACCCCTCCGGCATCGCCCTGAGCGAAGACCCGGAGCAGCGGGCGGTGCAGAAGGGCCTCTACGCCCAGGACCAGATCCGCTATGAGAACTGGCTGCTGACGCTCGGCATGCGCAAGGACTGGGCCGAGAGCAAGACCCAGGGGCGCGCGGGGCAGAAGGACGACGACGTCACCGGGCGGGTCGGCCTGACCTACTTGTTCGACAACGGCGTGGCGCCCTACATCAGCTACAGCGAATCGTTCCAGCCGATCATCGGCCTCAACAGCCGCACCCTCGACCCGTACAAGCCGATCGAGGGCAAGCAGTGGGAGCTGGGCGTCAAGTACCAGCCGCTGGGCAGCAACAGCCTGTTCACCGCGGCGGTCTACGACCTGCGTGAGCAGAACCGGCGCATGCCCGACCCGAACGACCCGCTGAACACCCTGCAAAATGGCGAAACCCGTGCCCGTGGCCTGGAGCTGGAAGCGCTGGTGGAGATCAACCCGAACTGGAACCTCATCGCCACCTACAGCAAGACCGACACCGAAGTGCTCGAGGGCGCGCCGGCCGAGGAGGGCAAGCGCCTGGCCAGCGTGCCGGAGGACATGGCCTCGCTATGGAGCCAGCACCGCTTCAGCATCGCCGGCATTCCCGGCTTCAGCGCCGGCGCCGGGGTGCGTTACGTGGGTGCCAGCTGGGATGGCCTCGACCGCCTGAAGACACCGTCCACCACCCTGTTCGATGCCATGCTCGGCTACCAGTACCAGAGCTGGAACTTCACCCTCAACGCCAGCAACCTCGAGGACGAAACCTACTACACCACCTGCCTGGCCCGTGGCGACTGCTTCATCGGTAGCCGCCGCACCGTGGTGGGCACCGTGGGCTACAGCTTCTAGGCCTAGCGCGCCAGGCCGGCGCCCGTCATGCGGGCGCCGGCCCGAGCCGATCAGCGAACAACGAGCCGAGCGTGAGCAAGCAACCTTCCCCGACCCCTTGGAGCATCGCCGCGCGGGTGCTGGCCGCGCTGTTCGGCGGCTATGCCCTGGCCTATGGCTTCACCGCGTTCGGCTCCGTCTACCTGCCGCTGGCGCGCGCCGACCGCGTGGTGTTCGCCAGCTTGCTGTGCTTCGCCGTGTGGACCGCCGCGGCGCTCTACGCGTTCGCCGCGCGCAGCGCCCTGCGCGCCTGGTCGCTGCTGCTCGGGCTGGCCCTGCTGCTGGGCCTGGCCGCCTTCCTCCCCGCCGAGTTCGGAGCGCGCCCATGAGCCTGCGCCAGTCCATGGCCGGTTTGCACACCTGGGGCGGCCTGCTGCCCGGCTGGCTGTTGTTCGTCATCCTGTTCAGCGGCACCCTGGCCTGCTTCGACAAGGAACTGGAGCGCTGGATGCGTCCGGCGCTGCACCAGCCGCAGGCGGCCACGCTGAGCGCCGAGCAGCTGCGCGGCTGGCTGCAGGCCAAGGTCGCGGACCCGCTGCATGCCTTCTGGATAGTGCCGCCGAGCGCACGCGAACCCTTCTGGCAGCTGGCCTGGGAGGTGGACGGCAGCGAACGCATCGAGCGCCGCGCCTTCGCCCCGCACAGCCTGCAAGCCTTGCCCGAGACCCTGGGCGGCGAGTTCTTCTTCAAGCTGCACTACGAGCTGCACGGCGGCATGGCCGGGCGCTACCTGGTCGGCCTGGCCGGCATGTTCATGCTGGTGGCGCTGGTCTCCGGGGTGATCATCCACCGGCGCATCTTCAAGGACTTCTTCACTCTGCGCCCGGCCGCCAACGGCCAGCGCGCCTGGCTGGATGCGCACAACCTGTTCGGCGTCGCCGGTTTGCCCTTCCACCTGGTGCTGGCCTACACCGGCGTGGCGATCTTCGTCGCCTCCTATATGCCGGCCGGCGCCCAGGTCGCCTACAAGAGCGACATCGGGCACTTCTTCAGCGAGGTGATGGGCGGCTATCACCGCGAGGAGCTGCAGCATCCGGCACCGGCGCCGGTTTCCCTGGACCTGCTGATCGACCGGGCGCGCGCGCACTGGCAGGGCGGCGAGCCGGGGCGGATCGGCGTGCATCACCCGCACGATGCCTCGGCGGTGGTGGAGATTCGTCGTGGCGACCGCTCGCGCATCGTCATCCCGGCCGACACCCTCAGCTTCGACGCGAGCAGCGGCGAGTTGCTCCACGCCCAGCGCGCGCCGGCCGGTTACGGCACTTACCTGTGGCTGGTCGGCCTGCATATGGCGCAATTCGGCGGCGCCCTGGTGCGTGGCCTCTACCTGCTGCTGGGCCTGGCCGGCTGCGCCATGCTGGTGGCCGGCAGCCGGGTCTGGCTGAGCAAGCGCGCGGCCCGCGGCGGGCCTGGCATCGGCCTGGTGCGGGCGCTCAACGGCGCGGTGTTCGCCGGCCTGCCGCTGGCCAGCCTGGCGCTGCTGTGGGGCAACCGCCTGCTGCCGGACGAGCTCGCGGCGCGGGCCAGCGCCGAGGCCTGGGTGTTCGTCGCCAGCTGGGCGTTGCTGGCCTTGTGGGCGGTGTGGCAGCGCCACAGCCCGCAGCTGCTGCGCCGGCAACTGAGCCTCGGCGCGCTGCTGGCGCTCGGTCTGCCGCTGCTGTCGCTGTTCGCCGCGCCGCAGGGCCATCTGCTCGCCAGCCTGGCGCGCGGCGACTGGGCACTGGCCGGGGTCGACGCGTTCCTGCTGTTCGCCGGCCTGCTCTGCGCCCTCTGCGCCTGGCGCCTGGGCGTGCAGCCGCAGGCCAGGGCGGCGCGTGCGCCGCGCCATTCGGCCGGGGAGGTGCTGTGATGCTGCTCGCCTTCGCCCTGGGCTATCTCGGCATGCTCGCCCTGTGCCTGGCCATGCCGCGTCACCACAAGCCGCTGCTCGGCGGCGAGCCGGGGCGCGCGCGTCAACGCGGCCTGCGCCTGGCTGCGGTGCTGTGTTTCGGCCTCGCGCTGTGCCTGTGCGGCCTGCGCCAGGGCGGCGAGATCGGTGCGCTGCTGTGGCTGTGCCAGCTGATGCTCGCCGCCTTGCTGCTGGTCGCCCTGCTGGCCTGGCGCCTGCGCTGGGCGTTGCCGGCCGCGGCGCCGCTGCTGGCCGCCGGGGTGTTCGGCTGGCTGCTGTAGCCGCCCTGCGGCAATCTGCGCCTGTGCCTTTTACGCGAGCGCCGGCATCATCCTGAGGCTGGTGTTGTTCCTGCATGCACTAAGCCGGCGAGCCGCCATTTCGGTGGCTCGGGTCGTCATGTCGGGTCTTGGGGGAGAAGTACGGATGAATTGGGCGGAACGTCTGCGCGCGGGCATGCATGGCCTGGCCGAATCCTTGGGCAACCTGCTGATGGAGGCCTTCCACTACCTGGCGCTGTTCGCCATCGGCGCGATCACCGCCTGGGCCGGGGTGATGACCTTTATCGGCATGCTCGACAAGGGCCACATCACGGTGGACGACATCCTGCTGCTGTTCATCTACCTGGAATTGGCGGCGATGGTGGGGATCTACTTCAAGACCAACCACATGCCGATCCGCTTCATGATCTATGTGGCGATCACCGCGCTGACTCGCCTGCTGATTTCCGACATTTCCCATACCCACAAGCCGAGCTGGGGCGTGGTGATGGTGTCCGGCGCCATCCTGCTGCTGGCCCTGGCGATCCTGGTGGTGCGCTATGCCTCGTCGCGCTTCCCGGCGGTGGCCGGGCCCCATCCGCGCGGCAGGGCGCACAACCGCGCCGATGCCGAGGCGGAGCGCGACGATACCGCCGACTGAGGGGCCTGCGCCCAGCCCATAACGACAAGGGCCAGGGCCTTTAGCAGGCTGTTGAAAAACTACCTGCGTTGCCATTGCTGCGTTAAAAACAGGCTCAAAATGCTCATTTACAGCTCGTAAACTCCGCTTTTTCGCCTGTTTTTGCTTTGCACTGGCTGCCTCGCCTACGTTTTTCAACGGCCTGCTAGTCGAGCGGGGCGAACAGCGCCGCCAGGTCGGCCTCGTTCAGCTGCCACTGGCCCTGGCTGCCGCCCTCCAGCACGCCCTGGGCCAGGCTGGCCTTGGCCTGCTGCAGTTGCTGGATCTTCTCCTCGACGCTGCCGCGGGCGATCAGCTTGTAGACGAACACCGGCTTGTCCTGGCCGATGCGGTAGGCGCGGTCGCTGGCCTGGGCCTCGGCGGCCGGGTTCCACCAGGGGTCGAAGTGGATCACGGTATCGGCGGCGGTCAGGTTGAGGCCCGATCCGCCGGCCTTGAGGCTGATCAGGAACACCGGGAAGTCCCCGGCCTGGAAGCGCTGCACCGGCGTGCGCCGATCCTGGGTGCTGCCGGTGAGCTTGGCGTAGGCGATCTTGCGCGCCTGCAGTTCCGTCTCGATCAGCGCCAGCATCGAGGTGAACTGGGAGAACAGCAGCACCCGGCGGCCTTCGTCCACCAGTTCCTCGAGCATCTCCAGCAGGGCGCTGAGCTTGCCCGAGTCGGCGGCGCTCAGTTCCGCCGCCTCGTCGCCCAGCAGGCGCAGGTCGCAGCAGCTCTGGCGCAGGCGCAGCAGCGCCTCGAGGATGACGATATGGCTGCGCGCCAGGCCCTGGCGGGCGATCTCCGCGCGCACCTTCTGATCCATCGCCAGGCGCAGGGTCTCGTAGCGGTCGCGCTGCAGCTGGCTCAGCTCGACCCAGTGGGTGATCTCGGTCTTCGGCGGCAGCTCGCGGGCCACCTGTTCCTTGTTGCGGCGCAGCAGGAAGGGGCGGATGCGCCCGCCCAGGTGGGCCAGGCGTTGGGCGTCGCCGCGTTTTTCGATCGGCGTGCGGTAGTCGCGGGTAAAGGCCTTGGCGTCGCCCAGCCAGCCGGGCATGAGGAAGTGGAACAGCGACCACAGCTCGCCCAGGTGGTTCTCCAGCGGCGTGCCGGTCAGGCACAGGCGCAGCTCGGCGCGCACCTGGCCGGCGGCGGTGGCCGCCTTGCTGCGCGGGTTCTTGATGTTCTGCGCCTCGTCGAGGATCAGCAGGCGGTAGCTGTGGCGGTTCAGCGCCTTGAGGTCGCGCGGCAGCAGGGCGTAGGTGGTGAGGATCAGGTCGTGCGCGTCGATCTCCTCGAACAGCGCGCGGCGCCTGGCGCCGTGCAGGGCCAGCACGCGCAGCGCGGGGGCGAAGCGCGCCGCCTCGTCCTGCCAGTTGGGAATCAGGCTGGTGGGCATGACGATCAGCGCCGGCTGCTGCAGGCGCCCGGCCTGCTTCTCGCAGAGGATATGCGCCAGGGTCTGCAGGGTCTTGCCCAGGCCCATGTCGTCGGCCAGCACGCCGCCGACGCGCAGCTCGGCCAGGGTCTGCATCCAGGTCAGGCCCTGCAGCTGGTAGGGGCGCAGCTCGGCGCGCAAACCCTCGGGTGCGACCACCTCGCGGCTGTGCAGCTGCTGCAGGCGCTGGGCGAAGCCGCGCAGTGCGTCGCCGCCCTGCCAACTGAGCGCCGGGCCGGCGGCCAGCTCGGCCAGGCGCGCGGCGTCGGCGCGGCCCAGGCGCAGGCGGCTTAGATCCTCGCCGGGGTCGCGGAAATACAGCTCGCCGAGGGTGGCCAGCAGCGGCTTCAAGCGGGCGAAGGGCAGGGCGATGCGCTTGCCGCCCTGCGGCAGGCTGACCAGCAGGCGGTCCTCGTCGGCGCGCTGGGCCAGGGTCTCGGGGGCCAGCAGCCAGGGCGTGCGGCGGATGGCCTGGAGCAGGATCGGCAGCAGGCTCAGGCGCTGGCCTTCCACCTCGATGCCCAGTTCCAGGTCGAACCAGTTCTGCTGCGGGTCTTCCTCGACCTCGGCGTACCAGTCGTCGACTTCCGCCAGGTTGTACTGGAAGTCCGGGCGCATGTGGATCTGCCAGCCCTCGGCGCGCAGCTGCGGCAGCTGCTGCTGGACGAAATCCAGCCAGTCGCGCTCGCTGTCCAGCTCGAACGGTTCGCCGGCCTCGGCCGGCAGCGCCTCGCTCTGCCGTAGCGCCACCTGCAGGCCGAGGCCTTCCAGGCGTTTGCGCAGCGCCGCTTCCGCCTGCGCGTCGCGGATCAGGCGTAGGTTGGTGTCGGCATCCAGGCGCTTGACCAGGTCCTTGGCCGGCTTGCCGAACACCCGGTGCCCGGCGTAATCGAAGGCCAGCGCGGCGCGGTGCTGGGTCTGCTCCTGCATGCGCCCCTTGCGCGCATCGAAATGCACGCGCACCTGGCTGCCGAGGCTCAGCTGCGGGGTCGGCGCGATGCCTTCGAGGCGCTGCTCGGCCACTTCCTTGGTCGCCACGATGATCTCGGACAGATCGCTGCCGCCGCGCTGCTGCGCCTCCAGGGTGAGCAGGGCGGCGACCACGTGCTTGCAGTTGAAGCCCACCGGGCAGTTGCAGTGGCCGGTGACGCTCCAGCGGCGGCCGTAGGGGTGCAGGGTGATGCGCTGCTGGTAGCTGTGCCCGGCCGAGCCGCGACAGCTGGCCAGCAGGCTGTTGTCCTTGAGGCTGAGCAGCTTGCTGCGCTTTTCCTCGGCGTAGGCGATGCCGCGGCGCAGGTCGCCGGCGCCGAACTCGGAGCGCCAGTCCTCCTGGCGCAGCTGGTGAATATCCAGGGGCATCAGCGAAACCCCAGGGATGCAGGTGATAGGCGCATGACTCGGCCGCGGCAATGCAAAGCCGCAGATTTTCGCATAGCCGCGGCGCGATTAGCAGACGCCGCGCGGCGATTGCCGACGTGCAGTCGGCTCAGGGCTCGAAGGCGGCGCGGTACTGTCCTGGCGTCGCGCCCAGGGCCTGGCGGAAGCGATTGCTGAAGTGGCTGGCGCTGGCGAAGCCGCAGGCCAGGGCGACCTCGCCCAGCGGCAGTGCCGCCTGGCGCAGCAAGTGGCAGGCGCGGGCCAGGCGCCGGGCCAGCACGTAGCGGTGCGGCGGCAGGCCGAAGCTGGCCTGGAACATGCGCGCGAAGTGGTATTCCGACAGCGCGCAGAGCGCGGCCAACTGGCCCAGCGGCAGCGGCTCGGCCAGGTGCTGCTCGATAAAGTCGCGCAGGCGTTTGCGCAGGGCAGGCGCCAGGCCGCCCTTCAGGCGCAGGCCGTGGCGCAGGCCGACCTGGGTGAGCAGGGCATGATCGAGCAGCTCGTGGGCCAGGCTGCTGGCCAGCAGGCGCTCGCCCGGCTCCTGCCAGTCGAGTGCGCACAGCCGGCGAAAACGCCTGGCTTGCGCGGCGTCCTCGAGAAAGGTCGCCTCCTCCAGTTGCAGGCTGCGCGGTTCGCGGTCGAGCAGGGCGACCGCGCCGAGGGCGAAGCGCTCCTGCTCGACATAGAGGTGGGCCAACTGGATCTCGCCGTTGATGATCCAGGCCGACTGGTGCTCGGCCGGCAGGATGCACAGCTTGTCCGGCGCGCCCTTGGCACCCGGTCGCTCGCGGCGGAAGGTGCCGGTGCCGCCGGCCAGGTAGCAGGACAGCGTGTGATGGCTGGGCGCCAGGTAGTCGCGGGCGTCGTGGGCATTGCTCCAGCGCGCCACCGCCAGGCCCTGGCCCAGCTCGGCGAGGGCGTGCAGACGCGCATTGGCCGAGCGGCTCATGCTCTGAAAGACCTGCAAGTGATCGAGTTGCGCCATCGCCGTCCCCCTGATGCCGCCATGCTACGCCGCCGCTGCCGCCTCGCCAGCCCCCAGGGGCGAAAAAGCGCAATTTTGTGCAAGCGCGAATTTTTCTCCGGCCCCGGCGCGCGCCGCGTGGAGTCGGAGTATCGTGGCGACAATTTTGCCCAGCCCTCGCGCCCGGATGCCGCCCTCGATGAAACGCCTGCGCCACCTGTTGTTCGCCACCCTGATCGCCGCTCCCGGCCTGCTCCTCGCGGCGCCGCCGGTGGCCGAGCGCGAGGCGCTGATCAGCGAGCTGATCGCGCGCATGAGCCTGCAGGAGAAGATCGGCCAGCTGCGCCTGATCAGCATCGGCGGCGACATGAGCGCCGCGCGCATCCGCGAGGAGATCGCCGCCGGGCGCATCGGCGGCACCTTCAACTCGGTGACCCGCCAGGACAACCGGCCGATGCAGCAGGCCGCGCTGCGCAGCCGCCTGGGTATCCCGCTGTTCTTCGCCTACGACGTGATCCACGGCCATCGCACCACCTTTCCCATCGGCCTCGGCCTGGCCTCCAGCTGGGACCTCGAGGCGATCGAGAACAGCGCCCGCATCGCGGCGCTGGAAGCCAGCGCCGACGGCCTGGACATGACTTTCGCGCCCACCGTGGACATTTCCCGCGACCCGCGCTGGGGGCGCACCTCCGAAGGCTTCGGCGAGGACCCGCAGCTGGTCTCGCGGATCGCCGCGCGCATGGTGCGCGGCTTCCAGGGCGTCGCGCCGAGCGATCCGCAGCGCATCATGGCCAGCGTCAAGCACTTCGCCCTGTACGGCGCGGTGGAGGGCGGGCGCGACTACAACGTGGTCGACATGAGCCCGCTGCGCATGCACCAGGACTACCTGCCGCCCTACCGCGCGGCGTTGGAGGCCGGCGCCGGCGGGGTGATGGTGGCGCTCAACGCGATCAACGGCGTGCCGGCCTCGGCCAACAGCTGGCTGCTGCGCGACCTGCTGCGCCGCGACTGGGGCTTTCGTGGGGTGGTGCTGAGCGACCACGGCGCCATCGCCGAGTTGATCCGCCACGGCGTCGCCGCCGACGGCCGCGAGGCCGCGCGCCTGGCGCTCAAGGCCGGTATCGGCATGAGCATGGCCGACAGCCTCTACCTCGAGGAGCTGCCCGGCCTGGTGCGCAGCGGCGAGCTGGACGAGGCGCTGCTCGACGAGGCGGTGGCCGCGGTGCTGGGCGCCAAGTACGACCTCGGCCTGTTCCACGATCCGTTCCGGCGCATCGGCGATGCCGCCGAGGATCCCGCCGAGGTCAACGCCGAAAGCCGCCTGCACCGCGCCGCGGCGCGGGCGATGGCGCGCGACGCCCTGGTGCTGCTGGAGAACCGCGACGCCACCCTGCCGCTGCGCAAGGGCGGGCGCATCGCCCTGATCGGCCCGCTGGCCGACTCCCAGGTGGACATGCTCGGCAGCTGGTCGGCGGCCGGCCGCGCCGAACAGGCGGTGACCCTGCGCCAGGGCTTGGTGGCCGCTCTCGGTGGCCAGGGCCAGCTGCTGTACGCGCGCGGCGCCAACGTCACCGACGATGCGCGGGTGGTCGAGTACCTCAACCACCTCAACTGGGACCGCCCGGAGGTGGTGCAGGACGCGCGCAGCCCGGCGACAATGCTCGAGGAGGCGGTGCGCGTGGCGCAGCAGGCCGACGTCATAGTCGCCGCGGTGGGCGAGGCTCGTGGCATGTCGCACGAGTCCTCCAGCCGCACCCGCCTTGACCTGCCGGACAGCCAGCAGGCCCTGCTGCGCGCCCTCAAGGCCACCGGCAAGCCGCTGGTGCTGGTGCTGATGAATGGCCGGCCGCTGGCCCTGGGCTGGGAGCAAGCCAACGCCGACGCCATACTCGAGACCTGGTACAGCGGCATAGAGGGCGGCCATGCCATCGCCGACGTGCTGTTCGGCGCGCACAACCCGGCGGGCAAGCTGCCGATCTCCTTCCCGCGCTCGGTGGGGCAGATCCCCACCTACTACAACCACCTGCGCCTGGGCCGGCCGTACGGCGGGGATCCCGGCAACTACACCTCGCAGTACTTCGAGGAGCGCAACGGCCCGCTCTATCCGTTCGGCTACGGCCTGAGCTACAGCGACTTCTCGCTGTCGCCGCCGCGGCTGTCCGCCGAGCGCCTGCGCCCGGGCGAAAAGATCCAGGTCAGCGTCACCCTGCACAACCGCGGCCCGCGCGCCGGCGCCACGGTGGTGCAGCTGTATCTGCACGACGAGGCCGCCTCGGTGATCCGCCCGGTCAAGGAACTCAAGGATTTTCGCAGGGTCAAGCTGGAAGCAGGCGAGGCGCGCGAGCTGAGCTTCGAGATCGACGAGAGCATGCTGCGCTTCTTCGATGCCGAGCTGCGTCACCTCAGCGAACCGGGGGCGTTTCGCGTGCAACTCGGGCTGGATTCGGCCGCCGTGCAGGAGGCGCGCTTCGAGCTGCTGGCGCGCGACTGAGCGGGCACGGCGAGAGGGCGAAAATATAGCTGTGCGGGCCCCTGTACCGGGCACCGCGATCTGCTAATAATGCGCAGAAAAATCGCGCATGCAGGGGCGTCGCCGTCCGGTCGACCGTCTGCACGGCGCTCGCGTTGTCTTTGCATCATTCGCCTGATTCCAATTTCCGTGCAGCGGCGTCCCGTGGGTCGGCCGCTGCCCGTCAATCCGTGTCGCCCTGCAGGCCCTGTGTCAATGAGTCGTTGTTCTGCAACCCGTCTGGGCAAGGCCGGCAAGCTGGCCCTCTGGACGCTTCCCTTGCTGTTCGCCGCCCATGCCTGGGCGTTCGATCTGGACGATGTGGCGGTCAAGGCCAAGGCCCTGGCCGCCGAGGGCTACAACGCGCCGCAGAGCAATCTGCCGGGGGCGCTGCGCGAGCTGGCCTTCGCCGACTATCAGAAGCTGCGCTTTCGCGAGGACCAGGCCCACTGACGCGACGGCAAGACGCCGTTCCAGCTGTACTTCTTCCACCAGGGCATGCACTTCGACCTGCCGGTGAAGATCAACGAAGTCACCGCCCAGGGCGTGCGCGAGATTCGCTACGATCCGGCCCTGTTCGACTTCGCCGATCTGCCGGTGCAGCCCGGCGAACTGGAGAACCTCGGTTTCGCCGGTTTCAAGGTGATTCACCCGCTGAACGCGGCGGACAAGCACGACGAGCTGATGAGCGTGCTCGGCGCCAGCTACTTCCGCGTCGTCGGCAAGGGCCAGGTCTACGGCCTGTCGGCACGCGGCCTGGCGATCGACACCGCGCTGCCGTCCGGCGAGGAATTCCCGCGCTTCAGCGAGTTCTGGATCGAGCAGCCGCAGGCCGACCGACGCAGCCTGGTGATCTACGCGCTGCTCGACTCGCCGCGCGCCACCGGCGCCTACCGCATGGAAATCAAGCCGGGCGCGGACAGCGTGCTCGATGTCGAGGCCAGGCTGTATCTGCGCGAGGCGGTGGAGAAGCTCGGCATCGCGCCGCTGACCAGCATGTACCTGTTCGGCGCCAACCAGCCCTGGCCGCGGCCCAACTACCGCCCCGAACTGCACGATTCCGACGGCCTGGCCATCCACGCCGGCAACGGCGAGTGGTTGTGGCGCCCGCTGAACAACCCGCAGCGGCTCAACGTCAGCAGCTACCGCATCGACAGTCCGCGCGGCTTCGGCCTGCTCCAGCGCGGCCGCGACTTCGCCCAGTACCAGGACCTCGACGACCGCTACGAGCTGCGTCCCAGCGCCTGGGTCGAGCCCCTCGGCGACTGGGGGCCGGGTCACGTCGAGCTGGTGGAGATTCCCACCCCCGACGAGACCAACGACAACATCGTCGCCCTGTGGCGCCCCGACAAGCTGCCCGCGCTCGGCCAGCCGCTGGATATCGTCTACCGCCTGCACTTCAGTCGCGACGAGGCGGCGCTGCACGACCCGCAGCTGGCCTGGGTCAGCCAGACCCGGCTGTCGGAGGGCGACATCAAGCAGGCCAACCTGATCCGCCAACCCGACGGCAGCACCGCCCTGCTGGTGGATTTCGTCGGCCCGCGGCTGGCCAAGCGCCAGGCCGAGGCGCCGCCGACGGTGCAGGCCAGCGTCGACGGCAACGCCGAGCTGCTGGAAAACAGCCTGCGCTACAACCCGGTGAGCCGGGGCTGGCGCCTGACCCTGCGGGTCAAGGTCAAGGACCCGGCGCTGCCGGTGGAAATGCGCGCCGCCCTGGTCGAGGACGGCAAACCCCTGTCGGAAACCTGGAGCTATCAGCTGCCTGCCCATGAATAACTCCCCTGACGCCACGCTGATTCAGCATTACCTCGACCAACTGCCGCTCGACCCCGAGCGCCAGCAGGCACTGGCGCGCCAGTTCGAGCAGGGCGGCGACCTGGCCGCGTTGCACCATGCGCTGCAGACGCCGGAGCCGGCGCCGCCCGAGGCGCTCGGGGAAACCCGCGAACTGCTCGACTCGGTGCCGGCGCGCCTGGCGCTCGGCTGGCCGGGCGCGCTCGAACGCGGCTGCCGCATCGTGCAGGATCACCAGGGCCGGCCCACCATCGACTCCACCCCACCGATCAAGCGCACGCGCATGGTGCCCGAGCCCTGGCAGACCAACATCCTGCGGCGCGGCTGGCGCCGCCTGAAGGGCGAGCAGCCGGCGCCGCGGCCGCGCACCCGCGAGGCCGAGGATTTCAGCGAGGCGCACTGGCGCCACGTCGCCGCCGTGCGGCGCAGCGCGCTGCTGGTGCTGATGCTGGTGCAGACGGTGGTCGCCACCTGGTACATGAAGTCGGTGCTGCCCTACCAGGGCTGGTCGCTGGTCGACCTGGGCCTGGTGTTCGCGCAGCCCTGGCAGGAGTCGGCGCGGCAGATCCTGCCGTACCTGGTGCAGACCAGCATCCTGGCGTTGTTCGCCCTGCTGTTCTGCTGGGTGTCGCTGGGCTTCTGGACCGCGCTGATGGGCTTCTTCCCGTTGCTCAAGGGCCGCGACCGCTACAGCATCTCGGCCAGCAGCTGCGGCGACGAGCCGATCTCGCCGCGGGCGCGCACCGCACTGGTGATGCCGATCGCCAACGAGCACGTGCCGCGCGTCTTCGCCGGCCTGCGCGCGACCTTCGAGTCGCTCAAGGCCACCGGCCAGCTCGAGCATTTCGACTTCTTCATCCTCAGCGACAGCAACGACCCGGACATCTGCGTCGCCGAGCAGCAGGCCTGGCTGGAGCTGTGTCGCGAGGTGGAGGGCTTCGGCCAGATCTTCTACCGCCGTCGCCGGCGGCGGGTGAAGCGCAAGAGCGGCAATATCGACGACTTCTGCCGGCGCTGGGGCAGCAACTACCGTTACATGGTGGTGCTCGACGCCGACAGCGTGATGAGCGGCGAATGCCTGACCCGCCTGGTGCGCCTGATGGAGGCCAACCCCGGTGCCGGCATCATCCAGACCGCGCCCAAGGCCTCGGGCATGGACACCCTCTACGCGCGCCTGCAGCAGTTCGCCACCAGCGTCTACGGCCCGCTGTTCACCGCCGGGCTCAACTTCTGGCAGCTCGGCGAGTCGCACTACTGGGGGCACAACGCGATCATCCGCATCAAACCCTTCATCGAGCACTGCGCCCTGGCGCCGCTGCCGGGCACCGGCGCCTTCGCCGGGCCCACGACTTCGTCGAGGCCGCGCTGATGCGCCGCGCCGGTTGGGGCGTGTGGATCGCCTACGACCTGCCGGGCAGCTACGAGGAACTGCCGCCGAACCTGCTCGACGAACTCAAGCGCGACCGCCGCTGGTGCCAGGGCAACCTGATGAACTTCCGCCTGTTCCTGGTGCGCGGCATGCACGCGGTGCACCGGGTGGTGTTCCTCACCGGGGTCATGTCCTACCTGTCGGCGCCGCTGTGGCTGCTGTTTTTGCTGCTGTCCACCGGTCTGCTGGCGATCCACACGCTGATGGTGCCGGAGTATTTCCTGCAGCCCAACCAGCTTTACCCGCTGTGGCCGCGCTGGCAGCCGGAGGAGGCCATCGCGCTGTTCTCCGCGACCATGATCCTGCTGTTCTTGCCCAAGCTGCTCAGCGTGCTGCTGATCTGGATCCAGGGCGCCGAGGCCTATGGCGGGCGTCTGCGGGTGCTGCTGTCGATGCTGCTGGAGGCGTCCTGCTCGGTGCTGCTGGCGCCGGTGCGCATGCTGTTCCACAGCCTGTTCGTCAGCGCCGCCTTCCTCGGCTGGTCGGTGCAGTGGAACTCGCCGCAGCGCGTCGACGACGCCACGCCCTGGAGCGAGGCGCTGCGCCGGCACGGCTCGCAGGTGCTGATCGGCCTCGCCTGGACCGCCCTGGTGGCCTGGCTCAACCCGGATTTTCTCTGGTGGCTGGCGCCCATCGTGGTGTCGTTGATCCTTGCGCCGCTGGTCTCGGTGCTGACCAGTCGTACCACGCCGGGGCTGGCCACCCGCCGCGCCGGGCTGTTCCTCATCCCCGAGGAACACTAGGTGCCGCGCGAGCTGCGCAGCACCGCCGAGTACGAGCAATTGAACAGCTCGCGGGCGCTGCAGCAGGGTTTCCTGCGCGCGGCGGTCGACCCGCTGTACAACGCCCTGGTCTGCGCCATGGCCCGCGCCCGCCACGCCAAGGTGGTGCCGGCGGCCGAGGCGCTGCGCGAGGCGCGCCTCGCGGAAATCCTCGCCGCCGGCCCGCATGGCAGCGCTGAGGCGACCCGCTGGCGCCTGCTCAACGACCCGGACGGCATGGCGCGTCTGCATGCGCGCATCTGGCAGGATGCCCGCCAGCAGGCCTGGCGAGACGCCCACGCCGCGCTGCGCGAGCGCTGAGCCGGCGCCCTGGCGCGCCAGGGCGTCGACACAGTTGTTTACATCTGGGCGCGGCCGGTGGCCTGCGACATGCGGCACCCTGTGCGCCGAACCGGGTCGGCAATGGCCCCGGCCGCCGGCCTTGCTTGAGGTCAAGGCGCTGCGCCAGGGTGTTGCCTGAGCCTGTGTTCACCCGCTTCTGAGATTCGAGAGGAACCACGATGTCGTCACTCCACGACTCCGCCCAGCACTACGGCCTGGTCAGCCGCATCCTGCACTGGGGCATGGCCGCCCTGTTGGGCTGGCAATTCTTCACCGCCCTCGTGCACCGGCTGCTGGCGGAATCCAGCCTCGACGAGTTCGCCTGGGCCACGCACAAGCCTACCGGCGTGCTGCTGATGGCGCTGGTGCTGGTGCGTCTGCTCTGGGCGCTGGCCAACCGCAGCCGGCGGCCGGCCTCGCTCAACGCCATGGCGCGGCTCGGTCACCTGGCGCTGTATGCGCTGATGCTGCTGGTGCCGCTGCTCGCGCTGCTGCGCCAGTACGGCTCCGGACGCCAGTTCGGCGCCTTCGGCCTCGAACTGATGGCCGGTTTCAGCGGGCCGAAGATCGAATGGCTGATGGCGCCGGCCAACCTGCTGCACGGCAACCTCGGCTGGCTGCTGCTGGCACTGATCCTCGGCCACGCGGCGATGGCCCTGGTCCATCGCCGCCAGGGCGAGGCAGACGTGCTGGGGCGGATGATCGGACGGGCGCGCTGAGGCGCTATAGCCAATGTCTTACACGCGCCGGCGGCATTGGCCGCTGTCGCCATCCCGGCCGGCGCCTTAATCTACACCCATCCCCTGCAGCGACGGATCGCTGAGGATCAAGGACGATGACCAGGCCCGGATGGCCACCGACAGGATGTCGGATGGTTGGGAAGAAACCCGCTTCGGCGGGTTTTTTGTTGTCTGCAGGAAAGTGCTGGGGGCTTCTCCGGTGCCTTACCGGAGGCATAATCTCGGATCCACCCCCATGGGAGATGTCCGATGAACACACCGCTCAAACTGGACGATCTGCTCGCCGCCTACGAATGGGTCAGCGCCGGCGAGGTGTCGACGGCGGATGCCGCCGCCTACGTCTGTCGTACCACCGGCCAGGTCTACTGGTCTGGCGAGGGCATCGACGAAGCGCTCCCCGAGGATATCGACGACGACAGCCGTTATGCCGCGGTGCCGGGCAAGCGCGACTTCGATCTGGGGCGTCCGCTGGTCATGCGTTTCGTCGCCGAGCAGATGCCGGAATCCTACAACCTGGTGCGCGAGTATTTTCATAAGCGCGGCGCCTACTCGCGTTTCAAGTCCTTGCTCGAGCGGGCAGGCCGGCTCGAGGCCTGGTATCGCTACGAAGAAGCGGCCACCGAGGCGGCCTTGCGCGACTGGTGCCGGGAGCAAGACCTGACGCTCGGCTGAAGGCGAGTTGGCGTGGCGTCTCGCATATTCTGCGGTCGACCCCTGTCGGGTGCGCCGTGCGCACCGCTGGCAAGCGGATGCGTGGTGCACACGGCGCACCCTCGAAACCTCGTCAGTGCAACGACGGCACACTAGAGCGCCGAGTCGGCCAGCAGCCGCGTCGCCCCCTGCGCCTTGCGCGTATACCAGAGCACCCGGCTCACCCCGCGGGTGATGGCCACGTAGGCCAGGCGCAGGGCCTCGTCCTGCATGGCCTGATCGTAGCTGCCGGCGAAGAAGCCGCAGTGGGCGTAGAGGGCGTTGCGCAGCGGGTGCTTTTCCTGTGGCAGGCAGTCGTCGAGGATGATCGCCACCTCGGCCTGCAGGCCCTTGGCGCGGTGGATGGTCAGGGTCTTGACCGGCAGTTGCTTGTCCAGCTGCGCGCGGATCTGCTGCAGCGGCTCGTTGCGCCGGCTCAGCAGCAGCACGGCGGTGCGGTCGGCGTTGGCGCGCGTGGCGACGTGGGCGCATTGCGCGCGGATTTCGTCGAGCAGGCGCGGCATGCCGCTGGCCAGCTCGAAACGCTGGATCAGCTTGACGCCGTGATCGCCCGGCTGCATGGCCTTGTGCGCGATGCTGGTCTTGTCCTGCTTGCGCGCCACGCCGGCCAATACCTTCTCGCCGTCGCGGATCACCGCCTCGACGCTGCGGTAGTTGGTGCCCAATAGCAGGGTGGTGCTCTTGCCGCGTCCGCGGCTGGGGAAATGCCGGTCGAAGTCGATAAACAGCTCCGGCGAGCTGCCGCGCCAGCCGTAGATCGACTGCCAGTCGTCGCCGATGGCCATCAGGCTGACTGCTTCGCCCGCGCCCTGCAGACGCCGGTGCACGGCCTGCAGCCACTGCAGGATCTGCGGCGAGATGTCCTGGAACTCGTCGATCAGCAGGTGGCCGAGGGCGAGCAGGGCCTGGCCCGGTTTGCCGCCGTCCCCTTGCAGGCGTTCGCTCAGTCGCTGGAAGGCGCCGTTGAAACTCATCAGCCCCTGGCGTTGCAGCAGGGCGTCGAAGTGCCCGTGGAACAGCTGCATGGCCTCGATGAAGTCGCGCTCGCGCGCGCCGCAGCCGAGCGCCTTGACGTCCAGACGGTCGAGATGCAGACCCAGGCTTTCGGCGAAACCGGCCTGGCCGTGCAGCAGCTCGAACAGCGGCTGCGCGGCGAACTCGCCGGCCAGCTTGCAGGCGTCCAGCGGCGCCCTGGGCTTGCCCTGCGGCGGCTCCTGCGGCGCGGGCAGCCTGAGCAGGCGGTGCACCAGGCTGCGAAAGCGCGCGTCCGCGGCATAGGCACTCTGGTAGGCCTGCTTGAGCAGGCGCTGCTGCGCCGGGCGCAGACGGCCGCCGGCCAGCGGGTTGTCCGGTTCCTCGCCGGGCTCGTCGAGTTGCTCGAACCAGCGCGGGTTGCCCAGCTGTTCCTTGGCCAACGTCGCCATCGCCGCGTGGAAGGTGCGCACGCATTGGCGCGTATCCTGCGGGTAGTGCCAGAAGTCCAGCAGGCGCTGCAGGCGTTCGCGCAGCTCGGCGCAGGAGGCATTGGTGAAGGAGATCACCGTCAGCCGCGCCGGGTCGATCTGCAGGTGGCAGAGCATGAACACCACGCGCAGCACCAGGGTGCTGGACTTGCCCGAGCCGGCGCCGGCGAAGATGCGCGTCAGCGGCGCGCGGCAGAGGATCATCGCCCACTGCTCGTCCGAGGGGGAGCCGATCAGCCCGGCGTGCACCGCCTCGGCGACGCGCTGGTGCATGGCCTGGACCTGCGCGTCGTCCACCTTGAGCCTGGCAGCGGGGTAGATACCCGCCGGGCCGGGTTTGTCGGCGGCTGCCTTGCGACTGCCAGGCTTGCTACTGGCGGTTTTCTTCTTGCTCTGTTTACGCGCCGGCTGGCGCGGCTGGGCGGCCTCGCGCTCGGCGCGCAGGTAGGCGGTGGTACGCGGGAAGTAGCGGGCGAGGGCGCTGGACAGCAGTTTCTGGTAGCGCGCGACGGCGGACAGCATGCGGAGGGGAGTACCTGATTGGCAAAGCCCGCATGATAAAGCCTGGGCGGCGATGGCAGGCAGTGATGGCGCAGGTTTAAAAGCGCAACTTTATGCAAGCGCGCCTCCGCGGGCTGGCCGCAGACTGGCGGCAGTCATGGGAGATGCTCGATGAATCTGTCGCTTTACCTGCTTACCGTGCTGATCTGGGGCACCACCTGGATCGCCATCAAGTTCCAGATGGGCGAGGTGGCCGTCGCCGCCTCCATCGCCTACCGCTTCGCCCTGGCCGCCGCGGTGCTGTTCGCCCTGCTCTGGCTCAGCGGGCGGCTGCAGGCGCTGGACCGGCGCGGCCAGGCGATCTGCCTGGTGCAGGGGCTGTGTCTGTTCTGCCTCAATTTCCTCTGCTTCTACACCGCCAGCCAGTGGATACCCAGCGGCCTGATCGCGGTGATCTTCTCCACCGCGACGCTGTGGAACGCGCTCAATGCGCGGCTGTTCTTCAAGCAGCGGATCGCCGCCAACGTGCTGCTCGGCGGCGCACTGGGGCTGGCCGGCCTGGGCCTGCTGTTCTGGCCGGAGCTGGCCGGCCACGACACCAGCCGCGAGAGCCTGCTGGGCATCGGCCTGGCGCTGCTCGGCACGCTGTTCTTCTCCGCCGGCAATATGCTCTCCAGCCTGCAGCAGAAGGCCGGGCTCAAGCCGCTGACCACCAACGCCTGGGGCATGCTCTATGGCGCGCTCATGCTGGTGGGGATCTGCCTGGTCAGCGGCACGCCGTTCGCCTTCGAATGGAACGCGCGCTATATCGGCTCGCTGCTGTACCTGGCGATTCCCGGCTCGGTGATCGGCTTCACCGCCTACCTGACCCTGGTCGGGCGCATGGGGCCGGAGCGCGCGGCCTACTGCACCGTGCTGTTCCCGGTGGTGGCGCTGAATATCTCGGTATTCGTCGAGGGCTACCAGTGGACGGCGCCGGCGCTGCTGGGCCTGGCGCTGGTGATGCTGGGCAACGTGCTGGTGTTTCGCAAGCCGCGCGCCGTGCCGGCGCAGGCGCGTACGGCCTGAGCCAGCGGGCGACCGCCTTGCGCGGCCGCTGAATAGACTACGTCCACGCTACCTATTGCTGCTGCGATCCGCTTTCCGTAGGAGCGGCTTCAGCCGCGAATTTCGCGGATAAATCCGCTCCTACAAGGTGTGCAGCGGTCAACACGGACAGCGCCGCCACATTGGCTTCAGAAGTCCAGCTGATAGCCGAGGACGAAGGTGCGCCCGCGGCCGGCGAAGTACTGGTCGTCGCGGGTGCTGGCGGCCTGCGCGTAGTAGGTCATGTAGTCGCGGTTGAGCAGGTTCTCCACGCCCAGGCTGGCTTCGCCGACCGGCAGGCGGTAGCCGACCGAGGCATCCACCAGGCTGTAGCCGTCGAAGTCCAGGCCGGGGGTGTCGAAGCTGCGGCTGGCGTAGTGGTTGGCCTGCACCCGGGTGTTGAGCTTGTCGCTCCACTTGGCCTGCCAGCTCATGCCGTAACGGTCGGGGGCGATGTTGGCGCCGTCCAGATCGGTGTCCACCTTGCCGTCGCCGTCGGTGTCCGACTGGCCGTTGAGCTTGGCGTAGCTGGCCTGCAGACGATGCACGGCGTCGACCTGCCAGCCGGCGCTGGCCTCGATGCCGTCGATCTCGGTGCGTTCGCGACGCACCTGATACACGCCGCCGACGCTCTGCAGGCGCGAGCCGAGGTCGGAGTCGGATTCGAAGTAGCTGATTTCGGCATCGAAGGGGCCATGGTTCAGACGCAGGCCGATCTCGCGGTTGTCGGTGACGATCGGCTGCAGGTCGAGGAAGCTGTCCACGCTCAGGCCCGGCTGGTTGATGCCGCGCAGTACGCGGCCGACGTCGGGCATGCCGAAGCCTTCCGAGTAGTTGGCGAAGACCTGCGCCCAGTCGCTGGCCTGGAATACCAGGCCGGCGTTGTACAGGGATTCCTCGAAGTCCGGCTCGCCGCCCTCGACGGAGACGCCGCCCGGCGGCGTGGTGGTGGAGGCGATGGTGCGGAACGGATCGACCTCCAGCTTGGCGAACTCGTGGCGCACGCCGCCGTGCAGGGTCAGGCGCTCGTGGGCACGCACCTCGGCCTGGAGGAAGGGCGCGAGGTTCTTGAACACGGTCTCCGGCACCCACTCGCGGTCGGTGGCGATCAGCATCTGGCTGGTGGTGTCCTGCAGGAAGTCCAGGCCGCCGGTGAGCTTGAGCAGGCCATCGAACATGTCGTCGCGGCTCAGCGAGAGCTTGCCGCCGTATTTGTCCGACTCGTTCTGCGACTGGTCGAACAGGGTGCCGACCGGGGCGATGGCCGGGTCCTGGAAGCTGGGCAGGCTGTTGCCGCCGTAGCGGGCGCGGAAGCGCTGGCTGTACAGCTGGGCGGTGAACTGATTGCCGGCCAGATCGCTGTTGTTGTAGGTCAGGCTGGTGGCCAGCACCTCGTTCTGTGGCGCCTTGCCGGGTGGATTGCCCTTGCGCGAGGTGGTCGGCACGTCGGCGGCGCGGTTGCCGGGCACGTTGACGTAGTCGTGTTCGCCCTCGAGCTGGAAGCGGTTGACCATCAGTTCGAGGTTCTGCTCGGCGTCGAACCAGTAGCCGAGCTTGACCAGCAGGTCGCTGCTGGTGGAATCCATGATGTCGCCCTGGGTGTCGTCGACGCCGATCAGCTCGCCGTCGGCGTCGTAGAACATGCCGCGGGTCTGGCCGCTGATGGCGGCGAGGTAGTCCCAGCTGCCCTGGTTGCCTTCGACGCGGTAGTCCAGCTTGTAGCCCAGGCCGTCGCCGTCGAAGTCGTCGCCCGCTTCCAGGCTGACGCCGGCGTGCTGCCTGAGGCTGCCGCCCTGCGGCCGACGGGTGACGTAGTTGATGATCCCGCCGGTGGCGCCCAGGCCATGCTCGGCGCTGGCGCCGTGGATCACCTCGATGCGTTCGACCATCGCCAGGTCGATGGTGTAGCCGTCGCGGCCGCCGGCCCGCAGCGGCGTGGACTGCGGCACGCCGTCGATCATCACCAGCGCGGCGCGGCCGCGGAAGGTCTCGCCGGCGTTGCTCAGCTTCTGCCGGCTCGGCGAGTAGGAGGGAATCAGGTTGCTCAGCACCTGGCCGTGGTCGCTGGTGATCGCCAGTTGCTGTTCGATCTGCTCGCGGCTGATGACGGTGATCTTCTGCGGCGTCTTGCCCACCTGGCTGTGGCCGCGGGTGGCGCTGATGGTCATGGCGTCCAGTTCGAGCTGTTGCTCGCGGTTGTCTTCGGCCAGGGCGTTGCTGCCTAGGCAGGCGAGGCTGATGGCGAGGCAGAGGCGGGTCTTGCGGTGCATGCGAAGGCTCCGATACGGCAGGAGGGGTTAGGAAGAGCCTGTAAAGATAATGTAAATACGAATTTGTTTCATTAAGTGTTTTTGGCGAGCAGCCACCAGCCCCGCGACGCAGTGTCGCGGGAAGGCGCCAGGAAAGGACTTACTCGCCGCGGATCAGGCGGCGCAGGGCGAAGCGGTTGGGGTGGCAGGCCTCGGCCACCGCGCGCGGCAGCGGCAGGGGCTCGCCTTCCAGCCAGGCGGCGATCAGCTCGCCGGACAGCGGCGCGCTGATCAGCCCGCGCGAGCCGTGGCCGCTGTTGACGTACAGGCCGGGCAGCCAGGGGCAGGGCGCCTGCGGCACCTGGCGGGCGTCCTTGGCCAGCACCGCGTAGCGTTCGGCGAAGGCCTCGGCATCGGCCAGCGGCCCGACTATGGGCAGGTAGTCCGGGCTGGTGCAGCGGAAGGCGGCGCGGCCTTCGAGCTGCGCCGGGTCGAGCCGGTCGGCCTGCAGGCGCTCGGCCAGATCGCTGGAAATATCCTTGAGCAACTCGAGGTTGCCGGCATGTTCGGCGACGCTCGGCGTCAGGTCGTCGCTGTGGAAGTCGAAGCTGGCGCCCAGGGTGTGCTCGTTTGCGCGTGGCGGGGCGACGTAGCCCTCGGCGCAGACCACGGTGCGCAGGGCGCTGCTGGCGGAGTTGGCCGGCAGGCGGCTGATCTGCCCGCGGATGCGCTTGAGCGGCAGGCCGGCGCTCTGCGCGAAGCGGCGGATCTCCGCGGCGGCGGCCAGCACCAGCACCGGCGCGCGGGCCAGCTCCTGCTGGCCTGCCAGCACCTGCCACTGGTCGTCATGGCGCCGCAGCTCCAGCGCCTCGCTGTGCGTCAGCAGGTCGATCGAAGGATGCGCGGCCAGCAGCCGGCATAGCGCCGGCGGGTGCACCCAGCCGGCGTCCGGGTAGAACAGGCCGCCGGCCGGCAGGCCGATTCCGGCGTGCTCCTCGGCTTCGGCCTGCGTCAGGGGCTGCAGCAGGTCGTTGGGGAAGGCCGCGGCCAGCTTGGCCTGGCGCGCGGCTTCCTTGGCGTCGAAGGCCAGCTGCAGCACGCCGCAGGCGTCCCAGTCGGCGCCACGTTGCAGGCGTTCGAGCAGGCGCCGGGTGTGGCCGAAGCCGGCGACTATCAGTTGCGACAGCGCCGTGCCGTGGGCCGACAGCTTGAGGTAGAGCACCCCTTGCGGGTTGCCCGAGGCCTCGCCGGCCACCTCGCCGTGGCGTTCCAGCAGGCTCACCCGCCAGCCGCGTGCGGCCAGGCTGGCGGCGGTGGCGCAGCCGGCCAGGCCGGCGCCGATCACCACCGCGTGTTTGTCCGGCGCCTGGTGCGCGGGGCGGGCGAACCAGGGTTTGCCCTCGCCTTCCGGGTGGCCTGCGAACTGTCCCTTGAGCACCTCCCATTTCTTGCCCAGGCCGGGTACACGTTTCATCCGGAAGCCGGCCTCGTTCAGCGCCCGGCGCACCACGCCGGCGCTGCTGAAGGTGCCCAGGGTCGCGCCCGGCGCGGACAGCCGCGCCAGCTCGGCGAACAGTTCGGGCGTCCACATCTGCGGGTTCTTCGCCGGGTTGAAACCGTCGAGAAACCAGGCGTCGATGCGCGCGTCCAGCTGCGATAACTGCTCCAACGCGTCGCCGATCAGCAGGGTCAAGACGACTCGCCCGTCAGCCAGCAGCAGGCGCTGGAAGCCCGGGTGAATGGCGCGGTACTGCGCCAGCAACTGCTCGGCCTGGGGAGCCAGCTCCGGCCACAGGGCCAGGGCGCGCTGCAGGTCGGCCAGTTGCAGCGGGTATTTCTCCACGCTGACGAAGTGCAGGCGCGCACCGGCCGGCGCCTGCCGTTCGAACAGTTGCCAGGCGCAGAGGAAGTTCAGCCCGGTGCCGAAGCCGGTCTCGCCGATGCACAGGCACTCGCCGTCGCCGAGGGCGGCGAAGCGCGCCGCCAGGTCGTTGTTGGCGAGGAAGACGTAGCGGGTCTCCTCCAGGCCGTCGTGCTGGGAGAAGTAGACGTCGCCGAAGTGGCGCGACAGGGGCTGGCCGCGTTCGTCCCAGTCGAGCTGGGCGTGATGAGGTTCTGACATGGAGGGGTTCCGCTGGATCGTGCGGCGATTCTACCGCGCCGCGCCGGCGGGCAAAGGCGGGCATCATCCGTTACGCTGTGGTGATCATTCCAGGGAGGTTGCCGCATGTTCGAATCCGCCGAAATCGGCCGCAGCATCGATAAAGCCAGGTTCGAAGCCGAGGAGCCGGCGCTGCGCGAGGCGCTGCTGGAGGCGCAGTATGAGTTGAAGCAGCAGGCGCGCTTTCCGGTGATCGTGCTGATCAACGGCATCGAGGGCGCCGGCAAGGGCGAGACGGTCAAGCTGCTCAACGAGTGGATGGACCCGCGGCTGATCCAGGTCAACACCTTCGACGTGCAGACCGACGAGGAGCTGGCCCGCCCACCGGCCTGGCGCTACTGGCGCCAGCTGCCGCCGAAGGGGCACATCGGCGTGTTCTTCGGCAACTGGTACAGCCAGATGCTCCAGGGCCGGGTGCACGGGCGGATCAAGGACGCCGTGCTGGATCAGGCCATCGACGGTGCCGAGCGCCTGGAGCGCATGCTCTGCGACGAGGGCGCGCTGATCTTCAAGTTCTGGTTCCACCTGTCCAAGCAGCATATGAAGGCGCGCCTGGAAGCGCTCAAGGACGACCCGTTGCACAGCTGGCGCATCAGCCCGCTGGACTGGCAGCAGTCGAAGACCTACGACAAGTTCGTCCGCTATGGCGAGCGCGTGCTGCGCCGCAGCAGCCGCGACTACGCGCCCTGGTACGTGATCGAGGGCGTCGACGAGTGTTACCGCAGCCTGACCGTCGGGCGCATCCTCCTCGAGGGGCTGCAGGCGGCGCTGGCCAACCCGCAGCGGTCGCGGCGCCAGCCGCACGCCGCGCCGCTGGTGTCGAGCCTGGACAGCAGCGGTCTGCTGGCCAGCCTGGACATGACCCAGGCGCTGGACAAGGACGACTACAAGGAACAGTTGGCCACCGAGCAGGCGCGCCTGTCCGGGCTGATGCGCGACAAGCGCATGCGCAAGCATGCCCTGCTCGCGGTGTTCGAGGGCAACGACGCGGCCGGCAAGGGCGGCGCCATCCGCCGCGTCACCGGCGCGCTGGACCCGCGCCAGTACCGCATCGTGCCGGTGGCCGCGCCCACCGAGGAGGAGCGCGCCCAGCCCTACCTGTGGCGTTTCTGGCGGCATATCCCGGCGCGCGGCAAGTTCACCATCTTCGACCGCAGCTGGTACGGCCGGGTGCTGGTGGAGCGGGTCGAGGGCTTCTGCAGCGAGGCCGACTGGCTGCGCGCCTACGGCGAGATCAACGACTTCGAGGAGCAACTGAGCGACGCCGGGGTGATCCTGGTCAAGTTCTGGCTGGCCATCGACCAGGACACCCAGCTGGCGCGCTTCCAGGAGCGCGAGCAGATCCCCTTCAAGCGTTTCAAGATCACCGAGGACGACTGGCGCAACCGCGACAAGTGGCCGCAATACGCCGACGCGGTGGGCGACATGGTCGACCGCACCAGCAGCGAGATCGCCCCCTGGACCTTGATCGAGGCCAACGACAAGCGCTTCGCCCGGGTCAAGGTGCTGCGCACCATCAACCAGGCCATCGAGGCGGCCTTCGCCAGGGACTGAGGCAGGTCTCGGCACGTTGTACTTCTGTTTTCGTGGGAGGCGCTTTAGCGGCGACGCTTTCAGCAGGGGCTCGCGGCTAAAGCCCCTCCCACAGTTTCTCTGCACCGCCTAGATCGAATCGCATACACCAGATCAATGATGGTCGCGCCTGGCGATGGCGCGGACTTATCCTCGCTCGCATCCGCCATCCAATAACAACGAGGTGCGTCATGCGTGAAGTGGTGATAGTCGACAGCGTGCGGACTGGCCTGGCCAAGTCCTTCCGCGGCAAGTTCAACCTGACCCGGCCGGACGACATGGCCGCCCACTGCGTCGACGCCCTGCTGGTGCGCAACGGCATCGATCCGAAGCAGGTCGACGACTGCATCGTCGGCGCCGGCTCCAACGAGGGCGCCCAGGGCATGAACATCGGCCGCAACGTCGCGGTGCTCTCCGGCCTGGGCAACCCGGTGGCGGGCATGACCCTCAACCGCTTCTGTTCCTCGGGCCTGCAGGCCATCGCCATCGCCGCCAACCAGGTGGCCTCCGGCTGCAGCGATATCATCGTCGCCGGCGGCGTCGAGTCCATCACCATGACCCTGAAAAGCATGAACATGGACAAGCTGTTCAACCCGCTGCTGCAGCAGGACAACCCCGGCATCTACTACCCCATGGGCAAGACCGCCGAGATAGTCGCGGGCCGCTACGGCATCAGCCGCGAGGCCCAGGACGCCTATGCCCTGCAGAGCCAGCAACGTACCGCGCGCGCCCAGGCCGAGGGGTTGTTCGCCGACGAAATCGTACCGATGGCGGTGAAGTACCAGGTCGAGGACAAGGCCACTGGCGAGAAGGCCATTGTCGACGGCGTGGTCGAGGCGGATGACTGCAACCGCCCGGACACCAGCCTCGAATCCCTGGCCGCGCTGCAGCCGGCCTTCGATCCGGCCGGCAGCGTCACCGCCGGCAACGCCTCGCAGCTGTCCGACGGCGCCTCCATGACCCTGGTGATGAGCCTGGAGAAAGCGCTGGAGCTGGGCCTCAAACCCAAGGCCTATTTCCGCGGCTTCACCGTGGCCGGCTGCGAGCCGGACGAGATGGGCATCGGCCCGGTGTTCTCGGTGCCCAAGCTGCTCAAGGCCAAGGGCCTGACGGTCGACGACATCGATCTTTGGGAGCTCAACGAAGCCTTCGCCTCGCAGTGCCTGTACTGCCGCGACAAGCTGGAGATCGACAACGCCAAGTACAACGTCAACGGCGGCTCCATCTCCATCGGCCATCCCTTCGGCATGACCGGCTCGCGTCAGGTCGGCCACCTGGTGCGCGAGCTGCAGCGCCGCCAGCTGCGCTACGGCATCGTTACCATGTGCGTCGGCGGCGGCATGGGGGCGACGGGGCTGTTCGAGGCCTATCGCTGAGTCCAAGGTTCTTCGCTCCAATAAAAAACCGGATCCTCGATCCGGTTTTTTATTGGCCTGGCGTATGCCGCATGCAATCGGGACGCCTGCCCCGGATTGCATCCGGGCTACGGGCGGGCGTTTGTAGCGGCCTTGGCGGGGGTACCAGGGATGGCAGGGCATAAAAAAACCGGATCGCCGATCCGGTTTTTTATGTGAGCGGGCTGACTCAGGCGGCGACGAAGCCGGCGGGGTAGGCCAGGGCGGCCTGGCTGCTCTGCACTTCGCCGATGGTTTCGCGTACCACCTGCTTGGCCAGGCAGGCGCACTTGCCGCACTGGCTGGCGATGCCGAGGGTGCTGCGCACTTCGCGGTAGCTGCAGCAGCCTTCATAGACCGCGTCGCGGATTTGCGTATCGGTGACACCTTCACAGAGGCAGACGTACATAAGCAAGGCTCGTCTTGGTTGTACTGTTTGATGCGACGGATACTAATGTTAATGAGAATGCTTGTCAAAGAACTCTTGCAAATGCCCGCGCTAGAGGCCTTGCTGGCTGACGAACGGCAGCCATCGAGGAGGCCGTGGCCAGAAAAAATCCGCAAGAATTTTGCCTGCGCATGGCAGTGGCAGCTCACAGAAAAATCGAATGGTGCCTGGAGCCAGGGCTGTGTGGGGCGCCGTAATGGCCGGTGCGTGCGGCTCACCCTGCGAGGCCGGGCAGCCAGACGAGGGATGAAAAAACCGGCGCGAGGCCGGTTTCTGGTGGGGACTGATTGCCGCGCAACGGCTTACTGGTCGAATTCGTCCCAGCCGCCCATTTCCTTCCAGCGGTTGACGATGCCGCAGAACAGCTCAGCGGTCTTCTCGGTGTCGTAGCGCGCCGAGTGCGCCTCCTTGCCGTCGAACTCGATGCCGGCGGTCTGGCAGGCCTTGGCCAGCACGGTCTGGCCGTAGGCGAGGCCGGCCAGGGTGGCGGTGTCGAAGCTGGAGAAGGGGTGGAAGGGGTTGCGCTTGATGCCGCAACGGGCCACCGCGGCGTTGAGGAAACCCAGGTCGAAGCTGCTGTTGTGGCCGACCAGGATGGCGCGCTTGCAGCCGGCCGATTTGATCGACTTGCGCAGGCCCTTGAAGATCTCGCCGAGGGCGTGCTCCTCGCTCACC
Organism: Pseudomonas sp. NPDC077186; assembly: GCF_044543505.1. Classification (NCBI taxonomy): domain Bacteria; kingdom Pseudomonadati; phylum Pseudomonadota; class Gammaproteobacteria; order Pseudomonadales; family Pseudomonadaceae; genus Pseudomonas; species Pseudomonas sp. NPDC077186. Next base: position 320,494 of record NZ_JBITWE010000005.1, read on the forward strand.
GCCATGCGCAGCGGGTGATCCAGCTTGATCCCGGTGAACTCCAGCGCCGCTGCCTCGATATTGGCGCCTGCGAACGGCTCGATGCGGAAGAAGTGGGTGTGATCCGGGTAGAGGAAGCCGCTCTCGTCCATGGCGATGGTGGTCGCGGCGATCTCCAGCAGGGCGTCGGTGGCGCAGTTGAAACCGCCGGTCTCGACGTCCACCACCACCGGCAGGTAGCCGCGAAAGCGCGCCGCCATGGGCGTGCGCGGGCCGGCCGGCAGGCTGGGCTCGAGTTCGTCGTCGTAATGCTCTTCGCTCACGCCTGACCCTCCAGCAGCTTCCAGCGCAGGGTCTCGCCGGCGCGCAGGGGGATCACCGTCTGCTCGCCCAGCGGCAGGCTGGCCGGCGCGGTCCAGTCCTCACGCACCAGGGTGATCGAGTCGCTGTTGCGTGGCAGGCCGTAGAAGTCCGGGCCGTGGCAGCTGGCGAAGCCTTCCAGCTTGTCCAGCGCATTGCGCTGTTCGAAGGCCTCGGCATACAGCTCGATGGCGGCATAGGCGGTGTAGCAGCCGGCGCAGCCGCAGGCGGCTTCCTTGGCGTGCTTGGCGTGCGGCGCCGAGTCGGTGCCGAGGAAGAACTTGCGGCTGCCGCTGACGGCGGCGTCGAGCAGGGCTTCCTGGTGCACGTTGCGCTTGAGGATCGGCAGGCAATAGAAGTGCGGGCGGATGCCGCCGACCAGCATGTGGTTGCGGTTGTACAGCAGGTGATGGGCGGTGATGGTGGCGCCGACGTTGGCCGGCGCGGCCTCGACGAACTGCACCGCGTCGCGGGTGGTGATGTGCTCGAACACCACTTTCAGCGTCGGGAAGCGCTCGACCACACGGCTCAGGTGCTCGTCGATAAAGGCCTTCTCGCGGTCGAACACGTCGATCTCGGCGCGGGTCACCTCGCCGTGCACCAGCAGCGGCATGCCCACCTCGGCCATGGCTTCCAGCACCGGGAAGATCTTGTCGATGCTGGTCACGCCCGAATCGGAGTTGGTGGTGGCGCCGGCCGGGTAGAGCTTGGCGGCGTGGACGAAGCCGGCGGCCTTGGCCTGGCGCACGTCCTCGGGGCTGGTGTTGTCGGTGAGGTAGAGCACCATCAGCGGCTCGAAGCGGCTGCCGGCCGGGCGCGCGGCCAGGATGCGCTGGCGGTAGGCGTCGGCCTCGGCGGCGTTGCGTACCGGCGGTACCAGGTTGGGCATGATGATGGCGCGGGCAAAGGTGCGCGCGACGTCGCCGACGGTGTGCGGCAGCACCGCGCCATCGCGCAGGTGAATGTGCCAGTCATCGGGACGCAGGAGAGTCAGGCGGTCGGACATGGGGGTTTCCAGGCGGGTAAAACGTGAGTGCAATGGTACTCGAAAAGCGGCTGTAAGCCTCAAGCGGCAAGAGAAAGCAGGGGGCAGAATGTAGGGTGCTCCTTTGTGGGAGGCGCTTCAGCGGCGACTTGCCGCGCCCATCGCGGCTAAAGCCCCTCCCACGGTCAGGGTGGATAGCGCGTAGCCCGGATGTCATCCGGGGGATCGGCTGGCCCGGATTTCATCCGGGCTACGAACCGCGCGGGTTGCCCGGTTCAAGTTTCTGCCAGGGCGACCGATAGCCCGGGGGAGTGCCGTGAATCGCCCTGGAGAGCGCCGTGCGTCTGTCCCATCTCGCCCTGTCCTTACTGATCGGCCTGCCTGTGTGCCTGCCGGCGCACGCCGTCAGCTTTCAGACCCGCCTGGAACAGGTGGAATGGAAGGTCGAGGGCGATCAGTTCGAGTGCCGCCTGAGCCAGCCGATCAGCCAGTTCGGCAGCGGCGAATTCGTGCGGCGTGCCGGCGAGCAGGTGACCTTCCGCCTCAAGGCGCGCGAACGCTGGCTCGGCGCCGGCTCGGCGACCCTGCTGGCGGCGGCGGCGCCCTGGCAGCCGGGGCGCGGCGACATCAACCTGGGCGTGGTCAGCGTCGGCAACGGCGAGGTGCCGTTCAACAGCTCCCAGGAGCAGGGCGCGCGGCTGCTCACCGGTTTGCTGGAGGGGCGCAGTCCGCTGGTGCGCCACCGCACCCTCAACGGCGGCGACAGCCTCGAGGTGCGCCTGCTGCCGGTGAAGTTCCACCAGGCCTACGAGGACTACCAGGCCTGCACCGCCAAGCTGCTGCCGGTCAACTTCGAGCAGATCCGCCAGGCGCAGATCGGCTTTCCCGGCGGCGGCATCGAGCTGGACGCCATGTCCCGCGCCAAGCTGGACATCGTCCTCGACTTCATCAAGGCCGACCCCAGCATCAACAGCTTTCAGATCGACGGCCACGCCGACAACAGCGGCAACCGCCTGACCAACCGCGACCTGTCGCGCCGCCGCGCCCTGGCTGTGCAGGAGTACCTGGTGGCCGGCGGCGTGCCGGTCGAGCAGATCACCCTGCGTTTTCATGGCGAGCGTTACCCGTTGGTGCCCAACAACAACGAGGCCAACCGCGCCAAGAACCGCCGCGCCACCCTGCGCCTGGAGCGCCTGCCGCCGGCCGAGGTCGCGCCGCCGAGCACGGCGCCCGACACTGCGCCGAGTGCCCCGGTCGATCCGGCCGGCAGCACGCCGTCATGAGGCGAAAAACGGCGTCGCTTCGTCGTCACAAGCTGTCGCGCCCCTGTAAATTGGCCCGCGGGGTCAGTAGAATCACGGGTTTTACCGTACAACCCGTGGAGTGATGGCATGGCGGACGTCAAAAAGGTAGTTCTGGCCTATTCCGGTGGCCTGGACACCTCGGTGATCCTCAAGTGGCTGCAAGATACCTACAACTGTGAAGTGGTGACCTTCACCGCCGACCTCGGCCAGGGCGAGGAGGTCGAGCCGGCCCGTGCCAAGGCCCAGGCGATGGGCGTCAAGGAAATCTATATCGACGACCTGCGCGAAGAGTTCGTCCGCGATTTCGTCTACCCCATGTTCCGCGCCAACACCATCTACGAAGGCGAGTACCTGCTGGGTACCTCCATCGCCCGTCCGCTGATCGCCAAGCGCCTGATCGAGATCGCCAACGAGACCGGCGCCGACGCCATCTCCCACGGCGCCACCGGCAAGGGCAACGACCAGGTGCGCTTCGAGCTGGGCGCCTACGCACTGAAGCCGGGCGTGAAGGTCATCGCCCCCTGGCGCGAGTGGGACCTGCTGTCACGCGAGAAGCTGATGGACTACGCCGAGAAGCACGCCATCCCGATCGAGCGCCACGGCAAGAAGAAGTCGCCGTACTCCATGGACGCCAACCTGCTGCACATCTCCTACGAGGGCGGTGTGCTGGAAGACACCTGGACCGAGCACGAAGAAGACATGTGGAAATGGACTGTCTCGCCCGAGGCAGCTCCGGACGCACCGACCTATATCGAGCTGACCTACCAGGCCGGCGACATCGTCGCCATCGACGGCAAGGCCATGACCCCGGCTCAGGTGCTGGCCGAGCTGAACCGCATCGGCGGCGAGAACGGCATCGGCCGTCTGGACATCGTGGAAAACCGCTATGTCGGCATGAAGTCGCGCGGCTGCTACGAGACCCCTGGCGGCACCATCATGCTGCGCGCCCACCGCGCCATCGAGTCGATCACCCTCGACCGCGAAGTGGCCCACCTGAAAGACGAGCTGATGCCGAAATACGCCAGCCTGATCTACAACGGTTTCTGGTGGAGCCCGGAGCGTCTGATGCTGCAGCAGATGATCGACGCCTCGCAGGCCAACGTGAACGGCGTGGTGCGCCTGAAGCTGTACAAGGGCAACGTCATCGTCACCGGGCGCAAGTCCGACGACTCGCTGTTCGACGCCAATATCGCCACCTTCGAAGAAGATGGCGGCGCCTACAACCAGCAGGACGCGGCGGGCTTCATCAAGCTCAACGCCCTGCGCATGCGCATCGCCGCCGGCAAGGGCCGCAAGCTGATCTGATAGACTGCTTGCACCGTGTCAGAGCAACCCCGGCCACGAGCCGGGGTTTCTTTTTTAGCGCCGAGATCGCGGCCAATCGCTGAGGAGAAACCTGATGAGACTGCTGCATACCATGCTGCGCGTCGGCGACCTGGACAAATCCATCGCCTTCTACACCGAAGTGCTGGGCATGACCCTGCTGCGCCGCAAGGACTACCCGGACGGCGAGTTCACCCTGGCCTTCGTCGGTTACGGCGACGAGGCGCACAACAGCGTGATCGAACTGACCCACAACTGGGGCGTGGACAGCTACGAGCTGGGCAGCGGCTACGGCCATATCGCCCTGGAAGTGGCCGACGTCTACAAGGCCTGCGAGGACATTCGCTCGCGCGGCGGCAAGATCACCCGCGAACCGGGGCCGATGAAGCACGGCAGCAGCATCCTGGCTTTCGTCGAGGATCCGGACGGCTACAAGATCGAGCTGCTGTCGCCGTCGCGCAAGGACTGAGCTCGCCGCCATGAAAAAGCCCCGCATTGTGCGGGGCTTTTTTTATCCGACTCGACCTTTAGATGTCGAAGTCGTACTCGGCCAGCTGCTTGTGCAGGCGTCGCTCTTCGAGGAAGTTATCGATGATGCGGCGCTTGGTCAGGTTGGTCTTGGCGACTTCCACCGCAGGCTCGGCATCCTCCGATTCTTCCGCGACAAAGTCTTCGTCCAGTTCGAGGTCTTCTTTGTCAGTGCTCATCTATTCCACTCCAGGCCACCGGGGCCATTTGCGCACCTTATAGCGGCAAAAGTAGAGCGGGTAAAAAAGATTTTTTCAATCGGACGATCGCTCGGATCAATGGTCGATCAATCGTCGGAGGTCTTCGCCTTGTACTCGCACAGATCCTCGATGCGGCAGGCGCCGCAGCGCGGTTTGCGCGCGGTGCAGACGTAACGGCCATGCAGGATCAGCCAGTGGTGGGCGTCGAGCAGATAGTCCTTGGGCACGAACTTGAGCAGCTTCTTCTCCACCTCCAGCACGTTCTTGCCGGGGGCGATGCCGGTACGGTTGCTGACCCGGAAGATATGGGTGTCCACCGCCATGGCCAACTGGCGGAAGGCGGTGTTGAGCACTACGTTGGCGGTCTTGCGGCCGACGCCGGGCAGGGCTTCGAGGTCCTCGCGGTTGTCCGGCACCTGGCTGCCGTGCTTCTCGATGAGGATGCGGCAGGCCTCGATGACGTTCTTCGCCTTGCTGTTGTACAGGCCGATGGTCTTGATGTACTCGCTAAGCCCTTCGACACCCAGGGCATAGATGGCCTCCGGGGTGTTGGCTACCGGGAACAGCTTGGCGGTGGCCTTGTTGACGCTGACGTCGGTGGCCTGGGCCGACAGGGTGACCGCCACCAGCAGCTCGAAGGGAGTGCTGTAGGCCAGCTCGGTCTTCGGCTCCGGGTTGTCCTCGTGCAGGCGACGGAAGATTTCCAGGCGCTTGGCGGCGTTCACTCGATCACTCCGGTCACGCGCACGCGACGGCTTGGCGCGGGCGCCTCGGGGGCGGCGGCCTTGGCCCGCTCGGCCACCACCTGGTCGATGCGGTTCTTGCCGGCGATCAGCAGGCCGAGGACGATAAAGGCGCCTGGCGGCAGGATGGCCAGGAGAAAGCCCTTGTAGTCGCCGATCAGGGTGATCTGCCAGTCGGCGGCAACCGGGCCGAACAGCAGGTGCATGTTGGCCAGCAGGGCGCCGGTGCCGAGCAGCTCGCGGGCGGCGCCGATCAGCACCAGCACCGCGCCGAAGCCCAGGCCCATCATCAGGCCGTCGTAGGCGGCGCGCGGCGGGGCGTTCTTCGCCGCGAAGCCGTCGGCGCGGCCGAGGATCACGCAGTTGGTGGTGATCAGCGGGATGAAGATGCCGAGGATCTGGTACAGCTCGTAGGTGAAGGCCTGCATCAACAGCTCGATGCAGGTGGTCAGCGCGGCGATGATCATGACGAAGGCGGGCAGGCGCACGGCGGTGTTGACCACGCCGCGCACCAGCGACACCGCGGTGTTGGAACAGACCAGCACCACCGCGCTGGCCAGCGCCAGGCCGAGGGCGTTGACCGTGGAGTTGCTCACCCCCAGCAGCGGGCAGAGGCCGAGCAGCTGCACCAGCGCCGGGTTGTTCTTCCACAGGCCGTTGATCGTGATGTCGCGGTAGCTGCTCATTGCGCGTCCTCCGCCAGGCCCAGTAGCTGGGCGCGGTGTGCGTCGAAATACTGCAGGGCGCCGTGCACGGCCTTGACCACCGCGCGCGGGGTGATGGTGGCGCCGGCGAACTGGTCGAACTCGCCGCGATCCTTCTTCACCGCCCAGCCCTCTGCGCCGGGGTTACTCAGGGATTTGCCGTCGAAACTGCGAATCCACTGGCTCTTGGCCAGTTCGATCTTGTCGCCCAGGCCCGGGGTTTCCTTGTGGCCGAGCACGCGCACGCCCGCCAGGCGGCCGTCGGCGAAGATGCCGACCAGCAGGTGGATGGCGCCGCTGTAGCCGTCCGGCGCGGTGACCGGCAGGATCAGCGCGCTGGGCGCCCCGTCCTTGAGCGCCAGGTAGGCCGACTGCGGGCTGCGCTGGCCGAGTTCGCGGGCGTTGACCTCGATGCGGTTGTCCAGCAGGTGGTTGTCGTAGCTGCCGGCCGGCAGGATCTCGCCCAGGGCGCGCACCTGCGCCTCGCGCTCGGCGGCGGCGATACGGCTGGCGGTGGCCTGCTGCAGCAGGGCCACGCTGCCGACGGTGGCGATGGCGAACAGGCCCAGCACCAGGGCGTTCTTCAGCATCGAGCGGCTGATTTCCGGCAGCATGCTCACTCTCCCAGCTTGAAGCCGCTATTGGGCTTGCGGTGGCCATAGCTGCGCGGCCGGGTGTAGTAGTCGATGGTCGGTGCGGCCAGGTTCATCAGCAGCACGGCGAAGGCCACTGCGTCCGGGTAACCGCCCCAGGCGCGGATCACGTAGACCAGCACGCCGACGCCGATGCCGAACACCAGGCGCCCGCGGTTGCTGGTGGCGCCGGACACCGGGTCGGTGACGATAAAGAAGGCGCCGAGCATGGTGGCGCCGCTGAGCAGGTGAAACAGCGGCGAGCCGTTGGAGTCCGAGCCACTGCCGTTCCAGAACAGCAGGCTCATCACGGCCATGGCACCGAGCATGCCGACCGGCGCGTGCCAGCTGAAGATGCGTTTGTGCAGCAGGTACAGGCCGCCGGCGAGAAAGGCCAGGTTGACCGCCTCGCTGCCGGCGCCGCCGAAGTGGCCGAAGGCCGGGTTGGCGGCGCGCAGCTCGTCCATGGTCAGGCTCTTGTTGACCTTCAGCGCGTCCAGCGCGGTGGCCTGGGCCCAGCCGTCGGGCAGCGCGGCGATACCGAGGATGTGTTGCAGGCCATCGAGCAGGGCGACGCCATGCGGCACGGGCCAGCTGGTCATTTCCACCGGGAAGGAGATCAGCACCACCACGTAGCCGAGCATGGCCGGGTTGAAGGGGTTCTGCCCAAGGCCGCCGTAGAGCTGCTTGCCGAAGACGATGGCGAAGCCCACCGCCACCAGGGTCAGCCACCAGGGCGCGTAGGGCGGCAGCGCCAGGGCTAGCAGCACGGCGGTGACCAGGGCGCTGTAATCCTTGAGGAAGAACGCCAGCGGACGCTGGCGCGCGGCCAGGATCGCCGCCTCGAACGCCAGGGCGAACAGGCTGGCCAGGGCCAGATTGAACAGGGTGCCTGCGCCGAACAGCCAGGTCAGGGCGAGAATGCCCGGCACCGTGGCCAGCAGCACCTGCAGCATGACCTGCTGGGTGCGATTGCTGCCCTTGGCGTGGGGCGATGTGATGCGGGGCAGGGCCATCGGCACTCCGGTGGTTCTGTTACTGCGCTCGTACTGATCGCAGTGGTGTTCATTCCCCGGATTGCATCCGGGCTACGGTTGTCTGTGCCGCCCGGATGCTCCGACGCGACTTGTAGCCCGGATGCAATCCGGGACGATCGTTACGGCTGGTATTCGGCCAGCTTGCGTTCGGCCTCGGTCAGGCGCGTGCGGGCCTGTTCCAGCGCCTCGGCGGCGGCGTTGTCGTCGCGCTCCAGCTTGCGCAGGTCGGCGCGGGCGAAGGCCACCTCGGTCTTCAGCGCCTTGAATTTTTCGTCCACGCCGGGGCGTTCGGTGCGTACCAGCTCCGGCGCCGGCTTGCCCGAGACCGCCTCGGCGGCGTGCAGGGCCTGCTCGGCGGCGACCAGGGCATCGCGCAGCGGCTGCAGCGCGGCTTCGTCGGCGCCGGATTTCTCGGCCTTCTTCAGTTCGGCACGCTTCATCGCCAGCTCGACCTTGGCCTTTTTCAGCGCTTCGTCGCCGGCGGGTTTGGCGGCAGGGGCGGGCGCCTGGCTCTCCAGATCGGCCAGGGCCCTCTCGGCTGCTTCCAGTTGCTGACGCAGGCGGGCGAGTTCGGCCTGCTGGTCGTCGTCCGGGTTCTCGATCTTCTCCAGCTTGCGCAGCTGGGCCTTGAGCATGGCGGCTTCGATCTTGGCCTTCTTCAGCGCCTCGTCGCCGGCGGGTTTGGCCGCAGGGGCGGGCGTCTGGCTCTCCAGATCGGCCAGGGCCTTCTCGGCGACTTCCAGTTGCTGACGCAGGCGGGCGAGTTCGGCCTGCTGGTCGTCGTCCGGGGTCTCGATCTTTTCCAGCTTGCGCAGCTGGGCCTTGAGCATGGCGGCGTCGATCTTGGCCTTTTTCAGCGCTTCGTCACCGGCCGGCTTGGGCGTCGGGGCGGGCGCCGTGGCCTGGGCGGCGGCCAGCGCCTGTTGCGCGGCGTCGGCGGCGGTGCGCAGCTCGGCGACCTGCGCCTGCAGCTCCGGCGTATCGTGGGCGGCCAGTTGCTTCTCGGCCTTCTTCAGGGCGACCTGGGCCATGCTGGCCTCGATCTTGAGTTTCTTCAGCGCTTCGTCGGCCGGGGCGGCGGTAGCCGGCGGCGCCTCGGCCTGCGCCGCCTTGGCGCGGGCGGCCTTCTCGGCGCGCGCCTTGCGTTCGGCTTCCTTCTGCTCCTCGGCGCGGCGCAGGCGCTCCTGGCGCTGCTCGAAGCGCTGCTTGGAGTGTTCGGCCTTGAGCTGCTTCTGCTCCAGGTCGCGGATTTCCGCCTTGGCCGCGCGGTAGTACTGCACCAGCGGGATGCTCGAGGGGCAGACGTAGGCGCAGGCGCCGCACTCGATGCAGTCGAACAGGTTGTGCGCCTTGAGCTGCTCGTGCTCCTGACCCAGGGCGAAGAAGTGCAGCTGCTGCGGCAGCAGGCTGGCCGGGCAGGCCTCGGCGCATTCGCCGCAGCGGATGCAGGGCATGGCCGGCGGTGGCGGCGGCAGTTCGGCGGCGGTGCTGGCCAGCAGGCAGTTGCTGGTCTTGATCAGCGGCACCTCGAGGCTGGGCAGGGTAAAGCCCATCATCGGTCCGCCCATGATCAGGCGATTGAGTTTGCTGGTGTCCAGCCCGGCGAACTCCAGCAGCTCGCCCACTGGCGTGCCGAGCAGCGCCTCGACATTGCCCGGCCGCGCCAGTGCTTCGCCGGTCAGGGTGGTAATGCGCGAGATCAGCGGCTTGCCCAGCACCACCGCGTCGTGAATGGCCGTGCAGGTACCGACGTTCTGGCAGAGGATGCCGATATCGGCCGGCAGCCCGCCCGAGGGAACCTCGACACCGGTGAGAATCTGAATCAGCTGCTTCTCGCCGCCGGAGGGGTACTTGGTGGGGAACACCCGCACCTGGTAGCTGCGCTCGCTGCAGGCGCCGCGTACGGCAGCGATGGCCTCGGGCTTGTTGTCCTCGATGCCGATCAGCACCTGATCGGGCTGGATCAGCTGCACCAGGATATCGATGCCGGAAACCAGCTCGTCGGCGCGCTCGCGCATCAGCAGGTCGTCAGCGGTGATATAGGGCTCGCACTCGGTGCCGTTGATGATCAGCGTGTGGATCTTCTGCGTCGGCCGGGCGGTGAGTTTGACCGCGGTGGGGAAGCCGGCACCGCCCAGGCCGCTGATGCCGGCTTCGCGAATCAGCGCCAGCAGCTCGGCCGATTCCATATGCCGGTAGTCGGCATGGGGCGTCAGTTCGCCCCACTCGTCCAGGCCGTCGCTGTCGATGACGATGGCCGGTGCCAGCATGCCGGAGACGTGCGGGTAGGGCTGCGGGCCGATAAAGCTGACGGTGCCGGAGGTGGGGGCATGCAGCGGCGTGCTGACGAAGCCGTTGGCCTCGGCGATCTTCTCGCCCTTGCGCACGCGCTGGCCGACGACCACGCAGGGTTCGGCGACTGCACCGATATGCTGGCCAAGCGGCAAGACCAGGCGCTTGGGCAGCGGCGCCTGCTGGATCGGCGTGCGGTTGGACAGCTCCTTGCGCTCGGCAGGGTGGATGCCACCCGGGATATCCCAGATCTTTTCCTGCGCGCTCATGCCGCCTGCTCCCGGTCGCTGGCGATCAACTGGCCGGGCGCCAGCGGTTTGTCCCATTTCCAGCTCTGCACGGTGCTACTGACTTCGATCATGTCGATGCAGTCCACCGGGCACGGCTCGACGCACAGGTCGCAGCCGGTGCACTCGCTGACGATGACCGTGTGCATCTGCCGCGCCGCGCCGACGATGGCGTCCACCGGGCAGGCCTGGATGCACTTGGTGCAGCCGATGCACTCGGCCTCGCGGATATAGGCGACCATCTGCGGCTTCTCACCTTCCACCGCGTCCAGCGGCTCGGGCTCGACATCCAGCAGGTCGGCCAGGGCGGCGATAGTCGCCTCGCCGCCGGGCGGGCACTTGTTGATCTTGTCGCCGCCGGCGATCGCCTCGGCGTAGGGCTTGCAGCCGGGGTAGCCGCACTGGCCGCACTGGGTCTGCGGCAGCAGGGCGTTGATCTGCTCGGCGATGGGGTCGCCCTCGACCTTGAAGCGCACCGCGGCGAAACCGAGGATGGCGCCGGCCAGCAGGCACAGGCCGAGCAGGGCGAGGACGGCGACGAGAACCAGGCTCATAGTTTGATCAGCCCGGTGAAGCCCATGAAGGCCAGCGACATCAGGCCGGCGGTGATCATGCCGATGGCCGCGCCCTGGAACGACTTGGGCACGTCGGCGATGGCGATGCGCTCGCGCATGGCGGCGAACAGCACCAGCACCAGGGAGAAGCCGAGGCCGGCGGCGAAGCCGTTGGCGGTGGCGGTGATAAAGGTGAATTCGGCCTTGTTGGCGTTGAGCAGGGCGACGCCGAGGACGATGCAGTTGGTGGTGATCAGCGGCAGGAAGATGCCCAGCACGCGATACAGCAGCGGGCTGGTCTTGTTCACCACCATCTCGGTGAACTGCACGGTCACCGCGATCACCAGGATGAAGCTGATGGTGCGCAGGAACTCCAGGTCCAGCGGTTTGAGCACGTACTGCTGCACCAGGTAGCTGCACATGGCGGCCAGGGTCAGGACGAAGGTGGTGGCCAGGGACAGGCCGATGGCCGTCTCGATCTTCTTCGACACGCCCATGAAGGGGCACAGGCCGAGAAACTGCACCAGCACGAAGTTGTTGACCAGGATGGCGCTGACCATGATCAGGACGAGTTCGGTCATCGGGTTGCCATTGTGCTCGAAAAGGCCATAGAAAAAGGGCGCTTATTATCGGGAAGCGCGCAGAAGCAAACAAGCCGGCATTGGCCGGCTTGTTCGACGCCTATAAGCCTAGCGTGCGGTTATTTGACGCGCTGGCCTGGTTTGGCGCCGCTGTCCGGGCTGAGCAGGTAGATGTCCTCGCCACCGGGGCCGGCGGCCAGCACCATGCCCTCGCTGATGCCGAACTTCATCTTGCGCGGCGCCAGGTTGGCCACGTACAGGGTCAGGCGACCTTCCAGCGCGCTCGGGTCCGGGTAGGCGGACTTGATGCCGCTGAACACGTTGCGCTTGGCGTCGCCGATATCCAGCGACAGGCGCAGCAGCTTGTCGGCGCCCTCGACGAACTCGCACTTCTCGATCAGGGCGATACGCAGGTCGACCGCGGCGAAGGCGTCGAAATTGATCTCGGCGGCCAGAGGATCTTTTTCCAGTTCGCCGTTGCCGGCGGGTTTGGCGGCTTCGGCGGCGAGGTCTTCCTTGGAGGCTTCGATCATGGCGTCTATCTTCGCGGGTTCGATACGGGTCAGCAGCGGGGTGAACGGGTTTAGCTGGTGATTAGTTAGCATTACTTCGTGGTCGCTCCATTTGAGGTCGGCGACATTGAGGAACTCTTGGGCTGCTCTTGCCAAGTTAGGCAGCACAGGTTGGAGCATGATGATGATTTGGCGGAAGAAATTGATACCCAGGGCAGATGCTGCCAAGGCTTCGTCGGTTCTTCCTTCCTTAGCAAGTTTCCACGGTGCGGCTTCAGCTACAAAGGCGTTTGCCATGTCTGCGTTAAACATGATTTCGCGCATGGCGCGGGAGAAGTCCCTTAGCTCATATGCGCTGGCAATATCTTTGTTAATTCTGCGTTGGAAGCCTTCTTCCCAGTAGAGAGATCTGAGGTTTTCAGGGACTTCTTGAATCTTTTCGACATTGGCCCGGATAAATTCTTCATCAGGCAATTTCCCGCTGCCTAGCTTGTGAACAAACCCGGCGCAGCGGCTGGCGATATTGACCACCTTGCCGACCAGGTCGGAGTTGACCTTCTGCACGAAGTCCTCGAGGTTGAGGTCGAGGTCGTCGACGCCGCGGCCCAGCTTGCTGGCGTAGTAGTAACGCAGGTACTCGGGGTTCAGGTGATCGAGGTAGGTGCGCGCCTTGATAAAGGTGCCGCGCGACTTGGACATCTTCTGCCCATTGACCGTCAGGTAGCCGTGCACGTTGACCGCGGTGGGCTTGCGGTAGCCGGCGCCTTCGAGCATGGCCGGCCAGAACAGGGCGTGGAAGTTGACGATGTCCTTGCCGATAAAGTGATACAGCTCGGCGGTCGAATCTTTGTTCCAGAACGCATCGAAGTCCAGCTCCGGGCGGCGCGAACAAAGATTTTTAAAGCTGGCCATGTAGCCGATCGGTGCGTCCAGCCAGACGTAGAAGTACTTGCCCGGCTCGTCGGGAATCTCGAAGCCGAAGTAGGGCGCATCGCGGCTGATGTCCCACTCCTGCAGGCCGCCGTCGAGCCATTCGGCGATCTTGTTGGCCACGGCGTCTTGCAGATTCGTACCGCCTGGGTGCGAGCCTCGTGTCCACTCCTTCAGCATGGCCTCGAAGTCCGGCAGCTTGAAGAAGAAGTGCTTGGAATCCTTGAGCACCGGCACCGCGCCGGAGATCGCCGAACGCGGGTCTTTCAGCTCGGTGGGGGCGTAGGTGGCGCCGCATTTCTCGCAGTTGTCGCCGTACTGGTCCTCGGCAGAACACTTAGGACAAGTGCCCTTGATAAAGCGGTCGGCGAGGAACATGCCCTTCTCGGGGTCGAAGTACTGGGTCACCGAGCGGGTGGCGATATGCCCGGCGTCGCGCAGCTTGAGGTAAATGGCCGCCGACAGCTCGCGGTTCTCCTGCGAGTGGGTCGAGTGGTAGTTGTCGAAGTCCACGCCGAAGTCGGCGAAATCGGCGGTGTGCTCGGCCTGCACATTGGCGATCAGCTGCTCGGGCGTGATGCCTTCCTTCTCGGCGCGCAGCATGATGGCCGAGCCGTGGGCGTCGTCGGCGCACACGTAGATGGCCTGGTTGCCGCGCAGTTTCTGGAAGCGCACCCACATGTCGGTCTGCACGTACTCGAGCATATGGCCGAGGTGGATCGAGCCGTTGGCGTAGGGGAGGGCGCTGGTGACGAGAATCTTGCGGGCTTCGGTCATGGTGATCGGCTGCACTGGTAAAACGAGGGAAGTCGGCAACTATAAGGGAAGCGACAAGCTTCAAGCTACCTGCGCCACGGAAAAGCGCCGTGCTCCATCGTCCGATGGCGCTGCTGCTATGATGGGCGCCTGTTTCTGCCCTGCCTTGTTCTTGGAGTTCTTGCATGAGTGCCGTCACCCGCGAAGCGGTCGAAGCCTGTCTGCGTCGGTTCACCGATCCCCATCTGGACCAGGACCCGGTCAGTGCCGGCTGTCTGCGCGAGGTCGAGATCCAGGGTGGCAAGGTCAATGTGCGTCTGCAGCTGGGCTACGCCGCCGGGCTGTTCAAGAACGGCTGGGCGCAGATGCTGCAGATGGCGCTGGAGAATCTCGATGGCGTCGACAGTGCGCAGGTAAAGGTCGATTGCCTGATCGAGTCGCACCAGGGCCAGGCCCAGGTGCCGGCGCTGGCCGGGGTGAAGAACGTGATCGCCGTGGCCTCGGGCAAGGGCGGGGTGGGCAAGTCCACCACCGCGGCCAACCTGGCGCTGGCCCTGGCGCGTGAAGGTGCGCGGGTGGGCATCCTCGACGCCGATATCTACGGACCCAGCCAGGGCATCATGTTCGGCATCGCCGAAGGCACGCGGCCCCAGGTCAGGGAGCAGAAGTGGTTCGTGCCGCTCGAGGCCCATGGCGTGCAGGTGATGTCGATGGCCTTTCTCACCGACGACAACACGCCGATGGTCTGGCGCGGGCCGATGGTCAGCGGCGCGCTGCTGCAGCTGATCACCCAGACCGCCTGGAACGACCTGGATTATCTGGTGGTGGACATGCCGCCGGGCACCGGCGACATCCAGCTGACCCTGGCGCAGAAGGTACCGGTGGCCGGCAGCGTGATTGTCACCACGCCGCAGGACCTGGCCCTGCTCGATGCCAAGAAAGGCGTGGAGATGTTCCGCAAGGTGCATATCCCGGTGCTGGGCGTGGTGGAAAACATGGCCGTGCATATCTGCTCCAACTGCGGCCATGCCGAGCACCTGTTCGGCGAGGGCGGCGGCGAGAAGCTGGCCGCGCAGTACGGCATCGAGCTGCTGGCCTCGCTGCCGCTGTCGATGGCCATTCGCATGCAGGCCGACGACGGCAAGCCGACCACCATCGCCGATCCGGAAAGCCAGATCGCCATGATCTACCAGGACCTGGCGCGCAAGGTCGGCGCGCGCATCGCCCAGGCCGGTAAGCCGGCGATGCCGAGCATCGAGATCAGCGACGACTGAAAGCGGCCGCGGCGCGGCCTTCTGATGACCCTCTCCCATTTATGGGAGACGACTGCATGGATGCAGGAGGTAGGGCGACGCAGGATGCCAAAGCCGAGGGTGCCCAAAGGGCGGGAGAGGGTGGCATAGGCGACTCGGTGCTGGCCTGACGAGCCCTCTCCTCCGCCCCCTCTCCCGCAAGCGGGAGAGGGGAGACAAGCATAATTCAGACGCCCACAAAAAAGCCCCGCACTGGGCGGGGCTCTTTTCAAGCGGGTCAGCTCAGGTTAGACAACCTGAACTTCCTCAGCCTGCATGCCTTTCTGACCACGGGTGGCCACGAAAGTCACTTGCTGGCCTTCTTTCAGGCTCTTGAAACCATCGCTCTGGATGGCTTTGAAGTGTACGAACAGGTCGTCACCGGATTGCGGGGTGATGAAGCCGTAGCCTTTCTCATCGTTGAACCACTTGACGGTGCCAGTCTGACGATTGGACATGTGATGTCTCCTAACAAAAGTAATAACAGCCCTGGAAAAGCCCAGGCCGGGACTGAGTGCAACGAGTACTAGGAGTCGGACGATGTTTGGATCGAGATCTAGGCATCTAGTAGCGATTCGCGGTGACACATGCAGCACAGTGGGCACACCATACGTGTTTTTATCGTCGAGTGCGAATGCTGCGTGCGTCTTTCTTGCAAATAACTCGCGGCGGCCGGTCGTGACGCCGGTCGACAGCCTTTGAAGCGGGGCGCCGGGGTCGGTAAGATGCGCTCACTTTTTTCGCCACCGCCCATTCAGGACACCTCGCCATGAGCATCAAATCGGACAAGTGGATTCGCCGCATGGCTCTCGAGCACGGCATGATCGAGCCCTTCGTCGAGCGCCAGGTGCGCACCGAAGGCAACGAGCGGCTGATCTCCTACGGCGTGTCCAGTTACGGCTACGACGTGCGCTGCGCCGACGAATTCAAGGTGTTCACCAACATCAACTCGGCCACCGTCGACCCGAAGAACTTCGACGAGAAGAGCTTCGTCGACGTCAAGAGCGACGTCTGCATCATCCCGCCGAATTCCTTCGCCCTGGCCCGCACCGTGGAGTTCTTCCGCATCCCGCGCGACGTGCTGACCATCTGCTTGGGCAAGAGCACCTATGCGCGCTGCGGCATCATCGTCAACGTCACGCCGCTGGAGCCGGAGTGGGAAGGCCACGTGACCCTGGAGTTTTCCAACACCACCACCCTGCCGGCGAAGATCTACGCCAACGAGGGCGTGGCGCAGATGCTGTTCCTGCAGTCGGACGAGGCCTGCGAGGTGTCGTACAAGGATCGCGGCGGCAAGTACCAGGGCCAGCTGGGCGTGACCCTGCCCAAGGCCTGAATGGCCGCTGCATCCGAACAAGCCGAGCCTCTGCTCGGCTTTTTCGTCTGTGCCCCGCTCGATAAGCGGCTGGCGACGAGCGGTTAGCCGTTTGCCAGCCGGCGCAGTGCCTCAGGGCTCCTGTGCGGCCTTGCGCTGTTGGGCGTAGTGCTTGAGTACGTCGCCGAGTGCGGCAGTCATCACGGCCGTGGATACGCCGAACATGAGGATACCGTTGGCCGCCTCCAGTGCGCTCAGCAGCTGCCGTGGCGGGGAGAGCACCAGGTCGCCGTAACCCAGGGTGGCGAAGGTCACGCCGGAGAAGTACAGGGCCTGGGCAAAGGTTTCGAATTCGCCGAGCAGGACGAACAGCCCGGCCCAGATACTCATCTGCAGGAAGTTGCCGAACAGCATGAACAGCATCACCAGGCTCAGGATGAGGATGGTGCTGCCGAGCGATGGCCGGCTCAGGCCATGCCGATAGTCGATATAACGACGCAGGCTGAGGGCGACCATCACGGCCTGCAGCAGCAGGCACAGCATGGTTATGGGCAGGCCGATCAGCAGGTTCAGGAACATGGCTTTTCCTCAGGGGGCAGGGTGACGCGGCGGTCGATCAGGTAGACCGCCGCGCAGGCGTACAGGGTGACGAGGACGAACAGGCCCATGCGGATGGCGAAGGCGCTGTAGACATCCTTGCCGAGGGCGCTGTCCTGTACCGACTGGCCCAGCAGGATGATCAGGGTCATCGCGCTATTCAGCCAGAAGCCGGGGCTCAGGCGGTTGGCCACCAATTGGTAGAGACGCCGTGCCAGCAGCAGGATGAACAGCAGCATCAGCAGGAAGAACAGCCACAGGTGCGGCAGGATGCTCAGCAGGGCCCAGAAGGCGATCGCCAGCGCGCCGCCCAGGAGGGTCGAGCCGAGCAGTTCGCGGCCGGCGTCGCGGGCGCTGGTGCCGCACACCTGCTGGCCGAGGCTGGCCGCTTTCATTACCAGCGGTATGTAGCTGGCGGGGTCGGCCAGTGCCAACAGCCAGGCCGGCAGTACCACCAGCATGGCGCGCAGGGCGATCCACTCGGAGCGCGCCTGACCCATGGCCGCCGGCTTGGCGGCGGGCGGCAGTCCCGCGGGTTCGGGAAACAGCCAATGGCCGATAGCCACGCACAGGGTCGTCAGCAGCACGGCCTTGATCAGCGCGACCACCACTTCCTGGCCGAGCGCCATGGAGCTGGTGCCGGCGGCGGTAACCAGGGTCAGGCCGATGACCTGCAGGGTCGACAGCAAGCCGTTGCCGCCGCGCAGGGCGAAGCGAAAGCTGAAGAACAGGCCGAGTGCCACCAGTAGCACGCCGCTGAACGGCGAGTGACGCAGCAACGGGCTCAGCAGCAGACCGCTGCCGCAGGTCAGCGCGGCCACCAGGGCCAGGCTCAGGCCGGCCCTGAGGGTCAGCGGCCGGTTGCTCATGGCCAGCAGGAGCAGCACCAGTACCGGCGCGAGAAAAGGCAGCTGCAGGCCCAGGCCGAAGCCCAGGACGGTGCCACAGGCCACGCCGCAGGCCAGGCGCAGGGCGCGCTGCGGGCGCGGATCGGTCGGGCCGGCCATCAGTAGGCGAACGACAGCCAGCTCATCACGCGCAGAAAGGCGCGGCCGAGCAGGTTCAGTGGGTTGCCCTCGAGGGGGAAGGCCATCACCTCGGCCTGGCCGCCGACGCGCAGGCCCCGATAGTCGCCCAGTTCGCCCTCGACGAACTCGATGATCACCGGGAAGCGTTGCGCCGCACGCAGCCAGTCGCGGCTGTTCTCCACCGTCGGCAGGCTGCCGGGCGGGGTGCTCTGGCCGACGCTGACGCCATAGCCGATGCTGCGCACGCGGCCGCGATAGACATGCCCGGGGCGGGCGTCGAGGACGATGGCAACCGCCGTGCCCGGCTGCAGGTGGCCGAGGTTGTTCTCGCTCATCTCGGCGCTGATCCACAGGTCGCTGAGGCCGATCAGGGTCATCTGCGGGCTGCCGGCCGCCGCATACTGGCCGACTTCGCTGCGCAGGTCGGTGATCAGCCCGGCGGAGGCGGCGCGTACCCGGGTCTTGCTCAGGTCCAGTTCGGCCTGCTCGACTGCCGCGGCGGCGCTGCGCAGGCGGGCGTTGTCGGCACCGCTGCCGCCCTCGCTTTCGCGGGCGCGCTGCACTTCGGCACGGGCCGCGGCCACCTGGCTGATGGCCTGCTGCAAATTGGCCCGGGAGATTTCCAGGCGGCGCAGGGAGATGGTCCCGGGGTCTTCGCGATACAGGCGTTCCAGACGCTCGCGATCCTGCCTGGCTTCCAGCTCGCCGGCCTCTGCGGCGCGCTGCGAAGCCAGGGCCGAGTCGATGGCGGCGGTGCTGGCGCCGACCTGGCCGCGCATGTTTTCCAACTCGGCGCGGGCCTTGGCCACGGCGATCTCGTAGGGCTGCGGGTTGAGTTCGAACAGCACCTGGCCGGCCTCGACCGTCTGGTTGTTGCCGACCAGCACCCGCTGGATGCGCCCGGCCACCTCCGGTGCCACCGCGACCACGTAGGCCTGCACCCGCGCCTGTTGGGTATAGGGGGTGAAGCGGTCGGCCAGCAGGTACCAGACCAGGGTCAGGCCGATCGCGGCGAGGGTAAGCTGCACGCCGCGGCGGCTGGGGTCTTGTTCCCTGGCTGCGGGTTTGGCGGCGCTCTGGTCGGTGGTTTCCGGGCTGTCGGTCATGGCGTGGCTGCCTGGGCGGACGGGGCTGATGGTTCGTCGAGCAGCTCGCCCCAGTCGGTACGCTGGCGCATCTGCTCGAGGGTGGCGCCGTCGAGCAATGGCTGGTTGCTGTGCCAGCCGCCGCCGAGGGCGCGATAGAGGTCGATCAGGTTGCTCAGTGCGGCGCTGCGTGCCACCAGGTAACCATCCTGCTGGGCGAACAGGGCGCGCTGAGCGTCCAGCACCCGTTGGAAGTCGGAATAGCCCTCGCGGTACTGGGCGCTGGCCAGGGTCAGAGAGCGCTGGGCCGAGAACGCGGCCTCGCGCAGGATGCGCTCGCGTTCCAGCGCCTTGCTCAGGCCGGTGGCGGCGTCGTCGGCTTCGCGCGCAGCCTGGCGCACGCGGTCTCGGTAGGCCTCGATCAGTTGCTGCAGGCGCGCATCCTGCACGCGCACGTTGTTGCGCAGGCGGCCGTGATCGAACAGGTTCCAGGTCAGGTTGGGGCCGGCGCCGAGGCTCAGCGTGTCGGGACTGCCGGCCTTGCTGCTGGCCGACCAGCCGATGCTGCCGAGCAGGCTGAGCGAGGGGTACAGGTCGCTCTCGGCCACCCCGATCAGGGCGGACTGGGCGGCCACCTGGTGTTCGGCGGCGCGTACGTCGGGGCGGCGCAACAGCAGGTTGGCCGGCACGTCGTCGAGCAGGGCCTGGTCGACCAGCGGTACCAGGCCGGTCTGCGCATTCAGCTCGGGTAGGCTGCCCGGCGGCTGGCCGATCAGTACGGCGAGGGCGTTGCGCGTCTGCGCCGCCTGGGCCTCCAACTCGGGCACGCTGCTCAGGGTGCCCAGGTACTGGGTCTTGGCCTGCTGCAGGTCAAGCTCGTCGCTGTTGCCGCTGTTGAACAGGCGTTCGGTGATCTCCAGGCTGCGCTTCTGCAGCCTGGCGTTGTCGCGCGCGATGCCCAGGCGTGCCTCGGCGGTGCGCAGGGCGAAGTAGGTCTGCGCCACCTGGGCACGCAGCAGTACCAAGGCATCCTCGTAGTTGGCCCGGGCGGCGAAGTAACTGGCGTCGGCGGATTCGATGGCGCGGCTGTAGCGACCCCAGAAGTCCAGCTCCCAGCCGATGTCGAAGCCAGCGCCGTACTGCCAGGCACTGCTGTCCAGCTCGGTGTCGCCGCCGTACTGGTTGCGCTCGAGATAGAAGGCATCGGCGCTGGCCTGCTGCAGCTGCGGGTAGCGCCCGCTGCGGGCGATGCCGAGCTGGGCGCGGGCTTCGAGGATGCGCAGGGCGGCGATGCGCAGGTTGGGGTTGTGGACGTCCGCCTCGGCGATCAGGCGCTCGAGCAGCGGGTCGTCGAATTGTGTCCACCATTGCCGGTTGTCCGGCTGCGGCTGTTGTTGGCTGGCCGCGTTCAGCGCCTGGCTGTCCCAGTGGTCGATCCAGGTTTGGCGTGGCGATTGGAAGTCCGGCCCCAGGCGCACGCAGCCGCTCAGGGCGGCTGCGGCCAGCATCATCATCCCAAGGCGGTGGTGTTCACGCTTCATTCGCGGAGCCGGGCGAGGCGTCACCTGGCTGTTGATCGACCCACTGCCAGAACAGTTTGTAGCCGACGGCCAGCAACACCGGGCCGATGAACAGTCCGATGATGCCGCCGGCCACCATGCCGCCGAGGGCACCGATCAGTACTACCGGCATCGGTACGTCCACGCCGCGGCCGAGCAGCAGCGGCTTGAGCACGTTGTCGGCGAGGCCGGCGACGAAGGTGTAGATGCCGAAGATGATGACCGCCAGGCTGGCGCCTTCGTTGAAAAACACGTAGGCGATCACCGGCAGGGTGATCAGGGTGGCCGGCAACTGCATGATGCCAATGATCAACACGCCCAGAGCCAGCAGGCCGGCCCCCGGAACGCCCTTGACAATGAAGCCGGCACCGATCAGCAGCATCTGGATGAAGGCGATGCCGATCACGCCCTGGGCGACTGCGCGGATGGTGGCCGTGCACAGCGTGACCATGTCTTCGCCATAGCCATGGGCAACCACCCGGTTGGCGATGCGCAGGGCGCTGCGATGGCCGCTCTTGCCGTAGGCCATGATGATGCCGGCGATGATCAGCGCGCCGATGAACACCAGCAGGCCGACGCTGGCGCCGGCCAGTTTGCCGAGCAGACCTAGGGCCGCGCCCTTGAGGTGGGGGGCCGCCTGTTGCAGTGCGCTGGTTACGTCGGACGCGGTTTGCGCCCAGAGCGCGTACAGCGGTTTGCCGATCAGCGGCCAGTCCGCCACGTTGGCCGGCGGGGCCGGGATATGCACGCCGTCTTCCTTGACCACGGCGATGACGCTCTGCACCGATTCGGTCAGCGAGGCGCCGAGCAGGTAGGTCGGCACCAGGAGGATGGCAATGGCGATGACGATCAGCAAGGTGGCGGCACGCCCCTCGCCGCCGCCGACACGGGGCCTGAGCATGCCGTGCAACGGATAGAGGGTGACGGCGAGAATCAAGGCCCAGGCCATCAGGCTGAGGAAGGGATGGAAGATCTCGTAACAGGCCACTACCAGGGTGGCGATCAGCCCGGCGCGAATCAGGGTGTCGAGCAGGGTGCGGGGGATGCGCGGATCCACCGGGGGGAGGTCGGACATGAGGGGTTCCTTTCCTGAGTCTGCTGGGCTGTCTCGTCAGCCCGACTCATGGAGTGGGCCACGCCAGTCAGCGTAGCCCGCCCTGTCCAACTCTGCCGCGAAGGCTTTAGCTCGCGATTGTCGCCCTTCAGGGCACCAGCGGCAGCTCGCGTTTGTGGCGGGTGGCATCGAAGGTGCGGACGATGGTGGCATAGGCCGCCTCGCTGACCGTTTCGCCGTGCAGGAAGGCGTCGATCTCGGCGTAGCTCACGCCATGGGCTTCCTCGTCCGGCTTGCCCGGGCGCAGTTCTTCCAGGTCGGCGGTCGGGGTCTTCAGCACCAGATGCTGCGGCGCGCCCAGGTGCTTGGCGATGGCCCGTACCTGGCCCTTGACCAGGCCGGACAGCGGCGCCAGGTCGCAGGCGCCGTCGCCGAACTTGGTGAAGAAACCCATCACCGCCTCGGCGGCGTGGTCGGTGCCGATCACCAGGCCGTTGTTGGCGTTGGCGATGGCGAACTGGGCGACCATGCGGATGCGCGCCTTGATATTGCCGACCACGAAGTCGCGGCGCGCGTCGCTCAGTTGCTGCAGGTGGGTGACCTGCTCGCCCAGCCCCAGCACGCTGCTGGCGATATTGACGGTGTCCTCTTCATCGGCGCGGATGAATTGCAGCGAGTCCTGGGCGTCGTGCTCGTCGTGCTGGGCGTTGTGCGGCAGGCGCACGGCGATAAAGCGGTACGCCGAATCGCCGGTCTCGCTGCGCAGCTCCTCCACCGACAATTGCGCCAGGCGCCCGGCGGTCAGCGAGTCGACGCCGCCGCTGATACCGAGCACCAGCACCTTCAGCCCCGAGTTGCGCAGGCACTGCTTGATAAAGGCCTTGCGCCGTTCGATCTCTTTGATCAGGGCGGTTTCGTCGGCAAAGGGCGGCACCACCTCCAGGGCGGCGGCGATTTCGGCTTGGCGGTTGCTCATCTCGGGCTCCTTGATGCGGGTCGGCGCTGCAAAGCGGGAAACGGAAAGCGCTAGAGCTTACGTCCATCCAGGAGAAAAGTGCAGGCTAGAGAGGTACGAGGGCGAGAAGCGGACAAAAAATGCCCGGGAGGAATTTTCAGCGTCGTGCAGCGACGGCCCGTAGGGGCGGCCAGGAATGGCAGGCCATAAAAAAATAGGCGCCAGAGGCGCCAGGAGCTTTCAATCGATGCACAGGTTCTGAGCCCGGTGGCGGCGCTAAGTTCAATTCGATGATGTAAAAAGGCCATCTTTTTTCGCGCAGGCTTTTGCCCAGGCAAAAGAAAAGGCGCCAGAGGCGCCTTAAACGATGATCTATGGAGTAAGTCGAATACTCAGAGCGAGGCGCCGACGAAAAGGTTCAGCACCACCCGACGAACGGTCGTCACCTGGCCGGCATCAGCAGCAGGCGCTGGTTGCCGTAGACCTTGTCCAGGTTCTCCGCTCGGAACGGGAAGCTCATATAGCCGCCCTTGAGCCAGGCCTCGATACCGTCGGCATAGTGCGGGCTGGCCGGGTTGCCCGACTGGCCGGAGCTGTTGACGCCACTCAGCGGCTCGGCGGCGGCGAAGTCGACGACGATGCGCATGGCCGGGATCAGCCAGGTGTCGAAGTCCTGGCCCCAGGCATAGGCCGAGACGTTGAGCGTGCTGTGGTCGCCGCCGGCCGGGTAGGGGCCGCGATCCAGGTAGCCTTTGAGCGCATTGATGCTGGCGCGCTGGCTGGCGCTCATATAGGGCGCCAGGCGGCTGGTCTCGGTGACCCATTCGTAGCTGTGCAGCTTGCCCCACTGCCAGGCGCTGCGCGCCTGGCCCAGGCGGCTTTCCAGCAGTTCGATGCTGGCAGCCAGGCTGCGCGCGAGGATGGCCGGCTTGTCTTCGGCCTGCGGCGTGCGGATGTCGTTCCAGAACGGGCTGTCGGCGCGGCCGAGCAGGTGGTCGGCTTGCGCCGAGTAGGAGGCGTTGGCGGCTTGCACCAGGGCCTGCCAGGCCGGGTTGCTTTCCGGGCCGAGTTCGTCGAGGAAAATCTGCCGCGCGCTTTCATGCAGGAAGGCGGCGTAGATCGCCGCATCGGCGGAGCTGGCGGCCAAGCTGCCGTCGAAGGCCTGCAGGCGCTGCAGGGCTTCCTCGGCGCGTTCGCGCTGACCCGCCGGCAGGGCGGCGATGGCCTCTCGCAGCGGACTTTCCATGCCCGGGTCGCTGAACATGGCCTGCAGCTTGGCGACGAAGGGCGAGGTCTGGTCGTACTGCATGGCGATCATGCTGCGGCCGTCATGCTGGCCGCTGCCGGCCAGTTCGGCGATGCGTTCGGCGCGCTCGGGGTAGTACCAGGAACTGGACAGCTGCATGCCGTAGCCCGGCTGCACGCTGCGCTGGTTGGCGCTGCCCAGCCAGCCCTGCGGCGGGTCCTGGTCGTAGGGATGGAGCATCGGGTCGGCGAAACCGTCCCAGGCGTAGCGGTCGTCCCAGCCGGGCGAGGGCAGCAGGCCGCGGCCCTCGCGGCGGTTCGGGTAGCGCCCGGTGACCTGCCAGCCGATGTGCTGGGCGTCGGCGAAGACGATGTTCAGCGGCATGGCGCGGATCTCGCGGGTGGCCTCGAAGGCCGCGTCCACCGACTGCGCGCGGGACAGGTCGAAGAAGGCGTCGAGGCTGGCGTCGCGCTCGAACTGGGTGGTCTTCAGCGCCAGGCCGTAGCCGCTCTCCAGGCGCAGCGGTTGCAACGCGTGCTTGCGCTCGCCCAGTACCGAGTTGAGCAGCGGGCCGTTGCGGGTTTCGTAAAGTGTCTCGCGGATCGGCCGCTGGCCCTTGATGAAGAAGGTCTCCTGGCGTTCGCGGGCCGGCAGCCACTGGCCGTCGGCCAGGTACAGCAGGCGGCCGCCCTCGCGTTTGACGCGTTCGAGGAACAGGTCCTGGTTGTCGCCCATGACCATGGTCATGCCCCAGGCCAGCTTGCCGTTGTAGCCGGCGACCACGGCTGGCACGCCGGCCAGCGAGATGCCGGCGGCCTGGTACTTGGGCGAGCGGATCTGCACGAAATTCCACAGCGAGGGCATGCTCAGCGGCAGGTGGGTGTCGTTGGCCAGCAGGCTCTTGCCGCCGCGCGCGCGCTGCGGGGCGATGGCCCAGTTGTTCGAGGCGGCGACGCCGAGCATGTGCTGCGCGGCGATCTGCGCCGCGGCCTGGCCGACCGCCTGCAGGCCGGGCAGCTGCCCCTTGAGGTCGAGGCCGGCGAGCTTCTGCGCTTCGTCGAACGGCAGCGCCTCGTCGGGGTAGATCGGCAGCAGCCAGGGCAGCAGGTCGGCGCCGACCTGCTGGGCCATGACCAGCGCGGCGATCTCTTCCTGCAGGTTGACCGCCAGGCCGAAATTGAGCAGGCAGAACAGCAGCACCGAGTCTTCCGGTTTCCAGTAGGCCGGCCGGTAGCCGGACTCGGCCAGGTCCATCGGCAGGCGCTCGCGGTAGCGGAACATGTAGGCGTTGACGCCGCGCGCGTAGACCTCGAAGAAGCGTTTCAGCCGCGGCGAGGCGCCGGCATAGAGCGCCTCGGCACTGCGCTTGAGATCGACCGCGCGCATGAACCTGTCCATCTCCAGCACGCCGGGGCCGGCCATTTCCGCCAGGCGTCCTTCGGCCAGCAGGCGCATGCCGACCATCTGCCCGAGGCGGTCGCCGGCATGCACGTAGCCCAAGGCAAACAGCGCATCGTGGAAGGTGCCCGACTCGATCAGCGGCATGCCGAGGGCGTTTCGGCGGATCGAGGCACTTTCCGCCAGGCCCTGGATGCGTTCCACGCCACGCGTCGGCGGCACGCTGTCAGCATAACGACTGTTGAGCAGGGACTGGCAGCCGGCAAGGCCGGTCAGCGAGGCGGCAAGGGTCAGGCAGGCCAGCGTGCGCATGGCGAAATTCCTTGGCAGGCGATAGGTCGGGGGTGCGGCGGCTGCGCGCAACGGGCCGATCGCTGCCGATCGGCCATGAAGTCGCCACGGTAATGAGGGGCGCAGAGCCTGGCAAGAGGCGCTCAGGCGTTTCGCCGAGCGCCCTTTAGCCCTTCGTCGAGCAACCAGCGGGCGGCCGTGCGGGCGGCGGCCTTGTGCTGCAGCTCGAGTTCGTTGAAGCGCTTCTCGAAGCGCCGCCGTTCGTGCTTGTCCAGTGCCTTCCAGGCGCCATGGGTGGGCACCTCGGCGGTGGCCTCGAACAGCAGGTGGAACACCTGGCAGCGGCTGTCGCGGCTCAGTTCGCTGTCGTAGTTGTCCAGCAGCACCTTGATGCGGATGGCGCCTTCGATCAGCGGCAGCTGCTCGTCGAGCAGGCTGCCGGCGAGAATCGTCAGGTCGCCGCCGAGGCGCTGCTGGCGCTCCTGCTGGGCGGCGGCCTGGCTGCGTTGCTGCGCCCAGACGCGGCGCCAGAGGTGCCAGGCATAGGCGGCCAGAGCCGCGATCAGCAGCAGGCCGGCGAGCAGCAGGGCGAGGGTCGGTGCACTCATCGGGGCTTCAGGCGCCGTGGCACTTCTTGAACTTCTTCTGGCTGCCGCAGGGGCAGGGGTCGTTGCGGCCGACGTCCTTCAGCGCGTTGCGCACCGGCTCCTGATGGTCGTGGTTGCAATGCGGGCCGTGGACGTGGCCGTGATCGTGATGATGGTCGTGATCGTGGTTGCAGTCGGGGCCGTGGACGTGGGGTTGGTTGCTCATGGCGGTTACTCCGGGATGAAATCGCCGGGAATTATCTCGCCATTGCGCGACATGTGCACGCTGCGGCCGAACAGCATGCCGGTTTTCACCTCGCCCTGCAGGCGATAGCGGATCGGCTGGTCGGGTTTCTCCAGCATCTTCACGATCTGCCGCACGTGGCGCCAGAGGTTGGTGCGCACCGGCACCTCGAAGCTGTGGTGGCCGTGCGCGGGCACGGTGAACCACTCGTTGGAATAGCCCTCGGCCAGTTTCATCTCGTTGAGGTGCACGACGTAGTCGAGGCCGCGCACCGGCAGGCTGACGCCGTTGGGATTGTCGATGCGAAAGCGCAGGCGGAACTCCTGTTCGAGCAGCCTGGCCTTGATTACATCAACTTTGATGAGCTGGACGTCCGGGTCCTTGAAGCCACCCGTCATCCAGGTGGAGCATCCTGCGAGGCCAGAGCACAGGCCGAAAAACATCAATAGGCTGATAATTCTTATCGTTTGCGCCTGAGAAAACATGTCATACCCCCAATAACGCCCCCAGTGTAACAAGCAACCGCTCGGCTGCAACCTGGGCACTCCATCATTATTTCTTGCCGCAGCTTTCTGCCCAAGTCGGGTAAAAAGTGGTGGATGAGACGCCTGCGGTGTTAGCGCCAAAAAAGCTGCGCCATACTGAGGGCCGAATAGGACAGGAGTGTGACCATGAGTCGCTACGAGATCGCCTTCTCCGGGCAACTGCTGCCGGGCGCCCAGCCGGAGCTGGTCAAGGCCAATCTGGCCAAGCTGTTCCAGGCCGATGCCCAGCGCATCGCCCAGCTGTTTTCCGGGCGACGCATCGTGATCAAGAACAACCTCGATGCCGCCGGGGCGGAGAAGTATCGCGCCACCCTGGAGCGCGCCGGCGCGCGGGTCGAGGTGGTGGATATGGATCTGCCGGTGGAGGAGGTGGAACTGGCGCCGCCGCCCGCCGCCGAGCCTGCCCCTGCCGTGCCGTCGGCGAGCGCCGCTGGCGGCCGCTTGCGGGTGGCGCCGCGCGACGAGTACATGGCCGCCTTCAGCGAGGTGGACGCGCCGGATTTCGGCATCGCCCCGGTCGGCGCCGATCTGCAGGACGCCAAGCCCGAGGCCGCCGCGCCGCAGGTCGATCTGTCGCAGTTCAGCCTGGCGCCGGTAGGCAGCGACATGGGCCAGGCCAAGGCGGCCCCGGCGGCGCCGCCGCCGGATACCTCGCACCTGAAACTGCAGGAATGACACCGGGCCCGCCACTGCGGGCCCGATCGTTTCAGCTTGCCTGGCACTTGGCCTCGGCCTCTGCGGGCTCGAGCTTGCGCACCGAAACGTAGAACAGCTCGCAGGTCTGCAACTGGTCGGTGACCTGCCATTTCTGCGTACAGTTGGCGAGCGTCTGCTGCGGATCGCCGGCGGGCTGCCGGCCCATGCCGGCTTGCCAGCAGGCGGCGCTGAGATCCTGACCCATGACCCGGATGCCGGTGGCATCGGCCTTGGCCTGGCTGCCCTGGTTGTTGGCCGGGTCGGCGGCGTACCAGATATAGCTGGGGTGGTTGGCGCCCAGCACCGACACCTGCTGCCCCGGCGCGGCCTCGATCTGGCCGAGGCCGAGCACCGCCAGCGGCACGCCGTACTGCTGCTCGATCCAGTCGCGCACCGGGCTGCCGAAGGCGACCATGGGCAGGCTGGCGCCGCCTTTGCCGGCGCTCAGCTCGCGCACCATGCGCTGCTGGTAGTCGTTGAAATAACCGTAGACCCCTTGCAGGGCGCTGCCGGCGTTGGCCGGCGCGGCGATCGGGGCGATATCGACGATGGTCTGGTAGGCCGGGGTCTGCGTCGCCGGCACGCCGTTGCTGACCAGCAGCGCGGCCCAGCGATCGGTGGTGCTGGAGCGCAGGTAGTCCTGCGCCTGGGTCAGCGAATAGTCCGGGGGAAAATGCAGCAGCTCGACGCTCTTGCGGTTGTCCAGGGCCATGCCCAGGGGCAGGAAGAAGTACCAGTCGTACTGCCATTTGCCGTCGCTGTTGAGCCGCTCGGCGCCCTGATAGGCCAGGTCGCCGGCGTCGAGCAATTGCTTGAGCGGTTGCCCGTAGCCCTTGGGCGTACCGACGAAGTCGGCGTAGAGGCGTTCGCCCTGGCGATGGATGCTCACCTGGGCGTCGGCGTAACCGTCGCGCGCCAGGCTTTGGTCGAGGTAGTGCTGCACCGTCTGCTCCAGCGTCCAGTCGCGGTAGCAGATCACGCTGCAGTTGTTGGGGTAGGCGAACAGCCGGCTGACGCGTGCGCTGTCGCCCAGATCGAGGCGCTCCCCCTGTTGTCCGGACGGTTGGTTGGCGCAGCCGAACAGCAGGCTGGCCAGGATGATCGCCACACCACTTTGCTTGTGCATGCCTTTCTCCTTGTTGAACGTCCACGCCCGGCGGTGTGCCGGCGCGGGCGCCCACAACTCAAGCAGAAAAGGCCGCAGGCGTCAGGTGCGAGCGTTCAACTCAGGTAGCCGGCGCAGCATTTCTTGAACTTCTGCCTGCTGCCGCAGGGGCAGGGATCGTTGCGTCCGGCTTTCAGCGGCACAGTCGGGTCGAGGAAATACCAGCGCCCGTCGACCTGGACGAAGGCCGAGCGCTCGCGGTGGCTGTGCTCGCCCTGCGCGTCGTGCCAGCGCGCGACGAAGCAGACCTGCGCGTGCTCGGGCTGGCCGCCGAACAGCTCGCTGCCTTCCACCTCCAGGCCGAGCCAGGTGCTCTGCGCGCTCCAGGCGGCCATGGCGGCGCGATCCAGCGCGCTCTGCTGGGCCGGCAGGGTGGTGGCGACCAGGTAGTCCACCAGGCCCAGCACGTAGGCGCTGTAGCGCGAACGCATCAAGTGTTCGGCGCTGGGCGCGGCGGTGCCGGCATGGTAGGGGCCGCAGCAGTGGCCGAGGGGGTTGCCGCTACCGCAGGGGCAAACGGGGTCGAGTGGGTTCATGGCGTTACCACCAGTACTTGCCGAAGTTTTCCGGGTTGGCCCAGAACTTGGCGTTCAGCCAGTCCGGCACCTGCTTGTAGTCGAGCAGGTCGTAGGTGAACAGGTGCAGGGTCTGGCCTTCGCGCTGGAACTGCTCGCTGGCCTGCATGGCCAGGGCGAAGAAATCGGTTTCCCGCCAGTCTGCGGCCTGCAGGTCGACCAGCACGGCGACGCGGCTGGCGTTGAGGTTGCGGATGCCGCCGAGTAGTTGCAGGCCGTCGCGCTTGCTCAGGTGCTCCAGGCAGTCGACCAGCAGCGCCAGGTCGAAGCGCTGGGCGGCCAGCTCGGTCGGCAGCGCGGCGGCCGGTGCGGTGGCCACCCGGCACTGCGGGTGAGCGCCGTGGAAGGCGCTCAGCGCGGGCAGTTCGCTGGCCCCGACCAACAGCAGTTTCTCCGGGGTATAGCGGGCGAGCAGGGCGGCCAGGGCCTGCTGCGGGGTACGGGAAGAGGGGCTGGCAGTCATCGAACATCCTCGAACAGGGCGGCAAAGACTAACGTGGCGTCGGCAATCGGCCTAGAGCGTGAGGAAATTATGCGCAATGCCTTCTATAGCTGGCGGATTGCATAACTCCTGTCTTTACTACTCTTGAGTCGGTTATGGGCCGATGAACATTGGAGACCTAAAGTATGAGCATCACAAGGAAAGCTGTACCCCTGATTCTGGCCAGTACCCTGTTGACCGGTTGTGCCGGCCTGCAGAAGTCCGACTGGCCCACCTGTGCGGCGGTGGGCGGCGTTGGCGGCGCGGCGTTGGGGGCCATCGAAAGTTCCACCTGGGCCGGCGGCGGCGCGCTGGTCGGTGCCGGTATGGCCGCGGCCTACTGCTGGGTGCATGGCGCCGAGGAACAGGTTGCCGTGGTCGAGGAAGTGGTGGTCGAGGAGGTCGTGGTGGCCGAACCGGCCGAGGCGGTGCGGGTCGAGCTGGACGTCAAGTTCGACTTCGACAAGGCCCAGGTCAAGGAAGAGAGCTATGGCGATATCAAAGCCCTGGCCGATTTCATGAAGCAATACCCGCAGACCAGCACCGTGGTCGAAGGACACACCGACTCGGTGGGTAGCGATGCCTACAACCAGGGCCTGTCCGAGCGCCGCGCCGGTGCGGTGCGCGACGTGCTGGTCAACCAGTACGGGGTTGAGTCCGGTCGCGTGCAGGCCGTGGGCTATGGCGAAAGCCGCCCGGTGGCCGACAACGCCAGCAGCGACGGCCGTGCCATCAACCGTCGGGTGGAAGCCGAGGTCGAAGCTCAGCCCTGAGCCCGACCGCGCGTGGCAACCGAGCCCGCACTGTCCAGGTTTGCCTGGGCAGCGCGGGCTTTCTTGTGCAGCCGGGGGCGGCCGTCTTTACTCCAGTGATACCGGCACGAGGCCGGTAACACAGGAGAACCCCACCATGAGAGCGAACCTTCCCAGGTTTATCCCCTTTCTCTTGGTCAGCAGTGTTCTTTCCGGTTGTGCCACGACTTCCAGTACGGGAGACGCGCCGCTCAACCAAGGGAACTGGCCCCTGTGCAGTGCGATTGGTGCCTTGGCCGGTGGCGGCCTGGGCGCAATCGAGAGTTCCACCTGGGCAGCAGGCGGCGCGGTCGCCGGTGCGCTGCTCGGCGCCGTCGTCTGCTATGCGCAGGACGGCGACGAGGACGGCGATGGCGTATTCGACCGCCGCGACCGCTGTCCCGGCACGCCCGCCGGTACCCCGGTCGGCCATAACGGCTGCCCGCTGCCGCAGTACCCGGCCAGCGTCGCCGAGGCGCCGCCGATGGAGACGCCGCAGGCCGAGGTCATCGTCCTCAGCGACCTGGGCAACGTGCTGTTCGCCTTCGATTCGGCCGAGCTGACCGGCGAGGCGCGCAACCTGCTCGCCGGCGTCGCCACGCGCCTGACCGGCGCCAATCTGGTCAGCGTGCGGGTGGTCGGGCATACCGACTCGGTGGGGAGCGATGCCTACAACCAGGGCCTGTCCGAGCGGCGCGCGCGCAGTGTGGCGGATTTTCTCATCGCCCAGGGCGTGCCGGCCGACAAGGTCAGCACCGAAGGCCGCGGCGAGAGTCAGCCGGTGGCGGACAACGGCAGCGATGCCGGGCGGGCCGAGAACCGGCGCGTCGAGCTGCACGTGTCGCGCTAGCGGTGCGGTGTCGCCAAATGGGGGCCGCAAGGCCCCCGTGTTTTTTCCGGCTCTGGTCATGCGGGGGGCAAGCGGTTAAGGTGCGGCACAACTAGAAAAAGAGCAGGCGAGGGCGGGGATGCAAGCACTGACGATGCTGGGTAAGGCGCTGGCCGGATTGTTCTGGCTGGCATTCGGCGCGGCCCTGGCGAGCTGGCTGGGCAGCCCCTTCGAACAACTGCTCTACCTGCTGGCGGCGCTGCTGCTGGTGATCCATGGCCTGGAGCTCTGGCTGTTCGCCGCCCTGCTCAAGGAGCGCGCCAACCCTTGGCGCGATCGCGTGCAGATCCTGCTGTTCGGCGTGTTCCACCTGCTTGCCCTGCAATCGGCCAGGCCGGAGCAGGAGTCGATGCAGCTCGGCGGCGAGGAGGTGGCCCATGCGTAACCTGGCCCTGCTGCTGTGCCTCGCCAGCGCTTCGGCTGGGGCCGAAAACCACCTCAGCGTCGCCTCCCACAGCCTGTTGCGCGTGCCCGCGACCGAGGCGCGGCTGCAGCTGGAGCGCCTGGAAGTTGCCGAGCAGGGCACCCTGCTGATTCCGCCCGGTGTCACCGAGCTGCACATCGGCGAACTGCATCTGGGGCCCGCGGCGCGCATCGGCATCGCCCCCGGCGAGCAGCCGCTGCGTCTCGAGGTGCTCCAGGCGAGCGTCGCCGCGGACGTCTGGATCAGCGCCCAGGGCGCGCCGGGCGGGGTGCTCAAGCCGGCCACGGCGGGACGCGAGCTGAGCCTGCGCCTGCAGCAGGCCAGTATCCAGTCGCTGACCCTGGACGTGCGCGGCGGTCGCGGGGCGCCGGGCTATCGCGGCCTGGACGGCGCCAACGGCCAGGCCGGCGGCTGCACCTGGGGGCGCGCCAGCCATGGCCACGACGGACAGAACGGCGGCGACGGCAAACCCGGCGCCGCGGGCGGCCGGGTGCGCCTGGAGGTGCCGCAGGCGGCGTCGCTGGAGAGCATCCAGGTGCTGCTCGATGGCGGCGACGGCGGCGTGCCCGGCGTCGGCGGCAAGGCCGGGCGCGGCGGTGCGAGCAAAGGCTGCGTGCTGTACAGCGTCGATGGCGCCGCCGATGGCCAGCCGGGGCAGCCCGGCCGGCCAGGCAGCCCGGGGCGCGAAGGCGAACTGCAGGTGGTGCGCTTCTAGCCGCGCGCCTCTGCCCGCCCGGTGCGCGATGCACACCGATGGGTAGGTTGGCGCTGAGCGCAGCGAAGCCCAACAGGGAGCCCGCAGGGCTCCGCCCGACGATCCCCGCGATCCCCGCGATCTCCGCCCGGCGCTCCTCCGCCGGGGCTGCCGGCTCGCCTCAAAAGCCCGGGCGCAGCGCCGCGATGCTCACCAGCAGCAGGCCGATCAGCAGGTTGCTGCCCACCACCTTGCGAATCCTGCCCAGGACCTCGCCGCCGGCCGGCCAGTTCTCGGCCTCCACCGCGCGGCGCAGCTCCGGCAGCTGCAGGGCCTGGATGCGCAGGAACAGCGCCAGCATGGCCAGGTACAGCCCCATCATGATGTGCACATAGCGCGGCGCGGCGTCGAAACCGCCGTAGCCCAGGTGCAGCATGCCCACGCCGCTGACCGGCAGCACCAGCACCGCCGCCCACACCCAGACGAAGAAGCGCTGGAACACGCTCAGCCACAGGCGCAGCCGCGCCGGCGCCTCCAGCACCTCGACCGCGGCTGGGCGCAGGATCATCCAGGCGAAGAACATGCCGCCGACCCAGATCAGGGCGGCCAACAGGTGCAGGGTGTAGAGCGGGGCGTAAGGCGTCATCCGGTATCTCCGAGAAAGGGCGGCGCGATGGAATCTGCGCCGAAGCGATTAGCGCGCTATGATAGCGGCCGATGCGCAAACACTGAAAATTTATCCAGCCTTTTTCGCCCCAGACCCCATGCTCAGCACCGAACTCAAGTCCCAGATCCAGGGCGCCTACTCCCGCTTTCTCGAGGCCAAGTCGCTCAAGCCGCGCTATGGCCAGCGCCTGATGATCGCCGAGATCGCCAAGGTGCTCGGCGCGATCAAGAGCGACGACGAGGGCAAGCGCCTGGGCGAGCCCGCCGTGGTGGCGGTGGAGGCGGGCACCGGCACCGGCAAGACCGTGGCCTACAGCCTGGCCACCATTCCCACCGCCAAGGCGGCCGGCAAGCGCCTGGTGATCGCCACCGCCACGGTCGCCCTGCAGGAGCAGATCGTGCACAAGGACTTGCCCGATCTGCTGCGCAACAGCGGCCTGAATTTCAGCTTCGCCCTGGCCAAGGGCCGCGGCCGCTATCTGTGCCTGTCCAAGCTCGACCACCTGCTGCAGGACGGCGCCGCGCAGAGCGCCACCGCCCAGCTGTTCGAGGAAGAGGGCTTTCGCATCGACGTCGACGAACAGGGGCAGAAGCTGTTCACCGCGATGATCGAGAAACTGGCCGGCAACAAGTGGGACGGCGACCGCGACAGTTGGCCCGAGGAGCTGGAGGACAGCCGTTGGGCGCAGCTGACCACCGACCACAGCCAGTGCACCAACCGCCATTGCCCGAACTTCCAGCAGTGCGCCTTCTACAAGGCGCGCGAGGGCATGGGCAAGGTCGACGTGATCGTCACCAACCACGACATGGTGCTGGCCGACCTGGCCCTCGGCGGCGGCGCCGTGCTGCCCGACCCGCGCGAGACCATCTACGTGTTCGACGAGGGCCACCACCTGCCGGACAAGGCCATCGGCCACTTCGCCCACTTCACCCGTCTGCGCAGCACCTCCGACTGGCTGACCCAGATCGACAAGAACTTGACCAAGCTGCTGGCGCAGAACCCGCTGCCGGGCGATCTCGGCCGATTGATCGAACAGGTGCCGGAGCTGGCCCGCGAGCTGAAGACCCAGCAGCAGTTCATGTTCAGTGCCTGCGAGCAACTCGCCGACTTCAAGGCCGGCGAGGACATGGAAGGCCGCGAGCGCCCGCGTCACCGCTTCGTCGGCGGCGTGGTGCCGGAGCATCTGACCGAGCTGGGCCTGGAACTGAAGAAGGGTTTCTCCAAGCTCAACGATCTGTTCACCGGCGTCACCGAGCTGCTCAAGGAGGCCATGGACGGCGAGGGCGCCAACGGCATCGCCAGCCACCAGGCCGAGGAGTGGTACCCGCTGTTCGGCAGCCTGATGGCGCGGGCCAAGGGCAACTGGGAACTGTGGCTGGCCTTTACCGCCGAAGACCCGGAAGAAAGTCCGCCGATGGCGCGCTGGCTGACCCTGGCCGATGGCGGCGCGCTGTTCGACATCGAAGTCAACGCCAGCCCGATCCTCGCCGCCGAGACCCTGCGGCGCAACCTGTGGAACGTCGCCCACGGCGCCCTGGTGACCTCGGCCACCCTGACCGCACTGGGCACCTTCGACCGCTACCGTATGCGCGCCGGCCTGCCCAAGGCGGCGGTCAGCGCCGTGGTGCCGAGCCCCTTCCACCACGCCGACGCCGGCGTGCTGCGGGTGCCCGATCTCAAGGCCGACCCGCGCGAGGCGGCGGCGCATACCGCGGCCATCATTCGCGAGTTGCCGGCCCTGGTGGCCGGCAGTCGCGGCACGCTGGTGCTGTTCTCCTCGCGCAAGCAGATGCAGGAGGTGTTCGACGGCCTGGATCGCGACTGGCGCAAGCGCGTGTTCATCCAGGGCAACCTGTCCAAGCAGGAGACCCTGAACAAGCACAAGGCGCGGGTCGATTCCGGCGAGGAGAGCGTGTTGTTCGGCCTGGCCAGCTTCGCCGAGGGCGTCGACCTGCCGGGCGCCTACTGCGAGCATGTGGTGATCGCCAAGATCCCCTTCGCCGTGCCGGACGACCCGGTGGAGGCGGCGCTGGCCGAGTGGATCGAGGCGCGCGGCGGCAACCCCTTCATGGAAATCGCCGTGCCCGACGCCTCCCTGCGCCTGGTCCAGGCCTGCGGCCGGCTGCTGCGTACCGAGGCCGACCGCGGCACCATCACCCTGCTCGACCGCCGGGTGGTCACCCAGCGCTACGGCAAGGCGATTCTCAACGCGCTGCCGCCCTTTCGTCGGGAAATTCACTGAAGCCCGCAGGCTGCGGGCTGATTGCCGATTGCCAGCGGTTCCCAAGGCGCCCGCGGGCTGGAACAATGCGCGGCAATTCAGTGAGCGAGGAGTCAGGCGTGCAGGTTCAGGGTTATTTCGACTTGCGCTTCGAAGCGGTGAAGGAGGCCTTCGCCGCGCTGTTCGACGACCCGCAGGAGCGCGGCGCCGCGCTCTGCGTGCAGATCGGCGGCGAGACCGTGGTGGACCTGTGGGCCGGGGTGATGGACAAGGACGGCCAGCAGGCCTGGCACAGCGACACCATCGCCAACCTGTTCTCCTGCACCAAACCCTTCGCCGCCGTGGTCGCCCTGCAGCTGGTCGGCGAGGGCAAGCTGGAACTGGACGCGCCGGTGGCGCGTTACTGGCCCGAGTTCGCCGCCGCCGGCAAGCAGCGCATCAGCTTGCGCCACCTGCTCTGCCACCAGGCCGGCCTGCCCGCATTGCGGCAGATGCTGCCGGCCGAAGCGCTGTACGACTGGCCGACCATGACCGCCGCGCTGGCCGCCGAACAGCCCTGGTGGCCGCTGGGCGAGGGCCATGGCTACGCACCCATTACCTATGGCTGGCTGATCGGTGAGCTGATCCGCCGCGTCGAAGGGCGCGGGCCCGGCGACAGCATCGCCGCGCGCATCGCCCGCCCGCTGGGGCTGGATTTTCATGTCGGCCTGGCTGACAGCGAATTCGATCGCGTCGCCCATATCGCCCGCGGCAAGGGCAACCTCGGCGATGCCGCGGCGCAGCGCCTGCTCAAGGTGATGATGAGCGAACCGACGGCGCTGAGCACGCGCGCCTTCACCAACCCGCCGTCGATCATGACCAGCACCAACAAGCCCGAGTGGCGGCGCATGCAGCAGCCGGCGGCCAATGGCCACGGCAACGCACGCAGCCTGGCCGGCTTCTACGCCGGCTTGCTCGACGGCAGCCTGCTCGATGGCGAGCTGCTCGGCGAAATGACCCGCGAACACTGCGTAGGCGACGACCGCACGCTGCTCACCAGCACCCGCTTCGGCCTCGGCTGCATGCTCGACCAGGCCCAGCTGGGCAACGCTACCTACGGCATGGGGCCCTATGCCTTCGGTCATCCCGGCGCGGGCGGCTCCAGCGGTTTCGCCGACCCGGAACGCGACCTGGCATTCGGCTTCGTCACCAACAATCTGGGACCGTTCGTCTTGATGGACCCGCGTGCGCAGAAACTTGCGCGCGAGTTGGCGCAATGCCTGTAACGGCCGGTCTACACTGCCCGGCAATATAAGTTGTGAATAAATCCGTTTCGACCGTTAGAACCTGGGGGCTTCATGCGCGCCAATAAGATCTTCGCTTTCACCTGCTGCCTGCTGATCGCCGGTTGCGCCGGCTCGGAAAAGAAGGAAGTCGCCAAAGCGGCGGTCATGCCGCCACCGCAGGTGACCCGCGCCTGGCTCGACGAGTACGAGCCGCGCCTGCGCGAGGCGGTCAAGGGCAGCCACTTCGAGTTCGAACGGCGCGAGAACCTGCTGGTGGTCACCGCCCCGGTACAGGGCTCGTTCAATCCGGATCGCCCGCACATGTTGCTGCCGGTCAGCCTCGGCCCGATCACCCGCGTGGCCAAGCTGCTGGAAGCCGACGAAGACGTCGCCGTGGTGGTGCTCGGGCATGCCGACAGCAGCGGCGATGCCAGTCGCAACCGCGAACTGAGCGACCAGCGTGCGCGCGCCGTGACTTCGATCTTCCGCCTCAGCGGGCTAAAGCAGAACCGCCTGCAGGTGCTGGGCCTCGGCTCCGATGCGCCGCGTGCGGCCAACGACAGCGCCGCCGGCCGCGCCCTCAACCGCCGCGTGGAAATCCTCCTTACCTCGCGCGACACCATGCACGGGTTGATCGCCAAGTACAGCCAGCCGGCCAAGATCGACCCCGCTGCCGGACCCAAGGTGGCTGCCGTAGATCAAGGAAAACGCAGCAAGTCGGAGTAAGCTTGGCGGCATTTCCCCATCGCGAGGAACTGCCATGACCCAGACCCTGGCCGATATGCGCCGCGACTACACCCGCGACGGCCTGAGCGAAGCCCAGGCCCCGCTGGAGCCCTTCGCCCTGTTCCGCCAGTGGTTCGCCGAGGCGGTGAAGACCGAGCAACTGCCGGTCGAACCCAACGCCATGACCCTGGCCACGGTCGACGAGGAGGGCCGCCCGCACTGCCGGGTGCTGCTGCTCAAGGGCCTCGACGAGCGCGGCTTCACCTTCTTCAGCAACTACGACAGCGCCAAGGGTCGCCAGCTGGCGGCGCGTCCGTTCGCCGCGATGACCTTCTTCTGGCCCAGCTTGGAGCGCCAGGTGCGCATCGAAGGGCGGGTGGAACGGGTCACCCCCGGCGAGTCCGACGCCTACTATCAGATCCGTCCGCTGGGCAGCCGCATCGGCGCCTGGGCCTCGCCGCAGAGCCGGGTGATCGCCGGGCGCGACGAACTCGAAGGGTTGCTGGCCGAGACCGAGCGGCGCTTTCACGACCAGGCGCCGCACTGCCCGCCGCACTGGGGCGGCTACCGCCTGCTGCCCGAGCGCATCGAGTTCTGGCAGGGCCGCCCGAGCCGCCTGCACGACCGCCTCAACTACCGCTTCAAGGGCGAGGCCTGGATTCGCGAACGGCTGGCGCCTTGATAGGCAGGCCGGTGTGGTGCGCGCGCCGGTCAATTGCTTGCAGGTTTCTGACGCTCCTTCTTAATAGCAACCCGCTCGCCTTGGGGCGGGATGCTTTGAGGTTGTTTTGGGGATGGCGGCTTTCGGCCAAAAGCCGCCCCTCTCCACTAGACAGACCCCATATGGTTTTAATAGCGTTTCGCCATCTTCTTCATTGAGGGGCTGGATAATGCGTGCCATCACAACTTTTGCCGCCTTAGCTGTTCTTCAGTCTGCCCTTTTCGGTTGCGTCGCCCCACCGGTTGATCCGCAACA
The DNA here is from genome assembly GCF_044543505.1 of Pseudomonas sp. NPDC077186. Classification (NCBI taxonomy): domain Bacteria; kingdom Pseudomonadati; phylum Pseudomonadota; class Gammaproteobacteria; order Pseudomonadales; family Pseudomonadaceae; genus Pseudomonas; species Pseudomonas sp. NPDC077186. The sequence goes on from NZ_JBITWE010000005.1 coordinate 358,967, forward strand.
CCTCGGCGCACAGACCCCACCGCCTGGCTTCACCGTAGACCCTCAGGCCAATCCAGAGGTCTGGGGCGTCTATGCCCGTCTCGTTGGGCATCGCTACGCCCCTCCAACCGGTGGCTTTCCGGGTTTTGAGGTGCGCTGGAGCGAGCCCGGCAAGACCATCATTGAGACCAGCCTGTTCCTGGAGGGCGCAATTGTCGGGCCGGATGTGAAATGGAGCCGAACCATCCGTCCGGGCAGCAAGCCCGGTGAACTGAATATGGACTTCAATGGCACGCCGTGGCTCGGCATGATCGAATCGGATGGCTCGGTTGTGTTTAAGGCGATTACGCCGCGATCGGGTGATTTCCCCTACCGAATTCGCCTGTCATCACGTGGCGAGATGCTCGTGCAGAATCTGCAGTGGGTGAATGGCTCGCTGTCGAATGTCATCTACTCGACGCCCTATCCGGTCGAATCCTTACCGGGTAGTCCGGGCCCAGGCGTGGCAGAGGTGCCGGGTGTCGCGGCGTCCAAGTCGCCTGACGACGCAGGCGTGAAGCCACTGGTGCTGGGGCAGAAGATCATCGGCAAGCTTGATGACAACAGTCAGAAAACCTCGATCATGCGCACGCGCTATGACCTCTACCGTTTGCCGGCACGCAAAGGTGAAAGCGTGGTGGTGGGCCTCGACTGCGATATCTACAGTTTCTACGGCTGCTACTACACATGGGTAAACCTGCGCGAAGGCTACGGCAACACCTATGAGGCGATGGTCGATGCTCCAAAGCGCAAGGCCTACCGCTTCATCCTCACCGAAGACTATGAAGTGCTGAAGGTAGAGAGCAACGGCACGCTCGATTATGGCTTGGTGGTAGAACAGGGAGCGGCAGGCAACGAGCTGTGGGCGGCGACTCAGGCCGAGCGGACCACTTTCGATCAAGCAAAAGCACGGCAAGACGCCGCAGACAGCGCCGAGAACTCGCAATTATTAGGTGCTGTAATGCAGGGTTTGAATCAGGGCCTGACGGCGACCAACCAGGCGGCCAGCGCCAACGCTGCGCAATCCAGTGCCAGCCTGGCCGCCACACTCGCCCAGGCCCGTACACAACCGCCGGTAAGTCCATCCGTGCAAGCCAGCCAAAACCCCAGTTTGTCGAGCGGCGATAGCCCCGCGCAGGACGCCCAGGTGGCAGCCCTGATGGCGCAGAACCAAACACTGATGCGCGAGATGGGCATCGAGAGCGAGGCCAATGCCATGGCGGCGGACATGCTGGCGCAGATCGAGCGCCAGCAGTCTCCCAGCCCTGCGCCAAGCGTTGTCGAGAAGCAGAAAGACGAGGCTCCGACCGCCGAGCCCAATAAGCCTGCCACCGAGGCAGCGCCCTCGAAACATGGCGGACTCATCAAGACAGTCAAGGGCCAGAGCTACAGCGTCGGCGTAACGCTCCCGGCGCCAATCGAGGGCCGTTACCTCTATGAAGGTGAAGGCGAGCCCATCGTCCTTATCGAATCGGGAAGCATGCAAAGCCGCTTTCAGCCCCACCAAGACCCCGAGATACCAATGACCGCCTGGATCGTGCAAGGGCCGGACGGCAACCCTTTGCGAGAAAAGGGAGTTGGCGAGCGCTACCAGGTCACCCTGGTGGTCGAGTATGGTGCTGGCGGTGGCGGAAATTATCCCGAAGGCAGTCTGGACCTACTGCCCGTTGTGGTTGCGCCCGATATGAAAAAAGCCTTCATCCTCGGCGAGCGGGTTAAGCACGGCCTGTAACCACCGCGCGGCCAGCGCGTTTAAGTCAACCTCCAGTCGACCCGCCTGGCGCAACTGCTGCTCGACTTCTTGCTCTCCGAGCAACCGTCGACCAAGCCCTTGTGAGCGCGCAGCAGAATTTATCTGTAGCGCCATCTCGCCAGCACCACAACCAAAGCCTTCTCACGTAGCACTCGTTCAGTTTATCGGCTCAGTAGTACTGATCTTAAGACCTCAGCAGGGTCTCAGGTCGTCGAAAAAATGAAGAAGAGGGGACGGAATTGTTTTCCAGCATCATCGTCCGCTTTTGGTCGACTCCAGCCTGATGCGACAGGCTCAAAGCGGCCAGAAGCGGCCACTAAGCTTCAATTAAATCTGGGCAAATTAGGTGACTATGCGGGATATCGTCGACCTTGATAAGGTGAGCTCTGCGCTGTTGTCTGGCTGATCAACCCTAGGGTTTTCTGGTGCAGAGGTGAGTTTCAGGGTAAAGAGTCGGGATAATATTTATCACAATCTAGGGCTTTGGCGCTGAAGCGCTCCAATACAATTACGACAGCGAAATTCAAGGTAGTGCGGCTTGGTGAATAAATTCACCAATTAAACGACACAATTCGACAAAGATCTTAGGATCTAACTTAATAGACACCCCAACGGCAGGCGTCAGTCAATAGTAGTAGAAGAGGCTGTCGTAATGGGAGAGGTGGGGACGGATTACAAATGGTTAAAAATATCAAGAAGCGCGCCCATCATCTATGGGGAACTGTTGTTCGTTTTTGGAATTGGAGGCAGAAGCCTGAAAGCTCTAAGCTCGGAATTTCTGAGTCTGTGTCACAGAGGTTTTCTATCGAAAGCCTTCCCGAGAACGATATAATCAAGCTTGCCCAAATCGACTTTCCAGCGACAGGGCTCTCATCCAGACAGCGCCGCGTATATAACAAGCGTTTCATAGGGTGCGTTTTTTCACACAGAACGATTGAGAGCTTCACGTTCAATGGTTGCTCTTTCGAAGGATGCACATTCAATGGTGCATCTATAATTGAGGTTGAATTCCATAAGTGCGCATTTTCAGAATGCTATTTTTACAAAACCAAATTCTCTTCCACATATCTTGATCCGCGCACTCTGTCTTTCAGTGATGACTGGCATTGGGATAGAGCTAACGTCAATACTTGGTTATTTCAAGCTCTATATAGAAACTCAAAGGATATGCATCAAGAAGAGTTCGCGATGCACGCAGATATTAGGTTTCAGTTCTACATGAGATATCAGTACCTGAGAGCGAAGAACCCAAGTCTTAGAAAATTTACTAGCAATCTCATATATGGCTTCCTACTTGGCTATGGGTACGGAATAAAGAATGCCCTGCTAGCGACCTTGGCAATAATTTTTACATTTGCTTACCTGATTGACGGCAGGATGGGTAAGGACGGGGCCAGCTTCTTGGAGGCGCTCTATTTCTCTGTCGTCTCATTTACGACCGTGGGTTATGGTGACCTAGCTCCTCTACATGAGCTCTTACCTCTCTTCATCACGGGGACATTTCTGTTGATTTCTGTAGGATGGTGCGCTGTAGTCACAGCGATCATTGTAAAAAGGATAGTAAAATAGTGTCCTATGTAGTGATTAAATGTGGATCTTCAGCGCGCGGAGACACAAACGAGAACAGCGATTTAGATCTTGTTTGTATCTGGTCTGGAAGCAGTCCGGACTACAAGTCGATCTCCAACAAGTATGGAGATATTATGTTCTACTCACAGGAAACAATTAGGAGAATGCGAGAGAAAGGGTCATTATTCTTAACGCACCTTGACGTGGACTCAAAGTACGTCTGCGGAGATGCTAACCTCCTACTTGAGTTTCGAGGATTCAGGCCACTTAACCACCAGACAGAAAATCTCTTTAACGAAACGAGACGGTTCATAGCGTCAGTGGACTGGTTTCCCAATAGCGATATTGGTCGCTTATGGCTCTGTGACTTACTTTATGTTTCCTTAAGGGGTTGCGTATACTGTAAGAACGCCATAAATGGAATTTTTGTATTCGGCTTTTTAGATGCTTTAAAGGCTTGTGAGTTGCCAGAGAGCGTAGTCAGCACTCTACTTAATCTCCGGGAGGGAAAGTATGCCTACAGAAAAAAAAGCTTCTCTAGCTTCCAGTCATTCAATTTGCGCAGCATTGAGCAGGCCTGCAAGTTCATCCTCGAACAAGAAACAAAATTTCGTATTGGCGGCATTACCAACTGGTCCAAGATGGTCCGTAATGACTATTGGGGGGAGAGGCTTATTGAGCGTGCAATCCTTAATGGCGAACACCGCGATGACGAATTTATGAGAAAAATCACGCACCATAACTACAATAAGTTCACTTTAAAATCCGACGTAACAAAGATTGTAGAGATGCACACTAGGTGAACGTTATGCTGCGATATCTATCCTAAGCAATACATTCGTGCTCGCACACGAAAATCCTCTCGGATATCAAGGTGAGTTCAGGCTGAATCATCGTACGATCTGCACTCTGGGATCGAAAGCTATCAGTTGTGAACTTCCGTTCCTGGCCGATTCTGTTGAAAAAGTCTCGCCGCGATATTGCCCACGAAAGAGCGTGGTCAACGTTGAAATCTGATTCGCTCAGAAGGCAGAGCTGTCTTAGTTTTTACGTAGCAACGCCAAAATTGCGCGTTTTTTTGAGCTGCTGAAAAGCATCACTCCCAGAGGCCGACTTTTTCAACAGAATCGGCCGAAAACGGCCCTCCATAAGTCCCAGCGGCCTGTCCATCACCTACCGCCGGGCACGCCGGCCGCGAATAAGGCTGTACGAAACGAGCACATAAGATACCTTTGCGCCACGAACCAACCAGGACGCTGTGAACCGAACGATGGGTTTTGAACAATTAGCCGAGCTACGTGACCGCCTGCGGGCTGAAAACGAGCAGATAAAGAGCGCCAGCGCGAAGCCGCAAAAGCGCAAGGCGCCGCAGAAAGCCAAGCCGCGCGAGCAGGATCCGACCGTCGAGGCGATCTGGAGGTTGCAGAAGCACTTCCCCTTGGCTTTCCCGGTCAATCCAGCACCCAAGGTGCCGCTGAAAGAGGGCATTCTCAAGGATGCCGAGCAGCATCTGCAGTTGCTCGGCATCACCGCTGAGCAGCTCAAGCTGGGCATTGCCGCCTGGTGTCGGGGCGGTCGCTACTGGGCTGCCATGACGGAAAATGCGCCGCGTCTGGATCTGCAAGGCCAGCCTGTTGGCGTGGTGACGGCGGCGCAGGCGCTGCATGCCAGGCAGCAGGCCAGGCGGCAACGTGCCGAAGCACGGCGCAATCAGGCCAAGGCGAAAGCGCCTGCGGACGAGCAGGCCGTCGAGAGCGTTGCGCAGCCAAGCGCGGAGTAAGCCCGCTGGCAGCCTGATGGCTTTTCGACTCACTTGCGTCTCGATGGCCGCACCGTGAGGGCCGCCGATCGGCCTACAATGGCGGCCTTCTCCGCGAGGCCGCCCGCATGCTCGAACTCGACTCCACCCTGGCGCAGCACATAGTCGACCGCGCCATGGCCATCCTGCCGCACAACATCAACGTGATGGATGCCCAGGGCATGATCATCGGCAGCGGCGATCCCAGTCGCCTGCACACCCGTCACGAAGGCGCGCAGCTGGTGCTGGCCAACCGCCGCGTGGTGGAGATCGACGCCCAGGCCGCCGCCTGCCTGCGTGGCGTCAAACCTGGGGTCAATCTGCCGCTGCTGCATGGCGAGCGGCTGATCGGCGTGCTCGGCATCACCGGCGACCCCGAGCTCGTGCGGCCCTACGCCGAGCTGGTGCGCATGGCCGCCGAGATGCTGGTCGAGCACCGCGTGCTGCAGGCCGAGCGCCACTGGCAGCGCCACCAACAGGAGGCCTGGCTGCGCCAGTTGCTCGATCCGCAGCAGAGCCTGGCCAGCCTCGAGGTCGAGGCCGAGCGCCTGGCGCTGCAGCTCGCCTGGCCGCGGCAGATGTGCCTGCTGCAACTGAGCGAGGAGGGCGACCCGCTGCCACGTCAGGCGCGCCTGCTCGCCGCCCTGGGCGGCAAGGGCGAGCACCTGGTGGCGCCGCTGGGCCGCCGCGAGCTGCTCTGGTGCCGGCCCCATAGCGCCAGCCGCGACGACCGCGCCTGGCTGGCCCAGGCCGACGAGCGCGAGTGGGGCGTGCAGTCGCTGGCGCTCAGCGACCCGCTGCAGGATCTGGCCGAACTGCGCCAGGCCAGCCTGGCGCTGCGCGACCTGCAGGCCTACGGTCAGGCGCGCTTTCCCGAGCGGCGCCTGCTGCGCCTGGACGAACTGCGCCTGCCGACCCTGCTCTACGCCCAGCGCCACAGCTGGCTGCTGCAGGGCTGGCTGGCGCCGCTGCGCCGGGTGCTGGCGCAGGACGCCCAGGGCACGCTGCGCGCCACCCTGGAGGCCTGGTGCGCCCACGACGGCCAGGTGCAGACCTGCGCCCAGGCCCTGGGCATTCACCGCAACACCCTGCGCTATCGCCTGGAACGCATCGGCGAGCTCAGCGGCCTGGACCTCAACCGCTTCGACCAGCGCCTGCAACTGTCGCTCGGCCTCGGGCTGCTGGAGCCGGGCGAGGGCTGACAGCGCCGTGCCGGCGCCGCTGCTAGGCTGCTGGGCGAGGTATCCAGGGAACCGCGCTTGTGCGCCTGCACAGCTCGGGGTGTTTCATGGTCGGGCTTTTGGTGCTCGCGCACAGGGTCTGGGCGGGGCGGGCTGAGCCACAATGGCGCGCCTGTCGGCATTCCCGTCCGGGCCTCGCGCCCGCCATAACAACAATGAGGAGACTGGTCATGGGCCTGGTCCTGATCCTGGTGGCACTGATCGCGTTTATCGTGCTGTCCACCACCCGTTTGAAACTGCATCCCTTTCTCGCCCTGCTGGCCGCCGCGCTGATCGCCGGTTTCGCCTATCAGGTGCCCGCCGGTGAGATTCTCAAGACCATCGCCGCCGGCTTCGGCGGCATTCTCGGCTACATCGGCATCGTCATCGTGCTCGGCACCGTCATCGGGGTGATCCTGGAGCGCAGCGGCGCGGCCATCACCATGGCCGAGACGGTGATCCGCCTGCTCGGTCAGCGCTTTCCCACCCTGACCCTGTCGATCATCGGCTACCTGGTGTCGATCCCGGTGTTCTGCGACTCCGGCTACGTCATCCTCAACTCGCTGAAGAACGCCCTGGCGGCGCGCATGAAGGTCTCCGTGGTGGCCATGAGCGTGGCCCTGGCCACCGGTCTGTACGCCACCCACACCTTCGTCCCGCCGACCCCGGGGCCGATCGCCGCGGCCGGCAACCTGGGTCTGGAGGCCTCGCTCGGTCTGGTGATCCTGGTCGGCCTGCTGGTCGCCGCGGTCACTGCGGTGGCCGGCATGCTCTGGGCCAACCGCTACCTCAAGCAGGACGACCATCAGCTGCTGGAAGAGGCGCCGAGCGAACTGCTCGCCGACGACGTCGACTTCGAGGCGCTCAAGGCCCGCTACGGCAAGCTGCCCAGCGCCTGGCAGGCGTTCTCGCCGATCTTCGTGCCGATCGCGCTGATTTGCCTCGGCTCGGTCGCCGCCTTCCCCAGCAAGCCGCTCGGCGAGGGCATGCTGTTCGATGTGTTGAGCTTCCTCGGCCAGCCGGTGGCGGCATTGCTGGTGGGCCTGGCGCTGGCCTGCACCCTGCTCAAGGGCGAGGGCAAGCGCCAGCAGTTTCACGATCAGGTGGCCGACGGCCTCAAGGCCGCCGCGCCTATTCTGCTGATCACCGGCGCCGGCGGTGCCTTCGGTGCCATGCTCAAGGCCACCGCGTTGACCGGCTACCTGGGCGACAGTCTGTCGGTGCTGGGCATCGGCCTGTTCATGCCGTTCCTGGTGGCGGCGGCGCTGAAGACCGCGCAGGGCTCGTCCACCGTGGCGCTGGTCACCACCTCGGCGATGGTCGCGCCGCTGCTGGCCAACCTCGGCCTGGACAGCGAGATGGGCCGGGTGCTGACCGTGATGGCCATCGGCGCCGGCGCCATGACCGTGTCCCACGCCAACGACAGCTTCTTCTGGGTGGTGACCCAGTTCAGCCGCATGAAGGTGGCCACCGCCTACCGCGCGCAGACCCTGGCCACCCTGATCCAGGGCCTGGCCGGCATGCTCACCGTCTGGCTGCTGAGCCTGGTTCTGCTGTAATCCGCTCTATCGGCGGACGGCCGGCGGCCGTCCGCCTCCGTCGAGGTAAGCCATCATGAAAATCGTCATCGCCCCGGACTCCTTCAAGGAGAGCCTCAGCGCACCCGAAGTGGCCGTCGCCATCGCCCGCGGCTGGCAACAGGTGTTCCCCGACGCCGAATGCCTGCTGCGGCCGATGGCCGACGGCGGCGAGGGCACGGTGGACGCGCTGCTCGCCGCGGTCGGCGGCGAGCGCCGCGAGTGCCGGGTACGCGGGCCCATGGACGCGCCGGTGGCGGCGCACTGGGGCTGGCTCGGGCAGGCCACCGCGGTGATCGAAATGGCCGCCGCCAGCGGCCTGCACTGGGTGCCGCGCGAGCAGCGCGACGCGCGCCTGGCCAGCAGCTTCGGCACCGGCGAGCTGGTTCTGCAGGCGCTGGACGCCGGCGCCACGCGAATCATCCTCGGCCTCGGCGGCAGCGCCACCAACGACGGCGGCGCCGGCCTGCTGCAGGCCCTCGGCGTGCGCTTTGTCGACGCCGCCGGCCGCGAGCTGGCGCCCGGCGGCGCGGCTCTGGCGGCGCTCGATCAGCTCGACCTGAGCGGTCTGGACGCGCGCCTGCTGAAGGCGCAGATCGAGGTCGCCGCCGACGTCGACCACCCGCTGTGCGGGCCGCGTGGCGCCTCGGCGGTGTTCGGCCCGCAGAAGGGCGCGACGCCTGAGCAGGTCGCCGAGCTGGATGCCGCGCTGGGGCGTTACGCGCGCATCGTCGCCGCCACCCTGGGCGAGGATCATGCGCAGTTCCCCGGCGTCGGCGCGGCCGGCGGCCTCGGCTTCGCCGCCCGCGCCTTGCTCAAGGCCAGCTTCCGTCCCGGCATCGAACTGGTCGCCGAGCTGTCCGGGCTGGCCGAGGCGGTGGCCGGCGCCGACCTGGTGATCACCGGCGAAGGGCGGATGGATGCGCAAACCCTGCACGGCAAGACGCCGGTGGGCGTGGCGCGGGTAGCGCGCGCCGCCGGGGTGCCGGTGATCGCCCTGGCCGGCAGCCTTGGCGAGGGTTACCAGGCGCTGTACCAGGCCGGCATCGAGGCGGCCTTCAGCCTCGCCCCGGGGCCGATCTCGCTGGAGCAGGCCATGCGCGGCGCCGCCGCGGAGCTCGAGGCGCGGGCGGTGGACATAGCCAGGCTGTGGCGTCTGAGGACTGTATGAAAAGTGCCTGCGCTCGGTGATGCTTCGTTTAGGAAACTCTGAAATAGCCGTCATTCCCGCGCAGGCGGGACAGCGGCCTCACCGCTGAACAGCGCTTGCGCTGGCCCGAAGGGGAATAATCCCGAACCGTCGTAGCACCTGGGCTCCCGCCTTCGCGGGAGTGACGGTAAATGGTTTTTTCAGAACTTCCTTAAAGATCGGTTCGGCAAGCCGCCTGCGGCTAACGCGCTTCAGCGCGACCCGGAGGGCGAACGGCGTGAGTCATGCTCATGTACAGCTCGTACACTCGCGAGCGAGCCCAGTCCGTTCCTCACCGATTTGACTCGCTGGCGCTCGCCCTTCGGGCCAGCCTTTGGCTGTTACTCCCGTTGGTCGTTGCGCCTTGCCTGACCTTCGCTCGGCGACTTTTCGTTCAGCCTTTAGCTGAACTGCGTCTGTCCGAATCGGCTATTGTTGAGTCACGGCCGTGACAGCTGCCTGGGCGCGGCGTCTAATGGATTGAGAAACTTCTGGAGGAACTGCTATGCGTAAACCCACTCTGCTCATGACCTCGCTGGCCGCGTTGCTGGCCCTCGGCGGTTGTCAGTCCAGCCTGACCGGCGACACCTACAGCCGCGACGAGGCCCGGACCGTGCAGACGGTGCGCATGGGCACCATCGAGTCGCTGCGGCCGGTGAAGATCGAAGGCACCAAGACGCCGATTGGCGCCGGTGCCGGTGCGGTGATCGGCGGTATCGGCGGCAGCACGGTCGGCGGTGGCCGCGGCAGTGCGGTGGCGGCGGTGATCGGTGCGGTGGCCGGCGGCCTGCTCGGCGCCGCGGCCGAGGAGGGCATCACCCGCACCCAGGGCGTGGAGATCACCGTGCGCGAAGACGACGGCACCCTGCGCGCCTACGTGCAGGAGGTCGAGCCGAACCAGATCTTCCGTGTCGGCGAGCGCGTGCGCATCATGACCGTCAACGGCACCAGCCGCGTCGCGCACTGAGGTGCGCGACCGAGCCGGGGCAGCCCCAGGTTGCTCCGGCTTTTTTGTGGTCGCTGCGGCCCGCGGCAACGAAGGCGGGCGATTGGCGCGCGGTGCATGCGTTTAGTAATAATTCAATGCATGACGATGCGTCGATAGGTATGGATAATCGGCGCTTATTCCTGTGCCGACAATGACTTGGCTCGTCCGGTCGGTCAGGAATCGAATACCGTCAGGGGAGTTGCGACTCCAATCCACGCCGCCGGGCCTTCGCGCCCGGCGGGCTTGCATAAGGGGTTTTTACCGATGGCGCTTGCGCTGATTGTCGCCTTGCCATTTCTGGGATTGTTTCTGCCGGTACTGGCCGACCGCCTCGGGCGTTCCGCTTGCGCCGTCGCCGCCGCCCTGGCGCCGCTGATTGCCCTGGTGCTGCTGTTCAGCCAGCAGCCGGCGGTGTTCGCCGGCGAGGTGCTGCGGGTCAAGCTGGAATGGCTGCCGCAACTGGGTCTGAACCTCAGCCTGCGCCTGGATGGCCTGGGCTTCCTGTTCGCCCTGCTGATCCTCGGTATCGGCCTGCTGGTGATCCTCTACGCTCGCTACTACCTGAGCAAGAGCGAGCCGATGGGGCGCTTCTTCGCCTTCCTGCTGCTGTTCATGGGCGCCATGCTCGGCGTGGTGCTGTCGGAAAACCTGCTGTTGATGCTGGTGTTCTGGGAGCTGACCAGCCTGTCGTCGTTCCTCCTGATCGGCTTCTGGGGTTCACGTTCCGAGGCGCGCAAGGGGGCGCGCATGGCCCTGGCGATCACCGGCGGCGGCGGTCTGGCACTGCTCGCCGGCATCCTGCTGATCGGCCATATCGCCGGCAGCTTCGAGCTGTCGCAGGTGCTCGCCGCCGGCTACGCGATCCGCGCCCACGAGCTCTACCCACTGGCGCTGGTGCTGGTGTTGCTCGGCGTGTTCACCAAGTCGGCGCAGTTCCCCTTCCATTTCTGGCTGCCGCACGCCATGGCGGCGCCGACCCCGGTGTCGGCCTACCTGCACTCGGCGACCATGGTCAAGGCCGGGGTGTTCCTCCTGGCGCGCCTGTATCCGGCGCTGGCCGGCTCCGAGTGGTGGTTCTACCTGGTCAGCCTGACCGGCCTGGCGACCCTGCTGGTGGGTGCCGGTATGGCGCTGTTCCAGCACGACCTCAAGGGCCTGTTGGCCTACTCGACCATCAGCCATCTGGGCCTGATCACCCTGCTGTTCGGGCTCGACTCGCACCTGGCGGCGGTCGCCGCGGTGTTCCACATCATCAACCACGCCACCTTCAAGGCCTCGCTGTTCATGGCCGCGGGGATCATCGACCACGAGACCGGCAGTCGCGACATGCGGCGCATCAACGGCCTGTGGAAGTACATGCCGCACACCGCGGTGCTGGCCATGGTGGCGGCCTCGGCGATGGCCGGGGTGCCGCTGCTCAACGGCTTCTTGAGCAAGGAAATGTTCTTCACCGAGACGTTGCACCAGCACCTGCTGGGCAGCTTCAGCTGGGTGATCCCGGCGGCGGCGACCCTGGCCGGGGTGTTCTCGGTGGCCTACTCGCTGCGTTTCATCCACGACGTGTTCTTCAACGGCGAGCCGATCAACCTGCCCAAGTACCCGCCGCACGAGCCGCCGCGCTACATGAAGGTGCCGGTGGAGATCCTGGTGTTCCTCTGCCTGCTGGTGGGCATGCTGCCGGCCTACACCGTGGCGCCGCTGCTGGCCACGGCGGCCTCGGCCACCCTCGGCGGCACGTTGCCGGAGTACAGCCTGGCGATCTGGCACGGGGTCAACCTGCCGTTGATCATGAGCGCGGTCGCCACGGTCGGCGGCATCCTCATCTACACCCTGCGCCAGCCGCTGTTCCGCTGGTACGCCGGGATGCCCAGCGTCGACGCCAAGCTGATGTTCGAGCGCGTGGTGGTCAGCCTGTTCGGCGCCGCCACGGCGCTGACCCAGTGGCTGGAGAACGGTTCGCTGCAGCGCTACCTGGCCTGCCTGCTCGGCGCCGGCGTGCTGGTGGTGGTGCTCGGCCTCGGCCCGCTGCCGCAGCTGAACGGTTCGGTGGCGCTGAGCCCGGTGGACGGCATCACTGCGCTCGGCCTGGGCATCCTCGCCCTGGCCGCGCTGGTCACGGTGATCTTCCACCGCCAGCGCCTGGTCTCGCTGCTGATGCTCAGCGTGGTCGGCCTGATGGTGGCGCTGGCCTTCGCCCGCTACTCGGCGCCGGACCTGGCGCTGACCCAGCTGTCGGTGGAGGTGGTGACCATCATCCTGCTGATGCTGGCGCTGTTCTTCCTGCCGGCGCAGACCCGCGTCGAGTCGAGCAGCCTGCGCGCGTTGCGCGACTTCAGCCTGGCCATCGGCAGCGGGGTGATGATCGCCATGCTCGCCTTCGCCGTGCTCACCCGGCCCTACGACAGCATCGCCAGCTACTTTCTGGAAAACAGCGTGCCCGGCGGCGGCGGTACCAACGTGGTCAACGTTATCCTGGTGGACTTCCGCGGCTTCGACACCCTCGGCGAGATCAGCGTGCTGGCCATCGCCGGCGTCGGCATCTACGCCATGCTCGACGGCCTGCGCCTGTTCCAGCCCAATGCCGACGCCCAGGGCCGCAGCTGGGCGCGCGACCGCCACCCGCTGATCCTCGCCACCCTGTCGCGGGTGCTGCTGCCGATGGCGCTGCTGATTTCGGTGTTCATCTTCCTGCGCGGCCACAACCTGCCCGGCGGCGGCTTCATCGCCGGTCTGGTCACCGCCGTGGCGCTGATCCTGCAGTACGTCGCCAGCGGCGTGCAGTGGACCCAGTCGCGCCTGCCGCTGAACTACCACCGCATGGCCGGCGCCGGGGTGCTGATCGCCGCCGCCACCGGCCTCGGCAGCTGGCTGTTCGGCCGGCCGTTCCTGACCTCGGCCTTCGGCCATTTCCACATTCCCCTGGTGGGGGAGATCGAACTGGCCACCGCTATGCTGTTCGACCTGGGCGTGTACCTGACCGTGGTCGGGGCGACCCTGCTCATCCTCGCCAACCTGGGCAAGCTGACCCAGGAAAAGCCCGGACAGGAGGTACTCTGAGATGGAAGCACTGTTTGCCGTAGCGCTCGGCATTCTCACCGCCAGCGGCGTCTACCTGCTGCTGCGCGCCCGCACCTTCCCGGTGGTGATGGGCCTGACCCTGATTTCCTACGCGGTCAACCTGTTCCTTTTCGCCATGGGCCGCCTGCAGGGCGGCGCCTCCACGGTGATCGGCCAGGGCAGCCACTACGCCGACCCGCTGCCGCAGGCGCTGGTGCTCACCGCCATCGTCATCGGCTTCGCCATGACCGCCTTCGTCGTGGTCCTGGCGCTGCGTAGCGTCGGCGAGCTGAGCACCGACCATGTCGATGGCCGGGAGACCCATCGATGAACCATGCGTTGATCCTGCCCGTTCTGCTGCCGCTGTTCGTCGGCAGCCTGCTGCTGTTTTCCGCGCGCCTGAGCATGCCGCTCAAGCGCCTGGCCTCGGTGAGCGCCACCGCCTTGCTGGTGCCGGTCAGCCTCTACCTGCTGCTGCAGGCCGACCAGGGCGCCATCCAGTTCTACGCCCTGGGCAACTGGCAGCCGCCGTTCGGCATCATCCTCGTGCTCGACCGCCTCAGCGCGCTGATGCTGCTGGTCACCGCGGTGCTGGCGCTGTTCGCCGTGCTCTACGCCATGCGCGGCGACGACGAGCGCGGGCGCAACTTCCACGCGCTGTTCCAGTTCCAGCTGCTGGGCATCAACGGCGCCTTCCTCACCGGCGACCTGTTCAACCTGTTCGTGTTCTTCGAGATCCTGCTGATCGCCTCCTACTCGCTGCTGCTGCACGGCGGCGGCAAGGATCGGGTACGCGCCGGCCTGCACTACGTGGTGCTCAACCTGGTCGGCTCGGCCTTCTTCCTGATCGCCGTCGGCGTGCTCTACGGCATCACCGGCACCCTCAACATGGTCGACATGGCCGAGCGGGTGGCGGCGGCCGACCACGACCAGGCGGCGCTGATCGGCGCCGCCGGCATGCTGCTGCTGGTGGTGTTCGGCCTCAAGGCGGCCTTCCTGCCGCTGTACTTCTGGCTGCCCAAGGCCTACGCCGCGGCCACGGCGCCGGTGGCGGCGCTGTTCGCGATCATGACCAAGGTCGGCCTGTATTCGATCCTGCGGGTATACACCCTGATCTTCGGGGACAACGCCGGCGAACTGGCCGACATGGCGCTGCAGTGGCTGTGGCCGCTGGCTCTGCTGACCCTGGGCCTGGGGGTGATCGGCGCCTTCGCCGCCACCAGCCTGCAGGGGCTGCTGGCCTACCTGGTGGTGGTGTCGGTGGGCACCCTGCTGGCCGGTATCGCCCTGGGCACCGCGGAGGCGCTGCAGGCCGCGCTGTTCTACCTGATTCACAGCACCTGGATGGCCGGCGCGCTGTTTTTGATCGCCGACCTGATCGCCCGCCAGCGCGGCGTCAAGGGCGGCCAGCTGGTGCAGGGCGCGGCACTGCAGAACCCGCACCTGCTCGGCGCGCTGTTCTTCGTCGGTGCCATCGCCGTGACCGGCCTGCCGCCGCTGTCCGGTTTCCTCGGCAAGCTGCTGCTGCTGCAGGCGGTCGGCCCGAGCTGGCAGGGGTTGTTCCTCTGGCCGCTGGTGCTGATCGGCGGCCTGGTCACCCTGGTCAGCCTCAGCCGCGCCGGCAGCACGCTGTTCTGGCGCGTCGGCCTGAGCCAGCTGGACAGCGCCGAACTGGACAAGGGCCGTCTGCTGGCCGCCACCGGCCTGCTGCTGACCGGGCCGCTGCTGGTGGCGCTGGCGCAGCCGGTGCTGACCTACCTCGCCGCCACCGTGGCGCAACTGCACGACCTGGAGAGCTACCGCATGATCCTGCAGAGCGGAGGTGCGTCATGAAGGCGCGCCGCTGGTTGCCCCATCCCCTGCTGAGCCTGTGCCTGCTGTTCGTCTGGTTGCTGCTGGTCAACGATTTCGGTCTCGGCCACTGGCTGCTCGGCGCCTTCCTCGGCTGGCTGATCCCGCTGGTCAGCCAGGTGTTCTGGATCAACCCGCCGCGGGTGCGCAAGCCGCTCAAGCTGAGCCTGTTCCTGCTGCGCGTGCTGCTCGACATCGTGGTCGCCAACCTGCAGGTGGCCAAGCTGATCCTCGGCCCGATCGGCCGTCTGCGCCCGGCCTTCGTCGAGGTGCCGCTGCAGCTGAGCGACGAACTGGCGCTGACCATGCTCGCCAGCATCGTCTCGCTGACCCCCGGCACGGTGTCGGCCGACCTCAGCGACGACAAGCGCATGCTGCTGGTGCACAGCCTCGATGTCGACGACGAACAAGAACTGGTGCGCAGCATCCAGACCCGTTACGAAGCGCCGCTGCTGGAGGTGTTCGCATGCTCGCCTACGTGATCCCGATCTGCCTGAGCATCATGGGCCTGGCCCTGGTGCTGACCCTGGCGCGCCTGATCAAGGGCCCGGACATGCCGGACCGCATCCTCGCCCTGGACACCCTGTACATCAACGCCATCGCCCTGATCGTGCTGTTCGGCATCTGGCTCGGCTCCGACCTCTACTTCGAGGCGGCGCTGCTGATCGCGGTGATGGGCTTTATCGGCACCGTGGCAGTGGCCAAGTATCTGCTGCGCGGCGATATCATCGAATAAGGAGAGGCACCGTGAACGATCTGATCGAAGGCCTGGTCGCCCTGTTCCTGCTGCTCGGCAGCCTGTTCGCCCTGGTCGGCGCCATCGGCCTGTACCGCCTGCCGGATTTCTTCATGCGCCTGCACGGGCCGACCAAGGCCACCACCCTGGGCGTCGGCGGCATGGTCATCGCCTCGCTGATTTACTTCGGCAGCCAAGGCAACGGCCTCAGCCTGCACGAGCTGCTGATCACCCTGTTCCTCTTCATCACCGCCCCGGTCAGCGCGCATATGCTGGCCAAGGCGGCGCTGCAGCAGAAGTTGCCGCTCAGCGAGCAGACCCGCGGGCGGCCCTGGGAGCAGTAGGTGAGCGAGATTCATAGCCGAGCGGCGCGCGCCGAGGACATCGAGGCGCTCTGCGCGCTGCTCCTCGCGCACGGGCCCAATCCTTGGAACCATTTGCCCGAGGCCGAGGTGCGCAGTCACCTCGCGGCCATCGCGGACGGCGCCACTCGTGCCGTGCTGGCCGAGGAGCAGGAGCGCCTGTGCGGTTTCGTCAGCTACCGGCTGACACGCGATTTCGCCCGCCATCAGCCCGCGGGGCGCACCGAGCAGCTCCATGGCTACGTCTGCGAGGCGGTGGTGCATCGTGACTGCGTCGGTCGCGGACTCGGTGGCCGCCTGCTGGAAGAGGCGGTAGCCGAACTGTGGCGCCTGGGCGTCGGCGATATCTATATCGACCGCCATGAGGAAAATGCGGCCTCGGCGGGGATGATGCGCAAGGCCGGCTTCGCCGAGCTGCTGACCTACGCCGATCCCGCGCGGCGGCCCAACGGTTCGGGGCGCTCGACGCTGTGCTGCCTGCGCCGCGAGGATCGAGCGGCGAAGCCTGTCACCGAGCGGAGAGGGGTGCGATGAAGATTGTCCTGCGTGCGGAAACCCCGGCCGATGGCGCCGCCATCGATGCTTTGACTCGTGCGGCCTTTCTCCAGGCGCCGCACAGCAGTCACACCGAGCACCTGATCGTCGCGGCGCTGCGCCGGGCTGGCGCGCTGAGTGTGTCGCTGGTGGCCGAGGCCGAGGGCGAGCTGGTCGGCCATGTCGCCCTGTCGCCGGTGTGCATCGGCGATGGCACTCAGGGCTGGTACGGGCTGGGGCCGATATCGGTAGCGCCGGCGCTGCAGCGCCGCGGTATCGGCGCGCAGTTGATGCAGGGCGCGCTGGCGGCGTTGCGCGAGATGGCAGCCGGCGGCTGCGTATTGCTGGGCGATCCCGACTACTACCAGCGTTTCGGCTTCAGGCCGCAGGCCGAGCTGGTATTGCCCGGCGTGCCGCCGGAGTACTTCCAGGCGCTGCCGTTGAACGGGCCGCTGCCGCATGGCGAGGTGCGTTACCACGCGGCGTTCGAGGTCGGCGGCTGAGGCTCAGCCGGCCAGCCCGAGCATATCCTTGGCCACGGCTTCGGCCACGCGGATGCCGTCGACCCCGGCGGAAAGAATGCCGCCGGCGTAGCCCGCGCCTTCGCCGGCCGGGTACAGCCCCCTGAGATTCAGGCTCTGCAGGTTGTCGCCGCGGGTGATGCGCACCGGCGAGGAGGTGCGCGTCTCGATGCCGGTGAGCACCGCATCGGCCAGGTCGAAACCCTTGATCTGTTTGCCGAAGGCCGGCAGCGCCTCGCGGATGGCCTCGATGGCGAAGTCCGGCAGCGACGGCGCCAGGTCGCCCAGCTTGACCCCCGGCTTGTACGACGGTGTGACCTCGCCCAGGGCGGTCGACGGCTTGCCTTTGATGAAGTCGCCGACCAGTTGCCCCGGCGCCTCGTAGTTACGCCCGCCGAGCACGTAGGCGTGGGATTCCAGGCGTTCCTGCAGCTCGACGCCGGCCAGCGGGCCGCCCGGATAGTCCTGCTCGGGGGTGATGCCGACGACTATGCCGGCGTTGGCGTTGCGCTCGTTGCGCGAATACTGGCTCATGCCGTTGGTGACCACCCGCTCCGGCTCGGAGGTGGCGGCGACCACGGTGCCGCCCGGGCACATGCAGAAGCTGTATACCGAGCGGCCGTTGCTGGCGTGGTGCACCAGCTTATAGTCGGCGGCGCCCAGTTTTGGGTGGCCGGCGTACTTGCCCAGGCGCGCGCGGTCGATCAAGGACTGCGGGTGCTCGATGCGGAAACCCACCGAGAAGGGCTTGGCCTCCAGGTACACGCCACGGGCATGCAGCATGCGGAACGTGTCGCGCGAGCTGTGGCCGAGGGCGAGGATCACGTGGCGGCTGAGGATCTGCTCGCCGTTTTCCAGCACCACGCCGGTGAGCTGGCCGTCTTCCATCAGCAGGTCGCTGACGCGCTGCTGGAAGCGCACTTCGCCACCGAGGGCCTTGATCTCCTCGCGCATGGTGGCGACCACGCCGGTCAGGCGGAAGGTGCCGATATGCGGCTTGCTGACGTAGAGGATCTCGTCCGGCGCGCCGGCCTTGACGAATTCCTGCAGCACCTTGCGTCCGTAGTGGTTGGGGTCCTTGATCTGGCTGTACAGCTTGCCGTCGGAGAAGGTGCCGGCGCCGCCCTCACCGAACTGCACGTTGGAGGTCGGGTCGAGCACGTTCTTGCGCCACAGGCCCCAGGTGTCCTTGGTGCGCTGGCGCACTTCCTTGCCGCGCTCCAGCACGATGGGGCGCAGACCGGCCTGGGCCAGGATCAGCGCGGCGAAGATGCCGCAGGGACCGAAACCGACCACGATCGGGCGCTCGTCCAGCGGCGCCTTGGCCTGGCCGACCGGCTTGTAGGCGATGTCCGGCGCCGGGCCGACCTGCTTGTCGTGCGCCAGGCGGGCGAGCAGGGCGGCTTCGTCCTTCACCTCGCAGTCGAGGGTGTAGATAAACGGCATCTCGCCGAACTTCTTGCGCGCATCGTAGCTGCGCTTGAACACGTCGAAGGCCAGCAGTTCGGCGTCGTCGATGCCCAGGCGCTGGACGATGGCCGGGCGCAAGGCGTCTTCGGCGTGGTCGAGGGGCAGTTTCAGTTCGGTCAGGCGAATCATGGCGAGTATCCCGCAGGGCCGGTGGCGATCCGGCAGAGTGAAAAAGGCCGGCGATTGTACAGGATCAAAGCCTTGAGGTCGTCGCTCAGGCAAGCGTAGCGAAGCAGGGTGAACTTCCCAGGCTTCGCCGCTGAAGCGCCTCCCACGGCGCGCCCGGTTGGCAGACAGATCGTGGGAGGGGCTTTAGCCGCGACGGGAGGGGGCAGTTGGGTTGCCCTGCAAGCGTGGCCGGATGCAATCGACGGGTTGCGCGGGGGCGATGGCCTCAACCGGCCTGCGCCAGCGGCCAGGCCAGCAGCACGTCGAGCATGCGGTTGGCGAAGGCCCATTCGTTGTCGTACCAGGCCAGCACCTTGACCAGTTCGTCCTGCACCCGGGTGTGGTTGAGGTCGACCACGCAGGACGCCGGGTAGCCGTTGAAGTCGCTGGACACCAGCGGCAGGTCATTGCACTCCATCACCCCGGCCGGCAGCGTCGCCGCCCCGGCCTGCAGCGCGGCGTTGATCGCCTCGCGGCTGGCCGGGCGTTCGGCGCTGAAGGTCAGGTCGAGCAGCGACACGTTGGGCGTCGGCACCCGCACCGACAGGCCATCGAGGCGCCCGGCCAATTCCGGCAGCACCAGGCCGATGGTCTTGGCCGCGCCGGTGCTGGTGGGAATCATCGACAGCGCCGCGGCGCGGGCGCGGTAGAGGTCCTTGTGCGCCTTGTCCAGCAGGTTCTGGTCGTTGGTGTAGGCGTGCACCGTGTTGATCAGGCCCTGGCGGATGCCCACCGCCTGGTGCAGCACCTTGGCCAGCGGCGCCAGGCAGTTGGTGGTGCAGGAGGCGTTGGAGACGATCTGCTGTGTGCCCAGCAGCTGATGGTTGACGCCGTAGACCACGGTCAGGTCGGCGCTTTCCAGCGGGTGCGAGAGCAGCACGCGCTGGGCCCCGGCGGTCAGGTGCTGTTCGACCTGGGCGCGTTTCTTGAACTTGCCCGAGCACTCCAGCACCAGATCGACGCCGAGGCGATTCCACGGCAGGTTGAAGGCCTCGCGCTCGCTGAGCAGGTGGATCGACTGGCCGGCCAGGTGCAACTGGTCGCCCTGCAGTTCGACCGCGCCGGGGAAGCGGCCAAAGGTCGAATCGAAGCGGGTCAGGTGGGCGAGGGTGGCGTGGTCGCCGAGGTCGTTGATCGCGATCAGGCGGATGCGTTGCTGCAGATCGCGCTGCACCAGGGCGCGCAGCAGGGCGCGGCCGATGCGCCCGTATCCGTTCAGGGCTACTCGTAGCATGGCGGTCTCCTTCCGGCGTTGCTCTGTGCAGCTTAGGAGCCAGTTGGCGAGCCTGCCGCGCAGGACTGTGGCAAAAAATCACCGGGAGTGATTTTTGACGTCGCTTGCGACGGCCCGCAGGGTGGCCGCCATGGATGGCAGGCCACAAAAGGCAGCGGAGAGCTGGTTCGCGCTGGTGTCGCGTCAACCCTGAAATGTCGGAACCCCGTAGGGTGGGTTAGCGACGCCAAGCACGAGAGATCAGGCACCGCCAGCGTGGCGCGTCGCGTAACCCACCAAGCGATCTTGCGCGTTGCGTCGCTGGTGGGTTACGGCGCAACGAATCTTGCTGGATCATCGCGATCGGCAGCGTGGGCCTAACCCCACCGAAGGTCGATCTGTGACGCGACACTAGTTGCGCGCGCCGCCGAAGTGAGCGCAACCGCGCTGCACCTGGCCGTCCAGGCGCAGTTCGGCGCTGAGGTGGCTGACCGCGCCGCTCATGCCGTCGACGCAACGTTGCGGCGCTACCCACAGCTCCAGGCGGCGGCCGTTGGCCTCGCTGCTGAAATTCAGGCGGCCTTCGGGCAGTTGCTCTTCCAGGTAGGGCAGGGCCAGCGGTGGCTGGTCGGGGCGGTTGAGCACCAGGCCCTTGCCGCCGACCTCCACCTGCCAGAACGGCTCGTTGCCGCTGGCACGCAGGGTCAGGCGCTTGAAGTTGAGGTCGTCGCAGCCATGGCCTTCGCCCTGGACGCGGTACAGTTGGCTGACCTCGAAACGACCGTCGCTGCCGTTGCCCTGGCTGCCGGCGAGCTGGCCGGCGAGGTCGGCGAACAGCGCAGTCTGGCCGTCGGCCAGCAGTTCGGCGGTTGCGCGGGTGACGCCGGTGTTGCCGCTGTCGACCAGGGCGAAGCGGCGCTGCTCCTGGCAGGGGGTGAAGAACAGCTGGCCGCCCTGAGCCTGCAACTGGCCCTGCAGGCGCGTGGCCGGCGGCGGGCCTTCGGCTTTGCCGGTATAGACCTGGCAGGCGGTGAGCAGGGGCAGCAGGGCGAAGCTGGCGAGCAGGGTACGGGCGATGGACATTGAGGTCTCCAGGCGGAAGACGCCACCTTAGCCAGACGCTGGCCTGGGCTCAAGCCGTTTGCTTTTGACGGCGCGCGCGGGCTGCGGCCTAATGCGCCGGATCAGCCGTCGCCGCCGAGTTCGTTCTGCCATGTCCAGCCCCGCCATGCGCCCCAGCACCCTGCACCTGCCTCAGGGCGAGTGGGCGACGGTGCTCGATTGCCTGTGCGATCACTTTCCCGCCATCGACCGCGCCACCTGGCTGCAGCGCATGGCCCGCGGCCGCGTGCTGGATGCGGCAGGCGCGCCGCTGGGCCCCGAGCATGCCTATCGGGTCGGGCTCAAAGTGCGCTACTTCCGCGAGGTGGCGGAGGAGACGCCGATTCCCTTCGAGGCGCGCGTGCTGTGGCAGGACGCGCACCTGCTGGTGGCGGACAAACCGCATTTCCTGCCGGTGATGCCGGCCGGCGAGTACGTCGAGCAGACCCTGCTGGCGCGGCTGGTCAGGCTGACCGGCAATGCCGAGCTGGTGCCGATCCATCGCATCGACCGGCTCACCGCCGGGCTGGTGCTGTTCTCGGTCGAGCCGAGCAGCCGCGGCCGCTACCAGGCGCTGTTTCGCCAGCGTGCGGTGGAAAAGCGCTACGAGGCCATAGCCCCGGCCTTGCCGCAGCTGCAGTTTCCCCATGTGCATCGCTCGCGGATGATCGAGGGCGAGCCGTTCTTTCGCATGCAGGAGGTGGCGGGTGAGGCCAACAGCGAGACCCGCATCGAGGTGCTGGAGCGCCGCGGCGCGCTTTGGCGCTACGGCCTGTCGCCGCTGACCGGGCGCAAGCACCAGCTGCGCGTGCACCTGGCCGGGCTCGGCGCGCCCATCGTCGGCGACGATTTCTACCCCGAGCTGCAGGGCGGCCGCGGCCAGCCGGACGACTACGCCAAGCCGCTCAAGCTGCTGGCGCGCGGGTTGCGCTTCGTCGACCCGCTTAGCGGGCAGGCGCGCGAGTTCACCAGCGAATTGCAGTTGCAGTGGTAGCTTCAAACTGTGGGAGGGGCTTTAGCCGCGAGCTTTTCGCCGCTACGACTGCATGGATGCAGGAGGTAGAGCGAAGCAGGATGCCAGAGCCGAAAGCGCCTCCCACAGTGTGGCGGTGTTGCATGCCACTGGCGGACGCTTCAGACCATGGGCGGCAAGAGCGGTGGATCGGTGAAGCGTGATCCACCCTACGCGTGGCTCTTGCACCAGAGCTTGAATAACGGCTCGGCGAGAAACATCACCAGAAACAGCCGCAGCACCTGCAGGGCGGTGACCAGCGCCACCGCCAGCTGCAGCGCCTCGGCGGTCAGGCACAGTTCGGTGATGCCGCCGGGCATCATGCCCAGCATCAGCGACAGGCGATCCTCGCCGGCCAGCCAGCCCAGGGCTTCGCCGAGCAGAGCGGCGGCGAGCATGGCCAGCAGGGTGAACAGCAGTACGCGGGCGAGAAAGCCCGGCGCGCTGCGAAAGAAGGCGCGGTCGAAGTGACAGCCCAGGGCGCAGCCGATCAGCCACTGGCCGAGCTGGCCGAAGCCCGGCGGCAGGCCCAGGTGCAGATCGAAGCTGGCGCTGGCCACGGCGCAGGCGGTCAGCGGGCCGAGCATCCAGGGGTTGGGCTGTTTCAGTCGCGTCCACAGCAGCGCCAGCAGCGCGCCGGCGGCCAGCAGGACGAGTAGCCAGGCCCAGTCCACCTGTGCTGCGGGCGGGGCGTCGACGGCCGGCAGGCTCCAGGTGAACAGTGCCGGAATCAGCAGCACCACCAGCAGCAGGCGCAGGCTGTGGGCGGCGGCCACGCGCGCCGGCTGGGCGTCGTGACGCAGGGCCAGGTTGACCATCTCGCTGGCGCCGCCGGGCATGCTGGCGAAGAACGCGGTGGCGCGGTCGACGCCGCCGCGACGCAGGATGGCGATGCCGATCAGGCTCAGCAGCAGGGTGACGCAGGCGCCGCCGACGATGATCGGCAGGTGGCTGACGACCTGCGCCAGCACCTCGCTGGTGAAGTGCAGGCCGATGCCGCTGGCCACCAGCCACTGGCCGGCCTTGCGCCCGCCGGGCAACTCGCTGAAGGCGCGGTTGGTCAGGCAGCGCAGGGTGATCACCGCCAGCAAGGATCCGACCATCCACGGCAAAGGCCAGCCGAAAAGGCTGGCCAGGTAGCCGCCGATCAGACCGACCAGCGGGGTGGCCCAGTAGCGACGCCACTGGGCCAGGGCGAAAGCGTCAAGCATTGGCCAGCTGAGCGCTGCGCCGTGCGCGCCACCAGCGCAGGCCCGGCATGCCCAGCATCAGTGCGGTGAGTGCCCAGAGGGTCAGGCTGATCGGGCTGCTCCAGAGGATGCTCAGTTCGCCAGCGGAAATCGACAGGGCGCGGCGCAGGTTGTCTTCCATTAATTCGCCGAGAACGAAGCCGAGGATGATCGCCGACAGCGGGAAGTCCAGCTTGCGCAGGATGTAGCCGAACACGCCGAGGCCGATCATCAGCACCAGGTCGAAGGTGGTGCTGTGCACCGCGTAGACGCCGACCATGCTGATCGCGGTGATCGCCGGCACCAGGATCCAGTTGGGTACGCTGAGCATCTTGGAGAACAGCCCGACCAGGGGGATGTTCATCGCCAGCAGGATGACGTTGCCGATCAGCAGCGAGGCGATCAGGCCCCAGACCACGTCCGGCTGTTGTTCGAACAGCAAAGGACCGGGGGTGATGTTGTACAGGGTCAGGGCGCCGATCATTACCGCGGTGGTGCCCGAACCCGGTACGCCGAGGGTCAGCATGGGGATCAGCGAGCCGCAGGCCGAGGCGTTGTTGGCCGCTTCCGGGGCGGCCAGGCCGCGCAGGTCGCCTTCGCCAAACTTGCCGCTGGCGCCGGCCAAACGCTTCTCGCTCATATAGGTCATGGCGCTGGCGATGGTGGCGCCGGCACCCGGCAGCACGCCGATGACGAAGCCGGCCAGGCCGCTGCGTACCATGGTGGCGAAGGTGAAGCAGAACTCCTTGAAATTGAACAGCAGACGGCCGCCGGCCTTGACCGCCTTCTGGCCATTGTGGGTTTTCTCCAGCATCAGCAGCACTTCGCTGACGCTGAAGAAGCCGATCACCACGATGATGAACTGGATGCCGTCGGACAGGCTGACGCTGCCGAAGGTGAAGCGATATACCCCGGTGGTCGAATCCACTCCGACCGTGGCCAGGCCCAGGCCGATCAGCGCCGCCATCAGGGTTTTCACCGGCTTGTCGCCGACCATGCCGCCGAGGCAGGCGATGGCGAAGATCATCATCACAAAGTATTCCGCCGGGCCGAAGGCCACCGCCCATTTGGCCAGCAGCGGGGCAAACAGAATCACCCCGCAGGTGGCGATCGTGCTGCCGACGAAGGAGCTCATCGCCGACAAGGACAAAGCAATCCCGGCCTTGCCCTGACGGGCCAGGGGGTTGCCGTCCAGGGAGGTCATCACCGAGGCGGCGCAGCCGGGCACGTTGAGCAGGATGGCGGAGATGCGCCCGCCGTATTCACAGCCCAGGTACACGGCGGCGAGCAGGATCAGCGCGGTTTCCGGCGGCAGGCCGAGGGCGAAGGCCAGCGGCAGCAGCAGCGCCACGCCATTGATCGGGCCTAGGCCCGGCAGCATGCCGACTATGGTGCCGACGAAGGCACCGAACAGCGCCATCAGCAGGTTGCTCGGCCGGGTGGCGACATCGAAGCCTTGCATCAAGAAATTCAGGGTTTCCATTTCAGTTCTCCACGAAGGCTTCGAACAGCCCCAGAGGCAGGGGCACATCCAGCAACAGGTCAAACAGGCTGTAGAGCACGACGCCCATCAGCACGCCGCTGATGGCGCAGGGCAGCAGGCGGCCGGTAAACAAAAGACCGAGGGCAAAGGTGCCCAGGGCGGTGCTGATGACAAAACCGAGGGTCTCGAACAGCAGGGCATAAGCGAGCAGGGCGAGGATGCACAGCAGGGCCCGCTTGACCGACTGCAGATTGAGGTGCTGCTCCACCACGCCGGGCTTGTAGATCAGCCACAGGCTGGCGGCGGCCATCAGGCTGAGCAGCAGCAAGGGATAGGCGCGCGGTCCGACTGGATCGTAGGCGAAAGGTGCCTGGAAGCCCCAGGCGAGGACGGCGAGAACGGCGCACAGCAGCAGCCAGCTCGCGGCGAACAGGCGAACGTACATGGTGAATTACCTCGGATGCGCCCCGGCCCGGGGAGCGGGCGGGCCGTGGGCGGGTTGTGCAGGCGGATTACTGAACCAGGCCGAACTCGCCGGCCAGCGCCTTGTACTCTTCGACTTGCTTGAAGACGAAGGCCTTCAGCTCGTCGCCGGTCATCGCCAGCGGCAGCAGGTCGCGCTGTTCGCGCAGCTTGGCGAAATCCTCGCTGGCCAGCAGGCTGTCGAACTGCTGTTTCCACCAGTTGTACTGCTCGTCGCTGACTTCCGGGCCCATATAGAAGCCGCGGATCACCGGCCAGACGATGTCGTAGCCCTGTTCCTTGGCGGTGGGGATCTCGGCCAGCTTGCCCGGCAGGCGCTCTTCGGACAGCACGGCGAGGATGCGCACCTTGCCGGCGGCCAGTTGCGGGGTGACCTCGCCGAGGCCGCTGGAGGTGACCTGGACGTGGCCGCCGAGCATGGCGGTGAGGGTTTCGCCGCCGCCTTCGAAGGCCACGTAGCGCAGGTTTTTCGGGTCGATACCGGCGAAGCGGGTGATCAGCGCGGTTTGCATCCAGTCCTGGCCGCCGATGGTGGCGCCGGCGCCGAAGACGATGCTGGCCGGGTCTTTTTTCAGCGCCTGCACCAGGTCGTCCAGGTTCTGCCAGGGCGAGTCGGCGCGCACGGTGATCGCGCCGTAGTCGGTGCCCACCGCGGCCAGCCAGCGCACGCCGGTTTCGTCATAACGGCCGAACTTGCCCTGCGCCAGGTTGAGCAGGGAGCCGCTGGAGAACGCGGTGATGGTGCCGGGTGCATCGGCACGCTGGGCGATCACCGCGTTGTAGGCCACCGCGCCGACGCCGCCGGGCATGTAGGTGACGCGCATCGGCGCCTTGAGCAGGCCGCTGTCTTTCAGGCCGCTCTGGGCCAGCTTGCAGGTCAGGTCGAAACCGCCGCCGGGCTTGGCCGGGGCGATGCATTCGGGGCGCTTGGGCTCGCCGGCCAGCAACTGGCCGGCGAAGGCCAGGCAGGAAACCGTCAGGGCGGCACGGGTCAGGGCAGATTTCATGATGGGTTCTCCTCGCGAATCTTATTGTGGGTTACCAGATCGGCAGGGTGTAGCCGACGATGACACGGTTCTCGTCCGCGTCGCGGGCGAAGTCGGAGCGGAAGCTGGCATTGCGCAGGCGCACGTAGAGGTCTTTGAGCGGGCCGCTCTGCACCATGTACTTGAACTCGATGTCGCGTTCCCATTCGCCGCCTCGCTCGTCGGAGCCGGCGATGCGCGCATCGTCGCCGCGGATGTAGCGGGTCATGAAGCTCAGACCGGGGACGCCGAGGCTGGCGAAGCTGAAGTCGTAACGGGCCTGCCAGGAGCGTTCGTCGGCGTTGGCGAAGTCGTTGATCTGCACGAAGTTGACCAGGTAGGGGTCGCTGCCGTCGATATAGGCGTAGCCGGTGTCGCCGCTCATGTCCTGGAAACCCAGGCCGAACTTGTGGCTGCCGATGCCGTAGCTGAGCATGGCGTTGAACGCCCGGTTGTCGATCTTGCCGGCGTTGGCCGCGCCGCTGTCGTCGCTGAGCATCAGGCGTACGTCGCTCGCCAGGGTGCCGGCGCCGAGCTTGTGGCTGCTCAGCAGATTGAAGAAGTGCTGGCGGTAGACGTCGTCCAGGTCGGCGAAGAAGTAGCGGCCCTTGAAGTTGTCGTTGAACTGGTAGTCCAGACCGGCCAGGTCCAGGTGGTCGGCGGTCACGCCACCGGCGAAACGGCGGTTCTTGCTGTTGAGCACCAGGTCTTCGGAGTTGGTCGAGGCGCGGTCGATCACCTTGTCCAGGCGACCGCCGGTGAAGGTCAGGCCGTCCAGCTCGGCGGAGGTCAGCAGGCCGCCTTCGAACACCTGTGGCAACAGGCGGCTGTCGCTGGCCTTGACCACCGGCAGCTCGGGCACGTGCGAACCGTAGCGCAGCTCGGTTGCGGAGACCTTGACCTTGGCGGTCAGGCTCAGGCGGCTGAATTCGTCCGGGGTGCCGCCGTCGTCCTGCACCGGCAGCAGGTCGGTGCCGGTGCGGCCGCCGCCGGAGTCGAGCTTGACGCCGAGCAGGCCCATGGCGTCGACGCCGAAGCCGACGCTGCCGTCGGTGTAGCCGGACTGCACGTCGAGCCAGAAACCCTGGCCCCATTCCTCGCGCTTGTTCTGGCCGTCGAACTGGCGGAAGTCGCGGTTGAGGTAGATGTTGGTGGCGGTCAGGCTGGCCGTGCTGTCTTCGATAAAGGCGGCGTTGGCGAGGGGGGCTACGCCGGCAGCGGCGATGGCCAGGCAGAGCAGGCGGACAGGCGGCAGGGCCTGACGTGAGGCTGCGTGCATCTTGTGGTCTCCATTCTTGTTTTTGTCGCGACCTCGCACCACTGCAGGGTCGCTCGAGCAGGTGGATCGAGCCACCATGAGGCGATGCTAGAGAGGCAAGCTTTCGCCAGGCTTTCAGCACGGAAAAAAACGCCTGGAGCGTTTTTTGACGTGGCCTGCTTGGATGGCTGGCCACAGAAAGGTTCTTTGCATTTCTGCGGGGAGGGTGTGTTTAACACCGCACTGGCAAGTTGGTGTGCATATCGCTGACTGACCTTAGCACTATCCATCACCGCGTCCGCTGAACGTTTGGGTTGCGCCCCTTACGGGCGCCACACCTTGACTCGCTGCGCTCGCCCTTCGGGCCAGCCTGCGGCTGTTACTGCGCTTCGCTCCGTTTCTTTGCTTGCCCAAGAAAGGTGTGGCAAAGAAGGGCACCCGGCATCCGGGTTTCGCTGCGCGAAACTTGATTCGCTTCGCTCACCCTTCGGGCCAGCCTTTCGGCTGTTACTCCGCTTCGCTGCGTTTCCTCGCTCCGGCGCTGCTCCGGGGGCCGGCTTAAAGGGCCATCCCTGGCCCTTTAAGCCTCTCGCCGCATCCATGCGGCTCGTCCCCCTACGCAACACCTCCACTCGGCCTCCTGACGGGACCTGGGTGCGAGCTTGCGTAATCTCCGCGAAATTAAGTTTGGCGGCGTCTGTGCCTTTGCCTTTGCCTTTGCCTTTGCTCTTGAATCGCGATCTCACAGACGACGCCCAAATCCCCTTCAGGAGGCCGAGTGGAATCGCCGTGGAAGGGGTTGAGCGGCATGGATGCCGCGAGAGCCGCGATGGGCCAGGGATGGCCCTTCGCGGCGGGCCCCTGGAGTGGTGATGAAGCGAGGGAACCCCGGCGCAGCCGGGGCCGTATGTAGGGGTGTGTTTCTTTGCTTACTTTCTTTGCACAAGCAAAGAAAGTGAGTCGCCCGTAAGGGGCGAAACCCATCAGGCCAGACGGCGCATTAATGGATAGTGCCAAGTCCTCGACAGCACACACTTATTTGCCAGTCCGGTGTCAATCTGCACGTTTATGCGAATAACCAAATAAACACTGGGAGCGCTTTTGACATCGCCTGCGACGGCCCGCAGAGGGCGCCGAGCCGGCATTTCGTCAATTCACAGCAACCTCAACGGCGCTACACTGCGCGCCTCGAAGCAAGTTGTGCGGAGGTGGCGGTGCGGATTCTGCTGGTCGAAGACCATCCGCAATTGGCGGAAAGCGTGGCCCAGGCGCTCAAGGGCGCCGGCTGGACGGTGGACGTGCTGCACGATGGCGTCGCCGCCGACCTGGCCTTGTCCAGCGAGGACTACGCCCTGGCGATTCTCGATATCGGCCTGCCCCGGCTCGACGGCTTCGCCGTGCTGGCGCGCCTGCGCGACCGCGGCCAGACCCTGCCGGTGCTGATGCTCACCGCGCGCGGCGAGGTCAAGGATAGGGTGCACGGCCTCAACCTGGGGGCCGACGACTACCTGGCCAAGCCTTTCGAGCTGTCCGAACTGGAGGCGCGGGTCAAGGCCCTGCTGCGCCGCAGCGTGCTCGGCGGCGAGCAGCTGCAGCGCTGCGGCGCGCTGGTCTACGACCTCGGCGCGCGGCGCTTCAGCCTGGACGGCGAGGCGCTGAGCCTGACCGCCCGCGAGCAGGCGGTGCTGGAGGCGATGATCGCCCGCCCCGGACGGGTGATGAGCAAGGAGCAGCTGGCCGCCCAGGTGTTCGGCCTGGACGAGGAGGCCAGCGCCGACGCCATCGAGATCTACGTCCACCGCCTGCGCAAGAAGCTCGAAGGCCGCGCGGTGCGCATCGTCACCTTCCGCGGCCTCGGCTACCTGCTGGAGGCGATCGAGGCATGAGCCGCAGCGCCAGCCTGCGCGGCCGCCTGCTGCGGCGCCTGGCGCTGCTGCTGGCGCTGATCCTGCTGCTGAGCAGCCTGAGCGCCTACTGGAGCGCGCGGCGTGCCGCCGACACCGCCTACGACCGCACCCTGCTGGCCTCGGCGCGGGCGGTGGCCGACGGCCTGTACACCGAGGACGGCCTGCTCAAGGCCAATATTCCCTATGTGGCGCTGGACACCTTCGCCTACGACAGCGCCGGGCGCATCTACTACCAGGTGCTTGGTCATCGCGGCGAGCAGGTCTCGGGTTACGAGGACCTGCCGCCGGCGCCGCCCGGCACCCGGCGCACCGACGACTACCCGGCGCTGGCGCACTTCTACGACGCCGAGTACCGCGGCCAGGGCGTGCGCGTGGTCAGCCTGCTGCAGCCGGTCAGCGAGCCGCAGCTGAGCGGCATCGCCGAGATTCGCGTGGCCGAGACCCAGGGCGCGCGCGAACGCATGGCCCGCGAACTGCTGGTCGGCACCCTATGGCGCATGGGCCTGCTCTCGGTCAGTGCGCTGCTGCTGGTGTGGCTGGCGGTGAATCTGGCCCTGCGCCCGCTGGAGGCGTTGCGTCGTGAAGTCGCCGAGAGAGCCAGCGACGACCTGCAGCCGCTGCCGGACAGCGGTCTGCCGCGTGAGGTATTGCCGCTGGTGGAAGCGCTCAACCAGTTCAACGAGCGCCTGCGCGCGCTGTTCGAGCGCCAGTCGCAGTTTATCGCCGACGCCGCCCACGAGCTGCGTACGCCATTGGCGGCACTCAAGGCGCGCATCGCCCTGGGCTTGCGTGCCGAGCAACCGCAGGCGTGGCGCGACACCCTGGAGCAGGTGGCGCAGCAGGGCGATCGCCTGACCCAGCTGGCCAACCAGCTGCTGTCGCTGGCACGTATCGAAAGCGGTGCGCGAGCCATTACCGAGGGCGGCGCGCAACGCATCGACCTCAGCCAGCTGGCGCGCGAGCTGGGCCTGGCCATGGCGCCGCTGGCCCATGCCCGCGGCGTCGCCCTGGCCCTGGAGGCCGAGCAGCCGGTGTGGATCGACGGCGAGCCGACCCTGCTCAACGAGCTGCTGAGCAACCTGATCGACAATGCCCTGGCGCACACCCCGGCGGGCGGCAACCTGATCCTGCGGGTGCTGGCCCCGGCGCTGTTGGAGGTGGAGGACGACGGCCCGGGGATTCCCGAGGACGAGCATCAGAAGGTCTTCGAGCGCTTCTACCGGCGCGGCGCGCAGGGCAGCGGCGCCGGCCTGGGGCTGGCCATAGTCGGCGAGATCTGCCGCGCGCACCAGGCGCAGATCAGCCTGCACCAGGTGCAGCCGCATGGGTTGCGGGTGCGGGTGGAGTTCCCGTTAGGGGTTGAGGCTTAACGGCTGCTGGATCTCCAGCAGGTACTGCGCCATCTTGCCGCTGTCGCGCAGCTGCGCCAGGCCGCGATTGAAGCGCGCGATGCGCTCGGCGTTGCCGGGCACCTCGCACGACAGCAGCAGGGTGCAAAGGAGAAGGGCGAGGCGCATGGGGGACTGCTTCCGGCAAGCGTTCGGGCTTGAGTCTAGAAGCAGATTGCCGGCAGCGCCGCGACGCTTTTATTGCAGCATGCTCATCGCCGCTTCCATGGCGGCGCAGAGGTCTTCGTCGGCCTGCATGTCGACGTTGGGGTCGAGGCCGAGCTTGGCGAAGGCCGGCACCGTGCTCCAATCCAGCTGGGTGTAGGGGTGCTCGCTGCCCAGGTAGCTCTGCAGGGTGGCGACCTGGACGATGTCGACGTAATCGACCTTGGCCGAGTCGCGGGCGAAGTTCAGGTACTGGCTGGGCACCATGGCGATCGGCTCGGGGAACTCCCAGGTGCGCAGGATCTTGTCGCCGATGATCGGGTGGATCTGCTCGATCACGTGGTTGAGGCTGATGGAGTCGGCCAGCAGCTCGTTGTGTTCCTCGGCGTAGGTGAGGATCGGCAGCACGCCGATCTGGTGCACCAGGCCGGCGAGGGTGGCCTGGTCCGGCATCAGGCGGGTGTAGTGGCGGCACAGCACGTGGCAGATGCCGGCGATCTCGGTGCTCTTGTTCCACACCTCGCGCATCTTGCGGTCGACCACGTCGCTGGTGGCCTGGAACATCTGCTCCATGGCCAGGCCGGTGGCCAGGTTGCAGGTGTAGTTGATGCCCAGGCGGCTGACCGCCATCTGCAGGTCGGTGATTTCCTTGTTGCTGCGCAGCAGCGGGCTGTTGACCACCTTGATGATGCGTGCGGTGAGCGCGGCGTCGTTGCCGATCACCTTGCTGATCTGCGGGATGCCGATATCCGGATCTTCCGCGGCCTCGCGCACCTTCAGCGCCACCTCGGGCAGGGTGGGCAGCACCAGCTCGTCGTTCTCGATGGCGTGGATCAGTTCCTGTTGGACTTTTTCGGCAAGCTTGCTCATGGCAGGTCTCTCTGGGGCGAACCGCTACGGTGCCCGGGCAGTTTAGTCAGCGCTGGATTTCCTTGCCGGCATCCAGCTGATAGGGCAGATCGAGCAGGCTCAGCGTCGGGCCTTCGCCGCTGCCGAGATGGAGACGGCCATCGTTGACGGCATCTTCCTGCAACACGGCGAGCAGCTCGACGGCGTCGCCCGCCTGGGCGGCCAGCACCACTTCGCCGACGCTGGAACCGTGCACCGGCGAGAACAGCTCGACGCCGACGGCCGGCGTGTCCGCGCCGTTCAGGCGCAGGCGGTACAGGCGCCGCTTTAGCTTGCCCAGGTACTGCATGCGCGCGACGATTTCCTGGCCGGTGTAGCAGCCCTTCTTGAAGCTGACGCCGCCGAGGGCCTGCAGGTTGAGCATCTGCGGGATAAACAGCTCGCGACTGGCGCCGAACACCTGGCCGATGCCGGCGCGCACCTGGGCCAGCAGCCAGTCGCTGAGCGGCGCTTGCGGCAGCGCCGCGGTCAGTCGGCCGTGCAGGCGTTCGGCGGCAGCGGCCGGCGCCCAGAGCTCGGCGCGGCCGTCGCCGAGGCGCACGGCCAGCAGCTCGCCGGCGCTGGCCAGGGCATCGCGCTCGGCACCCAGCTCCAGGCCCAGTTCGGCCAGCAGGGCGTCGCCGCCGGCCAGGCCGAAGCGCACCCAGGCGGTGCTTTCGTCGCCCAGTTTGGATTTGGAGAACACCGCGTACTTCTGCAGGTCGGCCAGTTGCGCCGCGACCAGCTCGCGCGCCATGGCCAGCAGGTAGCCGCCGTCCACCGGGAGGATGCGAAAGCTCGACAGCATGCGCCCCTTGGGCGTGCAGCGGGCACCCAGGCTGGACTGGGTGGCGGACAGGTAGTCGAGGTTGCAGGTCAGCTGGCCCTGGAGAAACTTGCCGGCATCCGCGCCGCGCACGGCGAGCAGGCCTTCGTGGTCGAGGAGGGTGAAGTACGCGCTATCGGCCATGGTGGGAATCGAGTCGCTGGAGAAAAGACAGGGGCGTCATCATAGAGGGCGCGATAGGCGCTTGTCAGCGGGCGCGGTCGTCGCTTCGGGTCAACAGCGAGACTTTTCGCCGTTATACTGCCGGCCTCTTTCAAGGAGCCGTTCCATGGTCGATGCAACCGAACTCAACCGCCTGTTCTGGCACAGCCGTCGCGGCATGCTGGAGCTGGACGTACTGCTGGTGCCCTTCGTCAAGGAGGTCTACCCCAACCTGGATGCCGACGACCAGGCGCGCTACCGCAAGCTGCTGGAGTGCGAGGATCAGGACATGTTCGGCTGGTTCATGCAGCGCGGCGAGCCGGAAGACGCCGACCTCAAGCGCATGGTGCGCATGATCCTGGATCGTGTCCAACCCCAGTGAGCTGTTCGAGTGCCATTGGCAGCCCTCGCGCGGGCTGCTGAGGCTCTATCTGGCCGCCTTGGCGCTGGCCCTGCTGGCGCCCTGGCTGGCCGCCGTGCCCCTGTGGGGCAAGGTTCTGGCGCTGCTGTCTTGTCTGGCGCATGCCGCCTGGGTGCTGCCGCGGCATATCCTGCTGACTTCGCCGCATGCCGTGCGCGGGCTGCGTCGCGATGCCCTCGGCTGGCAGCTGTGGAGCGCGGCGCGGGGCTGGCAGCCGGTGCAGTTGCGCCCCGATAGCCTGGCCTTGCCCTTGGCGGTGGTGCTGCGCTTTCGCCGGCCGGGCGAGCGTTTCACGCGCGGCCTGTGTATTCCCCGCGATGCGCTGCCGCGCGAGCTGCACCGGCGCCTGCGTCTGCGCCTGAAGTTCAGCCGCCGGCGCTGGGCTGCGCCGGGGTCAGGATAGTGTCGCGCGCCTCGGCCAACTGCTCGGGGTAATCCAGGGTGTAGTGCAGGCCGCGACTCTCGTGGCGGCGCATCGCCGACTCGATCATCAGTTCGGCGACCTGGGCCAGGTTGCGCAGCTCGATCAGGTCGCGGCTGACCTTGTAGTTGCTGTAGAACTCGTCGATCTCGCCCTGCAGCAGGCGCACGCGGTGCTCGGCGCGCTGCAGCCGCTTGTTGGTGCGCACGATGCCGACGTAGTCCCACATGAAGCGCCGCAGCTCGTCCCAGTTGTGCGCGATGATCACGTCCTCGTCCGAGTCGGTGACCTGGCTGGCGTCCCAGCCGGGCAGGTCGGCCGGCATCGCCACCTCGCCGAGTTTGCCGACGATATCGGCGCAGGCCGAACGGGCGTAGACGAAGCATTCCAGCAGCGAGTTGCTGGCCAGGCGGTTGGCGCCGTGCAGGCCGGTGAAGCTGGTTTCGCCGATGGCGTACAGGCCGGGTACATCGGTGCGCCCGTGCTGGTCGACCACCACGCCGCCGCAGGTGTAGTGCGCCGCCGGCACCACCGGGATCGGCTCCTGGGTGATGTCGATGCCGAAGCCCAGGCAGCGTTCGTAGACGGTGGGGAAGTGATTCTTGATGAACTCCGCCGGCTTGTGGCTGATGTCCAGATAGACGCAGTCGATACCGAGGCGCTTCATCTCGTGGTCGATGGCGCGCGCGACTATGTCGCGCGGGGCCAGCTCGCCGCGCTCGTCGAAGCGCGGCATGAAGCGCTCGCCGCTGGGCAGGCGGAGCAGGGCGCCTTCGCCGCGCAGCGCCTCGGTGATCAGGAAATTCTTCGCCTGTGGGTGGTACAGGCAGGTGGGGTGGAACTGATTGAACTCCAGGTTGCCGACCCGGCAGCCGGCGCGCCAGGCCATGGCGATGCCGTCGCCGCAGGCACCGTCGGAGTTGCTGGTGTAGAGGTAGACCTTGGCCGCGCCGCCGGTGGCGAGAATCACGAAGCGCGCGCTGAAGGTGTCCACCTCGCCGCGCGCGCGATCCAGCACGTAGGCGCCCAGGCAGCGTTCGCCGGGCAAGCCGAGCTTGCGCTCGGTGATCAGGTCGACCGCCACGCGCTGTTCCAGCAGCTCGATGTTGGGCCGTTGGCGAGCCTGTTCCAGCAGGGTGTTGAAGATCGCCGCGCCGGTGGCGTCGGCGGCGTGGATGATGCGCCGGTGGCTGTGGCCGCCCTCGCGGGTCAGGTGAAATTCGAAACCGCCGTCTTCGCCCGCGGTCTGGTCGTCGCGGGTAAAGGGCACGCCCTGGTCGATCAGCCACTGGATGGCTTCGCGGCTGTGTTCCACGGTGAAGCGCGCGGCCTCGATGCGGCACAGGCCGGCGCCGGCATTGAGGGTGTCGGCGACGTGGGATTCGACGGTATCGGTGTCGTCCAGTACCGCCGCCACGCCGCCCTGCGCCCAGTAGGTCGAGCCATTGGCCAGGTTGCCCTTGCTCAGCACGGCGATGCGCAGCTGGGCGGGCAGGGTGAGGGCGAGAGTCAGGCCGGCGGCGCCGCTGCCGATGACCAGAACGTCGTGCTGGAAGTGTTGGCTCATGTCCGAATTCCGCGGGAATGCGAGCCCTAGTATATAGAGAGGGCCAGCGGCACAATAGCCAGCTTATGACCGACCGCAGTGCTCGGGAACTTTCTTAGTCGTTAAGGTTCCATAGAGGGTCGCCCATATAAGGGAGAGCGCCGGCATGTGCCTGCTCGATCTTCGGCCAAACCGTCGATCAGCTGGGAAAACGTGTGGCGATAAATATTCGCGCGAGCGGGATGCGTCCCGTTGGTGCCGTTCCGTGCAGAGGGAAAAACAGACTCTGCGGGAAGCTTGCTTGGAGGGGAGAACTTTTGCGCGAGGCCCGAGTCTATCTTGGCAGGCTGATTCGCTCACGGGCGCAAGCCTCCTCCGAGCACCATGAGGAGAGTGCATGCTAACCCAGGAAGATG
Source organism: Pseudomonas sp. NPDC077186 (assembly GCF_044543505.1). Taxonomy (NCBI): domain Bacteria; kingdom Pseudomonadati; phylum Pseudomonadota; class Gammaproteobacteria; order Pseudomonadales; family Pseudomonadaceae; genus Pseudomonas; species Pseudomonas sp. NPDC077186. The sequence goes on from NZ_JBITWE010000005.1 coordinate 394,722, forward strand.
ATCAGCAACTGGTCGAACGAGTGCAGCGCGGCGACAAGCGCGCCTTCGATCTGTTGGTGCTGAAGTATCAGCACAAGATCCTCGGTTTGATCGTGCGATTCGTGCACGACACCCACGAGGCTCAGGACGTTGCCCAGGAAGCCTTCGTCAAGGCGTACCGGGCGCTTGGAAACTTTCGCGGTGACAGCGCGTTCTATACCTGGCTGTACCGCATCGCCATCAACACGGCGAAGAATTATCTGGTGTCCCGCGGTCGGCGGCCACCAGATAGTGATGTCAGTAGCGATGACGCGGAGTTCTACGACGGCGACCACGCCCTCAAGGACATCGAGTCACCGGAACGGGCATTGCTGCGCGACGAGATCGAGGCCACGGTGCATCGAACCATCGCCCAGCTACCGGACGATTTGCGCACGGCTTTGACCTTGCGCGAGTTCGAGGGACTGAGTTACGAGGACATTGCCAGCGTCATGCAGTGTCCGGTCGGCACCGTGCGTTCGCGGATCTTCCGTGCGCGTGAGGCCATTGATAAATCTCTGCAACCTTTGTTGCAGGAAGCCTGAGGCAGCGGCGACAGCCAAGAGAGGAACACCATGAGTCGTGAAACCCTGCAGGAATCGCTGTCCGCGGTGATGGATAACGAAGCGGACGAACTGGAGCTGCGGCGCGTGCTCGCGGCCAGTGAGGATGGCGAGCTGCGTGGCACCTGGTCGCGTTACCAGATCGCCCGTGCAGCCATGCACAGGGAATTGCTCGAGCCGCGCCTGGATATCGCCGCGGCGGTCTCGGCGGCGTTGGCCGACGAGGTGGTGCCGGTGCGCAAGGCGCCGCTGTGGCGCAGTGTCGGTCGTCTCGCGGTGGCGGCTTCGGTGACCGTTGCCGTGCTCGCCGGCGTGCGTCTGTACAACCAGGACGAACTGAGCGGCAGCCAGTTGGCCCAGCAGGACGCTGCGCCGACGCTGTCGGTGCCGCAGGTGCAAGGGCCGGCGCTGCTGGCCGGATACAGCAGCGGCGAGGCGTCGAGCGAAGCCGCCAAGCCCGGCACCGCCGGCTGGCATGAGCAGCGCCTGCCGACCTACCTGCGCCAGCATACGCAGCAGGCGGCGATGGGCGCCGGCGAAACCGCCTTGCCCTATGCACGAGCCGCCAGCCTGGAAAACCGCTAAGGAGCCACATGCGCGCGATCCCTCTCTTTCTTCTCAGCGGCTGGCTGGCGTTGCCGGTTCATGCCGCTGATGCACAAGATTGGCTCAAGCGCCTCGCCGAAGCCGAGCGTGGGCAGAGCTTTCAGGGCACCTTCGTTTACGAGCGCAACGGCAGTTTCTCCACCCACAGCGTGTGGCATCGGGTAGAGGAGGGCGGTTCGATCCGCGAACGCCTGCTGCAGCTCGACGGCCCGGCCCAGGAAGTGCTCAAGGTCGACGGCCAGACCCAATGCGTCAGCGGCGCGCTGGCCGACCAGGTCGGCGACGCCCAGGCCTGGCCGGCGCGGCATCTGGACGCCGAGCAGCTGGGCAACTGGTACGACATCCGCGTCGCCGGCCAGTCGCGCATCGCCGGCCGCAACGCCGTGGTGCTGGTGTTGGCACCCAAGGATCAGCACCGCTATGGCTTCGAATTGCACCTGGACCAGGAAACCGGTCTGCCGCTGAAATCCCTGCTGCTCAACGAAAAGGGGCAGTTGCTGGAGCGCTTCCAGTTCACCCAACTGCAGACCACGGCCCCCGAAGCGGGCGCCCTGCAACCCAGTTCGCGCTGCCGTCCGGTGCGCCTGCGTTCGGTCGATCAGGTGGCCGAAGGCAGTTGGCGTTCGGACTGGCTGCCCCCCGGTTTCACCCTCAACGCCGCCCAGCTGCGGCGCAGTCCTGCCTCCGACGAGGCGGTCGCCTGCCTGATGTACGGCGACGGCCTGGCGCGTTTCTCGGTCTTTCTCGAGCCCCTGCAGGGGGCGGTGGTGGAAGACGCGCGCAGCCAGCTCGGCCCCACCGTCGCGGTGTCGCGACGCATGGCCACCGAGGCCGGCGACGTGATGGTCACCGTGGTCGGCGAGATCCCCTTGGGCACCGCCGAGCGTATCGCCCTGTCCATGCGTGCCGGGGCCGCCGAACAGGTCAGTCAATGATCGAAGAACAGGGGCGCGTGGTGGCGGTCGAGTCCGGCGCGGTCTGGGTCGAAACGCTGCGCAAGAGCACCTGTTCCAGCTGTTCGGCCAATGCCGCCTGCGGCCAGGGGCTGATGGAGCGTCTCGGCGTCGGCCGCCAGCGCGGTTATGTGCGCGCCCTCTGTCAGTTGCAACTCGCGGTGGGCGATGCCGTGGTGATCGGCGTGCGCGAGGATTTGCTGGTGCGCAGCTCGCTGCTGGTCTATCTGTTGCCGCTGCTCGGCCTGTTGGGCGCCGCCCTGCTGGCCGACGGCCTCGGCCTGAGCGAGCCCTGGGTCATCCTCGGCGCGCTTGCCGGTCTGTTCGTCACCTGGCTGCTGGTGCGCTGGCGCGCGTCGCGCGTCGCCGACGATCCGGCCTTGCAACCCGTTGTCCTGCGTGCGCTGCTGGCCGGTGGGCCGGCGGCGAGTTGAGAGTGTTTGCGTTTCATATGGGGAGTCGTAGTCGATGAGAAAACTCGGATCCGTTGCGCCGCTGCTGGCGGTCGCCCTGCTCTGGGGGCAGAGCCTGCTGGCCCAGGCCAGCCTGACCGACTTCACCGAACTGGTGGAGGAGGCCTCGCCGGCGGTGGTCAATATCAGTACCCGGCAGAAGGTGCCGGAGCGGGTGGCCGGCGGTCAGCCGGGCATGCCCGACCTGGAAGGCCTGCCGCCGATGTTCCGCGAGTTCTTCGAGCGCAACATTCCCCAGGTGCCGCGCGGCCCCGGCGGTCGCCAGCGCGAGGCGCAGTCGCTTGGCTCGGGCTTCATCATTTCCGCCGACGGTTATGTGTTGACCAACAACCATGTGGTGGCCGACGCCGACGAGATCATCGTGCGCCTGTCCGACCGTAGCGAGCTGGAGGCCAAGCTGATCGGCGCCGACCCGCGCAGCGACGTGGCCCTGCTCAAGGTCGAGGGCGAGAACCTGCCCACCGTGCGCCTGGGCAAGTCCGACGCGCTCAAGGTCGGCGAGTGGGTGCTGGCCATCGGCTCGCCCTTCGGCTTCGACCACTCGGTGACCGCCGGCATCGTCAGCGCCAAGGGGCGCAACCTGCCGAGCGACAGCTACGTGCCGTTTATCCAGACCGACGTGGCGATCAACCCCGGTAACTCCGGCGGCCCGCTGTTCAACCTGCAGGGCGAGGTGGTGGGGATCAACTCGCAGATCTTCACCCGCTCTGGCGGCTTCATGGGGTTGTCCTTCGCCATTCCCATGGAGGTGGCGCTGCAGGTGGCCGACCAGCTCAAGGCGGACGGCAAGGTCACCCGTGGCTGGCTCGGTGTGGTGATTCAGGAAGTGAACAAGGATCTGGCCGAATCCTTCGGCCTGGACAAACCGGCCGGCGCGCTGGTCGCCCAAGTGCTGGAAGGCGGTCCGGCGGACAAGGGTGGCCTGCAGGTGGGGGATGTGATCCTCAGTCTCAACGGCAAGCCCATCGTCATGTCGGCCGACCTGCCGCATCTGGTCGGTGGCCTCAAGCCGGGCGAGCAGGCCGAGATGGATGTGGTGCGCGAAGGCTCGCGCAAGGAGCTCAAACTCACCATCGGCACCCTGCCGGAAGAGGGTCAGGAACTGGCGGCCACCGGCACGCCGGGCGGTGAACGCAGCAATAACCGCCTGGGCGTGAGCGTGGTGGAATTGACCGCCGAGCAGAAGAAGGGGCTCGACCTCAGGGGGGGCGTGGTAGTCAAGGAGGTGCTCAACGGCCCGGCGGCGATGATCGGCCTGCGTCCGGGCGACGTGATCACCCACCTGAACAACCAGGCCATCGACTCCACCGCCACCTTCGCCAAGGTCGCGCAGGAGCTGCCGAAGAACCGTTCGGTATCGATGCGCGTGCTGCGCCAGGGGCGCGCCAGCTTTATCACCTTCAAGCTGGCCGAGTAATCCGGGCAAGGCTGCAGAAGGGCGCTTCCGGGCGCCCTTCTGCGTTTCTGCACCGGCGCGGTGCGGACGTGACGCGGTCGCGCGGGATCGGGTACAATCCGCGGCTATTTTCGGCAAGCGTCTTGCCTGTGCCTTCTTCGAGTGTTGATCCGTGAGTGACCTGAGTCATATCCGCAATTTTTCCATCATTGCCCACATCGACCACGGCAAGTCCACCCTGGCTGACCGTTTCATCCAGATGTGCGGCGGCCTCGCCGCGCGCGAAATGGAGGCTCAGGTCCTGGACTCCATGGATCTGGAGCGTGAGCGCGGCATCACCATCAAGGCCCACAGCGTCACGCTTCACTACAAGGCGCAGGACGGCAAGACCTACCAGCTGAACTTCATCGATACCCCCGGTCACGTCGACTTCACCTATGAGGTCAGTCGCTCCCTGGCAGCCTGCGAGGGCGCGCTGCTGGTGGTCGATGCCGGTCAGGGCGTCGAGGCGCAGTCGGTGGCCAACTGCTACACCGCCATCGAGCAGGGCCTCGAGGTCATGCCGGTGCTGAACAAGATGGATCTGCCCCAGGCCGACCCGGACCGCGTCAAGGACGAGATCGAGAAGATCATCGGTATCGACGCCACCGACGCCGTGGCCTGCAGCGCGAAGAGCGGCATGGGCGTGGACGAGGTGCTCGAACGCCTGGTGCAGACCATTCCGGCGCCGACCGGGGATATCGAGGCGCCGCTGCAGGCGCTGATCATCGACTCCTGGTTCGACAACTACCTGGGCGTGGTCTCGCTGGTGCGCGTGCGTCACGGCCGCGTGAAGAAGGGCGACAAGATTCTGGTCAAGTCCACCGGCAAGGTGCACCTGGTCGACAGCGTCGGCGTATTCACTCCGAAACATACCGCCACCGCCGATCTGAAAGCCGGTGAAGTGGGCTTCATCATCGCCAGCATCAAGGACATTCACGGTGCGCCGGTGGGTGACACCCTGACCCTGTCCTCGACCCCCGAGGTCGAGGTGCTGCCGGGCTTCAAGAAAATCCAGCCGCAGGTCTACGCCGGCCTGTTCCCGGTCAGCTCCGATGACTTCGAGGATTTCCGCGATGCCCTGCAGAAGCTGACCCTCAACGATTCGTCGCTGCAGTACGCGCCGGAAAGCTCCGACGCCCTGGGCTTCGGTTTCCGCTGCGGCTTCCTCGGCATGCTGCACATGGAGATCATCCAGGAGCGCCTGGAGCGCGAGTACGACCTGGACCTGATCACCACGGCACCAAGCGTAATCTACGAGCTCGAGCTCAAGACCGGTGAAACCATCACCGTCGACAACCCGTCCAAGCTGCCGGACGTCTCGTCCGTCGCCGATTTCCGCGAGCCCATCGTCACCGCGACCATCCTGGTGCCGCAGGAGCACCTGGGCAACGTCATCACCCTGTGCATCGAGAAGCGCGGCGTGCAGCGCGACATGCAGTTCCTCGGTTCCCAGGTTCAGGTTCGTTACGACCTGCCGATGAACGAGGTGGTACTGGACTTCTTCGACCGTCTGAAGTCGACCAGCCGCGGCTATGCCTCGCTGGACTATCATTTCGATCGCTACCAGTCGGCCAATCTGGTCAAGCTGGACGTGCTGATCAACGGCGACAAGGTCGATGCCCTGGCCTTGATCGTGCACCGCGACAACGCGGCCTACAAGGGCCGTGCACTGACCGAGAAGATGAAGGAACTGATTCCGCGGCAGATGTTCGACGTGGCGATCCAGGCCGCCATCGGCGGCCAGATCATCGCGCGAACCACGGTCAAGGCGCTGCGCAAGAACGTATTGGCCAAGTGCTACGGCGGCGACGTCAGCCGTAAGAAGAAGCTGCTGGAGAAGCAGAAGGCCGGTAAGAAACGCATGAAGCAGGTGGGTAACGTGGAAATTCCACAGGAAGCCTTCCTTGCCGTGCTCAGGTTGGATAGCTAAGGCTCTATGTCGATCAATTTCCCGCTCCTGTTGGTTATCGCGGTCGCCGTTTGCGGCTTTCTGGCTCTGGTCGACCTGGTTCTGCTGGCGCCGCGCCGGCGTTCGGCCATCGCCGCCTATCAGGGGCGCGTCGACGAGCCCGACGAGCGCGTGCTGGAGCGGCTGAGCAAGGAGCCCTTGCTGGTCGAGTACGGCAAGTCGTTCTTCCCGGTGCTGGCCATCGTCCTGGTGCTGCGCTCCTTCCTGGTCGAGCCGTTCCAGATTCCCTCCGGCTCGATGAAACCGACCCTGGAAGTGGGCGATTTCATCCTGGTCAACAAGTTCGCCTACGGCATCCGCCTGCCGGTGCTCGACACCAAGGTGATCGAGGTGGACAACCCGCTGCGCGGCGACGTCATGGTGTTCCGCTACCCCAGCGACCCGACCATCAACTACATCAAGCGCGTGGTCGGCCTGCCCGGCGACCGCATCCAGTACACCCAGGGCAAGCGTCTGCTGATCAACGGCGAGCCGGTCGCGGAGAAACTGCTCGGCGAAGAAGCCGGCAGCCTGGGCAGCGCGATGCTCTACCAGGAGCGCCTGGGCCAGGTGCAGCACACCATTCGCAAGGAAATGAGCCGCATGCGCCGCGAACCCGGCGGCGAGTGGGTGGTGCCGCAAGGGCACTACTTCATGATGGGCGACAACCGCGACAACTCCAACGACAGCCGCTACTGGCGCGACCGCAAGATCCCGCAGGCGCTGTGGGGCATGGTTCCGGACGACCATATCGTCGGCAAGGCATTCGCCATCTGGATGAGCTGGCCGGAGCCCAAGACCAGCAACCTGCCCAATTTCTCCCGCGTCGGCCTGATTCATTGAGCACTGGCGCGCTGCTTTCGGCAGCGCTGCAGGCTATAACTAGTCTTGCCGCAAGGCTCCAAACAAGACCGTCTATTGGGGATACACATGACTTTCGCGCGTTCGCAGCAGGGCCTGTCCATCCTGGGCTGGCTGGTGGTACTGGCCGTGGTGGCGTTCTTCGCCAGCACGGCGTTCAAGGTGATTCCGCACTACCTCGACTACATGTCGATGGAGAAGATCATCACCTCGGTGGAGACCGACGCCGCGCAGGACGTGCGCACCGTCGGCGACTTCTACGGGCATGTCAGCAAGGGTATGCAGGTCAACAACATCCGCGACCTGGACCTGCGCGACGTGGTCAAGGTCAAGGTGGAGAACAACGAGTTCCTGGTCCACCTGAAGTATGAGAAACGCGAGCCGCTGATCGAGAACCTCGATCTGGTGGTGAACTTCGACAAAGAATTTCGTGTACGCATGCCGTGAGTTCCAACCTGTCCCGCCTCGAGCGCAAGCTCGGATACAGCTTCAAGGACCAGGACCTGATGGTCCTGGCCCTGACCCATCGCAGTTTCGCCGGGCGCAACAACGAACGCCTGGAATTCCTCGGTGATGCCATCCTCAACTTCGTCGCCGGCGAAGCGCTGTTCGAGCGCTTCCCGCAGGCGCGCGAGGGCCAGTTGTCGCGCCTGCGCGCGCGCCTGGTCAAGGGCGAGACCTTGGCCGTGCTGGCGCGCGGCTTCGAGCTGGGCGAGTACCTGCGCCTGGGCTCGGGCGAGCTGAAAAGCGGCGGTTTCCGCCGCGAGTCGATTCTCGCCGATGCCCTGGAGGCGCTGATCGGCGCCATCTACCTGGATGCCGGCATGGACGCGGCGCGCGAGCGCGTGCTGGACTGGTTGACCGGCGAGCTCGATGGCCTGACGCTGGTCGACACCAACAAGGATCCGAAGACGCGCCTGCAGGAGTTTCTGCAATCGCGCGCCTGCGAACTGCCCCGTTACGAGGTGGTGGACATTCAGGGCGAGCCGCACTGCCGTACCTTCATGGTCGAGTGCCAGGTGGCCCTGCTCAATGAAAAGACCCTGGGCCAGGGCGGCAGCCGGCGTATCGCCGAGCAGGTCGCCGCGGCTGCGGCACTGATCGCCCTTGGGGTGGAGAACGGCAATGACTGATGCACCTGTGAGCCGCTGCGGCTATGTCGCCATCGTCGGTCGCCCCAACGTGGGCAAATCGACGCTGCTCAACCATATCCTCGGGCAGAAGCTGGCGATCACCTCGCGCAAGCCGCAGACCACGCGCCACAACATGCTCGGGATCAAGACCGAGGGCGAGATCCAGGCGGTCTACGTCGACACCCCCGGCCTGCACAAGAACAGCGACAAGGCGCTCAACCGCTACATGAACAAGACCGCGGCCTCGGCGCTCAAGGACGTCGACGTGGTGATCTTCGTGGTCGACCGCGCGCGCTGGACCGACGAAGACCAGATGGTGCTCGAGCGCGTGCAGTACGTGCAGGGACCGGTGATCCTGGCGGTGAACAAGGTCGACCGCCTCGAGGAAAAGGCCGAGCTGATCCCGCACCTGCAATGGCTGCAGCAGCAGCTGCCGAACGCCGAAGTGGTGCCGATCTCGGCGCAGCAGGGTAGCAACCTCGACACCCTGGAGCAACTGGTGGCCGAGCGCCTGCCGGAAGGCGAGCACTTCTTCCCGGAAGACCAGATCACCGATCGCTCCAGCCGTTTCCTCGCCGCCGAGCTGGTGCGCGAGAAGATCATGCGCCAGCTCGGCGCCGAACTGCCCTACCAGATCACCGTGGAGATCGAGGAGTTCAAGCAGGAAGGGCGCATTCTGCATATCCACGCGCTGATCCTGGTGGAGCGCGACGGGCAGAAGAAGATCATCATCGGCGACAAGGGCGAGCGCATCAAACGCATCGGCCAGGAGGCGCGCAAGGACATGGAGGTGCTGTTCGACTCCAAAGTCATGCTCAACCTCTGGGTCAAGGTCAAGGGTGGCTGGTCCGACGACGAGCGCGCGCTGCGTTCGCTGGGCTACCTGGAGTAGACCGCGCCGTGCGCAGCATCGGTGCCCGTCATAGAGTACCCGGGCGGCCACGCCGATGAGCCACGCCGCCTACGTCCTGCATAGCCGTCCGTACAAGGAAAGCAGCGCCCTGGTGGATTTCTTCACCCCCCAGGGGCGCCTGCGTGCCGTGCTGCGCGCCGCGCGCGGCAAGGCCGGCAGCATCGCCCGGCCGTTCGCCCCGTTGGAGCTGGAACTGCGCGGGCGTGGTGAGCTGAAGACAGTCGGGCGTCTGGAAAGCGCCGGCATTCCGCTGCTGCTGAGCGGCGAGGCGCTGTTCTCCGGGCTCTACCTCAACGAACTGCTGATCCGCCTGCTGCCGGCCGAAGACCCGCACCCCGTGATGCTCGAACACTACGCCCTGACGCTGCAGGCGCTGGCCGCCGGCCGGCCGCTGGAGCCCTTGCTGCGCGCCTTCGAATGGCGCCTGCTGGACGAGTTGGGCTATGGTTTCGCCCTGGATCGCGACCAGCAGGGCGCGCCAGTCGCTCCCGGCGGGCTGTACCGCTGGCAGCTGGACGCTGGCCTGGTGCCGGTGGCGCAATTGCAGCCCGGGGTCTTCCACGGTCGCGACCTGCTGGCCATGGCCGAGGCCGACTGGAGCGCCCCCGGCGCCCTGGCTGCGGCCAAGCGCCTGATGCGTCAGGCGCTGGCCCCTCATCTGGGCGGCCGACCGCTGGTCAGCCGCGAACTCTTCATGACGCTCAAGGAGCCCAAGCGTGACTGATGCCAATCGAATCCTGCTCGGCGTGAACATCGATCACGTCGCCACCCTGCGCCAGGCCCGTGGCACCCGCTACCCCGATCCGGTGAAAGCCGCGCTGGATGCCGAGGAAGCCGGCGCCGACGGCATCACCGTGCACCTGCGCGAGGATCGCCGGCATATCCAGGATCGCGACGTGCGAATCCTCGCCGAGGTGCTGCAGACGCGGATGAACTTCGAGATGGGCGTCACCGACTTCATGCTGGGCTTCGCCGAGCAGATCCGCCCGGCGCACGTCTGCCTGGTGCCGGAAACCCGTCAGGAGCTGACCACCGAGGGCGGCCTCGATGTGGCCGGCCAGGAGGCGCGCATCGCCGCCGCGGTCGAGCGGCTTTCCCGCGCCGGCTGCGAGGTGTCGCTGTTTATCGACGCCGAGGCGCGGCAGATCGAGGCTTCCCGGCGCGTCGGTGCGCCGGCCATCGAACTGCACACCGGACGCTACGCCGATGCCCACACCCCCGAGGAAGCCGCCCGCGAACTGGCGCGCATCCGCGACGGCGTCGCCTGCGGCCTGCAGCACGGCCTGATCGTCAACGCCGGGCACGGCCTGCACTACCACAACGCCGAGGCGGTGGCGGCGATTGCCGGGATCAACGAGCTGAACATCGGCCACGCCATCGTCGCCCACGCGCTGTTCGTCGGCTTCAAGCAGGCGGTGGCGGAGATGAAGGCGCTGATCGTCGCGGCGGCCAATCGCGGTTGACAGATGGCCGTGGGAGGGGCTTTAGCCGCGACTGCCGTGGCGGCGGGGCGCCGCTGAAGTGCCTCCCACTTCGTCCGACTCAGCCCTGCGCAAACGCCTGCACCACCTGCGCAGCCAGTGCCTCGACCGCGTCGTTGGCCTGAGCGCCGCGCAGTAGCCTGATCTGGTAGTCGTCCAGCGGCGGCAGGCCGTGCTCCTCGCCCAGGCGACGGAGCGGCGGCCGGATCAGGCCGCGCGGGAAGGGGGCTATCGCCAGGTCGGCGATCATCGCCGCTTCCTGCCCGGCACTTTGATCGCAGGAGTACGCCACGCGATAGTCCAAGCCAATCCGGTCGAGGGCGTCCAGCGCCGCACGGCGCCAGGCGCAGCCGGGATTGGCCAGGGCCAGCGGCAGCGGCGAACGCTGTACCGCCAGGCCGCCGTCGCGACCGGCCCAGACCAGCGGCTCGGTGTAGACCAGCACGCCGAGCGTATCGTCCAGGCCCTGGTTGCCGGTCTCGATCAGGCACAGGTCGAGTTCGCCCAGCTCCAGTTTCGCCACCAGATCCACGCTGCGTCCCACGCAGACGTCCACCTGCACGGCCGGATGGCTGCGGGCGAAGGTCGTCAACACGCCGGGCAACAGGCGGGTGCTCAGATCGTTGGGGATGCCCAGGCAGACCCGGCCGCTCAGCGGCGGCTGGAGAAACTGCGCCACCGCCTCCTCGTTGAGCCTGAGCAGGCGCCTGGCATAACCCAGCAGCAGCTCACCCTCGGCGGTCAGGCGCACGCGCCGGGCCTCGCGCACGAACAGGCGCTGGCCGAGGCTTTCCTCCAGGCGTTTGATCTGCAGGCTGACCGCCGCCGTGCTGCGAAACACCTGCGCCGCGGTGCGGGTGAAGCTGCCGCTGTCGGCGATGGCGACAAAGGTGCGTAGCACATCGCTTTCCAGCAGCGGCAGGGAGATGGGGGCTGTCGTGTTCATGGTTGTTAAGTAATAGTTAACTCATGGTTTGATTTTTGTCGTTTGTTTGAACGATAGGTGCGATTCATCCTGATCGCAAGCCCGGCCAGAAGCCGGCACCGAACAGGAGGAAAGGCCATGAAAGGTTCGAACGAATGCGACAAGTCGCGTCCAGCCATGCCCGAGTTCTATATGCCGGCCATGTGGCCGCTGGATCTGCACAATGCCATTGCCGACTGGATCGGCGCCTGGTGCTGGCGCCGGCGCATGCGCCGCCTGTTGGCGCAGGATGTCGAGGGACGGATTCGCCTGGGTAGTGCCCGCGGCGTGGTGGAGCAGGGGGCGAGCGAACCGCTGCGGCTGATCGCGCAGCGGCGGGCGTGCTGGTTGCGCGGTGAGTCGTGAAATCGAGTATGCGGGCGGTGCGCATGGCGCACCCTACACATCGCGCTGATCGCCGCAGCCGCCGAGCGCGCTGCGGGGCTTTCTCGGCGATCCGTCGCGACTAAAGCGCCTCCCTCGGTTTGGCGTTAGCCCAGCTTCACGGCTTGCGCGCGATCAGCACGGCGCGGGTCGGCGCCGGCAGTCCTTCGACGGTGCGACTGTGGTCGGCCGGGTCGAGGAACTCGGGCAGCGACTGGAAGCGCATCCACTCGGTGGCGCGTTGTTCCTCCACCGAGGTGGTGCTGACGTCGACGCAGCGTACGTCCTCGAAACCGGCGCGGCGCAGCCAGCGCTCCAGCGCCGGCACCGACGGCAGGAACCAGACGTTGCGCATCTGCGCGTAGCGATCTTCGGGCACCAGCACCTGCTCGGCATCGCCTTCGACCACCAGGGTTTCCAGCACCAGTTCGCCGCCCTTGACCAGCGCATCCTTGAGATCCAGCAGATGGTCGATGGGCGAGCGACGGTGATACAGCACGCCCATGGAGAACACCGTATCGAAGCCCTGCAGCTTGGCCGGTAGTTCCTCGAAGGCCAGTGGCAGGTGCCACACCGGTTGATCTGGCAGGTAGCGCTTCATTGCCAGGAACTGGCAGAGAAACAGCCAGTTGGGGTCGATGCCGACCACGCTGTCGGCACCCGCGCCGAGAATGCGCCACATGTAGTAGCCGTTGCCGCAGCCGACATCGAGGATGCGCTTGCCGACCAGATCCAGATGAGGGGCGACGCGCTGCCATTTCCAGTCCGAGCGCCATTCGGTGTCGATGTGTACGCCGAACAGCTCGAACGGCCCCTTGCGCCAGGGAATCAGGCCCTGCAGGGCGGTTTTTAATTGCGCGCGGGTGGCGTCATCGCAGGCGCCGCCGAAGGCGAAGCGCTGCAGCAGCTCCACGTCACTCACCGGTAATTCAGGCAGTGCCTGCACGGCGCCGTACCAGCGCGCCAGGTCGCCGTGACCGATGGCCAGCTTGGCATCAAGCTGGCCGGGCAGCTCACAAGCCCATTCCTGCAGCGGGGTGCCGGCCAGTTGCGCTTGCAGGGCATCGAGATCCAGGTCGCGCATCATGGCAGGGCCACCAGCGAGGCGAAGTTCAGGCACTGGAACCAGGGCACCACCTGGCTGAAACCGGAGGCCAGCAGACGCTCGCGGTGCTGCTCGAGGCTGTCGGGCAGCATCACCTTCTCGATGGCGCTGCGCTTCTGCGCGATTTCCAGTTCGCTGTAGCCGTTGGCGCGCTTGAAGGCGACGTGCAGCTCGCTGAGCAGCTCGTGTTCGGCGGCGTCCTCGAAGCGCAGTTTCTCCGAGAGGATTAGCGCGCCGCCTGGCAGCAGCGCCTGGCGGATGCGCGTGAGCAGCTCCTGACGGCGTTCCGGCGGGATGAACTGCAGGGTGAAATTGAGCGTGACCAGCGAGGCGGGTTGCAGCTCGAGGGCGAGAATGTCGGCCTCGATCACTTCCGCCGGCAGCAGCTCCTGGAACATGGCGTCCTGCGCGTGCAGGTACTCGTTGCAGCGAGCGACCATGGCCGGCGAGTTGTCCACCGCGATCACCTTGCAGCCATCGACGCGCACATGGCGGCGCAGGGCCTGGGTCACCGCGCCGAGCGAGGCGCCGAGGTCGTACAGGGTGGTGTGCGGCTGGGCGAACTGGCCGGCGAGCACGCCGATATTCTCGACTATGGTCGGGTAGCCGGGCACCGAGCGCTTGATCATGTCGGGGAACACCCGCACCACGTCCTCGTTGAAGACGAAATCGGGCACCTCGGCCAGTGGCTGGGCGAATAGACGGTCGGGTTCTTGGCTCACGGGCGGTCGCAACGGGCAGCGGAAAAGGCCGGCATTTTAGCAAAGAGGCGGCGGCAAGCCTCAAGCTTCAAGCCGCAAGTTAAGAGCAAAAGCACCGTAGGGCGTCGCTTCTACTTGCAGCTTGTGGCTTGCCGCTTACCGCTCATTTCAATTGGTCGGAAAAGAATTCGCCGGCGCCCTGCAGCGGGCCCAGCGGGTTGCGCTTGACCTCCAGGCGGCGGATGTTCGGCTCGCCGTTGCTGACCTTGTGCACCAGCTTGTCGTCGACCAGCACGAACACCGCGCGGAACACCCAGCCCTGCAGTTCGCGGTTCTTGCGAAAGTTCAGCACGTCGGCCCAGAAGCTGCCGACCCGCTGGGTATCGGTCTTGGTGAATTCGAAGGCGTAGCCGACGCAGCGATCCTTGGCCTCCAGGCAGTGCACCAGGCCGTCCGGCAGGTAGGCGATGGGTACGTTGGGCTGGACGAACATCAGCCGCACGTCGATGAACGAGAGCATCTTGCCGTTGCCATGGGCCAGCGGGTCGAAGCCCAGTGAGAACAGTTCGGCGCGGTCGGTCAGCCCCGGCACCGCCTGCGAGTAACGCATCTCGGCGTCGAGGTAGTCGCCGAAGGGCGACAGCGATTCGGCCCGCTCGCTGGGCAACAGGCTGCCGCAACCCACCAGCGCAACCGATACCAACACCAGGCCGACTACCCGCACGTACCCTGCCATCTCGCTCACCCTGAAGTGGACTGCCCTGTAACTCCTATAGTCGATTTATCGCCGTCCTGCTGTTTCATCGGCGTAACAGCTCAGGCGCGGCGGGCGAAGGCCGAGGCGGTGATGCCCCATTGGCCGGCCCAGTAGCTGAGGATGATGGCGTAGGGCGCGGCGGCGAAGCTGGCGACGAAGCGATCGATGCCGATCAGACTGTCGGACAGCACGAACAGCGCCGCGCCGGCGGCGGCCAGATAAGTCGAGCGCGGCTGCAGCTCGGGGTTGCCGAGGCGGGCCAGGGCGCGCCACAGCATCAGGCTGATGACCAGGGCGTAGCAGGCCACCGGAATCAACAGCGGGCCCAGGCCGCTGGCGGCCAGCACGGCGAACATCGCGCCGCCGGCGCCGAGCGCCAGCAGCAGGGCGGGCAGGGCCGGGCGGCGGCTGTCGGAGCAGTAGGCGCGCAGGTAGGCCAGGTGGCCGAGGAGGAAGGCGCCGAGGCCGAACACGAACAGATCGCCCGGCCAGTCCAGCAGGATGTCGCCGGCCAGGGAGCACAGCAGGCCGATGCCGATCCAGCGCCGGTAAGTGCCGGCCGGCGCCTGGCGCAGCCAGAGCAGCAGGGCGATCACCGGAATGCCCTTGGTCAGCAGGCTCAGTTGCGCATCGCCGCTGATCCGGCCGTAGAGAAAGATCGCGGCTCCCGCCAAGCCGAGCAACAACCAGCGCATAGTGAGGCTCCATCCAATGATCGAATGGCCGGCACTATGCCGGGCAGGCGTGGCGCTGCCAATGCGCAGCGTGCCAGGCTGAGTGGCGGATCGTGCCGCCGCTCGACCATTGCCCGCTTAGCGGGCATTGTTGAGCCTCGTCGTCGCCATGGAGGCCGTTGCAATGGATACACCCAGCGAGATCGGCGCCCTGATCGAACGCCTGTATCGCGAGGAGTCGCGCCGCGTGCTGGCGACCCTGATCCGCCTGCTGGGCGACTTCGACCTGGCCGAGGAGGCGCTGCACGAGGCCTTTCGCGTGGCGGTGGAACAGTGGCCGCAGGAGGGCGTGCCGGCCAATCCGCGTGCCTGGCTGGTGTCGACCGGGCGCTTCAAGGCGATCGACAACCTGCGCCGCCAGCGTCGTTTCCAGCCGCTCGACGAGCAGGCCGAGCTGCCCGACGAGGCGCCGCTGGAGGAGGGTGAGCTGCTCGAAGACGACCGTCTGCGCCTGATCTTCACCTGCTGCCACCCGGCGCTGGCCAGCGATGCCCAGGTGGCGCTGACCCTGCGCGAGGTGTGCGACCTGACCACCGAGGAGATCGCCCGTGCCTTTCTTGCCAGCCCCGCGACCCTGGCCCAGCGCATCGTTCGTGCCAAGAGCAAGATCCGCGAGGCGCGGATTCCCTACGAGGTGCCGGGGCGCAGCGAGCTGCCCGAGCGCCTGGAGGCGGTATTGCGGGTGGTCTACCTGGTGTTCAACGAGGGCTACTTCGCCAGCTCCGGCGATTCGCTGACCCGCAGTCAGTTGTCCGACGAGGCCATTCGCCTGGGGCGGTTGCTGGCGGAGTTGCTGCCCGAGCCGGAGGTGCAGGGGCTGCTGGCGCTGATGCTGCTGCACGAGTCGCGCCGCGCCGCACGCAGCGGCGTCGATGGCGAGGTGATTCTGCTCGAGGCGCAGGATCGCGGTCTGTGGAACCCCGAGCTGATCGCCGAGGGCGAGGCGCTGGTGCTGCAGGCCCTGCATTCGCGACGCTTCGGCCCCTACAGCCTGCAGGCGGCGATTGCTGCGGTGCATGCCGAGGCGCCGAGCCTGGAGGCGACCGACTGGGCGCAGATCGTCGGCCTGTACGACGAACTGCTGCGCCTGACGCCCTCGCCGGTGATCGAGCTCAATCGCGCGGTGGCCCTGGCCATGCGCGACGGCCCCGAGGCGGGGCTGGCGCAGGTCGACCGGCTGCTGGCGGCCGGCGAACTGGACAATTACCACCTGGCCCATGCCGCGCGCGCCGACCTGCTGCGCCGCCTGGACCACCGCGAACAGGCGCGTGCCGCCTACCGCCAGGCCCTGGCGCTGGCGCAGCAGGGGCCGGATCGGCAGTTTTTGCAGAAAAGGCTGGAGGAGTTGAGTGACCCGTAGGGTGCGCCGTGCGCACCGCATAAATGGAAATGCTGGATGGGACGGGGCGGCCGCTGAACCTTAGAGGCGCGGGGCTGCCTGGGCCGCGCGTACCCTATTTTCCGGCGCCAGCGGTCGGTGCGCGCGGCGCACCCTACGGGCTTTAACCCGCCACCAATACGCGAATCGCTTCCAGGCGCAGGGCGGCCTTGTCGAACATCGCCAGGCTCTGTTCGCGCTGCTGGCGCAGGGCGTCGATCTCGCTGTCGCGCACGCTGGGGTTGACCGCCTGCAGGGCGACCAGACGCGCCAGTTCCTCGTCCAGCTCGGCGATCAGGCGGCGCTTGGCCTCGGCCACGCGCTCGACGTGGCGCGGCATGACCTTGGCTTCGGCGTCGTTGAGCTGCTTGGTCAGCACGTCGCGCTGGGCCTGGACGAACTTGTTGGCGCTGGCGCGCGGCACGCTTTCCAGCTGGTCGTTGAGGGTTTCGAAGCCGACCTTGGCGGCCAGGTCGTTGCCATTGGCGTCGAACAGGCAGCGCAAGGCGGCCGGGGGCAGGAAGCGGCCCAGTTGCAGCTTGCGTGGGCCGACCACTTCGCTGACGTAGAGCAGCTCCAGCAGCACGGTGCCGGGCTTGAGCGCCTTGTTCTTGATCAGCGCCACCGCGGTGTTGCCCATCGAGCCGGACAGCACCAGGTCCATGCCGCCCTGCACCATGGGGTGTTCCCAGGTGAGGAACTGCATGTCCTCGCGGGCCAGGGCCTGGTCGCGGTCGTAGGTCACGGTCACCGCCTCGTCGTCGCCGAGCGGGAAGCTGGCGTCCAGCATCTTCTCGCTGGGGCGCAGGATCAGGGCGTTGTCGGAGTGGTCTTCGCTGTCGATGCCGAAGGCGTTGAACAGCTCTTCCATGTAGATCGGCAGGCTGAACTGGTCGTCCTGCTCGAGGATGGCTTCGACCAGCGCCTCGCCTTCACCGGCGCCACCGGAGTTGAGTTCCAGCAGACGGTCGCGGCCGCTGTGCAGCTCGCCTTCCAGGCGAATGCGCTCGGCGGTTGCCTCGTCGATCAACTGTTGCCACTGGCCGTCGTCGCCGCTTTCCAGCAGCGGCAGCAGGCGCGGGCCGTACTGGTGCTGCAGGGCGTTGCCGGTGGGGCAGGTGGCGAGGAAGGCATTCAGCGCCTGGTGATACCACTGGAACAGGCGTTCCTGCGGACTGTTCTCCAGGTAGGGCACATGGAGCTGGATACGGTGCTTCTGACCGATGCGGTCGAGACGGCCGATGCGCTGTTCGAGCAGGTCCGGGTGGGCCGGCAGGTCGAACAGCACCAGGTGATGGGCGAACTGGAAATTGCGGCCTTCGGAGCCGATCTCCGAGCAGATCAGCACCTGGGCGCCGAATTCTTCGTCGGCGAAGTAAGCGGCGGCGCGGTCGCGCTCGAGGATGCTCATGCCCTCGTGGAACACCGTGGCCGGGATGCCGGAGCGCACGCGCAGGGCGTCTTCCAGGTCCAGGGCGGTCTCGGCGTGGGCGCAGATCACCAGCACCTTGTATTTCTTGAGCATCTTCAGGGTGTCGATCAGCCACTCGACGCGCGGGTCGAAGCGCCACCAGCGCTGCTCCTCGTCCACCTCGTCCTGGGCCTGGTAGCCGACTTCCGGGTACAGCTCGGCATGCTCGCCGACCGGCAGCTCCAGGTATTCGACCGGGCAGGGCAGCGGGTAGGGGTGCAGCTCGCGTTCGGGGAAGCCCTGCACGGCGGCGCGGGTGTTACGGAACAGCAGGCGACCGGTGCCGTGGCGGTCCAGCAGCTCGCGCACCAGACGCGCGCGCGCCGCTTCGTCGCCGCCGTCGATGGCATCGAGCAGCTCGCGGCCCTCGTCGCCGAGGAAGCCGCCGATGGCGTCGCGCGCCTGGGCGCTGAGCTTGCCGTGGTCGAGCAGTTCCTGCACCGCCTCGGCCACCGGACGGTACTGGCCGCTCTCGGCGCGGAAAGCGTCCAGGTCATGGAAGCGCGCCGGATCGAGCAGGCGCAGGCGGGCGAAGTGGCTGTCCTGGCCGAGCTGCTCGGGGGTGGCGGTGAGCAGCAGCACGCCGGGGATGACTTCGGCCAGTTGCTCGACCAACGAGTACTCGGCGCTGGCCTGTTCCGGGTGCCAGACCAGGTGGTGGGCTTCGTCGACCACCAGCAGGTCCCAGCCGGCGGCGAACAGCGCGTCCTGGGCCTTGTCGTCGTCCTTCAGCCACTCCAGGGCGACCAGCGCCAGCTGGCAATCCTCGAAGGGGTTGCTGGCGTCGCTTTCCATGAAGCGCTCGGCGTCGAACAGCGCCACGTCCAGGTTGAAGCGCCGGCGCATCTCCACCAGCCACTGGTGCTGCAGGTTCTCCGGTACCAGGATCAGCACGCGGCCGGCACGGCCGGAGAGCAGCTGGCGGTGGATCACCAGGCCGGCCTCGATGGTCTTGCCCAGGCCCACCTCGTCGGCCAGCAGCACGCGCGGGGCGATGCGGTCGGCGACTTCGCGGGCGATGTGCAGCTGGTGGGCGATCGGCTGGGCGCGCGCGCCGCCCAGGCCCCACAGCGACGATTGCAGCAGGCGGCTGTTGTGTTCCAGGCTGTGGTAGCGCAAGGCGAACCAGGCCAGCGGGTCGATCTGCCCGGCGAACAGGCGGTCGCTGGCCAGACGGAACTGGATGAAGTTCGACAGCTGCGTCTCCGGCAGGGTGACGCTCTGGTGCTGACCGTTGAGGCCGTGATAGACCAGCAGGCCGTCGATGTCCTCGACTTCCTGTACGGTGAGCTTCCAGCCCTCGAAATGGGTGATCTCGTCGCCCGGGGCGAAGCGCACGCGGGTCAGCGGGGCGTTGCGGGTGGCGTACTGGCGCGTCTCGCCGGTGGCCGGGTAGAGCACGGTGAGCAGGCGGCCGTCCTCGGCGAGGATGGTGCCCAGCCCCAATTCCGCCTCGCTGTCACTGATCCAGCGTTGCCCCGGTTGATACTGCATGCCTGTCTCCCCGCGTGAAAAAGCCGGCTATGGTAACGGATGCGCTGCCCGGGCCAAAGCGGCCATGGCACTTATGCCGTTCGACTCAGTCGAAAGTGTAGCGAGCACCGCCTAAAGTCGCGGCTTGCGGGGCCGACAGCCTGACCAAAGGAGGTGCGATTACGTGTTACCACCTATCCCCCACAGCCTGGTGCCGGTCACTGCCTCGCAAGACGTGATCAAACCCAAGCCCGAGATTCCGCCGGTGACGCCAGCCGAGGCCAGCGCCAAGGAAAGCGCGCTGAACCTGGACAAGCGCCACCCGCAGGAAACCGAGGAACTGCTGCGCGAAGAGCAGCGCCGCCGCCAGCGCCGCGGCTACACCCCCGAACAGCTGGCCGAAGCCGAGCCGGAGGAGGTGGAGCAGGCGCTGGGCGATCTGCCGCGCCAGGGATTATGGGTGGATGTGGAAGTCTGACAGACTGGCCGCCTGTGTCTTTCTCCGAGTCCCATCATGCTGTTTGCCGATCCCTTGCCCGAACTGGCCGATGCCGAGCTGGACTACCAGCCGGGCTGGGTCGATGCCGCCGTTGCCGACGCCTGGCTCGCCGCATTGCTGGACGAGACGCCCTGGCAGCAGCCGGAGCTGTTCATCCATGGCCGTTATCATCGAGTGCCGCGGCTGACCGCCTGGTATGGCGAGCCCGGGGCGCGCTATCGCTATTCCGGGCAGGTGCATGAGCCCTTGCCCTGGACCCCGTTGCTGAACGAGATCCGCCGGCGGGTGGTGACATCCGTGGGCCAGCCGCTTAATGCCGTGCTGCTCAACTACTACCGCGATGGCCAGGATTCCATGGGCTGGCACAGCGACGCCGAGGCCGAGCTGGGACGCAACCCGCTGATCGCCTCGCTCAATCTGGGCGGCAGCCGGCGCTTCGATCTGCGCCGGATCGGCAGTACGCACATCGGCCATTCGCTGACCCTGGAGCACGGCTCGCTACTGGTCATGCGCGGGCCGACCCAGCATCATTGGCAGCACCAAGTGGCGAAGACGCGCCAGCCCTGCGCGCCGCGCCTGAACCTGACCTTCCGCCTCATCCGGTTTCCGCTATGAGCAACGACGACAAGCTGATCGACTTCGCCGCCGAACGCGGCAAGCGCATCCACGACCTCAACGACAAGCGTCTCGACGAGATGCGCCAGGCCTTCGAGCAGGCCCTGCCGCTGGCCAAGGCGAAGAAGAAGCCCAAGCACAAACCGAAGAAGCGCTGAAGCCTCCTGCCCCTGTGCCGCCCCGGGCGGCGCTGCTGCCGTGTCCGCTCGCTCCGTGCCCCTCGATTGCTTGACCTGGATCAGTGTTGCCGCCTCCGGGGCGGCGGCCGCCGTCGCGCATTGATCCAGATCAATTGTCCTCCCGCCGCCGCTGGTAACGTGAAGCCATCCCAGACAGACAGGCACAACAGGAGGCAGCCATGTTCGTCGATACAGTGGTTCTCGCCGGAGTCGGCACGGTTCTTCTGATGTTCGCCTTTTTCGGCGGGGTCGGTTACTTCATCTGGAAGGATTCGCACAAGCGCAAGCCGAGCTGATCTTTTCGGTTTACAGGGCACGCAAGGCAATTCGGGCGACTTCGGTCGCCCTTTTTTATGGGCGTGCGTCGGACGGAGCTGGACGCAAACTACGTAGCTAGCTAATAATTAGCTTGTTTCGTAGGGCGTTATGACGCTCGTCTACGCTTTCCTCGCCCAGTCCTTGAAGCCGATTCCATGCGCGATGCCCTGCTGGCCTTTGTGGCGCCCAGCGCCCAGGCCCTTCAGTTTGCGATCAAGACCCTGCTGGGCGGCGGCCTGGCGCTGTGGTTCGCCTTCCGTTTCGATCTGCCGCAGCCGCAGTGGGCGTTGATGACCGCCTTTATCGTCGCCCAGCCGCTGTCCGGCATGGTGGTGCAGAAGGGCCTGGCGCGCCTGCTCGGCACCCTGGTCGGCACCGTCATGGCGGTGCTGCTGATGGCGCTGTTCGCCCAGGCGCCCTGGTTGTTCCTGCTCGCCCTGGCGCTCTGGCTGGGGCTGTGCACCGCCGCCTCGAGCATGCTGCGCAGCGCCTGGAGCTACGCCTTCGTGCTGGCCGGCTACACCGTGGCGATCATCGGCCTGCCGGCCATCGACGCGCCGCTGACGGTGTTCGCTCAGGCGGTGGCGCGCTGCACGGAAATCTGCCTGGGGATTGTCTGCGCCACCGCGGTCAGCGCGGTGCTCTGGCCGCAGCGGGTCGAGCGCCAGCTGGTGCAGCAGGCACGCAGCGCCTGGCAGGCCGGAGTGAACGCCGCGGCCTCGGCACTGGTCGGCGAGGCCATGGCGCGTCAGGGCCTGCTCGAGGTGCTGGGGCGTATCGTCGCGGTGGATGCCCAACGCGAGCACGCCTGGTTCGAGGGCGCTCGCGGCCGCCAGCGCGCCCGTGCCCTGCGCGCGCTGAGTCGCGATCTGCTCACCCTGCTGCGCCTGGCGCGCGGCGTGGCGCGCCAGTGGCGGCAGTTGAGCGAGGCCGAGCGCCACGCCCTGGCGCCCTGGTTGGAGCGGGTAGGCGAGCAGCTGGCGGCGGCGCAGGCGCAGCAGGTGTCGGCGCTGGCCGAGCAATTGCGCCAGGCCGCCGAGGCGCCGACGCTCAGCGCGGTGCAGCGTTTGTGCCTGGAGCGCTTGGCGTTGCTGGCGCTGCGCCTGGATACCGCCAGCCAGTCGCTGGCGGCGGTGGAACGCGGCGAGAGCGGGCAGGCGTCGCCGGCACTGTCCTGGCACAGCGACTGGCAGACCGCCGCGGTCTATGGCGCGCGCAGCGCCCTGGCCTTCCTGGCGCTGGCGGCGTTCTGGCTGGCCAGCGGCTGGACCGCCGCCAGCGGCGCCTTGCTGCTGTGCTGCGTGGTCTGCAGCCTGTTCGCTAGCCGCGAGAACGCCGCGCAGATCGGCCTGCTGTTCATGCGCGGGATCTTCTATGCGCTGCCGCTGGCATTCCTTGTCGGACAGATCCTGCTGCCGCAGCTCAACGGCTTCGCCATGCTCTGCCTGGCCCTTGGCGTGCCGCTGTTCTTCGGCGCCCTGGGCATGGCCAAGCCGGCGCTGGGCGCCACCGCCACCTCCTTCAGCCTGCATTTCATCGTGCTCTGCGCGCCGCAGAACGACATGCAGTACGACGTCGCCTTCTTCCTCAACGAGGCGCTGGCCATGCTGATCGGCGTCGGCTGTGCGGTGCTGGCGTTCAACCTGATCGGCTTGCGCAGCCCGACCTGGCATGGCCGCCGTCTGCTGCGCGCGACCCTGCAGGACCTGGCCCGGCTCACCCGTCAGCCGCTGGCCGGGGCCGAGAGCTGGTTCGGCGGGCGCATGGCCGACCGCCTGCTGCAACTGGCGCGGCACTATCCGGCGCTGCCCAGCCAGAGCCGCAGCCGCTGGGACGACGGCATCGCCAGCCTGGATCTGGGCGACGAGCTGCTGCACCTGCGCGCCTGCCTGGCGGCGGGCGACCGCGCGCTGGGCCTGGCCGAAACGAATTTTCTCGATCATCTGCGCCGACAGCTGTTGCTCGGCCCGGCGCCGTCGCGGCGTGCTGCCCTCGATGCCGCGCTGGACGACTTGCTTCAGGCCCTGCGCGGCGCGCCGCCGAGCATCGACCGGCGTCTGGCCGAGGCGGCCCTGCTGCAGCTGCACAGCGGCTGGCAACACTGGTGCGGGCAACAAGGAGAAGCCCATGGGCTTGCGTGAATGGGCGCTGGGCGGGGTGCTGCTCAGCCCCATGCTGCTTTATGCGCTGCTGGCGCTGCTGCTCACCGGCGCGCTGCGCCTGGCCCTGCAGCGGCTTGGTGTGGCGCGCTGGATCTGGCACGAGGCGTTGTTCGACTGCGCCCTGTATGTCTGCGTGCTGGCGGCGCTGGTCGCCGTGTTGAGTTGATGAAGGAGATGTCCATGCGTGCGAGCATTCGCCTCGGCCTCACCCTGAGCCTGGTGGCAGCGGCCCTGCTGGCCGGCGCCTGGCTGTGGCAGCACTACCTGTATTCGCCCTGGACCCGCGACGCGCGGGTGCGCGCCGAGGTGGTGACCCTGGCCCCGGATCTGGCCGGCTGGGTCACCCAACTGAAGGTGCGCGACAACCAGCGGGTGGCGGCCGGCGAGCTGCTGCTGAGCCTGGATCGCGAGCGCTATCAGGTGGCCCTGGAACAGGCCCAGGCGGTGGCCGAGACGCGGCGCCAGCAACTGCTGCTGCGCGAGCACGAGGCCAGCCGTCGCGTGCGCCTGGGGCCGCAGGCGATCAGCGCCGAGCTGCGCGACAACGCCCAGATCAGCGCCGAGATCGCCCGCGGCGAGTATCGCCAGGCGCAGGTGGCGGTCAAATCCGCCGAGCTGGATCTGGCGCGCAGCGAGGTGCGCGCACCGCGCGCCGGCCAGGTGACCAACCTGCGCCTGGCCGAAGGCAACTACGTCAAGGCCGGCGAGCCGGTGCTGGCGCTGGTGGACGAGGCGTCGTTCTATATCCAGGCCTATTTCGAGGAGACCAAGCTGCCGCGCATCCGCGTCGGCGCGCCGGTGGACATCTGGCTGATGGGCGGCGACCAGCCGCTGCGCGGCGAGGTGGAGAGCATCAGCCGCGGCATCACCGACCGCAACGCCAGCCCGGACGGCCAGCTGCTGGCCGACGTCGAACCGACCTTCAACTGGGTACGCCTGGCGCAGCGGATTCCGGTGCGGATCAAGCTCGACGAGCTGCCCGAGGGCCTGCTGCTCAGTGCGGGAATGACTGCCAGCGTGCGGGTGGCGCAGTAGTCTGGGGCGACGCCGGCGGCCACAGCGAACCGTCCGGCCAGCGGAACCCGGTGCCCGGGCGGCAGCTCTATACTCAAGCCAGGTCGTGCATGAGTCGGAGGCAAGCCGTGCCAACGTCGCGTTCCACCCATCAGGAACACTTGTGCCTTAACCGTGCATTGCGCACTTTGAGCGGCTGCAACCGGGCGCTGCTGCGCGCCGAAAACGAAGCCAGCCTGCTCCAGGATATCTGTCGGGTCATAGTCGAGCAGGCCGGTTACCGCTTGGCCTGGGTCGGCCGTGCCGAGCACGATCCGGCGCAAACGGTCACCCCCCTGGCCCACGCCGGGGTCGAACAGGCCTACGTCGACTCGCTGAATATCTCCTGGGCCGACAACGCGCGCGGCCACGGCCCCTCCGGCACCGCGATCCGCACCGGCCAGCTGAGCCTGACCCAGAATCTGCTGACCGACCCGAATACCGCGCCCTGGCGCGAGGGGGCCATCCAGCACGGCATTGCCTCGGTGATGTCGCTGCCGCTGCGGGTCGAAGGCCAGATCTTCGGCGCCCTCGGCATCGGCGCGCCGGAAGCCGATGCCTTCGGCCCGCAAGAAATGGAGTTGCTCAGCGAGGCTGCCGAGGATCTGGCGTTCGGCCTCGAGACCCTGCGCATCAAGGCGCGGCGCGCCCAGGCCGAGCGGGAGATCCAGCGCCTCAACCGCGCCCTGTCGACGCGGGTGGCGGTCAACCATGCACTGATCCATGCCGACGCCGAATCTGCGCTGCTCAAGGAGGTCTGCCGGGTACTGGTGGCCGAATGCGGCTACCGCCTGGCCTGGGTCGCCTATCGCCAGGAAGACCCCGCCGAGCCGGTGCGCCACGTCGCCTACGCCGGCGACGATCACGGTTTCCTTGCGCGCGCCGAGGGCTGGGCCGCCAGTGCCGAGGGCAAAGCCTACATCCAGCGCGTCGATGCCCGGCTCGAAGGCGGCCGGCCTCTGGTTATCCGCAACCTCCCCGAGGAGCCGGTGGACGGGGGGCTGAGGGACGAGGCCAAGGAGCACGGCTTTGCGGCGACCATAGTGCTGCCGCTACGAGTGGACGACCGGCTGATCGGCAAGTTGGTGATCATGGCCGCGGCGAGCGACACCTTCGACGAACAGGAGGTCGAGTTGCTGTTCGCCACCGCCAACGACCTGGGTTTCGGCATCGCCACTCTGCGTACCCGGGCTCGGGCGCTGCAGGCCGAGGCGACCATCAGGCGCATGGCCTATACCGACGAGCTGACCGGGTTGCCCAACCGCCTGCGCCTGCGCGAGTTGCTGGAAGAGGCGATCGCCGACGCCAAGCAGGAGCGTCGGGCACTCGGTCTGTTGCAGCTGGAGGTCGGCCGCAACCAGGCGATCAACGAAACCCTCGGCTACCGCGAAGGCGACCGCCTGCAGCAAGCCATCGCCGCCCGCCTGGTTCAGGCGCTGGGCGCCGGCAACAGGCTGGCGCGCATCGGCGAAAGCGAGTACGCCGTGCTGATGCCCAGCGGTGGCGCCGAGCAGGCGTCGCAACTGGCGCAGAAGATCCTGGTGGCGCTGTACGAGCCGATCGACCTGTCCGGGCTGCTGCTCGATACCCGCGCCAGCATCGGCATCGCCCTTTACCCCGGCCATGGCACCGACCCGGACTCCCTGGTCCGCCGCTCGGCCAGCGCCATGGATCAGGCCAAGCGTTCCAGCACCGGCTATGCGCTGTTCCAGGGCGGGATGGACCGTGAATGCGCCCAGCACCTGACCCTGATGAGCGAGCTGCGCCGGGCGATCGACGGCAACCAGCTGCTGCTGCACTACCAGCCGAAGCTGCAGATCGCCACCAACAAGGTGTGCGGCAGCGAAGCCCTGGTGCGCTGGCAGCATCCGCAGCACGGTCTGCTGCCGCCCAACGACTTCATCAAGCTGGCCGAGAGCGCCGGACTGATCACCCCACTCACCTACTGGGTGCTCGATGCGGCGCTGGGCCAGAGCTACGCCTGGCGCGAGGAGGGCGACCAGCGACCGGTGGCGGTCAACCTGTCGGCCCACGACCTGCGCGACCCCAAGCTGCTCGAACGGATTCGCGGCACCTTCGCCACCTGGGGCGCCGAGCCGAACTGGGTGGAATTCGAGCTAACCGAAAGCGCGCTGATGGAAGACCCGGCAGCGGCGCTGGAGACCCTGACCCAACTGAAGAACCTCGACACCCGGCTGACCATCGATGACTTCGGCACCGGCTATTCCTCGCTGGCTTACCTGCAGAAGCTGCCGGTGGATTCGCTGAAGATCGACCAGTCCTTCGTCACCCGCATGCTCAGCGACGACGATGACTCGGCGAAGATCGTGCGCTCGATCGTCGAGCTGGCGCACAACCTCGACCTCGAGGTGGTCGCCGAAGGCGTGGAGAACCAGGAGACCCTGACCCGCCTGGGCAACTTCGGCTGCGACATCGCCCAGGGCTTCTCGATCAGCCAGCCGCTGCCCGGCGACAAGTTCCGCGCCTGGGAGGCCCTGTCGGCCTGGCACTGAGCAAGGCCCGCGGCCGGCGTATTTCCCTGGGGTGCGCCGCGCGTACTACTCACACAGAGGCTCGGCACGGGTTTCGCGGCTGAAGCCCCTCCCACGGCGAATACCACCTGCATCTCGGCCCTTAGCTGCGTTGCACGCTGGCCGGGGTACGGCGCATCAGCACCCTGCCGTGGCGGATTGATACCAGCGCCTGGCCCTGGCTGCGCAGCAGCTCGTAGTCGTCCGGCGCCGAGAGGATCAGCAGGTTGGCCGGGCGGCCCACCTCCAGGCCGTAGCCCTCGCCCAGATTTAGCGCCCGCGCCGAGTTGTCGGTGACCAGGTCCAGGCAGCGCTTGAGGTCGTCGTAGCCGAGCATATGGCAGATATGCAGGCCGGCTTCGAGGATGCGCAGGATGTTGCCGTTGCCCAGCGGGTACCAGGGGTCGACGATCGAGTCCTGGCCGAAGCAGACGTTCAGACCGGCGCGATCCAGCTCGGCCACGCGGGTCAGGCCGCGGCGTTTCGGGTAGCTGTCGAAGCGGCCCTGCAGGTGGATGCTCTCGGTGGGGCAGGAGACGAAGCTGATGCCGCTCATCTTCAGCAGGCGAAACAGCTTGGAGCAATAGGCGTTGTCGTAGGAACCCATGGCCGTGGTGTGGCTGGCGGTGACCCGTGCGCCCATGCCGCGCACGCGGGCTTCCTCGGCCAGCACTTCGAGAAAGCGCGAGTTGGGATCGTCGGTTTCGTCGCAGTGCACGTCCACCAGGCAGCCGGTGCGCTCGGCCAGATCCATGAGGAACTTGATCGAGCTGACGCCCTGCTCGCGGGTGTTCTCGAAGTGCGGGATGCCGCCGACCACGTCGGCGCCCAGCGCGATGGCCTGCTCCATCAGCGCGCGGCCACCCGCGTACGACTCGATGCCCTCCTGGGGGAAGGCGACGATCTGCAGGTCGATCAGCTGGCGGGTTTCCTCGCGCACTTCGAGCAGGGCCTTGAGCGCGGCCAGGGTCGGGTCGGTGACGTCGACATGGGTGCGTACGTGCTGGATGCCGTGGTCGACCAGCATGTCGATGGTCTTCCTGGCGCGGGTCTTGGTGTCCTCAAAGGTGACCAGGGCCTTGCGCTCGGCCCAGCGCTCGATGCCCTCGAACAGCGTGCCGCTCAGGTTCCAGGCCGGTTCGCCGGCGGTGAGGGTGGCGTCGAGGTGAATGTGCGGCTCGACGAAGGGCGGCACGACGAGATGGCCGGCGGCGTCGAGGTCGCCGGCTGCGATGGGTTCTGCGCTGCCTTGCAGGTCGATGGCGACGATGCGGGCGCCATCCAGGGTAATGCGCTGCAGGCCGTCGCGGTCGCGCAGGCGGGCGTTGTGGATAAGCATGGGGGCGCCTCGCTGGGTGGTGCGGCCGTCGCCGGTGACGGCCACGCTCATTCGAATCAGCCGATGCTCACCTGCGGCATGGCCGGCATGTTCACGGTCTGCTCGCTGCTCGGCGCCAGCACTTCGGCTTCGCCGTCGACCACTTGCTTGCCGTCCTGGTTGAACACCTGGGTGGCGATGCGCACGCGGTTCTTCGGCAGTTTCTCCAGCACCTCCAGCTTGACCGTGAGGGTGTCGCCGAGCTTCACCGGGCGGGTGAACTTGAGCTGCTGGCCGAGGTAGATGGTGCCCGGGCCGGGCAGGCGGCAGGCGATCGCCGCGCTGATCAGCGCGCCGCTGAACATGCCGTGGGCGATACGCTCCTTGAACAGCGTCTCGGCGGCGAAGGCGGCGTCCAGATGCACCGGGTTGTTGTCGCCGGAAACGGCGGCGAACAGCTGCACGTCGCGCTCTTCCACGCGCTTCTCGAAACTGGCCTGCTGGCCGACTTCGAGGGCGGCATAGGGGATATTGGTGATCTGGGTCATGGGGACTCCTTGCGAGGTTGCCGACTGTGGCTCAGCGCCTGCTGCAGCCAGTCGATCAGGTGGGCGGTGACCTCGTCGCGGTTGCTCTCGTTGAGCAGCTCGTGGCGGGCCTCGGGGTAGATCTTCAGTTGCACGTCCTTGATGCCGGCCTGGCGCAGGGCATTCGCCAGGTGGCCCAGGCGCTTGCCGTCGCTGACCGGGTCGCGCGCGCCGCCGATCACCAGCAGCGGCAGGTCGGCGTCGATCTGCGCCAGGTTGGCCGGCGGGGTGATCTGCTGCAGGCCGTCGAGCAGGTCGCACCACAGTTGGGTGGTGCAGACGAAGCCGCACAGCGGGTCGGCCACATATTTATCGACCTCCGCCGCATCGCGGCTGAGCCAGTCGAAGGCGGTGCGGTTGGGCTTGAACGCCTTGTTGAACGAGCCGAAGGAGAGCCAGTCGATCAGTTTGCTGCGCCCCTTGGGGCCCAGGCGCCAGCGCTCGAAGCCGGCGATCAGCCGCGCGATGCGGTACAGCGCCACTGGCTGGTAGTTGGAGCCGGACAGCACCGCGCCCTGCAGGCTGCAGCTGTGACCCATCAGGTAGGCCATGCCGATGTAGCTGCCCATGCTGTGGCCGAGCAGGAAGATCGGCGCCTGCGGATGCTGCTGGCGGATATGGTGGTTGAGGGTGGCCAGGTCGCCGACCACCTTGTCCCAGCCGCCCTCGTCGGCGTAGTGGCCGAGCGTGCCGTACGCCGCGCTCTGGCCGTGGCCGCGCTGGTCCAGGGCATAGAGCGCCAGGCCCGCCGCCACCAGCGCCTCGGCCAGGCGCGCGTAGCGCAGGCTGTGCTCGGCCATGCCGTGGGCGAGCATGACCACCGCCCGCGGCGGCTGCTCGGCATGCCAGTGGTTGACCTGCAGCGGCTGGCCGTCGCTGGCGCTCAGGGTGAATGCGTCGTGGCGCATGGCGAATCCTTGTGCCGGAAGTTGGCCGCATTGTGCACCGCGCACCGTGCGGCGCAAAGCCTGTCAGGGATTGCTGCTGTGGCGCCGCAGGATCTGCATATATTCGCCGCTGGCATGCAGGTCGCGCAGGCCCTGCTCGAAGATCGCGCTCCAGTCGGTTTGCCCCGGCCGCGCCGGGACGAAGCCCACCAGCAACGGAATGCGCTCCAGGGCGCGGCCGTGCCAGCGCAGCTGGCCGTGCAGTTGCGGGTCGCCGGCGATCAGGTATTCGCCGACCCGGCGCTCCAGCAGCACCAGGTCGAAACGCCCGGCGTGCAGCTTGCGCAGGTTGCTGATGTCGTCCACCGCTTCCTCCAGCGTCAGCCCGGCGTCGAGGATGCGCTGCGGGTAGCCGTAGCCGCGGACGATGCCGAGCCTCTGCCCGGCCAGCTGCTGCAGGCGCTGGAAGCGCAGCTCGTGGCCCTGGCGGACGAACAGGCCGAGTTCGCTGTAGAACAGCGGGCGCGAGGCGATCAGGCCTTCTTCGCCGATCTCCCTGGGCCACAGCGCCAGCGCGCCCTGGTAGGTGCCGTTGCGCAGTTCGGCGCGCACCCGCGCCCAGGGCAAAAAATCGATATGCGCCGCGTAGCCGCGCAGGGCGAAGGCGCGGCGGGTGAGCGCGACGATGCTGCCGCCGTCGTCCAGTTGCTGCGAGGCGTAGGGCGGGTACTCCAGGGTGGCCAGGCGCGGGCCGGGCTCGGCCCGGGCCAGGGCGCAGGTCAGCAGGAGCAGGCAGGCGATCAGGGCGAGTGGCGGCATCGAGGTCGAGTTCGGGCGGGAGCGCTAATCATAGATGTTGCGCAACGAAAGTGTCGGGTGGGCTGCGAGATTCAGCCCATCAATGACGCCTTCGAGCTATTTGCGCAACGGCGCCGAGCTGCTACTTTCCGGGCAGTCCCGCAGCGCGGGCCAGACCATTTCAGGGGAAGAGGACAACAACAATGCAACCTGATTTCTGGAGCGACAAACGGCCGGCCGGCGTGCCCAACGACATCGACCTGGCCAGCTACAAGTCGGTCATCGAGGTGTTCGAGCGCTCGTGCAAGAGGTTCGCCGACCGCCCGGCGTTCAGCAACCTCGGCGTGACCCTGACCTATGCCGAGCTCGATCGGCTGTCCGCGGCCTTCGCCGCCTACCTGCAGAAGCACACCGACCTCAAGCCGGGCGAGCGCATCGCGGTGCAGATGCCCAACGTGCTGCAGTACCCCATCGCCGTGTTCGGCGCCATGCGCGCCGGGCTGATCGTGGTCAACACCAACCCGCTGTACACCGCGCGCGAGATGCGCCACCAGTTCAAGGACGCCGGCGTGCGCGCGCTGGTCTACCTCAACATGTTCGGCAAGCTGGTGCAGGAAGTGCTGCCGGACACCGAGATCGACTACCTGATCGAAGCCAAGATGGGCGACCTGCTGCCGAGCCTCAAGGGCTGGCTGGTCAACACGGTGGTGAAGAAGGTCAAGAAGATGGTGCCCGACTACCATCTGCCCCAGGCCATCGCCTTCAAGCAGGTGCTCAAGCAGGGCCACGGCCAGGCGCTGACGCCGGTCAAGGCCTGCCACGACGACATCGCCGTGCTGCAGTACACCGGCGGCACCACCGGGGTGGCCAAGGGTGCCATGCTCACCCACGGCAACCTGGTGGCCAACATGCTGCAGGTCGACGCCTGCCTGTCGCAGCTCGGCGACGACGGCAAGCCGCTGATGAAGCAGGGCCAGGAGATCATGATCGCGCCGCTGCCGCTGTACCACATCTATGCCTTCACCGCGAACTGCATGTGCATGATGGTCAACGGCAACCACAACGTGCTGATCACCAACCCGCGCGACATCCCCGGCTTCGTCAAGGAACTGGGCAAGTGGAAGTTCTCCGCGCTGCTGGGGCTGAACACCCTGTTCGTCGCGCTGATGGATCACCCCGAGTTCAAGAACCTCGACTTCTCCAAGCTCAAGGTCACCAACTCCGGCGGCACCGCGCTGGTCAAGGCCACCGCCGAGCGCTGGCAGGCCATGACCGGCTGCACCGTGGTGGAAGGCTACGGCCTCACCGAGACCTCGCCGGTGGCCAGCACCAACCCCTATGGCGACAAGGCGCGCCTCGGTACCGTGGGCATCCCGGTGCCGGGCACCGCGTTCAAGGTGATCGACGACGACGGCAACGAGATGCCGCTGGGCGAGCGCGGCGAGCTGTGCATCAAGGGCCCGCAGGTGATGAAGGGCTACTGGCAGCGCGAAGAAGCCACGGCCGAGGTGCTCGACGCCGAGGGCTGGTTCAAGACCGGCGACATCGCGGTGATCGACCCGGATGGCTTCGTGCGCATCGTCGACCGCAAGAAGGACATGATCATCGTCTCCGGCTTCAACGTGTACCCCAACGAGATCGAGGACGTGGTCATGGCCCACCCGAAAGTCGCCAGCTGCGCGGCCATCGGCGTGCCGGACGAGAAATCCGGCGAGGTGGTCAAGCTGTTCGTGGTGCCGCGCGACGGCGGCGTCACGGTCGAGGAGCTCAAGGCCTACTGCAAGGAAAACTTCACCGGCTACAAGGTGCCCAAGCACATCGTGTTCAAGGACGCCCTGCCGATGACCCCGGTCGGCAAGATCCTGCGTCGCGAACTGCGCGACATCGCCTGACCCGCAAGCTCCTCCGTCTTGCCGGCGGAGGAGCCCCCGCCTTCCATGCCGCGACGGCACTCCATTTGTGGTGATTTGGTAACCGAGCGGACGAGGTTCGGACGCCTTTCGTCGAGCGCAATCCCCCTTCGCACCCACCCAAGACATCGGCGATGCGCGCTGCAATAGCCGAGCTAGAGGCTTCGCTTGCTTTTATGGGCGGGCGAACTGCTTGTGACCGGTCGGTCTCTTTCAGTCATTTTTTTAACTGCATAGCCCAGGTTGGGTGCTGGTCGGCCTCTGGCAAAGCTGCTACTCTCGGCGCGCTTTCGGGGCGCCTGGCCCGTGGAAAAGCGAGCTAAACACACAACAAACAACCGCCTGCGCGCGGTGAAGATCAGCTGTTGCTTAGGAGTGGGCTTCCATGACCGAAAACTTCTGGAAGGACAAGTATCCCGTTGGGGTTGCTGCCGAAATCAATCCCGACCAGTACCCGAACATCCTCGCGGTACTGAAGGAGTCCTGCCAACGCTTCGCCGACAAGCCTGCTTTCAGCAACCTGGGCAAGACCATCACCTACGGCGAGATGTACCGGCTCTCCGGTGACTTCGCCGCCTACCTGCAGAAGCACACCGACCTCAAGCCCGGCGACCGCATCGCGGTGCAGCTGCCCAACGTGCTGCAGTACCCCGTGGTGGTGTTCGGCGCCATGCGCGCCGGCCTGGTGGTGGTCAACACCAACCCGCTGTACACCGCGCGGGAGATGGAGCACCAGTTCAACGACTCCGGCGCCAAGGCGCTGATCTGCCTGGCCAACATGGCCCACCTGGCCGAGCAGGTGGTGCCCAAGACCGGCGTCAAGCACGTGATCGTCACCGAAGTCGGCGACATGCTGCCGACCTTCAAGCGTCTGCTGGTCAATGCCGTGATCAAGCACGTGAAGAAGATGGTGCCGGCCTACAGCCTGCCGCAGGCGGTCAAACTCAACGACGCCCTGGCCAAGGGCCGCGGCCAGAGCTTCAACGAAGCCAACCCGAGCAGCGCCGAGATCGCCGTGCTGCAGTACACCGGCGGCACCACCGGGGTGGCCAAGGGCGCCATGCTCACCCACCGCAACCTGGTGGCCAACATGCTGCAGGTCAAGGCGCTGATGGGCGCCAACCTCGATGAAGGTTGCGAGGTGCTGATCGCGCCGTTGCCGCTGTATCACATCTACGCCTTCACCTTCCATTGCATGGCGATGATGCTGATCGGCGGCCACAACATCCTGCTGACCAATCCGCGCGACCTGCCATCGGTGGTCAAGGACCTGGCCAAGTACCGCTTCACCGGTTTCGTCGGCCTCAACACCCTGTTTGTCGCCCTGTGCAACAACGAGGAGTTCCGCAAGCTGGACTTCTCCAGCCTGAAACTCACCGTTTCCGGCGGCATGGCCCTGCAGCTGGCCACCGCCGAGCGCTGGAAGGAAGTCACCGGCTGCGCCATCTGCGAAGGCTTCGGCATGACCGAGACCAGCCCGGTGGCCACGGTCAACCCGTTCAGCGCCATCCAGCTCGGCACCATCGGCATTCCGCTGCCCTCGACCCTGTGCAGGATCGTCAACGACGACGGTCAGGAGCTGGCCATCGGCGAGATCGGCGAGCTGTGCGTCAAGGGCCCGCAGGTGATGAAGGGCTACTGGCAGCGCCAGGAAGCCACCGACGAAATCCTCGACGCCGACGGCTGGCTGAAGACCGGCGACATCGGCCTGATCCAGGAAGACGGCTACCTGCGCATCGTCGACCGCAAGAAGGACATGATTCTGGTGTCCGGCTTCAACGTCTACCCGAACGAACTGGAAGACGTGCTGGCGACCCTGCCGGGCGTGCTGCAGTGCGCCGCCATCGGCGTGCCGGACGAGAAATCCGGCGAGGCGATCAAGGTGTTCGTGGTGGTCAAGCCGGGCGAGAGCCTGACCAAGGAGCAGGTGATGGAGCACATGCGCGCCAACCTCACCGGCTACAAGGTGCCCAAGGCCGTGGAGTTCCGCGACGTGCTGCCGACCACCAACGTCGGCAAGATCCTGCGCCGCGAGTTGCGTGACGAAGAGCTGAAGAAGCTGGGCAAGAAGTGATTCGCCCGAGCTGACGAAAACGCCACCTTCGGGTGGCGTTTCTTATGGTGCGCAGCTCTCTTAGGTCAGCGTCCTGCGCACCATCTGCCGCCCGGATTAGGCGGTGCGCGCACCCTGCGCCAGGCGCTGCTCCAGCCAGTCGCAGAAGCTCTGCGTCAGCGGATCGCCCTCGCTGTCGCGGTGCACCAGCCAGGTCCAGCGTGGGCCACGCACCCGCTGCTCGCTCAAGGGCTGCAACAGCTTCTGCGCGCAGGCGGTAGAGGCCAGCAGTTCGCTGACCAGGGCGATGCCCAGGCCCTGGCTGGCGGCATCCAGCAGCAGGCCGGGGTCGGAGAAGTTCAGCCCCTGGCTGTGCTGGCCGACATGAGCGCCGCCCTGTACCTGCCAGTGGGCCCAGTCCATCTCGCGCTCGCCATGCAGGGTGGTGCGTTCGCCCGCCGGTGTGGTCAGCAGGCTGGGGTGGCAGGCCGGGTAGAGGCGATCCTCCAGCAACACGCGGAAGCTGCATTCGGCCTGGGCGCTGAGGTCGTCGCGTACGGCGATGTCGATGGTCTGGGTGGCCATGTCCGGCACCTCGTCGCTGGTGAACAGCCATAGGTCCACCTCCGGATGGCGGCGATGGAAGTCGCCTAGCTGCGGCACCAGCCAGT
The DNA here is from genome assembly GCF_044543505.1 of Pseudomonas sp. NPDC077186. Lineage (NCBI taxonomy): Bacteria > Pseudomonadati > Pseudomonadota > Gammaproteobacteria > Pseudomonadales > Pseudomonadaceae > Pseudomonas > Pseudomonas sp. NPDC077186. Next base: position 429,657 of record NZ_JBITWE010000005.1, read on the forward strand.
GGCGGGCGAAGGCCGGCGTGGTGTTGACCACTAACTGGTTGGGCTTGCGGTACTGCTCCAGGCGGCGGATGCCCACGGCCAATTGCTGCAGCAGCGCCTGGGTGGTGCTGAGCAGGTCGAAGCCGGCGTCGGTCAGCGCCACGCTGCGTCCATTCCTGAAGAACAGCGGCTGTTCGAGGAAGCTTTCCAGGCTGCGGATCTGCTGGCTGATGGCCGACTGGGTGAGGTGCAGCTCCTCGGCCGCCTTGTGGAAGCTACCCAGGCGGGCGGCGGCTTCGAAGCCGCGCAGGGCGTTCAGGGGAGGCCAGTGCTTGAGCATGATTGATAAGTCCAGCTAATCAGGATTGCGCAAAATCTATCGTTTGTTGTGCCTTTTTTACAGGCCTAGCATGCAAGCCATCACCGCATCTGCGGTTTTCAGTGATAACAAAGGCTTAACTGAAAGGCACTCGTATGCAACAGCACGCAGCAATTCCGAACGCTTGGTTCATGCCCGCCGACTGGGCCCCGCACGCCGCCACCTGGATGGTATGGCCGCACAATCAGCCACTGTGGGAATCCGGCTGGGGCGTGACCCTGGCCGAGGTGCAGGTCGACTTCGCCCGCGTCGCCAACGCCATTGCCCGCTTCGAGCCGGTGAAGATGGTGGTCGACCCGTCTGCCGTGTTCCGTGCCCGTGAACTGTGCGGGGCCAACATCGAGCTGATCGAACTACCGGTCAACGACAGCTGGTGCCGCGACTCCGGCCCGAGCTTCGTCTGCCATCCCCAATTGGGGCTGGCCGGGGTCAGCTGGCGCTTCAACGCCTGGGGCGGCAAGTCCGAGCATGGCCTCGACGAGGGCCTGGCGCGGCGCATCCTCAACGGCCTGGGCCTGGAGTGCTTCGGCACGCCGCTGTCCAACGAAGGCGGCGCCATCCATGTGGACGGCGAGGGCACGCTGATCACCACCGAGTCGGTGCTGCTCAACCCCAACCGCAACCCGGGCATGAGCAAGGCCGAGATGGAAGAGATCTTCGCTCGCCTGCTCGGCGTGAAGAAAACCATCTGGCTGCCGGGCGATCCGCAGTACGTCACCGGCGACGTGACCGACGGCCATGTCGACGGCGTGTGCGCCTTCGCCAAGCCCGGCGCGCTGCTGGTGGACGCCACCCACGATCACGGCTCGGTGTACGCCGAGGTGGCGCGCGAGAACCGCCGCGCCCTGGAGCTGGCCACCGACGCCAAGGGGCGCAAGCTGGAACTGCTGGAGTTGTACGAGGCCAGCGAGGCGGTGGACACCGAGGCCGACGTGTTCTGCGCCTCCTACACCAACTTCTACATCTGCAACGGCGCCATCATCATGCCGGCCTACGGTATCGCCGCCGACCAGGTGGCGGCGGATACCCTGCGCATGGCCTTCCCCGGTCGCGAGGTGGTGCCGGTACGCATCAACCAGCTGGCCCACGGCGGCGGCGGGGTGCACTGCATCACCCAGCAGCAGCCGCTGTGGCCGCTGAAGGGGTGATGCCATGAGCAGACTGACCGTCGCCACCACCCAGTTCGCCTGCAGCTGGGACCTCAAGGACAACCTCGACCGCGCCGAGCAGCTAGTACGCGAGGCCGCCGCCCGCGGCGCCCGTTTGATCCTGCTGCAGGAGCTGTTCGCCACGCCGTACTTCTGCATCGAGCAGCACCACAAGCACCTGGCGCTGGCCGAGGAGTACGAGCACAGCCCGCTGCTCCAGCGCTTCGCCGCGCTGGCCGGCGAGCTGGGCGTGGTGTTGCCGCTGTCCTGGTTCGAGAAGGCCGGCAACGCCTACTTCAACTCCCTGGCGGTGGCCGACGCCGACGGCCGCCTGCTGGGCCTGTACCGCAAGACCCATATCCCCAACGCCATCGGCTATCAGGAGAAGGAATACTTCAGCCCCGGCGATACCGGCTTCCGCGTCTGGGACACTGCCGTTGGGCGCATCGGCGTCGGCATCTGCTGGGACCAGTGGTTCCCCGAGACTGCGCGCTGCCTGGCCCTGCAAGGCGCCGAAGTATTGCTCTATCCCACCGCCATCGGCTCGGAGCCGGGGGCTGTGGCGCTGGACTCGCGCGACCACTGGCAGCTGACCCAGCGCGGCCACGCCGCCGCCAACATCGTCCCGGTGATCGCCGCCAACCGCGTCGGCCGCGAGGTGGCGAGCACCGACCCGGCGCTGCAGATGAGCTTCTACGGCTCGTCCTTCATCACCGACCACAAGGGCAGGCTGCTCGCCGAGGCCGACCGCGACAGCAGCGGCGTGCTGGTGCGCGAGCTGGATCTCGCCGCCATGCGTGAGGAGCGCATGACCTGGGGCATCTACCGCGACCGTCGCCCGGAGATGTACGGAGCGCTGCTGGGCCTGGATGGCCGCCACCTGCATAGCCACTGGAACCATAGGGGAGCCTGACCATGAAGACCAACACCACGCTGCTGTGCGCCGCACTGGCGCTGTGCTGCGCACAGGCCCAGGCTGAGGAGAAAACCCTGCGTCTGTACAACTGGGCCGACTATTTTGCCGAGGACACCCTCGCCAACTTCACCAAGGAGACCGGCATCAAGGTGATCTACGACGTCATGGAAGGCAGCGAGACGCTGGAGGCTAAGATGATGGCAGGTGGCAGCGGCTACGACCTGATCTTCCCCGGCGACACCGTGGCCGAGCGCCTGATGCGCGCCGGCGCGCTGCAGAAGCTCGATCCTTCGAGGCTGCAGCACCTGGCCGACCTCGAACCGGGACTGCGCAGCCTGCAGACCAAATATCCCTACTCGCGACACGCCACCGTGCCCTACACCTGGGGCAGCATCGGCATCACCTACAACGCCGAGATGATCGGCAAGCGCATGAGCGACGCGCCGGTGAACAGCCTGGATCTGCTGTTCAAGCCGGAGAACGCGGCCAAGTTCGCCGACTGCGGCATCTCCATGATCGACTCGCCCGACGAGGTCATGGCCGTGGCGCTCAACTACCTCGGCCGCTCGCCGCGCAGCGCCGAACCGGACGACCTCAAGGCCGCCAGCGAGCTGCTGCTGGCGATCAAGCCCTATATCCGCAAGTTCCAGTCGCAGCCGGTCACCGACCTGGTCAACGGCAACCTGTGCCTGTCGCTCGGCTACAGCGGCGACGTCACCCAGACCCAGCGCGCCGCCAGCGGCGCCGGCAAGGCGGCGGACTTCCGTTTCCATATCCCGCGCGAGGGCACCACGGTGTGGATGGACACCATGGCCATCCCGGTGGACGCCAGCCATCCGGAGTACGCCTACGCCTTCATCAACTTCGTCATGCGCCCGCAGAACATGGCGGCGATCAGCAACTTCACCGGCTACCCGACCTCCAGCGCCAAGGCGCGGCCGCTGGTCGATGCCGACATGCGCAACAACCCGGACATCTACGTCGACGAGGCCACCTACGCGCGGCTGATTCCCGGCAAGGACATCCCACAGCGCGATATGCGTGCGCGCATGCGCGCCTGGACCAGCTTCAAGGCCGCCAGCCACTGAGCCGCCACCTGCAGCAGCCACCACGAATTGCGGCTCAAGCTGAGCAAGGGGTTGTTCACGATCTCTCGTAGGGTGCGCCGCGCGCACCACAAGCCACGCGCAGGCCTCCGGTGCGCACGGCGCACCCTACGTGCCCGGCAAAGACCGCAAACCAGCGCTGCAGGTGCGCAGGCATGCCTGCGCGCCAGGCCCTACCCACCACCACTGAGGGACACCGCATGTCTACGCGTCGCGATTTCATCAAACAACTGACTGCCGCCGCCGGTCTGGGCGCAGTCGCGTCCTTGGGCCTCGGCCTGAATGCGCCGCGGGTACGCGCGGCCCTGGCCGGCAGTTGGTACATGCCCGACGAACACGCCCCGCAGGAACGGGTCTTTCTCGCCTTCGCCGCCTCCGCGGCGGTCTGGGAGGACTGGGCCGCGCCGGTCAACGACTGCATCGCCCTGCTGGCCAAGACCATCGCCAAGTACCAGCCGGTCACCGTGCTGTGCCGCGCCAACCAGTTGAGCCAGGCCAGGAGCAAGTGCGGTACCAGCAATATCAAGTTCCTGACCATGCCGCTGGACGACATCTGGGTGCGCGACTACGGCGGCTGTTTCGTGGTCGACGGCCAGGGCGGTCGTGGCCTGGTCGACTTCAACTTCAACGGTTGGGGCGGCAAGCAACCGGCGGGCAACGACGCCAGGGTAGCCGATGAGCTGAGCTACGAAACTTACGCCAGCTACATCGCCAGCCAGTTGGTGGGCGAGGGCGGCGGCATCGAAGTGGACGGCCACGGCACGGCGATCATCACTGAGAGCTGCTGGGTCAACGGCAACCGCAATCCGGGCATGAGCCGCGCGCAGATCGAGGCCGAGCTAAAGGCCAACCTCGGCCTGCGCAAGATCATCTGGCTGCCCGGCATCAAGGGCAAGGACATCACCGACGCCCACGTCGACTTCTACGCGCGCTTCGTCAAGCCGGGCGTGGTCATCGCCAACCTGGATAACGACCCCAAGTCCTACGACTACGCGGTGACCCGCACCCACCTGCAGATCCTGCAGAACGCCACCGACGCCGACGGTCGCCGCCTCGTCGTGCACACCCTGCCGCCGCCCCTGAAAAAGCGCAGCAACGTCTACACCCGCAACAACCCGGACTTCGCCCCCGGCTATATCAACTACCTGCCGATCAACGGCGCGGTGATCGCCCCGCAATTCGGCGATGCGCTGGCCGACAAGTACTGCAAGGACCTACTCGCCCAGCTGTATCCGGGGCGCGCCATCGTTCAGGTCAATATCGACCCGATTGCGGCCGGCGGTGGCGGTATCCATTGTGTGACCAAGAACATGCCGCGCCTGTGATCTGGCCTTCTGTCTTGACTGCTCCCATCGGTAGGGGCGATCAGCCCCTCCTTTGCGCCATGCCCACTCGGGCATGGCTTTCTGCTTGCCTACACCCTGCGCCAGGAAGAGCGCACCGGCTCGCTGGAGGTGGGCAAGCAGGCCGATCTGCTGGTGCTGGATCGCGACATCTTCAAGCTGCCGACCGGCCAGATCGGCGAGGCCAAGGTGCTGTGGGCCCTGCTCGGTGGCGAAGAGGGCTACCGTGCCCCGGGCTTCTAGAGGCTGCAGCTGTAGCCTGACTGGGCACGTTTTGGCCAAGGCCGCCATGCTGCCGCTGGCGCCACTGGCGGGCTGTTCGCTGGCGCTACGGGCGGTCGGTGTCTACGCGGGCGGGGCGCAATCTGCGACAATCGCCGGCTGATTTCCCGACGACAGACTCCGCACGGCCCCGATGACCGACGCCAGCCCCAGCTTCGACCAACTGCACAAGAACCTCGACCAGGCCCTGCAGGCCGACCGCCATCGCCTGCGCCGGCAGCTGCACGAGCTGCAGAAAAAGCCGGACGAGGCCAAGCTGGCGCAGTGGCTGGAGCGCTTCCAGGCGTCCTGCGCCAAGGTGCTGGCGCGCCAGCGGAGCGTGCCGCCGATGCGCTACGACGATGCGCTGCCGATTGCCGCCAAGCGCGACGAGATCAAGGCCGCGCTGGAGAAGAGCCAGGTGGTGGTGATCGCCGGTGAGACCGGCTCGGGCAAGACCACGCAGTTGCCGAAGATCTGCCTGGAGATCGGTCGCGGCGTGCATGGGCTGATCGGCCATACCCAGCCGCGCCGGCTGGCGGCGCGCAGCGTGGCGACGAGGGTGGCCGAGGAAATCGGCACGCCGCTGGGCGAGCTGGTCGGCTATCAGGTGCGTTTCGAGGATCAGAGCAATGACGGTACGCTGATCAAGCTGATGACCGACGGCATCCTGCTCGCCGAGACCCAGCACGACCGCTTTCTGGAGAAGTACGACACCCTCATCGTCGACGAGGCGCACGAGCGCAGCCTCAACATCGATTTTTTGCTCGGCTATCTGAAGACCTTGCTGCCGCGCCGCCCGGATCTGAAGCTGATCATCACCTCGGCGACCATCGATCTGGAGCGCTTCTCCAAACACTTCGATAACGCGCCAATCATCGAGGTGTCCGGTCGCACCTATCCGGTGGACACCTGGTACCGCCCGCTGGCCGCCGAGGTGGACGAGGAGGGCGAGCGCCTGCTCGACGACCTGTCCATCGACCAGGGCATTCTCGCCGCGCTGGACGAGATCGCCGCCCACGAGCGCAACGTCGGCCAGCGCCCCGGCGACGTGCTGGTGTTCCTGCCCGGCGAGCGCGAGATTCGCGAGGCCGCCGAGGTGCTGCGCAAGGCCAACCTGCGCTTTACCGAGGTGCTGCCGCTGTATGCACGGCTGACCCCGGCCGAGCAGCAGAAGATTTTCGCGCCCATGGCCGGGCGCAAGATAGTGTTGGCCACCAACGTCGCGGAAACCTCGCTGACCGTACCGGGCATCCGCTATGTGATCGACAGCGGTACCGCGCGCATCAGCCGCTACAGCTACCGCGCCAAGGTGCAGCGCCTGCCCATCGAGCCGGTATCGCAGGCCAGCGCCAACCAGCGCAAGGGCCGCTGCGGGCGGGTCGAGCCGGGCATCTGCATCCGTCTGTACAGCGAGGAGGATTTCCTCGGCCGCCCGGAATTCACCGACCCGGAGATCCTGCGCACCAACCTGGCGGCGGTGATCCTGCAGATGCTCCATCTGCGCCTGGGCAGCATCGAGGACTTCCCCTTTATCGAGCCGCCAGACGGCAAGGCCATCAGCGACGGCTTCAACCTGCTGCAGGAGTTGTCGGCGGTGGGCCGCGACAATCAGCTCACGCCCATCGGCCGGCAACTGGCGCGTCTGCCCATCGACCCGCGCCTGGGGCGCATGGTGCTGGAGGGTGCCAAGCAGGGCAGCCTGGAGGAAATCCTGATCGTCGCCGCGGCGCTGTCGGTGCAGGACCCGCGCGAGCGGCCGATGGATCGCCAGCAGGCCGCCGACCAGGCGCACGCGCAGTGGAAGGACGTGGACTCGGACTTCGCCGCGCTGATCAACCTCTGGCGCGGCTTCGAGGAGCAGCGCCAGGCGCTGGGCGCCAACCCCTTGCGCAACTGGTGCAAGAAGAACTTCCTCAACTACATGCGCCTGCGCGAATGGCGCGATGCGCATCGCCAGCTGGTGCTGATCGTCCGCGAGCTAAAGCTCGAAGGCGAACGCGGAACCGGTAGGAGCGGCTTCAGCCGCGAACCACAGCCGGCGGACAGCAAGGCCCCGCCACCCACCACCGACACTAAGGTCAACGCCATCGCCCGCCAGCAAGCCGAGGCCGGCGAGGCGGCGCTGCGGGCGAAGAACTACGCTGCCGTGCACAAGGCGATTCTTGCCGGCCTGCTCAGCCAGATCGGGCAGAAGACCGAGGAGGGCGACTACCTCGGCGCGCGCCAGCGGCGTTTCTGGATTCACCCGGGAAGCAGTATCGGGCGCAAGAAACCCAACTGGGTGATGGCCGCCGAGCTGGTGGAAACCACCAAACTGTTCGCCCGTATGGTGGCGAAGATCGAGTCGGACTGGATCGAGCCGCTGGCGGCGCACCTGGTGAAGAAGAACCATCTGGAACCGCACTGGGAGAAGAAGCGCGGCCAGGTGGTGGCGTTCGAGCAGGTCACCCTGTACGGCATGATCGTGGTCGGCCGCCGCCCGGTGCATTACGGCCCCATCGACCCGCAGGTGGCGCGCGAGCTGTTTATCCGCGAGGGCCTGGTGCGCGGCGAGATCAACAGCCGCGTGCGCTGCCTGACCGCCAACCGCCAGTTGCTCGAACGCCTCGACGAGCTGGAGGCCAAGTCGCGCCGGCGCGATATCCTCGCCGATGAAGAGACGCTGTTCGGCTACTACGACGCGCGCATCCCGCCGGACATCTACCAGACCGCCAGTTTCGAGAGCTGGTACAAGAAGGGTAGCGCCGCCGACGCCGGGCTGCTGATCATGCGCGAGGAAGACGCCCTGGCCCGCGACGCCAAGGACGTCACCGCCGCGCAGTACCCGGACAGCCTGCGTATCGGCGAGCTGCAACTGCCGCTGAGCTACCACTTCGAGCCCAATCACCCGCGCGACGGCGTGACCCTGCGCGTGCCGGCGCCGCTGCTGCCGCAACTGCAACCCGAGCGCCTCGAATGGCTGGTGCCGGGGCTGCTGGAAGCCAAGTGCATCGCCCTGGTGCGCGGCCTGCCCAAGGCGCTGCGCAAGAACTTCGTGCCGGTGCCGGACTTCGTCGGTGCGGCGCTGGCCAAGCTGGTGTTCGGCCAGGGCTCGCTGCCGCAGGCGCTGGGCCAGGAGCTGCTGCGCATGACCGGCGCAAGGGTGTCCGACGAGGCCTGGGCGGAAGCTGCCGCCGGGCTGGAAAACCACCTGAAGATGAATATCGAGGTGGTCGACGCCCAGGGCAAGTTCCTCGGCGAAGGCCGCGATTTGGCCGAGCTGACCGCGCGTTTCGCCGAGGCCAGCCAGGCCGCGTTGGCCATCGGGCAGCAGAGCGACAAGCCGAAAGCGGTGGAGGCCAAGGCCTTCGCCGAGGTCGCCGAGAAGGCCCAGCAGAAGATCGCCGGCCTCTCCATGACCGTCTACCCGGCGCTGGTGGAAGAGGCGGGTGTGGTCAAGGAAGGGCGCTTCCCGACCCAGGCCGAGGCGGATTTCCAGCATCGCCGCGCCCTGCAGCGTCTGCTCTTGCAGCAACTGGCCGAGCAGGCCAAGTTCCTCCGCGGCAAGCTGCCGGGGTTGACCGAACTGGGCCTGCTCTATCGCGAGATCGGCCGCGTCGAGGCGCTGGTCGAGGATATTCTGCTGGCCAGCCTGGATGCCTGCATCCTCGACGGCGAAGCCACGCTGCCGCGCGACGGCGCCGCCCTGGCGCAACTGGCCGAGCGCAAGCGCGGCGACTGGACCGCCCATGCCGAACGTATCGCCCGTCAGGTGCTGGAGATTCTCAAGCTCCACCATGGCCTGCAGAAGCGCTTCAAGGGCAAGATCGACCTGGCCCAGGCCATGGCGCTCAACGACATCAAGCTGCAGCTGGCGAACCTGGTCTATGCCGGTTTCGTGCGCGAGACGCTGGGCGAGTGGCTCAAGGAAATCCCGCGTTATCTCAAGGCCATCGAGCAGCGCCTGGACAAGGTCGGCGCCCAGGTGCAGCGCGACCGCGTATGGACCGGCGAGCTGAGCGGCTACTGGCAGCAGTACCAGGCGCGCGCGGCCAAGCACGCCCAGGAAGGCAAGCGCGACCCCGAGCTGACGCTGTATCGCTGGATGCTCGAGGAATACCGCGTATCGCTGTTCGCCCAGCAGTTGGGCACCAGGATGGCGGTGTCGGACAAGCGCCTGAGCAAGCAGTGGAGTCAGGTCGAGGCCTGAGGCTTTTGGTCGGCGCGCGCGGTAACGGCTGGGCGATATGCCTGGCCCGCGGCAAAGCCTGTGCGAATGCCGCACTCCCCGTAAGCGCGGCATCGCCCGCCCGGCCATGCTCCGCTTCGCCGACGAGGCGTTTTGCAGCTTTGGCGACTCGAAGCTAGGCTCTTCATCTCTCGATTGAAGGGGTGTGGCGTACCAGCAGCCTCAGTGAAGCGCCGCGCGGGTATCGAGCGAGCCAATGGCAGGGAGGTTATAAATGACGAGCTATTTATTTCAAGACGCTATTGAACCGGCTTTGACGGTCGAGGCGACATCGGGCAATGCGCGATACCTCAAAGGCGAGAGCGAGAAGATTACCGCGGCGCTTGTGGTGTCCAATCCGCGCCACGTCAATATCCATGACGACTACTCGCATGCGGAAGACTTGATCCAGGCGATGGGCGGACAGTTCAAGTCAAAGGATGTGGGGAGCGACTGGGCTGGGAACTATGTTTCGGAATGGCGAATGGTAAGTGGCAATGCGGGCATTATCCGCAGCATGGTTTCAGGCGAACTTTATCGGGCCTATCGAATTGGCTTGGATATCCGCTCTACCCAGGTACTGGGCCAGATTTTCAAGATTGCAGTATTGGTCTGGTCGATGCTCGGCGAGTATTCGAGTCCAACGCAGAACGAAGGGCGGCGCTGAGGGAGCTGCGGCTGTCGTGTCGTTCGGCGTGCTCCTGCTGAGCTTTGCCGCTTCGCGGCGCGGGTGTTGAAGATTTGTTGCACTCCGGCTATCGCCGGGGCTCGACCGTTTTGCCCCGATAGGGCATCTTGGCGCCCCATCCAGCCGGGGCTGCGACCCCGCTTTCGACCCGCTGCAGGAATGGCCCAGCCCATGTTCGAAATCACCCCCATCGATCCCGAGCACTACCGCCAGCAGACCCGCCGCAGCACGCTGCTGATCGCGGTCGTCTTCCTGACCCTGGCCATGCTCTGCGCCACCGCCAGCACCCAGGCGTTCGGCACGCCCGGCGGCGACAATTTTCGCTGGAACCTGCTCGGCGTGCTGGCCGGCCTGGGCCTGACCGTCGCCTTGGTGCGCCTGCAGCTGTGGTCGCGGCCCCTCATGGCGGCGGCGGTGTACGGCTGGCGGCTCAAGCGCAGCCTGATGCGCGTGACCAATGTCATGCACCAGGTAAAAGCCGGCGTGGCCCAGGGCGACGACAGCGCGATGAAGCTGCTGCGCTTCTACCACCTGGGTCTGACCCAGATGCACCAGCTCGACGGCAACTCCAGCGAGCTAAGCCAGATGGTGCGCGAGATCGACGCGCACCGCGAAGCCATGCAGGCGCAGGGGCTGCAGCTGGAGCAGAACCGCCTCGACCCGGCCTGGTTGGCGCGGATAAAGGGCTTTGCGGCCACGCGCTAAGGTCGCTGCGGGCTTCAAACCCAGGTTCAGCCTGACGCGACGACGTCTCGTCGGCGCCGCTGGCCGCGAATGCCGTGGTGCTTTGCCATCCACTGGTGCTTTCCCTAGACTCGGGCGTATCGGTCCCCTGTAGTCCCGAGAGTCGCCTTTGACGCTATCTGCAGTTCGTCCCCCGCTGGCTCGCCCAGGTGCCCTGCGCCGCTTCCTGCTGCTGCTCATACTGCTGCCGGGGCTGGCCGGGGCGGCCTGCGAACTGTCGCTGCGCTGGGATCACGACCCGCCCTTCAGCATGGAGCTGGCGGACGGCTCGGTCGGCGGCATCTATATCGACCTCAATCGCGCGGTGTTCGCCCGCCTGGGCTGCCAGGCGCGCCTGGTACGCCTGCCCTGGGCCAGGGCGCTGCTGGAGCTGGAGCAGGGCCGTCTCGACGTCCTGCCCGGCGCCTTCCGCAAGCCGGAGCGCGAGGCCTACGCGCATTTTTCCGGCGTCATCCTCGAGCCGTCGCGCAATATCCTCTTCCTGCGCAGCGACGCGGCGCAGCGCTGGCCGCTGGACAACCTGCTGCAACTGCGCGACACGCCGCTGCGCCTCGGTGCGCAGATCGGCGTGTCCTACGGGGCGGACTACCAGACGCTGATGGCCGACGAGGCCTTCGCCAGCCGCGTGGTGCTCAACGCCACTCGTCTCAACCTCTGGCAGATGGTCGCCCGGCGACGCATCGATGGCCTGATCGCCGACGAACACTCCGCCCGCTTCGAGCTGCAGGGCCTGGGCCTGAGCGAGCAGATCCGCCCGACCGCCGTGGTGGTGTCCAGCGACGCGGCGGAGGTGGCCTTCAGCAGGAAGAGCGTGCAGCCCGAGTTTGTGCAGAACTATGCCGCCGCTTTGCGCGGGCTGGTGGAGGACGGCAGCTACGCCCGCATCGAACAGCGCTACCTGGGGCCCTGAGTACGTGCGCCCATCGCTTTTGGCCAACAGGCAGCGCCTGGGGCGAAGGCCGGGCTCAGGTCGGCAGCGCGGCCAGCAGGCTGGCACTCAGGTATAGGCCGAGGCCGAACACGCCATGGCTGGCCAGGCTTCTCAGGCAGTTCTTCAGCGGCGTCGGCGTGTGGCGCGAGACGATACCGGCGCCCATCGCCGGCTGGATCAGCAGCAGCGGCACGGCCACGCTGACCAGGCCCAGCGCCAGGGCCGGCAGGAGCGAGGGACGTACGGCCCAGTCCGGACCGGCGAGAACCAGCAGCAGGGCGGCGAAGGCGATGCCGGTGGCGTAGTGGACGAGCCAGCCCAGGGCCAGCTCGCCGCCAATCGGCGCGGCCTTGGCGATGGCTTCGTGCATCACCTTTCCGCGTAGCAGGTGGCCGACCCAGCGGCCGACGAAGGCGAAGCTCAGGGTTGGCACACCCAGGCGGCGCAGGAGCAGCAGCCAGGCATCCATCACCAGGGTGGCACCGGCGCCTATGGCGACAGTCAGCAGAAGGTTTTGCAGTAACGGGTTCATTTCGGTGCCTCACTCGGGTTGACCACTGCTGGCTTCGATGTGAGGCTACAAGTTCAAGTGAGCTTGAGGTCAAGAGGTATTCGCATGGATATCGCCGAAGTCGTCAAACGTTCCGGTCTGCCCGCATCGACGCTGCGCTTCTACGAGGAGAAGGGGCTGCTGCAGGTGCTCAACCGCCAGGGCGAGCGACGTCGCTTCGGCCCGCAGATCCTCGACCAGCTGGCGCTGATCTCCCTCGGCCAGTCGGCCGGCTTCAGCCTGGAGGAGATCCGCAGCATGCTGACCGGCAACGGCGCGCCGAACATCGATCGCCAGGCGCTGCTGGCCAAGGCCGACGAGATCGACGCCAGCATCAAGCGCCTGCGCGCCATGAGCCGTGGCCTGCGCCATGCCGCCGCCTGCCCGGCGCCGAGCCACGCCGAGTGCCCGACCTTCCAGCGCCTGCTCAAGGCCGCCGCCGCCGGTGCCCATGCGCGCAAGACCGGTAGGAAGAAAGCAGGCTAGTGCGTTGTCTGCGCAGCGTCGCTATGACTCCGGCGCGCAGGGCCTGGGCGTAGTGGGTCCAGCCTAGGCCGGCCCCCACAGGCTGATCTTGCTCGAGCCGGCGATGCTGCTGCCGTAGTTGCTGTCGGTTTTCTCCGAGTTGTTGGCGGCGGTGCCCCAACTGCCGTGCTTGACGATGGCGAAGGCATGGCCGATGCCGGTGCCGCCGAAGTTGTTGGCCCCCGAATTGACGGCGAAGTAGCGGCCATCCGCCAGCGTGCTCAGGCGCGGCTTGAGCGACAGCCAAGACTCGTCCAGGGCGACGTTGGCCAGCGGCAGCTGGGCGACGATATTGGCGATGGCGTTGTCGTACTGCAGGGCGCTGGCGCTGCCCACCCAACCCCGCGCGATAAACAGGTTGACCGCCGCGTTGACGCCGATGCCGAGGGTGCGGGAGAAGGCCATGGCCACGCAGTTCTGGTGGTAGGGCAGCATGCCGCCGACCGGCGAATGGTTGTTGAGGGGCAGGTTCTGAATCAGGGCTGAAACCATCGCGGGTACCTCCTTGTAGGGTTTTGACGGAGTAGGGCATGAGGTCCCTCATGCAGCCTAGTCGCTGTCCGCGCGCTGCTCCCGGCGCGGCGATATGCGGCACGCGGCGAGCCCGCGCCGACATATCCCCTGACATTTCCGCCGCGCCGCGCCAGGCGCTTAAAGCTTGCTGAAAGGTTCGCGCCTTAGCCTCCGCGCGCGCCTTTGCTGCGCTCGACAAGAAAAAGAGGAGAAATCGATTTGTTGACCCTGATCGGTCTGTTGACCATCGGCAGCCTGGTTGTGCTGCTGCTTATCGGGCGCATGTCGCCTGTCCTGCCGCTGATTCTGGTGCCGCTGCTGGGGGCCCTGGGCGCCGGCTTCGGCCCGGAGGCGATCTCCGGCTTCTTCACCGACGGCATCGGCCGGGTGATCGCCATCGCCAGCATGTTCGTCTTCGCCATCACCTTCTTCGGCGTGCTGCAGGACACCGGGCTGTTCCGCCCGCTGATCGGCGGCATGGTGCGGCTGACCCGCGGCAACGTCATCGCGGTGACCGTGGCCACGGCGGTGATCGGCATGCTGGCGCACCTCGACGGCGCCGGCGCGACCACCTTCCTGCTGACCATTCCGGCGCTGCTGCCGCTGTACAAGCAACTGCGCATGAGCCCCTACCTGATGCTGCTGTTGCTCGCACTGGGCGCCGGCATCTTCAACATGCTGCCCTGGGCCGGGCCGCTGGGGCGCGCCTCGGCGGTGACCGGCATCGAGGTGACCGAGCTGTGGCGGCCGCTGATCGTCATCCAGGGCATTGGCGTGGCGCTGTTGATCGCCCTGGCCGTGCTGCTGGGCTGGCGCGAGCAGCGCCGCATCGCCGCCGGCCAGAGCGGCGACGAGGGCGTGCTGGTGGAAACCAGTGTCGATCTGCACGAGCCCAGCGCGGCAGAACGCGAACTGGAGCGCCCGCGCCTGCTGTGGGTCAACGCCGGGCTGTTCCTGCTGGTGTTGGCCGCGCTGTTTTCCGGCGTGCTGCCGGCCGGCTACATCTTCATGATCGGCCTGTGCCTGGCGCTGCTGATCAACTACCCCGGCGGCAAGCTGCAGATGCAGCGCATCGCCGCGCATGCGCCGGCGGCGCTGAGCATGGGCATGATCATCCTCGCCGCCGGCTCGATGCTCGGCATCTTCACCGGCACCGGCATGCTCACCGCCATCGCCAAGGATCTGGTGCAGCTGCTGCCGGCGCCGCTGGTGGGGCAGCTGCATATCGTCCTGGGCCTGTTCGGCCTGCCGATGGAACTGATGTTGAGTACCGACGCCTACTACTTCGGCCTGCTGCCAGTGACCCTGGAAGTGGTCAATGGCCAGGGCGTGGAGGCGGCCAGCGTGGTCTACGCGCTGACCATCGGCAATATCATCGGCACCTTCATCAGCCCGTTCTCGCCGGCGCTATGGCTGGCCCTGGGCCTGGCCGGGCTGGACCTGGGGCGGCACATCCGCTACTCGCTGTGGTGGATGTGGGGCTTCTCGCTGGTGCTGTTCGGGGCCGCCTGGGGGCTGGGTTTGTTCTAAGCGCCGGTCGCCTCAGTGCAACCGATAGCGCGCCAGCTCGTCCCTGCTCAGCAGGCGTAACTGGCCGGGGGCGGCGCGGTAGATGTCTGCGGCCAGGTCGATTGCGACGCCCATCTCGCGCAAGTAAGCGGCCGGGCTGAACGGCTGGCGGCCGTGAGCGGCCTGGGCCTGGGCCGAGTCGCCGGCGGCGAAGGGCGGGCGGCGCAGGGCGACGTGGCCCTTGACGATCTTGCGCTTGCCGGCCGCCAGCAGGTAGACGCAGCTGCCCTGGCAGACCCCGTCGGTCGGCACCAGCGCCTCGAAGCCGGTCTCGCGCAGCAGGCGGCCCATGCGCATCGCCTCTGGGGCGCTGCCGCCGATGCTGTCGAGCAGGACGATCTTGCGTCTGTAGCTGCCCGGATGGGCACGCAGGCCCTGCAGCAGGCGTTCGTAGTCGCCGGGTGCGATCTCCTCGGAAATCTTCGCCGCCAGCAGGCCGTCCCGCGCCTCGACCTCGACCCGGGCCTGCGCGCCGAGCGCGGCGAGGGCGAGGCTGCAGAGCAGGAGGGGGCGAAGCAGGCGCGGATTCATGGGCGACTCGATGGGCAAGGGCGGTTGGCGTTGGCGGCAGAAGATACCTGCCGCCGGCGCGCCTTGCTAGCTCGCCGCCGGCTCGGCGGGCGCCGCCGCGACCGGCTGCGCGCGCTGCACCTGCCAGGCCCAGGCGAACAGGCCGAGGCCGAGCACGGCGGTGGCCGCGCCGATATAGCCGGTGACCGTCCAGCCCAGGCCGGCGCCGATGGCCAGGCCGCCGAGCCAGGGGCCGAGGGCGTTGGCGATATTGAAGGCGGCGTGGTTGGAGGCCGCGGCCAGGGTCTGCGCGCCGCTGGCCACGTCCATCAGGTGGGTCTGCAGCGCCGGGCCGAGGGCGATCATGGTGCCCAGGGCGAAGATCGCCGGGGCCACGCTCCACACCGATTGCGCGGCCAGCGGCATCGACAGCAGCACCAGCGCGCTCCACAGCAGGATCCAGGCCACCGCCTTGAAGCGCAGGCGGTCGAACAGCCAGCCGCCGGCGCTGTTGCCGACGATGCAGCCGGCGCCGAAGAGCGCCATCGCCAGCGGAATCCAGCCCGGTTGCACGCCGGTCACCTGCAGCAGGGTGGGCGCCATGTAGGCGAACACGCAGAACATCCCGGCGAAGCCGATCGAGCCGATGGCCATGGCCAGCCAGATCGGCGCGCGGTTGAAGGCGCGCAGCTCGCCGATCGGGCTGCTGCGTTGCTCGTTGCGATCGGCCGGCAGGAAGATCGCCACCATGGCGATGGTGGTGATGGCGATCACCCCGACCAGGGCGAAGGCGTAGCGCCAGCTCAGGCCCTGGCCGAGCCAGGTGGCCAGCGGGTTGCCGATCAGGATGGCGACGGTGAGGCCGGCCAGCACCCGGCTCACCGCCTTGGCCCGCTTGTGCGGCGGCGCCATGTTCGCCGCCACCAGCATGGCGATGCCGAAGTAGGCGCCATGCGGCAGGCCGGCGACGAAGCGGAACAGCATCAGCGCCAGGTAATCCGGGGCCAGGGCGCTGGCGAAGTTGCCGAGGGCGAAGCAGCCCATCAGCAGCAACAGCAGGATGCGCCTGGGCAGGCGCGCGCCGAGCAGGGCGAGCACCGGCGCGCCGACCACCACGCCGAGGGCATAGGCGCTGATCACGTGGCCGACCTGCGGCTCGCTGACGCCCAGGTCGGCGGCGACGTTGGGCATCAGGCCCATGATGGCGAATTCGCCGGTGCCGATGGCGAAGCCGCCGAGGGCCAGGGCGAGTTGAATGAGAAGGATCGCACCGGGCGACAGGCTGGTCGCGCCGGCGGCGGCATGGTCGTTCATGAATAACCTTGGGCGGGGAGGGTAAACGGCCGGCGCATTATAGGCCCCCGACAGTGCGTCGGGGGATTGGCAATGGCTCTAGATCGGTGCTTTCGTCGTATTCAGGTGCGTCAGCCGCGCGCGGGGATGTTCAAGCCGCGCTGTACGGCGGGGCGGGCGAGGAAGGCCTCGAGCACGCGGCGCAGGTTGGCGAAGCGCTCGAACTCGACCAGCTCGCCGGCCTCGTAGAAGCCCACCAGGTTGCGTATCCAGGGGAAGGTGGCGATATCGGCGATGCTGTATTCGCTGCCCATGATCCAGTCGCGGCCTTCGAGGTGCCGGTCGAGCACGCCGAGCAGGCGCTTGCTCTCCGCCACGTAGCGGTCGCGCGGACGCTTGTCCTCGTAGTCGCGGCCAGCGAAGCGGTGGAAGAAGCCGAGCTGGCCGAACATCGGGCCGACGCCGCCCATCTGCCACATCAGCCACTGGATCGCCTGGTAGCGTGCACCGGCAGCCTGCGGCAGCAGCTGGCCGGTCTTCTCCGCCAGGTAGAGCAGGATGGCGCCGGACTCGAACAATGCCAGCGGCTCGCCGTTCGGCCCGCTGGGGTCGAGGATGGCGGGAATCTTGTTGTTCGGGTTGAGCGAGAGAAACGCTTCGCTGAACTGGTCGTTGCTGTCGAAGCTGACCAGATGCGGCTCATAGGCCAGACCGGTTTCCTCCAGCATGATCGACACCTTGACCCCGTTGGGCGTGGGCAGCGAGTAGAGCTGCAGGCGCTCGGGGTGCTGGGCGGGCCATTTGCGGGTGATGGGGAACTGGGCGAGGTCGGTCATGTGAACTCCATGGCGGATGGGACGGCGACGGGATGCGGGCGATCAGAACACGCCGGGGGCGGGCGAGGGAAATCGATCCTGCTGCTAATGCCCATCGACCCGGGCGATGCCGGCCGGTTGCCGATGCTTGGGCTGGCTATGGGCGCCAGCGTTGCGCCGGCCAACCGCCGGTTGCCTGAGCGCCGGCGAGGCGGGACATGGAGACGCGAGCCTTACGGCGGTGAAGCGCCGGTTTCCTGGGCGCGGGCGAGACGGTATGGTGCGAGCTTTCCTCCACCCGGCACGGAGCCCATCGGCATGAGTCTGCACGGTACCTACGATCCCCAGAACATCTTCGCCCAGATCATTCGCGGCGAAGCGCCCTGCTACAAGCTGTACGAAGACGACGAGGTGCTGGCCTTCCTCGACCTGTTCCCGCAGTCCTACGGCCACAGCCTGGTGATTCCCAAGCGCGCCGCCGCGCGCAACATCCTCGAGATCGACGAGGCCAGCCTGGCCAAGGTGATGGCGGTGGTGCAGAAGCTCACCCGCGCCCTGGTCGAGGAGCTGGAGCCGGCCGGGGTACAGGTGGCGCAGTTCAACGGCGCGCCGGCCGGGCAGACGGTGTTCCATATTCATATGCACGTGATCCCGCGCTTCGAGGGCGAGGGGCTGGGCATTCACGCGGCCAGCAAGGCCGACCCGGCCGAGCTGGAAGCGCTGCAGGCGCGTCTGGTCAAGCGCCTACAGGGCTGAAGCCACGCCATGAGTCGCACGCCTGGCTGTCGTAAGGCTTCGTGCCTGGCCGTGAGGCTTCGTAGGGTGCGCCGTGCGCACCGAGGCGCCGACGCTACAGTCGAGGTGCGCACGACCTGGGCGCCCCCGCGACACCCTACGGGGCATCGGCGCGATCGATACCTTGCCCGCCGGCCCGCCAGCCCCAATACTCAGGCGGCATTCATCTGCCCATGGAGGGCTCATGCGTTCGCTCCTCGTCGCTCTACCTCTGTTGTTGCTGGCCGGTTGTTCGTCGTTTCGAGGTGACCCCGAGCACGTCAAGCCGGTGCCGGAAGATCGCCTGCTGGCGTTTCAGCAGGCGCAGGCAAACGGCGCGCAGATCGTGGTCAACCGCGATTTCGGGCTGATGGGTGGCGGCTGCTACGTGGCCATCGAAGTGGACCGCCAGGTCGCCGCGCGCATCGGCGTCGGTGAGGTCGCGACCTTCCAGGTGCCGCCAGGCACACGCGTGGTCGGCATCACGCCGGACCGCATGGATGACACCCTGTGCGGCATGGGCCGCCTGCTGCGCGAAGTGGCGGTGCCGGTGCAAAGCGGGGAAACCCAGCACCTGCGCATCGTCAGCCAGAATAAGGGTGGCTTCGATATCCGCGCGGACAAGCCCTGATCGCTTTGCCGCTGTGCGGGCGTTCATGCCGAGAGTGACGCGCACCGGTTAGTATTCCCTGCATCAAACCAGGGAGCATGAATTTGAATGGATTGCCGATAGCCATAGTGGGAGCGGGCACCGCCGGTCTGGCCGCCGCGATTCTTCTCGCCCGTCAGGGCCATGCGGTACGCCTGCTGGAACGTGTCGAACGGCTGCAGCCGGTGGGCGCCGGCATCCTGCTGCAGCCGTCCGGCCTGGCGGTGTTGCAGCGCCTGGGACTGCTGGCCGAGTGCACCGCGCTGGGCGCGCCGGTCAGCCGGCTGTATGGCACCAGTTGCCAGGGGCGGGCGATCCTCGATACGCGTTATCACGACTGGCAGCCGGGCAGCTTCGGTCTCGGCATCCACCGTGGCGTGCTGATGACGGCTCTGCTGCATGCGGCGCAACGTGCCGGCGTGCAGCTGGAAACCGGCATCGCGGTCAGCCGCTTCGAGCAGGCGCCCGGTCATGTACGGCTGCTGCGGGAGGACGCGCATGGCGACGAGAGTCCCCTGGGCGATTTCGCCGCGCTGATCCTGGCCGATGGCACCCGCTCGACCCTTCGCGCACAGATGCAGGTGCGCCAGTGGGCGCGGCCCTATCCCTGGGGCGCGCTGTGGAGCATGTTGCCGACTTCCCCTACTGCCGAGTCTGGCGAGCTGCGCCAGTGGTATCGCGGTTGCCGGGAAATGTTCGGCCTGATGCCGACCGGCTGCACCCACCAGGCCCGTGACACCTCGTTGACCAGTCTGTTCTGGAGCCTGCCGCTCAGCGAGCACGAGGCGTGGCAAGCGAGCGGTCTGGAGGCCTGGAAGACCCGTGTGCGCAACCTGGCCGGCGAGGCCGCCGAGGTCTATCTGCAACAGCTGCACGACCCCGCGCAACTGACCCTGGCCGCCTATGCGGACGTGCGCATGCAGCGCTGGCACGACGGCCGTGTCCTGGCCATCGGCGATTGCGCCCACGCCATGAGTCCGCAACTGGGGCAGGGCGCCAACATGGCGCTGGTCGACGCTGCCGCGCTGGCCGATGCCCTGGGTGAGACCTGCGGGCGGGAGCAGCACTCTCTCGACTGGAACGCCATCTTCGCCCGCTACGGCGACGCCCGCCGCGACCACCTGCGTTACTACCGCCAGGCCAGCCGCTTGCTGACGCCATTGTTCCAGTCCAACAGCAGCGCGCTGGCCGTAGTGCGCGATATCGCCCTGATGCTCGCCCGCCACAACCGCTTCGGCCGCCAGCATGCGGTCAGCACCCTGGTGGGCGCGCGCAGCGGCTGGTTGTGGTCGGGCGCGCAGAAGCGCGAGCTGCACGCCTGGAAAGGGGAGCGGGAGGCGTGGGAATGAGCCTCGTGCCGATGCCGATCGGATAAGGCCGCGTATCTGGCGGCGATACCTCGTAGGGTGCGCTGTGCGCACCGGAATGCCGGCTGTACCGCCCCTGGTGCGCACGGCGCACCCTACCGTCATGGCGCGTCAGGGCCGATACAGATATGACCGTGGCCTGATAGGCTGCGCCGCTGATTCCATGTCCATAAGGATGCGTGCATGCCGTCGTCGCTGGAGATCTTCGCCAACCTCTTCTACCTGGCTTCGGTGCTGCTGGCGGCGCGCAATTCGGTGCATACCTGGGCGGTCGGGCTGATCGGCTGCGCGCTGTTCGGCTGGCTGTTCTTCAGTGTGCAGCTGTATGCGGATGTCACCCTGCAGGCCTTCTTCATCGCCACCAGCCTGCTGGGATGGTGGAGCTGGCTCTACGGGCGCAAGGGCGCGGCGCTGCCGATCAGCCGCTCGGCCTGGACGGGACTGTGCCTGGCGCTGTCGCTCGCGGTGGTCGTGGCGCTCGCCTACGGGGCGCTGCTGCACCATTTCACCGATGCCTACGCGCCTTTCATCGATTCGCTGGTGCTGACCCTCAGCGTGCTGGCGCAGCTGCTGCTGATGCGCCGCAAGCTGGAGAGCTGGTATGGCTGGCTGCTGGTGAACACCCTGGCGGTGCCGCTGTTCGCCTCGCGCGAGCTGTACCTGACCGCCTTCATCTACGCGCTGTTCTGGTGCAACGCCTGGTACGGCCTGTATCGCTGGCGCCGGGAACTGGCAGTGCAGACGGCCTGAGATGAGCAAGCGATTCGCCCGTGGGCTGGTGGTCGGCAAGTTCGCGCCGTTGCACCTGGGGCATGAATGGTTGATTCGCCAGGCCCAGGCACAGTGCGAGCAACTGGTTCTGCTCAGTTGGGCGCGCCCGGAGCTTGCCGATTGCGAGCCCGAGCGCCGGGCGCGCTGGTTGCGGCTGCGCTTTCCCGAGCTGCGCAGCTGGGTGGCGACGCCCGAGTGGGTCGCCGGACAACGCGCCCAGGGGATGGCGCTGGCGGATCTGCCCCAGGGCGACGAGCCGGATGCCGTGCAGCGCCAGTTCGTCGCCGATTTCTGCCTGGCCGTGCTGGGCCAGCCGGTGGACGCGGTATTCACCAGCGAGGCCTATGGTGACGGCTTCGCCGCGCACCTGGCGCAATGCTTCGGCCGGCCGGTACGCCATGTCGAGGTGGATCGGGCGCGTACGCACGTTCCCGTTTCTGGCTCACGCCTGCGCGCCGATATCCATGGCTTGCGTCGGTACCTGGCGGCGCCGGTCTACGGCGACTTCGTCGAGCGCATCGGTCTGCTCGGCGGCGAGTCCACCGGCAAGAGCAGCCTGAGCCTGGCGTTGGCCGAGGCGTTGGGCACGCGCCACGCCGCCGAGTACGGCCGCGAGTTGTGGGAAGAGCAGGGCGGCGTGCTCGGCTACGACGACCTGCTGCGCATCGGCCGTACCCAGGTCGCGCGCGAGCAGGCGCTGGCCGGCCAGTGCCAGCGTTACCTGGTCTGCGACACCACGCCGCTGACCACGCTGTTCTACTGTCGCGAACTGTTTGGTCGTGCCGAAGCCGAGCTGGAGCAGTTGGCCGAGCGTCGCTACCAGCACCTGTTTCTGTGCGCCGACGATTTCCCCTTCGTGCAGGACGGCACACGCCAGGACGAGACCTTTCGCCGCCGACAGAACCGCTGGTACGAGCAGGAGCTGGAGCGGCGTGGCTGGGCCTTCACTCGCCTGACGGGCTCGCTGGAACAGCGGGTCGAGCAAGTGCTGCGCAGCCTGGGCGGAACCTAGGCGGACAGTCGGTGCACACGGCGCAGCTTGCCGGCCGCCGGTGGCTGGGGGAGGATGCCTTTCTTTGCCGCAACCGGGATCGTCATGCGCCGCCTGCCTTCGCTCACCGCCCTGCGCACCTTCGAAGCCGCCGCGCGCCACGCCCACTTCGGTCGCGCGGCCGCCGAGCTGTGCGTCACCGATAGCGCGGTCAGCCACCAGATTCGCCAGCTGGAGGAGCAACTGGGCACCGCGCTGTTTGAGCGCGAAGGCCGTCAGGTGCGCCCCACGCCGTAGGCACGACGTCTATTGCACAGCCTGCAGCAGGCCTTCGAGCTGATCGGTGAGGCCTGCGACGAGCTGCGCGACCCCGGCTCGCAGGCCCAGTTGCGCATCGCGGTGACCGTGGAGCTGGCGCAGAAGTGGCTGATCGGGCGCCTGGCCGACTTCGCCGAGCGCCACCCGCAGATCACCCTGCACCTGCACGAGCAACCGCTGGAAGCGCCGCTGCCGGGCGCCGAGATCGACCTGGCGATCACCTACGGCACCGGCCCCGAGGACGCCAGCGCCTATTTCGTGCGGCCGCTGCCGACCCTGCAGTTCTTCCCGGTGTGCAGCCCCGGCCTGTTCAACCAGCTGCCGCTCAAGCACCCGCGCGACCTGGCCCGCCACTGCCTGCTGCACGACGACCAGGACGGCAAGACCTGGACCGCCTGGCTGACCACCCACGCCGGCGACATCCAGCCGGCGCGCCATCTCTACCTGGGCCATGCCGGGCTGACCATGGAGGCCGCCGCGCGCGGCCAGGGCGTGGCCATCGGCGATAACCTGACCAGTGCCGAGGACCTGGCTAGCGGTCGCCTGGTGCGCCCGTTCGCCGCCCAGGTGGCGTCGCTGGGGCAGTACGCGCTGGTCTGCGAGCGGCTGCGCCTGGACAAGCCGGCGGTGGCGCAGTTCATCGAATGGTTCACCGATCAGCTGGTCGACCTGTGAACTGAATTCAAGGGTTCCGCGATAATCGTCATTGGTCGCGGCCGCTCTGCCGCGGGTACTGTCGGCTCATCTCCAGCCACCGACGAGTACCTAGCAATGGCCCGTACCCTGACCTCGCTGCCCAAGGCCGACGGCTTCCGCCTGCCCGGCGAATTCGAACCCAAGGCCCGCTGCTGGCTCGGCTGGCCGGAGCGCCCGGACGTGTGGCGCAACGGCGGCAAGCCGGCGCAGAAGGTCTGGGTCGAGATCGTTTCGGCCATCGCCAGCAGCGAGCCGGTCACCGTGTGCGCCTCGGCGGCGCAGTACGCCAACGCCCGCCGCCAGCTGCCGGCGCAGGTGCGGGTGGTGGAGATAAGCTGCAACGACACCTGGTTCCGCGACAGCGGCCCGGCCTTCCTGGTCAATGACGACAGCGGCGAGGTGCGCGGCGTGGACTTCGAGTTCAACGCCTACGGCGGTCTCGACGGCGGCCTCTACTACCCCTGGGACAAGGACGACCAGATCGCGCAGAAGATCCTCGAGATCGAGGGCTTCGAGCGCTACCGCGCGCCCTTTATCGCCGAGATGGGCGGCATCCAGAGCGATGGCCAGCGCACCCTGCTGACCACCGAGCAGTGTCTGCTCAACCGCAACCGCAACGCCCACCTGGGCAAGGACGAGATGACCCGCCGCCTGCAGGACTACCTCGGCGCCGAGCAGGTGATCTGGCTGCCGCGCGGCTGCAAGTTCGACGAAACCGACGGCCATATCGACGACCTGGCCTGCTTCGTCCGCCCCGGCGCGGTGGTGATGCAGTGGACCGACGACCGCAGCGACCCGCAGTGGGAGATCTACCAGGAGGCCCATGACATCCTGCGCAGCACCCGCGACGCCCAGGGGCGCGCGCTGGAGGTGCACAAGCTGCCGCAACCGCGGGTGCTGGAGTGGACGGCGGCCGAGGCCGAGGGCCTGGACCAGGACGACGCCACCCACACCCGTCAGGCCGGCACGCAGATCTGCGCCTCCTATATCAACTACTACGCCGGCAACTCGGCCATCGTCCTGCCGCTGTTCAATGATCCCAACGACCGCATCGCCCAGGCCACCCTGGCCGAGCTGTTCCCGCGCCATCGCATCCTCGGCATCGACAACTCGCGGGAGATCCTGCTCGGCGGCGGCAACGTCGCCTGCATCACCATGCCGCAATACGCCGCGCCCAAGCGCTAGGAGGCCGTCATGAAACTGCATGCCGCCTTGTCGGCTCTGGCTCTCGTCGTCTGCGCGCAGGCGCAGGCGGCCGAGCCCGCCAAGCAGGTCAATCTGTATATCTGGAACGAGTACCTGGCGCCGGACACCCTGGCGTCCTTCGAGGCCAAGACCGGCATCCGCGTGGTGGTCGATCACTTCGATTCGCTGGAAACGGTGGAAACCAAGCTGCTCACCGGCGGCAGCGGCTACGACCTGGTGTTGACCGCCGGCCAGCACCTGAGCCGGGCCATCGCCAGCGGCGCGCTGCAGGAGCTGGACAAGGCGCGCCTGCCGCACTTCGCCGGGCTGGATGCGGAGTTCACCGCGCATATGGCCAGCTTCGATCCGGGCAACCGCCATGCCGGGCTGTACGTCTGGGGCACCACCGGCTTCGGCTACCAGCAGGAGGCCATCGCCGCGCGCATGCGCGACGCACCGACCGGCAGCTGGGCGATGCTGATGGACCCGGCCGTGGTGGAGAAATTCGCCGACTGCGGGGTGAGCCTGCTCAACGACCCCAACGAGGTGTTCGCCGCCGCCTTCCGCTACCTGGGGCTGGATATCAACCGGCAGAACCTCGACGACCTCAAGGCCGCCGAGGCCCACCTGGCCAAGGTCAGGCCGCATATCCGCTACTTCGACAACGACCGCAATATCAGCGACCTGGCCAACGGCGAGACCTGCCTGGCGATGGCCTGGAACGGCAACGTCGCCATCGCCGCGGCGCAGGCCGAGCAGGCCGGCAAGGACTACCGACTGAGCTACCGCATCCCCCGCGAGGGCACGCTGATCTGGTTCGACGCCATGGTCATCCCGGCGGATGCGCCGCACCCCGAGGCCGGCCTGGCGCTGATGGACCACCTGATGAGCCCCGAGGTGATCGGCGCCATCAGCAACAGCATCTACTACGCCAACGCGGTGCCGGCGGCCGACGCCTTCGTCGACCCGGCGCTGCTCGCCGACCCCGGCACCTACCCGCCGGCCGAGCTGCGCGCCACGCTGTACAGCAAGAACGACAACGGTCGCGAGTTCAATCGCGCCCTGACCCGCGCCTTCAGTCGGCTGAAATCGGGCAAGTAAGGGCGAGGTGCGACCGGCGTCAGTCCTCCAGGCGCCACAGCGGGTCGCCGGCCATGCGCTGGGCGGCCCAGTCGATAAAGGCCCGCACCCGCGCCGAGAGGTGACGCGAGTAGGGATAGACCAGGCTCAGCGGCATGGCGTCCGCCTGCCAGTCGGCCAGCGGTTGCACCAGGCGTCCCTCGTCCAGCGCCCGGCGGGCAGCGGCCAGGGGCAGCACGGCGATGCCCAGGCCGGCTTCGGCCGCGGCCAGATAGGCCTCGCCGCTGTTGAAGCGCATGGCCGGCTCCTGTTCGATGACGATGCGCTGCTCGCCGCGGTGCAGGGCGTTGACCTTCTGCCGCCCGCTGGCGGGGTAGACGAAAGCCAGGTAGCGGTGCCGGGGCAGGTCGTCGGGGTGGCGCAGCGGCGCGCTGGCGGCAAGGTAGGCGGGCGCCGCGCACAGGCTGAAACGCATGCGGCCGATGGGCCGGCAGACCAGATCCGGGTCGTGCACCAGGCCGCCGCGAATGGCGCAGTCCACGCCCTCCTGGACCAGGTCGACGATGCGCTCGCTGCTGCCCAGGTCCAGACGGATCTGCGGGTACTGGGCGACGAAATCCGGTAGCGCTGGGATCAGCAGGAAACGGCTGACCGGCGAAGGCATCTCCACCCGCACCCGGCCGCGCGCCAGGCTGCGGTTCTGCGCCACCGAGGCCTCCAGCTCGTCGAGGTCGTCGAGCACGGCGCGGGCGCGTTCGTAGTAGGCGCTGCCGTCGGTGGTCGGCGACACGCGGCGGGTGGTGCGGTGCAGCAGCTTGATGCCGAGCTGGCTTTCCAGCGCCTGCAGCTGGCCGGATACCGTGGTCTTGGCCAGACCCAGGGCGTCGGCGGCGCGGGTGAAGCTGCCCAGTTCGACGATACGGCAGAAGGCGCGCATCGCTTCTAGTCGATCAAAGGCCATGATTGTCCGTAACTCCGCACAAAGTATACTTGGTTGGATAATTTATCCGTGGTTCTGCGAGTAATACAGTGCCGAGCAATCCCGGTACATCGCCGGGCTCGAGCGGAGAATCGCCATGCACAGCCATCGTCTCGACTATCACCAGGCCGCCCCCCAGGTATTCAAGGCCATGCTCGGGCTGGAACAGGCCCAGGCCGACAGCCTGCTGGAGCCGTCCCTGCGCGAACTGGTCAAGCTGCGCGCCTCGCAGCTCAACGGCTGCGCCCTGTGCCTCGACATGCACGGCAGCGATGCGCTCAAGGCCGGCGAAACGGCGCGGCGCCTGCTGGCCGTCGGTGCCTGGGAGGATTCGCCGCTGTTCAGCGAGCGCGAACGCGCTGCGCTGCTGTGGACCGATCACCTCACCCTGCTGGCCCAGCGCGGCGCCCCGGAGGCTGTCTACCGCCAGGTGGCGGCGCAGTTCGACGCGCAGCAACTGGCCGAGCTGACCCTGTGCATCGCCACCATCAACGCCTGGAACCGCTTCGGCGTCGGTTTCGCCATGCAGCCTTGAGGCAGAGGTGGGTGATGCCTTACTGCCAATTGCACACCCGGCCGCTCGTCGAGGCACAACTGCAGGCCCTGCTGCCGAGCGGCTGGGCGACGCGGGTGACGGCGTTGGCGCCGGGCGGCGAGCGTTGGTTGCTGCGCCTGGATGCCGGCGAGGCGCCGCGCCTTGGCGAGCTGCTGGCCTGCGCCTGGCTGCGCGGGCTGAGCTGCGCGCCGTCCGCTAGCGACGCTTAGCGACTCAGCGGCAGGGCGGCGCCCATCAGCGCGAACAGGCCGCCGCAGCCGCGATTGAAGCCGCGGCCGCTGCGCTCCAGCCAGGGACGGATGCGCTGCGCCATGCGCGCCAGCAGGTATTCCACCAGGCCTTCGACCAGGGCGAAGGTCAGCGCCATCACCGCGAACTGCTGCCACAGGCTGCGCGCCGGGTCGAGGAACTGCGGCAGGAAGGCGCCGAAGAACAGGATCACCTTGGGGTTGGACAGCGCCGCCAGCAGGCCCTGGCGAAACAGCGCGGCGGCGGGTTTCTGCGCGCCCTGGCCGGCGACCGTCAGGTGCAGCGCCGGCGCCCGCCAGAGCTGGATGCCGAGCCAGATCAGGTAGGCGCCGCCGATCCACTTGAGCACCAGCAGGGCATCGGCCGAGGCCTTGAGCAGGGCGGCCAGGCCGAACATCGACAGGGCCATCAGCAGGGCGAAGCCGAGCACGCCGCCGAACACCGTCCAGCTGGCCTTGCGGTGACCGTAGAGCGCGCCGTGGGTCAGCGCCAGCAGGCCGTTGGGGCCGGGCGTCAGCGACAGGCCGATCACGGCGACGAGAAACAGCAACCAGGTATGCAGGGCCATGAGGCGATCCGGGGCGGCGGGAAGGTGCTGCGAGTCTGGCCCAGCGCGCGCTGCGGGTAAAGGGAGGGCGGCAGGGCGTGAAGGTTTGCTGTAGTGGCACTTTGCTCGTGTCTTTCGTCGCTTTATTGCACAAGCGTGCTAGATTTCAATCGCCAATAAGAACAGATCGCCCCATTCGCGTGCCTGCCAGGGAGGCTTTTCATGTTCAGCCAATTCCATCTGCAAGCCGACCGCCTGATGCTCGGCGTGCTCTGGCTCATCACCCTGTATGCCTTCGGCCTGGCCTTCTGGCACGACACCTGGGCCGCCGCGCTGGTGATCGGCGGCGGCACGGCCCTGTGCCTGAGCCTGCTGTACCGGCTGATCGGCGGCAGCCGCGCCTACCGCTGCCTGATGGGCGTGGCCTTCATGGTGCTGGCCGCGCTGCATATCCAGCAGAGCCACGGCATGCTGGAGATGCACTTCAGCGTCTTCGTGCTGCTGGCCTTTCTGCTCTATTACCGCGACTGGTTGCCGATTCTCTGCGCGGCCGCGGTCATCGCCGTGCATCACGTGGCGTTCTTCGCCCTGCAGCAGGGCGGCGCCGAGGTCTGGGTGGTGCGCGGCGACGGCGGCTGGCCGGTGATCTTCATCCACGCCGCCTACGTGGTGGCGGAAACCCTGGTGCTGCTGGTACTGGCCGTGCACGCTGCGCGCGAAGCGGCGGCCAGCGAGGACCTGCAGCGCACCTCGGCGCACCTGCTGCGCGAGGGCGAGCCGGTCGACCTGGCCTACCGCAGCGGCGCCGGCAATCGCCTGGCGCAGCGCTTCAACCGCTTTCTCGGTTTGCTCGATCGACTGGTCAGCCGGGTGGTCGCCGCCGGCGGCGAGTTGCACGACACCAGCCGTCACCTGAGCCGCTCCACCGCCGAGCTGAACCAGTGCGCCGAGGCCCTGCTGGGGGCCACCGCGCAGATGGGCGGCGCCATCGAACAGCTGACCCAGGCCGTGGTGCAGGTCTCGGCGGATGCCGAGCAGGCCGCGCACACCGCGCAGCAGGCCGACCGCGATGCCAGCGCCGGGGCGCAGGCGATCGGCGCCACGCAGACCGGCATTCTCGAACTGGAGCGCGACCTGCAGGGCGCCGCCGAGGTGGTGCAGGCCCTGGCCGACAGCAGCCAGCAGATCGGCCGGGTGCTCGAGGTGATCGGCGCGGTGGCCGAGCAGACCAACCTGCTGGCGCTCAACGCCGCCATCGAGGCGGCGCGCGCCGGCGAACAGGGCCGCGGTTTCGCCGTGGTCGCCGACGAGGTGCGCCAGCTGGCGCGGCGCACCCAGCAGGCCACCGGCGAGATTCGCGAGCTGATCGCCAGCCTGCAGCAGGGCAGCGCACGGGCAGTGGCGGCGATGCAGGCCAGCCACGCCGGGGTGGCGCGCTGCGTCGGCTACACCGAGCAGACCGTCGACCTGCTGGGCAACGTGCACCGCTCGATCGAAGCGATCCAGTCCATCGGCGTGTCGACCCGCGAGCAACTGGCGGCGACCAGCGAGGTGGGGCGGCTGATCCAGCAGGTGCGCAGCATCGCCGACGACACCGCGCGCGATGCCCAGGAGGTGGCGCACGACAGCCAGCGCCTGGAGCAGCTGGCCGGCAACCTGGGCCAGCTGTGCAGCGAATTCCATGTCAGCGGCGCGGCGCCGGTCGGCGCGGCGCCTCAGCCGGGCTCCGTCGTGGCCGGTTATCGCCTGCAGCCGGCCTGAGCCTCAGGCCGGCGCCGGCTCGAAGCTGTCGGCCCGCGCCATCCGCCACATGCGCTCGTAGAACTCGCCGCCGATCTGCCCGCCGAGCAGCTCGCCGGGGGCGAGGAACACGTGCTGCTGGGCGAACAGCTTGATCTCGGTGGCCGACATGCGCTGCACCAGGTGCTTGGCGTCGATTTGCGCCGGGTGCTCGAGGCCGGCGGCGGCGAGCATCTCGGCCAGCGCCTTGAGCGTGTTGCGGTGGAAGTTGTGCACCCGCTGGGCCTTGTCCTCGACCACCAGGGCGCGCTGGCGCAGCGGGTCCTGGGTGGCCACCCCGGTCGGGCACTTGTTGGTGTGGCAGCTCTGACTCTGGATGCAGCCGATGGCGAACATGAAACCGCGCGCCGAGTTGGCCCAGTCGGCGCCGATGGCCAGCACCCGGGCGATGTCGAAGGCGCTGACGATCTTGCCGCTGGCACCGAGCTTGATCTTGTCGCGCAGCTGGCAGCCGACCAGGGTGTTGTGGGCGAACAGCAGGCCCTCGCGCAGCGGCACGCCGAGGTGGTCGGTGAACTCCAGCGGCGCCGCGCCGGTGCCGCCTTCCTTGCCGTCGACCACGATGAAGTCGGGCAGGATGCCGGTCTCCAGCATGGCCTTGGCGATGGCCATGAACTCCCAGGGGTGGCCCAGGCACAGCTTGAAGCCCACCGGCTTGCCGCCGGACAGCTCGCGCAGCCGGGCGATGAACTGCAGCAGTTCGATGGGGGTGGAGAAGGCGCTGTGGCGCGACGGCGAGATGCAGTCCTGGCCCATGGGCACGCCGCGGGTGCTGGCGATTTCCGCGGTGACCTTGTGCTTGGGCAGGATGCCGCCGTGGCCGGGCTTGGCGCCCTGGCTGAGCTTGATCTCGATCATCTTCACCTGGTCGCTCTGCGCCTGGGTGGCGAAGCGCTCGGGGTCGAAGCGGCCGTCGGAGGCGCGGCAGCCGAAGTAGCCACTGCCCAGCTCCCACACCAGGTCGCCGCCGTGTTCGCGGTGATAGGGGCTGATGCTGCCCTCGCCGGTGTCGTGGTAGAAGTTGCCGAGTTTGGCGCCCTGGTTCAGCGCGCGGATGGCGTTGGCGCTGAGCGAGCCGAAGCTCATCGCCGAGATGTTGAACAGCGAGGCGCTGTAGGGCTGGCGGCACTGCGGGCCGCCGATCTGCACGCGAAAGCCGCAGGGATCGGCGAGCGGCGCCGGGCGCATGGAGTGGCTGATGAACTCGAAGCCGTTCCGGTACACGTCGCTCAGGGTGCCGAAGGGCTTGTCGGCACCCTCGTTCTTGGCCCGCGCGTAGACCAGCGAGCGCTGCGCACGGGAGAACGGCAGCTGCTCGCTGTCGCCTTCGAGCAGGTACTGGCGGATCTCCGGGCGGATACCTTCGACCAGGTAGCGGATATTGCCCAGGATCGGGTAGTTGCGCCGCACCGCCTGGCGCGTCTGCAGCAGGTCGCCGAGGCCGATCAGGCTGAGCACGGCGGCGAGCAGGGTGAAGGGCCACAGCCACTCGTGCTGGAGAAAGGGCAGGCTGGCCAGGGTGAACAGCACACAGAAGGCGAAAAAAGCGTAGCGGCTGAGTAGCGACAGGTTCATGCAATTTCCATAGGAAACAGGAGGAAAACCTCACTCTAGACGCTTTTGCCGATTTCGGTCACGTCATGGCCGTATGGACAGTCGTCCGGGCTGCGGACGAACGCCATTGGCCTGTGGCAAACTCGGCGCATTGGGCCGGGGCCGCCGTCGCCGCCTCGCCCGCAACTCCGTTCAGCCCATGCTCCAGAAGTGGGCCTACTGCCTGCAGGCCGCCCGGCGCGGCGAAGAAAAAGAGGAATGACCGTGCATAACGTCGTGATCAGTGGTACCGGCCTGTACACCCCGGCCAACAGCATTTCCAACGACGAACTGGTGGCATCCTTCAATGCCTACGTGCAGCAATTCAATGCCGACAACGCCGAGGCCATCGCCCGCGGCGAGGTCGAGGCGCTGACCGAATCGAGCAGCGCCTTCATCGAGAAGGCCTCCGGGATCAAGAGCCGCTTCGTCATCGACAAGGCCGGCATCCTCGACCCGCAACGCATGGTGCCGCGCATCCCCGAGCGTTCCAACGAGGACTGGGGCATCCTCTGCGAGATGTCCGTGGCCGCGGCCAGGCAGGCTCTGCAGCGCGCCGGCAAGAGCGTCGCCGATATCGACGGGGTGATAGTCGCCTGCTCCAACCTGCAGCGCGCCTACCCGGCGGTGGCCATCGAAGTGCAGGCCGCGCTGGGCATCGACGGCTGGGGCTACGACATGAACGTGGCCTGCTCCTCGGCCACCTTCGGCATCCAGGCCGCCACCAACGCGGTGCAGACCGGCCAGGCGCGCGCCATCCTGATGGTCAACCCGGAAATCTGCACCGGCCACCTGAACTTCCGCGACCGCGACAGCCACTTCATTTTCGGCGACGCCGCCACCGCGGTGATCATCGAGCGCGCCGACCAGGCCACCTCCCAGCACCAGTTCGACGTGGTCGGTACCAAGCTGCTGACCCAGTTCTCCAACAACATCCGCAACAACTTCGGCTTCCTCAACCGCGCCGCGGAAGAGGGCGTGGGCGCCCGCGACAAGCTGTTCGTCCAGGAAGGCCGCAAGGTGTTCAAGGACGTCTGCCCGATGGTCGCCGAGCTGATCGCCGCGCACCTAGCGGAAAACCAGCTCAACGTCGGCGATGTCAAGCGCTTCTGGCTGCACCAGGCCAACCTCAACATGAACCTGTTGATCGCGCGCAAGCTGCTCGGCCGCGACGCCGAGCCGCACGAGGCGCCGGTGATCCTCGACACCTACGCCAACACCAGCTCGGCCGGTTCGGTGATCGCGCTGCACAAGCATCAGGACGACCTGCCGGCCGGCAGTCTCGGCGTGCTCAGCTCGTTCGGTGCCGGTTATTCCATCGGCAGCGTGATCCTGCGCAAGCGCTGATCCTGCGCAAGCGCTGATCCTGCCAACGCGGCTGCGGTGCGCCTAGCGCACCCTACGGGAGAGCCATGACGGACGCCGATCTGCTGCAGCGCCTACTGGCCGGCGAACAGCGGGCCTACCGCGAGCTGGTCGCCACCTACCAGGGGGCGATGCGCGCGGTGGCCTACGCCATAGTCGGCAGTCGCCATGCCGACGAGGTGGTGCAGGACGCCTGGCTCGCCGTGGTGCGCAGCCTGGAGGGCTTCCAGGGCCGGGCCAGCCTGAAGACCTGGCTGCTGACCATCACCGCCAATACCGCCAAGACCCGCCTCAAGCACAATCGCCGCGAGGTGCTGCTCGACGACCTGCCGGGCCCGCACGGCAGCGTCGGCGAGGAGCGTTTCTCCGCAGACGGCCACTGGCTGCTGGCGCCGCAGGCCTGGCACCAGGACAGCCCCGAGGCCCTGCTGACCGAGCGCGAGCTGCGCGAGTGCCTGGACAAGACCCTGGCCAGCCTGTCCGAACTGCAGGCCAGCGTGCTGGTGCTGCGCGAGCGTCAGGGCCTGGAGCTGGAGGCGATCTGTAATCTTCTCGACATCTCGCTCTCCAATGTCCGCGTGCTGCTGCATCGCGCACGCCTGAAAGTCTTCGCCACCCTGGAGCATTTCGAGGAGACCGGGCAATGCTGAACTGCAAGGAACTGGTGGCCCAGTCCAGCGATTTTCTCGACGGCCAGCTGAACCTGCGCCAGCGCCTGGCGGTGCGCGCGCACCTGGCCATGTGCGTGCGCTGCCGGCGCTTTATCCGCCAGCTGAAGCTGACCCAGGCGGTGCTACGCCAGCTGCCCGAAGCGGCGGTGCCCGAACTGGACGCCTTGGCCGCGCGCCTGGTCGAGGCGCGGCGCAAGGCGGACTGAACGGCTCTAAGCGCAGACCCGCGCGATGGCGCTGGCCAGCTGCTGCAGACGGTTGGCATCCAGCCCTGCGACGTTGGCGCGGCCGCTGCCGACCATGTACACGCTGAACTCGTCGCGCAGGCGCTGCACCTGCACGGGCGTCAGGCCGGTGTAGGAGAACATGCCGCGCTGCTCGGCGATATGCGCGAAGCGCTCGCTCAGGCCGTGCGGCGCCAGGGCCTCGACCAGGCCGCGGCGCAGGCTGGCGACGCGCAGGCGCATGCTCTCCAGTTCGTCCTGCCACAGCTTCCTGAGTTCGGCGTCGCCGAGAATCTCGGCGACCACCGCGGCGCCGTGGGCCGGCGGCGTCGACCACAGGTTGCGGGCGAGGTAGGCCAGTTGGCTGCGGATATCGACCAGCTTGTCGGCGCTCGCCGCGCAGACGAGCAGCGCACCGGTGCGTTCGCGGTACAGGCCGAAGTTCTTCGAGGAGGAGCTGGTGATCAGCAGCTCCGGCAGCTCGGCGGCGAACAGGCGCACGGCCCAGGCGTCCTGCTCCAGGCCGTCGCCGAAGCCCTGGTAGGCGAAGTCGATCAGCGGCAGCAGTTCGCGCGCCTTGACCACTTCCAGCACGCGCTTGAAGTCGCGCGGGCCGAGGTCGAAGCCGGTGGGGTTGTGGCAACAGGCGTGCAGCAGCACCACGTCGCCCTTGGGCAGCTGGGCCAGCGCCGCGATCATCGCCTCCACGTCGAGGCGGTTGTCGGCGCCGACGTAGGGGTAGTGGCCGACCTTCAGGCCGCAGGCGGCGAACAGCGTCTCGTGGATCGGCCAGGTCGGGTCGCTCAGCCAAATGCCGCGCCCCGGCAGGCAGTGGCGGATGAAGTCGCCGGCCAGGCGCAGGGCGCCGGTGCCGCCTGGGGTCTGGGTGGCGCCGGCGCGCTGGCCGGCCAGCAGCGGCGAATCCGCGCCCAGCACCAGCCGGCTGAGGCGCTCGCCGAAGGCCGCATCGCCATGGCCGCCGACGTAGGTCTTGGTGGTCTCGCTGTCGAGCAGGCGCTGCTCGGCCAGCTTCACCGCACGGGGAATCGGCGTCAGGCCCTGGGCGTCCTTGTACACGCCGACGCCCAGGTCCAGCTTGGCCGGGTGGCGATCTTGGCGGTAGGCCTCCATCAGGCTGAGGATGGGGTCGCCGGGCACCCGGGCGACGCTGGCGAAATGGCTCACTTGCGGCCCTCGGCACTGGCGGCCAGCAGGTCGGTGCGCGCGGCCATGATGAAATCGTTGCGGTGCAGGCCGCGCATCTCGTGGCTCCACCAGGTGACGGTGACCTTGCCCCATTCGGTGAGCAGGGCCGGGTGGTGGCCGACTTCCTCGGCGATGGCGCCGACCGCGTTGGTGAAGGCCAGGGCGTGGCGGAAGTTCTTGAACAGGTACACGCGCTCCAGCTCCATATGGTCGCCGCGCACCTCGATGTTCCAGTCCGGAATTTCGCGGATCAGTTCGGCCAGTTCTTCGTCGGACACCTTCGGCGCATCGGCGCGGCAGGCTTCGCATTGGGCTTGGGCAAGGCTCATGGGTTTTCTCCTGATTTTTTGTAGCCCGGATGAAATCCGGGGTCATGCCTGCGGGCGATCCCGGATTTCATCCGGGCTACTCGCCCCTGAGTTTGGATTGTTCGTAGGGTGGACATGCGCAGCTTGTCCACCGCCTGTAACGATGGTGGACAAGCCTGGGGGCATGTCCACCCTACGCGGCTTTTGGCGGAAACTTCGGCGCGTGCAGGCCCATGCGCATGGCCTGCTGCACCAGCGCCATGATGTCCTGGTGGGCCAGCTCGAACAGGCGCTTGAGCTCGGGCAACACGAAATACAGCGGCTGCAGGATGTCGATGCGATACGGCGTGCGCATCGCCTCCAGCGCGTCGAAGGCCTGGTGCTCGGGCGCGTCGGACAGGGCGTAGAGCGTCTCCTTCGGCGAGGAGAGGATGCCGCCGCCGTAGATGCGCCGGCCGGCCGGGGTGTCGACCAGGCCGAACTCGATGGTCAGCCAGTACAGCCGCGCCAGGTAGACGCGCTCTTCCTTGCTCGCCATGAGGCCGAGCTTGCCGTAGGTGTGGGTGAACTCGGCGAACCAGGGGTTGGTCAGCATCGGGCAGTGGCCGAAGATCTCGTGGAAGATGTCCGGCTCCTGCAGGTAGTCCAGCTCCTCGGGGGTACGGATAAAGGTGGCCACCGGGAATTGCTTGCTGGCCAGCAGCTCGAAGAAGGTCTGGAACGGGATCAGCGCCGGCACCCGCGCCACGCGCCAGCCGGTGGCGGCCTCGAGTACGCGGTTGATCTCGCCGAGCTGGGGGATGCGCTCCAGCGGCAGGCCGAGCTGCTCGATGCCGTCCAGGTATTCCTGGCAGGCGCGATTCTCGATCACCCTCAGCTGGCGGGTGATCAGGGTGTTCCACACCTGGTGCTCGGCTTCGGGGTAGTGGATAAAACCGCTGTCGTCCGGTTCCCGGGCCAGGTACTGCGTGCCTTTCATCGATGCCTCCTGCGGGGGCTGTTGTTCTTGTCTTGGACAAAGAAGTAACCCGAGTGCGCGGACGGGGGCAGGGGCGGGCAGGGGGACGAGCGGCAGTGGAACGGGCTAGTCCGTAAAGAATGGATTACGGCATCGGCGAAATCGCCGGCTATCGCCTTGTCGCTGCGCTAGGCTGTCACATATTCTTGACGAAAATTACGCCGCCCGCGTCGATTTTCCCCGGCGGCGGCCCATAACCAGCCTGATCCGAGCCTCGCCATGCGTATCAAAGTCCACTGCCAGAACCGCGTCGGCATCCTGCGCGACATCCTCAACCTGCTGGTCGACTACGGCATCAACGTCGCCCGCGGCGAAGTCGGCGGCGAGCAGGGCAACGCCATCTACCTGCACTGCCCGAACCTGATCAACCTGCAGTTCCAGTCGCTGCGGCCGAAGTTCGAGGCCATCCCCGGGGTGTTCGGCGTCAAGCGCGTCGGCCTGATGCCCAGCGAGCGGCGTCATCTGGAGCTCAATGCGCTGCTCGGCGCGCTGGATTTCCCGGTGCTGTCGATCGACATGGCCGGCAGCATAGTCGCCGCCAACCGCAGCGCCGCGCAGCTGCTCGGCGTGCGCGTCGACGAGGTGCCGGGCATGGCGCTGTCGCGCTACGCCGAGGACTTCGACCTGCCCGAGCTGGTGCGTGCCAACAAGGCGCGGATCAACGGCCTGCGGGTGAAGATCAAGGGCGACGTGTTCCTCGCCGATATCGCCCCGCTGCAGAACGAGCACGACGACAGCGAGGCGCTGGCCGGCGCGGTGCTCACCCTGCACCGGGCGGATCGGGTGGGGGAGCGCATCTACCACGTGCGCAAGCAGGAGCTGCGCGGCTTCGACTCGATCTTCCAGAGCTCCAGGGTGATGGCGGCGGTGGTCAAGGAGGCGCGGCGCATGGCGCCGCTGGATGCGCCGCTGCTGATCGAGGGCGAGACCGGCACCGGCAAGGAGCTGCTGGCGCGCGCCTGTCACCTGGCCAGCCCGCGTGGGCAGTCGCCCTTTATGGCGCTCAACTGTGCCGGGCTGCCGGAGTCCATGGCCGAGACCGAGCTGTTCGGCTACGGCCCCGGCGCCTTCGAGGGGGCGCGCCCGGAAGGCAAGCTCGGCCTGCTCGAGCTGACCGCCGGCGGCACGCTGTTTCTCGACGGCGTCGGCGAGATGAGCCCGCGCCTGCAGGCCAAGCTGCTGCGCTTCTTGCAGGACGGCTGCTTCCGCCGCGTCGGCAGCGACGAGGAGGTCTACCTCGACGTGCGGGTGATCTGCGCCACCCAGGTCGACCTGTCCGAGCTGTGCGCCCGCGGCGAGTTCCGCCAGGACCTCTATCACCGCCTCAACGTGCTCAGCCTGCATATCCCGCCGCTGCGCGAATGCCTCGACGGCCTGACGCCTTTGGTCGAGCACTTTCTCGACCAGGCCAGCCGGCAGATCGGCAGCGCGCTGCCCAAGCTGGCACCCGCGGTGCTGGACAAACTGGCCCACTACCACTGGCCGGGCAACGTGCGTCAGCTGGAGAACGTGCTGTTCCAGGCGGTCTCGTTGTGCGACGGCGGCACGGTCAAGGCCGAGCATATCCGCCTGCCGGACTACGGCGCGCCACAGCCCTTGGGTGAGTTCTCGGTGGAAGGCTGCCTCGACGACATCCTCGGCCGCTTCGAGAAGGCGGTGCTGGAGCGGCTGTACCACGACCACCCGAGCAGCCGCCAACTGGGCAAACGCCTCGGCGTGTCGCACACCACCATCGCCAACAAGCTGCGCCAGCATGGGTTGGGCAAGGAGTAGGGTGCGTCCGGCGGACAAACGCGCGTAGGGTGCGCCGCGCGCACCGATGCTTCGCTGGCCCCGGCTAACACCCGCAATTTTCGGTGCGCACGGCGCACCCTACGGGATCGCGACAGCGATACGCGTCTAATTTATCTGGCCGCCGCGCCAGGCCGTGACCACGCGATCGCGCAACGCCCGTCTATCCTGCAGCTGATCGACCGCCCGTGCGGCCAGCCCGATCCAGTATGGATCGGCTTCGGCCTGCGTCACGGATACACGCGATGCCAGATTGGCCCAGGCACGCGGCAGGCGCGGCGAGTGGACGGCGAAGCCGCCGTCGCGGTCGCGCGCCAGGTAGCGCACGCGGCGGATGCCGGCCAGCAGGATGCGGCCATGGCACATCAGGCAGGGCTCCAGGCTGACATAGAGCGTCAGGCCGCTGCGGTCGAGCTGCGGGTGCTCGGCTTCGAGCTGATCGAGCACCTGCATCTCGGCATGCGCGGCGCTGGCGTAATGTTCGGCGAACACCTGATTGCGGCCGCTGCACAGCAACTCGCCGGCGTCATCGACCAGCAGCGCGCCGACCGCGTAGCTGCCTTCCTCCAGCGCCAGCAGCGCCTGCTCGCAGCACAGCCTGGCCCAGGTGTCGTCGGCGTGGCGACTCGGCGGCGCTTGCTGCAGCAGGGCGAGGTGCTCTGGCTTCATGGGGCTTTTCCTCGCAATTCGACGGACATTATGGCCGCCCCCAAGGCCGCTGCTGCCCTACGACCTTGGTGCAATAGTCGCCACTGCCTGCTGCGGCGACACTGCGCTCGTCCCGATCATCCTGCGTGATTTGGGTGCAAGCGTTTCCGCATTCCTTTCGAGGAATGCCTTGAATGGGCGGGCGACCAATTTGGTCGCCCTTTTTTTTTTACCTGTGAATTCGCCCGGCGCTACACGCCTTGGTTCAGCCGATCGATCAGCGCCCGCACGCTGCCCGGCAGGGCATCCAGCTCGCGCACCAGCATGCTGCGCTCGCGCACCGCCCAGGCTTCGTCCAGTTGCAGAATCGCCAGTTGCATGGTGCGGCTGTGCCGCCGTGCTGCCGACTCGGGAATGATGCCGATGCCGACGCCGCCTTCGATCATTCGGCAGATCGCCTCGAAGCTCGATACCTGGATACGCAGGGCCAGGTTGCCGCCGAGTTTCTCCACCTGTTCACGCAAAAAACTCAGCAGCGTGCTGCCCTCGTGCAGGCCGATGTGCTGGTAGGCGAGGGTGTCGTTGAAGCTCACCGATGGCCGCCGCGCCAGGGCATGGCCCAGCGGCACCGCCAGCACCAGGCGGTCGGTGCTGAAGTGCAGCACCTGCAGGCCGGGCGCCTGCACCGGGCCGGCGATGATGCCGAGATCCGCCGCGCCGTCCAGCACACCACGTACGATGTCGCGGCTGAGGCGCTCCTGCAGATCGACGGTGACGCCGGGGCGTTCGGCGAGAAAACCGGCCAGCACCTCGGGGAGAAATTCGGTCACTGCCGTGGTGTTGGCGAAGATGCGGATATGCCCTGCTGCGTCGGTGCCGTATTCGGTGAATTCGCTCTTCAGATAATCCACCTGGCGCATGATCAGCCGCGCGTGCTGCAGTAGGCGCTGGCCGGCCGGGGTCAGCTCGACGCCACGGCTGTCGCGATAGAGCAGGCGGCTGCCGAGCTGGCTTTCCAGTGACTTGATCCGCGCGCTGGCGGCGGCCGGCGAGAGAAACGCCTTGCGCGCGCCCTGGGTCAGGCTGGGCGACTCGGCGATGTGGATGAACAGGCGCAGGTCGGGCAGATCGAAATGCATGGTGGCCATTTCCTGAGGTCATTCGTAGGAGCCCGCTTGCGGGCGATCACTGGCGATCTGTAAAGCATCGCCCGCAAGCGGGCTCCTACAGGATTGGCGTTAAGCATATCCGAACGCTGGTTTAAATAAATGCGGATTCTCTGAACGCATGCGGCATCGCATGCTCCAGCTCACACAAGAACCGAGCTGGAACCTGCCCCATGAGTGATTCTGCTTTTTCCGCCTGGATCGGTCGTAGTGAAGAAGTCCACGACCAACTCAGCCGCAACCTGGTCAAGCGCATCGCCGCCACCTTCGGCGAAGCCACGCCGGCCCATGGCGAGGCGCTGCCGCCGCTGTGGCACTGGGCGTTCTTTCAGGAACCTATTGCCGAGAGTGGCCTGGGCGAGGACGGCCATCCGGCGCGTGGTGGCTTCCTGCCGCCGGCCGACAACCGCAACCGCATGTGGGCCGGCGGCCGTATCGAGTTCATCCAGCCGTTGCGGGTGGGTGGCGAAGCCAGCCGTATATCGACCATCAAGCACATCGAGGAAAAGCACGGCCGCACCGGCGCGCTGCTGTTCGTCACCGTGCAGCACGACTACCTGCAGGACGGCCAACTGGCCATCCGCGAAGAGCAGGACATCGTCTACCGCGAGCCCAGCCCGCCCAAGGCCAGCAGCGGCGAGCCGCTGGTCGCTGGTGACTGGCGCGAGGCGGTCACGCCGTCCAGCACGCTGCTGTTTCGCTACAGCGCCGTGACCTTCAATGGCCACCGCATCCATTACGACTGGCCCTACGTCACCGAAACCGAAGGCTACAGCGGCCTGGTGGTGCACGGCCCGCTGATCGCCACCCTGAACCTGCGCGCCTTCTGCCGCGCCAACCCGCAGGCGCGCCTGCGTCATTTCGCCTATCGCGGCCTGCGCCCGTTGATCGCACCGAACCCCTTCGAGGTGGGCGGGCGTATCAGTGGCGAGGGCCACGCCGAGCTGTGGGCAGGTAACGAGGCCGGCCTGGCGCAGCGCGCCGAAGTGCAATTCGACTGATTTCGTAGGGCGAACCGGGACGCTGATTTCGTAGGGCGAACCGGGACGCCGGCCGCTCGTAGCCTAAGCGAACAGTCCGCCGATTGTGATGAATCAAATAGAAACGGCGTACTGCTTCGCGAGTACGCCCTACATCGTTACCGGGCGGTGTCACGCCCACACGATTTCGAGGAAGACCGATGAACCACAACAACAACGAAGAACTCAACGCTATCCGCGAAGGCGTGCGCGCCCTCTGTGCGGAGTTTCCCGCCGAATACTGGCGCAAGATCGATGAGGAGAAGGGCTTCCCGGAAGCCTTCGTCACGGCCATGACCGAGGCCGGCTGGCTGTCGGCGATGATCCCGGAAGAGTACGGCGGCTCGGGCCTGGGTCTGGCCGAGGCCTCGGTGATCCTCGAGGAGGTCAACCACTGCGGCGGCAACTCCGGCACCATCCACGGGCAGATGTACAACATGTTCACCCTGCTGCGTAACGGTAGCGAGGAGCAGAAGCGCCACTACCTGCCGAAGCTGGCCAGCGGCGAGCTGCGCCTGCAGTCGATGGGCGTCACCGAGCCGACCACCGGCACCGACACCACCAAGATCAAGACCACCGCCGTGCGTCAGGGCGACAAGTACGTGATCAACGGGCAGAAGGTGTGGATCTCGCGCGTCCAGCATTCCGATCTGATGATCCTGTTGGCGCGCACCACGCCGCTGGCCGAGGTGCAGCGCAAGTCCGAGGGCATGTCGATCTTCCTGGTCGATCTGCGCGAAGCCATCGGCAACGGCCTGACCGTGCAACCGATTGCCAACATGGTCAATCACGAGACCAACGAGTTGTTCTTCGACAACCTGGAAATCCCCGCCAGCAGCCTGATTGGTGAAGAAGGCAAGGGTTTCCGCTACATCCTCGACGGCCTCAATGCCGAGCGCACGCTGATCGCCGCCGAGTGCATCGGCGATGGCCGCTGGTTTATCGAGAAGTCCGCGCAGTACGCCCGCGATCGCGTGGTGTTCGGCCGGCCCATCGGCCAGAACCAGGGCGTGCAATTCCCCATCGCCGAGGCGCATATCGAGATCGAGGCTGCCGACCTGATGCGCTGGCGCGCCTGCGAGGAATACGACGCCGGGCGCAATGCCGGAGCGGCGGCCAACATGGCCAAGTACCTGGCCGCCAAGGCCAGCTGGGAGGCGGCCAACGCCTGCCTGCAGACCCACGGCGGCTTCGGTTTCGCCAACGAATACGACGTCGAGCGCAAGTTCCGCGAAACCCGCCTGTACCAGGTCGCGCCGATCTCCACCAACCTGATCCTCTCTTATGTAGCCGAGCACCTGCTCGAGCTGCCCCGTTCGTTCTGAGGCCGCGACCATGAGCAAACATACTCAACAGCTGGCTGCGTTCCTCGCCGAACTGTCCTACGAGCAGATCCCCGGCCACGTGCTGGACCGCACCGAAGACCTGTTCCTCGACTGGCTCGGCTCGGCTCTGGCTAGCGAGGGCGCGCGGCCGATCCCGCTGTTCGAGGCCTATGCGCAGCGGATGGGCCCGGCCGACGGCCCGGCGCGCATCCTGGTCAACGGCCGCGGCACCTCGGCGTACTTCGCCGCCCTGGTCAACGGTGCGTCGTCTCATCTGGTGGAGCAGGACGACCTGCACAACAGCTCGGTGCTGCACCCGGCCACCGTGGTGTTCTCGGCCGCCCTGGCGGCGGCGCAGGATCTCGGCAAGTCCGGGCGCGAGCTGTTACTGGCCTCGGTCGCCGGCTACGAGGCGGGCATTCGCATCGGCGAATTCCTTGGTCGCTCGCACTACCGCATCTTTCACACCACGGCGACGGTGGGCACCCTGGCCTCTGCGGTGGCCGTGGGCAAGCTGCTGGACTTCGACCAGCAGCAGTTCATCCACCTGCTCGGTAATGCCGGTACCCAGGCTGCAGGCTTGTGGGAGTTCCTGCGCGATGCCGCCGACTCCAAACAGCTGCACACCGCCAAGGCGGCGGCCGATGGTCTGCTCGCCGCGTACTTCACCGAGCAGGGCCTGACCGGCGCGCAGAACATTCTCGAAGGCGAGCAGGGCATGGCTGCGGGCATGTCCAGTGACGCCAATCCAAGCAAGCTCTCGGACCGTCTCGGTCGGCGCTGGGCGCTGGTGGAAACCTCGTTCAAGTTTCACGCCTCCTGCCGGCACACCCATCCGGCGGCGGATGCACTGCTTGGCCTGATGCAGCGCGAAGGTCTGCGCCACGAGCAGATCGAGCGCGTCATCGCCCGTGTGCATCAAGGCGCCATCGATGTGCTCGGGCGGGTGAAGGTGCCGCAGACCGTGCACCAGGCCAAGTTTTCCATGGGCACGGTGCTCGGCCTGATCGCCGTGCATGGCAAGGCGCAGCTCACCGAATTCGCCAACCTGTCGTTGACCGATGCCGATGTCGCCGCCTTCCGCGACAAGGTCAGCATGCGCCTCGACCCCGAGGTCGATGGTGCCTATCCGGCTCGCTGGTTGGGCCGCGTTGAGGTCGTCACGGTCGACGGTCGCACCCTGCATGGCGCCATCGACGAGCCCAAGGGCGATCCCGGCAACACCCTCAGTCGCGCCGAGCTGGAAGACAAGTTCCGTCGTCTATTGGCCTTCGCCGGCAAGCGCAGCAGCGATGAGGCGGGTGTGCTGATCGAGCGGGTCTGGCGCCTGCGCGAGACCGATGACCTGAGCCACCTGGCCTGACCGAGGACATGGACATGAACAATGCACAACAAATTCGGCCACTGGATGGCATCACCGTGGTCAGCCTGGAACATGCCATCGCTGCGCCGTTCTGCACCCGTCAGCTTGCCGACCTCGGCGCGCGGGTGATCAAGGTCGAGCGCCCCGGCAGCGGCGACTTCGCCCGCGGCTACGACGAGCGGGTCAGCGGCCTGGCCTCGCATTTCGTCTGGACCAACCGCTCCAAGGAGAGCCTGACCCTCGACCTCAAGCAGGCCGACGCCATGC
Source organism: Pseudomonas sp. NPDC077186 (assembly GCF_044543505.1). NCBI lineage: Bacteria > Pseudomonadati > Pseudomonadota > Gammaproteobacteria > Pseudomonadales > Pseudomonadaceae > Pseudomonas > Pseudomonas sp. NPDC077186. The sequence continues at coordinate 473,063 of NZ_JBITWE010000005.1, forward strand.
AGGTGCTGGACAGCCTGCTGGCCGGCGCCGACGTGCTGGTGCAGAACCTCGCCCCCGGCGCCGCGGCGCGCATGGGCCTGGCGTTCGAGGCGCTGCACGAGCGCTTTCCCCAGCTGATCGTCTGCGACATCTCCGGCTACGGCGAGGGCGGCCCGTACGAGCAGAAGAAGGCCTACGACCTGCTGATCCAGAGCGAGGGCGGCTTTCTCTCCGTCACCGGCGGGCCGGGCGAGGAGGAGATGGCCAAGGCCGGCTGCTCCATCGCCGATATCGCCGCCGGCATGTACGCCTATACCGGTGTGCTCTCGGCATTGATGCTGCGCGGCAAGACCGGCGTCGGCAGCCGCGTCGATGTGTCGATGCTGGAAAGCCTGGTGGAGTGGATGGGCTACCCGCTGTACTACGCCTACGACGGCGCCACGCCGCCGCCGCGCGCCGGCGCCGCGCACTCGACCATCTACCCCTACGGCCCGTTCCCGGCCGGCGACGGCGGCACGGTGATGCTCGGCCTGCAGAACGAGCGCGAGTGGCAGGCGTTCTGCGCCAAGGTGCTGGAGCAGCCGGAACTGGCCAGTGACGAGCGCTTTTCCGCCAACTTCAAGCGTTCGGCTAACCGCGCCGAGCTGCGCGCCATCATCGTCGAGGCCTTCTCCCGCCTGAGCGCGGCGCAGGTGATCGAGCGCCTGGAGCAGGCGCAGATTGCCAATGCCCAGGTCAACGACATGGCTGGCGTCTGGGCCCATCCGCAGCTTAAGGCGCGCCAGCGCTGGCGCCAGGTCGACAGCCCCAGCGGCAGCCTGCCTGCCTTGCTGCCGCCGGGGCGCAACAGCGCCTTCGAACCGCGCATGGATGCCGTCCCGGCGCTGGGCCAGCACACCGATGCGCTGCTCGCCGAGCTGGGCTACGGCGCCGGTGATATCCAGCGCCTGCATCAGCGGGGGGCCGTATGAGCCATTCCGTTATCCGCAGCGCCCTGTTCGTGCCGGCGAGCCGCCCGGAGCGCATCCCTAAGGCGCTGGCCGTGGGTGCCGACGCGGTCATCGTCGACCTGGAAGACGCCGTTCAGGAGAGCCTGAAGGTCGAGGCACGGGCGAATCTCGATGCCTTTCTCACGGCCAATCGGGACGCCCGGCTGCTGGTGCGGATCAACGCCCCCGAGCATGCCGGGCACGGCGCCGATATCGAACTCTGCGGCCGTCATGCCGGTGTCGTCGGCGTGCTGCTGCCCAAGGTGGAAAGTGCCGCCCAGGTGGCGCGTGTGGCGGCCTGCGGCAAGCCGGTGTGGCCGATCATCGAGAGTGCGGCGGGGCTGCTGGCGCTGGCGGAAATCGCCCGCGGCGAGGGCGTCGAGCGACTGTCCTTCGGCGCCCTCGACCTGGGCTTGGATCTCGGGCTCGCCAGCGGCAGCGCTGGCGCCGAACGCATCCTCGACCAGGCCCGTTATGCCTTGCTGCTGCATTCGCGCACGGCAGGCCTGGCCGCGCCGCTGGACAGCGTGTTCCCCGCCATCGAGGACCGCGACGGTCTGGCCCGTACCGCGCGTGACGCGCGCGACATGGGCTTCGACGGCTTGCTGTGCATCCACCCGACCCAGGTCGAGATCGTCCACCACGCCTTGCGCCCGACGGATCAGGAGTTGGCCTGGGCCCGCCGCGTGATGACGGCGGCCAGCAGCGGCGAAGGCGTGTTCGTGGTCGACGGCCAGATGGTCGACGCCCCGGTGCTGGGCCGCGCCCAACGACTGCTGCAACGCGCCGGCGAGAGCCCGGCCTGAACACCGGCCGGCGGCACCGCGTCGCCGGCCCCTTCGTCCCACGTACCGACCTACAACAACAACGAGGTAACGTCATGTTCAAACTCACCGCCAAGGCGCTCGCCTGCGCCGCCATCCTCTCCTGTGCCGGGCTGGTTCAGGCTGCCGAGGAACCCATCCTCATCAAGTTCGCCCATGTGGTGGCGGACAACACGCCCAAGGGCCAGGGCGCGCTGCTGTTCAAACAGCTGGCCGAAGAGCGCCTGCCGGGCCGGGTCAAGGTGGAGGTCTACCCCAATTCCTCGCTGTTCGGCGACGGCAAGGAAATGGAGGCGCTGCTGCTCGGCGACGTGCAGATGCTGGCGCCGTCGCTGGCCAAGTTCGAGCAGTACGCCAAGCCGGTGCAGATCTTCGACCTGCCGTTTCTGTTCGACGACATGGAGGCGGTTGATCGCTTCCAGGGCGGCCCGGCCGGCCGTGCGCTGCTGACCTCCATGGAGGACAAGAACATCACCGGCCTGGCCTATTGGCATAACGGTCTGAAGATCATGTCCGCCAACAAGCCGCTGCATGAGCCGAAGGATGCCCGCGGTCTGAAGTTCCGCGTGCAGGCCTCGGCAGTGCTCGAGGAGCAGTTCAAGGCAGTCCGTGCAAACCCGCGCAAGATGAGCTTCGCCGAGGTCTACCAGGGCCTGCAGACCGGCGTGGTCAACGGCACCGAGAACACCTGGTCGAACTACCAGAGCCAGAAGGTGCACGAGGTGCAGAAGTACATGACCGAGTCCGATCATGGCCTGATCGACTACATGGTGATCACCAACACCAAGTTCTGGAAGGGTCTGCCGGATGACGTGCGCAGTGAGCTGGAAACCATCATGGCCGAGGTTTCCGTCGAGGTGAACAAGCAGGCTGACGAGCTCAACCGCACGGCCAAAGAGGATATCGCCAAGGCCGGCACCACCGAGATCATCGAGCTGACCCCGGCGCAGCGCGCGCAGTGGCGCGAGGCCATGCGCCCGGTGTGGAAGAAGTTCGAGGGCGAGATCGGCGCCGAGCTGATCCAGGCTGCCGAGGCGTCGAACCGCCCCTGACACCTGAAAACTGCCGCAAGACCATGGTCTTAGAGCGGTAAGACCATGGTCGAATGGCCACACGAAGGGTCGGGGGATACAAAAGGCAGCATAAAAAAACAACTCGCCATCGAGGTATATCCATGAGTGCTGCGTCTCTTTATCCCGTGAGCCCGGAAGCGGCCGCCCGGACCCTGACCGACGAGGCCACCTACAAGGCCATGTACCAGCAGTCGGTGGTCAACCCCGACGGCTTCTGGCGCGAGCAGGGCAAACGCCTCGACTGGATCAAGCCCTACACCAAGGTCAAGCAGACCTCCTTCGACGATCACCACGTCGACATCAAGTGGTTCGCCGACGGCACCCTCAACGTCTCCTACAACTGCCTGGACCGTCATCTGGCAGAGCGGGGCGATCAGGTGGCGATCATCTGGGAAGGCGACGACCCGGCCGAGCACCAGGAAATCACCTACCGCCAGCTGCACGAGCAGGTGTGCAAGTTCGCCAACGCCCTGCGCGGCCAGGACGTGCACCGCGGCGACGTGGTGACCATCTACATGCCGATGATCCCCGAAGCCGTGGTGGCCATGCTCGCCTGCACCCGCATCGGCGCGATCCACTCGGTGGTGTTCGGCGGCTTCTCGCCGGAGGCGCTGGCAGGGCGCATCATCGACTGCCAGTCGAAGGTGGTGATCACCGCCGACGAGGGCGTGCGCGGCGGCAAGAAGGTGCCGCTGAAAGCCAACGTCGACGACGCGCTGACCAACCCGGAAACCCACAGCGTGCAGAAGGTCATCGTGGCCAAGCGCACCGGCTCGGCGATCAAGTGGAACCAGCACCGCGACATCTGGTACGAGGACCTGATGAAGGTCGCCGGCAGCGTCTGCGCGCCGAAGGAAATGGGCGCCGAGGAGCCGCTGTTCATCCTCTATACCTCGGGGAGCACCGGCAAGCCCAAGGGCGTGATGCACACCACCGGCGGCTACCTGGTGTACGCCTCGCTGACCCACGAGCGGGTATTCGACTACCGCCCCGGCGAGGTGTTCTGGTGCACCGCCGACATCGGCTGGGTCACCGGCCACAGCTATCTGGTCTACGGGCCGCTGGCCAACGGCGCCACCACCGTCATGTTCGAAGGCGTGCCGAACTACCCGGACGTCACCCGCGTGGCCAAGATCGTCGACAAGCACAAGGTCAATATCCTCTACACCGCGCCGACCGCGATCCGCGCCATGATGGCCGAGGGCAAGGCCGCCGTGGCCGGCGCCGACGGCTCCAGCCTGCGCCTGCTCGGTTCGGTCGGCGAGCCGATCAACCCCGAGGCCTGGCACTGGTACTACGAGAACGTCGGCCAGAGCCGCTGCCCGATCGTCGATACCTGGTGGCAGACCGAAACCGGTGCCTGCCTGATGACCCCGCTGCCGGGCGCCCACGCGATGAAGCCGGGCTCCGCCGCGCGGCCGTTCTTCGGCGTGCAGCCGGCGCTGGTGGACAATCTGGGCAACATCCTGGAAGGCGCCACCGAGGGCAACCTGGTGATCATCGACTCCTGGCCGGGCCAGGCGCGCACCCTGTTCGGCGACCATGATCGCTTCGTCGACACCTACTTCAAGACCTTCAAGGGCATGTACTTCACCGGCGACGGCGCGCGCCGCGACGAGGACGGCTACTGGTGGATCACCGGCCGCGTCGACGACGTGCTCAACGTCTCGGGGCACCGCATGGGCACCGCCGAGGTGGAAAGCGCCATGGTTGCCCACCCGAAGGTCGCCGAGGCCGCGGTGGTCGGCGTACCGCACGACATCAAGGGCCAGGGCATCTACGTCTACGTCACCCTCAACGCCGGCGAGGAGGCCAGCGAGCAGCTGCGTCAGGAGCTGCGCAACTGGGTGCGCAAGGAAATCGGCCCGATCGCCACCCCGGACGTGATCCAGTGGGCGCCGGGCCTGCCCAAGACCCGCTCGGGCAAGATCATGCGCCGTATCCTGCGCAAGATCGCCACCGCCGAATACGACTCCCTCGGCGACATCTCCACGCTGGCCGATCCCGGCGTGGTGCAGCACCTCATCGACACGCATCGGCAGATGCAAGCCGCCTGCGCCTGATCGGCAACGGCAACCGGAAAGCCCCGCCCGGCCACAAGCCCGGCGGGGCTTTCGTTTGTGCGGTCGATGGGGGGCGAGCGCCTGGCGCACCCGGGCTGGGTACCCCGTAGCCCGGATGCAAGCCGCGGCGCTGGTCGGTGCAATGCAAAACGCCCCATTGCTGCGGGGCGTTTCGTTTGGCTATGTCCCAATTGCGTGTTGCACGGCGATAAACCGTAGGTTGGGTTGAGGAGCGCAGCGACGAAGCCCAACCAGACATGCCGATGCCTGTTGGGCTTCGCTGCGCTCAGCACCAACCTACCCATTCATGCAACACCTAACGGGTACATAGTCTTTCGTTTAGGGAAGTTCTGAAAAAGCCATTTATCGTCACTCCCGCGAAGGCGGGAGCCCAGGTACTGCGCAGGTTCTGGATTATTCCCCTGCGGGCCAGCGCAAGCGCTGTTCAGCGATGAAACTGCTGTCCCGCTTGCGCCCGGCTATTTCAGCGTTTCCTTAGCGGTTGGCGGGCATTCAGAGCGCGCCGAATACCTTCTTCGCCAGGCTAGTGGCGGCGCCGGCCGGGTTCTGGCGAATGCTGGCTTCCTGCGCGGCGATCATCTCGAACAGGCCGTTGAGCGCCTGCTCGGTGACGTAACCTTCCACCGTGCTGCTCTTGGCGTCGACCACGCCGAAGGCCGCGGCCTGGCCGGCGAAGGCGTTGTACTGCTGGGCCAGGCCGACCCGGTCGGTGGCCTGCTTGACGATGGGCAGGAACTTGGCGCGGATCTGCTCGCGGCTGCTCTGGTTCAGGTACTGGGTGGCGGAGTCCTCGGGGCCGGCGAGAATCGCCTTGGCATCGGCCGGGGTCATCTTCTTCACGGCGTCCACCAGCAGCGCCTGGGCCTGCGGCACGGCGGCTTCGGCGGCCTGGTTCATGCTCGCCTCCAACTGCTCGACCTGGGCGCCCATGCCCATCATCTTCATGGTCTTGGCGGCCTTGCCGAGGTGGCCCGGCAGCTCGATGCGCACGTCCGGGTTGTCGCTGAAGCCGCCGGGCGTGCCGAGCTGCTTGACCGCCACCTGGGCGCCCTGGATCAGCGCGTCCTTGAGGCCGCCGCTGGCGTCCTGCTGGCTCAGGTCGGAGAGGGACAGGGCGAAGGCGCTGGCCGAGAGCAGCAGGCCGGCGGCGATTGAGGCGAGGCGAAGCATGGTGGCGTCCTTGTGCGGGGGAAATGCCGCCAGCTTAACCGAGTGCGCCGCGCAGACAAGCGTCGTGCGGCGTCCTGGCGGCGGCAAGCGTTTGCCTGGCCCGGCCATCGCCCGGCACGACGCGGCAGTGGGCAACGCCACTCGCGGCTGGCTATGATCCCAGCCATGACTTCCCTGCCACCGCTTCGTCATCCCTGCCCGGCGGGCGCCTGCGACTGTCGGCGCGAACAACTGCTGGAGGCGCCGGGCGCCGACACGCGCATCCTGCTGCTCACCCGTCAGGAGGAGCAGCGCCTGCTCGAGCGCCTGGAGAACCTGCAGAGCCTGGAGGATCTTCAGCGCATGCAGCAACGCATGTTCGAGCAGCTCGGCATTGGCCTGCATATCGCCCCCGGCCATGGCGAGGTGCGCAGCATGCGCGGCATCGGCTTTCGCTTCGACGAGCAGCCGGGCCTGTGCCGCAAGACCCGTCAGGCGATCCCGGCGGCGATCCGCCGCGCCCTGGAGAAGCGCCCGGAGATCGCCTGGCGCCTGCTCGATGCGCACGATCTGTTTCGCGACGACTGAGGCCGCCCGTCTCGCATTCCGGCGTGCGAGTGAACTCAGGGCGCCTGTCCCGGTCTTTCTCCTGTCGGCCCGCCGGGGCGGCGCGGGTGGCCATCGGCCGGCTGGCTGAAGGCATCGTCAGCGCGTTCCCGGGACCTCCGTTGCAGCCCATGGCGCTGCCTGTGGCCGACCTCGCACCGCGCCCGCTCGGCGGGCTTCGTTTTCGTCGCCACGTGAAGATCGCCCATGCCCTTATCCCGTCATTTCCCCGTTATTCCGACTCGCCCCTTCGCCGCCTGCCTGTTCGGCGGCCTGCTGGCGCTGGCCCCTGCGGCGCAGGCCGAGGAGGCCGGCAGCAATGCCCGCTGGGTCAGCGACAGCCTGAACACCTATGTGCGCAGCGGGCCGACCGATGGCTACCGCATCGTCGGCACGCTGAGCTCCGGGCAGAAGGTCGAGCTGCTGCGCAGCCAGGGCGATTACAGCCAGGTGCGCGCGGACAACGGCAATGCCGTGTGGATTCCCAGCCGCGACCTGCAGGCCGTGCCCGGCCAGGCCGAGCGCCTGCCACAGCTGGAGCAGCAGGTGGCCGAGTTGTCCGCCGAGCTGAAAGGCATCGACGACGCCTGGAAGGCCCGCGTGCAGGGCATGCAGGAGACCCTGGACTCGCGCAAGACGCTGATCGACGAACTGCAGGCGGCCCGCAGCGGCCTGGACAGCGAGCTGACCATGGCCCGCGCCGAGTTGCGCGATGCCCAGGCGCAACTGGGCGAGGAGCAGCAGCAGGTGCTGATGCGCTACATGGTCTACGGCGGCGGCATCGCCGGCGCCGGGCTGCTGCTCGGGCTGATCCTGCCGACCATGCTGCGGGTCAAGCGCAAGCGCAACGATCAGTGGTTCTGAGCCCGGCTCAGGTGCACGCCGTCAGGTGCCGGGCGATTGCCCAGAGTGCTTCCGGATTGCATCCGGGCTACGGAACATGGTCGCTTGTCAGAGCAACCCCGCCACCAAGCGCCCGAGCACTTCCATGGCCTGCTCGCTGCGCGGGTTCCACGGGTGGCCGTAGTTCAGCCGCGCGCAGTGACGAAAGCCCTGGCTGGCGGAGAAGATCGGCCCCGGCGCCAGGCTGATGCCCTGGGCCAAGGCCAGGCGCAGCAGTTGCAGCGAATCCAGGCGTTCGGGAAATTCGAACCAGAGGAAGTAGCCACCCGAAGGTCGCGTGACCCGCGTGCTGGCAGGGAAGTGCCGGGCGGCAGAGGCGAGCATCGCGCTTTGCTGCATTTCCAGGGCGTGGCGCAGCTTGCGCAGGTGGCGGTCGTAGCCGCCGTGCTGCAGGTAATCGGCCAGCGCTGCCTGGGCTGGCACCGACGGCGAGATGGTGGTCATCAGCTTGAGCCGGGCGATCTGCTCGGCATAGCGCCCGCCGGCCACCCAGCCGATGCGATAACCCGGCGCCAGGCTCTTGGAGAAGGAGCTGCAATGCATCACCAGCCCCTCGCGGTCGAAGCTCTTCACCGGCTTGGGCGGGTGGCTGCCGAAGTACAGCTCGGCGTATACGTCGTCCTCGATCAGCGGCACCTGATGTTCGACCAGCAACTCATACAGCGCCTGCTTCTTCTCCTCGCTCATGCTCGCGCCGAGCGGGTTCTGCAGGCTGCTCATGAACCAGCAGGCCTTGATCGGCAGTTGCTTCAGACTCTCCGACAGGGCGCCCAGGTCGATGCCCTCGCGTGGGTGCACGGGGATTTCCACGGCCTTGAGCTGCAGCCGCTCCAGCACCTGCAGGCAGGCGTAGAAGGTGGGGGATTCGATAGCCACCAGGTCGCCGGGCTGGGTCACGCACTGCAGGCAGAGGTTGAGCGCCTCCATGGCGCCGTTGCTGATCACCAGTTCCTCCATCGGCAGCATCACGCCGCTGACCATGTAGCGCAGGGCGATCTGCCGGCGCAGGTCGGCGTTGCCGGCGGTCATGTCGGCGATGATCTCGTGCGGCGATAGCATGCGCAGCGCGTGCGCCATGCTCTTGGCCAGACGCGGCAGGGGGAACAGGTCGGGGCTGGGGAACGCCGAGCCGAAGGGCACGGTGTGCGGGTCCTTCAGCGAGGCGAGCACGGAGAACACCAGTTCGCTGACGTCGACGTCGGTGGTTTGCGCCGCGTGAGCGGTCAGTTCCGGTTCGTGCAGCGGGCGTTTGGCGTGTTCGCGGACGAAATAGCCGGAACGGGCGCGGGCCTGGATCAGGCCGCGATCCTCCAGCAGGTAGTAGGCCTGGAACACGGTGGACGGGCTGACGCCGTAGGTGCGGCTGGCATGGCGCACCGAGGGCACTTTCTCACCGGGGCCGAGCACGCCGGTGCGGATCAGCTCGGCGATCTCGTCGGCAAATTTTTCGTAGCGTTTCATCCTGTCCTGGTTCACCGCCGCAAAGGGTACGGGCGAATACTTTACGGGGTGAGCGGCAGACATGGCAGTGCCTCGTGAGTGGTGCTTGCGTCGGACGTAGGAGCGGATTTATCCGCGATCAATATGGCGCAGCGCTTATCGCGGCTAAAGCGGAATGCCGCCCAGCCGCTCCTACAAGGCTCGTGGAGCCCGTAGCCCGGACGCAATCCGGGGAAGGACCTCGAACCGCCCCGGATTGCATCCGGGCTACGACTCTGGTGGCCCATTCGCCGCGGGGCGCGGCTCCTACAGGGATGTGACAGCACCTGTAGGAGCCCCGCCTCGGGGCGAGGCTTTAGCGCAGCGGCGCGAGGAAGGTGCTCTTGGTGCTCACATGGCTCTGCGAATCGGCCTTGTCGCGTACTTCGAAACGCAAGGTCTGCGGCCCGGCAGCGTTGTGCGACGCCGTCAGCGCGACGCTTACCGGCAGGTCGCGAATCTCCCCCGGCGCCAGGTTCAGCGTGCTTGGGCCATGCAGCTCGAAGTCGCCGGGCTCGACCAGACTGATGGCATAGCTGCGCGGCTGCTGGGTCTTGTTGATGATCTTCAGGCTGTAGATGTTTTCGATCTGGCCCAGGGCGTTCTCGCGGAACAGGCCACGGTCACGGGTCACGTCCAGGGAGATCAGCGGGCGTTCGGCCAGGGCCCAGGCGAAGGCGACGATCATCAACGCCAGCATCGCCGCGTAGCCGATCAGGCGCGGGCGCAACCAGTGGGTCTTGCCGCCAGCCAGCTCGTTCTCGGAGCTGTAGCGCACCAGGCCGCGGGCATAGCCGAGCTTGTCCATCACGCTGTCGCAGGCATCGACGCAGGCGCCGCAGCCGATGCATTCCAGTTGCAGACCGTCGCGAATGTCGATGCCGGTGGGGCAGACCTGCACGCACATCGTGCAGTCGATGCAGTCGCCCAGACCTTCGGCCTTGTAGTCGGCGTCCTTGCGGCGCGGGCCACGGGTTTCGCCACGGGCGGCGTCGTAGGAGATGACCAGTGTATCGCTGTCGAACATCACGCTCTGGAAGCGCGAGTAGGGGCACATGTCGCGGCACACCTTCTCGCGCAGCCAGCCGGCATTGATATAGGTGGCGGCAGTGAAGAACAGCACCCAGAACGCCGTGGTGGCACCGACTTCGAAGGTCGCCAGGTCCACCGTCAACTGACGCACCGGGGTGAAGTAGCCGACGAAGGCCAGTGCGGTGACCAGGCTCACCACCAGCCACAGGCCGTGCTTGGCGCTGCGGCGGGCCAGCTTCTGCAGCGACCAGGGCGCGGCGTCGAGCTTGATGCGCTGGCCACGGTCGCCCTCGGTGATCTGCTCGACACGCATGAAGATCCAGGTCCACACGCTCTGTGGGCAGGCGTAGCCGCACCACACCCGGCCGGCCAGCACGGTGATGAAGAACAGGCCGAAGGCGGCGATGATCAGGATCGCCGAGAGCAGGATGAAATCCTGTGGCCAGAAGGTCGCGCCGAAGATATGGAACTGACGGTTATCCAGATCCCAGAGCACGGCCTGGCGGCCGTTCCAATCGATCCAGGCGGTGCCGAAGAACAGCAGGAACAGCAGGCCGGCACCGAGCAGGCGCAGGTTGCGAAAACGCCCGGTGAAGCTGCGCGTGTGGATCGGGCCGCCGGCCTGGGCCGGTGTCAGGCGGATGGGTTTGCTCGGGTCGATGGTCTCGACGCTGCGCACGGGGATCAGATCGGTCATTTAGTTGCCCTCATCAGGCGTTTATTCAGGCTGGCGCCATGATCCGAGGGCAACTGATTGCAAAACAGACTCAGGTTTTCGATAAAAAAGCGGATCAGATGATCGCGTTGGACGTAGGGAAAAATGCCAGAAAGCTCGCCAGGCCCTGCCATTTCTGGCGTCTGGAGCTTTGCTGTCTGGCTGTGTAACGGATGCCCTGCGACATCGCGCCACGCCAATCAGTGCCCTGCATCGGCCACTGGCGTATCCATCTGATCCGGTTTTTTAAGGCTTTTCTGGCGCTGTTTTCGGTGCACGCCCGGCAGGCATAGTCGACGCCCCGTGATCAGGAGGCCTGCCGGCATGTACCAATACGACGATTATGACCGCGCGCTGGTGCGCGAGCGCGTCGCCCAGTTCCGCGACCAGGTACAACGGCGCCTGGCCGATGAACTGAGCGAAGAGGAGTTCCTGCCGCTGCGCCTGCAGAACGGCCTGTACCTGCAGAAACATGCCTACATGCTGCGGGTGGCGATCCCCTACGGCACCCTGTCGGCCAAGCAGATGCGCGCCCTGGCGCATATCGCCCGCGCGTACGACCGCGGTTACGGCCACTTCACCACGCGTCAGAACATACAGTTCAACTGGGTCGAGCTCGAACGCGTGCCGGACATTCTCGACTGGCTGGCCGAGCATGACATGCATGCCATCCAGACCTCCGGTAACTGCGTGCGCAACATCACCACCGAGGCCTTCGCCGGTGTCGCCGCCGACGAGTACCTCGACCCACGCCCGCTGGCCGAGATCCTGCGTCAGTGGTCGACGGTCAACCCGGAATTCCTCTTCCTGCCGCGCAAGTTCAAGATCGCCCTGTGCGCCGCCGAGCAGGACCGTGCAGCCATTCAGGTGCATGACATCGGCCTGCAGCTGTACCGTGACGCCGCCAACGAACTGCGTCTGCGCGTGCTGGTCGGCGGCGGCCTGGGGCGCACGCCGATCATCGCCCAGACCCTGCGCGAGGGCCTGCATTGGCAGGACTGTCTGTCCTACGTCGAGGCCATCCTGCGCGTGTACAACCGCCATGGTCGGCGCGACAACAAGTACAAGGCGCGCATCAAGATCCTGGTCAAGGCCCTCGGCATCGAGGCCTTCGCCGCTGAGGTGGAGCGCGAGTGGCAGCCGATCAAGGACGGCCCGGCGCAACTGACCGAGGACGAGTACCAGCGCGTCGCCGCCTCCTTCCACAAGCCGGCCTACGTGCCGCAGGACGCCCTCGACCTCGACTTCGGCACCCACCTGGCGCGCGATGAGGCCTTCGCCCGCTGGGTCTCGCGCAACGTCATGGCGCATCAGGTGCCCGGCTACCTGAGCGTGGTGCTGTCGACCAAGCCGGGCATCAGTGCACCGCCCGGCGACGTCAGCGCCGAGCAGATGGAGGCGCTGGCCGACTGGAGCGAGCGCTACGGCTTCGGCGAGATTCGCGTCGCCCACGAACAGAACCTGGTGCTACCCGACGTGCGCAAGAGCGATCTCCATGCGCTCTGGCGCGAGGCGCAGGCGGCCGGGCTGGGCACGGCCAACGCCGGGTTGCTCACCGACATCATCGCCTGCCCCGGTGGTGATTTCTGCTCGCTGGCCAACGCCAAGTCGATCCCCATTGCCCAGGCCATCCAGCAGCGTTTCGACGATCTCGACTACCTGCATGATCTGGGCGAGCTGAGCCTGAACATCTCCGGCTGCATGAACGCCTGCGGCCATCACCATATCGGCAACATCGGTATCCTCGGCGTCGACAAGAACGGTAGCGAGTGGTACCAGCTCACCCTCGGTGGTAGCCAGGGCCAGCAGGCGGCGCTGGGCAAGGTGATCGGCCCCTCGTTCGCCGCCGAGCAGGTGCCCGAGGTGATCGAGCGCATCGTGCGCACCTATGTCGATCAGCGGCAGGTGAACGAAGGCTTTCTCGACACCTTCCAGCGCATCGGCCTGGAGCCATTCAAGGCGAACGTCTACAGCCGCGAGGAGGTGGCATGAACAACCTGATTCGCCTGGTCGAGGGCCAGGCCTGCATCGTCGACGGCGATCCCTGGCAGCTCGATGTGGAGGCTGACGCGCCGTTGATCCTGCCGCTGGCGGCCTGGCGTGAGCGGCAGTCTGTGGAGGTGCTGGAGGGTAGGGCGATGAGCGCCGATGGCCTGCTGCTGCAGGTGGATGACGAGCCGGAGGCGCTGCAGCCTTTTCTCACCAGTCTGCCGTTGATCGCCATCGACTTCCCCAGTTTTCGCGATGGCCGTGGCTACAGCCAGGCCTACCTGCTACGTACCCGACTAGGCTGGCGCGGCGAGTTGCGCGCGGTGGGCGATGTGCTGCGCGACCAGTTGGCGCACATGCGCCAGTGCGGCTTCGATGCCTTCGCCGTGCGCGCCGACAAATCGCTGGAAGATGCACTCAAGGGCCTGCAAGGGCTCAGTGTGTTGTATGGTCGCTCGGTTATCGAGCCGCGTCCGCTGTTTCGTCGGGGGCGCCATAAGGAGGAGTCGAGATCATGATGGTGCGTGGCCTGTTCTGGCTGGTATTGCTGCAGTTGTTCGGCGTGGCGCTCAATCACTGGCTGTTGCCGATGCTGCCGGCCTCGATCATTGGCCTGCTGCTGCTCTCGGTCTGGCTGATGTGGCGCGGCGCCGTGCCCGAGCCGCTGCAGCAGGCCGCCGGTGGTTTGCTGCCGTATCTGCCGCTGCTGCTGGCCGTGCCGGCCTCGGGGATCATGACCAGCAGTGACCTGCTGCTCGGTGAACTGCCGGTGATCGCCACGGCGCTGGTGCTGTCGCTGCTGGTCACCGTGCCGTTCTGCGGCTGGCTGTTGCAGACGCTGATCCGCCGTCAGGAGCGCAAGGGATGACCCTGTTGACTCATCACCCGCTATTCGCCATCGCCCTGACCCTGGCCGCTTTTCTGATCGCCGCCTGGCTCTATCGCCGCAGCGGCTGGCTGTTGCTACAGCCGGTGCTGGTATCGGTGGCGCTGATCGTCGCCACCTTGCTGCTGTGCGGCGTGGATTACGCCACCTACCGCGCTGGCGCCGAGCCCGTTGCCTGGCTGCTGGGGCCGGCCACCGTAGCCCTGGCGGTGCCGCTGCAGCACAACATCAAGCGCATCCGCCAGTTGTTCTGGCCGGTGCTGATCACCCTGACGGCCGGCGGCGTCCTGTCGGTAGCGCTGACCCTGGCCATCGGCTGGGCGCTGGGCGCCGACTGGAGCGTGGTGATGAGCCTGGCACCGAAATTCGTGACCATGCCGATTGCCATGCCGGTGGCCGAGCAGATCGGCGGCGTGGCCTCGCTGGCGGCGGTGATGGTGATGCTCACCGGCGTGATCGGTACGGCCATGGGGCCGCTGCTGCTGCGCTGGGCGGGTGTCGATCATCCCGCGGCCCGTGGCCTGAGCTACGGCATCAACGCCCATGCCATCGGCACCGCGCACGCCTTGCAGGAAGGCGAGGAGTGCGGCGCCTTCGCCGCCCTGGCGATGAGCCTGCTGGGCATCGCCACGGCGCTGTTGCTGCCCCTGCTGCTGTCCAGCTGAGGCGTGGCCCGGGGCGGAATCCCGCCATCCGCCCCGCGCCGATCCGCTGCCTTTGGCGAGAACTCGCCACCGCGTCGTGCCCCCGGCGCGCGGCGAGGCCCGACCTAAGGAAACGCCGAAATAATCGTCATTCCCGCGCGGGCGGGAATCCAGAACCGCCATAGCACCTGGGCTCCCGCCTTCGCGGGAGTGACGGTAAATGGCTTTTTCAGAACTTCCCTAGCGCTGAATCCTTTCAGCGGCACGCATATTGCTCCTGCACGCGGCGCGAGCGGAATACGCCCGCCAAGAGGCCTGGAAACACCCTTCCTCCCGCCGCGCCGCCGATCTGCGGCTATCGCCCATGTGCGGCCCAAACGGCCGCTGCCCGAAACCTTGCCTGCACGGCTGTTGTCGTCGTGCGATGAACTGGACTGCCCCATGAAGAAAATCCTGCTGACGCTGCTTTGTCTCAGCGTGATCGGTTGCTCCAAGCCCCGCGAGCCCGAGAAAACCGTCGACGTGCTGCTGATCGGCGCTGGCGTGATGAGCGCCACCCTCGGCACCTACCTCCACGAGCTGCAGCCGGACTGGAGCATCGAAATCTACGAGCGCCTCGACCAGGTGGCCGCCGAAAGCTCCAATGGCTGGAACAATGCCGGCACCGGCCACTCGGCCTTCTGCGAGCTGAACTACACCCCGGAAACCGCCGACGGTGGCATCGACATCAGCAAGGCGATCGCGATCAACGAGTCGTTCGAGATCTCCAAGCAGTTCTGGGCCACCCAGGTCGAGCGCGAGGTGCTGAGCAAGCCCAAGAGCTTCATCAACATCACCCCGCACATGAGCTTCGTCTGGGGTGACGATAACGTCGAATACCTGCGCAAGCGCCACGCCGCCCTGCAGCACAGCAATCTGTTCCGTGGCATGGAGTTCACCGAAGACCATGCACAGATCGCCCAGTGGGTACCGCTGGTCATGCAAGGTCGTGACCCGCAGCAGAAGGTCGCCGCCACCCGCATGGCCATCGGCACCGACGTCAATTTCGGCGAGATCACCCGTCAGCTGATCGACTCGCTGATCGGCAAGGACCAGGCCAGCTTGCACCTGGAGCATGAAGTTCGTGACCTCAAGCGCAACGATGACGGCACCTGGCGCGTGACTGTAGCCGACCTGGCCAAGGACGGCGCCGAGCAAACCGTCAATGCCCGCTTCGTGTTCATCGGCGCCGGTGGTGGCGCGCTCAAGCTGCTGCAGAAATCCGGCATCGAAGAAGCCAAGGGCTACGCCGGCTTCCCGGTCGGTGGCCAGTTCCTGATGACGCGTAACCAGGACGTGGTTGCCCAGCACCTAGCCAAGGTCTATGGCAAGGCTTCGGTCGGCTCGCCGCCCATGTCCGTGCCGCACCTGGACACTCGCGTGATCGACGGCGAGAACGTGCTGCTGTTCGGCCCGTTCGCCACCTTCTCCACCAAGTACCTGAAGAACGGCTCGCTGCTCGACATGTTCGGCAGCATGACCACTGACAACTTCATGCCGATGATCAACGCCGGCATGGACAACTGGTCGTTGAGCACCTACCTGATGGGCCAGCTGATGCTCAGCCAGGAAGACCGCATGGCCTCGCTGCGCGAGTACTTCCCCGAGGCGCAGGACGCCGATTGGGAGCTGATCAATGCCGGCCAGCGCGTGCAGATCATCAAGAAGGATGCCGAGAAGGGCGGCGTGCTGCAGTTCGGCACCGAAGTGGTGACCTCGGCCGACGGCAGCATCAGCGCACTGCTGGGCGCCTCGCCGGGTGCTTCCACCGCTGCACCGATCATGCTGCACCTGATCGAGAAGGCCTTCGCCGACCAGGTCGCCACCCCTGAGTGGCAGGCGCGCCTGAAGGAGATCATCCCGTCTTACGGTCAGAAGCTGAACGACGACCTGGCACTGACCAACCGCATTCGCCAGTGGAGCAGCGAGCGTCTCGAGCTGCAGCACATCGAAGTGGCGCCGGACGTGCAAGTGGCCGCCGAGCCGAAGCCGGCGGCGGTGACCCTGTAAGGCCTTTCACGCGGTAAAGAGAACCCGCCCTGCGTCTCGCGCACGGCGGGTTTTGTTTGGCCTGCGAACCTGTCGTGGCTAAAGCCCCTCGCACAGGTGGGGTGGACGCCGTGGGAGGGGCTTTAGCCGCGATTGCCGGTCGGCGCGTAGGGTGGATTACGCTTCACCGATCCACCACCCTGGTGGAGGTAAAACGCGAAATCCTCCTGTGGGAGGGGCTTTAGCCGCGATCATCTGGACGGCGCGTCCTAGGGCGCTGCCGGCTCATCCTCGTTGCGATCCAGCGCCACCTGGCGGATCGACAGGCGAATCTCCGCCGGCAGTACGCGCTTGGCGGCGCCTTCGGCCAGCTCGCTGAGCAGCGGGTGATGGCTGAGCTTGCCGGCCTCGTCCTGGCGCAGCACGCCCTGGTCCAGCAGGCTCTGGATGAAGTGGCGGAACAGGCTCTTGTCGAAGAACTCCGGCGCGTTGAGGCCATGCAGGATCGACAGGCGCTGGGCCATGACCGTGCACAGGTCCTCCAGCTCCTCGGCGCTGATCGCGTTCTGCCCGGCATTGAGCAGCAGGGCGATGGCCATGTAGAAGCGCTGCAGGGTCTGCGCCACCGAGCGCGACAGCAGGGTCAGCAGCACGAACTGGCGCGAACTGGGCGCCGGGCGCAGGTACACGTCGCCCTCGACTTTCAGCAGGCCCTGCTCGACGAAGGCCGCCAGCCACTGATCCACCACGCCTTCCAGCTCGTCCTGTTCCCAGCGGATAAACAGCTCGGCCTGCAGGTAGGGATAGAGCGCGCCGGTGAAGCGCAGGATCTGCTCGCGGCTGATCCGCGCGCTGCTCTGGAAGAAGCTCGCCAGCAGCGCCGGCAGGGCGAAGATGTGCAGCACGTTGTTGCGGTAGTAGGTCATCAGGACGGCGTTCTGCTCGTCCAGATACAGAATCTTGCCCAGCGCGTCCTTCTGCTCGGCCAGCAGGTCCATGCCCTTGACGTGCTCGATCAGCG
Source organism: Pseudomonas sp. NPDC077186 (assembly GCF_044543505.1). Classification (NCBI taxonomy): domain Bacteria; kingdom Pseudomonadati; phylum Pseudomonadota; class Gammaproteobacteria; order Pseudomonadales; family Pseudomonadaceae; genus Pseudomonas; species Pseudomonas sp. NPDC077186. Next base: position 490,464 of record NZ_JBITWE010000005.1, read on the forward strand.
CCGCGCCGTCGCCTTCCGGCAGGGTGGTGTGCGGCGAGTAGGGCACCGCGCGCAGCAGCGCCAGGTAGAGGTCGAGCACCCGCGCCAGGGCGCGGTCGTCCAGCGCCAGCTTGCTGGTGGACAGCAGCGCCAACGCCACCAGGTTGACCGGGTTGATCGAGGCCGCCTCATTGAGATGGCGCGCCACCCGCTCGCCGAGGCGATTGGTCGCCTCGTTCAGCCAGCTCGGGCGGAACTGCGGCGCCAGCTCCTGGCTGCGCCAGCCGGGCTGCTGCTGGTCGAGGAACTCGGCCAGCTTGATCGGCTCGCCGAAGTTCACCGACACCTGGCCAAAGCGCTGCTTGAGCGCGCCGAGCACCTTGAACAGGTCGAAGATCGACTCCTTCTTCTTGCTCGCGCCGCGCAGTTCGCCCAGGTAGGTGCGCCCCTCCAGCACGCGCTCGTAGCCGATGTATACCGGTACGAAGACGATGGGCAGGCGGTGGCTGCGCAAAAAGCTGCGCAGGGTGATGGCCAGCATGCCGGTCTTCGGCCGCAGCATGCGCCCGGTACGCGAGCGCCCGCCCTCGACGAAGTACTCGACCGGGAAGCCCTTGCTGAACAGGGTGTGCAGGTATTCGTTGAACACCGCGGTGTACAGCGGGTTGCCCTTGAAGGTGCGGCGCATAAAGAAGGCCCCCCCTCGTCTCAACAAGCCGCCGATCACCGGCATATTGAGGTTGATGCCGGCGGCGATGTGCGGTGGCGTCAGGCCGTTGCGGAACAGCAGGTAGGACAGCAGCAGGTAGTCGATGTGGCTGCGGTGGCAGGGTACGTAGATCACTTCGTGGCCCTGGGCGATGTCGCGCACGCCTTCGACGTTGTGCACCTTGATGCCGTCGTAGATCTTGTTCCAGAACCAGGACAGCACCAGCTCGAGGAAGCGGATCACCGTGTAGGTGTAGTCCGAGGCGATCTCGTTGCCGTAGCGCAGCGCCTGCGCCTCGGCGCGTTCCAGGCTGATGTTCTCGCGTTCGGCTTCCTCGGCAATCGCCTGGCGCACCAGCGGGTCGTGCACCAGGCCCTTGACCAGGTTGCGCCGGTGCGAGACATCCGGGCCGATCACCGCCGCCTTCTGGTTGCGAAAATGCACGCGCAGGATGCGATGCACCATGCGCAGGGTGCGTTCCTGGCCCTTGTCCTGCTCGACCAGTTCGCGCAGGTGGATCGGCGTGGAGAACTGCACGCGGGTCTTGCGCCCCAGGATCAGGATGCTGACCAGCCGGCGCAGGCGCCCGGTCACCGCCCAGCTGTCGGCGAACAGCAGCTTCCAGGCGCTGGTCTCGCGGTCCGGCGACTGCCCCCAGAACACGCTGACCGGCACGATCTGCGCATCGTCCACCGCCTGGCGGGAGAGGGCGGCGACCACCCGATCCAGGGTCGGCGAGATGCCGCGCTTGTCCTGGCGGCCGAACCAGTCCGGTTCCGGCGTCAGGTAGAAGAAGGCCGCCGGCTCGATGTGTTCCCCGACCGCCACCGGCAACACCGGGCGCGGCAGGCCGGCCTTGCTGCACTCGCGGTCGACCACCGCCAGGTCGCTTACCGAGGGCTGCTGCAGCACGTAGAACACCGGCTTGCTGCGGTCGAGCTTGAGGGTGAAGGCGGACTGGTTGATGGTTTCCGAGCGTACCCAGAGGTACAGCAGGCGGCGCAGCGCCCCGAAGGCGAGGCGGCGGAAGGGGGAACGGGTCATACGGACTCTGCTTGCGTGACAAAACGAGCGATTGCTCGGGAAGGGCGCTAGTGTGCCGCAAGGGCGCTTAGCGGGCAAAAAACTCTCGCGCTGCAGGCCATGCGCGGCGCCTGGGCCGGGTCATCCGCGGCGGGCCAGGCGAGCACTCAAGCGGCTCCTGACAGGCGTTCGCGCCAGCGCCATTCGAGGCCGGCCAGCAGTGCGACGAACAGCGCTTCGCCAACCAGATAAGCCAGGCCCCAGGGGCTCGCCGAGCCGACAAAGCTTGCTGCCAGCCCCAGGCACGCCGCCGCCCAGGCCAGATTGCCCAGCACCAGCAACACGATCAGCGTTCTCGGCCGCCACCGGCGGCGCGCCAGGCTCAGGGAATAGGCCGCGTAGAGCAGATTGACCAGGCCGATCAGGGTCAGCAGCGCCAGGGGCAGCGCCTGCAGCTCGCTCAGCCAGTGGCGGCAGGTCAGCAGCAGGGCGCCGGCCAGTGCGGCGGCAGCGCCGTCGAGCCACAGCAGATACCTCATGCGCGCTGGTCCTGCAGCCAGCCACGCCAACCGCCGATCACGCACAGCAGCCCCACCAGCAGGAACAGCGCCGGCAGCCACAGCGGCCCGGGCGAGGACTCCAGCCCCCGCTGCAGCACCGCTTCGGCGGGATTGTCCGGGTTGACGTAGACCGTCTGGCGCGAGCCGGGCGTATAGCGCTCGACGATGCGCCGGATATCGTCCCGATCGGCGGAGGCGGGCCCCAGGTAGCTGAAAGTGGTCGAGCGGTAGGTCTGGCCGTCGATCTGGTACTCATAGCGGATATGCGGTTGGTAGCTGTGGGAGGGGCTGCCGCTATTGCTGGCGCGCTGACTGGTCTGCGCCACCTTGGCCTCGAGGATGGTCGCCAGCACCGGCTCGAAGCGCGCGGCGGCATCGCTCTGCTTCTGCTCGCTCCACAGGATGGCGTAGCCGATATACAGCGCGAAAGCGCTGAACGGCAGGCCGAAGAGCAACATGCCCCAATTGACGCGGCGCGGCTGCTTGGCGGTGTTGTCTGGCATCGACTGGGCCTCGTTGTTGGTGGTCGAGCGAGCCGGGGCTGGCCAACTCGGCGATTGAGCTAAGGAGGTTCTGCAAAGGCCTTTTCCCGTCACTCCCGCGAAGGCGGGAGCCCAGGTGCTACGGAGGTGCTGGATTATTCCCCTTCGGGCCAGCGCAAGCGCGGTTCGGCGGTAAAACTGCAGTCCCGCCTGCGCGGGCATGGCGGCTATTTCTAAAGTGCGAGCTTAAGCCCGTCCAGTGAGCAGGCGAGACCAGCCGCGGAACGAGGCCGATAACAATGATGATCCCAGGGATCGATTGAACGCTTGGCCCCCGCTGCGCGAACTACAGAATGGCCAGGGCGCTCGCGCCCACTACAGGCCGGATATACGAATGCAACCGCGCTGCCGACAGGTGCAAAAGCAAAGCTTTGCTCACTACTTGTGGGGAGAGTCCATATATGCATTGTTATACGCGCCCACTCGATATCTTGTGGCCGATGCGTATGGCGGACTCAAGAATTTTTACCAGCTCCTCAAATGTTTCTATGTCTCCGCCTTCTTCTTGGACTGGGCTACCCGGCATCACGTCTTGAACGACTGCGTCGATTAGTTGGTGAAACTCAATTATCTCTGATGCTAACTCTGGCTTTACAAGCCCAATGCGGTCGATATGCGATTGATAAACTCTAGAGTAGTGATCGGGAACTTTGATCGTCAGAGTGTATTTGTGTTCTGGATTTTCTTTTAAGTAATTTACTGCTTCTATGAGGCCGCCAAGATAATCGCGGTGATCCATTATTTTTAAAAGAGCGGATATTTCAGATATGAGCGCAGTAGTTATTGCCTGCCGCTCTAGTCGATGTTTCCTCGTCTCAAGAATATAAGACGGAAAAAAGGTAGATATGCCGCCGATAAAAGCACCGCCAATGGCAGCTATTACAGGCAGCCATTCATTTTGCTCGTCATTAAGCAACGATTGGATTACTTGAATTGTCTGCGCTGCTTCTAGTAGTTGCTGAGTTTCCATTCGGCGCTCATTTGCTGGTGTGTATAACGTTTGGTTAAGGGGCGGGCTTTAGCCCGTCCCAGCGAGCGGAGCGAGCGATTTGAACCTGTTGTTATGCATTAAGCACCTCGATACACCATTTGGGCTGCATGGCTTCGAAGTCCTGACGAATATTGGAGGGCAGGTAGCTAGCTGAGTCCAGCACGAAAGGCTGGCCATCCACGCGCTTGAACACGACCCAGTGCCAGAAATTAACACCATTTTCTTGATGGTGCTTGATGGACAGCAGTGCCAGATCAGGCAATGCCTCCCAGGATACAAAAGGAATTTCGCTCTTTGATGTTTGAAGGTCTGCGTTCGCCAACATGCGACGAACATACTGTGTATCGGACCACAAGGCTTCATCCGACGCATAAATATCCATGCCGTTGGCGATGGCCTTCATTTCTGAATAAGTTTTGCCGAGGATGTTCGCAACCGATGCAATTCCGCAACCGCTGGTTTCTTCTTGTACTACAGGTGCACGCATTGGTAGCCCTTAATGCATAACGTTTGGTTAAGGGGCGGGCTTTAGCCCGTCCCAATGAGCGAAGCGAATGGTTTGAATGCTGTAATGGACTCTCCCCGCGCCACCGTTCTATACCGAGAACGGTGGTGACTGAGATTGGGAGAGCCGTAATGAAACGAATCGCAGTTGATCTGGCCAAGTCCGTTTACCAAGTTGCCGAGAGTGTCCGTTTCGGCCAGGTGGTGCAGCGCAAGCGGCTGAACCGAGAGGCGTTCCGGCGATATATACAGGAGCAGGCCGAGCCGGTCGAGTGGGTGATGGAGGCCTGTGGCACAGCGCACTATTGGGGGCGGTTGGCGCAATCGCTCGGTCATCAGGTGAAGCTGCTGCATCCGCGTTACGTGCGGCCATACCGCCGTCGCAACAAGACCGACCGCAATGACTGCGACGCCATGCTGGAAGCGTCGCGCTGCACCGACATTCATCCTGTACCAGTGAAGAGCCACGATCAGCAACAGCTCCAGCAATTGCACGGGCTGCGGGAAACCTGGAAGAAGAGCCGAACTCAGCGTATCAACCTGCTGCGCGGCATGCTGCGTGAAGCGGGTATCGAAGCGCCAGCCTCGACCGCTGACTTCATCCGGGCTGCCAGTGAGCTGGTTGACCAGCCTGAACTCGCGCCCCTGAGCCGTCTGCTGCATATCGTCCTGGCTGAGATCAACCTGTACGAACAGTGCATGATCGAATGCGAGCAGCAGCTCAAGCGATGGCATGCCGATGACGACATCGTGCGCAAGCTGGATGAGGTCAGTGGCATCGGGCTGCTGACCGCCAGTGCCCTGACCGCCGCTGTTGGTAAGCCCGAACGCTTTGCCAGTGGTCGCCATCTCAGCGCCTGGCTGGGCATGACGCCACGCGAGTTCAGTAGCGGTAATCGCCGCAAGCTCAGCCATATCAGCCGACAGGGCAATGTCTATGTGCGCACTCTGTTAATCCATGGTTCACGAGCGGCATTGCTCGCCGCGCAACGCTGCCAAACCCGCACACCGGAAAAACTGACCCAACTGCAGCGCTGGGCCGTGGAGACGGCAGAGCGGATCGGTCACAACAAGGCTGCTGTGGCGCTAGCCAACAAACTGGTGCGGATCTGCTGGGCGGTGTGGTGCCACGAGCGGCGTTTCAATGGCAATTGGCAGAGCGTAAAGCCCGCCTGACGGCGGGGGTAATCAGAAAGGTGTGATGGTTTTCTTGTGGTTGTGGTGAGCAGCAACACTGTCGGAACAGGCGAGTCCTGCAGCGGAGCAAGGCCGATAACAATGATGATCCCAGGGATCGATTGAACGCTTGGCCCCCGCTGTGCGAACTACAGAATGGCCAGGGCGGAAAAGCCCAAAACAGGCCGGATATACGAATGCAACCGCGCTGACGACAGGTGCAAAAGCAAAGCTTTGCTCACTACTTGTGGGGAGAGTCCATATACCAGTTGTTAGAGGCCGTTTACCCGTTCTAGACCATCCCATAAAGATTCTTTTGGTGGGATGGTTCTAGGGTCTATTAAATTTAGCTCTTCAAGTGTGTATTCCATTTTCCCGAAATTACATGCCGCGCATGTGATAACAAGGTTATCAAGGTCGTTTGTTCCGCCGTGGGAGTGAGGAGTGACATGATCGTACTGAGCCCACATGCACTGGAATGCTGCATGCTGAGATGCATTTGTACTGCCCCACTGAACAGCGGTTGGATATATTTTATGAATTATCTTTCTTATCTCTGCACGAATTACAGGTATTCCGCAGAACCTACAGTGGAATCCATCTCTTTTGTGTAATTCGGCTTTTTGTGCCGTGGTTGGCATGCGGGATACGGTTTTTTCGATTGCTTCTTTATTTGGCTGTTTTTTTACTACGACGTAGGGGCTGTTTTTACCCCAAATCGAATCTGTCCAAGCCCATACTTTTGGATCGTTAGCTAGTGAAAATAGCTCAGCGGCCACAGTGCTGTGGCCATTTAAGTGAGCTGATACTGCTGCGTCAAGATAACGAGCTGCATCGAATATTTCCGGTATTGGCTCTCTAAAGCAGCGTTTGAGGGATACGAGGTTATTCATATAGGCCTCTAACGTTTGGTTAAGGGGCCGGCTTTAGCCGGTCCCGAGTGAGCGAAGCGAGCGGCTTGAACCACTAGTTATGTGCCTACACTGATTACTTGCCTAATGGGTTTTTTAAAAACGACGCAGCAACATCGACTGCCCCTTCGGCTGTGCTTTTTGAAAGAGCCTTTAAGAACTCTTTACCTTGTTCTTTCCAGTAGCTTTCTGGAACCAAGACATAATTCATGGATGCTTTTATAATTTCTAAACGGTGAATCCAGTACGGTACTTTGTCTTTTAGGCGAGAGCAGTTGTCTTCGTGCGGGTGTGGTTTCCAGTTATTTAATACAAACTCTGCACCGGAAAAATGATTGCGTAATAGCACCAGCGTTTTCTCTCTAAGAATCTCATGCTTCCTAATATTTTCGTAGCCGTCTTTGATTGCTTCAGAGCATGTTTCTGGATTGAAGTCAGGGCTATCTTCAATGTTTTGGCAAAAAGCATTCCACTCGATCCACTCTTTGGTTAGCGCATCAATTTGCTCGGATACCCAAGCTTTATTTGGATTGGTGATCGATAAAGCTGGGAATGGTTTATCTTCTCTCATTGATGACTCCGCTGTACTACTTGAGGTACATAACGTTTGGTTAAGGGGCGGGCTTCAGCCCGTCCCAGTGAGCGAAGCGAGCGGCCTTGAACCGCATGTTAGGGCTTTGCGCCATTTTCGTTAAGCAGAGAATGTTCTTTTAACTCAGCTCCAATAAACGCCGAGATCATGGCGCGATAGACTTTTTCTACTACGACCGGATCTGCGCCATGTTCTTGAGCAAGCGATTTAACCTTTGAAATTACTTGCTCAACCCGGGCTGGTGCTTTTACTTCGTCTGTTGTTTTCTTAAACGCAGCAGCTTGAGTTACAAACGTCCCACGCTCTGCGAGTAAAGCCACGATTTTACGATCTATCTGGTCGATATTTTCGCGAACTTCACTGATTGATCTGCATTTGGCTTCCATGTGTGGTTGTACTCCGATTTATGTTTCAACCCTAACGAAGCTGTAGAAAAACCCCAAAAACATCTCGTCCCTCAGCCCTCGTCGCACTTTTTTGAAGAAGTCGGGTAGCTATCGAGATGGGGTGG
>NZ_JBITWE010000006.1:0-295043 GCF_044543505.1 Pseudomonas sp. NPDC077186
TTCTGGTTCCAGCTCGCGCGTTGGATCGACTCGACGATCCTGGATGCACTCTATGGATGGGGCTGGGGATCGAATCGCCCGCATGCGAACTTCGATCCGCTGATCGGGCTCAACAACACCTTCGGGGACATGCTGGTGAACTTCGTGATGGCGACGATGTTCTTGGCACTACCAACCTTCTGGGTTGCTGCTTTGTCCTGGGTTGGAGTTCGCACCGGCGGCCTCCTACAAGGGCTATCGGATGGCACGCGACCAGCCAGTCAAGCTGGGGGCAAAGCGCCAGGAACGGTGTCAAGCAAGCTCAGGTAAACCACCAGCCGAAGAGCCAAGCATGTCAGTCATCGTCATACCGCGGATCGGCGTAACGTGAATCAGGCGCATCGTTATAGAGAATTGGATGGTAGCCAGGATTGTTCTTGTACTCAGCTTGCTCGCCAACTGCCCATTCTTCTGACTCATGATCGGAGTCACGGGCTGCCCATGCCGCAGCGACTATAGACACCAGCAACAGCGCCAACCAGAACACGACGTACAACAGCGCACCGAGCACCACCAGCTTGACGACCACCAGCATTGCCTTGGCAAGACTGGTCGGCATGCCCTGAGCAACCACCCAACCACTCACCTTCCACTCCTGGCGCATATACGCCCGCCACATCAGGCCCAGGATTCGGCCTGCGCGTTCCGCGAAAGTGGTCTGTGCAGAGGGTTTCATGGTGGCTACCTCATGGTTGTCCTGTGTGCTCTCTCAATATTTGCTCCATCGTACGCCTGATTTCATCCTGCGATGATTCTCTGATCAGGCACGAATGCCATGCAGACGCTGCTATCACGTCGATTTCAGCAATGTCTTCTGCGATTCGATCTCTCAGTGCATCGAATCAAACGTCCAAGGGCGAATGCAGCGAAACTGAGTGGCACGTCGCGCCTCTAGGATGCGCGCCAATCCGCCTGGCTCGCTGCTACCAGCGCCGCCCAATCGTCAGGCGGGTTGCCCCGTCCGAGCATCCTCTCGAACACGGCATAGGGATCGGATTTACTGCCCGCCGACCTCAGGGTCTGTTCGTCGTTGACCCAGGCGAACACGATGGCCTTCGCCCTGGAGTCGTAGCGAAACAACAGACGGAATCGCCGCCCGATCTTAGCGCGCCGCCAATGGCGGTACGCCGGCCCCAAGGTATTGCCCTGGCGGAACTCGTCGCGTGAGGGATCGCTCGGCACGACGTCCATGATCAACTGGCTCAACGCCCGGAACAGCTTGACGTTGGCGTTACCTTCGAAACCTTGCGGGTCGCTCTGCTCAGCCCGCTTCGCGGCCACCTGCAGCTTGCGCAATTGCTCGATCACACCCTCGTGGAACAGCAGGGTCCAGCCATGCCGCTGCATCAGAGCGTCACGTCGCCTTCGATGTCCTCGTCGAGGTTCACCGCGTGGCCTGCATTGGCCAACAGGGACAGGGCAAGATCATTCGGCAAGGCCTGAACATGTCGGCCGGCCCGGATGTCCGCCTCCAGCAGGCCCAGGAAGGCTCCGATCGCCGGGTCTTCGTGCTCGGCGTCCGCTCGGGACACGATGATCTCGCCTGCGCGCAGATCGAAGGCCACCTTTGCGCCGGTGTCCACACCTAATACCTGCCGGATGGATTTGGGCAGCGTAATCTGGCCCTTGGAGGTCAGCGTGGCGATTTCATGGATTTCAGGCATCGTAGCTCTCCCGATAGCAATGCCCACAAGGTAAGTATTATTCCTTACCCCGTCAACCCAACTGAGCATGGCACCTCCTTCGCTCGAGAAGGAAAGCGCCATCGTAGGCTCAGCACAGGTCGCCTTCCCGCCTCAATCCGACTTGGGCCAAGCCACATTGGTTGTGGCTCGCCAGGATCCCATGTCCTATACCCAAAGGCTTCCGCAAAGGCCAAAGGGTTGGAAAGGGGCAAGGGAATGGGGTCAAGGGGAAAGGCCCTACCCGAATAGGTCAAAAGGCTCCCCCGAGCAGCCGGTCATAGAGGTACGCCATGCTCTCGCTACTCCAACGCAAACGGGCATCACCAACCACCAGCGCGCCGTCTACTCCAGCCAGCGACGTTCCAAAAGGGCTGATGCGACCGGAGTCGGCCGCTTCCCTGCTGTCCACCCCACGCCGTCAACGCCTGCTGGAACACATCTGGCAGCGCACTTCACTCTCACGCAAGCATTTCGCCTCGCTCTACCTGGCCCCCTTGCAACGCTACGCCGAGCTGGCTCAGCAATTCCCCGCATCCGAGAGCCACCACCACGCGTACCCAGGGGGCATGCTGGATCATGGCCTGGAGATTGTCGCCTACGCACTCAAGCTGCGGCAGTCGTACCTGCTGCCCACCGGCACCACACCCGAAGACCAAGTCGTGCAAGCAGAAGCCTGGACCGCCGCCATCGCCTACGCCGCGCTGCTGCATGACCTCGGCAAGATCGCCGTCGATCTGCACGTCGAACATACCGACGGCAGCGTTTGGCACCCCTGGCACGGCCCACTGGCCCGCCCCTACCGATTCCGCTACCGACAGGATCGCGAGTACCGCCTGCACAGCGCGGCCACGGGCTTGCTGTATCGACAGGTGCTCGATGCCGAGCTGCTCGACTGGCTCAGCACCTTTCCTCCGCTCTGGTCCGCACTGCTGTACGTCCTGGCCGGCCAGTACGAACACGCCGGCGTGCTCGGCGAGTTGGTGGTTCAGGCCGACCGTGCCTCGGTCGCCCAGTCACTCGGCGGCGATCCTGCACGCGCTATGGAGGCCCCGAAGCACGCGCTGCAGCGCAAGCTGCTCAACGGGCTGCGGTACTTGCTCAAGGAAGAGCTGAAACTCAACCAGCCCCAGGCTTCAGACGGCTGGCTGACACAGGACTCTCTGTGGCTGGTTAGCAAGACGGTTTCGGACAAGTTGCGCGCGCACTTGCTGGCACAGGGCATAGACGGCATCCCCGCGAACAACACGGCGGTTTTCAACGTGCTGCAGGATCATGGCATGCTCCAGCCCACACCAGATGGCAAGGCGATATGGCGGGCAACAGTCACGAGCGACGCCGGCTGGTCGCACACCTTCACGCTGCTGCGACTCGCGCCATCTCTGATCTGGGAAGGAGACGATCGACCAGCGCCGTTCACTGGCACCGTCATAGTAGAGGTGCAGTCCAGCGAAGCACCCTCGACGCCATCCACCGATAGCGGTGATACACCCCTGGAGGCCACCGCCCCACCTGTATGGCCTGTTCCCGCGGTCGATAGCGTTGACGCACTGCTGGCCTTACTCGGCACCTCCGATACCGAACCGCCACCGCAGGAGCAGGAAGTTGAACCACCGCCGGCAACTGGCACCAATGAGGTGTCCGTTCTTTACCAGGCCAGCGATTCAACGCCACCGCCAGTCCCTGTGCATACGACCACAGTGGACGGCGAACACTTCATGACCTGGCTGCAGCAACGCGTCCAGAGCCGCAAACTCATTATCAATGACGCCAGGGCCTTGGTGCATACCGTGGCCGACACGGCGTTTCTGGTCAGCCCGGGCGTGTTCCAGCGCTATGCACAGGAGCACCCGCAAACGGCCGTGCTCGCCAAGCAAGATCAGATAGCTGACTGGCAATGGGTACAAAAACGCTTCGAGCAGTTGCAATTGCATCGCAAGCGGGACAGCGGCCGGAACATCTGGACCTGCGAGGTGACGGGGCCGCGGAAGTCACGGCGGCTGCATGGCTATCTGCTGAAAGAACTCCGGCAGCTGTTCGAGGAAGTGCCTCCCAACAACCCCTATCTACAGCTGCGCGTTGACGGTTGATGGAGTTTCCTACCCGTGGAAACGCGGCAATCAGAAACTCTTCTCGAACTTCAGCGCTGCTTCGGTCTGGCGATAGGAGTATGCCCAGTCGATGCTGCTACGGTTGTCCGTGTATTTGAACCCCGCCCAGTGCGAAGCGCGGCATCTCCAAGTTGGCGATGTAGATATGCTGCTTGTCCTCGCGCAGCCGGCCGAGGAAGTAGTCCGGCTCGTCGTAGCGGGTGGTGCGGTACAAGGCGGCCATGAGGTTGAGGATCACGCCCACATCGAACAGATGGTAGACCCAGGTTGACCATGTATTGCACTGGCTCCCTCCTTTCGGCCAATGCAGTGGAAGGCTTAAGTCTCTCGCCCAAGAACCGCGAGAGCTCTTCCGCTCATCAACAACAATCTACCTCCGCGAGCGAATGGGTGAATGAATCATACTTTCTTAGGAACCAAGTTAAAGTTGGGGAAATAGCACACTAAGTCTCTCTACAAAAATGTGGTACCCCAACGTTGGAGTACCACATAACGAAGTTTAAAGAGAGTCAAAATTGTTCAGCACTCAACTCATAGAGCGTAGTACTCCCGGCACGTACAGTGCAGGTTAGCGATTGAATACGTGGCAGGATACGGGCGAAATAGAAACGGGCAGTACCGAGTTTGCTGCCGTAAAAGCTATCCACGGTAGCCTTACTCAACGCCGCTTGCGCCATCAATGCCCACATATAGGCATAAGCGGTATAGCCGAACACCTGTAAATACTCTACCGAAGCGGCGCCGATCTCATTAGAGCCCCGTTTGGTATTGTCCAGCACCCAGTGGGTCAATTCGTCGAGGTTGGCGATAGCCGCCTTCAGCGGCTCGACGAACTCAACCAATTCGCTATTGCTGCTGGCAATAAACGTCTTCACCTCTTCGGAGAAGTGATTGTAAAACACTCCGCCGCTACCTACGATTTTGCGTCCGACCAGGTCCAGCGCCTGGATGCCGTTTGTGCCTTCATAGATCTGGGTGATGCGGCAATCGCGCACCAACTGCTCCTGGCCCCATTCGCGGATGAAGCCGTGACCGCCGAATATCTGCTGGCCATGCAACGTAGTTTCCAGGCCCATATCGGTGAGAAACGCCTTGGCTACCGGGGTCAGCAGGGCGACCAGATCCTCGGCGCGCTTGCGCGCACTAGCCTCCTCGCTGAACTTGGCGGTGTCCAACTGTATGGCAACATAGCTGGAGAAGGCACGACCGCCCTCATTGAGTGCTTTCATGGTCAGCAGCATGCGGCGCACGTCAGGGTGCACGATGATTGGGTCAGCAACCCTCTCCTTCTCCACCGGGCCGCCCGGCGCACGTCCCTGCAAACGCTCACGCGCATAGGCGATGGCATTCTGGTAGGAACGTTCGCCGGCCGCTAACCCCTGAATGCCGACACCCAAGCGTTCGTAGTTCATCATGGTGAACATTGCCGCCAAGCCCTTATTTGGCTCGCCGACCATCCAGCCGGTGGCACCGTCGAAGTTCATCACGCAGGTGGCCGAGGCCTTGATGCCCATCTTGTGCTCAATGGAGCCACAGGAGACAGCGTTGCGTACGCCAAGGGAACCGTCTTCGTTGACCAGCACTTTCGGCACCAGAAACAACGAGATACCTCTGGAGCCCGCTGGCGCGTCGGGCAGCTTGGCCAGCACCAGGTGGACGATGTTCTCGGTTAGGTCGTGTTCACCACCGGTGATGAAGATCTTGCTGCCACTGACTCTGTAGCTACCGTCGGCATGAGGGACGGCCCTCGTGCGGATGATGCCCAGGTCGGAGCCGGCATGCGCCTCGGTCAGGCACATTGAGCCTGCCCAGACTCCAGCGTACATGTTCGGCAGGTACTTCTGCTTCAGCTCCTCGCTGGCATGGGCGTTGATGGCCATGCAGGCGCCAGCGGTGAGCATCGGGTACAGCCCGAACGACAGGCTGGACGCGTGCATCATCTCTTCGACCTGAGCGGAAATGGCTTTCGGCATACCCATGCCGCCATAGGCAGAATCGCCGCCAACGCCGACCCAACCGCCTTCGGCATAGACGCGATAAGCCTCGGGGAAGCCGCTTGGGGTTCGCACCCCCTCGGTACTCCAGGTACAACCCTCCTCGTCACCACTGCGATTCAATGGTGCGATGCTGTTGCCGGTTACCTTGCCGGCTTCCTCAAGAATGGCCTCGGCGGTTTGCGCGTCGACAACATCCGCAAGCGCAGGCAGGGCTTGCCAGAGGCGCGGCGCCGCAAAGACTTCACTCAGAACGAAATGCATGTCACGCAGGGGGGCCTGGTAATCAGCCATATGGAAAGACCTCGCAAAAAGACATTCGTGCAACTCGCTTGTCACCGCTTGGCGAACCTGCACACCTGAGTCGAGTTACCGTGTGTAACAGGCAACTTGTATAGGGTAAAAAAACCGGCTCATCGAACGGACGATGAGCCGGATAATCTCCAAACGGAGAGGATTAGCGGGGGGGGCCAGACAGCGCCACGAAGCCTTTTGGCACTGCCGGCTTCACTTCGAACAATTTGCCGACCAACCCTCTTAAGTCGGTATCGTTTGCCTGTGACCAAGACGATAACCAGCCTCCCCGTTCCCTTCATCGTCGGAACCGACAAATCTTCCCTGTCCGAGGCGACAGCCGGATCAAAAAGTGTCGCATCCGCCGATGCCACCACGGGACATCCGACATAAAACATCAGCCAGACGATATATAGCGGAGTACATATGGCTGGTCCCTTACACGGAATTCGTATCATCGAAATGGCCGGGCTGGGCCCCGGCCCCTTCTGCGGCATGATGCTGGCGGACATGGGGGCTGACGTCATCTGCATCGAACGCAAGCCAACTGCGCCCCAAAGCGAATTCGACAAGATGAAAAGAACCGTCACCGACAGAGGACGGCGATCCATTGCGCTGGACATGAAAAAGGAGGGTGCTGCAGAGCTGGCCCTACGTCTGATCGAGAACGCCGACGCCCTGATCGAGGGCTTTCGCCCCGGCGTGATGGAACGCCTCGGATTGGGACCCGACACATGCCTGGCGCGCAATCCACGCCTCATCTACGGACGCATGACGGGCTGGGGGCAGGATGGACCGCTGGCTCACAGCGCCGGGCACGATATCAACTACATAGCCATCAGCGGCGCCCTTGGCGCCATGGGCTATGCCGATCGCCCCCCCACGCCGCCCTTGCACCTGGTCGGAGACATGGGCGGTGGCGGCATGATGCTGGCCTTCGGAATCGTCTGCGCCCTGCTTGAGGCGAAAACCTCGGGGCAGGGACAAGTGATCGATGCCGCCATCTCGGACGGCACCGCTACCCTCGCCAGCATGTATTACGGCATGCGCGCCAAGGAGCAATGGAGCACGCAGCGCACCGACAACCTCCTCGACGGCGGAGCGCCGTTCTACGGCTGTTATGAATGCGCAGACGGCCGGCATATCGCCATTGGTGCAATCGAACCACAGTTCTACCGACTGCTGCTCGACTTGTGCGGCATCAATGATCCGGCGTTTGCCGAACAATGGCACAAACAAGCCTGGCCGGAACTGCGAGAAAAACTGCGCAAGCTGTTCCGCCTGCGCCGCCAAGATGAATGGTGCGCCCTGTTCGAGGGAACGGATGCCTGCTTCGCCCCCGTCCTGGACTTCGACCAGGCCCTGGAGCATCCGCATCATCAGGCGCGCAACACCTTCACCCGCATAGATGGCATACCACAGCCCGCCCCCGCCCCGCGCTTCAGCCGGACCCCGGGCAGCGCGGGTCGTCTGCCGGAAAGCGCTGGCCAACACACCCAGGAGATCCTGCTGGAGGCCGGCCTGTCATCCAGCGAGTTGGCAAACCTGGCCACCACCGGTGTTATCTGAAGCACTGCCAGATGCCAGGCAGACAGCCACCGACGACACAACAACAAGACCCACAGAGGAATATCCGCATGGAAACAGCAGCAAGCACATTTGGCCGCCTGGCTGGCAAGGTAGCGATCATCACCGGCGGCGCGAGCGGCATCGGACGGGCGTCGGCGTTGTCTTTCCTTGACCAGGGGGCCAAGGTCGTCATCGCCGATCTCAACGACGACACAGCCGAAGAGACCTTGGCCCTGGCAGCCCAGAGAGGCCATAGCGCGTCGATTCGCTTCCTGCGTACCGATGTTTCGTGCGAAGAAGACATCGCAGCGGTCGTTGCTCTGGCCCTGAAAGAATTCACTCGTCTCGACTGTTTCTTCAGCAATGCCGGCGCTGGAGGCGCCATGGGACCTATCACCCAGACCTCGACTGAAGACTGGGACCGAACCGTCGCTTTGCTGTTGCGGTCCGTCTTCCTCGGCATCAAGTACGCCGGCAACGCCATGAAACGGCAAGGATCCGGCGGTTCGATCATCAACACCTCCTCCACCGCCGGGCTCAATGCTGGCAGCGGACCGGCAGCCTATTCGGCAGCCAAAGCAGGTGTGGTCAATCTGACCCAGAGCGCAGCCGTCGAACTCGCTCCGGCCCGTATCCGGGTCAACAACATCGCACCTGGCGGTATCTATACGCCACTGATTCGCGGAGCGAAAAACGAACAGGAGATGCATGCCTTCATGAAAGGGCGTTTGCCGTGGCCGGCAGTCGGGCTTCCCGAGGATATCGCCAATGCTGCGCTGTTCCTGGCCAGCGACGAATCGCGCTTTTGTACCGGCACAACCCTGCTTGTCGATGGTGGCCTGCTGGCCTGGGGACCCGGCCTCTATCCTTTTGGCGGCATCTATAGTGAGGACAACAGTTTCAGCGCCGGCAATGCCACCAGCCAGAACCAAGCGCATGAATGACTAAACGCTGTATCCTAGGGGAAACCAGCGGCGGCGCCGTAAAAAGCACCGTTTGCCTGATCAGGCAAACGGTTGCTCTCCCGGCGAATATGGCAGTCAGCGGATCCAGCCCAAACGCCTGGCCATATTGACGGCTTGGGTCCGGTTGCTGGCACCGAGCTTGGCATTGATCTTGCGAAGATGCGACCTGACCGTGCTTTCGGTGACGAACAGCTTATCAGCAATGGCATTGTTGGACAGGCCGAACGACACGAATTCGAGTATGTTCAGTTCGCGTGTGGACAGTGAAATCGACGCATCGGGCATCTTACCTTCGCTGTTTTCCAGATCCAGGCTGCATCCTGCCCGCAACAGAATACGGTCGATGAATAAGGTCAACTCATCACCCTGATCCTTGCCCTCCACCTGTCTGGCAAGGCGTAACTCACGAACCAATTCGATGATTGGCGGCCCCTCCTCCAGGAAAGTACGCACCACCCCCTCGCGACAGGCAGTCTCAGCGCACTCCTGGATCGCCCGCATGGCCATTCTCACCTGCCCGGACATGTGCAAGGTCTTGGCGAAGAGAATCTTCAGCTTCAAGACGCGTCGGTTGCGGGAGTTATTCTGCGCAGAGCGGATTTCGGCCTTCAGCGAGTCGATCACCGCCTCACCGCCATGACCATGCACGAACAAACGAAAGCGGCAGAGTTCAGTGGTCTCCACATCGTTGGCCGGCATGATCATTCCGTGCAGGCTGGCCCACGCCGCCGGGTGTTCAGCCCATTCGCACAGACTCCCCGCCTCCATCGGGTCGCCTTTCAGCAGAGCCATCCGGGCCCTCTCCAACTGGGCCGAGGCGATGACCCGCGGCAGGTTGTTGTGCCTGCCAAAATATTCCAGCTCGCTCAGGTAGTGGTAGCAATGATCGAGATCGCCGCGCTCATAGGCTATGCGCGCATAGATGACATGGCTGATGATTAACTGATCCGGTAGCACGTACTCCCTGACAATGGGCATGTAGAGCGCCAGCAGTTGCTCCGCCTCTTCCAGGTCATCGATGTCATACAGGGCTTCCGCGAGGTATACCGCCGCGATCGACCGTCCGACGCTACGGCTGCCAAATGCGACTTCGGCCTCGCCGAGCGCTACGCGAAAATGTGCGATGGCCTCCCTCACCCGACCTTGCGCCAGACTCACCAGGCCTTGCAAGCACATCGAGTAGACGGTGGGGAACGTTGTACTCTGCCCCTCGCCTTCCGGGCTCGAATGGGTGAGCAACTCAATCGCGTCCGAATACCGGTTGGCAGCCACCCGCCAGGTCGCCAGGGTCGTGGTGAGTATCGCGTAGTAGAAGCTGTCCCGCCGGACCACCGTGCGAAGGGCTTCCTCCGCCAGCCAGAAACCCTCCTCATGGCGGTCGAGAATGGCCAGGATGTAGGGCCTCAGGGCATCGACTTCCTTGAACAGCTCATCGTCATCCGCAAGTCCCACCTTGTCGCCGTCCAGCGCCTCCAGGCGTCGTAGCGCATCGATGCCGCGCCGGGTGAAGGTCAGCGCCCAGATATGGGCGAGACGCAAGCGTGGTTTGAGCCGCAGCGACTCGGTCGGCAAGGCGTCGAGCCAACGCGCCAACAGCCGGAAACGGCCATCGAACAGCAGGCTGTTGCTGTGCGAGGCAATCAGCGACAGGGCGTATCCACTCATGCCCGATGCCAATGCGTGTTCAATCGCAGGAATGGGTCGTCCTTCGGACTCATACCACTTGGCTGCGGCCAGATGCAGACCGGGAATGTCCTGCGGATGGAGACGCTCGAGCTGGCCACGCAGGAAGGCAGCGAAAAGACCGTGATAACGGTAGAGGTTGCGTTCGCCGCCATCCAGCGCGGTGATGCACACGTTGGAGCGCTCCAGGCGCTGCAACACCACGTCGCTGTCGGTCCGGCCACAGACGGCATCGCACAGTGATTTGTTGAGTTCGCCAAGAACGCTGCTCTTGAGCAGAAAGCTCTGCACATCCGCTGGCTGGCTGCTCAGAATCGCCTCGACCAGATACTCTGCCATCGCCGAGTTCGAGCCCGAGAAGGTGGAAATGAAGGCCTCCGGATCTTCGCGGACTTCCAGCGCCATGGACACCAGCCAAAGCGCCGCGGGCCAGCCTTCGGTATCACCATACAGCTTGGAAATGCCCTTATCGGAGAGTTTCAGACCTCTTTGGGTATGAAAGAAGCACTCGGTTTCCTCTCGTGAAAAACGCAGCCACGCCTGATCCACCTCCAACAGTTGTCCCTGCGCACGCAAACGACCAAGCTGCAGGTTGGGTGTTTCACGCGAGGCGATCACCACCTGTCCGCCAGCCGGCAGGTGGTTGATGATCACCCGCAGCAGATCATCAATGGAGCGGTTGGAAACCGACTCGAACTCGTCGATGAAGAGGGTGAACGGGTGTTCGCAATCGGCCACGCTATCGACGAGTTTCAGCGCTAACTGATCGACGCCGGACATCCCCCCAGACGCGACCCACAGTTCGTCAGCATGCCCCTCCGGCCGCAACACCAGATCGAACGCATCGATCAGGTAGGCCAGGAAACGGCGGAAATCATCGTCCCGTGAATCCAGGGTCAGCCAGGCCACCCGACGCCCCACGGCTTGCAGATGGCCGAGGTATTGGCGCATCGCCGTGGTCTTGCCAAACCCGGCAGGCGCCCGAAACAGAACTAGCCGGGCATCGGCGGCGCGCGTTACCAGTTCGGCGATATCCCTTCGTGCGACGGTCCGCGATGCCGCTGCCGGTGCGATGAGCTTGGCCCGCCGGACATAGTTGGGTAATTGCATCTGCAACCCGACCGACTGGGTCACTGAGTCATTCGACATACGTTTCCCACCTTTTCTTATTGTCTGATGACAGCCGACTCCGCCAGGGCTCGTGATATCAGGCAGCCAAGCCCCTGGCGTTCAAGCGCAACGACCATGTCAAAGCCCGTTCCAGCAGCGCAAGACGACCTTCGACAGGGAAACCGGCAACGCTCGCCGCGTCACCTGGAGTCTGTTGCGTCCCCAAGATAGTCCCATATATGGCGCCAAATGAAACTGTCCGATACGACGATGCCCACCCCAGGCTTTTTCTCCAGACTGGAACTCAATAAGCAATCAAGCGGTATGCATCTTGGGAGTATCTCGCCTCCGGAGCATCGCCAACGACCGACGCATATTGGGAAGACCATGCAGATGACACAGGAACTCGACTTTTCCGGCAAGACGGTACTGGTGGTAGGAGGATCGAGCGGTATCGGCAACGCCATCGCCCAGGCCTTCCGGGGCAAGGGTGCCAGCGTCCACGTCTGGGGTACCCGGGCCAACGCCGAGGCCTATGCCGAGTCCCCGGACTCGAACCTCGCCGGCCTGCACTATGCGCAGGTGGACCTGTCTGATCCCCAGGCGATCGAGAATTGCCCCCCGACCTTCGCCAGCCTCGATGTCCTGGTACTCAGCCAAGGCATCGTGCTCTACGACCGGGCCGAATTCCAGCCAGGCAATTTCCGCAAAGTGATCGACGTCAATCTCAACAGCCTGATGGACTGTTGTGCACGCTTCCACGACATGCTCAAGGCCAGCGCTGGCTCGGTCATCGTCATCAGCTCTTCGTCCGCCTTCCACTCCACCCGCGGCAACCCGGCCTACGGCGCCTCCAAAACCGGAGCCATGGGCCTGACCCGCAACCTCGCTGACGCCTGGGCACCAGAGGGCATCCGGGTCAACGGCATCGCCCCCGGCCTGGTGCCCACCAAGATGACCAAGGTCACCACCGACCATCCCAAGCGTGTCGAAGCGATGTGCGCGCAGATTCCCCTGGGGCGTCTGGGACAAACGGAAGAAGTCGCCGGAGTCGCCCTGTTCCTGGCCTCCCCCCTCGCAGCCTATGTGATCGGCCAGACCATCCCGGTCGATGGCGGCCTGACCCTGCGCTGATCCGGGAGATCAAGACGATGAGCGATGCCTGGAAACAACTGGTGGATGTCGATCGAATAACCGCCTGGATGGACGAGCGGGGATTGGAGCAAGGGCCAATCGAAGAGGCCAGCCCTCTGACCGGCGGCACCCAGAACCTGTTGCTGCACTTTCGGCGTGGCCAGCGCTATTTCGTACTGCGTCGTCCACCGCAGCATCCGCGCCTCGATGGCACCGCGACGATGCAGCGTGAAGCCCGGGTACTGGCCGCACTGGCCGGAACCCGAGTGCCCCATGCACGACTGATCGCCAGTTGCGACGACAAGGGCGTGCTCGGCGCCGGCTTCTACCTGATGGAGCCGGTGGACGGGTTCACCCCAACCGGGCTGTTGCCCGCCGCCTACGTCGAGCATGCCAGCTACCGCCAGCGCATCGGTCCGGCCATGGCAAAAGGCATCGCCGAACTGGCCGCAGTCGATCATGTAGCGGTGGGACTGGCCGATTTCGGCAAGCTCGACGGTTACCTCGAGCGACAGGTGGGCCGCTGGCGCTCGCAACTCGAAGGCTACCGTGACTACCCGGGCTGGCCCGGAATGGCCAGCATCCCCGGCGTCGAGTCCGTCGGTAGCTGGCTGGAGGCCAACAGACCGGCGCATTTCCAGCCGGGCATCGTGCATGGCGACTACCACCTGGGCAACGTCATGTTCCAGCACGAGCGTCCGGAACTGGCGGCGATCATCGACTGGGAGCTGGCCACCATCGGCGACCCGCTGATCGATCTGGGCTGGCTGATTGCCACCTGGCCCGACGAGAGCGGCAACGGCATCGTTCCCAAACTCGAAGCCTCGCCCTGGGACCACTTCGTCCGCGCCGACGAGCTCATCGAATGCTACGCGCAGACCAGCCAGCGCGACCTGTCGAACCTGCGTTGGTACACCGTATTGGCCAGCTACAAGCTCGGCATATTGCTGGAAGGCAGCCATGCCCGTGCCTGCGCCGGCAAGGCACCGATGGATGTAGGCCTGTCGTTGCATACCGCCACGCTCCGGCTGTTCGAACGCGCCCAGGACTGGCTGGAGAGACGTTAGACGGACCCGGGAGCTCACCCAGCCTGCAATGAGGAGAACCGATCGATGAAAGCACTCTGCTACCGAGGGCCACGCACTATCCACTATGAAACGGTGGCGGACGCCAGGCTGGAAGACGATGGCGACATCGTGCTGCGCATGGAAGCGTGCGGCATCTGCGGTAGCGATCTGCACATCTACCACGGCCAGCCCTTTCCAGGCACCGAAACGCCCTGCTTCAGCGTCGGTCACGAAGCCGTCGGCGAAGTCATGGAAGTCGGCAAGGCGGTGCGCCGCTTCAGACCCGGCGACCGGGTTATGCTATCCGCCTCGGTGGGCTGCGGCGCCTGTCGGAACTGCCTGATAGGCAATGTCCTGGCTTGTACCAACGCGCCCATGCGCATCTACGGTATCGGCCGCGGGTTGCCCGGTTGTCAGGCCGAGGCCATCCGTGTACCAGCCGCCGATGTCAATGCCAGCCTGATCCCGGAAGGCATCAGCGTCGAGCAGGCCATCATGCTGACCGACAACCTGCCCACCGCCTGGTTCGGCTGCCTGAATGCCGATATCCAACCTGGCGATACCGTGGCGGTGGTCGGCCTCGGCCCTATCGGCCTGATGGCGGTGGAAAGCGCCTTCGTGCTCGGTGCCAGCCGTGTCTTCGCCATCGACCTGGTTGCGGAACGACGCCAGCTCGCGACGCAGTTGGGTGCGATCGCGCTGGAGCCGGCCAGCGCCCTCAATGAAATCCGCGAAGCCACAGGTGGGCGCATGGCGCACTGCGCCGTGGAGGCCGTCGGCCTCGACGCCACCATCCAGCTTGCCATCAGTCTGGTCGCCAGGCAGGGCACCGTCTCGATGGTCGGCGCAGGCACCGCGACCAGCCAGGATTTCCCCATCCGTGAACTGCTGATCCGCAACCTCACGTTCCGCGCCGGCGTGTGCTCAGTGCAGGAACACTGGGAAAAGCTGATCCACTTCATCCAGCAAGGACGGCTGCACCCCGAACGTTTCGTCACTCACACCCTGCCCTTGAACCAGGGCGCGGACGCCTACCGGATGTTCGACGCCCGCACCGACGGCGTGCTGAAGATGCTGATGACGCCCTGATTCCGCCACACCCGCTACCACCTCCAGAGAGAATCACCATGGATTTCGATTACAGCCCCAAGTCCAAAGAACTCCAGCAACGGCTGCTGCGCTTTTTCGACGAGCACATCTATCCCAACGAGCACCGCTTCAATGAAGAAGTAGAGGCCAATCGCCGCGCGGGCAACGCCTGGCAGGCGACCGCCATCATCGAAGAGCTCAAGCTCAAGGCAAAAGCGGACGGCCTGTGGAACCTGTTCCTGCCGCATTCGGCGCGGGCGCCGGAAGGGCTGTCCAACCTGGACTACGCACCATTATGCGAAATCATGGGCAAGGTGGACTGGGCGCCCGAAGTGTTCAACTGTTCGGCGCCGGATACCGGCAATATGGAGACCCTGGAGCTCTACGGCAGCGAGGCGCAGAAGGACGCCTGGCTCGATCCGCTGCTGCGAGGCGAGATTCGCTCCAGCTTCGTCATGACCGAACCGGACGTTGCCAGTTCGGATGCCACCAACGTACAGACCCGCATCGAGCGCGACGGCGACCACTACGTTATCAATGGCAGCAAGTCCTGGATCTCCGGCGCCGGCGATCCGCGCACCAAGATATTCATCGTCATGGGCAAGACCGACCCGGAGGCGCCCCGCCACCTGCAACAATCAATGATCCTGGTTCCCGCCGACACCCCCGGCGTTACCGTGGTACGCCCGCTGCGGGTGCTCGGTTTCGATCATGCCCCCTCGGGCCACATGGCCGTGGAACTGGTCAACGTGCGAGTACCGGTGGGCAACCTGCTGCTCGGCGAAGGTCGCGGCTTCGAGATCGCCCAGGGCCGCCTCGGCCCAGGACGTATCCACCACTGCATGCGCTGCATCGGCGTCGCCGAGCGCGCTCTGGAGCTCCTGGTGCGACGCGCCAAGAGCCGCGTGGCATTCGGGCGCCCACTATCCGAGCAGGGCGTCTGGCGCGAGCGCATCGCCGAGGCGCGCATCATGATCGAACAGGCCCGACTGTTGGTGCTCAAGACCGCCTACATGATGGACACCGTCGGCAACAAGCAGGCGCGTGGCGAAATCGCCATGATCAAGGTACTGGCGCCCAACGTCTCCAGCCGGATCGTCGACTGGGCCATCCAGATGTATGGCGCCACCGGCCTGTGTGACGACACGCCGCTAGCCGAAATGTATGCCCTGCAACGCGCGATCCGCTTCACCGACGGGCCGGACGAGGTGCATCGCAACGCCATCGCCAAACTGGAGTTGGCGCGCTACGACGCGTAGAGCGATCCAGCTCGTAGCCCGTACATCCACAAACAGATTTGAGCCCAGGCTGACAGATGGGCTCTTCTGGAGGTTCTGGTGACCTATCGCTTCGATACCCTGACCGGCACACTCGATCGCGGCGTCCTGTTCGCCACCATCGACAATCCGCCCTGCAACATCATGTCGGTACAGATGATGGCGGATCTGACCGAGCTGGGTCAGCGGATTGCCATGGACGACAGTGTGCGAGTTCTGGTGCTGCAAAGCCAGGACCCGGATTTCTTTGTCGCCCATTTCGATACCTCCGTCGTTATACAAAAAACCATCGAGGGACTGCCCAAGCGGCCGAGGGAATTGAGCCCACTGCAGGCCATGTGCGCAGGACTTCGGGACAACCCGAAACCCAGTCTGGTGAAAATCGCCGGCCGCGCCGGTGGTGGTGGCAGCGAACTGGCGTCCTCCTGCGACATGCGCTTCGGCGTGCGCGGCAAGACCTTGATAAACCAGATGGAGGTACCGCTTGGCCTGCTGCCTGCTGCCTGTGGATCGCAGAACCTTCCCCGGCTGATAGGTCGCGGGCGGGCGCTCGAAGTCATCCTCGGCGGTGACGACCTGGATGCCGAGACGGCAGAACGCTGGGGCTATCTCAACCGCATCTTCGACAGCGTCGACGACATGAACCGCTTCGTCGATGCCCTAGCGTTGCGCATCGCCAAATGGCCGCCCCACGCGGTGGCCCTGGCCAAGGAGTCGGTGGGCAACATCGACCTGCCCTGGCGGCAGGGATTGCTGGACGAACAGTTGCTCGCCGCTCATGCCATACGCGATCCCTCGACAAAACGCTTGCTGCGCAAATTCATGCGACTGGGCGCGCATACCCGCGACGGCGAGGCACGCATGGGGGGCTTGCTCATCGAGGTCGCAGATGCGGTAGCCGCAGAATCGGAGCCCCCACACTCTGACCAACACTGACCACACCTATTCATCGCGGGTTGCCCGAGCCACAGGCCCGGTTTCTCGATCGAGAACAGCCACAACAATAAATAGAGGCTTTCACATGTTGATAAAAGAAAAGATTCATAGAGCATGGCTTTTGCTGGCGTTCTGTTGCCTGCTGGTGGCGACCATGGGCACCACGACCCTGCTGTCTTTCTTTACCTTGCCCGTCTCCACGACACTGGAGGTTCCACGGGCTGCCTTTACCCTCTACACCAGCATCATGTCCCTCATGGTCATCGTGTCCATGCCGTTCTGGGGCAGGATGCTGCCCAAGATCGGCATCCGGGCGATGGTCGCCATCTCCGGGGCAGGCGCCGGCCTTTCCTATATAGCGATGTCCTATTTCACCAGCCTGTGGCAGTTCTATGTCGCCGGCATCATCATCGGCTTTACCCTGCCGGCCTGCTCGTTCCTGCCAGCATCGGTGATCATCACCAACTGGTTCGAGCAGCGCAGGGGGATGTCCATGGGTGTCGCGATGGCCTTTACCGGGGTCTATGCAGCGATTGGCAGCACCTTCCTGCCCAGCATGATCATCGAAGCCGGTTGGCAGCCTGCCTACAAGCTGCTGGGAGCCGTCATACTGGCGCTCACCCTGCCAGTGCTTCCGTTTCTCTACAGTCATCCGTCGAAGCTCGGACTACAGCCCTATGGGGCCAAGGAGGGTGCCCCATCCGGACCTACCGACACGCCAGCGGGCATATCCGCCAGGGCGGTTTATCGCTCGCCGGCGTTCTGGCTCGTGTGCATGGCGTTGTTCTTCGGGCATGCTTCCATCATCGGTTTCATCCAGCACGCTCCGGCCCATTTGACCAGCAAGGGTATCAGCCCGGTCGAGGCCGGGACCTTCATGGGCCTGTGCATGCTTTCCCTGATCGGCGCCAAGGTGACCCTGGGCTGGCTGAACGACCGAATCGGGACGGTCAACGCCAATCTTGTCTGTCTGTTCTTCGGCGCCATCGCACTGCTCCTTTTCACCCGAATGAGCGGACAGGCAGTCTTCTCCACCATCGGCGTGACGCTGTTCATCGCCTATGCCTTCGGCTATGCCTACAACAGCATCTTCCCACCACTTTTGATATCGCGGATGTTCGGCGCGACCAAGGACTTCGCCTCCATCTACGGCGTCGCCTATGCCCTCGCCTGCGTCGGTGTCGCCATAGGTCCACCGTTGTTCGGTACTTCCTACGACCTGACCGGTTCCTACGACACCATGCTGCTCATCGGCCTTGGTTTCGTCGCCATCTCCGCTGCACTGACCGTTCTTGCCATACGTCTGAGCGACCGCATGCCCAACGCCAGCCAGACAACAGACGCAATCGCACCCAGCAATTGCTGAAGGAGGTCTCACATGGCGCACAACAAGCGAGGACTGGAGGGAACCGTCGCGGTCGTGACCGGAGCGGCTCGAGGAATCGGCCGCGCCATCGCCGAACGCCTTGCCGGCGACGGCGCCCGCGTCGCCTGCCTCGACATCAGCCCAGCGCGCCTCGAGGCGTCCGTCGCGCAAATGCGCGCCGATGGCCTGGACGTTCACGCGTATGTGCTCAATGTCGCTCGACGCAGCGAGGTGCATGAAGTATTCCAGCGCATCGAAGCCGACCTCAGCGGGCCGCTGGCGACGCTCGTAAACAACGCCGTCTGGGCAAGCTATCAATCGATCGAAGAGATCGACGAAGAGACCCTGGAGAAAATGCTCGCCGTGGGCCTTAAAGGCATCGTCTGGACAACCCAGGCGGCGACGGCGCAGATGAAGCGGCACGGTGCCGGCACGGTAATCAACCTCAGCTCCGCAGCCGCTGTCCTGGCGCTCAGGAACTCCGTCGCCTACTGCGCCATCAAGGCAGCGGTAGCGGGTTTGACGCGGGCTGCCGCGCTCGATCTAGGCCCCCATGGCATCCGGGTGAACGCGATTGCGCCCGGCATGATCGGCACCCCTGCCTCACTGGGGAAATTCGACCAGGCCACTCTGCGCGCCAGGGAGAGCAACGTACCCATAGGCCGTTTTGGCGACGCCAGCGAAATTGCCTCGATAGTGGCTTTCCTCGCTTCGGCACAGAGCAGCTACGTCAATGGCGCGCTGATCATGGCCGATGGCGGCCTGACCATCGCCGGTACCTGAGCCATTCATTGGCCCATGAGGACAAGCACATGCAACGGCTACACAACAAACGCGCGATCATCACCGGCGCCGGCAGTGGTATCGGTCGGGCCAGCGCCCTGCGCTTCGCCCAGGAAGGCGCCCAGGTGCTGGTTGCCGGCCGCACTGTCGCTAGAGTCGAGGAAACCGCAGAGCTGATCCGCGCCGCTGGCGGCAGCGCCATTGCAATGGCGGCGGATGCATCGATCGAGGCCAACGTCGAGGCCATGGTCGCCCGCTGCATCGCCGAATTCGGCGGCCTGGAGATATTCTTCGCCAATGCGGCGACCTGGGTCGGCAACGTCTCCCTATTCGAGCAGACCGTCGCCCAATGGCAGGAGGTGCTGCGAGTCAACCTGATCGGCGCCTTCCTCGCCACCAAGCACGCCGGTCGCCATATGCGGGCTCAGGGCTTCGGCTCGATCATCTTCACCTCCTCGGTGGCGGCCTTGCGCGCCAATGCCGGGGATGCGGCCTACAGCGCCAGCAAAGCTGCCGTCAACTCCCTGGCGCAAGTGGCCGCCAACGAACTGTCCGGCACCGGCGTGCGGGTCAATGCCATTCTGCCGGGTCTCATCGAGACGGAAGGCACCCGGGCGCTGTTCGACGCGGCCAAGGCACGCGGCGCAGCTTCCCGGCTCGGCCAGGTCAATCCACTCAAGCGCCCCGGACAACCCGAGGAAATCGCCGCCATGGCGGCTTTCCTCGCCAGCGAGGATGCCTCCTACGTCAACGGCCAGGCCATTGCGGTAGATGGTGGGGTATCCAGCACGCATCCGTTCGGCCGCCTCGGTTGAGGTCATGTCAATCCCCTCGCCAATCATGAAGGAGCTATTCCGTGGATCTGGAACTACCGAAGAAGCTGACCGATTACCTCGCCGAGCTGGATGACTTCATCGAGCGTGAAATCAAACCGCTCGAAAATGAAAACGACAACATCCGTTTTTTTGATCACC
Organism: Pseudomonas sp. NPDC077186; assembly: GCF_044543505.1. Lineage (NCBI taxonomy): Bacteria > Pseudomonadati > Pseudomonadota > Gammaproteobacteria > Pseudomonadales > Pseudomonadaceae > Pseudomonas > Pseudomonas sp. NPDC077186. The sequence goes on from NZ_JBITWE010000006.1 coordinate 20,074, forward strand.
GCCGCGAAAATGCGCGGACCGATTGGGAAAACGGCGGCCAGCACGCCAGGGAATGGAAAGCGCTGCTGGCCGAAGCGGTGCGCCGCGCCGACGCCGCCGGCCATTACCGCTATGCCCTGCCCAAGGCCTATGGCGGTCGGGATGGCAGCAACCTGGAGATGGCGGTGATTCGCGAGCACCTGAACGCGAGAGGTCTGGGCCTGCACAACGACGCAGCCACCGAGCACGCCATCGTTTCCGTACAGGTGCTCACCGCTCAATTGCTGATCGAGTTCGGCAGCGAAGGGCAAAAACGCAAGTACCTACCGGCGCTCCTCGACAGTTCCGCGGCCATGGCCATGGCGATCACCGAGCCCGGCCACGGTTCGGATGCCACCCACATGGAAACCGTCGCCCGGCGCCAAGGCGAGCACTGGATCATCAACGGTAGCAAGACCTGGAACTCGGGCGCCAATTGGGCCGACACCAACATGGTGTTCGCCCGCACCAGCGGCAAGGCCGGCGACGCCAAAGGCATCACTGCCTTCCTGGTGCCGCTCAAACCCGAGGCCACACCGGGGCATGTGGTGGAGGAGCTGTTGTGGACCTTCGTCATGCCCACCGATCATGCCAGCGTCAGCCTCACCGACGTCAAGGTTCATAACGACGATATCGTCGGCCACGAAGGCGAGGGCCTGACGATCGCCCAGCGCTTCTTCAACGAAAACCGCATCCGCCAGGCGGCGGCGAGCCTCGGGGCGGCACAATATTGCGTCAACGAATCGATCCGCTACGCCAAACAGCGGGCGCCCTTCGGCAAGCCGCTGGCGAACAACCAGGGCATCCAGTTCCCGCTCGTCGAGTTGCAGACCCAGTGCGAAATGGTCCGCGCGCTGCTCCACAAGACCGCCTGGCTGATGGACAGGTACGGAGCGGCCTCGCAAGGCGACAAGGTATCCATGCTCAACTTCTGGGCCAACCGGCTGTGTTGCGAGGCGGCCGACCGGGCCATGCAGATTCACGGCGGCCTGGGCTATTCCCGGCACAAGCCCTTCGAACACATCTACCGCCATCATCGCCGCTACCGCATCACCGAAGGCACCGAGGAAATCCAGATGCGCCGTGTCGCCGGTTATATGTTCGGCTTCATGCAACTGGGGGGCGCGGCATGAGCGGGCCGCTGGCTGGAGTGAAAGTCGTCGAGATCGTCGGGCTGGGGGCGGCACCGTTCTGCGCCATGATGCTGGCCGACATGGGCGCGGAAGTGATCCGCATCGACCGGCCGGGGGGCGGCGAGATCATGAAGTGGGTCGAGCCGCGCTTCGATGTAATGGCTCGTGGGCGGCGCTCGGTGGCCATCGACCTGAAAAAGCCGGGTGCCACCGAGGCGGTGCTCGACCTGGTGGCACAGGCCGATATTGTCCTGGAAGGCTTCCGTCCCGGTGTGATGGAGCGCATGGGGCTGGGCCCGGAGGCCTGCCTGGCGCGCAACCCCAGGCTGGTCTATGGGCGCATGACTGGTTGGGGCCAGGAGGGCCCGTTGGCACAGGCCGCCGGCCACGACATCAACTACATCGCCCTGGCTGGCGTGCTGCATACCATAGGCACGCCGGATACAGCGCCCGTACCGCCGATGAACCTGATCGGCGACTTCGGTGGCGGCGGCATGCTGCTGGCCTTCGGCATCCTCTGTGCGCTGCATGAGGCAGGGAAATCCGGCCACGGCCAGGTGGTCGACGCAGCCATGAGCGAAGGCTCGGCACTGCTCGCCGCGATGAACTGGGGCTTCAAGGCCGCCGGCCTGTGGCGCAACGCGCGCGGTGCCAACGTCAATGACGGGGGCGCCCACTTTTACGCCGCCTATGCCTGCGCCGATGGTCACTGCATTTCGATCGCCGCAGCCGAACCGCAGTTCTATGCCCTGCTGCGCCAGAAACTGGGGCTGGACGACCCGGTTTTCGATGCGCAACACGACCATCGACGCTGGCCGGAGCTCAAGGCACGGCTCGCGGCAATATTCAAGACCCGGGCTCGTGCCGAGTGGTGCGCGTTGCTGGAAGGCAGCGATGTCTGCTTCGCCCCCGTGCTCGACTGGAACGAGGCCCCGGAACATCCGCACAACCGCGCACGCGGCCTGTTCATCGATATCGCCGGCGTCACCCAACCGGCACCGGCACCACGTTTCAGCCGCAGCTCGCCGCCGCACCCCGGTGCCCCTTCCGCCCCTGGTGCCGATACCGAAAGCGTATTGCGCGACTGGGGCTTCGCTGCCGGCCGGATCGCGGTGCTGCGCGCCAGTGGAGCGATCCCGCCGGCAACGGGCGACTGAACGTCCTGACCCAGCAACAGCGACGAGGAAGAGCCAGCATGTTCATTGACAATAGCCGCGCAGCGGTACAGGACTGGGACGCCGTTGCCCACTATCTCGCCGGGCAAGGCATGACCTTCGACCGTGAGCGGGAGATTCGCCAGTTTGCCTCCGGCATCGCCAATCTGAACTACCTCGTCTCGCTCGACGGCAAGTCGGCGGTGTTCCGCCGTCCGCCCGACAATGACGCGCCTCCCGGTGCCTACGACTTCGCCCGCCAGTACAAGATCCTCTCGCGGCTTGGAAAATGCCTACCGACCATACCGCTGGGACTGGCGTATTGCGATGACCCCAGCGTGATCGGCGTGCCTTTTCTGATCAGCGAGTTCCGCCAGGGTCTCGCCATCTCCCGCGAGCTGCCAGTGCAACTCGCCGCAGTGGATGACATCGGCGGCAAACTTGGCGCGCTGATCGTCGACGCCCTGGCGCAACTGCACCGCATCGACCCCGCCGAGGCCGGGCTCGCCGACCTGGGCAAGGCCGAAGGTTTCATCGCGCGGCAAATCCACGGCTGGCACAAGCGCGCCTCGCGAGTCATGTCGGGCGAGTCGATGCGCAAGGTCGAGCGACTGCGGGACTGGCTCGTGGCCCACCAGCCTGCCGAACGACCGGGCACCCTGGTGCATCTGGACTTCAAGCTGGACAACGTGCTGGTCGATACGGACAGCCTGAGCGTACAGGGTATCGTCGATTGGGAAATGGCGACCATCGGTGACCCCTGCTACGACCTGATGCTGATGCTTGTCGTCTGGGGTGAGCCGAACGACAGCCCGGTCTATACACAGCAGTGCTGCATGCCCTGCCGTGCTCCCGGATGGTGGACCCGGCGGCAGGCGCTGCAGGCCTACCAACGGCAAACCGGTATCCAGATGTCCGAGGCGCAGGTGAAGTTCTACTGGCTGCTGGCGATGCTGCGCAACGTCGGCGCGCTGGCCCAACTGATCGCCCTCTACCAGCGGCAGCCCATGCCCAATGCCAGCACCCTCGACATGCCCACCGTCCTCGCCACCACCCTGGACCACGCCGTCGACCTGACTGTCCGGCCACTCGACTGGTAACAGCCCCACAAAGACACCCGCCAATAACATGGAAAGACGAATGGAAATGCACTCCCGGCTCCCTGAGCAACACACCCGCTCGTTCGATGAAGTCCTCTTCAGGCGACGTTCGGTTCGCGGCTTCCTTGACGATGAAGTGCCCGACGAGCTGTTGCAGGAAGTCTTCAGCCTCGCCCAGCAAACGCCGTCCAACTGCAACGTACAACCCTGGATCGTCCATGTACTGTCGGGCCAGGCTTGCAATACCTTGCGGAAAAAGCTGCTCGCGGCGGCGAGGCTTCCCGAAAACATGCACCCGGACTGGCCCGTCGATACCCGCTACGAAGGCATCTTCCGCGAGCGGCAATTCGATGCCGCAGCCCAACTCTACGGTGCCATGGGGGTGGAAAGGCAGGACAAGGCCGGACGCAACGACGCCTTCCTGCGCAACTTCAGCTTTTTCGATGCGCCCCATGTGGCCTTCATTTTCCTGCCGTTGCCCTTCGACATCCGCCAGGCAGCGGACTGCGGCATGTATGCCCAAACCCTGCTACTGGCGATGACCTCACGGGGGATCGATTCCTGTGCCCAGGGCGCCCTGACCCTGTATCCCGACCTGGTGCGCGAGCAGCTCGGCGTTTCAGCGCAACATCGCTTGCTGTTGGGCATTTCCTTTGGCTACGAGGATACCGAAGTGAAAGCGAACGCAGCCCGTGTCGACCGGGGCGCACTCTCTCAGGCCGTCCGGTTTCACCGATGAATGACCAGGCTTCATGCGATTGCCCTGGAACATCGATTTCTTATGGACGAACACCCACGAGGGAACCCTGATGACACACCACAAGAAGAATGGATGGCATCGACTGCCTGGCTGCCTATACCTGGCCCTGCTCATGTCCTCTGCACTGGCCATGGCCGACGGCGCGGCAAGTCGCCAGGATGAGATCCAGGAGATGCGAACGCTGGCCAGCTCGGTGACGGCGAACGTGTTGATCTATTACAACCTCAACGGCACTCCCTACCACATCGGCAACGACGAAGCCTACAGAAACGACATGGCGCGCTTGCTCGGGATGGCCACGCAGTTCGACCACGGCGATATCACCGAGCAGGTACAGAATCTGGGCGCCGCGATCGCCGAGCTGAAGAACCTGCCGCAGTCCGCCACTGCGGCGCGTTCGACACTATCAGCCTATGCCCGCTGGCTCCCTCCCGTCCTCGATGCGCATGCCCAGCTCGACAGCGCGCTCGGCGCGCTCCATGACGAACTACCGCCGGCATCGGAAACCCGCCGTGCGCTGCATGATCTCAGCCGTGAGATCGGCCAACTGCTAGTGGAATACCAGCAGGCATCCTTTCCCTACCTGGCTTCCGTCTGGCTTCCGGACAGCCAGGCCATGATCAGGCTGGATACTTCGGTGGAACACCGGTTCGCCATGCTATCCGCGCGGGATGTCCATCTGGCCCAATCCCTGAAGGCCCCCATCCAAGATTATCGCTTCGTGCGCCAGCGCCTGCTCACCTCGGGACAGTGGGCCCCGAATGCGGTTGGACGCTATCTGATACGGGCCATGCAGGCGCTGGATACGCAAGCCCGCGGGCACTGAACCTCATCGCAGGCGGGTGCCGGCCACTGGCGCGAGTGCCACGCAGGCCTCGCCGATCACTTTCAGCTCTCCAGCCTCGCCGGTCACCCGCACCTCGACGCGCGCCAGGCGCTCCCCGTCATGCTCGTTAATATCGAGGATCTCGCCACTGCATAGCAGCGCCGCACCCAGCTCCACCCGGCTGACGAAGCGCACGGAAAACCGGCGAATCCGCGACTGCGGTATCCAGTCTGTGAGAAAACGGCCAAGGTAGGCCATCGACAGCATGCCGTGGGCAAATACGTCAGGCAGGCCCGCCCGCCGAGCGAAGTCGCTGTCGATATGCACCGGGTTGTGGTCACTGGACGCCCCTGCGTAGAGCGCCAGCATGGTCCGATCAATAGGTGCCAAACGAAGTGGCTGAGGACCAAGATTATCAGCACCCCGACTCATACCGGCCTCCCGTCATGCTGCTGCACCCCCACACAACGAAGATCGGCAATATGCTCGCCCATGGCATCGGTGACTCGCGTTTCACGCACGAAAAACTCCAGAGCCCCGTCGCGACGGCTATAAATGTCGCTCAGCCGCGGTTCGAAGGTCAGTACATCACCGGCACAGGCCATCCGGTGATAGACGAACGACTGTTCACCATGCAGCAGACGCCCCAGATCCAGATCGAGCAGCCGTTGCAGTTCCCAGGGATCGAGGGAGTCGTTCTCCAGGCAGAACAGGAATGTCGGCGGCACCGGAATATTGCGGTAACCAGCTTGCCGCGCCGCAGCCTCGTCTAGATAGACAGGATCGAGCTGCCCCGTGGCCTTGGCAAAAAAGCGCAGACGGCCCTTTTCCACCTCGACACTGTGCGGCCTCAGGCAATGATCAATCAGCGTCCTGTCGAGCATGCTGCGCTCCCCAGCTGCGGACGCGCTTCCCAGTCGCCGAAAGGATTGAAGATGAAGTCGTCGATATTGCTTGCAAAGGCCTCGGTCAATTCCATATGAAAGCCGAGCCTCGACATCAGATCGACGATCCGCTGCGGAGCGAGATGTTCCGGCAGGTTCTCATGACCAACCAGTTGGCCGAAATCGAGGGAGAAACTGCGTAGATCACGCACATCCTGTCGCGCCAACGCCGCCACGGTCGCGGACATATCGCGCACCAGCCAGGTGATGTTGTGAATGGCGCGGCCTCGGCGCGCCAGCAGTTGCGCCCAGGGGGAATCCTCGGTCTTCGGGCGGCAGTACTGAAGAACCACATTGCCCAGATTCACATGGACGATATCAAGAGAACCCAGACTACCGAGAAACTCGGCAAAGCCACTCTCGACCTTCCCCGAGCCGAACAGCCGCTGTAGCAGAACACAAGGGTCGTCCAAGTCATCAACGGCGAGCTCGACATGCAGAAGGGGAGACAAATTGCCGAACAGCACGTCTCCCGACGGGTCATCGTCGCCCGCTACCCTCGAACTAGTGGTGGCCCCGATCAGCTCGATGTTAAAACCGAGACGCGCCATCGTCGCAAACACACAGACCGGTGCCTTGACCAGGCCCGTGGCGGTCTGCAGATCGATGTCCGAGCGATCGAGGACGGCAATCCCCTCCTGCGCAAATGCAGTCTCCGCGGAGACCAGGTCCGCGACGAAAAACGCCAGGCTATGAACCTGCGGCCCATGTTCCCTGAGTTGCCGGTGAAGCCGTCCATCCACCGAGCCCGGCTGGATGAATTGCAGCCGGACGTCACCGAGTCCCGCATGCACTATCCGCGTCGCATTCTCCTGTTGCGAGGACGAAGAGGCCCGCTGCAGCAGCGGGGCGTCGAAAACATCGCCGAGCAAACGGCCCGCCGCAGCCGCATCATCCACGATCACGCTGATATGGCTCAGGGCCGATAGTCGTATCGACATACATCCTCCTCTCTCGGTCCAGGCATTCGCCTACCCCGCCGTAGGGTAGTAGGGCTGGCGTTTTTCGATGAACGCCGCCATGGCCTCGCGAAAATCCTCACCATGGGCGCACAGGGTCTGGTTGCGGTCTTCCATGGCTATCACCGCTTCCAAACTCTGGCCATCGATGGCATGACCCAGCACCTCCTTGGTCAGGCGCAGCCCCAAAGGCGCGGTTCTGAGCATATCTTCTACCAGGGCACTGGCTTCCTCCTCGAGCTGCTCCGGCGCGACCACGCGACTGACCAGCCCCAGTTCGTAAGCGCGTTGTGCATCGATGAAGCGCCCAGTCAGCATGTATTCCGCCGCGACCGAGCTGCCCACCATGCGCAGCAGGAAATAGCTGAGACCCATGTCGCAGGCACTGAAGCCGATACGGATGAACGCGGCGTTCATGCGCAGGGTCGATGTGGCGATACGCACATCCGTCGCCAGGGCCAGGGAAAAGCCGCCGCCGCAGGCGGGCCCGTTGAGCAGGCCGATGATCGGTTGCGGGCAACGGCGCATGGCGATGACGATATCGCGGTAGCGGCGGGTAGACGCCAACCCCTCCGACACCGAAAGCGTCGAGGTCTGCGCAGTGTGTTCCGTGAGATCGAGTCCGGCACAGAAAGCCCGGCCTGCACCGCGCATGACCACGACCCGGATATCCTCGCGCACGTACAAGCCGGTGAAGAGGCGTCCCAACTCGTCGACCAGTTCGAGGTTGAGCGCATTCAGGACCTGTGGTCGGTTCAGCGTGACCCAGAGTACGGGCCCCCGCTCGTCCAGTTCGAGACAGTTGTATGTCATATTTGCAGCCTCCATACCCTGTTTGCTGCTCAAGTCGTGCGCTTGGCTTTGTCGGCGGCATTGCGTTCGTCGATCAGTTGGCGGGTACGCCGCCAGTCTTCGTCGGTCAAGTTGGTCAGCTTGGCGAAGTTGCCGCCGGTCGCCGGGTACAGCCCGCCGTCGATCACGATAGTTTCGCCATTGATGTAATCGGAGCCCGGCGCCATCAGGTAGACCGCCAGGTTCGCCAGCTCGGACATCTCCCCGGCGCGTTGCATGGGCACATCGTCGCCGGGTTTGGCGGCCCCAGTGGGATCCAGCCTGGCGGCAGCACTCTCGGTTGGAAAGACCCCCGGCGCGATGGCGTTGATGCGGATACCGCGCCCACCCCACTCCACCGCCAGAGATTGCGTCATCGCATTCAGACCCGCTTTCGACATGGCGGAGGGTACGGTGAACGCCGAGCCGTTCCAAACCCAGGTGACCAGCGTGGACAGGACGTTGGCTCTCTGACCCGCCGCCAGCCAGCGTTTTCCGCATTCCAGGGTGATGTAGAAGGAGCCGTGGAAGACGGTGCTGGCAATCGCATCGAAGGCCCGGGGCGACAAGTCCTCGGTGCGGCTGATGAAGTTCCCGGCGGCATTGTTGATCAGACCGGTCAGCGCGCCACCATCGTCCCAGATACGGTCGAGCATGGTGGCGATGGCCTCGGGCTGGCGGATGTCGCAGGTCAGTGCCACGACCTTACCGCCATGCTGTGCCATCAACTCGGCGGCGGCCAGTTCGACCACGGCAGCACGCCGTCCGCAGATATAGACCTCGCTGCCCAACATTAGAAAGGCTTCGGCCATAACCCGTCCCAGTCCCGTCCCGCCACCGGTAATCAGGATGCGCTGCTCGCGCATCAGACCCGGCTTGAACATCAAATCGTCAAGTTGCATCGGTATTTCCGCTCATATATGCGGGCGTTCAGGATCAACGCTCAAAGACGGGCGCGCGCTTCTCGAAGAATGCCTTCACACCCTCCCTGAAGGCAGGTGAGTCCAGCAGCTCGCGTTGCCGATCGCGCTCATAGCCAAGCTGGGCCAACAGGTCCTGTCTGCCCGCCGCATCCAGTGCGCGACGCGCTTCGAGGGCGCTATGCGGCGGTACCTGGGCCAATCATCTAGCGATATTTCTCGCCTCGTCCAACAGCGCATCATCCTCGACACAAGCCCAGATCAATCCCCACTCCTGCGCCTTCTCCGCCGATAGGCGATCGCCCAGCAGCAACAACCCCAGACTCCGTGCACGCCCGATCCGTTGCGGCAGAAACCAGGTTGCACCCATGTCCGGCACAATGCCCAAACGTGGTAGAAACGGCGTGAGGAAATAGCTCGAGCGCGCGGCAATCACAATGTCCGCCGCCAACGCCAGCGCCACGCCCCCGCCTGCTGCAACGCCATTCACGGCAGCCACCACCGGCAGAGGAAACTGCTGCAATGCCAGAATGAGCGGATTGGCGAGTGCATCCATGGTCGCCGCAGCCCGCTCACCGAGGGACAAGCCATCGATATCGACGGCATCCATTTTCCCGAGATCAGCACCGGAGCAGAACGCCTGCCCCGCGCCGGTGAGAATCAATGCCCGCACCTCATCCCGTGTGCGCAGCCAATCCAGTGCCTCGATCATTTCCCGCAGGCTAGTCTCCGAGAGACTGTTTCGGCTGCCGGGCTGGCTCAGTGTAAGCGTGGCGATGTGATCCGAAATATCCATATGGATCGTCGAAAAGCGCATAGCGGCATCTCCTCAATCACGACAGCTTTCAGGGGGTGAGCGCACCGAGCAGTTCCGATACGTTCTCGACCTTGTCGAGGTCCTTACACAGCCCGACGATCCTGCTCAGCTTCGCTTGCGCCAGGGGCACGGCGGCATAGGCGGCGCATTTGTCGAGCTTTTGCTGCAGGTCGTCCCAACTCATCGGGTTGCGGGTGTGCCCCAGGACATAGGGCGTGCACTGCCGAAACACGCGGCCGTCCTGCAGTGTGATCTCGACGCTGAAGCCTTCGAACTGGTCCGTAATCGCCGGATCGGTCTCCACGATGATTTTCTGCATCAGCTCGCGCTTGTCCGCCCGGTTGACTTCCTCAACAGTGAAGTCGCCGAGGAAAACATCGCCGCCGATGATCGCAGTCGCTACCGTATAGGGTGTGCTGTACAGCGCCTCGCCAACGGTCTTTGGGTTCCATTTCGCTTCTTTTGGCTCGATGGTCATCCGCGCACCCTCGCTGCCGATGCAGCGCACGCTGGCGATTTCTCGGTAATCGAGCTGATCGCGGCGCATGATCTCGATCGCTCCGGCGATGAACGAATGGGTGAACTTGCAGGCCGAATAGGGCTTCATCGACAGCCCCTCGGCGTAGATCCAGCGCCTGCCCAGCCCCTCGGTCAGGATCTCTGGATACACGTCGCTCCAGCCGATGTGCCGGAACGAGCCACCCGGCACGCCGAGGAAAATCCCCTTCGGTCCAGTCACGCCCTGACGCGACAGCAATGCCGCCTTGATCGCGGTCTCGCCGGCAAAGCTATGCTGAACCCGCGCCATCTGCGTGCCTTCGGCATACTTCTGCATTTCCGACATGCCGTGGTTCGAGTAGGCGATCCCCAGGGCATTCCAGGTTTCCTCGACACTCAAGCCCAGCAGCCGCGCTACCGAAGCCGTGGCGCAGAGAGGCCCCATGTACTCGCCAGGCACGCCAAAAGAAGCATGAGAAGTACCATTCATTGCCGTGTTGACCCGGACACCCAGTTCACCACCCGTCACATAGGCGGCGAGGAACTCCTTGCCCGTTACCGGCTTGTCGGCGATACCCAGTGCGGCCAGCATGGCGGGGATATTCCATTCGGTGACATGGCCACCGGTCACATGCACGTCGCCCATATCGATACCACGCGCCATGACACCGTTGGCGAACGCCGCCAATGGTGCCGGTACCCGCTGGCCATGGACAAGGATAGGGCTTTGCGGTGCGCCGCCCCACTCCACCACCTGCCGCACGATCTGCGGGCTGACCTCCCAGTTGGAACCGGCGATGGTGACGGCCAAGGTGTCGAGGATGGCCTTTTTCGCCAGTTCGATCACCTCGGCGGGAATATCCTCGAATGCCGTGGTGACCACCATTGCGGCAAGCTTGCCTGCAGGATCCTGCTCCGGCCTGATCGGTTCGAACGCGTTCATTGCAATCTCCGCAATTAGCTCTGAAGGTCACTCCGCCATGCAACAAGCACAGCTCTATTCCTGCGCACCGACACGCACCATCATCTTGCCCCGGTTCGCTCCCCGGAGCAGATCGATCAGGGCCAGAGGTGCGTTCTCCAGTCCTTCGACGATATCCATGCAGGGCTTGAGCTGCCCCTGGCGGATCCAGTCCGACAGCGTTCTCTCGGCAGCCTTGCGCTGCTTGTAGAAATCCATCACCAGAAAACCTTCCATACGGATGCGCTTGGCCACCAGCACACCGGGCACACCGCCTGGGCCACCGCCCCAGTCTGCCTGGTTGTACTGCGACACGGCGCCGCAACAAGCCACGCGGCCATGGGCGTTCATCAGACTCAAGGTGATTTCCAGAATCTCGCCGCCGGTGTTGTCGAAGTACACATCCACCCCCCTGGGGCAGGCTGCCTTCAAGGCCTCGCGCAGGTTGCCGGCCTTGTAGTCGACGGCGGCGTCGACTCCCAGTTCCTCCACCAACCAGCGGCACTTCTCCGCCCCCCCGGCAACGGCCACTACCCGGCAACCGGCGATCCTGGCAATCTGTACTGCAATACAACCCACCGCACCCGCCGCGCCCGAAACCAGCACGGTTTCCCCCGGTCGCGGCCTGCCCACGTCGAGCAACCCGAAGTAAGCGGTAAGACCAGTGATACCCAGTACACCGATCAGGTGCTCCAGCGACTCGTTTCTATTCCTCACCCGCACGCTTTCCGGCGTGACCAGGGCAAAATCCTGCCAACCCAGATCACCGTCCACCAGGTCACCAGGCACCAGACCAGGGACATTGGACTCCATGACCTCACCGATGCCGAAGGCCGCCATGACCTCGCCAGGCTGCAACTGGGGTCGGTAGGTGCGGGTCATCATCCAGGCGCGTTGCGCCGGATCGACCGACAGCCCGCGCAGACGAACCAGCGCCTGGCCAGGTCCGGGAACCGGGACTGGTGTCTCCTGCAAACGGAAGTGTTCAAGCCCGACCGCCCCGCTCGGGCGCTGTGCGTAGATCCATTGGCGATTGAGATCAGCCGTAGGCATCTTCTGCCTCCTTGTTATTCGTATAAAAGCTGTAGAGAAAAACGGTTCGCAAAGAACGTTTGGCAAGAAAAATAGCTTCAGCCGGATAGCCCTTCGGCTTTGCCGATGATCTCCTTCATGATTTCGTTGGTGCCGCCGAAGATCCGCATGATCCGAGCATCCGCCCAGGCCCGTGCGATGGGGAACTCGGTCATGTAGCCGTAGCCGCCGAACAATTGCAGACACTGGTCCATGACCCGCCCCTGCAGGTCGGTACACCACCACTTGGCCATGGCCGCCTGCTCAGCGGTCAGTTCGTGTTTCAGATGGAGGCCGGTGCATCGATCGATGAAGACCTGGGCGATCTCAATTTCCGTACGCAGGCCCGCCAGAACCTGGCGCGAGAGCTGGAAGGTGCCGATCGGCTTGCCAAAGGCAGTGCGCTCCTTGACATAAGTGAGCGTCCATTCCAGCGCCGCACGGGACGAAGCCACAGCGGAGTTGGCAATGCTCAGGCGCTCCTGGGGCAGGTTCGTCATCATGTGTACGAAGCCCTGGTTCTCCGTACCGATCAGGTTGGCGCAAGGCACCCGCACGTCGTTGAAGAACAGTTCGGCGGTGTCTTGGGCATGCTGACCGAGCTTGTCCAGATTGCGTCCGCGCTCGAACCCCGCAACGCCACGCTCGATGCCGAGCAAGCTGATACCGCCATGGCGGTTCGCTGGATCGGTCTTGACCGCGGTCAGCACCAAGTCGGCATTGATGCCGTTGGTGATGAAAGTCTTCGAGCCGTTCACCACATAGGCGTCGCCGTCCAGCCGCGCCGTGGTGCGCAGGGCCGCCAGGTCGGAACCACCACAGGGCTCGGTCATGGCAATGGCGGTGACCAGCTTGCCGGCAACCATGTCGGGGAACCAGCGGCGTTTCTGCTCCTCGCTGGAGTAGTCGAGAAAATAAGGCAGTGCGACGTCGTTGATCAGGGCGATGCCTGAAGCCAGAGAGGTCATTCCCAGAGCCAGGCACTCCTCGGTCAGCACCAGGCTGAAGCGGAAGTCGTCCAGGCCCTGGCCGCCGTATTCCTCCGGCACCGCCATGCACAGGTAGCCGTTGTCGCCCAGCGCCTCGAACACTTCATGGGGGACGATGCCATCACGCTCCCATTGCGCGTAGTGTGGCTGGACTTCCTTGAGCAGGAAACGGCGGAAGCCGTCCCGAACCGCATCGTGATCCTCGTCGAAAAGCTCGCGCTTGAAACGGTTGTTGGCTTCTCTGGACATTCAGTTCTTCCCTTCCTCACCGTACATCGTCTCGATGTCGTCGGCATATTTCTTCAGGATCGCCTGACGGCGGATCTTCATGGTCGCCGTCACGGCCTCGGAGCCAGGCGCCCATTCGCCGCCGACGATGTGAAACTTCTTGATCTGCTCGACTCGCGCCAATTGCAGGTTGGCCTGCGCCACTTCTTCCTCCACTGCCTTGCGCACTTCCGGGAGCCGACACAGGGCTGCCAGCGGCAGGTGCTCCATGGCCCAGGCCCATACGTGCACGGAGTCGAGGGTGAGCAGGGCTGTGTTGTAGTTGCGGGCATCGCCCACCACCACCGCCTGGGAAATCAGGCTGCCCGCATTGGTCAAGGCGCCTTCGATGCTCGATGGCGACATGTTCTTGCCGAAGGAGTTGATGATGATGTCCTTCTTGCGATCGACGATGCGGAAGTAGCCATCGGCATCCACGGTGCCGATGTCGCCGGTGTGCAACCAGCCATCGGCATCCATGACCTCGGCAGTGGCCTCCGGCTGCTTGCGGTAGCCGCGCATGATCCCGGCGTGGCGGATAAGCACTTCGCCGTCCGCGGCCAGTTTCACCTCGACCCCCGGCTGCGCCTTGCCCACCGTGCCGATGCGGATCTTGCCGCCCTTCGGACTGCGCGTGCCCAGGGCCGCCGATTCGGTCATGCCGTAGGCTTCGTCCAGCGGCAGGCCGATGGCATGGAAGAACTCCACCAGGGCCGTCGGGGCCATGGCACCACCGGAACCGACGAACAGTCCCTCCGCATCCAGGCCCAGTGACTGGCGCACCGGTGCGAAGAACCTGGCATCGGCCTCCGCACAGGCCTGCGCCAGCGCTGCCGGTACCGGTTGGTCCGCCTGCTCCAGGCGTACCTTTTCCAGCGACTGCTGCAGCGCCTGCCGTAGCTCCAGGCGGTCATCCTCGGGCAAGGTAGCCCATCGGGACTCGATGCCCTGTTTGACCTTCTCCCAGAGCCGTGGCGGGGAGAAGAATATATGCGGATGCACCTGTTTGACCGCCGCCATGATGTTCGCGGTGTCGTCGCAATAGGTGATGGTGCAGCCGTTGAGCAGAGGCAGGTAATGCCCGGCGACCCGCTCGGTGGTGTGGGCCGCAGGCAGCCACGACAATATCCGCTGCTCAGGGAAGTACGTCAGCCAGTACTCGACGATGGTGGCGAAGGCAATCACGCTGGAGTGCGGCAACTCCACCCCCTTGGCCGGTCCGGTGGTACCCGAGGTGTAGACGATGGTCGCCAGGTCGTCAGGCCGTACCGAGGCTACCGAAGCCTCGAAGTCGAAGCCCTGCGCACCGTTTTTCTCCAGCTCGGCCCAGTCCATGGTGCCCGCACCGCCGCCCCCTTCAAGCAACACCACGGTGGACAGTGCCGGCCATTCACGTTGCGCGCCCTGTATCTGCTCGAGGAAAGCGCGCTCGCAGAGGACGATGCGAGCATCGGAGTTATCCAGCAAGGGCACGATCTGCGCCGCCGGCAAGGTGGCGTAGATCGAGAAAGGTGTAGCGCCGAGGCACATTATGGCCAGATCGGCGAAGAGGAATTCAGGCCGGTTCTTCAACATCAGCGCCACGGTGTCACCATGGCGAACGCCAATCCGGCTCAAACCCGCCGCCAGGGCCTCGACGTGCTCACGCACCTGTCGCCAGGTCAGGCGGGTCTTGCCATCGAGGCTGTTGACGGCCAGGCGGTCGCCATACTGCTCGACGGTACGAAGAAATCCCTTGACCACCGTCTCCGGGTGCCGGGGCAAGGTGGATATGGCAGACTTCTCATGCTGCGTAGCGGTGGATCCCATGACCTATCCTCTTATTCTTGTCTGATTGTCTTTCACCGATATGAGCGGCGCGCCCCACCCGCCTAGGTCCAGGAACCGACCCAGGCCGGAGCGGCCGCTCAAGGCACTTCCGAGCGGCAGACTCCGTTATACCGAAACCCGGCTACGATACTGGCCGAAATTCGGGGCGCGCTTCTCGGCGAAGGCCGTTACACCTTCCTTGGCTTCCGGCGTGTCGCCGAAGTTGAGCAGGCCGGTGGAAGCCACGCTGCCGGTAGCGACGAAATGCTCGGTATCGGTGTTCAGCGATTGCTTGAGGAAACGCAGCGCGGTGGGCGACATCACCAGCATTTCGTCGGCCCACTTGCGCACTTCCGCCTTCAGCTGATCGGCGGGCACCACGGCATTGACCAGGCCCCAGCGCTCCGCAGTGGCGGCGTCGTACTGGCGGCACATGAACCAGATTTCCCGGGCACGCTTCTCGCCGACGATACGCGCCAGGATCCCGGTGCCCCAGCCAGCGTCGAAGGAGCCGACGCGCGGGCCGTTCTGGCCGAAGCGTGCGTGCTCGGCGGCGATGGACAGGTCGCACAGCACATGCAATACATGGCCGCCACCGATGGCCAGGCCGTTGACCGCGGCGATCACCGGCTTGGGAATGTCACGGATCACCCGCTGCAGAGCGAGAATCTCGAACAGCCCGCTTTCCGACTGGCCGTAGCTGCCGGTTTCGGCGCGCTCCTTCTGATCGCCGCCGGCGCAGAAGGCGCGCTCGCCGGCGCCGGTCAGGCAGACGACACCGACCTCGGGATCGGCCCACGCGCGCTTGAAGCACTTGACCAGCTCATCCACCGTCTCGGCGCGAAACGCATTCATGCGTTTTTCGCGGCAAATGGTAATGGTGGCCAAACCGCTCTCGACTTCGTAACTGACGTCCTGGAGTTCCATGGTGTTTCCTCTTTCATGCATTGGTCTAGTAAATGCCGGCCGGCGCTGGGCCGAACGGCTCAATGGCAAAGCCGCTCAGTGCAGCTCCAGCGATTCGGCCAGGCGTTCCCGATAAGTGCGTGGAGAACCCAGTAATTCCTGATTGAGCTTGGCGCGCTTGTAGAACAGTTGCAGGTCGTGCTCCCAGGTGTAGCCAATGGCCCCGTGCAGCATCAGCGCCCGGTCCGCCGTACGCACCGCGGCCTCCGTGGTGAACGCCTTGGCGATCCAGGCCTGCGGCACGCCGTCGGCCTGCCCCTCCGACAATGCCCAGGCGGCGTAATAGATGCCCGAATGGGCGGCCTCGAGATCGACCAGTATCTCGGCGGCCGCATGCTTGACCGCCTGGAAGGAGCCGACCGGCACGCCGAACTGGACCCGCTGGCCGACATACTCGACGGTCATGTCGAGCATGCGCCGCGCCGCGCCAAGGGACTCCGCAGCGATCAGCAGCGCCATGATGGCGTTGACTTCCCGCGCGGCATCCCGTGGCAAACGCCCCAGGTACCTGGCCTGGGCATCCTGCAGGTGTACGTCGCCGAAGCGGCGGGTGCGGTCGATCAGGCGTCGCGGCTGGATCTCGACCCCAGGCGCATCCGCCTGCAACAGCCAGAGTTCCAGGCCCTCGTCGGCCGGGATGGGTACCAGCAGATGGCTGGCGCCAGGGGCTTCCAACACCATCGGCACGACGCCGGACAAGCGCTCGCCGTTTATCTGCACCTGGCTCACGCCCTGGTCGGCAGGCAGGCCGGCGCTCACGCACAGGGCACCCGTGGCATCGCCTTCGAGCAACCCGCGCAGCTGTTCGGCAGCACCGGGAACCCGCGAGGCGAATCCCAGCGTTCCCACGCTGGCCAGCAGCACGCCACTCGGCGCGGCGCTGCGGCCCAAGGCCTCGAACATCAGGGCCTGTTCGATCAGGCCGCCACCTTGTCCACCCGCGTCCTCGGCAACACCGATACCCAGCCAGGCGTTGCGTACCAAGAATGCGTCGAATGGCGACAGGTCCTCGCCATCGACCCAACGTCGGACCTTGTCCAGTCCGACCTCGCGCTGCAAGGCGGCATGGATCATGTCGCGCAGCATTTCCTGTTCTTCACTGAATGCAAATCGCATCGTTCGCCCCACTCAGTCGCGCTTCATTCCAAGAACACGTTCGGCCAGGATGTTGCGCTGGATGAACGTGGTTCCACCGGCAATGCTGGTGCCACGGGCCTGGTAGGCCAGCCGCAGCCATCTGGCCCTGGCCGGATCGGCATCGCCGGGTTCCTCCTGACCCTCGATCCCGATCAACGAAAGCGCGAAATCACAGATCTCCTCGACCAGCGGCGTGATGAACAGCTTGGCGGTGGAAGCCTCCGGGCCAGGCGCCCCACCTTCGGCGAGCGTGCTGAGGATGCGCTTGCCGGTGATACGCTGCAGCGTCATCCGCCCGTAAAGCTCAGCCACCTTTTGCCGTATGAAGGCGTCCTGGCCCAGCGCGCGTCCATCGGTGCCCTTGGTGTTATTCACCAGGGCGATCAACTCGTCGAGCAGACGCAAGGTGTTAACCCGACCGGTGGCGATCGCCGCACGCTCGTAACCCAGCGTCGACATCGCGACCTTCCAGCCTCCACCCAACGGGCCGACCAGGAGCTCGTCCGGCACATAGGCACCGTCGAGGAACACCTCGTTGAACTCGGCTCCGCCGAGCATCTGCCGTAACGGCCGCACCTCTACGCCGGATTGCCGCATGGGCAGGATGAAAAAGCTGATCCCGCGGTGCCGTTCGCCTTCGCCGGTACGCGCCAGCAGGATCGCGTACTCGGCCACCTGGGCGGCGCTGGTCCACACCTTCTGGCCGTGGATGCGCCAGCCATCGCCATCACGCACGGCGCGAGTGGTCAGCGAAGCAAGGTCGGAACCGGCCCCCGGCTCGGAAAAGAGCTGGCACCAGAGATCTTCGCCGGTCAGGATGCGGTCGAGAAAACGGTTCTTCTGGGCATTGCTGCCATGCTCGATCAGGGTCGGCCCGGCGAAGCCGGCACTGATCACATCGAGCCGGTCGGGTGCCCCGGCGCGGTCGCACTCCTCATAGAAGATGGCTTGCTGCAACACGCTCGCACCGCGCCCGCCATACTCGCGCGGCCAGGCCAGGCCCGCATAGCCGGCATCGTGCAGGCGACGCTGCCAGGGCCGCCACCATTCGACGCGCTCCTCCAGTCTGTCCGGTGCCTGCCCGAGGGCAGGCACTTCCCTTTCCAGCCAGGCCCGCACCCTTTCACGAAAGGTGGCGTCCTCCGGCGCATCACGGAAATCCATGATCAGCGCCCCTTCCAGACTGGCTGGCGCTTTTCGGCGAAGGCGCTGGCACCCTCGCGGGCATCCTCGGTGCCGAGGGCAGGCAGACCAAGACGATCCTGTAGCTCCCAGCCGCCCTCTTCATCCAGATCCAGCGCCCCACGCACGATGGCCTTGGACGCCTGGACGGCCAGCGGCGCGTTGTCCGCCACCCGCCGCGCCAGCAGTAGCGCTCGCTCCAGCGCCTGGCCGGGCTCGCACAGCTCGTTCACCAGGCCGATCTCGTAGGCGCGTTCGGCGTCGATGTAGTCGCCGGTAATGGCCAGGTACATCGCCACCTGATAGGGAATGCGCTTGGGCAGACGAATCAGCCCGCCTGCCGCCGCCACCAGCCCGCGCTTGGGTTCCGGCACGCCCAGCTTGGCCCCGCGAGCGGCAACGATCAGGTCACAGGACAGGGCAATCTCCAGACCACCTGCAACCGCGAAACCTTCGATTGCCGCGATCAACGGCTTTTCCGCAGGCTTGCGCGTGATACCGGCGAAACCGCGCTCGGTGGCCGGTACGTCGTTTTGCAGGTAGGCCTTGAGGTCCATTCCGGCGCAGAATGCCTTGTGGCTGCCGGTAATGATGCCGATACGCAGCTCCGGATCGCCATCGAGCTCATCCATGGCGGCGGAAACGGCGCGGGCCAGCGCCCCGTTCACCGCGTTGCTTTCCGCCGGTCGGTTGAGGCGGATGATCAGGATGCCGTTGTCACGCGTCACGCAGACCGGAGCATCATCAAGTACAGGAGCACCCATCTTCAGCATTTCCTCTTGTGTGGTATCCGCAGCGGCCTCTGTAGCCTGGGCCGCCAACTTGCAAATCATTCTGCGTCACGCCCCACGGCCCGCAATCGTCCAAAGCGACACACTTGCCGGTGACATGCCGCACTCATGCGTCGCCAGTGTAAGAATCGGGCCAGTGCACGCGAGCGATGTCGCCATCGCTACGAAAGGCATGACAGCTGTCGATCAGCTTTTCCGGCTTGCGGATACTGATCGGCACCTCGACACCCTTCGTCGCATTGCGGATCTGCGCCGCCCACAGGGTCTGCATCGCCGTGGTCGCCAGGGGACCAAGCAGGTCGCTCAGGTGCGTACAGCCCAGACGTCCGGCGAACAGCCGCTTCACCTCGGCGGTAAAGCCCGTACCTATGCGCAGGCCAAGCAGTTGCCGGTAAGTCCCGGCGATATCCCGGCATTCCGGCGAAGGACCCTGAGCGGTCAGCGCTTCGATCGCGTGGATGACCGCATCCCGGTCCACCGTGATGCGCAGTCCCATCTGGTGCAGGGGCTCACCGGGGGTAAGGGTGGAACCGAAGGGCAGCGGCACGGGTGAGGTGCGGGTATCGAGCAGACTCGCCTCGATATCCCACAGGCCATCTTCGCGCTCGTAGCCTTCGCAACGAATGTCACGGCGGTGCAACAACGTCCTCATCACCGGATGACTGAAGTCCATGCCCCACTCCTCGCCCATGGCCAGTTCAATAGGATTTCGGTAGGCCCAGCGCCCGTTCGGCGATATGGCACAGCACCAACTCGTGGCTGACCGGACCGATCAGCCCCATGATCGCTTCGCGGTAGTAGCGCTCGACATGGAACTCCTTGGCATAACCGAATCCACCGTGAGTACGCACCGCGCGAGCCGCCGACTCGAAGTAGGCGTCGCCGCCCAGGTACTTCGCCATATTGGCCTCGAGGCCGCAGGGCTTGCCCTGGTCGTACAGGCTCGCCGCCTTGAACATCATGGTTTCCGCCGCCTGCAAGCGAATCCAGCAATCCGCCAGCGGATGCTGGATACCCTGGTTCTTGCCGATCGGCCGGCCGAACACGATACGATCCTTGGCGTACTGGGCCGCCTTGTCGATCACCGCCTGGCCGGCGCCGATATTGGTCCCGGCGATCAGTACCCGCTCCGGATTCAAGCCATGCAGCAGGTACTCGAAGCCCTTGCCCTCCTCACCGATGCGATCCTCGACCGGAATCTCCAGGCCATCGATGAACAGCTCGTTGGAGTCGACGGCATTGCGGCCCATCTTGGGAATCTCCCGCACCGTGACCTTGCTGCGGTCCAGATCGGTGTAGAACAGGGTCAGGCCGTCGGTGGGCCGCTTCGCGTCCTCGAACTTGGTGGTGCGGGTGACCAGCAGGATCTTGTTGGCGATCTGCGCGGTGGAGATCCATACCTTGGAACCATGGACCACATAGCGGTCACCCTTGCGCTCGGCGAAGGTCTTGATATGGGTGGTGTCGAGCCCGACGTTGGGTTCGGTGACGCCGAAGCAGGTGCGATCCTTGCCTGCAATCAGCGGCGGCAGGAATCGCGCCTTCTGCTCCGGCGTACCGAACACCACCACCGGATGCGGTCCGAACATGTTGATGTGCACCGCCGAGGAGGCATTGGCGCCGAGCCGGGAAATACGCTTGATGATGATCGCCGCCTCGGTGATGCCCAGGCCGGCACCGCCATACTCCTGGGGCATGGTCACGCCCATCCAGCCGGCTTTCACCAGATCGTCGACGAACTCCTGGGGAAAGCGCTTTTCGTTCTCGGCACGCAACCAGTAGTTGTCGTCATAGGCATCGCAGATAGTGCCGATGGCTTCTTCGATGGCCCGTTGGTCATCGTTCAGCGAAAAATCCATTGTGTGTTCCTCGATAAGTGATTGTTGTTTTCCAGCCACCGTCATTCAGCGGCTGGCGACGGTTCCAGAAGCTTCGCCGGAACCCGAATCGGCATATCCAGCAGCATCTGGGCGAAGGCCTTGCCCAATGGGTCGCTGCGCGGCGAAGCCATGCCGCCACCGGCCAGCGCGCCTTGCAGGAGGAAGTTGAAGGCGCCGATGCCCGGCACGTCGAAGCGACTTACCTGGCCCTCGACGAAGTGGCCGAAATACTCGCGCACCCGCTCCGCCGTCAGCTCGTCGCGCAACACCCCGAGCCACTTCGGCTCGCGGGCGATAATGCCGATGTTCACGCTGTTGCCCTTGTCGCCGCTGCGGCCATGGGCGATACGCAGCAGCGGCACCTCGACCACGGGCTCCACCGTCGTCGGCGACGGGAGCTCGGCATAGTTCGCGGCCGGCCCAACGTCAGCCGCCTGCTGCGGCGCCACAGGAATCGCCACCGGCCAGTGCTCGTCGTTCATCCACACTTGGGCCTGGAATTGCGTTTTTGGCGCCAGGAAGGAAAACAGTTTGACGATCGGCGAAGGCCGTGGCCGGCCACCGCCGATGCTGGTCATGCCCGGTGCCCAGGAAACACCACCGGGCGCAAGTTCGGCGGCGAACAGCTCCAGCGCGTTGCGATCCTTGTGCTCGACCACCAGACGCAGCACCACCTCACGATTGACGGCAACCCGCGAGTGCGGCCCGAAGCTGGCTTCGGTGCCGAGCACCTCGGAATACACCAGGCTGTAGTCGCCCAGCCCGCGCTCGCCGAGCATGCGCCGCGTACGCGCCAGGATCGCCTCGCTGACCCGCTGCGCCTTGCGCTCCGCACGCCCGCCGATCAGGGTGATATTGGCGACGCAGCGCCAGCCGTCGGCATAGGTGGCGGAGACCTTGTAGCTGGGACTGGGTGCCTGCCCCCTGGCCCCTTCGACCAGCACCCGATCGGGGCCGACGGCGGTCATGCGCACGGCAGTGAAGTCACAGCGTACGTCCGGCAGCAGATAGTTCGCCGGGTCGCCAATCTCATAGAGCATCTGCTCGCCGACGGTGGCCGGTGTGACCAGGCCGCCGCTGCCAGCCGGCTTGGTCAGCACGAAACTGCCGTCGGCGCGGCATTCGACGATCGGATAACCTATGTTGTCCCAGCCTTCCACCGTCTCCCAGTCGGTGAACAGCCCGCCGGTGGCCTGGGGGCCGCACTCGATCAGGTGCCCGGCCAGGCTACCGGCGGCGAGCAGGTCATACTCCTGTGCCGACCAGCCGAACTCGTGCATCAATGCCGCCAGCGGCAGGGCGCTGTCCACGCAGCGGCCGGTGATCACCACCTGGGCACCCTGTTGCAGTGCCTCGACGATCGGCAAAGCGCCCAGATAGGCATTGGCGCTCATTACCCTGACCGGCAATGGCTGACCCGAGTGGATGTCGCGGACATCCTCGGCGCGGAACTCGTCGAGCCTGGAGAGGGCATCGTCACCCTCCACCACCGCGATCTTCAACGTCAGCCCCTGCGCTTGCGCCAACCGTTGCAGCGCCTCGGCACAGGCACGCGGATTGACGCCGCCGGCATTGCTCAACACCTTGATGCCCTTGTCGACCACCTCGCGCAGCACGCTGGCCATGGCCACCTCGACGAAATCCCGGGCATAGCCCGCCTCCGGGTCCTGGGCGCGCGCGCGCGACAGGATAGACATGGTCAGTTCAGCCAGGTAATCGAAGGTCAGGTAATCCAGATTGCCACTCTTGACCAGCTGCGGCGCGGCTTCCGCACTATCGCCCCAGAAACCCGAGGCGCCGCCGATTCGCACGATGCGATCGTTCATCAGTCAGTTCTCCATCAATTCAATTGCGCGCCGTTGTCAGCGCAGCAGGGCACAGCCGTTGTCCAGGACCTTCACCCCACGCTCCTTGCTCAAGGCCCGGAAGGACAGCGTCTGCCCATCACGCCAGGTCTCGAAAATCAGCGTCTCCCCCGGGTATACGGGGGCCGAAAAGCGGGAGCGGACGCTGGCGATGCGCGCCGCGTCGTAATCGCACCAGGTCTTGAGCAGCACATTGACTGCCAGGCCGTAGCTGCACAGCCCATGCAGGATTGGCCGCTCGAAACCGGCACGGCGGGCCAGTTCGGGATCGGCATGCAGCGGATTGGTGTCGCCGTTGAGGCGGTAGAGCAACGCCGCCTGGGGCAATGTCGCCATCTCGACTATTCGCTGCGGTTCGCCATCCGGCATGCGATGCAACGGGCTGGCTTCTCCGTGGGATGCACCGTTGCCGCCATCGCCGCGGCACATCAGAGTGGCGTTCAACACCGCCAGCAGTTCGCCACTGGCGTCGTCGAGAATGCGCCGTTCAGTGCGCAGCAGGGTGCCCTTGTCCGCGCCCTTGTCGAGGACCGCGACGACGCGTTCACGTGCCCGTACGGTCGCCGCTGGCGGCAGAGGCCGCAGCAGTTCCATCGACTGCTCGGCATAGACGATCTTGCGAAAGTCGATGCCCGCGGCGGGATCGGTCACATAGGGTCCGGGATGCCCCAGCACCACAGCCATGCTGGGCACCACCCGCTGATCCTTTTCGAACACATAGCGCAATTGCTCCGCGTCGGTCGGGTCGCTGCCGAAACCGACACTGAGGGCGTACAGCAGGCTGTCCCGCACCGTATAGGTCTGCCACACATCCTGGAACGGCCACTCGAGCAGGCGATCGACGTTCATGCCCATCCTCCGCTCATGCGCTCATGAATCCGCCGCCATCGGCGGAGATCACCTGACCGGTGATGTACGAAGAAGCCTGGGACAGGAAGAAACAGATCGGCTGCGCGGCTTCCTCCACCGAGGACCAGCGCGCCATCGGGATACGCGCCAGCAGGCCCTCGCGGAATTTCTCGCCGCGCACCGTCTCGGTCATCGCCGTTTCGACCACGCCGAAGCAGATGGCGTTGGAACGGATGTCATGCTTGGCCCACTCGCGGGCCGCACTCATGGTGATGCCGAACAGACCCGACTTGGCGGCGCTGTAGTTGATCTGGCCGATGGTACCCATGCGCCCGGCGTCGGATGAGATGTTGACGATCGAACGCCGCGCCACTTGCCCGGCCTTGATCCGCTCCAGGGCGGCACGACCGAAGGCCTGCACACAGTAGTAGCTACCGCTGAGATTGACCTCGATGACCTGCCGCCATTGCTCGTCGGTCATCTTCTCGATCATCGCCGGACGGATGATACCGGCGCTGTTGACCAGGCCGTTTAGGGTGCCGAAACGCTCGACGGCACGCTCGAAGGCAGCATTGACGAAGGCAGAATCGCTGACACTGCCGGCGCAGGTCAGCACCCGCTCGGCGGCATAGTCGCCGGCAGCCGCCTGCAGGGCCTCATCCTGCAGATCAATCAGCACCACCGAGGCACCCAGGGTATAGGCCAGGTCCGCGACTGCCTTTCCTATACCCTGGGCGGCACCGGTAATGACGATGGTTTCACCATCCAGACTCATGGGATTGATCATGAAGCCTCCTGTACATATGGGTTAACACTGATCATTGAGCGTCAACCCTCACCAAGGCAGGTGGGACGGACAGATGGAAGCCGTCGTATACGGGCGACTCCGCCTTTCTCTGCGGCAACGTGTAGTTGGGCGTGGCCATGGCGAAGGCACCGTCGATGCAGATGGTCGCGCCTGATATGTAGGCAGCCCCTTCGGAGAGCAGGAAGACGATGGCCGACGAGACCTCCGCCTCGGTACCGGTACGTCCCAGCGGCACGTCGTTCTTGAAGCGCAGCAGTCGCTCCTGAACCTCCGGCGGATAGGTATCCACCCCGGAGGAGAACACCAGCCCAGGTGCCACCGCGTTGACCCGCACGTTGGCGGCCCCCCACTCCAGCGCGGCGGTCATGGTGAAGTTGACCATGCCCGCGCGGGCCGCACCGGAATGGGCCATGTGCGGCATGCCGTTCCACATGTCGGCGGTCATGTTGACGATCGCCCCGCCGTGTTCGCTCATCCATTGCAGGTAGCATTCACGGGCCACCAGGAAGCCGCCGGTCAGGTTGGCGCTGATGACCGCTTCCCAGCCCTTCTTCGAAATGCGCTCCACCGGCGTCGCATACTGCCCACCAGCATTGTTGACCAGATGATCGATACGACCGAAACGTGCGATGACCTCGGCGACCAGACTGCGCACGCCCTCTTCGTCGCGGATGTCACAGACATAGCTTTCCGCCTCCGCACCGCCCTCCAGCAGTTCATTACGAACACTCTGCAACTTCTCCTTGTCACGCCCGACAATGGCGATCTTCGCCCCCAACGACGCCAGCTCATGGGCAGTGCAGCGGCCGATGCCACTACCGCCGCCAGTGACGATGGCCACCTGCCCCGCAAACAGCTCGGGGCGGAAAATCGAACGATACGAACCCTTGCTCATCTAGCCTTCCTCTCACTTGAACCGCATGACGGTGGCATTCAACCTGGCGTCCTTACCGCGCAACAGCGCGACGCCATGATCTGGAACCATATTGCCGACAACCCCTGGGAAGACCGCCGTCGAAAACGACAATCTTCAGCGACTTCTTCAGCGACTTCTTCACGCGCCGCGCCAGACCGGCGGACGCTTCTCCATGAAGGCGGCCACGCCCTCCTTCACATCGTCCGTGCCCTGGGCCAGCGTCAGGTAGTGCTGCAACAGCGCCAGCGCACCGTCCAGGGGCAGATCCTGGGTCTCGAACAAGGCCCGCTTGCCCAACTTGAGCATCAGCGGAGATTTGCTCGCCAGCCGTTGCGACCAGTCCGCCACCGTTTCGGCGAAACGCTCGGTGTCGACCACCCGGTTGACGATGCCAAGCTCCAGCGCCTCTTCGGCGCTCAGTTGCTCGCCGAGGAAAACCAGTTCGCAAACCCGCTTGCGCGGGATATTGCGCAGCATCAGTGTGGAGATCATGAAAGGGAAAACGCCGACATTGATTTCCGGCGTACCGACGCGAATACCTTCCCTGGCCAGCACCAGGTCGCAGGCCAGCACCAGGCCCAGGCCACCGGCCAGGGCATGGCCGTTCAAGGCACAGAGGATCGGCACCTTGAGCCGCATCATGGCGGCAATAACGCCGGGAAGGCGTCCATTGCGGGCATGCTTGTCGATGATGCTCTCCTCGGCGGCGAATCCCTTGAGATTGCCACCGGCGGAGAAGACGGCCTCATGGGTCGAGGTGAGCACCACGCAACGCGCCGCCGGCTCGTTATCGACCCACGCCAGCGCCTCCAGGAGACCATCGATCATCACATCGTCGATGGCATTGCGCGATTCCGGGCGATTGAGGGAAACAGTCACCACCCCATGGCTATCCAGGGCGTACAGAACCGCATCCCCGCCGCAGCGGGAAACCTGTTGTCCAGACATCGATGGCCTCCTTCGGCAATCAGGCCATCGTCAGTCCGCCACTGACGGACAGCGTCTGCCCCGTCACATAGCCCGCCCGCTCCGAAGCCAGGTAGGCTACGGCGGCAGCGATGTCCTCCGGCTCACCCAGGCGCCCCAGGGGAACGGCCTTGAGCATGGCGTCGAGCACCTTGACGTTGGTCGGATCCATCACCGACTCGAAGCCCGGCGTGCGGGTCGGGCCGGGGCATACCGAGTTGGCGGTCACACCCTTGCGCGCCACTTCGCGCGCCAGCGTCTTGGTGAAGGAAATGATTGCGCCTTTGGCACCGGAGTAGACCGCCTCCAGCGAGGAGCCCACACGAGCGGCATCGGAGCTGATACTGATGATCCGCCCCCACTTGCGCTCCAGCATGCCAGGCAGCACCGCATGGATCAGCCGCAGAGTGCCCAGGTAGTTGATGTCCACCACCTTCTGCCAGAAGGCTTCGTCGGTAGCGATAAAGGGCTTCAGCTCATCCCAGCCGGCATTGTTCACCAGCACATCGACAGACCCCAACTCGGCCACGGTACGCGCCACCGCCACATTCACCGACGCCGAGTCGGCCACATCGAGCGACACGAACAGCGCCTTGCCACCGGCATTGCGGATCAGCTCAGCCGTCTCATTGCCCTCCAGCTCGCGCAGATCACCCACCGCGACGGCATAACCGCTTTCCGCCAGGGCAATCGCGATGGCACGACCGATGCCACGCCCGGAACCGCTTACAAAGGCTACTTTCTGAGTCATTTTTCTCTACATCCCCGAATCTGATGGCTAAAAACACTGCAAACTCAGGGTATGTAATCGACTGACACTTGGAATCGTCTGAAACGACAATAAACGGGACTTGAAGACCAGCCTTTCATACGCCCAGCAGATCCGCAGAATGACGGAAGCCGTCTGCCAGCAGCTCCTGCAGCTTTCCGGCATTTCATGGATGGCGTGACAGCAGGGTGACTTTGGGATCCATCCCTTTGCATGAAAGCGATGGAGCCTGAAGCTGACGAGCCCTAAAGCCTGAAACGCTCCACGACTTGATGCAGGGCATCAGTGGCCTGATTGAGGGTGCCGGACAGAGCCGCGACATGACCAGCGGCGGCATTGTTCCGCTCACTGAGCCGAGCCACCTGGTGAACATGGGCGGCGATTGCCTGGGCGGCCTGCTCCTGCTGGCCAAGGGCGGTGGTGACTTCGGTGATGGCTGCCGACACTTCGCTGGCGCTCGAGCGGATCTCGACCATGCGCTGGGCCGCCTCCTCCGAGGTAGCCTTGCTCTGCCCGGTATGGGTCACGACGCCGTCCATGTCGCCGACGGCATTGGCCACCGAACTCTGCATCGCCGCAATCATCGCACCGATCTCCTGCACCGAGCCGGTGGTGCGCTCGGCCAGCCTGCGCACCTCGTCCGCCACCACGGAGAAACCGCGCCCCTGCTCTCCAGCACGGGCCGCCTCGATGGCCGCATTGAGTGCCAGCAGGTTGGTCTGTGCCGCCACCTCGCGGATCACCTCGACAATGCTGGAAATCCGCGCGGACTCCACCCCCAGAGTCGCGATGGTTTGTCCACTCCGCTCCACCTGGGTGCTGATCTTCTCCATGGCCCGGGCCGCTTGCTCGATGGCCGCCGCCCCGGAATTCGCCGAGGCGCTCGCCTCTTGCGCCTGGGCCAGTACATCTCGGGCCTTGCCCGCGATATGGCCAATGCCCGTGATCATCTGCTCAATGGCGTCAGTCATGGACGTCGAGGCTTCGGCCTGGGCACTGGCTCCATCGGTGACCTCAGCACCCACTGCAGAAATCTGCTGCGAGGCGTCCCCAATGCCATGCGCGCCCTCCATCACTTCGAGCAGAGAGGTCTGCATACTCTCCAGCAAGTGATTGAACGAACGAGTGGTCTGCGCCACTTCATCCGCCCCACGCACCTTGGCGCGCAAGGTGAAATCCTTGGACTCGGCCACTCCCAGGATCACCTCTCGCATACCATGCAGGGAGCCGACCACGCTGCGCATCACCGCCCAGGCAAGGCCAAAGGCCAGTACCGCAACCACGACGAAGAGAGCAAGCATACCGCCCCCCAACCGTCCGACCAGTTCATCGCCCGAGGCCTTCGCCGCTCGCGCTGCCTCCTGGTTCAGCGCCACTAACTGATCCAGCGGCGCGTCGACCTTATAGAGGGTGCTGGACCAGCGGCCGGTAGCTACCTGGAAATGATGAACGCCCTGCTTTAATGCATCCCAGTCATCGGCTGCAGCCACCACATCGCCGGCCAGCCTGGTCTGGTACCCGTCGAGTTTCTGGAAACCCTCCCACAGCGTCTTGAACTCGACCCACAACGCCTCCTCCTCGTCCGATCTGGGTAACGCGTCATAGCTGCGAAACGCGGATTGCCCCAGTTGCTGGAACTCCTGCTGACGCGCCAGCAGATCCTCGAAGACCTCGCGCGCCTCGAACAGTGCATCCGTCTTGTCGGCCTCCAACTCGAAGGCCTCGAAACGCCAGCTCGCCGCGCCCTGCATCGCCTCGGCGAGTCGCAAGCGGGCCTGACGCACATCGCCCAGGGCCATCATCGCCGGCAGGTTGCGATCCCCCAGCTCGCGCAGGGCATGACCGACCGTCCAGGTGGCGAACCAGCCAGCCAGGCCGACCAGCGCAATCACCGTGACGAAGAAAAAGACCAAAAGATAGAGCTTGGCCTTGATCGTCAGCCCCCTCATGGCAATGCGTTTGCGCAGGTCCAGCATGACAGCCTCTCGATTCCCGTCCCGATAACGACCTCCGATCATCGGCCAGCTCTCCGCGCACAACATCGTCGGAAAGGACAGTTCCCCCCGCAGCAAGCCACGGATTACCCGGACAGGTCGACAGCCAGGCGCGCAAATCCTGCGCAAGTGTCGGATCGGACGATGCGCAGTCACGAATCGACAGACGAGACTGAAAGACAACCACGGCACGCAACAAGACAAACAGGTACACGATGGCCACATTCCAAGCATTCGGCATCACCGGCTTCGGCGGCTACATTCCGCGCTTGCGCATGCAGCGCGCGGCAATCGCCGCCGCGCACCAATGGATGGCCCCCGGCCTGCGCGCCCAGGCCAAGGGCCGACGGGCCTTCTGCAGCTGGGATGAAGACAGCATCACCCTGGCCGTCGAAGCGGCCCGCGACGCGCTGGCAAACCGCCCACGCGATGGCATCACCTCGCTCACTCTGGCCTCGACCACGCTGCCGTTCGCCGACCTGCAGAACGCCGGGATAGTGGCCGGCGCCCTGGGACTCTCGCCGACGCTGCGCACCCTTGACGTGGGCCATTCGCAACGGGCCGCTACCAGCGCCCTGATCGCCACCCTCCAGCAAGGCGGCTCGCCAGCGCTGCTGATCGCCAGCGACCGCCCGCGCGGCAAGCCGGCCAGCGTCCAGGAAATCGCCTTTGGTGCCGGTGCCGCCGCCTTTACCCTCGGCAGCGACGCGGTGCTCGCCACCCTGCTTGCCGCCAGTAGCCGCACCGCGCCGTTCGTCGACCACTTCCGAGCCGAGGGCGCACGCTACGACTACTGGTGGGAAGAACGCTGGGTCCGTGACGAAGGCTATATGAAGCTGGTCGTCGAGGCGCTCAAGTCCACCCTGCAGAAGGCCGGTGTCGCGCCGAACGAGGTCGACCACTTCATTCTCCCCGCGCCGTTCAAGGGTGTCGCCACGGCGGTGGCCAGGAAGCTCGGTATCGCAACCGAAGCGCAAGCCGATTCCCTGGAAGCCGACTGCGGCTATAGCGGCGCGGCCCACGGCCTGCTCATGCTTGCCCGTGTGCTGGAGCGTGCGACACCCAACCAGACCCTGGTACTGGTCGGCTTCGGCCAGGGCGTCGACGTGCTGGTGCTGCGCACCACCGAAGCCCTCGCCACCTTCTCACCACGCCGCGGGGTCAGCGGTGCGCTGGCCGACGGACAGGACCATGACGCCTATCTGCGCCTGGCCTCCTACGAGAACGCCATTGAGCTGGAATGGGGTATGCGCGCGGAGAAATCGATCAAGACCGCCCTTACCGAGCAGTACCGCTCCAGCGGCCAGCTCGCCAGTTTCGTCGCCGGTCGCTGCCGCTGCTGCAACACCATCCAGTTCCCGCAACTGCCCTACTGCGTGAACCCAGCCTGCAATGCGCCACGGGAAAATTTCGACGCCTACCCGCTGTTCGACGAACCCGCCGAGGTGCTGACCCACACCGGCGACTGGCTCAGTTACCACCCGGCACCGCCGCTATACGTAGGCTTCGTGCAGTTCGAACAGGGCGCGCGCCTGCTGATGGAGATGGTCGATGTCGGCGCCGCCGGCCTGGACGTCGGCACCCCATTGCGGATGGTGCTGCGTATCAAGGACGTGGACAAGGCGCGCGGCTACCCGCGCTATTTCTGGAAGGCCACGCCACTTCAGGCTTGAGGAGATCGTTTCATGGCAACGGGAATCAAGGACAAGGTCGCCATCATTGGCATGGGCTGCTCGAAATTCGGCGAGCGCTGGGACGTCGGTCCCTCCGAACTGCTGGCGGAGGCCTTCGAAGAGGCCCTGCTCGATGCAGGTATTGAACGCAAGCAGATCGAGGCTGCCTGGTACGGCTCCTGCTCCGATCCGATCAGCGTCGGCAACTCGGCTATCCCAGCCTCCATGGCACTACGCCTGGACGGCATTCCGGTGAGCCACATGGAAAACATGTGCGCCACCGGCAGCGAAGTGCTGCGCGCCGCCGCCTATGCGGTGGCCAGCGGTGCGGTGGACTTCGCCCTGGCGATCGGCGCGGAAAAACTCAAGGACACCGGCTACGGCGGCCTGCCCTTCGTCTACAAGGGCACCTTCAACGACCTGTGGCTGCCACTGGGTTCGACACCGGCGGGCTTCGCGCAACTGGCCGCCGGTTACCGGGCCAAGCATGGCACCAGCAAGGAAGACCTGAAGCGGGCGATGGCGCACGTTTCATGGAAAAGCCACCAGAACGGGCTGCTCAGTCCCAAAGCCCACCTGCGCAAGGCCGTGAGCATGGAGCAGATACTCGACGCGCCGATGATCGCCGACCCGCTCGGCCTCTACGATTGCTGCGGGGTCAGCGACGGCGCCGCGGCGGCCATCGTCACCACCCCGGAGATCGCCCGCGCCCTGGGACGCAAGGACATGGTCACCATCAAGTCCATCCAACTGGCTATCGGTTCCGGCGTCGAATCCGGCACCTCGCAGTGGGACGGCAGCTATGTGCGTACCACCCGGGCGGCGGCGCAGCGCGCCTATGCCGAAGCCGGCATCCAGGACCCGCGCGCCGAACTGAGCCTGATGGAAGTGCACGACTGCTTCTCCATCACCGAACTGTCGACCATGGAAGACCTGTTCGTCTCCCCCGACGGTCGTGCGGTGCATGACATCCTCGACGGCTTCTTCGACCGCGACGGTGGACTGCCCTGCCAGGTGGATGGCGGGCTCAAATGCTTCGGCCACCCGATTGCCGCCTCCGGCCTGCGCATGGCCTATGAGGTCTACAACCAGTTGCAGGGGCGGGCCGGAGAGCGGCAACTGGGCGACCCGAGCATTGGCCTGACCCATAACCTGGGCGGCGTACCCTACCTCGGCATCGCGGCGATATCCATCCTCGGTCTGCATACCGGCAAATGAGCCGTCCAGCCCTTTATCGGAAACCGTCATGAAGCGTCATATCCGCGCAGAGCAGTTGGCCGACATCCTCTCCCCCGGAGAATCCGTCTACGTACCGGGCGGGATCGCGGTTCCCCTCGCCTTCCTCGCCGATCTGCAGGCACGCCCGGAGCACAGCCGCGACCTGCGCCTGCTGACCAGCATCGCGCCCGGTATCGATACCCCGTTCGATGTTGAGCGACTAGACCCCAGCGCCATCGTCAGCGGGTTGTTCATGCAGCCGTCGCTGCGCAACGCGCAACGCGCAGGACGCTACCGACTGCTGCCCATGAGCTACGGCGGCTTCGTGCGTCACCTGCGGGAATGCGCGGAGTTCGACCTGAGCGTGCTGCAGGTCAGCCCACCGGACGCCAACGGCCAATGTTCCCTTGGCCCCTCGGTGGAGTTCCTGCCACTGGCCGTGCGCCGGAGCCGACGCCTGCTGGCCCTGATCAACCCATCCCTGCCGCGCATCCCCGGAGCGGTCAGCCTGCCCTACGAGCGCTTCGACCACATCTGCGAGATCGACACGCCACTGCCGGAGTACCGCACCGATAGCGACGAGCCGACCCGCGCCATCGCCGGCCATATCGCCGGACTGATCGCCGACGGCAGTACCCTGCAGATGGGGCTGGGCAAGGTGCCCAGCGCACTGGCCAGAGCCCTGCGTGGCCATCGTGGCCTGCGACTGTTTTCCGGAATGCTCTCCGATGGTCTGCGCGAACTCGCCGAAGCTGGGGCACTGGACCTGGATTTTGCCCACACCGGCTGCGTGGTCGCCGGCAGCCGCGAGTTGTACGCCTGGTCCAGCGAATTCACACCGTTGCGGGTACTCGGCTGTGAGGTGACCCACGACGCACGCACCCTGGTCGGCCTGGAGCGCTTCGTCGCCGTCAACTCGGCCCTCGAAGTGGACCTGTTCGGCCAGTGCAACCTGGAACATGCCGAAGGCCGGGCGGTCAGCGGTGCCGGCGGCGCCCCGGACTTCGCTCGCGCGGCCCGCCTGGCCCCTGCTGGCCGCAGCATCATCGCCCTCAACGCCACCTACAAACGCGGCAGCGTCTCACGCATCGTGCCCTGCCTGGATGACCTGTCCATTACCTCCCTGTCGCGCATCGACGTCGACCTGGTGGTCACCGAGTTCGGTGTCGCCGACCTGCGTGGCGCCAGCGTCCAGCAGCGCGCCCAGGCACTGATCGGAATCGCTGCGCCGGACTTCCGTCCGGCGCTACAGGAAGCCTGGGAAAAGATCTGCCAGCGCCTGTGAATTGTCGTTTTCGACGGTGCCAGCCCACCCCTGCCGCCCTACATTGCCTCCGGGAGCAATGCCGGGGCATTGCCCTTGACGAGGAGAGTTGCAGTGTTTCAGGGCCACAACATCCAGGTGCGGAAAATCGAAGACGGCTTCGCCGAGTTGTGCTTCGACCGACATGAAGACTCTATCAACAAACTCGACGAGCACACCCTGCTGGAGTTGTCGCAAGCAGTCGAATCGATCGCCCGTGACGGCCACGTCCGGGGAGTGCTGATCAGCAGTGCGAAAAAAGTGTTCATTGTCGGTGCCGACATCAACGAATTCGCCAGCGCCTTCCGCCTCTCGGAGGCCGACCTCGCCGCGCGCAACCTGAAGCTCAATCGGGGCGTCAGCGGCCTGGAAGACCTGGCAATTCCCAGTGCGGTGGCGATCAATGGCATCGCCCTGGGCGGTGGCTTGGAACTGACACTGGCGGCCGCGCTGCGAGTGATGGCGGAAGAAGCCCAGATCGGCCTGCCGGAAGTCAAGCTGGGGCTGATCCCCGGCCTCGGCGGAACCCTGCGCACACCGCGCATTGCCGGTGCCGAGGTAGCGCTCAGGCTCATCACCGGCGGTGCGCCGCTCAACGCCTCCACGGCCCGCTCCCTGGGCCTGGTCGATGCGATCTGTCCTGCGCAAACCCTGCGCGCGACGGCGCTCGACCTACTGCGCCTGGCCTGCGAAG
This sequence comes from Pseudomonas sp. NPDC077186, assembly GCF_044543505.1. Lineage (NCBI taxonomy): Bacteria > Pseudomonadati > Pseudomonadota > Gammaproteobacteria > Pseudomonadales > Pseudomonadaceae > Pseudomonas > Pseudomonas sp. NPDC077186. The sequence goes on from NZ_JBITWE010000006.1 coordinate 54,142, forward strand.
GCGACATCGACTGGCGACAGCGCCAGGCGCGCAAACGCCAGTTGCCCGCCGATGAAATCATCCAGCAACAGACCGCCTTCCAGGCCAGCCGGGAGGCCGTGGCCGCGCGCGCGGCGAAACACCAGCCAGCGGCCCTGGCCGCCCTCGACCTGATGGCGCGGGCCACGGCACACTCCCGCGACGTCGCACTGGCCCTGGAGGCCAAATGCTTCGCCCGGGTGGCGCAAACCCAGGCCGCGCATGCGCTGATTCAGGCCTTTCACAATGAACAGGCACTGAAGAAGCTGTTTCGCCAGCATGGCCGCGACGGACGCCCGGTCAGGCAGATGGCAGTGCTGGGTGCCGGCATCATGGGCGGCGGTATCGCCTTCACCAGCGCCCTGCATGGCGTACCGACCCGCCTCAAAGACCTCGCCCCGGCCCAGCTCGAGCTCGGCATGCACGAGGTGCAGCGGCAATTGACACGCCAGGTCAAGAGTGGCCGCCTGGATGCGGAACGAGCACAAGGCGTGCGCGACAGGCTCGTCCCACAACTGGATGACAGCGGCTTCGATACCGTGAATCTGGTGGTCGAAGCCATCGTCGAGCGCCTCGATACCAAGCGCACGGTGCTGGCTGAACTGGAACGGCACTTGCCCAGCGATGCGGTTATCGCCAGCAACACCTCCAGCCTGCTGATCGACGATATCGCCCTGGCCCTGGCCCGCCCAGAGAACTTCGTCGGCATGCACTTCTTCAACCCGGTGCCCGCCATGGCTCTGGTAGAAGTGGTGCAGGGCCGCCAGACCCGGGCCACAACGGTTTCCACTGCCGTTGCCCATGCCCTGGCAATGGGCAAGACCCCCATCGTGGTCAAGGATTGCCCGGGCTTCCTGGTCAACCGGATCCTGACCCCCTATGTCATCGCCTTCCTGCAACTGGTCGCCGAAGGCGCCGATTTCGCCCAGGTAGATCGAGCAATGGAAGCGTTCGGTTGGCCCATGGGACCAGCCTGGCTGCAGGACGTGATCGGTATGGATACCGGTGCTCACGTCTGGCGGATCATCAGCGCCGGCTATCCCCAGCGTATGGTCTTGCCGGAACGCGACGCGGTGAACCTGCTAGTGCAACACAAACGCTACGGACAAAAGAGCGGCGTCGGCTTTTATCGCTACGACATGGCTGCCAGCGGCAAGCCACACAAAACTCCGGCGGATGAGACCTACGCATTGCTCGCGGCACTCCAGCCAGACCGCCCCGGTACGTTCAGCGACAGCGAGATCATCGAACGCATGATGCTGCCCATGATCGTCGAAGCCGCCCACGCCCTCGAGGATGGTGTGGTGGCCAGCGCCGCCGAACTGGATGTGGCCCTGCTGCTCGGCCTGGGCTTCCCCGCCTATCTCGGCGGCCCCCTGAAGTATGCCGACTGGCTCGGCCTCGATCATGTGGTGAAGCAATGCGAGCGCCATGCGGCCCTCGGCCGGCACTACATGGCCACCGACACCATGCACGCACTGGCCGCCACGCGGCATACATTCCACCCGGCCTGACGCCCTAAGCGCAGCAGGCCCTCACTCAGAAGGACTCCCGCATGAAACTCGACTCCAGCGTATCGGCCGTCGTCACCGGCGGCGCCTCCGGTCTCGGCGCCGCCGTGGCCCGGCGGCTCGCCGCCCATGGCGTCAAGGTCGCCCTGTTCGACCTCAACGAAACCCTCGGTGAAACGCTGGCCTGGGAAATCGGCGGCGTTTTCTGCAAGGTCAACGTCACCGACGAGGCGCAAGTGGATGCGGCCTTCGCCAGAGCCCGCGCGGCCCATGGCCAGGAGCGCATACTGGTCAACTGCGCCGGTATCGGTGCCGCGGCGAAAACCGCCAGCCGGGACAAAACCAGCGGCGAGAGCAAGCACTTCCCCCTGGAGCTCTTCGAACGAGTGATCCAGGTCAACCTGATTGGCGCGTTCCGCTGCATCGCCAAGGCCTCCGCCGGCATGCTGCAACTGCAGCCCGGTGTAGACGACGAGCGCGGCGTGATCATCAACACTGCCTCGGTAGCGGCCCAGGACGGGCAGGTCGGCCAGGCCGCCTACGCCGCCTCGAAGGCAGCCATCGTCGGCATCACCCTGCCGGTCGCTCGCGACCTGATGGGCGACGGCATTCGCATCAACACCATCATGCCGGGGATTTTCGACACGCCATTGATGCAGGGCGCCCCGGACAACGTGAAGGCCGCTCTGGCGGCATCGGTGCCGTTCCCCCGGCGCTTCGGCCACCCCGACGAGTTTGCCGCGCTCGCCGAAACCATGATCACCACCACTTATTTCAACGGCGAATCGGTGCGCCTCGACGGCGCGATTCGCATGCCGCCTCGTTGAGTCGGCCCTCGCCCCCCTTCTTTCCACCCACAGGAGAAACACACATGGCTGAAGCATATATCGTCGCCGCGGTACGCACCGCCGGCGGCCGCCGCGGAGGACGCCTGTCCGGATGGCACCCGGTCGAGCTGGCGGCACAGGTTCTCGATGCCCTGCTCGAGCGCAGCGGTATCGACCCGGCCGTCGTCGAAGACGTCATCATGGGCTGCGTGCAGCAGGCCGGCGAGCAGTCCAACAATATTGGCCGCAACGCGGTGCTCGCTTCGCGCCTGCCGGAGTCGGTGCCCGGCACGACCCTGGACCGGCAGTGCGGATCGTCGCAGCAGGCCCTGCATTTCGCTGCCCAGGCGGTGATGTCCGGTAGCATGGACGTGGTGATCGCGGCGGGCGTGGAAGCCATGAGCCGCGTACCGATGTTCGTGCCGCAGAAGCTCGCCCAGGAGAATGGGCTTGGCGAATACATGAGTCCGGAAATCCGTCGTCGCTATCCTGCCGGTGACTTCAGCCAGTTCGTTGGTGCGGAACTCATCGCCCAGCGCTTCGGTTTCTCCCGCGGGGATCTGGAACGCTTTGCCCTCGCCACCACACAGCGGGCAATCAAAGCCACCCAAGCGGGGCGCTTCAGCAAAGAAATCCTCCCCGTCGAAGTACGCCTCGCCGATGGGACGCGCCCCGGCGAGATGCATATCGTGGACGAAGGCATCCGTTTCGACGCGACGCTGGAAAGCATCCAGGCGGTCAAGCTGCTGAACGAAGGTGGCAGCATTTCCGCCGCCACCGCCAGCCAGATCTGCGACGGCGCCAGCGGCGTCATGGTAGTCAGCGAGCGAGCCCTCAAGACCCTGGGCCTGACACCACTGGCGCGGGTGCACCACATGAGCGTGCTGGGTGGCGATCCCTGGGTGATGCTCGACGTGCCGCTGGCGGCTACCGAGGCGGCGCTGCGCAAGGCCGGTATGAAGATCGACGACATCGACCTGTACGAAGTCAACGAAGCCTTCGCGCCGGTTCCCCTGGCCTGGCTGAAGACAACCGGAGCCGACCCCGAGCGGCTGAACGTTAACGGCGGCGCCATCGCCCTGGGTCATCCCCTCGGCGCCTCCGGCACCAAGCTGATGACAACGCTGATCAACGCTCTTGAGCAGCGCGGAAAACGTTATGGCCTGCAGACGATGTGCGAAGGCGGCGGCATGGCCAACGTCACCATCATCGAACGCTGCTGATTGCCATCAGGGAGCACGGCCACAATGAATCTCGAATATGTCTTCGGCTACAGCGCCCCGATAATCGACGTTTATGCTGTGGGCGGCCCCTTCGGCAAGCGCAGGATTGCCCGCTGCGGAGCCGGCACGATCAGCGGCCCCAAGCTCAACGGCGAGGTGCTGGACGGCGCGCACGACTGGATACTCGACGGCCCCGACGGTTGGGGCCGGATCGACGTGCGTGCACAGTTCCACACCCACGACGGCAGCGTGATTTACGCTCAGTATCTCGGGGTTCTCGAATACAACGAGAAATACCGGGTGGCGGTTCGCAATGGCGGCGAGACCGCCTTCGAGGATCACTACTTCCGTAGCACTCCCCGCTTTGAAACGGATGCCCCCCAATATGCCTGGCTGACCCAATCGGTCTTCGTCGGGCGGGGTCGCCTCCTGCCCGGATTTTCCATCTGCTGGGAGATCTACCGGGTCACCTGAACCACTGGGATCGAGGATGGGTGGAATTGCCGAGAGTGCTTCCACCAGTTACCGCGAAACGACTAAGCCATCACCAGCAAACACCTGGCCTTGTGCCGGGTGTTTTTTGTTCGGTGGGATGACGGATTACGCCGCTGCGCGACTAATCCATTCTACGACTGAACCAGGGAGCGTACCTGAACGGCTCCCGCGTCGTCCTTACAGCGTAAATTCCTCGACCAGTTGCACCAGATTGCCGTCATGATCGTGGAACAGGAACGACTTCAGCCGACCACCACCCACAGCCCATACGTACTCGGTCTGGGTCTGGTAACCCGCCGCACGGATGGTCTGGAACCATTGGTCGATATCACTCACACGCAAGGCCAGTTCGGTAATGCCGGTATGGCCGTAGCCGAGATACTCCCTCGGCGTCCGCTGCACCTGTGGATTCTCCGGCTGCTGCAGTTCGAGCTTGGCCCCCGTGGTGGAGACCAGCATGACCATGCGCGATCTTGCACCGCGTACATGGAAAATGTCATCCAGGGTGCCCTGGGCGAAGAACGCGCCCTCCTCGTCCGGAATCAGCGTATCGATATAGACTGAAAAACCCAGGGTGTCCCGGTAAAGCCTGAGCGCCAGCTCCATATCGCTGACCACCAGGCACATGTGATGGAAGTCCATTGCAGTGCTCCTCGTTCTTGTTGGATTTTCTCGTCAGAGTCTGGCGCAGCGGACGCCGGGTATTGCCCCCGGCGCCACGCTCTCAGGTCTCAGCCATGCACATGCAGCTTGGGTGGCAGCAGGCTCAGCACGGCCGGGATGATCAAGATCGCCCCCACCATGTTCCACAGGAACATGATCGCCAGCAGCAAGCCCATGTCGGCCTGGAACTTGATGTCGGAGAGCAGCCAGGTCGCCACCCCCAGGGCCAAGGTAACGGCGGTCACCGCAATGGCTGCCCCCGTGGTCTTGAGCGTTTCGCCATAGGCCTCCTTCAGGCTCATACCCATCCGCAGGTAGTTTTCGAGGCGATTGTAGAGGTAGATGCCGTAATCGACGCCTATTCCCACCCCCAGCACGATCACCGGCAAGGTCGCCACTTTGACGCCGAGCCCGAGCCTGGCCATGATCGCCTCGCACAGTATCGAGGTGATGAGCAGCGGCAGGATCAGGGCGATGGTCACCCGCCATGACTTGAACTCCCAGAACACCAGCAGCGCGACCACTGCATAGACCAGCAACAGCATCAGGCGCTCGGCCTGCTTGACCACGATATTGGTCACTGCCTCGATACCCGCATTGCCCGCGGCGAGGAGAAATTCGGCATGCTCGTTGTTGTTCTCGGCGGCGAAGCCCTCGACCGCGGCAACCACCCGCGCCAGGGTGTCTGCCTTGTGGTCTTCGAGAAACAGCAGGATCGACAGCATCGAGCAGTCGTATTTATAGAAATCCTGCCGTGTCATGCGCATGATATTGCTGGAAACGTACTCGTCCCTGGACAGTCCGTACCATTTCAGACTGCCGCCCTGGGTGGCGGCGATCAGGGCTTTCATGTCCATGGCCAGAGACTGGATTCCGACCACACCATCGACATCGCTCATTACCGCCTGGAAGCGATCCACCGCCGAGATCACCGGGTAGGTACCACAACTGCCCGGCTGGGTTTTGACCATGACCACGAACAGATCGGCGCTGTTGGCATAGTTGGCGCTCAGGAAGGCGACGTCCCTGTTGTAGCGCGAATCCGCCCGCAACTCCGGCGCCCCCGGATCAAGATCGCCGATGCGCAGGTCCCGCGCCATGTACAGCGATACGCCAAGCACTGCCAGGCCGACCAGCACGACCCCGACCGCCCAGCGCCGCTCGGTCAGCCGCGACAGGAAAGCGCCGGTCACGCGTCGCACCAGAGACTTGTCCTGCTCGCTCACCTTGAGCGCACGGTGGCGCAATCCTCTCTGCGAAATGTCGGTGTAGGACATGATCACCGGCAGCAGGAAGATCTTGGTGAAGATGATCACCAGCACACCGACGCAAGCGCTGATCGCCAGTTCCCGGATAACGCCGATATCTATCACCAGCAGGGTGGAAAAACCGACCACGTTGCACAGCAGGGCGATGGAACCGGGCACGAACAGCAGGCGGAAGGTCGCCTTCGCCGCCTCCATGCTGGAAAAACCCTGGAGACGCTCCGCCACCATGGTATTGATATTCTGGATCGCATGGCTGACGCCGATGGCGAAAGTCAGGAACGGCACCAGGGTCGAATAAGGATCGAGCGCGTAGCCCATCAGGCGCACGACACCCAATTGCCACAACACCGCTAGGCTGCAACAGAAGATCACCGACAGGGTGCTGCGCCAACAGCGCGAGTAAAAGTACAGCAAGCCGATCGTCAACACGAAAGTGATGGCGAAGAATAGCGCCATATTGCGCACACCCTCGATCAGATCACCCATGATCTTGGCGAAGCCGGTGATGTGGATGCGTACCCCTTCGCCGGCATACTTGTCGCGCACCAGATGCTCCAGGCGCTCGGACAGCAGGCCATAGTCGAGTTGGTCGCCGGTCTGCGGGTCTATTTCGAGCAGGGGCACCAGGATCACGGTGGAGCGGTAGTCGTTGGCCACCAGACTGCCAATGGTGCCCGAACGTGCCACATTGTGTCTCACCCGCGCGACGCTCTCGGAAGCTCCGTCGAAGTCATCGGGAATCACCAGGCCGCCAACGATCCCGTCCTCGGTCACCTCACGCCAGAATACGTTGGGTGTCCACAGGGACTTCATGTTGCCGCGATCCACGCCGGGGATGTAGAACACCTCGTCGTTGATCTTCTTCAGCGTGAACAGGAAGTCCTTATCGTAGATGTCGCCTCCGGTGTGCTCGACGACGATCCGCAACACGTTGCCCATCTTGCGCAGATCGTCCTCGTAGGCCAGGTAGTTTTCGATATACGGGTGGCTGGCCGGGATCATCTTCTGGAAGCTCGCCTCCATATCGATCTTCGACGCGTGCCAACCGAGGAATATCGACAGGAGGCAGAAAACCGCCAGCACCCAGCCGCGGTGATGGAACAGAACGCCCTCGGCGAAATCCGCGAGGGCGCGCACGCCCTTGTGCGTTTCGATATCGACATCGGATAGCGGCAGTACTTCCTTGCCTTTTTGAGTCATCAGGTCTGTCATTTCACTTCCCGTTCCCGGTAACAAGCTGGACGCCCCCGCTGCCTGTCAGCACCAGCGAGCCGTCGGTAAGGGGGATGGCGGCGGCGATGCGCCCCGGCGTGGCGGCGATCACGGATACGAAACGCACGCCCTCGTCATCGCTACGCAGGAGCTGGCCACCAGCATCGATCAGGCGCAACGAACCATCAGCGGCCACGAAACCGGCCACGATATTCGTCTTCACCCCGCTGTTGCCCTCGGCCCAACTAGCGCCGCCATCCCGCGACACGAAGACGCGACCGCCGAAACCGTAGACGAGCAGAATCTCATCGCCCCTCGCATCGTGAAAAGCCAGCAGCCCGTACAACTGGCCGTTGTAGCCGGTCTCCCGACGTTGCCAGCTATCCCCGCCATCGGCCGAGATATGCACCGCGCCCCCCTCGCCCACCACCGCCAGCTTGCCCGAGGGCGTATGGGCGATGGCGTTGTAATGGAAGCCTTCCGGGTTATCCAGGCGGTCGCCGATATAGCGCCAGGTGTCGCCGCCATCGTCGGTACGGAACAATTGGCCGAAGGAGCCGACGACAAAGCCCTGCCGGGCATCCTTGAACCAGAGGTCGAACAAGGGCCGGGATGGACCGAAGCGGGAACCCGCCTCGGCATCCGCCAATGCCTCCTCGGCCAGCTCCAGTTCGTCCTGCAGAGAATCCGCCGCCTCATCCATGCCTTGAGCGCGCTCCCGCACTTTCTTGAGTCGGCTTTGGGCAGCCGCCAGAATCTGCGCGTTGGCCGCATTGCCGTCGAACAGCCTGATCCAAGTCTGCCCACCGTCCCGCGTGCCGAGAATCACCCCGCCGTGGCCTGCTGCCCAGCCGGTTCTGGTATCGAAAAAAAACACAGCGGTCAGATTGACCGAAACGGGCACTTCGGCCTGCCGCCAGCCATGGCCTTTGTCATCGGACAGGATGATGGTGCCCTGCTCGCCAACCGCCACTAGGCGCCCATCGCCCAAGGCTGCTACATCCACCAGCAGCTTCTCTGCCGGCCTGTCCGACAACCGGGCTGGCAAAAGCAGCGGATCAATGAAAGTCCGATCCTGCGCCGAGGCACCAGTTGCTGCCAGCAACACGGCCAACATCCAGGTGCGTTTGAAATACGACGAAAAAAAGATCACTGCTATCCCTCTAGTGTGAGCGTTGAGGGGAACCGGCCAGCATTGCTTTCCAGTTCCCCCAACGATCTGCCGCTACGCCGATCAGCACTTGTACCAGGCGTCATCGACGCGCTGGCGCTGCTGAATCGGCATAGGGAATTTCTGGAACTAGCGCGCCAGTCGCTTCATGTTGGAGGGATCGAAATATCCAGGCCTGTAAGTTTGATTGAATACCACTGGTTGCTCCTGATTGGCCAGGCCCGCAACAAAGTAGCGTCCGGACTGGAGGTCGTACGACACTTCAGCAGCGGTCCAGGTGCAGGGGCAATCGTAGTAATAGGTGGGGAAAATTTCCTGGACACGCCAAAGTTCACCACGCCCATCATAGTTATCCACATGCACGGGCTGGAAACTGTCCTCATCCACCAACAGTCTACGTTTGCTGTAGATATGCCGCGCACCCGACTTCAGCGTACCCTCAAGTACATAGACGCGATGCAGCTCATAGCGCAGCAAATCCGGATTGATGTTTTTCTTACCGACGATATCGGTATATCTCAAACTCTTGTCCGTCAGTTTGAAGTTGTTGTATGGAACAATCATCTCTTCCTTGCCAACCAGCTTCCATTCGAAGCGCTCCGGCGAGCCATTGATGCCATCGAAGCTGTCTTGAGTGAGCAGACCGTCGGTACCCGTGGCCGGACTGTCATATCCAACCTCCGGAGCCCGCAGCACACGTCGGGTGCCCGGATTGTATGCCCAGGCCTTGCGCGACTCGGCACTCTTGTCGATCGGCTCACGAACCAATGTCACGCCTCCCGCGATACTGGAAGGCGACAGGTAGTTGTAGGTAGCCTCGTACAGCAAGTTTGCCGGTGGATTGTCCATATTCCAGTAGAACTGAAGGTCTTCCTGCCAGACGGAAGGGGTGAAATTACCATCGGCCTGTACCGGAAAGCTCGCCAGGCGCCGCTTGTAGCTCCCACCCCGGGAACGCACCAAGACATTATGGTAGATTTCCAGACCAACCTTGGGCAGCGGGAAAGGCACAACAGATTTCGTCGTACCGCTATAGCCGTTTCCATCTTGCGTTAATTTTACTCCAGGCGCCTCCTTGGTAATTGCATCGTACTGGGCCTGGGTCAATGCATGGGTACGATGACTGGGATATACATTGATCTTGTAATCCGCATTCCGTTTCAACAGTTCGATACTGCCCTCAGGCAGGCGCGACGCATATTGGCTGTAATTACCCGCCGTGATGGTATACAGCGGCTTTTCATCGGGGAACGGCGATATATAGCCGCTCTTCGGGTCAAAACCTGCGGGCGGGGACGTGATGCCGCCATCCCAGGCAGGAATACTGCCATCGGCATTTCCAGCCTTGGGAGCGCCCCAGGGAGTAAGTTCCTTGCCAAGTTGTGAAAAGTCATCGGCAACAGCTACCGCCCCAGTTAGAGCAAAGACAGTGAACAGCTCACACATCATGATGGATTTAGTAAGTCTCATGAATTTTCCTCGAATTCTTATTCAAAAAATGCATCTGGTTTTTAACCTGTTGCCCTACAGGTTCATACCAATGACCAAGGAAATGAAGTCACGATCGCGAAATGAGTCGTACTTGGTGTCGTGATCGTAGGTCGTGTAGCTGAGATCCGCGTAATAGCGCTGCCGATAGTCGGCACGTACACCCAGGCCCAGGCTCTTGCGCCCTTCGAGGAAAATATTGTCGGCAGAGTAGCCCTTCACGTCATGGGAGAAGAATGCCCGGGGGGTCAGGTTGACGCCGAGAACGTTGTTGTATTGCAGAGTTGCCTGTGCCCGATAACCCCAGGCGTTGCTAGTCGCGAAACCATCGGTATCACAGCCTGCGTTTTGCGAGGAAGAACCATTGGAGACACAGTTGCCTGCCAGTCCATTGGCCGCCCAGCGTGCCGAGCCATACTCGAAGCCACGACCGTAACGGGTCGATGACAAGGGGTCACCAATGCCGCTCCAATGCTGATAGGCCACTTCACCCATCAGCGAGAGAGTGTCCGCACCGACCATCCGCCCGAGGTAGGCAAACGACTGGATCGTCGAAACCTGGATCTGAGTCTTGTCCTTGACATCGTAGCCGCGGAATATCCCGCCAACCGGGATATTGGCGAACGGTCCCTTGGTCTGGCCAAGAATGCCCCCCTTCTGGATGCCGTAGCCGCCAACCAGATCAGCCCCGTTGATCTGTACCGGGAAATCCTTGGTATGACTGATTTCGCCAAACACCGACCAGCCGCCCAGTTCAGTGGCGGCACTGAGTCCGTAGACCTTGATGTTGTTAGCGCTCCAGTCCCAGAAGCCCTGTATTGCAGTTGGGCCACTGGACAGCGGACCTCCTGCCGTGGAAGGGCTATTGCGCAGGCTGATGCGTGGCGAAGTTGTCGTGTAGTTGACGAAATAGGCCCCCACATCGACGTCCCCGATCATTCTCTTGACCGAGAATCCATAGGAGCCGGAATCCCTTGGGTACTGGTTGACCCCCGTGATTCTCCCCAGGTTGGCGGCCAGGGCATCGCCATCGGGCATGCCGGTCAGATTCACCAGTGCATAGGTCGAGTCCTGGCAGTTCATGCTGTCGCTGACGCTCCAGTAGGTACCGCAGCCCTCCAGCACAGTGCGCTGAACCTTCAATTTATAGAAGGTTTCGAAACTCCACTCCCCTACCCCCAGGTTGAGTGAAATCTGTTGCGTCGGCAGAATGATTTCCTTCACTTGCGCCCCAGCGCGGCGCGCCGCTGAAACATCGACCGGGTTGTACTGGTTGATGCCGCCGCTAATGAACAGGCTCTCGCCCCAGTTCACCGCATGGCTGCCGAGTTTGAAGCTCAAATAGGAATTGTCCGTTGGCGCAAAACCGCCAAAGCCGTACCAATCCAGCAGTTCGATACCACTGAACTTGGACAGGCGGTCATTGTACTCGCTGTCTTCAAGACGGCTGTCGGCAGCGTAACCATTGGCATTGCTGCCATGGGAAACCTTGCGATCCTTCTGGGTATAGTCGTACCAGCCCTTCCCGCGCAGGAATACACCGAAACCATTCTTTTCGACCTGGAGTTCGCCAATGACCTTGGCAATAGTCGAGAAGTTGTCGCCCTTGTTCTTGTAGTTCAGATTACCGTCGTCGGTGGATGAGGACGGCATCGACCCACCATTCTGCCTGCCGATTAGCGCCGTATCCGCATCCCGGGTGCGCCAGGATGAACCAAGCGACATATCGAGCCCCCAGCGCCCGGTCACACCATTGTCAAACTCGAATGGACCTGCCTGCACGCCCTCCGATGCGCATGCTGTAGCCACTATGGCGACACACAACTTGAGTTGTCGATATGGCGCAACCCACCTCAGTTCGGATTTCACTGACATCACATAGCACCTCTTTTATTGTTGTTCTGTTCAAGCCGGCTCGCTCTTGAGTGCAGCCTGCGAATCGCCCACTTCACAATCCACTGGGTCACTTCATACCTGACGAGCTTGAAGGCAGACACTGTCGTTTCGGCAGAAGCCGCTCACATGAAACGCCAGGCTATCCACCGGGTCATCGTCCGAAACGACAGTTCTGGGAGAGGTACCGCGACGCAGGATAAGCCCTCAGTCAGCTCCGCGCACTCCGGGGTCGATTCGGCGCTTACCCAGCATCCGAAAGCAGCACCTGCCGCAGTTGCTGTCTGCGCCTCTCGTCCAGCCCCGCAACCGCGACCAGATAGGCGTCGAGAGAACCGTGATCACGCACGATCTGATCGAAGGAGGCATCCAGAAACTCGGCACTGACATCACCCAGGACAGCGGCGGCATCCGCCACCCGAGCAGGTATGCCGTCGTGAAAAGCCTGCCGCAGCATGGCTGCCATGTACCCCGTCCGGACGAATTCCCCCGAGCTCCGCAAGTAGTCCCGGCGAATTTCTGCCATTGGCACACCCAGCGCCCACAGCAAGATTGCACAGACGAATCCGGTGCGATCCTTGCCTGCCTGGCAATGAATGAGCAATCGCCCCGCGCTCGCTGAAAGACAGTGCTCGAACAGGGCCGGGAATACCCCAGCCAGGGTGCGAGGCATTTGCCTGTAGACGCCATGCATCATCCGCCGCGCACGCTCATCATCGAAGTCCGGCGCCTGCAGGCGCTGCACCCAGTCGATGGGCTTGGCATCCTGCAATCCCACCTGGCTTTCGGGCGCCACCTTACGGATACGGCCCAACGCGGAAAATATGCCCGCATCCCCCGCGCGCTCCGAAGCGCTGCGCAAGTCAAACACCACCTCCAGTTTCTCCGCCCAATTACCAACGCTCGGCGTCGTCCGCGAAATAAGGCCCGAGCGAAACAACCGCCCCCACTCGACGACACGCCCATCGGCGCTGGCAATGCCGCCCAGATCACGAAAATTGGGCAGCTCCTCGAAAGTACTCATAAGACCTACTTCGACGCACTCTGGTGTCTTGACTGAAATTGATCCGCAGGCAGCAAAACCACGTTATGCCCCGCCACCATGAGCACAGCCTAATAGGAACGAGCCATATCCTCCGACGTCGTAAACGACATCAGCCCTATGTTTGAACGCCTTCCCACACAAAGCCCATACCTCCTCAAAATCGTCTTTTCCGCTGATGCCGAGCGAAGAAAACAGCCACAGAATTCCGGACGGGAATCAGTCGATGCATCGAAGCGCCTGGGGGCCCATCTCATAACCGCTGCAAACACCTGCAAGCGGACTGCTACCTGATGCACCTCTCAGGCCTCAAGTCCTAGGAAGGTTGCTCTGCTACCAAAGAAAGGAGGGGAAATGGAGCGAGAATTCATGGTGTTTGACGTGCTGATCGTGGGCGGTGGACCGGCCGGATTGGCAGCGGCGATACGCGTGAAGCAACTCGCTGCCAAAAACAACCACGACGTTTCGGTGTGCCTGATCGAAAAAGGTGGAGAAATTGGTGCCCATATCCTGTCCGGCGCGGTGATGGACCCACGGGCGTTGACCGAACTCTTTCCCGATTGGAAGGAGCGCGGCGCACCACTCGATACCGCCGTCACCGCAGACCGTGTTGTCTTTCTTAGCGAGAGCGGAGGTACCACCATCCCGAACAACCTGCTGCCGGAGTGTTTCATCAACCACGGCAACTACATCGTCCGCCTGGGCAACGTCGCCAGGTGGCTGGGCGAGCAGGCCGAAGCACTGGGTGTGGAAATCTATCCCGGCTTCGCCGCCAACGAGATCCTGTACGACGAATCGGGGGCGGTGAAGGGCGTAGTCACTGGCGACATGGGACTTACCCGAGCAGGCAAGCCAGGTCCCAACCACCAGCTAGGCATGGAGTTGCACGCCAAATACACGCTGTTCGCCGAAGGCTGCCGAGGCCATCTCGGCAAGCGACTCGAGGCCAGATACAACCTGCGCGACGGGGTCGATCCACAGACCTACGGCATCGGTATCAAGGAACTGTGGGAAGTACCGGTCGAGAACCACCACCCCGGCCTGGTGGTACACACCGCCGGCTGGCCGATGGACAGCAGCACTTACGGGGGAGGCTTCGTCTATCACCTGGAAGACAATCTGGTCTCGGTCGGCTACGTGGTCGGCCTCAACTACACCAACCCTCACCTGTCGCCGTTCGAAGAGTTCCAACGCTACAAGACGCACCCGGAGATACGGACGTATCTCGAAGGCGGCAAACGCCTCGCCTACGGTGCCCGCGCCATCACCGCTGGCGGCTTGCAGAGCCAGCCTCGTCTGGTCTTTCCCGGTGGCGCGCTGATCGGTGACGACGCCGGCTTCCTCAACGCCGCGCGGATCAAAGGCAGCCATGCCGCGATCAAGTCCGGCATGCTCGCCGCCGAGGCCACCTTCGACGCCCTGGTCGCCGGGCGCCAGCGCGACACGCTCACGTCCTTCCCAGTGGCTTTTCGAGAGTCCTGGCTGTACGCGGAGTTGCACAAGACACGCAACTTCAAACCCTATATGAAACGCGGCCTATGGTTGGGCTCGCTGCTTTTCGGTATCGACCAGAAGCTCTTCGGCGGTAAAGCACCGTGGACACTGCACAACAGCGCCGATCACGACAAACTCAAACCTGCCGCTGACTGCCCAAAAATCGACTACCCCAAGCCGGATGGCAAGATCAGCTTCGACCGTCTCTCGTCGGTGTTCCTGTCGAATACCAACCACGAAGAAGAGCAGCCTTGCCATCTGACCCTGAAGGATCAGGCCGTACCGATTACGGTGAACCTGGCTATCTACGACGCCCCCGAGCAGCGCTACTGCCCGGCCGGAGTGTACGAGATCGTCCGGGATGAGGAAGCCAACGCCCCCCGGCTGCAGATCAACGCGCAGAACTGCGTGCATTGTAAGACCTGCGATATCAAAGATCCGACCCAGAACATCGACTGGGTGACTCCCCAGGGTGGCGAAGGTCCGATCTATCAAGGCCTGTGACAGCCTGGCCTGTGATTAAACATGCGACTCGATGCCCGGGCGTCGAGAGCGTTCCTCTCATTAGCACTTAAAGTCTGGTGTCCACAATGACAGTCCAAACCTCCCAACAAAGCGCCATCCCTGCCGTCAAGCTGCTGATCAACGGCGAGTTCGTTGAATCGAAGACCGACCAGTGGCGCGACGTCGTCAACCCGGCCACCCAGGAAGTTCTTGCCCGCGTGCCCTTCGCCACCACCGAGGAAATGAACGCCGCCGTGGCCAGCGCCAAGGAAGCCTTCAAGACCTGGCGCAAGACCCCGATCGGTGCCCGCGCACGGATATTCCTCAAGTACCAGCAACTGATCCGTGAAAACATCAAGGAGCTTGCCGCCATCCTCACCGCCGAGCAAGGCAAGACCCTGCCGGATGCTGAAGGTGACGTGTTCCGTGGCCTGGAAGTGGTCGAACATGCGGCCAGCATCGGCAACCTGCAACTGGGCGAGTTGGCCAACAACGTAGCCAACGGCGTCGACACCTACACCCTGCTGCAACCGCTGGGCGTGTGCGCCGGCATCACCCCGTTCAACTTCCCGGCGATGATCCCGCTGTGGATGTTCCCGATGGCCATCGCCACCGGCAACACCTTCGTCCTCAAGCCCTCCGAACAGGACCCGATGGTAACCATGCGCCTGGTAGAACTGGCCCTGGAAGCTGGCGTGCCGCCGGGCGTGCTCAACGTCATCCACGGCGGGGTAGACGCGGTCAACCTGATCTGCGATCACCCGGACATCAAGGCGGTGTCCTTCGTCGGTTCGACCAAGGTCGGCACCCACGTCTACAACCGCGCCACGCAAAACGGCAAGCGCGCGCAATGCATGATGGGCGCGAAGAACCACGCCATCGTCCTGCCCGACGCCAACAAGCAGCAGACCCTCAACAACCTGCTCGGCGCCTCGTTCGGCGCCGCCGGCCAGCGCTGCATGGCGCTGCCGGTGGTGATCCTGGTCGGTGAAGCTCAACAGTGGCTGCCGGAGCTGGTCGAAAAGACCAAGACCCTGAAAATCAGCGGCGGCACCGAAGCCGGTGCGGACATCGGCCCGGTAGTGTCCTGCGCCGCGCTGGATCGCATCAGCGGCCTGATCGCCAAGGGCGAATCGGAAGGCGCACGCCTGGTGCTCGACGGCCGCAACCCGCAGGTCGCCGGCTACGAGAAAGGCAACTTCGTCGGCCCGACCATCTTCACCGACGTCACCACCGAGATGACCATCTACCGCGAAGAAATCTTCGGCCCGGTGCTGTGCATCCTCAATGCGGCGACCCTGGACGACGCCATCAAGCTGATCAACAGCAACCCCAACGGCAACGGTACCGCCATCTTCACCCGTTCCGGTGCCGCCGCCCGCCACTTCCAAGAAGAGATTGATGTCGGCCAGGTGGGCATCAACGTGCCGATCCCGGTACCGGTGCCGCTGTTCTCCTTCTCCGGCGCGCGTGCATCCAAGCTGGGTGACCTCGGTCCCTACGGCAAGCAGGTGATCCTGTTCTACACCCAGACCAAGACCGTCACCCAGCGCTGGTTCGACGAGGACGAAGTCGACAGCCCGGTGAACACCACCATCACCCTGAAATGACCCAGTCGGGCCGGCGCCATTGCGTCGGTTATTGCGCAGGAGGTATTGCCATGGAACATGAAACTCTGTTGCTCGACACTCAAGGACGTGTGGGAGTGATCACACTCAATCGTCCCAAGGCGCTCAACGCGCTGAACGAACAACTGATCAGCAAACTGAACAAAGCGCTGGATCATTTTGAACAAGATCCGGCCATCGGCTGCATCGTCATCACAGGTTCGGCAAAAGCGTTCGCCGCCGGCGCAGACATCAAGGAAATGGCCGATCTGAGCTTCCCGCAGATCTACTTGGACGACTTCTTCGCCGCCGCCGACCGCATCGGCAACCGGCGCAAGCCGATCATCGCTGCAGTGGCCGGCTATGCCCTGGGCGGTGGTTGCGAACTGGCGCTGATGTGCGACTTCATCTACGCCGCCGACAATGCCCGTTTCGGCCTACCGGAGCTCGGTCTCGGCGTACTACCGGCTCTTGGCGGTACCCAACGGCTGACCCAGGCCCTGGGCAAAGCCAAGGCCATGGAACTGTGCCTGACCGGACGCCAGATGGACGCTCAGGAAGCCGAGCGCGCCGGCTTGGTGGCGCGCGTCCTGCCGCTGGACAGCCTGCTGGAGGAAACACTCAAGGTCGCCCAGGGTATCGCCGCCAAATCTCTACCGGCCACCATGCTGGTCAAGGAGTGCGTCAACCGCGCCTTCGAGGGCAGCCTAAGCGAAGGTCTACGCTTCGAACGCCGCGCGTTCCATGCATTGTTCGCCACGACCGACCAGAAGGAAGGCATGGCCGCTTTCGTCGAGAAACGCCCGGCGCAGTTCCAGCACCACTGAAACCCCACATGAGCAAGAGGTCTCCACCATGCATATCGGTTTTCTCGGTCTCGGCAACATGGGCGCGCCCATGGCCTGCAACCTGCTCAAGGCCGGCCACAGGCTGAGCGTGTTCGACCTGTCCGCCGCTGCCGTCGCCGGTCTGGTCGAGGCTGGCGCCACAGCCGTCGCCTCTCCCGCCGCGCTGGCGCAAACCGATGTCGAGGTAATCATCACCATGCTGCCGGCAGCCCCTCATGTGAAGGGAGTCTACCTCGGTGCCGATGGCCTGCTGGCCAACGTCCGTCCCGATGTGCTGCTGATCGACTCCTCGACCATTGATCCGCACAGTGCCCGCGAAGTGGCCAAGGCCGCCCTCGCCCAAGGCAACCCGATGCTCGATGCGCCGGTGTCCGGCGGCACCGGTGGCGCATCGGCCGGTACCCTGACCTTCATGGTCGGCGGCGCTCCAAGCGCCTTCGAGCGTGCCCAGCTAATCCTTGCCGCCATGGGCAAGAACATCGTCCACTGCGGCGGCACCGGTAATGGCCAGGTGGCCAAGGTTGCCAACAACATGCTGCTCGGCATCTCGATGATCGGCGTCGCCGAGGCCATGGCCCTCGGCGTTGCGCTGGGTATGGATGCCAGCGTGCTGGCCGGAGTGATCAACACCTCCAGCGGCCGCTGCTGGAGCTCGGATACCTACAATCCCTTTCCCGGCGTGATGGACAATGTGCCATCTGCGCGCGGCTACAGCGGTGGTTTCGGTACCAATCTGATGCTCAAGGATCTGGGTCTCGCCACCGAGGCGGCCAAACAGGCTCGCCAGCCGGTGCTGCTCGGTGCGGTGGCTCAGCAGCTTTACCAGAGCCTCAGCCAGCAAGGGAACGGCACCTTGGACTTCTCCGCCATCATCAACCTGTATCGCAAGCAGGAGGCCTGAGCATGAGCGACGCCGAAGCGCCCGTATTGGCCGAAGTACGCAACCGAGTCGGCCATCTGACGCTGAACCGCCCGACCGGCCTGAATGCCCTGACCCTGCCGATGATCAGGATCATGTGGCAACAGCTACAGGTCTGGGAGGACGACCCCGCGATCCTCGCCGTGGTGCTGCGCGCCAACGGCGAAAAGGCCTTCTGCGCCGGAGGTGATATCCGCGCGCTGTATGACAGCTACCGGGCCGGAGACGACCTGCACCGCATCTTCTTCGAGGAAGAATACGCCCTCGACCAGTACATACACGGCTACCCCAAACCCATCGTCGCACTGATGGACGGCTTCGTCCTCGGCGGCGGCATGGGCCTGGTCCAGGGTGCGGCACTACGGGTGGTCACCGAGCGGGTGAAGATGGGCATGCCGGAAACCGGCATCGGCTATTTCCCGGACGTCGGCGGTAGCTATTTCCTTCCGCGTCTGCCAGGTGAGCTGGGCCTCTACCTCGGTATTACCGGCAGTCAGGTTCGTGCTGCTGACGCACTTTACGCTCGTCTGGCCGACTGGTGCCTGCCCAGCGAACGGATCGCCGAGTTTGATCAAGGCCTTGAGCGGATAGACTGGACCAGTCATCCACACGAAGACCTGCGTGACCTCCTCTCCACCCTGGCCAGCAACAGGCTTCCGGGGGCCGAACTCAAGGCGCTGCGTCCAGCCATCGACGAGTACTTCGCCCTGCCCGACCTGCCGGCGATCCGCGCCTCGCTTATGGCGGAAAGCCGCCCGGAATATCAGGACTGGGCTGAAGAAACCGTCAAGCTGATCGACAGTCGTTCTCCGCTGGCCATGGGGGTCACCCTGGAATTGCTGCGTCGAGGCCGCGCCATGGCGCTGGGCGAATGCTTCGAGCTGGAACTGCATCTGGATCGCCAATGGTTTGCCAAGGGCGACATCATGGAAGGCGTGCGCGCACTGATCGTCGACAAGGACAAGACGCCGCACTGGAACCCGTCCACTCTGGCAGAACTTGTCCCCGAGCGGGTGCAGGCATTCTTCGCCGGATTCCGGCTTGTCAGGGGCAAGCCCCGCGACAGCAGCGTTTCCGCATGAACGGATGCCACAGGTACAAGAGAGCCCCCAATGCATGACCTCGAATTGAGCGAAGAACAACGCATGATCCGCGACATGGCCCGCGATTTCGCCCGCCGCGAGATCGCGCCCAAGGCCCAGTCCTGGGAAAAAGCCGGCTGGATCGATGACACCCTGGTTACACAGATGGGCGAGCTGGGCCTGCTTGGCATGGTGGTTCCCGAGGAATGGGGCGGCTCCTACATCGACTACGTGGCCTACGCCCTGGCGGTGGAAGAAGTCTCCGCCGGCGACGGTGCCACCGGCGCGCTGATGAGCATCCACAACTCGGTGGGCTGCGGACCGATCCTGCGCTACGGCAGCCAGAAGCAGAAGGAACGGTGGCTGCCCAGCCTAGCCAGCGGTCAGGCCATTGGCTGCTTCTGCCTGACCGAACCACACGCCGGCTCCGAGGCGCACAACCTGCGCACCCGCGCGGTGCTGGACGGCGAGCACTGGGTGCTCAACGGCGCCAAGCAGTTCGTCAGCAACGGCAGGCGCGCGCAACTGGCCATCGTCTTTGCCGTTACCGACCCGGAACTGGGCAAGAAGGGCCTGTCGGCATTCCTGGTGCCCACCGACAACCCCGGTTTCGTGGTCGACCGCAGCGAACACAAGATGGGTATCAAGGCTTCCGACACCTGTGCGGTAACCCTGAACGACTGTGTGATCCCTGAGGCCAACCTGCTCGGCGAGCGCGGCAAGGGCCTAGCCATCGCCCTGTCCAATCTCGAAGGCGGCCGTATCGGCATAGCCGCTCAGGCCCTGGGCATCGCCCGTGCGGCGTTCGAAGCAGCCCTCGGCTATGCCCGCGAACGCATCCAGTTCGGCAAGCCGATCATCGAGCACCAAAGCGTGGCCAACATGCTCGCCGACATGCACACCCGGCTCAACGCCACACGCCTACTGGTCCTCCACGCGGCTCGGCTGAAGAGTGCCGGCCTGCCCTGCCTGTCGGAAGCCTCGCAAGCCAAGCTGTTCGCCTCGGAAATGGCCGAGCGCGTCTGCTCCCACGCCGTGCAGATCCACGGCGGCTACGGCTACCTGGAGGACTACCCGGTGGAAAAATACTACCGCGACGCCCGCATCACCCAGATCTACGAAGGCTCCAGCGAAATCCAGCGCCTGCTGATCGCCCGCGAACTGGCCCACTACGACCTCTAACCTTTTTATTGCCCGAAGAGAGAACCCCATGAAAGTACTGGTTCCGATCAAACGAGTGGTCGACTACAACGTCAAGGTTCGCGTCAAAGCGGACAACTCCGGCGTCGACCTCGCCAACGTCAAGATGTCCATGAACCCCTTCTGCGAAATCGCCGTGGAAGAAGCCGTACGCCTGAAGGAAAAGGGCGTCGCCACCGAGATCGTCGCCGTTACCGTCGGCCCGGCCGCTGCCCAGGAACAACTACGCACCGCCCTGGCCCTGGGCGCCGACCGTGCCATCCTGGTCGAGTCCGCCGACGAGCTGAATTCCCTGGCGGTTGCCAAGCTGCTCAAGGCCGTTGTCGATAAGGAACAGCCACAACTGGTGATCCTCGGCAAGCAGGCTATCGACAGCGACAACAACCAGACCGGCCAGATGCTGGCGGCGCTTTGCGGCTACGCCCAGGGCACCTTCGCCTCCAAGGTCGAAGTGTCCGGTGACAAGGTTCAGGTTGCCCGTGAGATCGATGGCGGTTCGCAAACCGTCGAACTCAGCCTGCCGGCCATCGTGACCACCGACCTGCGCCTGAACGAGCCGCGTTACGCGTCGCTGCCGAACATCATGAAGGCCAAGAAGAAGCCGCTGGAGACTGTGACTCCGGACGCGCTGGGCGTTTCCACCGCCTCCACCGTCAAGACCCTGAAAGTCGAAGCGCCTGCTGCCCGCAGCGCCGGCATCAAGGTCAAGTCCGTGGCTGAACTGGTCGAGAAACTGAAGAACGAGGCGAAGGTAATCTAAATGACTATCCTGGTTATCGCTGAACACACCAATGCCGCTTTGGCGCCTGCCACCCTGAACACCGTTGCCGCTGCCGCGAAGATCGGTGGCGACATTCACGTCCTGGTCGCTGGCCAGAACGCGGGTACCGTTGCTGAAGCCGCCGCCAAGATCGCCGGTGTCAGCAAGGTGCTGGTCGCCGACAACGCGGCCTATGCCAACCAACTGCCGGAAAACGTCGCGCCGCTGGTAGCCGAGCTGGGCAAGGGTTACAGCCACATCCTGGCTGCCGCCACCAGCAACGGCAAGAACATCCTGCCGCGCGTAGCCGCTCAGTTGGACGTCGACCAGATCTCCGAGATCATCGCCGTCGAGAGTGCCGATACCTTCAAGCGCCCGATCTATGCCGGTAACGCCATCGCTACCGTGCAGTCCTCGGCTGCGGTCAAGGTCATCACCGTGCGTGCCACCGGTTTCGACCCGGTTGCCGCCGAAGGTGGTTCCGCTGCCGTTGAAGCCGTCAGTGGCCCGACCGATGCGGGCAAGTCCGCCTTCGTGGGTGAGGAACTGGCCAAGTCCGATCGTCCCGAGCTGACCGCTGCCAAGATCGTCGTTTCCGGCGGTCGCGGCATGCAGAACGGTGACAACTTCAAGATCCTCTACGCCCTGGCCGACAAGCTGGGCGCTGCTGTCGGTGCCTCGCGAGCCGCGGTCGATGCCGGTTTCGTGCCGAACGACATGCAGGTCGGCCAGACCGGCAAGATCGTTGCACCGCAGCTGTACATCGCCGTCGGTATCTCCGGCGCGATCCAGCACCTGGCCGGTATGAAGGACTCCAAGGTGATCGTGGCGATCAACAAGGACGAGGAGGCGCCGATCTTCCAGGTGGCCGACTATGGCCTGGTAGGCGACCTCTTCGAACTCGTTCCGGAACTGGAACAAGCCCTCTGAAACAAGGCCTGGTGGAGTAGCCAGGCACAAGTCCCCAACCTTCCCAGCGGATGCGTTTTTGCTCATCCGCGGGAAGCGGTTTGCCTAGGCAGACTTCACCGGAGAACAACAAGTGCACATCGGTGTTCCTCTCGAGACTCATGCCGGTGAGACGCGGGTTGCCGCGACTCCCGAAACCATCAAGAAGCTGATCGGCCAGGGCCACCAGGTCACCGTGCAGAGCGGTGCGGGCGTCAGCGCCAGCATCCCGGACAGCGCTTATGAAACTGTCGGCGCCAGCATCGGCAACGAGGCCGCCGCCTTCGCTGCCGACCTGGTGCTGAAAGTGCTCGCCCCGAGCGAGGCCGAACTGGCCCATATGCAGACCGGCGCCGTGCTGGTGGGCATGCTCAACCCGTTCAGCAACGACACCATCGCGCGCATGAATGCCCGTGGCGTCACCGCCTTCGCTCTGGAGGCCGCGCCGCGTACCTCCCGTGCGCAGAGCCTGGACGTGCTGTCGTCGCAGGCCAACATCGCCGGCTACAAGGCCGTGCTGCTGGCCGCCCACCACTATCCGCGCTTCATGCCGATGCTGATGACCGCCGCCGGTACCGTGAAGGCTGCCCGCGTGCTGATCCTCGGCGCCGGTGTCGCCGGCCTGCAGGCCATCGCCACGGCCAAGCGCCTGGGTGCGGTGATCGAAGCCTCCGACGTGCGTCCGGCGGTTAAAGAACAGATCGAGTCGCTCGGCGCCAAGTTCGTCGACGTGCCGTTCGAGACCGACGAAGAGCGCGAGTGCGCCCAGGGTGTCGGCGGTTACGCCCGGCCGATGCCGGCCTCGTGGATGGAGCGCCAGGCCAAGGCGGTGCACGAGAAGGCCAAGCAGGCCGACATCGTCATCACCACCGCGCTGATCCCGGGCCGCAAGGCGCCGACCCTGCTGCATGAAGCGACCGTCGCCGAGATGAAGCCGGGCTCGGTGGTCATCGACCTCGCCGCGGCACAAGGCGGCAACTGCCCGCTGACCGAAGCCGAGCAGGTGGTGGTCAAGCACGGCGTGACCATCGTCGGCCACAGCAACCTGGCGGCCCTGGTGCCGGCAGACGCCTCGGCCCTGTATGCGCGCAACCTGCTCGACTTCCTCAAGCTGGTCATCGACAGCGAAGGCAAGTTCCACCTCAACCTCGAAGACGACATCGTCGCCGCGTGCCTGATGTGCCGCGACGGTCAAGTCGTCCGCACCAACGGCTAAGGGGAGTACCGGACATGGATATGATTTCCGACGGCATCTACAACCTGATCATCTTCGCACTGGCCATCTACGTGGGTTACCACGTGGTATGGAACGTCACCCCGGCCCTGCACACCCCGCTGATGGCGGTGACCAACGCGATTTCCGCGATCGTCATCGTTGGCGCCATGCTGGCCGCCGCCCTGACCGTGACCCCGCTGGGCAAGGCCATGGGCACCCTGGCCGTGGCCCTGGCCGCGGTCAACGTGTTCGGTGGCTTCCTGGTCACCCGACGCATGCTGGAAATGTTCAAGAAGAAGGCCCCGAAGGCTTCGGTGGAGAAGCACTAACATGAGCATGAACCTGATCACTGTTCTCTACCTCGTTGCCTCGATCTGCTTCATCCAGGCACTCAAGGGTCTGTCGCACCCGACCACCTCCCGTCGTGGCAACGCCTTCGGCATGATCGGCATGGCCATCGCCGTACTGACCACCCTGGGCCTGATCCACAAGCTCGGCAGCGAACTGGCCCTGCAAGGCATCGGCTACGTCATCGTCGGCCTGCTGGTCGGTGGTACCGCCGGTTCGATCATGGCCAAGCGCGTCGAGATGACCAAGATGCCGGAACTGGTCGCCTTCATGCACAGCATGATCGGCCTGGCCGCGGTGTTCATCGCCATCGCCGCCGTCGTCGAGCCGCAATCGCTGGGCATCGTCGCCGCCCTGGGCGATGCGATCCCGGCCGGCAACCGCCTGGAGCTGTTCCTCGGTGCGGCCATCGGCGCCATCACCTTCTCCGGTTCGGTGATCGCCTTCGGCAAGCTCTCGGGCAAGTACAAGTTCCGCCTGTTCCAGGGCGCGCCCGTGCAGTTCAAGGGCCAGCACCTGGTCAACCTGGTGGTAGGCCTGGCCATCATCGGCCTCGGCCTGTATTTCACCCTCACCGGTGACATCCGCGCCTTCGCCCTGCTGGTGGCCCTGGCCTTCATCATCGGCGTGCTGATCATCATCCCGATCGGCGGCGCGGACATGCCGGTCGTGGTGTCGATGCTCAACAGCTACTCGGGCTGGGCGGCGGCCGGTATCGGCTTCTCGCTGAACAACTCGATGCTGATCATCGCCGGTTCCCTGGTGGGTTCTTCGGGCGCGATCCTCTCCTACATCATGTGCAAGGCGATGAACCGCTCGTTCTTCAACGTCATCCTCGGTGGTTTCGGTGGCGCGGCTGAAGACGCCGGCCCGGCTGGCGCCAAGGAAGCCCGTCCGGTGAAATCCGGCTCGAGCGACGACGCCGCCTTCCTGCTGACCAACGCCGACACCGTGATCATCGTCCCGGGCTACGGCCTGGCGGTGGCCCGTGCCCAGCACGCGCTGATGGAACTGGCCGAGAAGCTGAGCCATCGCGGGGTGACCGTGAAGTACGCGATCCACCCGGTTGCCGGGCGTATGCCGGGCCACATGAACGTCCTGCTGGCCGAGGCCGAAGTGCCGTACGAGCAGGTGTTCGAGATGGAAGACATCAACTCCGAGTTCGGCCAGGCCGACGTGGTGCTGGTGCTCGGCGCCAACGACGTGGTCAACCCGGCGGCGAAGAACGACCCGAAGTCGCCGATCGCCGGCATGCCGATCCTCGAGGCCTACAAGGCCAAGACCGTGATCGTCAACAAGCGCTCGATGGCCAGCGGCTACGCCGGCCTGGACAACGAACTGTTCTACCTGGACAAGACCATGATGGTCTTCGGCGACGCCAAGAAGGTCATCGAGGATATGGTCAAGGCCGTCGACTAACCCCTGATTATGAGCTCTCGGTAGATTGTTCATCCGGGGGCCCCAGGTTCTGGAAGCGAGAAGTACGGCGTTCAAGGAGCCAGCCGGGCGCTATTCTACCGAAGATGCGCCCTAGCCCTGTAAACGCTGCAACTACACCGCAAGCAAGACAACGGCCTGAACATCTGGACGTGTTAGGTGACGGGGCCGCATAAGTCGCGGCGGCTGCATGGCTATTTGCTGACTACCTCGAGACATCTATTCGACGTCCTGCCACCAAATAACCCCTATTAGCACCACAGTAATTCGCGCTCTGGGAACGTGGATCTAGAGATATCAGTTTCAGGCAGTTACAGATCAAGGCCACAGGCCATGAGATCCACAAACTCGAGCGGGCTCCGACTCTCGATCACCTTGTAAAGCAGGTCGCGTTTGCTGCGCGGCAACAATTTCACGCAACGCTTCGCCGTCGCCCTGACTGCGGCATCGGTTCCATGTATCCGCGCCGACAACAACAACGCGAGCGTGGCATCAGAGAGAGTCATGAAAGGATCTAAGGTAAATAACGCCTGCAGTTTACTGCCACTACCGCCATCGATGCACTACGAAAGTCCCTGAAATGGATCGCAAACAGGGTGATGGCCAGACCTTCTAAGTTAATTGTCCGGGGACAGAAGTTGAATCGACCTGCTGCCGTAGATTCTTCAGATTGCTCTCAGTATCTGCCACAAGTTGGGCAGCGCTGCAGTTGAGCGACCTAACTCCACTGCTGCCCGACCTGAATGTGCGCAGCCGAGATTTTCAGTAAACACCGAAGCAATTGTGAAAAGAACCTCATCCATTTCTGGATGCCATGAAAATTTTCTAAACCGCACCACTCCTGGGCTAGAGGCCAACTGCGCAAGATATTGCACAATTTCGTTCGGTTAGCATCGCAAGGTCAGAATTACCAATACCAAGGAATGGCATGATTCCAATTGTATAAGCAAGACTTTGGCAATGGCGTGGTTGTCTATGCAGACGATTTTGTGAAGACCGGTAAATGGGTGTTCGACTGCAACAACTCGCGCCTGATCAGCCGCGAGCCACTGGCAGCGCCTATATCGGAGCTTGAAGGAACCGGCAGGCTTGCTATTGGCGATATGTACTCGGTGAAAGATGCCGACAGAGAGCAGGCAAAGGCGGCGATCAGAGCTGTGACCGGAATTGACGGCTGGTACAGAAACCTACGTTATCGCTACTCAAGTCTGAATGAATCTAGCGATCTCAACTCACACGTTTTTGATTTGCTCGCCAAGCATGATGGCCGGCAGTGGGCATTGAAAGTTCGGCAAAGGCTTGGCTACCGGGGCGAGTCGAGTTTCAAGATAACTGTCGAGCCTTACGACCCGGCAACCTATGTGGACTACGCCAAGGCACTCCAGAACGCGGCTAAAAGCTGTCCCGCGCCCCAGTGAACGGGCGCTTATCACGACTGATCAGCGAAGAGGTTTAGGTCCATGGGGAACGCAGTCACGAACTGCGTCCTCTGATTGATCAATACATGGCCATATAGCTACATTCCCGCACCCGGCATGCAGGGACACTCCGTCGGATCGGCCCTGCATGCCGGGCAACTACGCCACCTCCCCGACACACGCCTCACCGCTTGTGAGATCACCGCCAACCATTCTGGCCACCTCATGGAGATTGGTGGGCGAGATAGCGTCGATGGCGGACTGCCCACCCAACGCTTCGCGGGACTGCAATAGCGAGCGGTAAAGCTGCCACGAATCGATGTCCTTCACCTGCTGTAACACCGCCTGCACCAGCTCGCTCTTGAGTGGATCAAGTTGCCATTCTGGAATCCGCTGACCACGGTTGCCCATGCTCAGCGTCAGCAGCTTGCCAGCCTTGATCTCCCGATTGATCTGGTCGCGGGATTTGCCTGCCAGCCTGGCGAACTGAGTCACCGGCAGATTGTGGGGAGCCTCGTAGGTTTCGAGCATGTCCATCCGCTCACGCTGGAAGTCCGAAACCACCACCTGTGCTGGTAACTCCAGTTCAGGCGGCACAGATACTGCCGACAGGCGTTTGACAGGCGTCGCCAGTACCGGCGGCAGGGGGATTGAAGGTGCCTCCCCTGATCCCATCAAATCCACAGATACCCCTGCACCTTCGTCCAACATCGGCACGCCATCAATGCGGATAGTCAGGTGCGCACTCGCAGCCTCTACCTCACCCTGCTCCAAGAGATCGAGGCGATCAGCCCAGTCCTGCATCATTTTCCGGCGGGGCTCCACATACAGGGCATGGTTGTAGGTGGCACTGACCTTGTTGGGGTCTGCGTGCGAGAGCTGGGCATCTACCCAAATCTTGAGGTATCCGACTTCGTTAAGCGCTGTGGAGAGCGTGCCACGGATGCCATGACCGGTGAGCAGGTCTTTGTAGCCCATGCGCTTGAGTGCTTCATTCAGCGTGTTCTCGCTGATGCGTTTCTTGAGTTCGCTACGGTGAGCCAACAGGTAACGCTGTGCAGGCTTGACCTGCTCCAGCAGGTAGCGAACGACCTCGATGGCTTGGACCGATAACGGCACAATGTAGGGCGGAATATCCTGTGGGCGCTGCCCGCGCTTGCGCATGCCATCCTGCAGTTGCTTGACCACCTCGGGAGGAATGACCCACAAACCGCGCTCAAGATCGAACTGATCAGGGGTCGCCAAGCGCAGCTCACCCGTGCGCACACCCGTCAGTAACAACAGGCGAATACCGAGTTGCGTGGTAATCAGCCCCCTATAACGGCGCAGCTTGTGCAGCAGGTCGGGTAGTTCAGGTAGGCGCAAGAAGGGATTATTGGCCACAGGCGGCTTGGGAACAGCCACTACATCCAGATCCGATGCTGGATTGCCCACCAACCCTTCGACTTTCACCATGGCATAGCGGAACAACTGCTTGAACCAGGTGCGCACCTTCTCCGCAGTCGTGAATGCCCTACGCTGCTCGATACGATCAAGCACTGCTAGTAGATCGAGACGACGGATGTCATAGACAGACATGGTGCCCAAGGTAGGCAGTACGTCTTTATCGAAGATGCGCTGGATCTGCGAGAGCGTGCTCTGCCGCCCCTCCTTGAGTTCAAGCCTGCGGTGAGCGAGCCACTGCAGATAGACCGCCTTGAAACTGTGCTCCGTCGCCAAACGCACAGCTCGCAGCTTCTGCTTGCGGTCGATCTTGGGGTTGATACCCTTCGCTAACAGAGCGCGGGCTTCATCACGCAACGCACGCGCGTCGCGAAGGCTGACCTCCGGATAGGAGCCCAAGGACATCCGTTTCTGTTTGGCAGCCCAGTAGTATCTGAAGTGCCAGGACTTGCCACCCGTGGCGGAAACCGCCAGCGAGAGGCTATTGAAGTCAGGGAGGGTATAGTCTTTGCCAGTGGTTCGGGCCCGCCGGACGGAGAGGTCTGTGAGTGCCATGGTATAGCTCCTGAACATGGGTCAGGGCTAGATGCTTATCTCGCAGGCCACGCTCCTCCAGCAACAATCCGGTAACCACACCACCCGTAAAGATGGACTTAAAAATGGACTTAAAAGTCCTGGCTTGGAGTGGTTTCCAGTGGATTTCACTGGAACGAAAAAAAGGCCTTGCGGCCCTTATTTCAATGAATTACAGACTTCAGTGGACGTCTATAGATCATAATCTGGAGCGGGAAACGAGACTCGAACTCGCGACCCCGACCTTGGCAAGGTCGTGCTCTACCAACTGAGCTATTCCCGCAATACAACTTGGTACTTAAAATGGCGTCCCCTAGGGGACTCGAACCCCTGTTACCGCCGTGAAAGGGCGGTGTCCTAGGCCACTAGACGAAGGGGACCTTGGAACTTTGCGAAGCGCCGCCTGAGCGTCACTTCAAGATCTGGAGCGGGAAACGAGACTCGAACTCGCGACCCCGACCTTGGCAAGGTCGTGCTCTACCAACTGAGCTATTCCCGCAAATACAACCCACTTCATAAATAAAGTGGCGTCCCCTAGGGGACTCGAACCCCTGTTACCGCCGTGAAAGGGCGGTGTCCTAGGCCACTAGACGAAGGGGACGCAGCCCGGAACTTACAACAGCTTTTCCGGCTTCCCTCGCTCTGTTTCGAGCATTGCGCTGGAAGTGGCGCGCATTCTAGGGAGGCTTTCGGAGGTCGTCAACCTCTCTCTAAAAATTTTTCAAAATCAAAGACTTCAGGCCATAAATTGACGTGGCACTAGGAGCCTCGCAGCCAAGCCACTACACTCGGACGAAAAACCAGCACTCGAGAGGTTCAAGCAGTGTCCCCACTCGTGATTACCCTGCTGATAGTCGGAGGCATCGCGCTGCTGATCGTGATCGCCTACGTCAATCACATGGTCGAAAACAGCAAGCTGGAAAAAGCCCGGCAGAAAGCCGATCTCAACGACCGTATCCGCCGCTGCCTGGATGTCTCGGAAAAGATGCCCGGCCAGTTGATGAGCGCAGCGCTGAAACTGCTGCTCAGCCGCCTGCAACTGCAACTGAGCGAACGCCTGCTGCCGCTGGACAAGGGCAACGCCGGCCTCAAGGGCAGCATCGACGAACTCAAGGCGCTGGTGGCCCGGGGCGAGTCGATCCCGGTGAACAACGCCCCGCAACCCATCCTCAACGAAGCCAAGGCCAAGGACGTGCGTTACCTTCTGGAAAACCTGCACGCCCTGATCACCGGCTCGGCGCAGATCGGTCTGCTACCGGCCAATGAAGGCAAGCACTGGCTCCAGCAGATCCGCCAGATGCTGGTGCAGCTGCATATCGAGTTCTTCGGCAACCTCGGCCAGCAGGCCCTGCAACAGAACCAGCCCGGCCAGGCGCGCCTGGCCTTCGAGCGCGGCGTGCAGTACCTGCGCAAACAACCGGAACCGGCGCTGTACCAGACCCAGCTCAAGCACTTCGAGCAGCAACTGGCGAGCGCCAACGCCCTGGTGCTGGACAAGGTGCAGCCCTCGGCCGATGCGCCCAGCGAGCTGACCGAAGGGTTGAAGAGCCTGGATGACGACGACTGGAAGAAGAAGAATATCTACGACTAGCGTCCGCCAAGCGATCCGCCACAGCCCATAAGGAACTTCGATGAGCCTGACCGTCTACGGAGCGCCGCTCTCCCCCTTCGTCCGCAAACTCTGCCTGTGCCTGCTGGAAAAGGGCCTGGACTACCAGCTGGAGATCGTCACCCCGTTCGGCCAGCCCGACTGGTACCGCGAACTCAATCCACTGGGGCGCATCCCGGCGTTTCGCGACGGCGAGCTGACCCTGGCCGACTCCAGCGTGATCTGCCAGTACCTGGAGGAGCGTTACCCCGAACGCCTGGCTCTGTACGGCGAAGGCGCGGCGCAGCGCGCCCAGGTGCGCTGGCTGGAAAAGTACGCCGACTACGAACTCGCCCCGCAGTGCACCTTCGGCGTGTTCCGCAACCGCACGCTGAAACCCAGCCTGGGCCAGCCCTGCGACGAGGCCAAGGTGCAGGCCGCGCTGCACGACAAGTTGCCGGGGCATTTCGACTACCTGGAAGGGGTTCTGGGCAAGGCCGAGTTCTTCGTCGGCGAGCGCCTGTCGATGGCCGACCTCGCCCTCGCCTGCCAGCTGATCAATATGCAGCACGGCGGCGAGACGCTGGATGCCGCGCGCTGGCCGCACCTGGCGGCGCACTACGCACGGATCAAGGCGCGCGCCTCGGTGCAGCAGCTGCTGCCGCGTGAACTGCGCACCCTGGAGAAGATCGGCGCTCGTTGATCGGCGAAGAAGCTTCGCCTTGTCCACCCTACGACTCCCGCAAGGTCTATCGCTGGTGCGCACGGCGCACCCTACG
This sequence comes from Pseudomonas sp. NPDC077186, assembly GCF_044543505.1. NCBI lineage: Bacteria > Pseudomonadati > Pseudomonadota > Gammaproteobacteria > Pseudomonadales > Pseudomonadaceae > Pseudomonas > Pseudomonas sp. NPDC077186. Next base: position 85,117 of record NZ_JBITWE010000006.1, read on the forward strand.
CCGCACGACTATCGAGATTCGCAAGACCCGTACGCCGTGCGCACCGCTATCGCCGACAATTACGAGACGACGGACGAACGGCTCAGCAGTCGCTCGCCGCCAGAAAGATCGCCGCCAGCGCCTCGATGCCGGCCTGATCGACCTCGCTGAAACGCCCGGTCAGCGGGCTGTCCAGATCCAGCACGCCGATCAGCCGGCCGTCCTTGAGCAGCGGCACCACCAACTCGCTGTTCGACGCGCTGTCGCAGGCGATATGCCCGGCGAAGGCGTGCACGTCCTCCACCCGCTGGGTCTGCCGGCTCGCCGCCGCCGCGCCGCACACGCCGCGCCCGAAGGGAATGCGCACGCAGGCCACCTTGCCCTGGAAGGGGCCAAGCACCAGTTGCTCGCCCTGGGCCAGGTAGAACCCGGCCCAGTTCAGGTCGGCCAGTTCGTGGAACAGGAAGGCGGAAAACTGCGCGGCGTTGGCGATGAAGTCGCGCTCGCCGGCGAGCAGCGCTTCGAGCTGCGCCGCCAACAGGGGGTAGCCGTCCAGTCCGGAGCCGGTCTGGGAAAGGTCGATCATGCGTCTTGCTCCAAGAGTTGCAGCCCGACCCAATGCCGGGCGAATTGAAAGGCGCAGCGGCCGTTGCGGTTGCCGCGACCCAGGGCCCAGCGGATCGCAGCCTTCTCCAGCGCCTCGCTCCATTGCCAGCGCAGGCCGGCCGACGCCGCCTGCACTTCGACCCAGTGGCGCACCACGCCTAAGTAGTGTTCCTGGCTGAAGGGGTAGAACGACAGCCACAGGCCGAAACGGTCGGACAGGGCGATCTTGTCCTCCACCGCCTCGTTGGGGTGCAGCTCGCCGTCGACCATCTGCCAGTTCTCGTTGTCGCTCTGCTTCTCCGGCATCAGGTGCCGGCGGTTGGAGGTGGCGTACAGCAGCACGTTGTCCGGCGCGCGCTCCAGCGAGCCGTCGAGCACGCTCTTGAGCACCCGGTAATCGCCCTCGCCGGCCTCGAACGAGAGGTCGTCGCAGAACAGCACGAAACGCTGCGGCAGGCGTGCCAGCTGCTCCACCACCCGCGGCAGGTCGGCCAGGTGATCGCGCTCAATCTCGATCAGGCGCAGGCCGGCCGCCGCGTGCTCGGCCAGCAGCGCGCGCACCAGCGACGACTTGCCGGTGCCGCGCGCGCCCCACAGCAGCGCGTGGTTGGCCGGCAGGCCGGCGACGAACTGGCGAGTGTTGCGCGCCAGCTGCTCGCGCTGGGCGTCGATGCCGATCAGGTCGTGCAGGCCGAGGTCGAGGCTGACCGCGAGGGGCTGCAGGAAACCGCTGCGGCCGTCGCGCTGCCAGCGCGCGGCCAGGCTCCGGTTCCAGTCCAGTTCCGCCCGCACCGCGGGCAACAGCGGTTCGAGGCGCGCCAGTACCTGCTCGGCACGCGCCAGAAAGCTCTGCAATCGGGAATCCACGCTCTACTCCTTTTGCGCAGGGCCGCACGCTGCGGGCTCTGCCGGTCCGGTGCCGCTATCGGCTATGCTTGGCAGGCGCCACGGATCAGAGACCACGCCCGCCGCCATGGATATCTCGCTCACCCATCGCCTGTCGTTCCGACAGGCCGGCCTGACCGTGCTGGTGGCGTTTATCCTCGGCACGTTGCTCAGCGTCACCCAGGTGGCGATCGATTATGCCAGCGAAGACGCCTCCATCAACCGCGAGATTCGCGCACTGCTGGAAATCAGCCACAACCCCGCCGCCCGTATTGCCTACAACATCGACGCCGAACTGGCCCAGGAACTGGTACTCGGCCTGCTGCGCTCGCCGGCGGTGACCCGCGCCGAACTGATCGACAACAGCGGCCTGGTGCTGGCCAGCGTCAGCCGTCCGCGCAGCGAGAGCCGCTACCGGGTGTTCAGCGACAGCCTGTTCGGCGCCCAGCGCCAGTTCCAGGATCCGCTCCATGTCGCCCACGCGCCCAACGAAGCACTCGGCGTGCTGCGCCTGGAAGTGGACACCTACGCCTTCGGCAGCCACTTCCTGCGTCGCTCGCTGCTGACCCTGCTGACCGGCTTCGCCCGCAGCCTGCTGCTGTCGCTGATCCTCCTGGTGCTGTTCTACTTCATGTTGACCAAACCGCTGGTGGGGGTCATCCGCGCGCTCAGCGAGCGCAACCCGCAGGCCCCGCAGCATCGACCGGTGCCCTGCCCCAAGGGCCACGAACGCGACGAGATCGGCACCCTGGTCGAGGTGACCAACCGCCAGCTGTCGAGCATCGCCCAGGAGATCGAGCAGCGACGCAACGCCGAGGACCGTCTGACCCAGTACCTGGCCGAACTGGAGAACATCGTCTCGGCGCGCACCGCCGAGCTCAAGGCCACCAACGCCCGCCTCAGCCAGTCCAACCGCGAGCTGGAGCAGGCGCGCACCACCGCGCTGAACATGGCCCAGGCCCGCTCGGCCTTCCTCGCCAACATGAGCCACGAGATCCGCACCCCGCTCAACGGCCTGCTGGGCATGCTCGCCCTGGCCCTGGACGGCCCGCTCAGCGCCGAGCAGCGCCAGCAGCTGGGCATCGCCCACGATTCCGGCAAGGTGCTGGTGGAACTGCTCAACGACATCCTCGACCTGTCCAAGTTCGAGGCCGGCCAGCTTGAACTGGAGCAGATTCCCTTCGACCTCGGCGTGCTGGTCGAGGAGACCGCCAGCCTGCTGTCGCAGAACGCCGCCGGCGCGGTGGAGCTGACCTGCCTGATCGATCCCGCACTGCCCGCCCAGGTCATCGGCGACCCGACCCGGGTACGGCAGATCGTCAGCAACCTGCTGTCCAACGCGCTGAAGTTCACCCGCTTCGGCCGCGTCGACCTGCAGGTGGCGCGCACTATGGACGGCGTGCGCATCCGCGTGCGCGACACCGGCATCGGCATCGCCGAGGACGCCCAGGCGCGCATCTTCCAGCCCTTCGCCCAGGCCGAAGTGGGCATCACCCGCGAATACGGCGGCACCGGCCTCGGCCTGGCGCTGACCCGCCGCCTGTGCGAGGCCATGCACGGCAGCCTCGACCTGCAATCGAAGGAAGGTTTCGGCAGCGAGTTCTGCGCCGAGCTGCCGCTGCCGGCGCATGCCGAGGCGGCGGCGTCACCGCCCCTGCGTGGCCGCATCGTCGCCCTGACCCCGGCCAGCAGCGGCCTGCAGCAGCTGCTCGCCCAGTGGCTGCCGGTCTGGGGCCTGCACTACCGGCGTCTGGACACCGACGCCAGCCTGCTCGGCGAGGACGCCGACCTGCTGATCAGCGACTGCCCGGAATGCCTGCTCGGCCTGCGTCAGGCCGTGAACACCCCGGTGCTGCTGGTCACCGCCTACGGCAACTTCCTGCCCGGCGATCAGGCCCAGCGCCTCGCCCCACTGCAGCAGATCGCCCGCCCGCTGGCGCGCGCCGGCCTGCTGCAGATGCTCCGCCATATCCTCCACAGCGATGCGCCGAACGTCGGTGATACGCCCCATATCCAGGCGCCGAGCGAGCGCTCGGCGCGGGTGCTGCTGGTGGAGGACAACCCGGTCAACCAGCTGGTGGCCAAGGGCATGCTGGCCAAGCTGGGCTGCCAGGTGCTGGTCGCCGGGCATGGCGGCGAAGCGCTGGACCTATTGGAGCGCGAGGCCGTCGACCTGGTGCTGATGGACTGCAACATGCCGGTGATGGACGGCTATGAGGCCAGCCGGCGGATTCGCCGCAACGGCCGCTGGCCGGACCTGCCGATCGTCGCGCTGACCGCCAATGCGCTGTCCGACGAGCGCGAACGCTGCCGCGCCGCCGGCATGAGCGACTACCTGGCCAAGCCCTTCCGCCGCGAGGAGCTGGCCGCCCTGCTCGATACCTGGTTGCCGGCCGCGGTCAGCCGTTAAACCGGCTGGTGCGCACGGCGCACCCTACACGAGGACGCGCCGACATCCCGTAGGGTGCGCCGCGCGCACCGCCGAAACCGAGGCAATCCCGGTGCGCACGGCGCACCCTACACGAGGACGCGCCGACATCCCGTAGGGTGCGCCGCGCGCACCGCCGAAACCGGGGCAATCCCGGTGCGCACGACCTGGGAGGCCCCGCCACACCCTAGGTGCCGAGCCGGCTCAGCAGACGATCCAGGCGCTGGCGCAAGCCGTCCAGCTCGGCCAGCTCCTCGCCGCCGAACTGGCACAGCAGCTGCGCCTTGAGCGGCGCCACCCGCGCCTGCAACGCCCTGCCCGCCTCGCTCAACGCCAGGTGCACCTCGCGCTCGTCGTGTGCAGCGCGGCGGCGCTGCACCAGGCCCATCTGCTCCAGACGCTTGAGCAGCGGCGTGAGGGTGCCGGAGTCCAGCTGCAGGCGCTGGCCCAGGGCCTTCAGCGTCGGCTGCTCGGGCGCCTGCGCCTGCCATTCCCAGAGCACCAGCATCGCCAGGTACTGCGGGTAGGTCAGGCCCAGCGCGTCGAGCATCGGCTTGTAGGCGCGGATCACCGCACGCGAGGCGGCGTAGAGCTTGAAGCACAGCTGGTTGTCCAGCTGCAGTTGGGCGCTATCGAAAGCGGTCATTTGAGCAGGGCTTCGATTTCGCTGGAGAGCTCCTCCGGCTTGGTGGTCGGGGCGAAGCGCTTGATCACCTGACCGTCCTGGCCGATCAGGAACTTGGTGAAGTTCCACTTGATGCCCTGACTGCCGAGCAGGCCGGGGGCACGCTGCTTCAGCTGGACGAACAGCGGATGGGCATCGGCGCCATTGACGTCGACCTTCTTGAACAGCGGGAAGCTGACGCCGAAGTTCAGCTCGCAGAACTCGGAGATCGCCCCCTCGTCGCCCGGCTCCTGCTTGCCGAACTGGTTGCAGGGAAAGCCCAGCACCACCAGGCCCTGGTCCTTGTACTGCTGCCAGATGCTTTCCAGGCCCTTGTACTGCGGGGTGAAGCCGCACTTGCTGGCGGTGTTGACCACCAGCACGGCCTTGCCGCCGAAATCGGCCAGGGTCTTCTGCTCGCCCTTGATGGTGGTGACCGGGATATCGAAAAGCGCGTTGCTCATGGGGAATCGTCCTGAATGGGCTTGAAGTGACGAACAAAGTAGCGAGCAATTAAATTGCATGCAATTCAATTGACGAAGAATAAGTCATGCAGATATCGCACTATCCGTAAGGCGGCTAGCGGCGCCGCGTAACCCAACAGGCGATGGGTTGCGCTGGATCGATGCTGGGTTACGCCGCACCTGGCTTAGCGAACTGATCGACAAGTGTGACAAGCGGCTAACCCACCCTACAAGACGGTGGCGTCGATGCGCACAAAGGTAGAGGGATACACGCAATCCCGTAGGGTGGGTTAGCGGCGCCGAATGCCAGACTGCCATACGCAGATGAACTCAGCGCGCCGCGTAGCCCACCGGGCGATGGATCGCGTTACTCCAATGGTGGGTTACGCCGCATCAAGCACAGATGACTGATCCACAAACGCGTCAGGCGGCTCACCCACCCTACGCCACCGTCGCCCCCAACGCCCGCACCAATCCGGCCAACTGCGGGGCTTCAGCCCCCTGCAGGCGTACGCGCAGGCCGTCGAGTTCGCGGCGCATCGGGTAGTGCTTGCGCAGGCGGTCGAAGCCGGCGCGGCGTGCCTCGGCGTCGCCGATAAGGCTGCGGCGGAAATCCGCATCGTCGCGGCGCGGGTCGTACACCGCGCGGCACAGGGCAGCCAGCGCCCAGGCCGGGTCGGCAGTGCCGTCCAGCGTCACCTCGCTCAGCCAGGGCGCCGGCAGCAAGTCGGCCAGACGCACCTGTTCGGGCAGGCCGAGGGCGCGGCAGCAGGCCTGGTAGATCTGCGCCGTGCCGCGCAGCTTGCCGTCCAGGCTGTAGCCGGCGATATGCGGGGTGGCCAGCTGACACAGCGCGGCCAGTTCGACGTCGGCCTGCGGCTCGCCTTCCCAGACGTCGAGCACCGCCTTGAGATCCGGCCGCTGCGGCAGCAGCTGACGCAGCGCGGCGTTGTCCACCACCGCGCCGCGGCTGGCGTTGATCAGCCAGGCGCCGGGCTTGAGCGCCGCCAGACGCGCGGCATCGAACAGATGGCGGGTGCCGGCGTCCAGCGGCGTATGCAGGCTGATCACCTCGCACTCGGCGACGATCCGCTCGAGGTCGACGAAATCGCCGCCCTCGGCGGCCTGCCGCGGCGGGTCGCACACCAACACCTGCCAGCCCAGGCCGCGCAGCAGCTCGACCAGGCGCCCGCCGACCTGCCCGGCGCCAACCACGCCATAGACCCGCGCGGCCGGGTCGACGCCTTCGCGCTCGGCCAGGCACAGCACGCTGCCCAGCACGTAGTCCACCACGCCGCGGGCGTTGCAGCCCGGCGCGCTGCTCCAGGCGATGCCGGCTGCGGCGAAGTAGTCGAGATCCAGGTGATCGGTGCCGATGGTGCAGGTACCGACGAAACGCACGCGACTGCCTTCCAGCAGCGCGCGGTCGACGCGGGTCACCGAGCGCACCAGCAGCAGGTCGGCGTCGCGCACATCGGCCGCCGCGATGGCCCGGCCGGGCAGCCGGCGGATGCTGCCGAAGGCGGCGAAGAACTCGTCGAGCAGGGGGATGTTTTCGTCGGCGACTATATGCATGGCGGGCTCCGCGGGTCAGGCCGCCATTCTATGCCAGCGCGGCGCCAGCGTCGCCCCGCATGCCGCCGCGCAGAGCGGCACGGCGCGCTTTCCTGACCAAGGCGTCAGGGCGTAGACTACGCGGTTTTCCGCCCAACCGAAGAACCCTCATGTCTGCCGAGAACCGCCTGGGGCGCGTGCGCACGGAGCTGCGCAGCCTGCTCGTCCTGGCCACGCCGATCATCATCGCCCAGCTGGCGCACACCGCCATGGGCTTCGTCGACACCCTGATGGCCGGGCGGGTCAGCCCGCAGGACCTGGCCGCCGTGGCGCTGGGCAACTCCATCTGGGTACCGGTGTTCCTGCTGATGACCGGCATCCTCCTGGCCACCACGCCCAAGGTGGCGCAGCGCTTCGGTGCCGGCGAGGAGGCAGCCATCGGCCCGCTGGTGCGCCAGGCGCTATGGCTGGCCCTGGTGGTCGGCGGCGGCGCCGCGGCGCTGTTGTGGAACGCCGAGTTCATCCTGCGCTACATGGGCATCGAGCCGGCGCTGATCACCCCGGCCATGGGCTACCTGCGCGCGGTGGCCTGCGGTTTCCCGGCGGTGGCGCTGTACCACGTGCTGCGCTGCTTCAGCGACGGCCTCGGCCACACCCGGCCGAGCATGGTGCTGGGCATCCTCGGCCTGCTGCTGAACATCCCGGCCAACTACATCTTCATCTACGGCAAGTTCGGCCTGCCGGCCATGGGCGGCGTCGGCTGCGGCTGGGCCACGGCGCTGGTGATGGGCTTTATGCTGATCGGCATGCTGGTCTGGGTGAAGTGGGCGCCCTACTACCGCCCCAGCGCGCTGTTCGCCCGCTTCGAGCGGCCGCAGTGGGCGGTGATCAAGCGCCTGCTGGCCATCGGCGTGCCGATCGGCGTGGCGGTATTCGCCGAATCGAGCATCTTCGCGGTGATCGCCCTGCTGATCGGCGGCCTCGGCGCCACCGTGGTCGCCGGCCACCAGATCGCCCTGAACTTCAGCTCCATGGTGTTCATGATCCCCTACTCGCTGGGCATGGCCGCCACCGTGCGGGTCGGCCAGGCGCTGGGCCGCGGCCAGCCGCGCGAGGCGCGCTTCACCGCCGGGGTGAGCATGGGCGCGGCGCTGGGCTATGCCTGCCTGTCGGCCAGCCTGATGCTCCTGCTACGCGAGCAGATCGCGCAGATCTACACCCCGGACCAGGCGGTGATCGCGGTGGCGGCGACGCTGATCGTCTATTCGGCGCTGTTCCAGTTCTCCGACGCCATTCAGGTCACCGCCGCCGGCGCCCTGCGCGGCTACCAGGACACGCGCATCACCATGTTGCTGACGCTGTTCGCCTACTGGGGCATCGGCCTGCCGGTGGGCTATGCGCTGGGGCTCTCCGACTGGCTGGGCGAACCCAGCGGTCCCAGCGGGCTGTGGCAGGGCCTGGTGGTCGGCCTGACCTGCGCCGCGCTGATGCTGGCGGTGCGCCTGGCACGCAGCGCGCGCAAACGGATTCGTGCGACGGCCTGAGTCGAACCCGGCGCGCCGAGGCCATACACTGGCGGCATGAAGCGACTCGCCCTGCTCCTCTGCCCACTGCTGCTCGCCGCCTGCGGTCCGGCCGATAACGGCCTGGCGCTGCAGGCCGACTACCTCCAGCGCCTGGATCGGGCGCTGGAGAGCGACGGTTTCGTCGCCTTCGACAGCCGCAGCGCCAGCCAGTACCGCCTGCCGCCGCGACGCGAACGCCTGCTGGCGCTGCCCGAGCTGCGTATCGGCCTGCTCGATCTGGTGCTCGACGCGCGGCGCTGCCCGCACCTGCAGCAGCTGATCAGCCAGCGCAACAGCAGCCTGGGCAAGCAGCTGGTGCCCAGCCAGCGCCTGGGTTACGAGGGTGACCTGCTGCGCGCCATCGACGACTGCCTGCCGCACCTGCAAGACGACGCCGGCCTGAAGACCACCCTGCAGCGCCTGGCCGCCGACAAGCGCGGCCAACTGCCGGCGGTATTCTGGAATGCCCTCAACGGCAGCCGCGAGGTCGAACGCTACCTGCGCTTCGCCGACCAGGCGCTGCCCGTCGCCTTCGCCGAGGACGGCGCCGCGCTGGATGCCCTGGAGCAACTGGCGGTCATCGGCGCCGGCCTGCCGCAGCGCCTGCCGCCGCCTGCCGAACGGCTGGAGCCGCTGTTCTTCGCGCTCTACGCCAGCGACCAGGGCGGCCAGCTGATCACCAGCCTGGCCAGCCTGCGCCACAGCCTCGACGCCGCCAGCGAGCTGCTCGAGCAACGCCAGCAACGCCGGCCGCTATGCCCGCTGGGCCAGGCGACGCCGCGCGGGCGCATCCTGCAGAACATCTTCGTCAAGTTCTACGCCGGCGGCCTGCAGCCCTACCTGGCCGCCGTCGACCAGCGCGGCCAGCAATGGCAGGCGGCGCTGCGCCAGTTGCAGGGCATCGAAGGCATACCGCCGGCGACAGGCACCTATCTGGAGCGCCTGGCCGGCGAACGGGACTCGCTGTGGATGGATTTCCGCGCCGCCACCACGCGACACGTCAAGGCCTGGCAGACGCTGCTGAACAGCTGCGGACTGGCGCCGGGGCAAGCGGGCTGGAGCGGAACGCCAGACGACAGGTAGCGGCTTCGTACGCCGTGCGCACCGAGGATCACCGATCACAAACCCGGGCAACAGATGCTGTGTACGGCCTGGACGGCCCCGCGACACCTACGAATGTCCGCGGACGCTAGCTATTGCGCCTTCTTGCGGATCCAGTACAGGTAGGTGCCGTCCTCCTCGGCCTGGCCGAGCAGCTCGTGGCCGAGGAACACGCAGAACTTGGGAATGTCGCGACGGGTCGAGGGGTCGGTGGCCACCACCTTGAGCAGGCCGCCGGGTTGCAGGTCGCGCACCTTGTTGTGCAGCATCATCACCGGCTCGGGGCAGTTCAAGCCGCTGGCATCGAGCAGATCGTCGTGGGACAGGGTCAAGGCATCGGACATAAGGGGGCTCCACTGGTAGGCGCGCATTGTCGCGCAAAGCTGACCTCCAGGTCACCTTGCCCGCACAACCTTGGATGGGCGGCGCCTGCCCGGCATCTGCGGCACAGTGCCTGCGCTCCGGCGGGTTAGGGACAGCCCGCACGCCAGTTCCGGGCGGAGCCCGGAGCGCCGCGGGAGCCCGAGCCGGGCGTTTGCCCGGGCTCGGTTGAATACCGGCCCGACGCCGCGGCGCCGGGCTAACCTATGGGGAAGCAGCCGAGGCCCCGCCCATGCCCGATCGCCAACTGTCGCAGCTCTGGTGTCTGATCCGCCTGGACGACAACGGCAACGAGTTCGTCGTCCGCGACGGCCTCGAGCGCGCCGCTGCCGAAGCGCTGGCGCGCACCTTCGAGGCACGCGGGCACAAGCAGAGCTACTGGATCAGGGCGCAAGGGCCGGAGGCCGAAAAGCCCCCGGAAGCCGAGTGATGGCTGCAGCCTGGGAATCACCGCCTGATCCAAGGATGCCGCAGGGCTGCCCAGGTCGCGCGCCCCTGGTACGCAGGGCGCAGCCTACGAGGCCCAGCGGGATACCGCCGCTACTTGCCCAACCGGCGCAGATGGCAGGTGACTTCCTCGCGATCGTGATACAGCTGCTTGCAACCGATGCCGACCTTCATGCCGCGCTCCGCCAGCCCCGCCTCGATGCGCTCGAGCAGGCGGCGCACCTCGGCGTAGCGCTGCTTCATCGGCAACTTGAGGTTGACCACCGCCTCGCGGCACAGCCCCTCGCCCAGCCAGGTCTCGATCAACGCCGCCGTGCGCGCCGGCTTCTCGACTATGTCGCAGACCATCCAGTGCACCGGATGGCGCGGGCGGAACAGGAAACCATCGGCGCGCTGGTGCACGACGAACCCCGAATACATCAAGCTCTCGGCCATCGGCCCGTTGTCCACCGCGGTGACACGGATTTCCCGGTTGACCAGCTGCCAGGTCCAGCCTCCCGGCGCGGCACCCAGGTCCACCGCGGTCATGCCCGGGGCCAGGCGCTGATCCCACTGCTGGCGCGGGATGAAGTGGTGCCAGGCCTCCTCCAGTTTGAGCGTCGAGCGGCTCGGTGCCTCGCGGGGGAACTTAAGCCGCGGAATACCCATCGGCCACATCGCCTGGTTGTCCGCCTCGGCGATGCCGGCGAACACCTCGCGGCCGCTCTTGAAGGTCAGCAGCAGGCGCGGCTTGCTGGCGTCGTCCACCAGCTTGCCGGCGCCCCGCAGGGCCTTGCGCAGCGGCGCCTCGAACTTCTTGCAGAAGGTCGACAGCTCCTTGCCCTCGTTGGTGTCCACCACTTCCAGCCACAGGCTGCCGCACTGCGGGTAGTCGGCCAGGGCCTTGAGCAGCACGCCGATGCGCTCGCTCTCCGGCAGGCTGACGAAGGCGCCGCGGGCCCACTGGCGCGGAAAGATCAGGCTGTTGAAGCGCACGCTGCGCATCAAGCGCGCGCTGTCTTGCGCCTCGTGGCAGATAAATTCGGCGCAGGCGCCGCCGGGCTTGGCCTTGGAGTAGCCGGCCACGTCCAGACGCGCGGCCAGCTCGGCGATCTCGGCGCAGACCTCGCCTTCGAAACCGGGGCGGCAATGGAAAAACAGGGTATTCATCGGGACGTCTCCTTGGGCCGCGCATGATACCCGAGGCGGGAACCGCGGACGCCACCTTCCTGTCCAGTGCTAGGCAGATCGCCAGCAGCCAATCCCCCAACGGCGCTGGCCAGACCGCCCAAGCGCAACTAGCTTGAACCCTCTGCAGTCATCAGAAACGGCCCGACCGTGCGGGCCTCAAGGAGAAGTGCAATGCCCTCCCTCGACAGCCTGAACTGCCGCCGCGAACTGAAAGTCGGCGGCGCCACCTACCACTACTTCAGCCTGCCCGAGGCGGCCCAGCGCCTCGGCAACATCGACCGCCTGCCCAAGTCGCTCAAGGTGCTGCTGGAAAACCTGCTGCGCTGCGAAGACGGCCACACCGTCAGCGCCGCCGACCTGCAGGCGATGGCCGACTGGCTGGACAAGCGCGGCTCCGAGCGCGAGATCCAGTTCCGCCCGGCGCGGGTGCTGATGCAGGACTTCACCGGCGTGCCGGCGGTGGTCGACCTCGCCGCCATGCGCGACGCCATGGCCAAGGCCGGCGGCAACCCGCAACGGATCAACCCGCTGTCGCCGGTGGACCTGGTCATCGACCACTCGGTGATGGTCGACCGCTACGCCTCCGCCAGCGCCTTCCACGCCAACGTCGAGCTGGAGATGCAGCGCAACGGCGAGCGCTACGCCTTCCTGCGCTGGGGCCAGCACGCCTTCGCCAACTTCAGCGTGGTGCCGCCGGGCACCGGCATCTGCCACCAGGTCAACCTCGAATACCTGGCGCGCACCGTATGGACCAAGGAGGAAGACGGCGTCACCCTCGCCTTCCCCGACACCCTGGTCGGCACCGACTCGCACACCACCATGATCAACGGCCTCGGCGTGCTCGGCTGGGGCGTCGGCGGCATCGAGGCGGAAGCCGCCATGCTCGGCCAGCCGGTGTCGATGCTGATTCCCGAGGTGATCGGCTTCAAGCTCAGCGGCAAGCTCAAGGAAGGCATCACCGCCACCGATCTGGTGCTCACCGTCACCCAGATGCTGCGCAGCAAGGGCGTGGTGGGCAAATTCGTCGAGTTCTACGGCGACGGCCTGGCCGACCTGCCGCTGGCCGACCGCGCCACCATCGCCAACATGGCGCCGGAATACGGCGCGACCTGCGGTTTCTTCCCGGTGGACGCCATCACCCTCGGCTACCTGCGCCTGTCCGGCCGCCCGGAGGCCACCGTGCAACTGGTGGAGGCCTACTGCAAGGCCCAGGGTCTGTGGCGCGAGCCCGGCGCCGAGCCGCTGTTCTCAGGCAGCCTGAGCCTGGATCTGGGCAGCGTCGAAGCCAGTCTGGCCGGGCCGAAACGCCCGCAGGACCGCGTCGCCCTCGGTCAGGTCGCCCAGGCCTTCGACGATTTCCTCGGCCTACAGCTCAAACCCACGGCCAAGGAGAACGGCCGCCTACTCAACGAAGGCGGTGGCGGCACGGCCGTCGGCAGTGGCCAGCACGGCGACGAGGTGGATTATGAAGACGACGGCCAGACCTACCGCCTGAAGAACGGCGCGGTGGTGATCGCCGCCATCACCTCCTGCACCAACACCTCCAACCCCAGCGTGATGATGGCCGCCGGCCTGCTGGCCAAGAAGGCCGTGGACAAAGGCCTGCAGCGCAAGCCCTGGGTCAAGAGTTCGCTGGCACCCGGCTCCAAGGTGGTCACCGAATACTTCGCCGCCGCGGGCCTGACGCCCTATCTGGAAAAACTCGGCTTCGACCTGGTCGGCTATGGCTGCACCACCTGCATCGGCAACTCCGGGCCGCTGCGCGAGCCGATCGAACAGGCCATCGCCCAGGCCGACCTGAGCGTCGCCTCGGTGCTGTCCGGCAACCGCAACTTCGAGGGCCGCGTGCACCCGCTGGTGAAGACCAACTGGCTGGCCTCGCCGCCGCTGGTGGTGGCCTACGCCCTGGCCGGCAGCGTGCGTCTCGACCTCAGCCAGGAGCCGCTGGGCACCGGCAAAGACGGCGCGCCGGTCTACCTCAGGGACATCTGGCCGAGCCAGGCCGAGATCGCCGAGGCCATCGCCAAGGTCGACACCGCCATGTTCCGCAAGGAATACGCCGAGGTGTTCGCCGGCGACGCGCAGTGGCAGGCCATCGAGGTGCCGCAGGCCGACACCTATGTCTGGCAGGCGGACTCCACCTATATCCAGCACCCGCCGTTCTTCGAGGACATCGCCGGCGATCCGCCGCATATCGGCGATATCCATGAGGCGCGCATCCTCGCCCTGCTCGGCGACTCGGTGACCACCGACCACATCTCGCCGGCCGGCAACATCAAGGCCGACAGCCCGGCCGGGCGCTACCTGCGCGAACAAGGCGTGGCGCCCGCGGACTTCAACTCCTACGGCTCGCGCCGCGGCAACCATGAGGTGATGATGCGCGGCACCTTCGCCAATATCCGCATCAGGAACGAGATGCTCGGTGGCGAGGAAGGCGGCAACACCCTGCATATTCCCAGTGGCGACAAGCTGTCGATCTATGACGCGGCCATGCGCTACCAGGAAGCGGGCACCCCGCTGGTGGTGATCGCCGGCAAGGAATACGGCACCGGCTCGAGCCGCGACTGGGCGGCCAAGGGCACCAACCTGCTAGGGGTCAAGGCGGTGATCGCCGAAAGCTTCGAGCGCATCCACCGCTCCAACCTGGTGGGCATGGGCGTGCTGCCGCTGCAGTTCAAGCCCGGCTGCGACCGCAAGACCCTGGGCCTGACCGGCCGCGAAAAGCTCGGTATCCACGGCCTCGACGGCGTCGAACTGCACCCGCACATGCCGCTGTCGCTGGCCATCGTCCGCGAAAACGGCCAGCGCGAGGAGGTCGAACTGCTGTGCCGCATCGACACCTTGAACGAGGTGGAATACTTCAAGGCCGGCGGCATCCTGCATCATGTGCTGCGGCAGATGATCGCCAACTGAAACGAGCGGGCCAGGGACGGCCCGAGTCGCGACGAAACCGTGACGCCAGGCAAAATCCGTTTACACTGCGCGCCACGGTTTTCTCCCTCAACTTCGCCGCTTCGCGGCCGATGCAGAGGGCATTACAACGACGGATACCTGCCATGCGTAATAACCAACCGGTCACTCAGCGCGAGCGCACCTTTCCTGCGCAGCAGCGCCTGATCTCCACCACCGACCTCAAGGGCCAGATCACCTACTGCAACGACGCCTTCGTCGAGATCAGCGGTTTCTCCCGCGAGGAACTGCTGCGCGCGCCGCACAACATCGTGCGCCACCCCGACGTGCCGTCGGCGGTGTTCGAGCACATGTGGAGCACCCTGAAAAAGGGCCGGCCGTGGATGGGCATCGTCAAGAACCGCAGCAAGAACGGCGACCATTACTGGGTCAACGCCTACGTCACGCCGATGACCGAGAACAACCAGGTGGTCGGCTACGAATCGGTGCGGGTCAAACCCAGCGCCGAACAGGTGCGCCGCGCCGAAGCCCTCTACGCGCGGGTCAATGCCGGCAAGACCGCCATTCCCAAACGCGATGCCTGGCTGCCGGTGATGCAGGCCTGGCTGCCGTTCATCCTGGTCAGCCAGATCGGTTTCCTGATCGGTCACTGGCTCGGCAGCGGTTGGGGCTTCGCCCTCGCCGCCCTGCTCTCCATCCCCCTGGGCCTGGCCGGCATCGCCTGGCAGACCCGCGGCGTCAAGCGCCTGCTGCGCCTGGCCGAGCAGACCACCTCCGACCCACTGATCGCGCAGATGTACACCGACAGCCGCGGCGCCGAAGCGCGCCTGGAAATGGCCATGCTCAGCCAGGAAGCGCGCCTGAAGACCTGCCTGACGCGCCTGCAGGACACCGCCGAACAGCTCACCCAGCAGGCCCGCGAGGCCGACAAGCTGGCGCACAACAGCTCCGCCGGCCTGGAGCGCCAGCGCCAGGAAACCGAACAGGTCGCCACCGCGGTCAACGAAATGGCCGCCACCACCCTGGAGGTGGCCAGCAACGTGGCGCGCACCGCCATCGCCACCCAAGAGGCCAACCGCCTCACCGGCGAAGGCCGCGGCATCGCCGCGGAAACCCGCGAAGCCATCCAGCGCCTGTCGCAATCGGTGGGCGACACCGGCGAAACCGTCACCCGCCTGGCCCAGGACAGCAACGAGATCGGCGGCGTGGTCGACGTGATCAAGGGCATCGCCGACCAGACCAACCTGCTCGCCCTCAACGCCGCCATCGAAGCCGCCCGCGCCGGCGAAATGGGCCGCGGCTTCGCCGTGGTGGCCGACGAAGTACGCTCGCTGGCCCAGCGCACCGCCGAATCCACCGGTCAGATCCACGCCCTGATCGCCAAACTGCAGCGCACCGCCGAAGAAGCGGTGATGACCATGGAAATCGGCCGCAAACAGGCCGACGAAGGCGTCGAGCGCGTGCTCCAGGCCGACCAGGCCCTGGCCGGCATCAGCGACGCGGTGGCCAATATCGCCGACATGGCCAACCAGATCGCCGCCGCCGCCGAGGAACAGAGCGCCGTGGCCGACGAGATCAACCAGAACATCACCACCATCGCCCAACTGGCCGACCAGACCGCGGGCGAAGCGCAAAGCACCGCCAAACTCAGCGAAGCCCTCACCGGCACCGCCCAGGGCCAGTACGCCCTGGTCGAACGCTTCAACCGCTAAAACGCAAAAGGCGCGGCGGGCCAACCGTTGCGCCTTCCTTGCCGTCCCGCCGCCCCCCGTAGAAGCGAGCTTGCTCGCGATCCTCCCCGCCTCGCCTCCCTGCTTCCCGCGCCCTGAATCGCCCCACAAGTAGTGAGCAATAGCTTTTTCAATCCCGCCGCCAGCGCGGCCGCATTCATCTGTGGAAGTTCTGCACAGAGCATTTACCGTCACTCCCGCGAAGGCGGGAGCCCAGGTGCGACGGAGGTACTGGATTATCCCCCTTCGGGCCAGCGCAAACGCTGTTCAGCGATAAAGCTGCTGTCCCGCCTGCGCGGGAATGACGACTATCTCAGCGTGTCCCTGTCCGGCCTTGCGTCGGGCCTTGTCCTGGCCATTCTGTAACTCGCGCAGCGGGGGCCGAACAATCGATATTGAATCGCCCCAGCCGACGCCTTGCATATCCGGGCTATGCGCAATCGATCGACATCGAGCCGCCACAAAGCGTTACATCATCTTTAAGTTCGATGGGCTCGCTGCTTGGGCGTTTGTTGTGGTATTGGCAGAACGGCACGATCCAGACGATGCGCTTGTCATCGTCATCGCGAACATGCGCCCCGACCTCGACGAGCCTTCCGCAGCCCTTGGCCACGCACTTGGCCGGCAGTGGTTTGTTGGTTCCTCTCTGCCAGTGACCGAGCCAGGTCTTTGGCAGGCTTGAGCACTGACACTTTCGCGATGAAGTACCGTCCAAGTTGTATACGAAATATGGCATTTGCGTCGCTCCCTCTGACAGGCAGGTCCATAGGATGTCACCCAGTCGTTGGGTATAGCACGACCTCGCCGAATGCACCTGGCGTGCATATGAAGGGCGTCGAGTCGCGGAAGAAGTTCTTCGCCCTGCTGATGCACCTGTTCAACCACCAGCCCCACCACCGCTGCCAGGCCAGCACGCTGCTGTCGCAGGCGGGCGTGGATATCGGGGTGACCGATCTGCTGGCCTTGATTGCAGATGAGCCGGAATAGAGATCTTGTCTGGGCTCAACGGTCGTTCGCACGCGATGAGCAGCGGAGGGCAAGTCGATTTATCGCGAACAAATTGGCCATGTCCCTGTTAGCTGTGGCCAGGTGCGCCAGGCAAGGCTCGGGCGCCTTGCAAGGTGGGCCGGGCGGCGATCCGCTTTTCCGCCATTGGTGGGCTAAAGCCCACCCTACGAGCCTTTGCACTTAACGCAGACATAGCCAATAAATTCGCACCTACACCAGCGGGATCGGAGCATCGCCCAGCGGCTCGCGATCCGCTCTGCAGAGGGTTCGAACTCAGAGCCCGGCCAGCTTCAGCCAGTGCGCGTAGAAGCCCTCGGCCACCTGGTTCAGCGCCCGCACCTTGTCGCCCAGGTTGTCGCGCATCGCGGCGATGCTCTGCTGGCTGGGCTGGCTGGCGTCGAGCAGGTGGGCCCAGTCGTCGAGCCAGAGCTCGACCAGCTCTTCGGTCATTTCCGGGTGGCCCTGCAGGGCCAGCACCTTGTCGCCCCAGGCGAAGGCCTGGTTGTCGCACCAGCGGCTGCCCAGCAGCGGTTGCGCCCCCGCTGGCAGGGCAAAGGTGTCGCCGTGCCACTGGAAGATGCTGAAGTGCTCGGGTAGGTGCGCCAGCCAGGGGCTGTCCGCCGCCGCGCTGCGGCGCTGCATGGCCTGCCAGCCGGCTTCGGTGTAAGGCATGCGGCTGATACCGGCGCCCAGGGCCTTGGCCAGCAGTTGGCCGCCCAGGCAGTGGCCGACGATGGGAATGTCGCGGGCGATAAAGCGCTGCAGCGCCGCCACTTCCTCGGCGATCCAGGGCAGCGGGTCGTTGACGCTCATCGGCCCGCCCATCACCGCGACCGCCCTGGGCCGCTCCAGGTCGTAGCCACGCAGCTCGCCGAGGTCGGCGCGCAGCACCTCGAAGGCGCAGCCACGCGCTTGCAGCACCCGCGCCAGGTGAGCAGGCGGGCAATAGTCGATATGGGTGAGGATCAGGATGTCGGCCATGCCGCGCAGTCTGCGCGATGGCCTCGGGCAAGTCGAGGCGCGCTGACGGTTGGCGCCATCGACCGGCCACGCGGGCCGGCCGATGGACTGTCGAGACAATGCCCTAACGGGCAGCGGACGCCTTCACCTCCTGGGTAACGCCCCAGCCGTCCAGCGTGCCGCCCAGGGGCAGGACGATGGACTCCAGGTCATGTTCGAACGCGCCGATACCGGCATGGGTGGCGTACATCACTTTGCTGATCTGCAGGTGCCAGGCGCCGTCCTCGCGGGCGGAAACCTGGGCGTTGAGCGACTCGCCGCGAAAATTCCTGGCTGCCATGCGGGCCCGCTCCTCATCGGGAAAGATGGCGTAGAACTCGATCGGGTGAAACTGGGCGAAGTCGAACCCCCCTTCTTTCATCCGGCGCAGCACCGAGGTGCTGGCGTCTTCGTGGAAGGCTGTGCTCATAAACGACCTCCTCTCAGGCGATGGATGGATTGACCGCTTTCCCATTGCGACCGCCCAACTGCGGCGGTGTCGCGGCACCTTGGCGGCGCCGCCCCGAGAATCAAGCAGGCTGCTTGATGTGTCTGTTGACGCGCATCGACGACTGCCCGGCAGGACACCAGGCTGAAAACCGTCCTTTGCAGGGTAGCCGCTGGCCGCCGGATTCGCCTGCAACGGAAAGGCCTTGTGACAAAGCCGGCGACCGGCGGCCATTGGCCAGCCCGGGCGTCGGCGAGCCGTCTCAAGCGGCGGCTGGCCCGCCGTGCGCACCATTGTCAACGCTGGCGGTGCGCACGGCGCCCGCTAGAGCGCCAATGATTCTGCGCTAAGAACGGCTGAGCCAGGCCATGATCGCTCTATTGATCCAGCCCGGGGTGATCTGCCCCAATGCGTAGAGCAGGCGGAACTGCAGGCCCACCGGGCGGTGCACCGCGGCGCCCTGGGCTTGTTGCCAGGCCGCCTCGGCGATCTGCTCGGCCTGCAGACGCACGCCGAGGCGGCGCATCACCGGCGGCGGTTCGCCCTGGCTGGCGACCATCGGCGTGTTGACGAACGGCGGCATCAGGTCGCCGACGCGGATGCCATGGGCGCGCCATTCCAGCTCCAGCGCCTCGGTCAGGCCGCGCACGGCGAACTTGCTGGCCGAGTAGCTGGCCAGCTGCGGCACGCCGTACACCGCCGAGGCCGAGCCCATGTTGATCACCTGCGCGCCGGGCGTGGCCTTGAGGTAGGCGAAGGCGGCATGGCTGAGGTTGAGCACGCCGAGCAGGTTGATCTGCAGCAGGCGCGTGTGCTGCTCCAGTTCGATGGTCTCGAAGGCGCCGGTACGCAGGATGCCGGCGCCGTTGAACAGCAGGCGCAGCTGGCCGTCGTGCAGGGCGCAGAAGTCGGCCAGGGCGGCCTTGACCGCGCCGGCGTCGACCACGTCCAGCTCGGCGTGCCAGACCCCGCCCAGTTCGGCCGCCAGCGCGGCCAGGGCCTTGGCGTCGACGTCGATCAGGCCGACCCGCCAGCCGCGGGCGTGGAACAGCCGCGCGGTGGCCGCGCCGATGCCCGAGGCGGCGCCGCTGATGAGGATGTTATCCATCACAGCCCCCGTTCGCGGAGGAAGGCCGCCACCCGGGCGATGGCGTAGTCCGCCGCGCGCAGCATGCCGACATGGGCCTGGAACACGTGCCACAGCCCCGGATAACGCTCCAGGCGCACACTGGCGCCGGCGGCCTGGGCGCGCTCGGCCAGGCGCAGGCTGTCACCCAGCAACAGCTCGTCCTCGCCGACCTGGATCAGCGTCGGCGGCAGGCGGCTGAGATCGGCGAACAGCGGCGACAGGCCGGGGTCGCCGCGCGGCAGATCGGCCGGGCAATACAGCTCGGCGGCCTGTTCGATCCAGCGGGGATGGATCAGCGGGTCGCCGGCCGGCGGCTGGTGCATCCGTTCGCCGGTGAAATCGGTGGCCGGCGAGAAGCACACCAGCGCCGCCGGCGCCGGCAGGCCCAGCTCATCGATGCGCAGGCTGCCGACCAGGCTCAGGTTACCGCCGGCCGAATCGCCGCCGATGGCGACCTGCTCGGGCCGGTAACCGGCGTCCAGCAACGCGCGGTAGGCCGCCACCACGTCGTCGCGCGCCGCCGGATAGGGATGCTCCGGCGCCAGGCGGTAGTCCAGCGCGCAGACGTCCAGGCCGCCGCGCTTGGCCAGGCTCGCGCAGATGCCGCGATGGGTCGCCGGCCCGCCGATCATGAAGGCGCCGCCGTGCAGGTAGAGCAGCACGTTGCCGCTGCTGGCCGGCGGCCGATGCCATTCGCAGGGCCGCCCGCCGAGGGTCGCGGCGCTGCGCGTGACTCCGCGCGGGGTCAGGGTGGTGGCGGTGAGCAGGCGCAACACCAGGCGCTGCCCGGCTATCGGCATCGGCGGGCGCACCAGGCCGCGAAACAGCAGGCGCAGGAAGCCGCGCAGCACGCGGCGCAAAATTATCTGCTCGGCGGCTGGTGCGGTGAAATCAGCGGACGCAGTCATAGTCGGCAAGCTCCGGGGTGCGGGTCAGGTGGCGGTAGGTGAAGGTGTAGCCCGGCCAGTTGTTGGTGTGCTTGCCGGAGGCGTTCTGATACCAGCTGCTGCAGCCCTGCGCCCATATCGTTCGGCGGGTGAGGTGCTGCAGGCGCTGGTTATAGCGCCGCTGCACCTCGGGCCGCAGGTCCAGGTAGCGTAGCCCCTGCTCGCGCAGCGCCTGCAGGCAACCGAGCACGTAGGGGTACTGGCTCTCCAGCATATAGAGGATGGAGTTGTGCCCCAGGTTGGTATTGGGCCCGTAGAGCAGGAACAGGTTGGGAAAGCCGCTGACGCTGATGCCCTTGTAGGCCTCGGCGCCATCCTTCCAGACCTGGTTCAGCTCCACCCCGCCCAGGCCGCGAATGCGCATCGGCGCGAGGAAATCGCTGGCGGTGAAGCCGGTGCCGTAGATCAGCACGTCGCAGGGATGCTCGCGGCCATCGGCGCTGACCAGCGCATGCTCGCGCACCGCGCGGATCGGCGAGTCGACGATCTCGACGTTGGCCTGGGCCAGCGCCGGGTAGTAGTCGTTGCTGATCAGGATGCGCTTGCAGCCCATGGGGTAGTCCGGCTGCAACTGCGCGCGCTTGCCGGCATCGGGCATCTGCCGCGCCAGGTGGCGGGTGAAGCGGCCGCGCAGCAGGCGCATCAGCCAGGGCAGGCTGACGAAAGCCAACGCGCGCACCTCGTGGTGCAGGTACTTGAGCAGGCGGTCGACCCGCTGCAGCAGCGGCACGCGGCGCATCAGGGCGATTTCCCAGGCGCGGTAGGCGCGATCCGGCTTGGCCAGCACGTAGGCCGCCGAGCGCTGGAACAGGCTCAGCTGCGCCACTTGCGGCTGGATCTGCGGGACGAACTGGATCGCCGAGGCGCCGGTGCCGATCACCGCCACGCGCTTGCCGGTCAGGTCCAGGTCATGCCGCCAGCGCGCCGAATGGAAGGACTCGCCGCGAAAGCGCTCCAGCCCCGGCAACTGCGGATAGGCCGGGCGGTTGAGCTGGCCGCAGGCGCTGACCAGCGCCTGGGTCTCCAGGCATTCGCCGCCGACCAGCTCGACCCGCCACAGCCCGCGCGCGGCGTCGAACTCGGCGCCCTGCACCTCGGCGTTGAGGCGGATCTGCGGGCGCAGCCGGTACTTGTCCACGCACTGCAGGATATAGGCATGGATTTCCGCCTGCGGCGGGTACTTGCGCGACCAGTCGTGCTTGGCCTCGAAGGAAAAGGAATAGAGGTGCGAAGGCACGTCGCAGGCGGCGCCGGGGTAATGGTTGTCGCGCCAGGTGCCGCCGACCTCCTCGGCCTTTTCCAGGATCAGGAAGTCGTCCTGGCCGGCCTTGCGCAGCTGCATGGCCAGGCCCAGGCCGGCGAAACCGCTGCCGATAATCAGCACGCGCCAGGGCGCGTTCGTACGGGGGTTGTTATGCATTGTGGTCTCCCCGACCAGTGATGGCGATGAATGGATGCTACTTGCGCCGAGCACCGCCGGTTATGGCATAGTCGGTCAATCGATTGTGATTTTCGGACAAACCCATGTCGCCACCCTGGCCCGCGCGCCGCAGCATCCTCAGCATGCAGTTGCTCACCCAGCTGGGGCTCGAACTCGGCCTGGACCTGGACACCTGCCTGCGCGATACCGGCCTCAGCGCGATGCAGCTCGCCGTTCCGCACGGCGAGATCGACGCCGGCCGCGAACTGCAGCTGATCGCCAACCTGGTGCAGGCCCTGCCCGACGTAGCCGACCTCGGCCTGCAGGCCGGCCGCCGCTACCACCTGACCAGCTACGGCGCCTGGGGCTACGCCATACTCAGCAGCGCCAGCGTGCGCCAGGCGGCCGCGTTGGGCCTGCGCTACCAGGGTCTGACCTACGCCTTCACCCGCATCGGCCTGGACGAGGACGGCGTCAGCGCCAGCCTGCGCTTCGACGACGGCGCGCTGCCCGAGGAGCTGCGGCCCTTTATCGTCCAGCGCGATATGCTCGGTGCCCAGCTGATCGTGCGCGAACTGCTCGGCGCCCCGCTGCCGCTGACCTGCCTCGAACTGCGTCAACAGCCGCCGGCCGAGCTCGCGCCCTTCGTCGAAACCTTCGGCCTGACACCGCAGTTCGCCGCCAGCGCCAACCGCATCGGCCTGGCCGCCGGGCAGCTGGATATTCCGCTGCCGCGAGCCAATTCGCAGCTGGTCAGTGCCTGCGAGCAGCAATGCCAGGCGATCCTCGCCCGCCACCAGTGGCACCAGGGCCTGGCCGGCCGCGTGCGCCAGTTGCTGCTGCAGGCGCCGGGGCAGATGAGCGACATGGAAAGAGTCGCCGCCCGCATGCACCTGAGCAGCCGCACCCTGCGCCGCCGCCTGATCGACGAAGGCACCAGTTTCCGCGCCCTGCAGGACGAGGTGCGCCAGGCTCTGGCCGAAGAACTGCTGGCCGCCGGCGGCCTGAGTCTGGAGGAAATCGCCGAACGCCTGGGTTATGGCGAGCTGTCCAACTTCATCCATGCCTTCAAGCGCTGGAAAGGCACCACGCCGGGGCGCTACCAGCGCGGCGAAATCGCTCCGTACGCTGTGCGCACCAATTGACGCCCCCCGACTGCCACGCGTATCGCCTTTGGGTTCCCTGGTGCGCGCGGCGCACCCTACGAGAAGCCCGCCCGTACGCGTTGTGCCTGAGCCTTCGCGAATCACCTAGGGTGCGCCGCGCGCACCACCCTCCGCACACAGGCCAGGCTGCCGCAATTTGAAAGTCATCTTCACGCTGACAGCAGGCCTGCTGCGGGGCTAAGGTGCACCCCATGCACAATATCAGCCTGCTCCTGCCCTACCTGCCGCCCTGGCACTGGCCGCAATTCCACGCCCACTTCGCCCTGCGCGCGGTGCCGGGGCTGGAGTGCCTGACGCCGGACAGCTACAGCCGCAGCTTCCAGCTGGCCGGCGCCAGCGGCTGGCTGCGGGTGACACCGCTGCCCGGGCAGAACGCCCTCGAACTGCGCTGCTGCAGCGCCGCGCCCGTCGCCCTGGAGACCTTGCAGCAGCGCGTGCGGCGCATGTTCGATCTCGACGCCGAGCCACAGGCGATTGCCGCGCACCTCAGCGGCGACGCCCTGCTCGCGCCGCTGCTGCAGCGCAACCCCGGCCTGCGCCTGCCGGTGGCCTTCGACCCGTTCGAGCAGGCGGTGCGCGCCATCGTCGGCCAGCAGGTCACGGTCAAGGCGGCGGTGACTATAGTCGGCCGCCTGGTGCAGCGCCTCGGCACGCCGTTGCACCTGCCCGGCTGCCCCGGCGTCGCCGCACTGTTCCCCAACCCGCAGGCCATCGCCACCGCCGACCTGAGCGGCATCGGCATGCCCGGCAAGCGGGTGCAGAGCCTGCAGCAGTTCGCCGCGCGCATCGCCGACGGCAGCTTGCAGCTGAATCTCGACGACGGCAGCGCGGCGCTGATCGAGCGCCTGTGCGCCCTGCCCGGCATCGGCCCCTGGACCGCCGAGTACATCGCCCTGCGCGCCTTCGGCGAGGCCGACGCCTTCCCCGCCAGCGACCTGGGCCTGCTCAAGGCGCCGCTGTGGGGCGCCGGCGGCATCGACGCGCGCCGCCTCAAGGCCCGCGCCGAGGCCTGGCGGCCCTGGCGCGCCTACGCCGCCGCGCACCTGTGGCACAACTATTCGGGAGGCTGAACGCCATGCACTACCGCTACCACGACAGCCCCCTCGGCCCGCTGTTGCTCGCCGGCGACGCAAGCGGCTTGCAGCTGCTGCTGATGGAGCTCGACAGCCGCCCCTGGCACATCGGCGAAGACTGGCGACAGGCCGACGGCGAGCTGGATGAAGTGTGTCGGCAGCTGGACGAGTATTTCGCCGGCCGTCGCCGCCAGTTCGAGCTGCGCCTGGCGCCACGCGGCACGCCCTTCCAGCAGGCGGTATGGCAGGCCCTGCAACGCATTCCCTACGGTCGCACCTGCAGCTACAGCGACCTGGCCGCCGCCATCGCGCGGCCGCAGGCGGTGCGCGCGGTGGGCACCGCCAACGGCGCCAACCCGCTGTCCATTGTCATCCCCTGCCACCGGGTGATCGGCCGCGACGGCAGCCTTACCGGCTACGCCGGCGGCCTGCCGCGCAAGCAACTGCTGCTGGAACTGGAAGGCGCGCTGCCGTCGCAACAGGCGCAGCTGGCGCTTTAGGCGCGGCACGCGCAGGTAGGGTGCGCCGTGCGCACCGACGCTCAGGGCGGCGCGATACGCGCCAGCACTTGCGGCGCCGCGCGCAGCGGCAAGGCCAGGATCAGGCCCTCGCCGGAGGCCGTATACACCCGCGCCAGCGCGGTGATATTGACCTGGTGCGAGACCAGCACCAGCGGCTCGCCGGGCGGCAGCAGGTTGACCGCGCGAATCAGTTCGGCAGTCTGCGCCTCGGCGGCGTCGCGTTGCGCGAAGAAGGAGTCCAGCGCCGGCAGCGGCTGCACCGGCCCCAGGCCCATGCCCCTGGCAGTATCCAGTGCCCTGCACCAGCGGCTGCTGAGCAGCCGCGGCCGCTCGATGCCCTGGCGGCGCAGCAGTTCGCCCCAACGCCGCGACTCCTCGCGACCCTGCTGGCTGAGGTTGCGCTGGCTGCTGCAGTTGCCCAGCTGGAAATGCGCCGGATCGCCGACGCCCGGCGCCGTGGCATGGCGCAGGATCAGCAGCGCCCGCCCCTCGCGCAGCGCCTGCCAGGCGTCGGCCGGCTGCGCTGCCGAGGCCCACAGCGGCGCCAGCAGCACCAGCAGCACCAGCAGCCAGATGCGCCTCACAACCTGACGTTGCCGCGCGGCCCGGCCAGCGCCCAGATGATCAGCCCCAGCACGGGCAGGAAGATGATCAGCAACACCCAGAGAATCTTGATCCCGGTTTCGGCGCTGCTTTTCACCACGTTGACGATGGCCCAGATATCCAGGGCCAGAATGATCAGGCCGATCAGCCCATTGAGGGTGGAACCCATGACGACACTCCTGTGTGAAGGGTTGCCCTCAGAGGATAGCCACTCAGTCGCCCAGACGCGGAAAACGGCTGGCGATCTCGTCGCCGGTCAGGCTTGGCGCCTCCGCCGTGGCGCTCAGGCGCACCAGCAGCAGGTGCGGCTCCTCGCCCAGGTCGAACCAGTGACGGGTATCCGCCGGCAGCTCCAGCAGATCGCCGCGCTCGCCCTGCAGCACATAGACGTACTCGCCCAGGTGCAGGCTGAGCTGGGCGAAGCCGCCGACGAACAGCCAGGCGCAGGCGGCCGGCTGCGTCTGCTCGTCGAGGTGGCGCGCGCGCAGCTCGAGCTTGCGCGGGTGGTTGCGCTCCAGGCTGAGCAGTTCGTGATGAGAGTAGCCACCCTCGCCACGCAAATCCTGCAGCCAGGCGCCGCAGGCGGCGTCGAACTCCTGCTCGCTGGAGCCGGGGCGCAGCGCCGCCGGCGGCGGGCACTGGCGATAGCGCACGCCGACCTCGGCCAGGGTGCTGGCGATGTCCTCGGCGTGGGTCAGCACCTTGTTCGGCAGCTGCGGGGAGGTTTGCAGGTGAACGCTGAGGCTGGTCATGGGGATTCTCGCTCGGACTCCGGGGGCAGACGGGTGGCAATGATAACGGCTGCGGCCAGCGCCGCCAGGCTGGCCAGGGCGAAGGTCCAGGCCGGGCCGATGCTGTTCCAGCTGTAGCCGGCATACAGCGCGCCAAGGGCGCCGCCGATGCCGGCCAGGGTGGCGTACAGCGCCTGGCCCTGGCCCTGCTGGCGGTCGGCAAAACTGCGCTGGATGAAGTGGATGCTGGCGGCGTGGAAGGCGCCGAAGGTGGCGGCGTGCATGCACTGCGCCAGCAGCAGGATAACCAGCTGGTCGGCCAGGTTGCCCAGCAGCAGCCAGCGCACCGCGGTGATCAGGAAGCTGGCCAGCAGCACCGCGCGCAGCGAGTAGCGCTGCAGCAGGCGCGCCATGACCAGAAACAGCAGAATCTCCGCCACCACGCCCAGGGCCCAGAGCATGCCGATGACACCGCGGCCGTAGCCGAGCGCCTCCAGGTGCAGGGTCAAAAAGGTGTAGTAGGGCCCGTTGCTCAGTTGCATCAGACCGACGCTGGCGTAGAAGGCGAGGATGCCGGGGCGACGCAGTTGGCGCAGGAACCCGCCCTGCTCGGCGCTGCCGGGTCGCGCTAGCGGCTGGGCGTTGGGCACCCAGAAGCTGCCGGCGACTATGCCGGCCATGATCAGCACCAGCGCCCAGGGATAGGCGTCCAGGCTCAGCCACTCGAACAGGCGGCCCAAGCCGACCACCGCGACGATGAAACCGATGCTGCCCCACAGGCGGATCTGGCTGTAGCGCGCGGCCTGTTCGCGCAGGTGGGCCAGAGTGATGACCTCGAACTGCGGCAGCACCGCATGCCAGAAGAAGGCGTGCGCGGCCATGATCAGCGCCAGCCAGGCGTAGCTGTGGCTGACGAAGATGCCGGCGAAGCAGACCAGGGTGCACAGCGCGCCGAGGCGCACGATCAGCAGACGCTGGCCAGTATGGTCACCCAGCCAGCCCCACAGGTTCGGCGCCAGGCAGCGCATCAGCATGGGGATGGCGATCAGCTCGCCGATACGTGCCGACGAGAAGCCCAGGTGGTCGAAGTACAGCGCCAGGAACGGCGCCGTGGCGCCGAGCAGGGCGAAATAGAAGAAGTAGAAGCCGGACAGGCGCCAGTAGGGCAGAGAAGCAGTCATAAGCTGCAAGCTTCAAGCGGCAAGCAGAGGCGTCGGCACACCCTCTCGCGGCTTGTAGCTTGTGGCTTGCCGCTCAAAGCTGACCCAGCACCGGCGTGGCGACGCGCACTTCGGCGTTCTGCGCGCGGTGGCGCAGCAGGTGATCCATCAGCACGATGGCCATCATCGCCTCGGCGATGGGCGTGGCGCGGATGCCGACGCAGGGGTCGTGGCGGCCCTTGGTGATCACCTCCACCGGGTTGCCGTCGACATCAATGGAGCGCCCCGGCGTGGTGATGCTGGAAGTCGGTTTGAGCGCCAGGTGGGCGATGATCGGCTGGCCGCTGGAAATGCCGCCGAGGATGCCGCCGGCGTTGTTGGACAGGAAGCCCTCGGGGGTCAGCTCGTCGCGGTGCTCGGTGCCGCGCTGGGCCACCGAGGCGAAGCCGGCGCCGATCTCCACGCCCTTGACCGCGTTGATGCTCATCAGCGCATGGGCCAGTTCGGCGTCGAGGCGGTCGAAGATCGGCTCGCCGAGGCCCGGCATCACCCCTTCGGCGACCACGGTGATCTTGGCGCCGACCGAATCCTGGTCGCGGCGCAGCTGGTCCATGTAGGCCTCCAACTCCGCCACCTTGTCCGGGTCGGGGCTGAAGAAGGCGTTCTGCTCGACGCTGTCCCAGGTCTTGAACGGAATCTCGATGGGGCCGAGCTGGCTCATATAGCCGCGCACCTGGATCCCTTGCGTGGCCAGGTACTTCTTGGCGATGGCGCCGGCGGCCACGCGCATGGCGGTCTCGCGCGCCGAACTGCGACCGCCGCCGCGGTAGTCGCGGATGCCGTACTTGTGGTGGTAGCTGTAGTCGGCGTGGGCCGGGCGGAACAGGTCCTTGATCGCCGAGTAGTCCTTGGACTTCTGGTCGGTGTTGCGGATCAGCAGGCCGATGGCGCAACCGGTGGTCTTGCCCTCGAACACCCCGGAGAGGATCTCCACCACGTCGTCTTCCTGGCGCTGGGTGGTGTGGCGGCTGGTGCCCGGCTTGCGTCGGTCGAGATCGCGCTGCATGTCGTCCAGCGACAGCTCCAGGCCCGGCGGGCAACCATCGACTATGGCGACCAGGGCCGGGCCATGGCTTTCGCCGGCGGTGGTGACGGTGAACAGCTTGCCGTAGGTATTGCCGGACATGGGAAGACGCTCCGCGAAATTCAGCTCCGACCTGCCGCTGCGCAGGCCGTTTAACGAGGTGGGCGAGTATACCCGCGGCGACCTTGCAGTTCACCCCGAACCTTGGCCGGCGACCGGCGTCCAATGCCGGTCTGCCACCACCCTGCCCCGATCATGCTGCGAGCCCTGCTTTTGTCCCTTGCCCTGATAACCGGCCTGGCCCAGGCCAACACCACCCGACAACTGCCCATCAGCCTCGATACCGACCAGGGCACCCTGTACGGCAGCCTGCTGCTGCCGCAAAGCGACGAGCCGGTGCCGGTGGCGCTGCTGATCGCCGGCTCCGGCCCCACCGACCGCGACGGCAACAACCCCGAGGGCGGCCATAACGACGCGCTGAAGAAGCTGGCCCAGCTGCTGGCGCGCCACGGCATCGCCAGCCTGCGTTACGACAAGCGCGGCGTGGCTGCCAGCCGTACCGCCACGCCCGACGAACGCGATCTGCGCATCGAACGCTACGTCGCCGATGCCGAGGCCTGGGGACGACTGCTCAAGGGCGATCCGCGCTTCGACCGGCTGATCCTGATCGGCCACAGCGAAGGCGCGCTGATCGCCAGCCTGGCCGCCGCCGGCAGCGGCGCCGAGGCGCTGGTGTCCATCGCCGGCCCGGCCTACCCCATCGGCCAGGTGCTCGACGCGCAACTGGCCATGCGCCTGCCGCCGCCGCTGCTGGCCGAGAGCCGGCAGATCCTGGCCAGCCTGATCCGCGGTCAGGAGCAAGCCGAGGTACCCAAGGCATTGCAGGTGCTGCTGCGCCCCAGCGTGCAGCCCTACCTGATCAGCCTGCTGCGCCAGCGCCCGGCCGAGGCCTTCGCCGCGCTACGGATGCCGGCGCTGATCGTGCAGGGCAGCCACGACGCCCAGGTCGGCGTCGACAACGCCGTGGCCTTGCAGCAGGCCAAGCCGGACGCCGAACTGGCGCTTATCCCCGGCATGAACCACGTGCTGCGCATCACTCCGCTGCCCTGGCACGAACAGCTGGCCTCCTACGACGATCCGCAGCTACCCTTGGCCCGCGCCCTGGGCGAACGCATCGTCGCCTTTATTCGCTCCAGTGCGAGGCAAAACGGTCGATAACCTGCCTACATAGCAGTTTCAGCGTTAGCGCACAGGCCCCCATGAGCGAACAACCCGTTTCACCCCCCGCAACCGCGCCGGTCGACGCCGAACAGAGCGGCGAAGCGCCGGCCGCCCCCCATCCCTGGGCCGACCTGCCGGCCGAGCAGTTCAGCCTGCTGCGCCTGGCACCGCTGCCGGTGGACCGCGACACCGGCCCGCGGCCGCTGCGCTTCGTCCAGCTCGGCCGGGTCGAGCGCCACGCCAAGGACCTCAGCCTGCTGCGCCTGAGCCTGCAGCTGCCGGGGCAGCGCCTGCACCGCGAGCAGAACCTGCTGGAGGTCTGGGCCGATCATCAACGCAAGGAGGTGCGCTTCGGCCCGGATAAGGGCCTGAGCGTGGAGCCGGCCAACCGCGGCCTGGGGCGCTTCCTGCTGGCCCAGGGCATCGCCTGGGCGCGCAAGCAGTACGCCCATTACCAGGTCGAGGGCGGCGCCCTGCCGACCCGCGACAACTTCAACGAAGCGGCGCGCGCCCGCCGCGACCATGCGCTGAAGGCCCAGGGTTTCGTCATCGAATACAGCGACCCGCTGCAGCTCAAGCCGTTCTACAGCGCGGCGCGGGTCAGTTCGCTGCACGGCGACTGGCAGGCCGAGAAGGTGCAGATCATCGAGCTGCTGGACGCCGCCGCCATGCTCCAGCAGGCCGATCAGAGCCTGCGCGAGCAGGACGTGCAGCTGCGCAAGCTGGAGGAGAAGGTGGAGCGCCTCAAGCGCGAGGACAGCGGCCTGCGCTTCACCGTCAGCTGCCTGGTGGCCTTCTGCCTGTTCCAGGCCGGATTGCTGATCTGGATCGCCACGCGCTGAGATGATTGGTGCGCACGGCGCACCCTACGGTGCGTCGTGCGCACCGATTCACGCTTCGACCCGCGAGCGGAACAGCGCCTGGTGCTCGCGGCACTGCTGGGCCGCCAGCAGGAACACGCCGTGGCCGCCGCGCGCGAACTCCAGCCAGGTGAAGTCCACCTCCGGGTACAGCGCCTCGACATGCACCTGACTATTGCCCACCTCGACGATCAGCAGGCCGCGCTCGGTCAGGTGGTCGGCGGCCTCGGCCAGCATGCGCCGCACCAGGTCCAGGCCGTCGTCGCCGCAGGCCAGGCCCATGGCCGGTTCGTGCTGGTACTCGGCCGGCATGTCGGCGAAATCCTCGGCATCGACGTAGGGCGGATTGGAGACGATCAGGTCGAAACGCTGCCCCGGCAGCCCGGCGAAGCCGTCGCCCTGCACGCAGTAGACGCGCTCTTCCAGGCCATGGCGCTCGATATTCTGGTTGGCCACCTCCAGCGCCTCGAACGACAGATCGGCCAGCACCACCTCGGCCTCGGGAAACGCGTAGGCGCAGGCGATGCCGATGCAGCCCGAGCCGCTGCACAGGTCGAGCACCCGCGCAGGCGTCGCCGGCAGCCAGGGGGCGAAGTGCGCCTCGATCAGTTCGGCAATCGGCGAGCGCGGCACCAGCACGCGCTCGTCAACGACGAAGGGCAGCCCGCAGAACCAGGCCTCGCCGAGCAGGTAGGCGGTGGGCACGCGCGCCTCGATGCGGCGCTTGAGCAGCGCCTGCAGATGGGCGTGCTCGTCGTCCTCCAGGCGGCAGTCGAGGTAGGCATCGGCCATTTCCCAGGGCAGGTGCAAGGCACCGAGCACCAGTTGGCGCGCCTCGTCCCAGGCATTGTCGGTGCCATGGCCGAAGAACAGCTGCTCGGCCTGGAAACGGCTGACGGCCCAGCGGATGTAGTCGCGCAGGGTGCGTAAACGGGTAGCGGGGACGGTCACGGGCGATCTCCGGATGAAAACGGTGCAGTTTAGCCCAGGGCAGGCACGGGGCGCATGGCCATAAATAAATGCCGTTAAGTCGTAGTTCGACTGCTGCCAGGCGAGGGGTCACATCGTTATAATTTGCAACGATTTCTTAACCCTTCCCATCCCTTCCTAATGAGAACCCCCAATGGTCATCGACCCCTTCTCGCTCACGGGCTTGCTCGTGCTGGCGATATTCCTTATTGGCATGACGCTGATAGTTTTTGAAGCACAACTGGAGATGGATAAGTTCAAGCCGGCCATGTTCATGATGTCCGGCCTGATCGTCATCGGCGTCCACTACGCCCTCACCGACCCCAACGGCTTCCAGTATTTCCTCCACGCCCAGAGCGAGACCAAGGAGGAATTGTTCGGCCTGATCGCCTTCATGGCCTTCATGTGGATGGTGGTCGAGTTGCTCAACGAGCGGAACGTGTTCACCGCGCTGAACGGCTACCTGCTGCGCAAGGGCCTCGGTGCGCGCGGCATGTTCTGGGCCACCGGCGCGCTGTCGGCGACCCTGTCGCCCTTTCTCAACAACTTCACCACGGCGATGATCTTCGGCAAGACCATCACCAGCATCTCCAGCCACCAGCGCTACACCCACGTGGCGCTGTGCAACATCGTGGTGGCGTCCAACTCCGGGGTCTGGTTCCTCGGCACCTCCACCAGCCTGATGGTGGTGCTGGCCGGCAAGATCAGCATCGCCGGTCTGCTGCTGCTGATCCCCTCGGCGCTGATCGGCTGGCTGCTGTGCGCCGCCACCCTGCACCTGTTCTACCTGCGCCAGCTGGACGGCCAGCAGCTGATCCGCAAGGTCGACGCCAGCGAGAGCCGGCTCAAGCCGGGCGGCGCCGGCCTGGCGCTGGTGGGTTTCATCGCGGTGATCGGCGCGGTGCTGTGCAACATCCTGCTCAAGGTCGGCATCGAGTTCGCCATCGGAATCGGCCTCGGCCTGGTGGCGCTGTACAGCTGGCTGCTGACCCGTATGGGCATCGAGACGCGCTGGCACGAGCAGCTGCAGAAGGTGGAGTGGAACGCCCTGCTGTTCTTCATCGGCATCATCACCTCGGTGGCCTGCCTCAACCACGTCGGCTGGCTGTCCTATATCTCGCGGCTGTTCGAGATCCTCGATCCGACCCTGGTCAACGTGGTGCTGGGCATCGCCTCCGGGGTGATGGACAACGTGCCGGTGGAAGCCGCGGCGCTGATGTCCAACCCGCAGCTGGGCCTCGACCAGTGGGCGCTGAACGCGCTGATGGTGGGCATCGGCGGTTCGCTGACGGTGGTCGGCTCGGCCGCCGGGGTGATGGCCATGAGCCTGGACAAGAGCTACAGCTTCGGCGTGCACCTGAAGTTCCTGCCGGCGATCCTGGTCAACTTCCTCGGCTCGCTGGGCATCTGGTACCTGCAGTTCCAGTGGCTCGGCCTGGGCGGCTGAGGCCCTCGCGCAATAGCAAACGCCCCGCCAGTTGCGGGGCGTTTTCGTTTGTAGGGCGGACATGCCGCAGGCTTGCCCGCCGCATTGTCGGCAGCGTCGGCGATCAGGGACGCTCGCGCTTCTTGTGCGACCAGCCGGGGCCATCCGGTGGCCGGCGCAATTCGCGCAGCACGGCGATGGCCACGGCGATGGCAAACAGCAGCCAGAAATGCGGGGACAATTGCGAAAACAGCGACATGGGCAACTCCTTTTGCATGCGACCCCGAGTCCTTCGGGACGGTTCCGATTCTGCTCCGCGCTCCGCGGCTGAGCAAGTAATGGCGCACGAGAGGTTCACAGCGCGCTCTGGCAAGCGGACAATGGCAGATCATCACCATCAGCCAGGAGCCCGAGATGTCCCATCCGCAAACCATGTTCCAGCTCACCGGTCGTGGCCACGCTCCGGCCAGTCTGGGCAATGCGACCCTGCTGATCATCGATGCCCAGGAAGAATACCGCAGCGGCGTGCTCGCCCTGCCCGGCCTGGACGCCGCCCTGGCCGAGATCGCCAGCCTGCTGGCCGCCGCCCGCGCCGCCGGCAGCGCCATCGTCCACGTCAAGCACCTCGGCATTCCCGGCGGCCTGCTCGATCCCAGCGGCCCGCGTGGCCGCCACCTGCCCGAAGCCGCCCCGCTGGCCGGCGAGATCGTGGTGGAGAAACGCCTGCCCAACGCCTTCGCCGGCACCGAACTGCACGACCGCCTGCAGGCCCTCGGCCATCTCGACCTGATCGTCTGCGGCTTCATGACCCATTCCAGCGTCAGCACCACGGTGCGCGCGGCCAAGGACTATGGTTATCGCTGCACCCTGGTCGACGCCGCCTGCGCCACCCGCGACCTGCCGGCCCCCGATGGCAGCGTGATCGCCGCCGCCCAGGTGCACCGCATCGAGATGATCGCCCTGGCCGACAACTTCGCCACCCTGGTGCCGCAGGCCAAGGCACTGATCTGACCGCCGTCACAGTGCCGCCAGCACGGCGGAACCCCGGCGCGAATGACCGGTCATAGCGCCGACACCCCAAAGGAAATCGGCATGAAGCTGTCCGACGATTTCGATGCCCGCCGCCTGCGCCCGCGCCAGCCGAAACACTGGCGCCTGCGCATCGGTGCGGCGCTGGGCGCGCTGCTGGCCACCTTCGGCATCCTCCTGGCGCTGGCCGGCGTCGCCTCGCTGGCCGGGAGCGCCCCGGTGCTGGGCACGCTCAACGACTCCACCGGCGAAGCCGGCGTCCTGCTGCTGCTCGGCCTGCTGCTGCTGTGGGCCGGCATCGCCTTCTGGCGCCGCTGCCGCCGGCGCCTGCGCCGGCCGCGCGACCTCGCCCTGTCGCCGCACCTGCTGAAAAAGCGCGACTGAAACGTCGCGCCACGATGGCCCGCAGACTGGCCGCCAGGGGCGGTAGGCGATTAAAAATGGCCGGGAGCCATTTTTAACGTCGCGCAGCGACGGCCCGAAGGGTGGCCGTCAGGGATGGCAGGCCATAAAATGCCCGCCTGTTTCGCGGAGCCACCGATGCAAGACGACGACTTTTCCCTGTTCCAGGCCGAGCTGCGCGGCGTCAAGCCGATCAAGCACGACCGCGCCGACACCGGCAAACCCAAAGCTGATCGCAAGCAGTTCAACACCCTGCGCCAGGCTGCGACCATCAGCCAGGGCGAGATCAAGGTGGACGGGCTGTCCGACCAGTTCGTCATCGATGTCGGCGCCGAAGACCCGCTGTACTGGGCCGGCAACGGCGTGCAGGACGGCCAGATGCGCAAGCTCAAGCTCGGCCAGATCCCCTTCGACGGCAGCCTCGACCTGCACGGCATGAGCGTGGAGAAGGCCCGCGACACGCTGTGGGAGTTTCTCGCCGAAGCCGCCAAGCTGGAGGTGCGCTGCGTGCGCGTCACCCACGGCAAGGCGGTGCGCATGGACGGCCGCCGGCCGATGATCAAGAGCCACGTCAACACCTGGCTGCGCCAGCACCCGCAGGTGCTGGGTTTCAGCTCCTGCCTGGCCAAGCACGGCGGCACCGGCGCGGTGTATATCATCCTCAAGCGCACCATGATGGACGGCCGCGACGACTGACCCGCCCGGCCCATGATTCTGGCGCCCGGCGCTCTTGCCAGGCGCCCATCGGCGCCCTACCCTGCGCCCTTCGATACCCAACAGGATTTTCCATGTCCCTGGAACAACACTACACCGCGATCCTCGGCCAGCTCGGCGAGGACGCCTCTCGCGAAGGCCTGCTGGACACCCCCAAGCGCGCGGCCAAGGCCATGCAGTACCTCTGCCGCGGCTACCAGCAGACGCTGGAGGAAGTGACCAACGGCGCGCTGTTCAGCTCCGACAACAGCGAGATGGTGCTGGTCAAGAATATCGAGCTGTACTCGCTGTGCGAGCACCACCTGCTGCCGTTCATCGGCAAGGCCCACGTCGCCTATATCCCCAACGGTAAGGTGCTCGGCCTGTCCAAGGTGGCGCGCATCGTCGACATGTACGCCCGCCGCCTGCAGATCCAGGAAAACCTCAGCCGGCAGATCGCCGAGGCCATCGAACAGGTTACCGGCGCCCTCGGCGTGGCGGTGGTCATCGAGGCCCAGCACATGTGCATGATGATGCGCGGCGTGGAGAAGCAGAACTCGTCCATGGTCACCTCGGTGATGCTCGGCGAATTCCGCGAAAACCCGGCGACCCGCAGCGAACTCCTCAGCCTAATCGGCTGAGGCGCAGCCCCCCACCACGACGGCCGTTCACGACGCTGAACGGCCGTCGGCATTTCAGGAGTAGAAAGCATGTTGCTCAAGGCCCTTCGCATTGGCCTCGGCCAGATCGTCGTGTTCGTCGACTGGATCAGCCGCCCGCGGAAACTGCAGCGCAGCGCCGCGGCACAGGCCGAGGTGGAGCGCGCCACGGCCGACCTGGCGCTGTACCAGTTCCACGCCTGCCCGTTCTGCGTCAAGGTCAGGCGCAGCCTGCACCGGCTGAACCTGCCGGTACAACTGCGCGACGCCAAGCACGACGCCGAACATCGCCAGGCCCTGGAACAGCAAGGCGGCCGCATCAAGGTGCCCTGCCTGCGCATCGAGGAAAACGGCCAGAGCACCTGGCTGTACGAGTCCAAGGCGATCATCGCCTATCTGGAGCAGCGCTTCGCCGGCTGACCTGCGCTCGCAGCCCGGGTGCAATCCGGGAGCGATCGTGCGGCGCTGCCCCGGATTGCATCCGGGCTACGGTGATCCCGCGGGTTCGCCGCACAGCGATTCTGCCTAGGGTGGATGACGCCTTTTTCATCCACCAGCGATTGCCCACGGTGGATGGGTAAAGCGTCATCCACCCTACATGCTGACCTACGCTCGTAGCCTGGATGCAATCCGGGAACGATCATGCGCGCTGCCCCGGATTGCATCCGGGCTACGACGATTCCCTTGGGGTGCGCCGCGCGCACCGACTCTTCCTCAAGGCCTACGGCTCGACGCCGAAGGCCTTGAGCTGTTCGAGAAACTGCGCTTCGTCCAGCACCTTGACTCCCAGCTCGCTGGCCTTGGCCAGTTTCGAGCCGGCGCCCGGGCCGGCCACCACGCAATGGGTCTTGGCCGACACCGAGCCGGCCACCTTGGCGCCCAGGCCTTCCAGCTTGCCCTTGGCCACATCGCGGCTCATCAGCTCCAGGGTGCCGGTCAGCACCCAGGTCTGCCCGGCCAGGGGCAGGCCTGCGGCGACCTTCTTCTCGCAGCCCCAGTGCATGCCGAAATCCAGCAACTGCTGCTCGATGGCGCGGGCCATGGCCACCTTGGCCGGGTCGGCGAAGAACTCGCGCACGGCCTGCTTGGCCTTTTCGTTGAGCCCCTTGAGCACCGACAGGTCTAGCCAGTCCTGACTGAGTTCGACGACATGCTGCAGGCGCACGGCCTGCTCCGCCTTGCTCGCGCCGGTGGCGGCAAGACGCCTGATCGCTTCATCGACCAGTTTCTGGGCGCCGGTCGCGGCGACCGAGGCGATATTCAGCTTGCCCAGCAACTCGGCCAGGCTGGCGCAGGCGGTGAACTCCGCACTCAGCCCGGCATCCTCACGCAAGACGCCGAGTGGCGCGTCGTGGTCATAGACTAGTTTCTCCAGCACGGCCTGGTTGTGCGCGTCGGCGAAGAAACTGTGGATCTCGTGCGCCACTTCCAGGCCCACGTCCGGCAGCCAGGTCAGCACCTCGGGCAGCGCCTGCCGGATGCGCGCCAGCGAGCCCAGGGCGCGGGCCAACAGCTTGGCGGTTTCCTCGCCGACATCGGGAATGCCCAGGGCGTAAATAAAGCGCGCCAGCGTCGGCGTGCGGCTATCGGCGATGGCCGCCAGCAGGTTGTTGCTGGACAGCTCGGCGAAACCTTCCAGGCCGACGATCTGCTCGAAACTCAGGCTGTAGAGATCGGCCGGCGAGCTGACCAGGCCCTCGTCCACCAGTTGCTCGACGCTCTTCTCGCCGAGGCCCTCGATGTCCATGGCGCGGCGCGAGACGAAGTGGATGATCGCCTGCTTGAGCTGCGCCTGGCAGCTCAGGCGGCCGATGCAGCGGTACACCGAGCCCTCGCTGACCGACTCCTTGCCCTTGCTGCGCTTGACCAGCTGGGTGCGCTCCACCGCCGAGCCGCATACCGGGCACTGCTCGGGAATCTGTACCGGGCACGCGTTATCGGGACGGCGCTCGGGCACCACGGCCATCACCTGGGGGATCACGTCGCCGGCGCGGCGGATGATCACGGTATCGCCGATCATCAGCCCCAGGCGCGCCACCTCGTCCATATTGTGCAGAGTGGCATTGGCCACGGTGACGCCGGCCACCTTGACCGGCTTGAGCCGCGCCACCGGGGTGACGGCGCCGGTGCGGCCGACCTGGAACTCGACGTCGAGCAGCTCGGTCAGCTCCTCCTGCGCGGGGAACTTGTGGGCGATGGCCCAGTGCGGCGTGCGCGCACGAAAGCCCAGCTGCTGCTGGTCCTCGATCTGGTTGACCTTGAACACCACGCCGTCGATGTCATAGGGCAGCTCCATGCGCCGCTGGCCGATATCGCGGTAGTAGTCCAGGCAGGCGTCCACGCCCCTGGCCAGCTTCAGCTCGCGGCTGATGGGAATGCCCCAGGCCTTGAGCTGCTCGAGCATGCCGACCTGGGTGGCCGGCAGCTCGCCGCTGACCTGGCCGACGCCGTAGCAGCAGAACTCCAGCGGGCGGCTGGCGGTGATCTTCGGGTCGAGCTGACGCAGGCTGCCGGCCGCGGCGTTGCGCGGGTTGGCGAAGGTCTTGGCGCCGGCCTCAGCCTGACGCACGTTGAGTTCGTCGAAACCGGCCTTGGGCATGAACACCTCGCCGCGCACCTCCAGCACCTGCGGCCAGCCCTCGCCCTGCAGACGCAGCGGCACGTTGCGGATGGTGCGCACGTTGGCGCTGATGTCCTCGCCGGTGCTGCCGTCGCCGCGGGTGGCGCCGCGCACCAGTTGGCCGTGTTCGTAGCGCAGGCTGACGGCCAGGCCGTCGAGCTTGGGCTCGCAGCTGTACTCCACCTCGGCGCCGCCGCCGAACAGGTCGCCGCCGGCAAGCCCTAGGCCGCCGCGCACGCTGCGGTCGAAGGCACGCAGATCGTCCTCCTCGAAGGCGTTGCCCAGGCTGAGCATGGGGATCTCGTGGCGCACCTCGCCGAAAGCGTCGAGCGCCGCGCCGCCGACGCGCTGGGTCGGCGACTCGGCGGTCACCAGCTCGGGGTGCTCGGCCTCCAGCGCCTGCAGTTCGCGAAACAGGCGGTCGTACTCGGCGTCGGGAATGCTCGGCTCATCCAGCACGTAGTAGCGGTAGTTGTGCGCATCCAGTTCGTTGCGCAGTTCGGCGATACGTTGGGCGGCATTCCGTTGGGCGGCGTCGGTCATTGCAAATAAAGCCTCAAGCTACAAGCTTCAAGCGGCAAGAATGAAAAAGCCCCAAGCCAAGCGCTCGGCTTGCAGCTTGAGGCTTGCAGCTTGCCGCTGCTGTTTAGCGTTTCTGGGTCAGCTGCCGGCGCTCGAACTCGACGATGCGCTGGCGATAGTGCTCGATGGTCTGCGCGGTCATCACGCTGCGCTGGTCGTCCTTCAGCTCGCCGCCCAGCTCGTGGGCCAGCTTGCGCGCCGCGGCGACCATCACGTCGAAGGCCTGTTTCGGGTGACGCGGGCCGGGCAGGCTGAGGAAGAAGCTCACTGCGCGGGTGCTGAAGCCTTCGATGTCATCCAGGTCGAAGGTGCCGGGCTTGAGCGCATTGGCCATGGAGAACAGCACCTCGCCGTTGCCGGCCATGCTCTCGTGGCGGTGGAAGATGTCCATCTCGCCGAAACGCAGACCGCTTTCGAGGATGTTCTGCAGCAGCGCCGGGCCCTTGAAACCGATGTCGTCGCGGGCGACCACGTTGATCACCAGCACTTCCTCCACCGGCGCGGCCTCGGCGGCCGGCTTGGCGGCTTTCTTCGCGTCCTTGGGCGCGACTTCGTCGTCGACCGGGTTGAGCAGGGTCGGCACCGGCTCGTCGACCGCCAGGTTGAGGTCGCCCTGCTGCGGCTCGTTACGCGAGCGGCGCGGCAGGTCCTTGGCGCTCATCGACGGCAGATCGTCTTCATCCAGCTGCGGTTCGTGGTCGCGCTGCACCACACGCGGTGTACTGAGCAGATCTGGATCACTGTCGTCGTCCGGCATGTTGGCGAAGCTACGGTCCAGCTTGAACTTGAGCTTGCCCTTGCCACCGCGCATACGGCGCCAGCCGTCGAAAAGAATGCCAGCGATAACGATGATGCCAATAACGATCAGCCACTCGCGCAGACCGAATTCCATGAAATACCTGACCCTTAAAAATTCTGGTGAAAAAAAGATCCAATCAACCGGATCACAACTCGACTATAAACGCGGCGCCAACTCCATGTTCTATCTGACGTTTTCCGCGTGTAACAAAAGTGGGCAATAAGCTAGCACGACGAAAGGCAACTTTACACCGGCACCCACATGGAGTTTTGCCTGTGTTCAGCCAGCCCGAGAGCATCATGCCTCCACCATGGCCAGCGCCTCCTCCACGTCCACCGCCACCAGGCGCGAGCAGCCCGGCTCGTGCATGGTGACCCCCATCAGCTGATCGGCCATTTCCATGGCGATCTTGTTATGGGTGATATAGATGAACTGCACCGTCGCCGACATCTCCTTGACCAGGCGCGCGTAGCGCCCGACGTTGGCATCGTCCAGCGGCGCATCCACTTCGTCCAGCATGCAGAACGGCGCCGGATTGAGCTGGAAGATGGAAAACACCAGTGCCAAGGCGGTCAACGCCTTCTCTCCGCCGGAGAGCAAATGAATGGTGCTGTTCTTCTTGCCCGGGGGCCGCGCCATGATGGTCACACCGGTATCGAGTAGATCTTCGCCGGTGAGTTCCAAATAAGCGTTGCCGCCGCCGAAAACTTTTGGAAAGAGCGCCTGCAGACCGCCATTGATCTGATCGAAGGTGTCCTTGAAACGATTGCGTGTTTCCTTGTCGATCTTGCGGATGACGTTCTCCAGGGTTTCCAGCGCCTCGACCAGGTCGGCGTCCTGCGCATCCAGGTAGCGCTTGCGCTCGGACTGCTGCTGATACTCGTCGATGGCCGCCAGGTTGATCGGCCCGAGCCGGGCGATGCGCGCGGCCATACGCTCCAGCTCTTCTTCCCAGGCGCTCTCGCTGGCCTCGACCGGCAGGGTGGCGATCACCCCGTGCAGATCGTAGTGGTCCTCGGCGAGCTGATCGGCCAGGGCCTTGCGCCGCACGTTGAGCGACTGCCAGTCCATGCGCTGCTGCTCCAGTTGGCCACGCAGCAGTTGCGCCTGCTGCTCGGCCTGGCTGCGGCGCTTCTCGGCGTCGCGCAGTTCGCGGTCGGCGTCTTCCAGGGCCAGGCGCGCCTGGCGCAGTTCATCGTCCACCGCCATGCGCCGCTCGAGCAGTTCCTCGAGCTTGATGCGCAGCTCTTCCAGCGGCGCCTCGCCTTCTTCCAGATTCAGCGACAGCTGCTCGCGCCGCTCGTGCAGGCGTTCGGCCTGCAGTTGCAGGCGCTCCAGGGCCTGACGGGTGGAGTCGTGCTGCGCCCTGAGCGAGCCGACCCGCACCGCCAGCTGATGGGCATGGTCCTTGTGCTGACGCGCGTCCTGACGCACACGGTCGAGGCGCTCGCGCAGACTGTCGCGGCTGGCCAGCAGGCTTTCGCGCTGCTCGTTATCCAGGGCCATGGCATCCAGCGCATCCTGCAACTGCAGGCGCGATTCGCCCAGTTGCTCCTGCTCGATCTCGCGCTGCTCGGCCGCTTCCTGCAGTTCGTCCTGCAGACGGCGGCGACGCAGGCCCAGTTGCTCGGCCTTGGCCTGGCTGGCGGACAGCTTTGCCTTTAGCTCGCTCAGCTGGCGCGCCAGTTCCTGGCCCTGACGGCGTTGCTGCTCACGCTGTTCTTCCTGAAGACGTTGCTCGTCGCGCAGCGCCAGCAGGCGTTCATCCAGTTGCGCCAGCGCCGCTTCACGCTCCTCGCACGCAAGTATCAGGCGTTCCAGCTCCTGGCCGCGCGCCAGCACGCCGCTGTCCGCCTCGGCGGCGCGACGCACGCGCAAGAAGTGCCGGCCAACCCAGTAGCCGTCGCGGCTGATCAGGCTTTCGCCCTCGGCCAACTGCGAGCGGCCTGCGAGGGCCTGCTCCAGGGACTCGACCGGGAGAACATTGGCCAGCCAGGGCGAAAGGTCGTGACTGGATTCGATCTTGTCCAGCAGGCTGCCGGCACGGCGCGCGCCGCCCGAAGCTGGGCTGGCCAGGCGCAACTCGCCTTGCTCCAGCGCAGTGAAATCCAGCCCGGCGAAATCATCCAGCAGCACCGCCTGCAGGTCGGCGCCGAGCACGGTTTCCACCGCCAGCTCCCAGCCGGCTTCCACCCGCAGGCCTTCGGCCAGGCGCGGACACTGCTGCAGATTCTGCTCGCGCAGCCAGTCGCCGGCGCCCTGCCCCGGATCGAGCGCGGCCTGTTGCAGCGCCTCCAGCGAAGCCAGGCGACCGTTCAGGCGTTGCAGTTCGCCCTGCGCCTGCTGCTGGGCCTGACCGGCCTGCTGCAGCTCCTCGCGCAGTTGCTGCAGGCGCTCGGCCTGCTGCTCTTCGGCTGCCTGCAGCGACTCCTGCTCCAATTCGCCAGCCGCCAGCTGTTCGTTCAGTTCCAGGATCGCGGCGTCTTCGGGGTCGGCCGCCAGTTGCTGCAGCTCTTCGTTAAGTCGGCGCTGGCGTTCGGCCAGGCGCTCCAGGCTCTGCTCCAGCTGGGCGATGCGCGACTGCTGCACCTCGGCCTGGCGGCGCGGCTCGGCGCTGCGCTGGTTGAAGCCGTCCCACTGCTCCTGCCAGCCGTGCATGGCGGCCTCGGCCTCTTCCAGGCCGGCGGCGGATTCCTCGGCCGCGGCGGCGGTCAGCTCCTGCTCGGGCAGGAGCATCTCCAGCTCTTCGCCGAGGGTGGCCAGCAGGGTGCGGTCGTGGCCGAGGTGGGATTCGGTTTCCAGGCGCGCCTTTTCCGCCTCGCGCAAATCGTCCTGCAACTGGCGCAGGCGCTGCTGGCCATGCTGGATGCTCTGCTCGACGCGGGCGATATCGCCGCCCACCGAGTAGAAGCGGCCCTGCACCAGGTTGAAGCGCTCGCTCAATTCGTGGTGGCCGTCGCGCAGGCGCTCGATAGCGGCATCGGCGCTGCGCTGCTCGGCCACCAGCGCCTCGAAGGCCACCTCCTGGTCGCCGATCACCTGCTCGCGGCTGCCGACCTGCTGGTTCAGGGTTTGCCAGCGCAGGGCCAGCAGTTGCGCCTTGAGCTGACGCTCCTCGGCCTTGTATTCCTGGTATTTCTCCGCCGCCTGGGCCTGGCGGTGCAGGCGTTCGAGCTGGCGTTCCAGCTCTTCGCGCAGGTCGGTCAGGCGCGCCAGGTTTTCCTGGGTGCGGCGGATGCGATTCTCGGTCTCGCGGCGACGCTCCTTGTACTTGGAGATGCCGGCGGCTTCCTCGATGAAGTTGCGCAGCTCCTCGGGCTTGGCCTCGATCAGCTTGCTGATCATGCCCTGCTCGATGATCGAGTAGCTGCGCGGCCCGAGGCCGGTGCCGAGGAAGATATCGGTGATATCGCGGCGGCGGCACTTGGTGCCGTTGAGGAAATAGGTGTTCTGCCCGTCGCGGGTCACCCGGCGGCGGATGGAGATCTCGGCGAAGGCGGCGTACTCGCCCACCAGCGAATTGTCGCTGTT
This sequence comes from Pseudomonas sp. NPDC077186, assembly GCF_044543505.1. Lineage (NCBI taxonomy): Bacteria > Pseudomonadati > Pseudomonadota > Gammaproteobacteria > Pseudomonadales > Pseudomonadaceae > Pseudomonas > Pseudomonas sp. NPDC077186. The sequence goes on from NZ_JBITWE010000006.1 coordinate 128,081, forward strand.
GTCGAAGATCAGCTCGATGGAGGCCTGGGTCACCGGCTTGCGCGTGTTGGAGCCATTGAAGATGACGTCGGTCATCGACTCGCCACGGAGGTTCTTCGCCGAACTCTCGCCCATCACCCAGCGTACGGCGTCGATGATGTTGGACTTGCCGCAGCCGTTGGGCCCGACCACCGCCGCCATGTTGCTGGGAAAGCTCACCGTGGTCGGATCGACGAAGGACTTGAAGCCGGCCAGCTTGATGCTCTTCAGGCGCATCGGGGCTTAGCGCTCGGCCAGGGTCGCCAGCACCAGCTGGCAGTTGTGCTCGCCATAGGCCAGCAGCACCTCGCGGGCGCGGCCCTGATCGCGGGCGATGATCGCCTGCAGCAGGCTGGCGAAGGTGTTCATGAACTGGCCCATCTCGCCTTTGCGCCGCTCCAGCGCCAGGTGATAGGTGCGGCTGATGGCCGGCAGCAGGTTCTCCAGGGTTTCCTGCAGATAGGGGTTGTCGGCGAAGGGAAAGGCGGCGCGCATCACGTCGAAGCTGTTCTCGACGAAGGCGCCGATATCGCCGCGCTGCAGGCTGTCCTGCAGGCGCTGCTGGATATCGAGAAACGGCGCCAGGTCGCTTTCCGCCTGCCAGCGCTCGATCACCGCGCGGGCCAGCAGGATATACAGCTCGATCACCAGGCCGTAGAGGCTCTGCACCTTGTGCGGGGTCAGTTCGGTGACCTGGGCGCCGCGGCGCGGCAGGATCACGATCAGGTGGCGACGTTCGAGAATCAGCAGCGCCTCGCGCACCGATCCGCGACTGACGTTGAGCGCCTGGGTGACCTTCTGCTCCTGGATGCGTTCGCGCTCCTTGAGCTCGCCGCGAACGATGCGTTCGGCCAGGTAATGGGCAATTTGCTCGGCGAGGCTGTCCGGGGCCTTGAACGTCATGACATTCCTTATTTGCGTCGATCCAGGGGCAGGCGGTCGAGTCTGAGAGCCCCGCCATTGCTGGGCGGCGGCGAAAAATCGAGCGGCGAGTGTAACACAGGGTGTTACCGGGCCAAGCGCCCCGGCGGGCGGCTTTCTGATCTAAAGGTGGGCCCCGGACGGCTGGTCTCGAAAACAGATTGTCCTACAATCCGACATCAATATCCCAGCACAATAACAAGCCGGAGCCGCCCATGTTCGAACGCCTGCCCTCCCCCTGGATGATCGCCCTGAAGAAGGTCGGCTACTGGATCTGGCTGGTGCCGGTGCTCGGCATTCCGCTCAGCTACTACTGGTCCTTAGGCAGCGCCCACGCCGACGCCTGGGCCTGGCTGGTGATCACGGTGGTGTTCGGGGTGATCCCGCTGCTGGATTTCGTGGTCGGCCGCGACCCGGCCAACCCGGAGGAAAGCAGCGAGGTCCCGGCCCTGGAAGCCCAGGGCTACTACCGCCTGCTGAGTTTGGCCACCGTGCCGCTGCTGCTGGCCATGCTGGTCTGGAGCGGCTGGGTGTTCGTCGACTATCAGGCCTGGAGCTGGCTCGGCCGGCTCGGCTGGGTGCTGTCGGTGGGCACGGTGATGGGCGCCATCGGCATCACCGTGGCGCACGAACTGATCCACAAGGATCCGCAGCTGGAACAGCGCGCCGGCGGCCTGCTGCTGGCCGCGGTGTGCTACGCCGGCTTCAAGGTGGAGCACGTACGCGGCCATCATGTGCACGTGTCGACGCCGGAAGACGCCTCCTCCTCGCGCTTCGGCCAGAGCCTGTACGCCTTCCTGCCGCACGCCTACAAGCACAACTTCCTCAACGCCTGGAAGCTGGAGGCCGAGCGCCTCAAACGTCGCGGCCTGCCGGCACTGCACTGGCGCAACGAGCTGATCTGGTGGTACGCCATCAGCGCCCTGTTGCTGCTCGGCTTCGCCCTGACCCTGGGCTGGCTCGGCGCGCTGTTCTTCCTCGGCCAGGCGGTCATGGCCTTCACCCTGCTGGAGATAGTCAACTACGTCGAGCACTACGGCCTGCACCGGCGCAAACTGGACAACGGCCGCTACGAGCGCACCAACCCGCATCACTCGTGGAACAGCAACTTCCTGCTGACCAACCTGTTCCTCTTCCACCTGCAGCGCCATTCCGACCACCACGCCTACGCCAAGCGTCGCTATCAGGTGCTGCGCCACTTCGACGACAGCCCGCAGTTGCCCAACGGCTATGCCGGGATGATCGTCCTGGCGCTGATTCCACCGTTGTGGCGCGCGGTGATGGACCCCAGGGTGCGCGCCTACTACGCCGGCGAGGAGCACCAGCTGAGCCGCTCGCAACTGGCCCAGCCCTGAGCCTGCTAGTGCGCCGCCGACTGCTGCAGCTCGGCGGCGCCCTTGAAGAACACCAGCATCAACGCCACGCCGGCGCCGAGCAGCGGCAGCACCGCCACCAGCATCAGCAGCACGCTGACCAGCATCAGGCCGCCGACCAGGTCGAGCCAGGCCATTACCCGCAGCGCCGGATAGGGGTAGTCGATCTTGAGCAGGCGCACGCCGAGCCAGGCGGTGCAGGCGCCCATCAGGCAGAGCACGCCGATATAGCTCGCGGTCGGCCAATCCAGGGCGGCGAACAGCCGCTCGCCGAACAGGCCATCGAGCGCCTCCAGCAGCAGGGTCACCGCCACCAGCGCCCAGATCGGCACGCCCAGCCCCCTGGCGGCGAAACGCGCCTCGGCGAAGGCCTTGAAGCGCAGCAGCAGGTAGCAGCCGAGCAGCACCAGCGCCAGGTTCAGCCAGTCGGTGTAGGCCAGCAGCAGCTGCGCCTCGCCCTCCTCCAGCAGGCCGCTGGCCACCAGCAAGCCCAGCATCAGCGCATTGGCCAGCACCGAGACCAGCGCCAGCCAGCCGAGCACCTGCAGCTGGCGCGCGCTCCAGCCCTGCAGGCGGGGGGCGCGTGTCGCGTCGAGCAGCTCCGCCTGCGGCGCGCTATAGGGGTTGTCCGGTTGCATCGGGCCTGTCCTGATCCGGGAAAACCCCGAGGCTAACCAGGCGCGCGGCGCTTGACCAGACTGTACGGTTCAACCCGCAGGTGGCTGTACCGCGACGCCGACCCGGCGGCGCCATAGGCTGATGGCCTGTCACCGGAGAATCCCCATGACCGCCGAACTCCTGCTCGCCTTCGTCGCCTTCGCCTTCGTCACCTCGGTCACGCCTGGGCCCAACAACATGATGCTGCTCGCCTCCGGGGTGAATTTCGGCGTGCGCCGCAGCATCCCGCACATGCTCGGCATCAGCCTGGGCTTCATGCTGCTGGTGGCGTCGGTGGGGCTGGGCCTCGGCCAGCTGTTCGAGCGCGTGCCGGTGCTGCACCAGGTGCTGCGCTACGTCGGCGCCGCCTACCTGCTCTACCTGGCCTGGAAAATCGCCCAGGCCGGCGCGCCGCAGGGCAGCGCCCGGCCGGCGGCCAAGCCCTTCACCTTTCTCCAGGCGGCGGCCTTCCAGTGGGTCAACCCCAAGGCCTGGATCATGGCCATCGGCGCCATCACCACCTACACGCCGCAGGACGGTTTCGTCAGCAACGTGCTGCTGATCGCCGCACTGTTCGCCCTGGTCAACTGCCCCAGCGTCGGCCTGTGGACGGTGGCCGGCAGCCTGCTGCGCAGCTGGCTGGACGATCCGCGCGCGCTGCGCGCCTTCAATATCGGCATGGCGCTACTCTTGGTCGCCTCGCTCTATCCCATCCTCGTCGACACCGGACTGTTCTGATGCAAGACGCCGCCCCCGCCCGCCTGCGCCCGCTGGCCGATACCTCCACCTCGGCCGTAGTCGCCGGCTTTATCGCCATGCTCACCGGCTACACCAGCTCCCTGGTGCTGATGTTCCAGGCCGGCCAGGCCGCCGGCCTTTCCAGCGGGCAGATTTCCTCGTGGATCTGGGCGCTGTCGATCGGCATGGCCGTCGGCTCCATCGGCCTGTCGCTGCGCTACCGCGCGCCGGTGATGATCGCCTGGTCCACCCCCGGCGCGGCGCTGCTGATCACCAGCCTGCCGCAGGTGTCCTACGGCGAGGCCATCGGCGCCTATATCCTCGCCTCGGGCTTGATCGTGCTGATCGGCCTGACCGGCAGCTTCGACCGCCTGATGCGGCGTATCCCCGCCTCCATCGCCGCCGCCCTGCTGGCCGGCGTGCTGTTCAAGATCGGCCTGGAGATCTGCGTGGCCGCCGAGCAGCAGCCCGTGCTGGTGGTCGCCATGCTGCTCGCCTATCTGCTCGGCAAGCGCCTGTGGCCGCGCTACGCGGTGCTCGCCGCGCTGCTGGTCGGCAGCCTGCTGGCGGGCGTGTTCGGCCTGCTGGATTTCAGCGATTTCCGTCTGCAGTTGGCCACGCCCGAGTGGACCACGCCGAGCTTCTCCCTGGCCGCGGCGATCAGCATCGGCATTCCGCTGTTCATCGTCGCCATGGCCTCGCAGAACCTGCCGGGCATGGCCGTGCTGCGCGCCAACGGCTACCAGGTGCCGGCCTCGCCATTGATCACCAGTACCGGCCTGATCTCGATCCTGATGGCGCCGTTCGGCAGCCACGGCATCCATATGGCGGCGATCAGCGCGGCGATCTGCGCCGGCCCGGAAGCCCACGAAGACCCGCGCAAGCGCTACACCGCGGCGGTCTGGTGCGGGGTGTTCTACGGCATCGCCGGGATCTTCGGCGCCACCCTGGCGGCGCTGTTCGCCGCGCTGCCGGCGGCGCTGATCCTGTCCATCGCCGCGCTGGCGCTGTTCGCCTCGATCATCGGCGGCCTGACCCAGGCCATGAGCGAGCCCAACGAGCGCGAGGCGGCGCTGATCACCTTCCTGGTCACCGCCTCGGGCATGAGCTTGCTCGGCGTCGGCTCGGCGTTCTGGGGCATAGTCGCCGGCCTGCTGACCCTGGCGATTCTCAACGCCGGCAAGCGTTGAGGTTGCGCCTTGTGGGAGGGGCTTGAGCCGCGACCCTCGCCGCTAAAGCGCCTCCCACGGTGGCCAGCGCTTATCGCTGCTACGCCCGCTCCCCCAGCGCCGCCGGCCCTGTCAGCTCGGCGCCGTGCACACGGTTGACCCACAAGCCGAACAGCGCCGCGGTGATAAACATGATCAGGCTGTAGATGGCCGCCGGAATGGCCATGGTCGGGTTGTTCAGCAGCGCCGGGCTGAGCGCCAGGGCGATGGCCAGGGTGCCGTTGTGGATGCCGATCTCCATGGCGATGGCGATCGCCTGGCGCAGGTTGAGCTTGAGCAGGCGCGGCACGCAGTAGCCCACCGCCATGCTCAGCAGGTTGAAGGCCAGCGCCGCGCCGCCCACCGCCGGGGCGTAGTCGACGAAGGTGCGCCAGTCCTTGGCCACCGCCAGCAGGACGATCAGCAGCAGGAACAGCGCCGAGACGATCTTCACCGGCTTCTGCATGCGCTCGGCGAAACCGGGGAAGCGGCTGCGCAGCCACATGCCGATGGCCACCGGACCGAGGACGATGGCGAACACCTGCACCACCTTGGCGAACTGCAGCGGGATGGCCTGCTCGGCGGTCATGAAATAGGCCAGCGACAGGTTGACGATCAGCGGCATGGTGAGGATCGCCACCACCGAGTTGACCGCGGTCAGGCTGATGTTCAGCGCCACGTCGCCATGCGCCAGGTGGCTGTAGAGATTGGCCGTGGTGCCGCCCGGCGAGGCCGCCAGCAGCATCAGCCCGACCGCCAGCGCCGGCGCCAGGCCGAAGGCCTTGGCCAGGAAGAAGCAGGCCAGCGGCAACAGCAGCAGCTGGCAAGCCAGGCCGATCAGCACGGGTTTGGGGAATTTCGCCACCCGGGCGAAGTCCGCCAGGCTCAGCGACAGGCCGAGCCCGAGCATGATGATGCCCAGGGCGGCGGGGAGAAACAGCGTCAGCAGGGGATCGGCGGTCATTAGGGTTATCGCTCCGGTTGAACCTGGCAGGATTTTGCGCAGTCAGGGCCACTCAAAGCAGTGGCCCTGCGAGCCAACGATAGCCCAGGGGCGTCGCCAAAACGCCGAGCTAGAGGCTCAGATCGCGGTAGCGCCGCCATCCACCGCCAACGCATGGCCGGTGGTGAAGGCCGCGTTGTCGCAGCACAGATAGAGCACCGCGGTGGCGATCTCCTCCACCTTGCCGATGCGCCCGACTGGGTGCATGGCGGCGGCGAATTCGCCCTTCTTCGGGTCGGCCTGGTAGGCGCGGCGGAACATGTCGGTGTCGATCACCGCCGGGCACACGGCATTGACGCGGATTTTCTTCTTCGCGTACTCCACCGCCGCCGACTTGGTCAGGCCGATCACCGCATGCTTGGAGGCGGCGTAGATGCTCATCTTCGGCGCCGCGCCGAGGCCGGCCACCGAGGCGGTGTTGACGATGGCGCCGCCGCCCTGGGCCAGCAGCAGCGGAATCTGGTGCTTCATGCACAGCCACACGCCCTTGACGTTGACGCCCATGATGGCGTCGAACTCGGCCTCGTTGCCCTCGGCCAGCTTGCCCTGCTCGATCTCGATACCGGCGTTGTTGAAGGCGTAGTCGAGGCGGCCATGGGCGGCGATCACCGCCTCCATCAGCGCCTTGACCTCGGCGTCACGGGTCACGTCGCAGCGCACGAAACGCGCCTCGCCGCCAGCCGCGCGGATCAGCTCGACGGTGCCCTCGCCGCCCGCGGCGTCGACGTCGGAAACCACCACCTTGAGGCCCTCGGCGGCGAATGCCAGGGCGGTGGCGCGGCCGATGCCGGCGGCGCCGCCGGTGACCAGGGCGACCTGGCCGGAGAAGGTCATGCTCATATCTGCTTCCTCGCAGCGATTGAAAGTCGCGACGAGTCTAGCTAGCGCGCCGGGCGGCGAGCAGCACTATCAGGCTTTGGAGTGCAGGACCATGCAGGGAACTGATAAAGGCCCGCGGGCCTTTATCAGTCGGATGGATGCAGCGCCCAAATCAGGCGCCGAGCTCGGCCACCACCGCAACCAGCGCCTGCGCCGGATCGGCGGCCTGGCTGATCGGCCGGCCGATCACCAGGTAGTCGGCGCCGGCGTCCAGCGCCTGGCGCGGGGTGAGAATGCGTTTCTGGTCGTCGGCGGCGCTGCCGGCCGGGCGGATACCCGGGGTAACCAGCTGCAGGCGCGGTTGCGCGACCTTCAGCGCGCGGGCCTCCTGCGCCGAGCAGACCAGGCCGTCGAGGCCGGCTGCGGCGGCCAGGCCGGCCAGGCGCAGCACCTGCTCCTGCGGCGGCACGTCCAGGCCGATGCCGGCCAGGTCCTGCTGCTCCATGCTGGTCAGCACGGTCACACCGATCAGCAGCGGCTTGTTGCCGGACAGCTTGTCCAGCTCCTCGCGGCAGGCGGCCATCATGCGCAGGCCGCCTGCGCAGTGCACATTGACCATCCACACGCCCAGCTCGGCCGCGGCCCTGACCGCCATCGCCGTGGTATTGGGGATGTCGTGGAATTTCAGGTCGAGGAACAGCTCGAAGCCCTTGGCCTGCAGCGCCTCGACCACCTGCGGGCCGCAGCGGGTGAACAGCTCCTTGCCTACCTTGACCCGGCACAGCGCGGGGTCGAGGCGCTCGGCCAGGGCCAGGGCGGCGTCACGGCTGGGGAAGTCGAGGGCGACGATGATCGGGGTCTGGCAGGCAGGCATGGCGGGTCTCGGCAAGTCAAAAACGCCGCGCATTGTAACGCAAAGACGCACGACGCTGGGATGAGCCGGGCAACCGCAGGCGGGGCTCTAGCGGCGAGAGATCCTGCACCGGCACGGTCGCGGCTAAAGCCCCTCCCACATGAGCCGCGCCAACCGCCCTCAGGCGCTAAGCCGCTCGCGCAGGCGGCCGAGCATGCCCAGCAGGCTGCCGACCTTCTCCCGCTCGCGCTCGTCGCGCGGCGCCTCGGCCAGGCGGGTGACCAGTTGCGCCGGCTGCGCGCGCCAGATCAGCGCCTGCTCGGCGGCGGCCTTGAGGCCCTTGTCGAACAGGCCGCGGCGGATCGGCTTGGGCAGGTAGCGGAAAATCTGCGCCTCGTTGATCAGCTTGAGCAGTGCCTGGGTGTCGCGAAACGGCGTGATCACCAGGCTGAGCAGGCGCGGATGGGCCTGGGCCAGGCCCTTGAGCAGCGGCGCACAGTCCTCGCCGGCCAGCTTGAGGTCGCTGACCAGGATGTCCACCGCCTCGTTGTTCAGCTGCAGCATGGCCTCGGCCAGGTTGCGCGCGCGCAGCAGGCGGTGGCCGCCGGCCACGCAGAACTCGCCGACCGCCGCCAGGGTCTCGGCCTCGTCGTCGAGCAGCAACAGGGTCAGCGGCGCGGCCTGGGCGCTGATCGCCGGCACGCTGGGCGCCTGCGCCTGGCGCGCGGCGATCTCGGCGGCCTGGCGCAGGGTGAAGGCCATCTCCTGCGGGTCCCAGGGCTTGGTCAGATAGCGGAAGATGCCGCCGCTGTTGAGCGCCTCCACCGCGGCGTCCAGGTCGGAGTAGCCGGTAAGCAGGATGCGCAGGCAATCCGGGGCGACCTCGCGGGCCTGGGCCAAGAGTTCTGCGCCGCTCATCTGCGGCATGCGCTGGTCGCTGACCAGGATCTGCACCGACTCCTCGCGCAGGCGCTCGAGGGCGCGCCGCGGATCGCTCTCGGTGAGCACCTGGTACTGGCGGCGGAACTGCAGCGCCAGGCTGCGCAGGATGCGCTCCTCGTCGTCGACGAAGAGGATGCGGATGGGGGCGGTCATGTCAGGCGCTCCTTGGCATGGCGACGGCGGGCGGCAGCGGCAGGCTGATGAGAAAGCGCGTGCCGCGCCCGGGTTCGGAGGCGACGCGGATTTGCCCGCCGTGGTCCTGGACGATCTTGTAGCTGATCGACAGGCCCAGGCCGGTGCCCTGGCCGACCGGTTTGGTGGTGAAGAAGGGATCGAAGATCTTCGCCAGCACCGCCGGCGGCATGCCGCGGCCGTTGTCCTGCAGCGAGATGTGCAGGCCACGGGCGTCGGCCCAGCTGCCGATCTGGATGCGCCCGCGGCCCTCGATGGCCTGGGCGGCATTGGTCAGCAGGTTGAGCAGCACCTGGTTGATCTGCGACGGCGCGCAGGCGATGCGCGGCAGCTCGCCGAGCCGCTGGACCACCTCGGCCTTGTCCTTGATCTGGTGGCGGGCGATCAGCAGCGCGCTGCGGATGCAGTCGTTGAGGTCGACCTCCTCGCTCAGCGCGCGGTCCAGGCGGGCGAAGTCCTTGAGCCCCAGCACCAGCTCGGCGATCTGTTCCAGGCCGTAGCGGGTGTCGTTCAGCAGCTGATTCAGGTCGTCCGCCAGCAGCTCCGGCGCCGCCGCCTGGCGCGCCTGCTCGGCGGCGGCCAGGGCATCGGCGAGGTCCGCTTCGGCGCAGGCCGGATCGTTCAGGCACTGGCCCAGCCGGGCCTGCGCCGCGGCCAGCTCGAACAGCGGCGCGCTCAGTTCGCCCAGCAGCTGCACGTTGTTCTTCACGTAGCCCAGCGGCGTGTTCAGCTCGTGGGCGACGCCCGCCACCATCTGCCCCAGCGAGGCCATCTTCTCCGACTGCAGCAGCTGCGCCTGGGACTCCTTGAGGTCGACCAGGGCCTGGCGCAGCACCCGGTTGCGCTGGGCCACGCGCGCCTCCATGGCCTTGAGCAGGTCGAGCACGGTGCCCAGGCCGCTGTACCGGCCCTGGTCGTCGACCAGGATGAAATCCTCGGTGATGGGGTACTGCAGCTGCCCGGTGACCTGCTTGGCCGCCTCCTCCAGACTGGTGGCGAGGCTGACGATCAGCGGCGCGGGGTTCATCACCTCGCCCACCGGATGGCGCCCGCGCAGGTCGCGACCGAAACGCTGCATGAAGATGTCCTGCAGCTTGGAACGGCTGACCAGGCCCAGCGGCCGGCCATCGGCGTCGACCACCGGCAGGGAGAGGAAGGCGCGGTGCTCGGCGGTCAGCAGGCGGTCGGCGACCTCGCTGATGCTCATCGCCGCGGCGAGCGGCGCCACCGGCCGCAGTAGCGATTGCAGAGCGCTGGCACTCATGAACGGACTCCCCCTGTGCTCGGAAAGCCGCCATTCAAACAGCGTCAAGTTGCCATCATGTGACAGGCCTCACAGCTGCGCGCCCTGGCCCGGTGCAGTGCCCGCCCCAGCGCACCGACATGCATCGGCCCGGCGACCGCCGCCCTGGCTGCAGGCCGCGGCAAACCTGGCCCCGTCGCGCCTGGCATGGGCACTGCACGGCAACCCCGTCGTTCTCCGCACGGGTTGCAGCCATGCCCTACCAGACCACCGTCGGCCACCTGGTCTACCGCTTCGCCGACCTCAAGACCCTGCTGGCCAAGGCCAGCCCGGCGCGCTCCGGCGATTACCTGGCCGGCCTCGCCGCCGCCACCTACGAGGAGCGCATGGCGGCCAAGCTGGCCCTGGCCGAGGTGCCGCTGAGCGCTTTTCTGAACGAGGCGCTGATTCCTTATGAGCAGGACGAGGTCACCCGGCTGATCCTCGACCGCCACGACGCGGCCGCCTTCGCCCCGATCGGCCACCTGAGCGTCGGCGAGTTGCGCGATTGGCTGCTGCTGGAGCGCACCGATAGCGCGCGCCTGGCCGCCGTGGCGCCGGGGCTGACGCCGGAGATGGTCGCCGCGGTGAGCAAGCTGATGCGCAATCAGGACCTGATCCTGGTGGCCAGCAAATGCCAGGTGGTCAGCCGTTTTCGCAACACCCTGGGCCTGCCCGGTCATCTGGCCGTGCGCCTGCAACCCAACCACCCCACCGACGACATGCGCGGCATCGCCGCCAGCCTGCTCGACGGACTGCTCTACGGCGCCGGCGACGCCTGCGTGGGCATCAACCCGGCGAGCGATTCGCTGCCGACCCTGATGCGCCTGTGGCAGATGCTCGACGAGGTGCGCCAGCACTTCGACATCCCCATGCAGAGCTGCGTGCTGACCCACGTCACCACGCAGATCCAGGCCATCAAGGCCGGCGCGCCGGTGGACCTGGTGTTCCAGTCCATCGCCGGCAGCGAGGCGGCCAACGCCGGCTTCGGCGTGTCCCTGGCGATTCTGCGCGAGGCGCACGAGGCGGCGTTGTCGCTGGGGCGCGGCACGCTCGGCGACCACTGCATGTACTTCGAGACCGGCCAGGGCAGCGCGCTGTCGGCCGGCGCTCACCATGGCGTCGACCAGCAGACCTGCGAGGCCCGCGCCTATGCGGTGGCCCGCGAATTCCGCCCGCTGCTGGTCAACAGCGTGGTCGGCTTCATCGGCCCGGAATACCTCTACGATGGCAAGCAGATCGTCCGCGCCGGCCTGGAGGATCACTTCTGCGCCAAGCTGCTGGGCCTGCCGATGGGCTGCGACGTGTGCTACACCAACCATGCCGAGGCCGACCAGGACGATATGGACAACCTGCTGACCCTGCTCGGCGCGGCCGGGGTCAACTTCGTCATGGGCATCCCCGGCGCCGACGACATCATGCTCAACTACCAGAGCACCTCGTTCCACGACGCCCTCTATCTGCGCCAGGTGCTGGGCCTGAAACGCGCCCCCGAGTTCGACGCCTGGCTGGCGCGCATGGCCATCGCCGAACCCGGCGGCCGCCTGCGCGAGATCGGCCGCGGCCATCACCTGCTCCGGCAACTGCCGCAGCTTTCCGGAGCCGCCTGATGAACGAGTCCGATCTGATCCAGCACAATCCCTGGGACGAGCTGCGCGCCCACACCTCGGCGCGTATCGCCCTCGGCCGCGTCGGCTGCAGCCTGCCCACCGCCGAGGTGCTCAGATTCGGCCTGGCCCACGCCCAGGCGCGCGACGCCGTGCACCGCCCGCTGGACTTCGCCGCGCTCAAGCAGCAGCTGCACGGCGCCGGGTTTCGTACGCTGAAGGTGCGCAGCAACGCCGAGGACCGCCAGAGCTACCTGCTGCGCCCGGATCACGGCCGCCACCTGCACGACGACTGCCGCGTGCAGCTGCAGCACGAGCTACCGGCGCCGGAGCTGGCCATCGTCCTGGCCGACGGCCTGTCGGCCATCGCCGTGCAGCGCCACGCCCTGCCGCTGCTGCAGGCCTTTCGTGAGAGGTTCCAGACCGACTGGGCCAACACCCCGATGGTGCTCGCCGAACAGGGCCGCGTGGCCATCGGCGACGGCATCGGCGAGGCGCTGCGCGCGCGCCTGGTGATTGTCATGATCGGCGAACGCCCGGGGCTGAGCTCGCCGGACAGCCTCGGCCTGTACCTGACCCACGCGCCGCGCATCGGCTGCCCGGACAGTGCGCGCAACTGCATCTCCAACGTGCGCCCCGAAGGTCTGCCCTACGCGCTGGCGGCGCACAAGCTCGACTACCTGACGCGCCAGGCCCTGCGCCTGCACCTGAGCGGCGTGCAACTGAAGGACGACAGCACGCTGCAGGCGCTGCCGCCCGCCTGACAAGGCGCCGGCGGCAGGTTAAGGTGGAGTTCCCGCCACTTCAGAGGAACTCACCATGCCCTGGTACGCCTGGCTTATCCTGGCCCTGGCCTTGGGCTCCATCCTCGGCAGCCTGCTGCTGTTGCGCGACACGGCGAAGAAGCTGCCGCTGAGCGAGGAGCAACTCAAACGCATCCGCGAGCGCAGCGCCGAGCAGGATGCCAAGGATGCGCGCGAGCGCTAGCCTGGCGCTGCTGGCCCTGCTCGCCGGCTGCGCCGGGCAGGCGCCGCCGACGACCGACGACGGCTGCTCCCAGGCCTTCGCCGCCTGGCAGGGCGCCAGCGCCACCGCGCGCGACAGCCGCTACCGCCCGGTTGCCGGTTTTCCCGGCCTGCGCAGCGACCGCCTCGCCGCCGCATTGGGCGAGCAGGCGCACAGCGCCGCACAGCGCCGCCTGTGGCTGGCGCAGCTGGCCGGCAACGACCGCGACGCCCAGGCCGTGGAACAGGCGACGCTGGGCCGCGCACCAAGCGCGGCACTGGAGACCTGTCGCCAGCGCCAGCAGGCCCGCCTGCTGACCGACGCCGCCGCCTTCGAGCGCCTGCGCCGGGCCGCCCGCGTCGAGGACGACTATCGTCCCTGGGCCAGATGGCTCGGCCTCTATCCGCTGGCGGCGCCCGTCTACCGTCGCGCCATCGCCGCCTGGCAGGCCGAAAGCGCCGCCGCGCGCGCCCCCGCCGACGGCCCCCAGTGGCTGAGCTACCAGCCGCCGGCCACAACCGCGCCGCCAGTCGCAGCGCTGGCGCACGATGCCCTCGGCCTGCCGCAGCCCGATGCCGCGCAGCGCCAGGCACTGCTCGCCCGCCATGCGCCGCAGCTGCTGATCGAGCAGCGCAGCCGCGCCGACCGCATCGGCAGCCCAGGATTCGCCGGCGACGGCCGACGCCGTTTCGCCGACATCGAGCCGCGGCTCTATCGCCAGCTCGGCTGGAGCCGACTCAACGGCCGCTGGCACCTGCAGCTGATCTACCAGTTCTGGTTCGCCCGGCGCCCCGCGGCGCATGCCCTGGATCTCTACGCCGGCGAACTGGACGGCCTGCTCTGGCGCGTCACCCTCGACGCGCGTGGCGGTGCCCTGCTCTACGACAGCATCCACCCCTGCGGCTGCTGGCATGCCTTCTTCCTGCCGGCGGACTCGCCGCTGCGCTTGCGCCAGCCGCCGCAGGCCGAGGCGCGCACGGCGCTGCGCCTGGAGATCGCCGGCGACACGACGCCGAGCCTGTGGCTGCGCGGTGGCGATCACCGCGTGCTGTGGGTCGACGGTCGCCGCCCCGCACGGCCGGCGCTGACCTACGCCTTCGCCGAACTGGACACGCTGCGCAGCCTGCCGCACCCGCAGGGCCGGCGCAGCCTCTACGACCGCCAGGGCCTGGTGCCCGGCAGCGAGCGCCTGGAGCGCTGGCTGCTGTGGCCGTCCGGGGTGCGCTCGGCGGGTGCCATGCGCCAATGGGGGCGCCACGCCACGGCCTTTATCGGCCGCGCCCACTTCGACGATCCCGACCTGTTGCAGCAGTACTTCGGATTTACCGCCACAACCGCGGCCGAATAGACTGCGCCTCCCGCCACAAGGAGGTGCCATGCCCCTGCATCTGCGTCTGCTGTTGCCCTTGTTCGTTCTGGCCACGGGTCTGGCTCTCGGCTTCATTCAACCGCTCGGCCTGCTCATCGGCGCACTGTTCGTCTGTCTCGTCCTCGGCGGCGAGCGCCTGCTGCCCGGCTGGTTGTGGCTGAGCGCGGTGCTGGCCTGCGGCATCGCCCTGGCCGCCCATCTGCTGCCGGGCTTCAGCCCCTGGCCCTTGTGGCAGCCGCGGCGGATCAGTGCGGACGCCGCGCCCTACGCCCTGCGCCTGTCCTGGGACAAGCTGCTGCTGGGCGTCACTTTGCTGGCCTGGTGGCTGGGCCAGCGCCGCGCGCCGACGCTCTCCCGGTCGCGCGCCGGCTGGGCCTGTCTCGCCACCCTGCTGGCGGTGCCGATGCTGGCCCTGGCGCTGGGGCTGGTGGGCTGGCAGCCGAAATGGCCGGACGGCCTGCTGCTGTGGCTGGCGGTGAACCTGGGGGTGGCGGTGCTAGCCGAGGAACTGCTGTTTCGCGGCCTGCTGCAGCGCGCGCTGATTAGGCGTCTGGGCGTCTGGCCGGGGCTGCTGCTGACGGCCGCGCTATTTGGCGCCGCGCACCTGCCGTTCAGCCCGCTGTTCGCCCTGCTGGCGGGCATCGCCGGCCTCGGCTACGGCCTGGCCTTGCACTACAGCGGACGCCTGAGCCTGGCCATCGCCCTGCACGGCGCGGTCAATCTGCTGCATATCCTGCTGTTGAGCTATCCGCTGCGGCTGGCATGACGGCGATGCGGTAGGGCGAGAAGATCCGCGCCAGCTCGCCCTTGACGCGCAGGGTCTCGAGCAACTCGGCGAAGCGCGCGGCACTCAGCGGCGCACCGGGGCGGATCAGCGCATGGTGGCGGTAGACCTGGTCGATGCGTTCGGAAATCAGCAACTGCCGCGCGTGCTCGCGGTTGCGCTTGATGAAGTCGTAGAGGTTGGAGCGGGTCACCAGGGCGATATCGGCGCGGCCGCGCAGCACCATCAGCAGGTTGCTGTCGTGGGAATGGCCGAGGTTGGCGTTGAAGGTCCTGGTGAGAAATTCCGGGTCGCTGTTGAAGTCGGCGAAGCCGTAGTGATAACCGCGGTACAGCGCCAGGCGCTTGCCCTGCAGTTGGTCGAAGTAGTCCTGGCCGCGCAGCTCCTCGTCGCGGGCGACGAACAGCTCGGCGTCTTCCAGGCCCATGTCCACCGCCTCGAAGTCGATGCCCTGCCAGCCCCAAGCGGGATTCTCGAAGATGGCCATGTCGATGCGCCCGCGCTGCAGGTCGCTGAAGCGGCGGACGATGGCGGTCGGCAGCATGACGAAGTGGTAGTCGCTCTGCTCGCGGTTGAGCGCCTCCAGCAACTGCGGCAGCAGCCCGCTGGACTCCTGCAGGTTGGACTTGACCACGTAAGGCGGGAAATGCGCGCCGCCGACGTGCACCACTTCGGCGGCGGCCAGCGCGCCGGCGAGCAGCAGACCGGTCGCAGCCAAGCCCATGCCAATCCACTGCCGCAAGCGCCGCATATCGACTCCCCCAAAATCCTTCTTCTAGTTAGTGGCAGCCTACTCCAGTCGTCCCACGAGCGACCAGATGGTTTTTCAGTCAGGCGCGGTTTTATCGCCGAGGGTCAGGTGATAACGACGCAATAGCCTCGTCAATTCGCCATCGGCCTGTAATCTTGCCAGCAACTGCGCCATCTGTTGCGGCGTCAGCGGACCGTCCGGGCGCAGCAGCACCTCGTGCCGGTAGACCTGATCGAGGCGCTCGGACACCAGCAAGCCGGCCGCCGCCTGCGGATAGCGTTCCAGGTACAGCTGCAGATAGGAACGGGTGATCACCGCGACATCGGCACGCTGCCGTTGCAGCAGGCGCAGGTTGCTGTCGTGGGAATAGGTCAGCACCGCTTTGAAGGTGCGCCCGAGGTAGCCCTGGTCGGCGTTGTAGCCGGCGAAGCCATAGTGATAGCCGCTGTACAGGGCCATGCGCTTGCCGGCGAAATCGGCGAAGTACTCCTGGCCGCGTCCCGGCACGGCGGCGGCGACGTAGACCTCGGCATCCTCGATATCCAGCGGCAGGCCGAGATGGGGCGTGTCCTGCCAGCCCCACTGGCTGGACTCGAACAGGATCAGGTCGTAGCGCCCGCTCTGCAGGTCGCGGTAACGCCGCGTGGCCGAGGTCGCCACCAGCACGAAGCGGTACTCGTCCTGCAGGTGGTTCAGCGCCTGCAGCAGCTCCGGCACCAGGCCGCGCGGCTGCGGCGCCTCGGGTTTGAACAGATAGGGCGGGAAGTGATAGCCGCCGACGCGCACGGCCTGCGCGGCATCGGCCGCGAAGGCGTGCAACAACAGGCAGGCAAACAGGCAAACGACTAACGCGCGCAAACTCGACCTCTCGTCACGGAACACAGAGCGGAAATCAGACGAACGTCCCGTGTTCGAAGCCGACGCAGCGGCAGTTGCACTAGAGCCTAGACCAATTTGCTCAAGCGTCCTTGCACACCAGCGACAAGGCTTCCTCGGCCAGTTGATCGAGGCTCATCGGCCCCTGCGGGCGGAACCAGGTGGTGGTCCAGCTCAGCGCACCGGTGAGGAAACGCCGCTGGATAAAGGGATCGCCCTGGAAGTAACCGGCTTCGCGGGCCTCGCCCAGCACCTGCAGCCAGATCTGCTCGTAGGTGTCGCGCAGCGCCAGCACCTGCGCCTGGCCCTCGTCCGACAGCGAGCGCCACTCGTACACCAGCACCGCCATGGCCTCGCCGGTGCCGCCCATGATCGACTGCAGCTCGCAGCGGATCAGCGCCAGCAGCCGCTCGCGGGTGCCCTGCGCCTCGGCCAGCGCGGCGCGCATCAAGGCGGTGTTGTAGAGGATGGTTTCCTCCATCACCGCCTTGAGGATCTCGTCCTTGCTCTTGAAGTGATGAAAGATGCTGCCCGACTGGATGCCCACCGCGCCGGCTAGGTCGCGCACCGTGGTGCGTTCGAAGCCCTTGCTGCGAAACAGGTGGGCGGCCATCTGCAGCAGCTTGCCCCGGGCGCTGTCCGGGTCGGTGACGCGACCGCCTTCGACCAGCTCCTGCATCACCGCCTGAGCCTTGTGTTCGTCCACGCTGACTTCTCCTGGTATTGGCTACGCCGCGGCCGCCCGTTTCTTTCACGGATTCTGCAAGCCGCCGGCAAGTGCTTGTCTTACTTGATGAAATCAATGCAACAAATTTATGCCCCGGCGCCCGACCAAGCAAGCGCTTGGCCGCACTTTTGGCGGGAAAGCCCTCTTTTCCGGCTTTTCAACCAAGCGCTTGCTTGGTAGTGTTGGTTTCAGCTTCCCAACCAGCGACGGACCATCGCCATGAGCAAAACCCTACGCATCGGCTGCGCCTCCGCCTTCTGGGGCGACACCTGCACCGCCGCCGCCCAACTGGTGCGGGGAGCCGAGCTGGATTACCTGGTGTTCGACTACCTGGCCGAGATCACCATGTCGATCATGGCCGGCGCGCGCATGAAGAAGCCGGACGAGGGCTACGCCCGCGACTTCGTCGAGGTGCTGGCGCCGCTGCTGGGCGAGATCGCGCAGAAGAACATCCGCGTGATCAGCAACGCCGGCGGGGTCAACCCGATGGCCTGCGCCGCCGCCCTTAGCGCGGCCTGCGAACAGGCCGGCGTGCAGTTGAA
This sequence comes from Pseudomonas sp. NPDC077186, assembly GCF_044543505.1. Classification (NCBI taxonomy): domain Bacteria; kingdom Pseudomonadati; phylum Pseudomonadota; class Gammaproteobacteria; order Pseudomonadales; family Pseudomonadaceae; genus Pseudomonas; species Pseudomonas sp. NPDC077186. Next base: position 145,748 of record NZ_JBITWE010000006.1, read on the forward strand.
GATCGCCGTGCTGCACGGCGACAACCTGCAGCCCAAGCTCGGCGAACTGGTCAAGGCCGGTACCCGCGAGATGTTCAGCGGCGCGCCGCTGCCGCCCTTCTGCGTGTCGGTCAATGCCTACCTGGGCGCGCCGGGCATAGTCGCCGCGCTGGAACAGGGCGCCGACATCGTCATCACCGGCCGGGTGGTCGACAGCGCGGTGGTCAGCGCCGCCCTGGTGCACGAATTCGGCTGGGCCTGGAGCGACTACGACAAGCTGGCCCAGGCCGCGCTGGCCGGGCATATCATCGAGTGCGGCGCGCAGTGCACCGGCGGCAACTTCACCGACTGGCGCGATGTGCCGGACTACGAACATATCGGTTTCCCCATCGTCGAGGTCGAGGCCGATGGCCGTTTCGTCGTGACCAAGCCGCAGGGTTCCGGCGGCCTGGTCACGCCTTTTACCGTTGGCGAGCAGCTGCTCTACGAGATCGGCGATCCGCGCGCCTATCTGCTGCCGGATGTGATCTGCGACTTCACCCAGGTCGAGCTGAGCCAGGTCGGTGACAACCGCGTGCAGCTCCAGGGCGCACGCGGCCTGCCGCCCACCGACCAGTACAAGGTCAGCGCCACCCACCCGGACGGTTACCGCTGCACCGCCAGCTTCCTGCTGGCTGGCATCGATGCGGTGGCCAAGGCCGAGCGGGTCAGCCAGGCGATCATCAACAAGACCGAAGAGATGTTCGCCGAACGTGGCTGGGGCCGTTACCAGGAGGTCAGCGTCGAGCTACTGGGTAGCGAGGCCACCTATGGTGCCCACGCTCGGCGCCAGGACAGCCGCGAGCTGGTGGTGAAGATCGCCGTGCGTCATGCCAAGAAGGAGGCGCTGGTGCTGTTCTCCCGCGAGATCGCCCAGGCCGCCACCGGCATGGCGCCGGGTCTGACCGGCATAGTCGGCGGCCGCCCCACCGTCTATCCGGTGATCCGCCTGTTCAGCTTCCTGGTGGACAAGAGCGCCTGCGCCCTGAGCGTCGAGATGGGCGGCGAGCGCCAGCCGGTCGCCCTGCCCCAGGTCGATGCCTTCGACCCCGAGCAACTGCACGCACCGGCCGCCTTGCCCGTACCGACGGGCGAAGCCGACGCGGCCGTGCCGCTGATCCGCCTGGCCGTGGCCCGCTCCGGCGACAAGGGCAACCACAGCAATATCGGCGTGATGGCGAGAAGGCCCGAATACCTGGCGTGGATCGCCGCTGCGCTGACCCCCGAAGCCGTGGCCAAGTGGATGGCGCATACCCTGGACGCCGAACAGGGCCGCGTCAGCCGCTGGTACCTGCCGGGCAGCCACAGCCTCAACTTCCTGCTGGAAAACGCCCTGGGCGGTGGCGGCGTCGCCAGCCTGCGCATCGACCCGCAGGGCAAGGCCTTTGCCCAGCAATTGCTGGAATTCCCGGTGCCGGTGCCCAAGGCGCTGGCGCAAACCTTGAATGGTGCGCACGGCGCACCCTACACCTCGTAGGGTGCGCTGCGCGCACCGGCATCAGTCAGGACAACAATAAAAATGCCATATGACTCCGTATTCAAACCTGGCCTGTTCGCAGGCCAGACCATCCTGGTTACCGGCGGTGGCAGCGGTATCGGTCGCTGCGTGGCCCACGAGCTGGCCCATCTCGGCGCCCACGTGGTGCTGGTCGGGCGCAAGCAGGAAAAACTGGAGAAAACCTGCGCCGAGATCATCGAAGACGGCGGCAGCGCCAGCTTCCAGGTCTGCGACATCCGCGACGAAGACGCGGTGAAGGCCATGGTCGGCGCGGTGCTCGCGCAGCGCGGACGCATCCACCAGCTAGTCAACAACGCCGGCGGCCAGTTCCCCGCGCCGTTGATCGGCATCAACCAGAAAGGCTTCGAGACCGTGGTGCGCACCAACCTGGTGGGCGGCTTTCTGGTGGCCAAGGAAGTCTTCCTGCAAAGCATGAGCAAGCACGGCGGCGCCATCGTCAACATGCTCGCCGACATGTGGGGCGGCATGCCCGGCATGGGCCATTCGGGGGCGGCGCGGGCGGGAATGGAGAACTTCACCAAGACCGCCGCCTACGAGTGGGGCCACGCCGGCGTGCGGGTCAACGCCGTGGCGCCGGGCTGGATCGCCTCCAGCGGCATGGACACCTACCCCGAGTCGATGAAGAACATGATCCGCAACCTCAAGGATCACGTGCCGCTGCAGCGCATCGGCAGCGAGTCCGAGGTGGCCGCGGCCATCGTCTTTCTACTGACGCCGGGAGCCAACTTTATCAGCGGCAACTGCATCCGCATCGATGGCGCGGCCAGCCAGGGCACCCGTGCCTGGACGCTGGGCAAGGCGAGAAACAGCGAGCCCTATAACGGTTTCCACCGGGCCTACCTGCCCGATGTACTGAAAGATCAGGAGTAAGGCGATGCCCGTGATCCAATCGGAAATCGACGTGCATGGCGACGCCTTCGCGCAGAACCGCGCGGCCATGCTGGCGGCCGTTGCGGCCTTCCGCGACGTCGAGCAGAAGGTGCTGGACAAGGCGCAGGAAGCCAAGGCCAAGTTCGACAAGCGCGGCCAGTTGCTGCCGCGTGAACGCCTCAACCTGCTGCTCGATGCCGGCGCGCCCTTCCTCGAGCTGGCCTCGCTGGCCGGCTACAAGCTGCACGACGACAAGGACGGCAGCCAGGCCGGCGGCGGCCTGATCGCCGGCATCGGCTACATCGCCGGTGTGCGTTGCCTGGTGATCGCCAACAACAGCGCGATCAAGGGCGGCACCATTTCCCCCACCGGCCTGAAGAAATCCCTGCGCCTGCAGCAGATCGCCTTCGAGAACAAGCTGCCGGTGGTGACCCTGGCCGAGAGCGGCGGCGCCAACCTCAACTACGCCGCCGACATCTTCGTCGAGGGCGCGCGCGGCTTCGCCAACCAGGCGCGCATGTCCGCCATGGGCCTGCCGCAGATCACCGTGGTGCACGGCTCCAGCACCGCCGGTGGGGCCTACCAGCCCGGCCTGTCGGACTACGTGGTGGTGGTGCGCGGCAAGGCCAAGATGTTCCTCGCCGGCCCGCCCCTGCTCAAGGCCGCCACCGGCGAGATCGCCACCGACGAAGAGCTCGGCGGTGCCGAGATGCACGCCCAGGTCGCCGGCACCGCCGAGTACCTGGCCGAGAACGACGCCGACGGCGTACGCCTGGCGCGCGAGATAGTCGGCATGCTGCCGTGGAACCAGCAGTTGCCGGCGCGCCCGGCGAAAGCCTGGCGCGAGCCGCTGTACCCGGCCGAGGAACTGCTCGGCCTGGTGCCGGCCGATGCCAAGAAGCCCTACGACGTCAGGGAAATCGTGGCGCGTATCGCCGACGGCTCGGCGTTTCTCGACTTCAAGAACGAGTTCGACAGCCAGACCGTCTGCGGCCACCTGCAGATCGAAGGCCAGGCCTGCGGCTTCATTGGCAACAACGGCCCGATCACCCCGCAGGGTGCGGCCAAGGCGGCGCAGTTCATCCAGCTGTGCGAACAGAGCAACACGCCGATCCTGTTCTTCCACAACACCACCGGTTTTATGGTCGGCACCGAGTCCGAGCGCAGCGGCGTGATCAAGCACGGCTCGAAGATGATCCAGGCCGTGGCCAACGCCACCGTGCCCAAGCTCACCATAGTGGTCGGCGGCTCGTATGGGGCCGGCAACTACGCCATGTGCGGCCGCGGCCTCGACCCACGCTTTATCTTCGCCTGGCCCAACAGCAAGACCGCCGTGATGGGCGGCGCCCAGGCCGGCAAAGTGCTGCGCATCGTCACCGAGGACAAGCACGCCAAGGAGGGCAAGGAAGCCGATCCGAAAATGCTCGACATGCTGGAAACCGTTACCGCGCAAAAGCTCGACAGACAGTCCACCGCCCTCTACGGCACCGCCAGCCTGTGGGACGACGGCCTGATCGACCCGCGCGACACGCGCAAGCTGCTGGGTTTTTTGCTGGACATCTGTGCCGAAGCCAACCTGCGTCCGTTGAAGCAAAGCAGCTTCGGCGTGGCGCGATTCTGACGTAGGTTGGGTTGAGGAGCTTGCGACGAAACCTAACGAGCGGTGCTCATCCCACCGCCGTAACTGAAGCAAACAACGCGTAGGGCTTCGCAGGCTCAGCCCAACCTACGCAACCAACCCCTGGGAGCGCCACGCGCACCCGCCAAGATCACGGTGCGCACCGCGCACCCTACAAGGAGAACAACAATGATCTTCACCCAGGAACACGAAGAACTCCGCCGTACCGTGCGCAACTTCGTCGACAAGGAAATCAATCCGCACGTCGACGCCTGGGAAAAGGAAGGCCGCTTCCCCATCCATGACATCTTCAAGAAGGCCGGCGAGCTGGGCCTGCTGGGCATCTCCAAGCCGGAGAAATTCGGCGGCATGGGCCTGGACTACAGCTACTCGATCGTCGCCGCCGAAGAGTTCGGCACCATCCATTGCGGCGGCATCCCCATGTCCATCGGCGTGCAGACCGACATGTGCACCCCGGCCCTGGCGCGCTTCGGCTCCGACGAGCTGCGCGAGGAGTTCCTGCGCCCGGCCATCGCCGGCGAGATGGTCGGCTGCATCGGCGTCTCCGAAGTCGGTGCCGGCTCCGACGTGGCGGGCCTGAAGACCACGGCGCGCAAGGACGGCGACGACTACCTGATCAACGGCAGCAAGATGTGGATCACCAACTCGCCGTCGGCCGACTTTATCTGCCTCTTGGCCAACACCAGCGACGGCAAGCCGCACGTCAACAAGTCGCTGATCATGGTGCCGATGAACAGCCCCGGCATCAGCGTCAGCCCGCACCTGGACAAGCTGGGCATGCGCAGCTCGGAGACTGCCCAGGTGTTCTTCGACAACGTGCGCGTGCCGCAGCGCTATCGCATTGGGGCCGAAGGCGCCGGCTTCATGATGCAGATGCTGCAGTTCCAGGAGGAACGCCTGTTCGGCGCGGCCAACATGATCAAGGGCCTGGAGCACTGCATCGACGCCACCATCGACTATTGCAAGCAGCGCCACACCTTCGGCGCACCCTTGATCGACAACCAGGTCATTCACTTCCGCCTGGCCGAACTGCAGACCGAGGTCGAGTGCCTGCGCGCGCTGGTCTACCAGGCCACCGAGCAGTACGTGAAGGGCCGCGACGTGACCCGCCTGGCCTCGATGGCCAAGCTCAAGGCCGGCCGCCTGGGCCGCGAGGTGTCCGACGCCTGCCTGCAGTACTGGGGCGGCATGGGCTTCATGTGGGACAACCCGGTGTCGCGCGCCTACCGCGACGTGCGCCTGGTCAGCATCGGCGGCGGTGCCGACGAAATCATGCTCGGCATCATCTGCAAGCTGATGGGCATCCTGCCGGGGAAGAAAAAATAGTTGGGAACGATTTTTAACGTCGCGTAGCGACGGCCCGCAGGGTGGCCGCCAGGGACGGCAGGCCCTAAGAAAGGTTGATCGTAGGGTGGATCACGCTTTATCGATCCACCATGACGGTGGACGTAAAAGGCGACGTCCACCCTACGCACCGTAGGAGCGGCTTCAGCCGCGAACCGCCGAAAGCATAGGTGTCTCCATGAGCAAGCTGCCCCACTGCCAAACCCTGCTGCTAAGCCTCGACGGTGGCGTGCTGCACGTCACCCTTAACCGCCCGGACAGCCGCAACGCCATGAGCCTGGCCATGGTCGGCGAACTGCGCGCCACCCTGGAGGCCGTGCGTCATGATGCGAACGTGCGCGCCCTCGTCCTGCGCGGCGCCGCTGGCCACTTCTGCGCCGGCGGCGATATCAAGGATATGGCCGGTGCGCGGGCCGCGGGTGGCGACGCCTACCGCGAGCTGAACCGCGCCTTCGGCAGCCTGCTGGAGGAGGCCCAGGCCGCGCCGCAGGTACTGGTTGCAGTGTTGGAAGGTGCCGTACTGGGCGGCGGTTTCGGCCTGGCCTGCGTGTCCGACCTGGCCATCGCCGCCAGCGGCGCCAAGTTCGGCCTGCCGGAAACCACCCTGGGCATCCTGCCGGCGCAGATCGCCCCCTTCGTGGTGCGGCGTATCGGCCTGACCCAGGCGCGGCGCCTGGCCCTGACCGCCGCCCGTTTCGACGGTGCCGAGGCCCTGCGCCTGGGCCTGGTGCACTACTGCGAGGCCGATGACGCCGCCCTGCAGCAGCGCCTGGCCGAGACCCTGGCGCAGATTCGCCAGTGCGCGCCCCAGGCCAACGCCCAGACCAAGGCTCTGCTGCTGGCCAGCGAAGGCGAAGCCCTCGGCCCGTTGCTCGACCGCGCCGCCGAGCAGTTCGCCGCCGCCGTGACCGGCGCCGAGGGCATCGAAGGCACCCTGGCCTTTGTGCAGAAGCGCAGCCCGAAGTGGGCTGCCGACTAACCCTGTGGGAGGGGCCGGGCGGCGCTCCGCTTTAGCCGCGGCTGTAGCCCCGTCGCGGCTAAAGCCCCTCCCACGCACGCAAGAACACCGTAGCCCGGATGCAATCCGGGAACACCTGACAGGAGCACGCAGATGCCCGCCTTCAACAAGATCCTGATCGCCAACCGTGGCGAGATCGCCTGCCGGGTGATGCGCACCGCCATCGAACTCGGCTACCGCACCGTGGCGGTGTACTCCGAGGCCGATGCCGACGCGCGCCACGTGCAGATCGCCGACGAAGCCGTGTGCATCGGCCCGGCTCAGGTCAACCAGTCCTATCTGCGCATCGATGCCATCATCGAGGCCGCGCGCAGGACCGGCGCCGACGCCATCCATCCCGGCTATGGCTTCCTCTCCGAGAACGCCGATTTCGCCCGCGCTTGTGAAGCCGCCGGCATCGTCTTTATCGGCCCGACCGTGGAAGCCATCCACCTGATGGGCAGCAAGCGCCTGTCGAAGATCGCCATGCTGGAGGCCGGCGTGCCCTGCATTCCCGGCTACGAAGGCGCCGCCCAGGACGACGAGACCCTGGCCCGCGAAGCCGAGCGCATCGGCTACCCGCTGATGATCAAGGCCAGCGCCGGTGGCGGCGGTCGCGGCATGCGCCTGGTACAGGAATCCAGCGAACTGCTGGGGCAGATCCGCACCGCCCGCTCGGAGGCGCAGAACGCCTTCGGCTCCGGCGAGCTGATTCTCGAACGCGCGGTGATCCGCCCGCGCCATGTGGAGATCCAGGTGTTCGGCGACCAGCACGGCAATATCGTGTATCTGGGCGAGCGCGACTGCTCGGTGCAGCGCCGCCACCAGAAGGTGGTCGAGGAAGCGCCCTGCCCGGTGATGACCGCGGAACTGCGTCGCGCCATGGGCGAGGCGGCGGTCAAGGCCGCCGCGCGGGTCAACTATGTCGGCGCCGGCACCGTGGAGTTCCTGCTCGACGCCAGCGGCGAGTTCTACTTCCTGGAAATGAACACCCGCCTGCAGGTGGAACACCCGGTTACCGAGCTGATCACCGGCCAGGATCTGGTGGCCTGGCAGATTCGCACGGCCTCCGGCCAGCCCCTGCCACTTCGGCAGGACGAAATCCGCCTCACCGGCCACGCCATGGAAGTGCGCCTGTACGCCGAGGATTCGGCGGCGGGCTTCCTGCCGCAAACCGGCCAGGTACTGCGCTGGGAGCCCGAATTGCTGGCCGGCGTGCGCATCGACCACGGTCTGGTCGAGGGCCAGGCCGTCACCCCCTTCTACGATCCGATGCTGGCCAAGGTCATCGCCTACGGCGAAACCCGCGACGAAGCCCGGCGCAAGCTGCTGCGCGCCGTCGAGCAGTGCGTGCTGCTCGGCGTCAACGGCAACCAGCGCTTCCTCGCCAACCTGCTCAAGCACCCGGAATTCGCCGCTGGCAACGCCACCACCGCCTTTATCGCCGAACATTTCGCCGATGATCCCAGCCTTGCCCCGCAACCGCCGCGCAGCGAAGAACTGGCCCTGGCCGCCGCCCTGCTCTACCAGCGTTCGGCGAGTGCGCACGCCCACCAGGGCGAGCTGGCCGGCTGGCGCAGCGCCGGCAGTGCCCCCTGGCGCTTCGTGCTGAAACAGGCGGAACAGCGCATCGAGGTGGAGCTGCAGGTACTCGGCGACGGCACCCAGCCGCGTCTGCTGGCCAAGCTCGGCGAACAGGCGGTGGAACTGACCCTGCTCGCCGCCGATGGTCGCTGGGCCCACGTCGAACTGGACGGTGTGCGCCAGCGCCTGGCCTATCATCTGCAAGGCGACGGCATATGGCTCTACGGCCACAACGGCAACCTGGAGCTGCAGGACATCACCCACGCCCCCGCCACCGGCAGCAGCGCCGCGGCATCCGGCAGCGTCAAGGCACCGATGGATGGCGCCATCGTCGAGGTGCTGGTCGAGGAAGGTACGACTGTCGCCAAAGGCCAGCTGCTGGTGGTGCTGGAGGCGATGAAGATGGAACACCCGCTCAAGGCCGGCGTTGACGGCGTGATCCGCCGGATCGGCGTGAGCCAGGGCGACCAGGTCAAGAATCGCCAGTTGCTGGTGGAGATCGAAGCGGCTGACGCATGACCGTGGGAGGGGCTTTAGCCGCGAGCAGTGTCGGTCGCGGCTAAAGCCCCTCCCACCAGCCCCATAACAACAACACGGAGCACGCCCATGTCACTTTCCGGCAAGACCCTGTTTATCACCGGCGCCAGCCGCGGCATCGGCCGCGAGATCGCCCTCAAGGCCGCCGCCGACGGTGCCAATATCGTCATCGCGGCCAAGAGCGCCGAGCCGCATCCGAAGCTGGAAGGCACCATCCATAGCGTCGCCGCCGAGGTCGAGGGCGCCGGCGGCCAAGCCCTGGCCCTGCAACTGGACGTGCGCGACGAACAGGCCGTGGCCGCCGCCATGGCGCGCGCCGCCGAGCATTTCGGCGGTATCGACGCGCTGGTCAACAACGCCGGGGCGATCAAGCTGGTGGGCGTGGAAAAGCTCGAACCCAAGCGCTTCGACCTGATGTACCAGATCAACACCCGCGCGGTGATGGTCTGCAGCCAGGCGGCGCTGCCGTACCTGAAACAGAGTGCCGGCGGCCATATCCTCAATCTGTCGCCGCCGCTCAATCTGGACGCCAAGTGGTTCGCCCAGCACGGCCCCTACACCGTCAGCAAGTACGGCATGAGCATGCTCACCCTGGGCATGAGCGAGGAGTTCAAGAAGTACGGCATCAGCGTCAACTCGCTGTGGCCGAAGACCATGATCGCCACCGCGGCCATCGAGTTCGAACTGGGCAGCCGCGACGCCTTCAAGCGCGCGCGCACCCCGGCGATCATGGCCGACGCAGCCCACGCGATCCTGGCCAGCCAGGGCCGCAGCATCAGCGGCCGCCTGCTGATCGACGAGGACATCCTGCGCGAACAGGGCGTCAGCGATTTCGAGCACTACCGCTACGATCCCGCCGGCGGCAACCTGGTACCCGATCTGTTTGTCGATTGAACGTGCTGGCTCTCTGCTCCCCTCTCCCATTTGGGAGAGGGGCTGGGGGGAGAGGGAAGGCCTTGCAATTTCATAGCCCGGATGCAATCGGGAAAGAATCTGCACGGTGCCCCGGATTTCATCCGGGCTACGGACTGTGCGCCCATCCGTAGGGTGCGCCGCGCGCACCGCGGACGGCACAAACCCGCAGGTTGTCGCGGTGCGCATGGCGCACCCTACGAGGGCGGAAGGTATTTGCCGATCTGCCCACCGAGGCGCGCACCAGAGCCATGGCTGGCGGATTCAGCGTTGACTAGAGTCAGGACTCGCCTCCAACTAATAACGTCCCAAGTGCGAGTCCCATGAGCCAAGCCGATCTGATCTCCCCCATTCGCTTCCTCACTCATTTGCCGCAGCACCTGCCGCGTGTGCCGCGCATGCTGCGCGGGCTCTACTACGCCGGTATTCGCAATCGCGAGAAGCAGCTGTCGTTGGCCTGGGCGCTGCAGCGCGCCGCGCAGCTGCATCCCGATCGCCCGGCGCTGCTGGACGAGCAACGCCGGCTCAGCTATCGCCAGTTCAACGCCTGGGCCAATCGCCTGGCCTGGGCGTTCAAGGCCGAGGGCGTCTGTCACGGCAGCGTGGTCGCGGTGATGCTGGAGAACCGCCTGGAGCTGCTGGCCATACTCGCCGCGCTGAGCAAGCTCGGCGCGGTCGGCGCGCTGGTCAACACCACCCAGCGCGGCAAGGTGCTGGCGCATAGCTTCAATCTGGTCAAACCCAGCTTCCTGGTAATCGGCGACGAACTGCTCGGCGCCTTCGACGAAATCGTCGACCAGCTGCATGACCAGCAGGCCCGCCACTACTGGATCGCCGACCAGGATTGCCTGGCGGATGCCGGGCAGGCGCCGGCTGGCTGGCGCAATCCGATGCAGCTGGCACGCGGCCAGGCCGAAGACAACCCGCCGGACAGCGCCCTGGTGCGGATGAAGGACCCCTGCTTTCTGATCTACACCTCCGGCACCACCGGCCTGCCCAAGGCCTCGATCATGAGCCACGGCAAGTGGATCAAGGCCTACGGCGGCTTCGGCCACTCCGGCCTGACGCTGAGCGAGCGCGACGTGCTCTACCTGACCCTGCCCTGCTACCACAACAACGCCGTGACCGTGTGCTGGAGCGCGGCGCTGGCCGGCGGCGCGGCCATCGCCCTGCGCCGCAAGTTCTCCGCCAGCGCCTTCTGGAGCGACGTGGCGCGCTATCAGGCCACCTGCTTCGGCTATATCGGCGAGCTGTGCCGCTACCTGCTTAATCAACCCGAGTGCGCCGAGGAGAACAACAACAGCCTGCGCTGCATGATCGGCAATGGCCTGCGCCCGTCGATCTGGGCCGAGTTCAAGCAGCGCTTCGGCGTCGAGCAGATCACCGAGTTCTATGCCTCCAGCGAGGGCAATATTGGCTTCACTAACGTGTTCAACTTCGACAATACCGTCGGCTACACCCCGGCCACCTACGCCATCGTCCGTTACGACCTGGAGAACGATCGGCCGCTACGCGGCAAGAAGGGCTTTCTGCAGAAGGCCGACAAAGGCGAAGCGGGTCTGCTGATCAGCGAGATCAGCGCCAAGTGGCCGTTCGACGGCTACACCGACCCGGCCAAGAGCGAGGCGGCGATCCTGCGCGACGTGTTCAAGCAGGGCGATGCCTGGTTCAACACCGGCGACCTGATGCGCGATATCGGCTGCAAGCACGCGCAATTCGTCGACCGCCTTGGCGACACCTTCCGCTGGAAGGGCGAGAACGTCTCCACCACCGAGGTGGAAAACGTGCTCGGCGCCTTCGCCGGGGTGGAAGATGCGGTGGTCTATGGCGTGGAAATCCCCGACACCAATGGCCGCTGCGGCATGGCCGCGCTGCGCCTGGCGTCCGGTTATGCGCTGGATGGTGCGGCGCTGGCCGCGCACCTGGATCGCGAGCTGCCGGCCTACGCCGCGCCGCTGTTCGTGCGCCTGCTCGGCGAGGTGGAGACCACCGGCACCTTCAAGTACAAGAAGACCGACCTCAAGCAGGCCGGCTACGACCCCAGCCAGGTCGACGGGCCGCTCTACGTGCGCTTGCCCGGCGCGGCGAGCTTCCAGCCGCTGGATGACGAGCTGCATGCGGCCATCGCGCGGCAGACCTATCGTTTCTGAATCCGGACGCGGCGATCCCTAGAGTGCGCCGCGCACCAGCACGCTACTGCTTGAACTCAAACTGCAACTCGGCGCCTTCGATGGACTCCCAGTAGTCGTCCACCCGCTCGTTGCTGATCAGCCGACCGCTGAGCTGGAAGGGGCTGACGGCCTCGGGCTTTTCGCCGAACAAGGGCGGCAGCAGTGGCGAGAGCTCCTCCTGGGTTTCGCTCTCCAGCGCTTGCTCGAACAGCTCCTGCGGCACGCTCAGATCCAGCGCCGGTTTCAGCTCGGCTTCGGGCTCGCGCTGTGGCGCGGCGGCCGGCGTGGGCTTGGCGGCGACCTGAGCCGTGGCGGGCGCCACGGGTTTGGCTTCGGCGGCTTTGGTCGGCGGCGCCAACTCGACGGGCTCAGGCTTGGCAACCTCGGCTGCAGGCGCCTCGACCGGCGCGGCAAGTGGCGCCGGAACAGGCTCGGGCTGCTGCGCCACTGGCTCCGCTGTACGCTCGCAGGCGCTCAGCCAAGCCAGGCACAGCAGCAACGGAAGGGACTTACGCATCATGGGACAAGGGTAACTCGGTCGACGATGCGCTCATGCTCCCCTGCCCGTGCCTGGCTGGCAAGCCGGCTTACACGACTTTTACCTCGCCCGTCATTCATGCGGCGGCTCGGCAGCCAGATGGCTCAGCTCGGCTTCGATATCCAGTTGCGGATAATCGGCCTGCAACTGCTCCAGCACACGCTTTGCCTCGGCCTGCTTGCCCGTACGCCGCAGCTCCAGTAGGCGCAGCAAGGCCTCGCGCGGCTCGCTCTGGCTCACCAACTCGGCCATGGGCGCTATGGCCGCGGTGCTGGCCAGCGGCGCGTCGGCCATCGCGGCCGGTGGCGCCGAGCGTGCCATGACCTCGGCTTTCATCCGTTCCTGAGGTACGGCCATGCGCGCCATCGAGTCGCTCTCGGCGGCACGCTTGGCCGCCATCGGCGCCGGCGCTGCCGGGCTCATGGCCACGCTGGGCGGCACGGCATCGAAGGCCTCCGGGGCCTGCTCCAGGGTGCGCCAGGTCAGGCTGACACCAATCCCGACACAGGCCAGCCCGGCCACCGCCACCGACCAGCGCTGCCGGCCACTGCCGAACAGCCATTGATGCAAGCGCTGCGCCCAACCAGTGCTGGCCGCGGCCGTATCGGGTTGGCTCGCTTCGCGCGCGGCGGCGCTTGCCGCCGCCAGGATGCGTGCGTCCAACTCGGCCGAGGGTTCGCCTTCGCCATGGGCACGAAAATGCGCCAGCAGCGCCTGTTCGTGCTCCAGTGTTTCTCGATCGTGGATCATGCGGACAACTCCTCGGTGGCCAGCAGCCGGCGTAGTTTCTGCAGGGCGTAGCGCAGGCGGCTCTTGACCGTCTCGGCCGGCGTGCGGGTCAGCTCGGCGATCTCGCTCAGCTCCAGGTCGCCATGGGCGCGCAGCAGGAACACCTCGCGCTGGTCGGCCGGCAGGTCCGCCATCGCGGCCTGCAGGCGCTGGCTGTCGCGGCTCAGGCCGAGCTGCTGCTCCGGCCCCGGCTGCGGGTCGGCCTGGGCATGCAGGCCTTCATCGTATTCGTCATGCCCGGCCTGATGGCGGCCCGTCTTGCGCCAGTGGTCGATCAGGCGGTTGCGCGCGATCTGGTACAGCCAGGTCTTGAACAGCACCGCCTCGCGCTGCTCGCTCTGGCTGCGGATCAGGCTCATCCAGGTTTCCTGGAACACTTCTTCGGCCAGGGCGTGATCGCCGCACAGGCCGAGCAGAAAGCGAAACAGACCCAGCCGATGGCGCTGGTAGAGCGCGTTGAAGGCCGCGGCATCGCCGCGGCGGTAACGCCGCAACAAAGCGGCGTCGTCATCCGTGAGAGGTGCGTTCACTGCGGCGCTCGTACAGGGCTGGAAGTGGAGCCGGCAGTGTGCAGGCTCTGGGCGATTTCGGCCAGTTGGATAAATTCGCCACGCAGGCCGAAGCGATCCTCGCCCTTGGCCGAGCGGGCCAGCTCGATGCTCTGCGCCAGGCCGAAATCGCCGGTGTAGCGCCCGTCCTTGAGCTGCTGGGCGAAGGCGGCGACGGCGGCGGCGAAGCGCAGATCCTCGCTGGCGGCGTTCATCGGCTTGGCCTCGGCACGTGCGATAGGTCGCTCCAGCAGGCGGCTGGCCGCCTCGCCTGGGGCCTTGTAGCGAATCCGCAACCAGGCCAGCTCGCCACTCTTGCTCGCGGGCTGGGCATTGGCCTGATAACGCAGTGGCTCCAGCCAGCCTTTACCGCCCGCCGGAACGATCTCGTACAGCGCGGTGACAGTGTGACCGGCGCCAATATCACCGGCATCGACCTTGTCGTTACTGAAGTCCTCGCGCTTGAGCGCACGGTTTTCGTAGCCCAGCAGGCGGTACTCGCTGACCTCGCTCGGGTTGAATTCCAGTTGCAGTTTCACGTCGCTCGCCACGGTGGCCAGGGTCGAGCCGAGCTGATCCACCAGCACCTTGCGTGCCTCGCGCAGGTTGTCGATGTAGGCGTAGTTGCCGTTACCAGCGTCGGCCAGCTGCTCCATCAGGCGCTCGTTGTAGTTGTCCACGCCGAAACCCAGGGTGGTCAGCGAGACACCTGTCTTGCGCTTGTCGGCGGCCAATTGCTTGAGGCTGTCGAAGTCGCTGATGCCGACGTTGAAGTCGCCATCAGTGGCCAGCAGGATGCGATTGATGCCGCCATCGATCAGGTGCTTGCCCGCCTGCTGGTAGGCCAGCTGGATGCCCGACTCCCCTGCCGTCGAGCCACCGGCGCTGAGTTGATCGATGGCCGCACGGATCTTCGCCTTGTCGCTGCCGGGCGTGGAATCGAGCACCACCTGGCTGTCACCGGCATAGGTGACCAGTGACACACGATCCTGCGGGCGCAGCTGCTCGACCAGCAATTTCAGGGTGCCCTGCACCAGCGGCAGGCCTTCGCGGCGCTGCATCGAGCCGGAGACGTCGACCAGAAATACCAGGTTGGCCGGTGGCAGTTCCTCGACGCTGCGATCCGAGGCCTTGATGGCGATCCGCAGCAAACGGGTTTGCGGATTCCAGGGGGTCACCGCCAGTTCGGTACTGACGCCGAAGGGCGCATCGCCGGTCGGCTGCGGATAGGTGTAGGGGAAGTAGTTGACCAGCTCTTCCAGGCGCACCGCATCCTTCGGCGGCAGCTGCCCGCCGTTGAGGAAACGCCGCACGTTGGCGTAGCTACCGGTGTCCACGTCGATGCTGAAGGTGGACACCGGCGTCTCGGCCACGGCGAATACCGGGTTGTCCGCGTAGGCCTGGTACTGCTCGCGCGGTATGTCGCGGTAGCCCGGCGGCAAGGTATCGAGCATGGGACTGGGGACATGGGCGACCTGATTGGGCAGCAGGCTCTCGCGCTTGCGCGTCAGCTCGGCGCGCGCCTCCGCGGCGACCGGCGCCGCCAGGCTGTCGTGCAGCGCGGCGGCCGGGGCGGCGGGCTTGCCCTGCGCCTCGGGCTCGGGACCCGAGGCGCTGCAGGCGGCCAGGGCGAGCAACACACCGGCGGCGGAACCGGCGGCGAGCGGACGAACGAGCAGTAGGGAATAAGCGGACATGGTGCAGCTCCTGGGCAATGGCATGGAACCTTCGCTCAGGTAGACGCAGCCTCCGCTCGATTCGGGTTAAACCGCTATGCCGTCCGCCCGCTCCAGCGACAAGCCGCCGCTCGCCTCCTGGCACAACTGGCTGGCCAGCATGCCCAGGGTCATCAGCGCGCGTTCGGCCTCGCGGTTCCACGGGATGCCGCAGTTCAGCCGCACGCAATGGTTGAACTGCTCGGTGTTGCTGAAGATCAGCCCCGGTGCGATGGAGATGCCCTGCTGCAGCGCGCGCACATGCAGGTCCTTGGTGTTGACCCGTGCCGGCAGGCTGACCCAAAGAATGAAGCCGCCCTTGGGCCGGGTCATCTGCGTACCGACCGGAAAGTACTGCTGCACCGCCAGCTGGAAGGCGCTGAGGTTCTTGCGGTACTCCTGGCGGATATGCCGCAGGTGGCGGTCATAACCACCATTTTCCAGGTAGGCCGCCACGGCCATCTGGGTCACGCTGCACGCCGAATGGGTGGAGAAGGTCTGCAGGCGCTGGATCTCGTCCTGATACTTGCCGGCGACTATCCAGCCGATGCGCACGCCGGGCGAGAGGGTCTTGGAGAAGCTCGAGCAGTAGATCACCCGGCTGTCGCGATCGTGCGACTTGAGCGCCTTGGTCGGCCCCTGTTCGAACATCAGCTCGCCGTAGATATCGTCCTCGACGATCTGGAAATCGTAATCGCCGGCCAGGCGCAGCAACTGACGCTGGCGCTCCTCGGGAATGGTGCCGCCCAGCGGATTGGACAGCCGCGCGGTGAGCACCAGTGCCTTGATCGGCCACTGGTTGGCCGCCAGTTGCAGGGCTTCGAGGCTGATACCGGTGGTGGGGTCGCAGGGAATCTCGATCACCTTGAGTCCCAGCAGATCGGCCAGTTGCAGCAAGCCGTAATAGGTCGGCGACTCCACCGCGATCAGATCGCCCGGCTTGGTCAGCACGCGTAGGCTCATCTGCAGGGCGTCGACGCAGCCGTGGGTGATCACCACCTCGGACGGATCGACCACCACCCCGGCGTCGCGCATGCGGATCGCCACCTGCCGGCGCAGCGGCTCGAAGCCGGGGCTGAACATGTAGCTGAAGGCGCGCGGGCTGTGAAAACGGGTGACCTTGGCCAGTTGCTGGTGCAGCGCGCGCACCGGCAGGTAGTCGACGTGCGGCACCGCGGCGCCCAGCGGGAACACCCCCTCGCGGCGCGACTCGGTGAGCACCTGGTTGATGATGCTGCTGCGGGTGACCAGGCCGGGGCGCTCGACCCGCGCGATATCCGGGGTCGGCGCGGTCAGCGCCGGCGTCTGGTGCACGTAGAAGCCGGACTGCGGCCGCGCGCGGATCAGCCCCTGGTCTTCCAGATTGGCGTAGGCCTGCAGCACGGTGGCGTGGCTGACGTTGAGCTGCGCGCTCATCTTGCGCACCGACGGCACCCGCTCGCCCGGCTGGTAGACGCCCCGACGAATGTCCTCGGCCAACTGCTGGGCGATGCGCTGGTAGAGCAACAGATTGGTCATGGCCGTCTCCTTCGGGTCACTGGACCATAACAGTAGCCGATTTATGCACAAGTGTACTGGCACAGTTTAGAACAGTGTCGGCGATACAGTATCCGTGCTTCATCTGTATGCCCTATGTCCAGGTGATCGTGGCCAAACAGGTGCAGAAACGAAAAACCCCGGCCAAGCCGGGGTTCGTGTGCAGCCGGGCGGATCTAGCGTTCGGCGCCGAGCTGGCCGCGCTGGTCGGAGAAGACGATCTCCACCCGACGATTCTGCGCCCGGCCGCGCGCCGAGGCGTTCTCCGCCACCGGGAAGTCGACGCCGTAGCCGACCACCTGAATACGCTTGGCGTCGATGCCCAGGTCCACCAGCAGATCGGCCACGCTCTGCGCCCGCGCGCGCGACAGTTCGAGGTTCTCCTCGGCGCTGCCGGTGTTGTCGGTATAGCCCTCGATGCGCACCCGGCGCTGCGGGTTGATCTGCAGGAACTGCACCAGCTTGAGCACAGTGCGGTTGGCCGCCGGCTGCAGTTCGGCGCGCCCAGCGTCGAACAGCATGTCGCCCAGGGTCATCACCAGGCCGCGCTCGGTCTCGCTGGCGGCGAGGCTGACCATCTGCTCCTCCAGCCAGCCGTTATGCTGCTGCACGCTGAGCAGCTTGGCCTCGCGCAGGGTCAGCTGCAGGCGCTGACGCTCCAACTCGAGCTTGGCCACGCGCTCCTGGTTGAGGGCGATCTCGCTGTGCTGGCGGGCGATCTCGGCGTAACGCTGGCTGAGGTAGGCATAGTGACGCACGTCGGCGCCGCTGCCCCAATAGCTGGACAACCGCTCGGCACGGGCCAGCGATTCGCCCGCGCGAATCACGTCCTTGGGCGCCGCACGCAGCACGTTGGGATCTTCCTTGACCGTCTGGAAGCTGGCGCGCGCCGTCTCCAGGGCCTGGTCGCTGGCCGGCTGCTGAGCCGCGCAACCGCCCAGCAGGCTGGCCGCCAGCAACAGGGCGGCGATAGGCATCGAGCGATTCATCACATGGCCCCCAGTTGCTGGCGCAGACGGCCGATGCGCTGGTTCAGCTCGGCCAATTGCTCGCGCCCTTTGCCATTGAGGTGCTCGGCCTCGGCCAGGCGGGCGTCCAGTTCGGCCTGCTCGGCCAGCAGCCGGGCCTGCTTGTGGCGACCGTCCAGCAACGCGGCCTGAGCCTGGGCCAGCTTGTCTTCGGCCAGGCTCAACGGCGCCGATTGCTCGCGGGCCACGCCCAGGGCCTTGGCCTGGGCCAGTGCCTGTTCGGTCAGACGCAGTTGTTCGGTGGGCGCCGGATCGCTGGCACAGGCCATCAGGCCCAGCGCCAGCAACAGCGCGCAAAGGGGTCGATTGATCACGAGAGTTTCCTACTGATTGACGTCGCCGACCGGGTCGGGCTGCATCTGCTGGGCCTTCCACAGCTCCAGGTTGCGCTGCAGCAGCTGCTCGGGCAGGCCGGCGGCGACTAATTCTGTCATTTTCCGCGCCAGCTGTCCGCGCAGCCAGGGCTCGTTGCACGCCGAGTTATGCGACAGGGTGAGGAACAGACCTTCGCTGGAGATCGGCGGTTCCAGCACCTCCAAATCGTCGTCCATGCCCAGGGTTTCGGCCAGCGCCAGGCCCGGGTAGCGCTCGTAGAGCACGTAGTCGGTGCGCCCGAGCAGCAGCTTCTGGAACGCTTGGGTCAGGCTGGACACGCCTTCCAGGGTCAGGTGCTGCTTGGCGTAGGTATCGAACTGCTGGCCGAAGCTGTTGCCCACCAGGGTGTCGCCGGTACGACCCTGCAGATCGATCCAGCTGCCGTAGGGGAAACCTTCGCCCTTGCGCACCCAGACCACGCTGGGCGTGAAAAAGAACGCCGGGTGCACGTAGTCCATGTGTTCCAGACGCGGCAGGGTGAGGAAGGCGCCGGCGATCAGGTCGACCCGCCCGGTGCGCACCTCGTCCTGCGCCCGCGACCAGGGGCCGGTGTGGATCACGTCCACCACCAGACCGAGCTCCTTGGCCAGGTGCTTGAGCAGGTCGGCATTGGCGCCGATCAGCTGCTGCGGATTCTGCGGATCGCGCCACAGGTAGGGCGGATACTCGGGGTTGCCGGTCGCCACCAGGCGCTCGCACTTGCCCACCGCCAGGGCGGCTGCCGGCATCAGCGCCAGGGCGAGCCACAGCAGCAGGGACTTAAACAGACAACGCTTGGGCATTGGCTACTCTCGGTTCATGCGGTGATCGACTAAGGATGGCGGGCAAGCCCCGGAAACCGTCCGTGTTCATGCTAGCTTAATGGCGCCGCCATAATAATTCGCGATAAGGACGCGCCATGAAAAAACTGCTGTTCGGCCTGATGCTGCTGCTCGCCGCTGCTGCCGCGACGCTCTACTTCTTTCCGGCGACCCAGCTGGCCAGCCTGCGCCTGATCGAGCAGCAGCGTGCCGGGCTAAGCCACGAACAGCTGCGTGCCGGCGATCTTAACATCCATTACTACCAGGGAGGGCCGGCAAAGGGCGAAACCCTGGTGCTGATCCACGGCTTCGCCGCGGACAAGGATAACTGGCTGCGCTTTTCCCGCCACCTCACGGATCGCTACCGGGTGATCGCCCTCGACCTGCCCGGCTTCGGCGACAGCGACCGCCCCGTCGGCAGCTACGACGTCGGCACCCAGGCCGAACGCCTGGCGAGCATCCTCGACGCGCTGGGCATCGACCGCGCCCATCTGCTGGGCAACTCCATGGGCGGGCATATCGCCGCCCTCTTTGCCGCGCGCTACCCGCAGCGGGTGCGCTCGCTGGCGCTGCTGGACAATGCCGGGGTCGAGGCACCGAGCAAGAGCGAACTCTTCGAACTGCTCGAACGCGGCGCGCCCAACCCGCTGGTGGTGCGGCAGCCGCAAGACTTCCAGCGCCTGCTGCAGTTCGTCTTCGTCGAACCACCCTACCTGCCCGGGTCGCTCAAGCGCCACCTGGCCGAACGCTCGATGGCCAACCGCGAGCACCATGAGCGGGTATTCCAGCAATTGTACGAGCGCTATATCCCGTTGGAGCCGGAACTGCCAAAGATCCAGGCGCCGACGCTGCTGCTGTGGGGCGAGCAGGATCGCGTGCTGCATGTATCCAGCATCGAGGTGATGCGGCCGCTGCTGCGCCAGCCCAGCGTAGTGGTGATGCCGGGCGTCGGCCATGCGCCGATGCTGGAGCGGCCGCAGGAAAGCGCCCTACTCTACCGGCGTTTTCTCGAGGGGCTGACGTCGCCGTGAGTCATTCAACCCGCAATGGTGCGCGCGGCACACCCTACGAGGCCCCTCGCACTTGACCGATCGCCAATAAAAAACCCGCTCCAAGGAGCGGGTTTTTTCGCAGCGGAGAAAGCGGCTTAGACCAGCTTTTCCAGCTCCGGCACGGCTTCGAACAGGTCGGCGACCAGGCCGTAGTCGGCCACCTGGAAGATCGGCGCCTCTTCGTCCTTGTTGATCGCGACGATCACCTTGGAGTCCTTCATACCCGCCAGGTGCTGGATTGCGCCGGAGATACCGACGGCGATGTACAGCTGCGGCGCGACGATCTTGCCGGTCTGACCGACCTGCATGTCGTTCGGCACGAAGCCGGCGTCGACCGCGGCGCGCGAGGCGCCGACGGCGGCGCCGAGCTTGTCGGCCAGCGCGTAGAGGTGCTTGAAGTTGTCGCCATTGCCCATGCCACGGCCGCCGGAAACGACGATCTTGGCAGCGGTCAGTTCCGGACGGTCGGACTTGGCCAGTTCTTCGCCAACGAAGGCGGACTTGCCGGCGTCAGCCGGGCCGGAAACCGCTTCAACGGCGGCGCTGCCGCCTTCGGCGGCAACGGCGTCGAAACCGGTGCTGCGCACGGTGATCACCTTGACGGCAGCCGAGGACTGCACGGTGGCGATGGCGTTGCCGGCGTAGATCGGACGCTTGAAGGTGTCGGCGCTCTCGACGGCGATGATCTCGGAGATCTGGTCGACGTCCAGGGCGGCGGCGACGCGCGGCAGGATGTTCTTGCCGTTGCTGGTGGCGGCAGCCAGGACGTGGCTGTAGCTTTTGCCCAGCTCGGCTACCAGCGGCGCAACGTTTTCCGGCAGCTGATGGGCATAGGCGGCGTTGTCGGCCACCAGCACCTTGGCTACGCCGGCGATCTTGGCAGCGGCTTCGGCAGCAGCGCCACAGGCGCTACCGGCAACCAGTACGTGGATGTCGCCACCGATCTTGGCGGCAGCGGCAACGGTGTTCAGGGTCGCGGCAGCCAGGGCGGCATTGGTGTGTTCAGCGATAACCAGGATAGTCATTTAGATTACCTTCGCCTCGTTCTTCAGTTTCTCGACCAGTTCAGCCACGGACTTGACCTTGATGCCAGCGCTGCGAGCAGCCGGCGCTTCGACTTTCAGGGTCTTGACGGTGGAGGCGGTGGAAACGCCCAGAGCGTCCGGGGTAACGGTTTCCAGCGGCTTCTTCTTGGCCTTCATGATGTTCGGCAGCGACGCATAGCGCGGCTCGTTCAGGCGCAGGTCGGTGGTGACGATCGCCGGCAGGTTCAGCGCAACGGTCTGCAGACCGCCATCGATCTCACGGGTAACGTTGACCTTGTCGCCAGCCACCTCGACCTTGGAGGCGAAGGTGCCCTGGCCGAAACCGGTCAGCGCGCCGAGCATCTGGCCGGTCTGGTTGTTGTCGCTGTCGATGGCCTGCTTGCCCATGATCACCAGCTGCGGCTGCTCCTGGTCGACCACTGCCTTGAGCAGCTTGGCCACGGCCAGGGAGTTCAGCTCGTCGTTGGACTCGACCAGGATGGCGCGGTCGGCACCGAGGGCCAGCGCGGTGCGCAGCTGCTCCTGAGCGGTGGCCGGGCCGATGGAGACGACGACGATCTCGCTCGCCACGCCCTTTTCCTTCAGGCGTACGGCTTCTTCCACGGCGATCTCGCAGAAGGGGTTCATCGACATCTTGACGTTGGCGAGGTCGACGCCGCTGTTGTCCGCCTTGACGCGAACCTTGACGTTGTAGTCAACCACTCGTTTGACAGCTACAAGAACCTTCATGGATTCCTCGTTACTCTCCGGTGAATAAGAATGTCGCCAAGGCGAGCCTGGCCGGTGATGCAAAATCGGCCGGAACCGACCTTTCAGCCCAGACGGCGAGCGCAAAACCGCCCGTATCTTGACCCCGCGGCCTGGCTCGGTCAATACAGCGAACCGGCCGGTCATCCGCGATGTAGTAGGATTCTAACAGGCCTACAGAAAATTCAAACAAACGTTTGTATTGGCCCGTTGGGAGGGTGTAGATATAATGCGCCCGCATCGCTTAGGGACCGAGCCGCGCCCTCCAACATAAAATATCGAAGAGCCTTGAGTAGGAGATAGCCTGTGGAACGCGAATTTATGGAGTTCGACGTCGTCATCGTCGGCGCCGGCCCGTCCGGCCTGTCCGCCGCCTGCCGACTGAAGCAGAAAGCCGCCGAAGCGGGCCAGGAGATCAGCGTCTGCGTGGTCGAGAAAGGCTCCGAAGTCGGCGCTCATATCCTCTCTGGTGCGGTGTTCGAGCCGCGCGCCCTGAACGAACTCTTCCCCGACTGGAAAGAGCTCGGCGCCCCGCTCAATACCCCGGTCAAGCGCGACGACATCTACCTGCTGCGCGACGCCGACAAGGCTACCCGAATTCCCGACTTCTTTGTGCCGAAAACCATGCACAACGAAGGCAACTACATCATTTCCCTGGGCAACCTGTGCCGCTGGCTGGCCCAGCAGGCGGAAAACCTCGGCGTGGAGGTCTATCCCGGCTTCGCCGCCCAGGAAGCGCTGATCGACGACAATGGCGTGGTGCGCGGCATCGTCACCGGCGACCTGGGCGTCGACCGCGAAGGCAACCCCAAGGAAGGCTACTACACCCCGGGCATGGAACTGCGCGGCAAGTACACCCTGTTCGCCGAAGGCTGCCGTGGCCATATCGGCAAGCAGCTGATCAACAAGTACAAGCTCGACAGCGAAGCCGACGCCCAGCACTACGGCATCGGCATCAAGGAAATCTGGGACATCGACCCGGCCAAGCACGAGCAGGGCCTGGTGGTGCACACCGCCGGCTGGCCGATGGACATCATGGGCACCGAGAACACCGGTGGCTCCTTCCTCTATCACCTGGAGAACAACCAGGTGGTGGTCGGTCTGATCATCGACCTGTCCTACGCCAACCCGCACCTGTCGCCGTTCGACGAATTCCAGCGCTACAAGCACCATCCGGTAATCGCCCAGTACCTGGAAGGCGGCAAGCGCGTGGCCTACGGCGCTCGCGCCATCTGCAAGGGCGGCCTCAATTCGCTGCCGAAGATGGTCTTCCCCGGCGGCGCGCTGATCGGCTGCGACCTCGGCACCCTGAACTTCGCCAAGATCAAGGGCAGCCACACTGCGATGAAGTCCGGCATGCTCGCGGCGGACGCCGTGGCCCAGGCCCTGCTCGGCGGCGGCGCAGGCGGCGACGAGCTGAACGGCTATGTCGAAGGCTTCAAGGCCAGCTGGCTATACGACGAACTGTTCCGCAGCCGCAACTTCGGCGCGGCCATCCACAAGTACGGCGCCATCGTCGGCGGCGGCATCAACTGGCTGGACCAGAACGTCTTCGGCGGCAAGGCGCCCTTCACCCTGCACGATAACAAGCCGGACTACGCCTGCCTGAAGCCGGCCGCCGCGTGCGCGAAGATCGCCTACCCGAAACCGGACGGCAAACTGAGCTTCGACAAACTGAGTTCGGTGTTCCTCTCCAACACCAACCACGAAGAAGAGCAGCCCTGCCACCTCAAGCTCAGCGACCCGAGCATCCCGCTGGCGAAGAACCTGCCGCTGTACGACGAACCGGCGCAGCGCTACTGCCCGGCCGGCGTGTACGAGGTGGTGACCCAGGAAGACGGCGAGAAGCGCTTCCAGATCAACGCGCAGAACTGCGTGCACTGCAAGACCTGCGATATCAAGGACCCGGCGCAGAACATCACCTGGGTCGCGCCGGAAGGCACAGGCGGGCCGAACTACCCCAACATGTAGTTCGTCTGTCCATGCAAAAGGGCTCCCGCGGGAGCCCTTTTGTTTATCTACCAGTTGGTATCAGCGGTCTTCGTGACGCTGGTGCTTGAAGAACACGCCATTGTCGCCGAAGGCCGAGGCGACGAAGGCCGAGGTCAGCTGCAGTTCGCCGATCTTGCGCGCGCTGGCACGGCGCTGGTTGGCGTAGTTGCGGCTGATCGACGGCAGGATCGAGGTCTTGATCTCCATCGAGGTGGCGTAGACGTCGTACAGCTTGGTGCCCTCCGCCAGGCTCAGCAGATCCTCGCGAAAATCGTGCGGGGTGGCGGCGAAGCGGTTCTTCACCTCGGCGCGCGGCACGAAGTAGATCTGCGTCGGCGCCTTGGCCTGGCTCACCGCCGTGCCGTCCTGGGCGACCTCGGCCATGTCCTCCAGGCGCAGCAGGGTCGGCTTGGCGCTGACGCTGGCAAACAGAATGGTAGTGCCCAGGGTGTCGTTGGCTTCCGGCAGCACGTACTGCGACAGCTCGTTGGCGAAGAAGTCGTGATTGCCGCCCTGCCCGCTCAGGGTGTAGAGCGCCGAGACGTTCTGCGACGGCTGGCCGTCGACGAAGGCCTTCCACGCCAGCCCCGGGGCGAAGCCGCGATCCTCCGGCGCACCGGTCAGCGACAGGCGCAACAGGCCGCTGTCGGCACCCTGGAACAGGCCGCTGTAGCCGTTGTTCGGCACCGGCACGAAACGCACCTTGGCCATTGCGCCATGGGCATGGATGGGTTTCTGGTAGCCGGGCGGCGCCACGTCGCTGCGTTCGCGCACCTTCTTCCACAGGATCGAGCCGATCAGTCCGCCGACGTCCACCGGCTGCAACGCCGGCAGTTGGCCCGCGGGATACTGACTGCGCAACGCGCCGTTGACCCAGAGGTTCTCCAGCTTGTTGGCCGCCGGCCAGTTCTCGTAATCCTCGGGGATGTTCAGGCCCCAGGGCTTGAAGGCGTTTTCCACGCCGACCAGGCTGCTCAGCAACTGCGGGTTATGCCGCCGCAGCACGTCGACCATGCTGGTGTGCTCGACCCAGTCGATGCCTTCCTGGGTGTAGACCTCGGGGCGGTAGTCCTTGGTGAAGAAGCGGTCGGCCATCAGCCGCCGCGAGGCGTTCATGATGAAGATCTGGAACGCCGTCTCGCCGAAGGCGAAGCCGTCGGGGCGCACGGTCTCGGCCAGTTGGCCGACCAGGGTGTCGATCTGCTCGATATCGTTGCCATACAGGCGCTTGAGCTGCGCCAGGGTGGCGGCGTCCTTGGTCAGATCCTCGAACTTGGTGATCGGGTTGAGGCCGATCTGCCGGCGGAACTCGTTGTAGCGCGGCACGCCGCGCTCGCGGTCGCGCAGCACGTCGATGGCGGCCAGGTCGATATTGCCCACCAGCGGCATCGACAGGTTGCGCAGGAAGTTCGGGTAGTTGTGGAGGGTCAGCGAGCCCGGGTTGGTGATGCCGAAGGAGTACCACAGGCGGTCGGCGCGCTCGCTGGCGAGCAGCTGCTCGGCGTCGCGGTCGCGGGTGTGCTGGATCGGAATGCGCCGCGACACCAGGTTCGAACCGATGTCGTAGACCTGCACGTCGTCGCGCATCAGCGGGTGCATGCGGTACACCGCGACGAATTCCTCGGTGAGGGTGAAGGGCACGCCGTAGTTGTTCGGCGCGGTGGTGCCGACGATGCCGCCGAGGGCGTGGTCGAGCGCCGAGTTACCGACGCCCGGGGCGACATTGGGGTCGAAGCCGAGGATGCGCTTGACGAAGGAGTCGGAGCGCGCCAGGTCCTGCTGCAACTGACGCACCTCGGCCTGGTAGTCGTCGCGCGGGCCGCCCTGGCCGAGCAGCCCCCACCAGTTGGCGTACATCGCGCGCTCGGTGATCGGGTTGGCGATCACCGCCGGGGTCCATTCGACGGTGTGGATCTTGGCCATCAGCGCCGAGTTGATCAGCCGCGCGCGATCGTACAGCCACTGGTCGCTCTGGTTCGGGTAGGCCTGCTGCAGGCGCCGGGCGATGGCGTTGTGCTCGAGGGTGAACAGTTGGTGCAGCATGCTCAGGCCCAGCCACCAGTTTTCGTTGAAGCCGGTGACCGGCTTGCCGCTGAGCAGTTCGCTGGGCAGGCTGCCGTCCGGGTTGACCTTGAGCCGGCCGCCCTCGAAGGCGCGCACCTTGTCGTTGACCGCGGTGCTGCTGCCGTACAGCTGCGAGCCGTCCCACCAGTGGGTGTTGTGGTTGCGATAGGTCTGCGGCTTGGCCGACTCACCGGCGCTGCGGCTCGGATCGGGCTGGGTACGACGCACCGACATGCTGCCGCTGCCGAGCACGTCGCCGGCAGGCAAAGGGAACTGGATGGGATCGGCCTCGGCGTTGGGGCCGTGATCGAACCAGTCGTGGACCATGAACTGAATCCAGGCGGCGGCGATGAAGTTCAGGCTCGGCGCCGGCTTGAACTCCTCGCGCGCCATCAGGCTGTTGCTCACGTCGCGCGGGTTGGGCGTCAGCAGCGTGGCGGTCTCGCCGTGGGTCACCGCCGGGTCGACGTTGCGCCCGAAACGCCGGTACACCGAGCCCTCGGCCGGGTTGTCGAGGATGTTGCAGGTGCCGTCCTCGGTGCGCGCCGTCAGGCTGCGGGCGTCGCAGACGATCTGCGGGTTGTAGCGACTGTAGTCCTCGACGTCGAAGAGGTTGTTCTCGAACAGTGCCTGGCGTTCGACCGCCAGCACCAGCAGGCCCGAGACGACGCCCAGTGTTCCCAGCTTGGTCAAGGCTGGCCAGGTGACCCATACCGACATAGCGATATCTCCCATTCTTGTTGTTGTCCGCGCCGAGCGCAGGCCGCTGCAGTGCGGCATCGCGGAGCCTAACGGGAGTCGCCTCGCCCTCCCCCCCTTCCCCGGGAGGGGGGAGCCTCGGAAAATGGCCGGCGCCGGGCCGAACGGCCTCAATCCCCGGCCAGCGGCCGCACCTTGAGGATCGCCTGGGTGCGGCTGCTGACGTCGAGCTTGGCGTAGATATTCTTCAGGTGCCATTTGGTGGTGGACAGGGCGATGCCGGTGCGGTCGCTGATCTGCTGGTTGGACAGCCCCGCCACCAGGCATTCGACGATCTCCACCTCCTTGTCGGTCAGCCGCTCCGGCAGCGCCTCGACCTCGCTGGACAACTGCCGATCGCGCGGAAAGAACTCGCCGTAGGAGTCGCGGTAGCGCTCGGGGATGGCCAGTTGGCCGGCGCGCACCAGGCCCAGTACCTGGCTGGCGAAGCCCGGCGCCTCGTCGAACACCGAGCGGCCGATGTTGACGATGCCGTAGTCCTCCACCAGTTGCCGCAGCGCCGCCAGTTGCAGGCGGCGCGGCTGCTCGGCGGCGCCTAGGGCCAGCAGCAGGGCTTCGGCGACCAGCGCCCGGGCGCGCATCTCGCTGCGCCGCAGCGCCTGCACCAGCACACGCAACAGGCGCAGCGCCCGGCCCTGGGCGCCGCGCCCGCACAGCCAGTAGACGCAGGCCAGGCCCAGGCGCTCCCAGGCCTCGTCGTAGTCACGCACCTGCGCCCAGTCGCCGCGCTCCAGGCGCTCGCCCAGGCGATAGCGCTGCGCCAGGTTCTCCAGCCTCGCCTGGCGGCCGTCGACATAGGCCTGGCGCATCGCCTCCTGGGCCAGCTGGCCGTCGAAGCGCGCATAGCGACCCAGGCTGAGAATGCCGCCGAGGCGCTCCAGCAGGCGATTGGCGCCGGCCGTCTGGCCGCGCCGGTGCAGCAGGCGGGCGAGGATGATGTGCACCGTGGCGATGGCCTCGGTAGCGGACGAGGCGTTGAGGCTGGCGATCAGGTCTTCGCTGAGCTGCTGCGCCTGGCCCAGCTGGTTCTGCTCGTACAGCGCCACCACCATCGCCGTGGCGCGATTGACCCAGGCCGGTGCCTGGCGCTCGGTGCGCTGGTAGTCGGCGCAGACCACCTTGCGCGCGCTGGTGGCGCGCCCGGCATGGCGCTCGCCCAGGGCGATGATCAGGTCGGCGTAGCTCTCCAGAAAACCCTGGCCACCCTGCGCCAGCAGCGCCTTGGCCTGGCCGGCCTGGCGCAGGGCCTGGCGCAGCTGACCGCCGAGCAGGTCACGATAGGCCAGCATGCACAGCGCCATGGCGCGCGCCTCGAGCGGCGTCTGCGCGGCGCTCAGGCGCTGCCAGAGCGCGTCGGCGCCGTCCAGGCGCTCTTCCTGGAACAGCAGCAACTGCTGCTCGAGAAACTCCCGGCTCAGCTCGTCCAGCGGCGTCTGTTCGAGGTGGTAGCGCGCCTGGTGGAAACGCCGCGACAGGGTCAGCGCCGCGATCAACAGCTTGCCCAGGCCCGGCTCGGCCTGCAGCTCGGCCTCCTGCAAAAGCTCCAGCCACTTGAGCATCTCGCCGAACTGACCGGCCGCCAGCCAGCTGGCGCAGGCCTGCTGCAGGGTCGCCCGCAGCAGCGCCCGGTCGCCGCTACGCAGGGCATGCTGGGCGCCCTGCTCGTACTCGCCCAGCGCCAGGAAATGCCGGCAGGCGCGCCGATGCAGCTCGCCGATCAGCAGCGGCCGCTCGACCTGCAGGCGGCGGGCGAGGAAATCGTGCAGCAGCGCGTGGTAGCGGAACCACCCCGGCGCCACCGGCAGCATGAACAGCTGGCGCGCCGCCAACTGCTCCAGCAGCAACGCCGAACCGCTGCGCTGCAGGACGCGGTCGCAGGCCTCGCCGTCGAAACGCTCGAAGATCGCGCTGCAGAGGAAGAAGTCGCGCAGCTCCGGCGACAGCTGGCGCAGCACCACGTGACCGAAGTAGTCGACGATGTCCGGCTGGCCGCCGTCGAAACGCTCCAACGCGCGCACGCCGTAGCGGGCGTAGGCCAGCAGGGCCACCTTGATGCCGCCCAGCCAGCCCTCGGTCATCGCCAGCAGGCTGGCGACGTAATCGTCGCTCAGCTCGCCGCCGCCCAGGTAGGCATTGAGCTGGCGCACCTGCGCCGCATCCAGGCGCAGGTCGTGCTGGTCGAGGCAATGCAGGCGCCCGCCCAGCTTGAGCTGGGCCAGGCCGAAGGCGGGTTGGTTGCGGCTGGCGATCAGCCAGTGGACGTTGCCCGGCGGGCGCTCCAGCAGCGCCTGGAGCACCGCGACTATGGCCGGCGAATCGATGTACTGGAAGTCGTCGAGGAGGATGAACAGCTCCTCCGGCACACGCGCCAGCGCCTCGCCCAGGGCCTCGCCGACGCAATCGGGCGCCTGCTGCATGGGCAGCTCCAGCGGGTCGAACCAGGACGTGTCGAAGGCCGGCTGACAGGCGCGCAAGGCTTCGATCAGGCGACGGAAGAAGCGCTGCGGCTGGTTGTCGCGCGCCTGCAGGCCGATATGCGCCAGACAGCTGGGCCCGCACAAACGGCGCCAGTGCTCGAGCAGGGTCGACTTACCGGCGCCGGCGGGCGCCAGCAACAGGGTCAGGGGCAGTTGCCGGCAACGCTCGAGACGCTGCAGCAGGTCGTGGCGCACCACGCCCTCGACGGACGCGACGGGCCCTTCGCGGCTGGCCATGGGCGAACACCTCAGGCTTGTCGTTATTGTTGTTCGGCGCACGCACCGCGGCGCAGCCGGGCCTGGATGATAGCCAAGGCGCCGCGGCGAAAAAGCGAAGGGATCGGGAGCTTCGGCGCAACCCACCGAAGGATAGGGGTGTCAGTTCTGGTAGATCATCTTGCGGCTCATGCCGCCGTCGACCACGAATTCCTGGCCGGTGACGAAGCCGGCGGCATCGGACAGCAGCCAGGCGACCTGGGCGGCGACATCCTCCACCGTGCCGACCCGACCGACCGGGTGCTGTGCGTGATCGAACACCGACAGCGGCTCGCGGCGCTGCTGCGAGGGGTCGCGGGCATCGATCCAGCCGGGGCTGACGCAATTGACCCGCACCTCCGGGCCGAGGCTGACGGCCAGCGCGTGGGTCAGCGCGAGCAGGCCGCCCTTGCTCGCCGCATAGGCCTCGCAGTTGGCCTCGGACTGGCTGGCGCGGGTCGAGGCGATATTGACGATGGCGCCGCGATGCCCGCGCAGGTAAGGCGCGCAATGCTTGGCCAGGAGCATGGCGCCGGTCAGGTTGACCGCCAGCAGGCGATTCCAGCGCCTGAGGTCGAGCGCCTCCAGCGGCGGGTTGTGCGGGTCGGCGATGGCGGCGTTACACACCAGCGCGTCGAGGCGGCCGAACTGGCCGAGCACCTCGGCCACGCCGACGCTGACCTGATCCTCCTTGGCCACGTCCATGGCGACGAACCAGGCGTTGTCGCCCAGGGCGCGTGCCACCTTCGCGCCACGCTCGCGGTCGACGTCGGCCAGCACCACCTGCCAGCCCTCGGTGATCAGCCAGGCTGCGATGCCCAGGCCGATGCCGCGGGCCGCGCCGCTGACCAGCGCGACCCGGCCATTACTCGGCGCGGTGCCGCTGCCCCACTCCAGCATGCTCAGAGCGCGGCCAGGCCGCGCGCCAGATCGGCCTTGAGGTCGGCCAGGTCTTCCAGGCCCACGGCGACGCGGATCAGGCTGTCGCGAATGCCGGCATTGGCCCGCTCCTGCGGGGTCAGGCGGCCGTGCGAAGTGGTCGCCGGGTGGGCGATGGTGGTCTTGGTGTCGCCCAGGTTGGTGGTGATGGAGATCACCCGAGTGGCGTCGATCACCTTCCAGGCGGCGTCGCGACCGCCCGCCACCTCGAAGCTGAGCACCGCACCGAAGGCGCTCTGCTGCTTTTTCGCCAGCTCGTGCTGCGGATGGCTGGGCAGACCGGCGTAGTAGACCCGCTCGACCTGCGGTTGCTGCTCCAGCCACAGGGCCAGCTGCAGGGCGCTGTCGCTCTGCGCCTGCATGCGGATGCGCAGGGTTTCCAGGCCCTTGAGGAACAACCAGGCATTGAACGGACTCAAGGTCGGGCCGGCGGTACGCAGAAAGCCCACCACTTCCTTCATCTGCTCGGCGCGGCCGGCCACCACGCCACCGAGGCCACGGCCCTGGCCGTCGATGTACTTGGTCGCCGAGTGCATGACGATATCGGCGCCCAGCGCCAGCGGCTGCTGCAGCGCCGGGGTGCAGAAGCAGTTGTCCACCGCCAGCAGCGCGCCACGGGCGTGGGCGATCTCGGCCAGGGCGGCGATATCCACCAGCTCGGCCAGCGGGTTGGAGGGCGACTCGACGAACAGCAGCTTGGTGTTGGCCTTGAACGCCGCCTGCCAGGCATCCAGGTCGGCCAGCGGCACGTAGTCGACCTCGACGCCGAAGCGCTTGAGGTACTTCTCGAACAGACTGATGGTGGAACCGAACACGCTGCGCGAGACCAGCACATGGTCGCCGCCGCTGCACAGGCTCATGACGATGGCGAGGATCGCCGACATGCCCGACGCGGTGGCCACCGCCTGTTCGGCGCCTTCCAGGGCGGCGATGCGCTCCTCGAAGGTGCGCACGGTGGGGTTGGTGTAGCGCGAGTAGACGTTGCCCGGCACCTCGCCGGCAAAGCGGGCGGCGGCATCGGCGGCGGTGCGGAACACGTAGCTGGAGGTGAGGAACAGCGCCTCGCCGTGCTCGCCCTCGGGCGAGCGGCGCTGGCCGGCGCGCACCGCCAGGGTGTCGAAGCCTACGCCGTCGAGATCGCTATCGAGCCTGCCGGCTTCCCATTCCAGTGTCATATCGCTACCTCACGCAATGTAGCCCGGATGCAATCCGGGAAATCCTCTGTGATATCCCCCGGATTGCATCCGGGCTACGGGCCGGGGTGCGCCATGCGCCCCATCAAAACGGACAGGGACCTGCCCTGCCCGCCCGAGTCAATTGTTATACAGATCGATGATGGCGCTGACCGCCTGCGACTTGACCTTGCTGGCGTCGTTGCGCGCCTGCTCGATCTTGTCCAGGTAGGCCTCGTCGACGTCGCCGGTGACGTACTTGCCGTCGAACACCGCGCAGTCGAAGTTGTCGATCTTGATCTTCTTGCTGCCGCTGACCGCCTCGATCAGGTCCGGCAGGTCCTGATAGACCAGCCAGTCGGCACCGATCAGCTCGCAGACCTCCTCGGTGCTGCGGCCGTGGGCGATCAGCTCGTGGGCGCTGGGCATATCGATGCCGTACACGTTCGGATAACGCACCGCCGGCGCCGCCGAGCAGAAATAGACGTTCTTCGCCCCGGCTTCACGGGCCATCTGGATGATCTGCTTGCAGGTGGTGCCACGGACGATGGAGTCGTCCACCAGCATCACGTTCTTGCCGCGGAACTCCAGCTCGATGGCGTTGAGCTTCTGCCGCACGGATTTCTTGCGCGCCGCCTGGCCGGGCATGATGAAGGTACGACCGATGTAGCGGTTCTTGACGAAGCCTTCGCGGAACTTCACGCCCAGGCGGTTGGCCAGTTCCAGGGCGGCGGTGCGGCTGGTGTCGGGAATCGGGATGACCACGTCGATGTCGTGCTGCGGACGCTCGCGGAGGATCTTGTCGGCCAGCTTCTCGCCCATGCGCAGGCGCGCCTTGTACACCGAGATGCCATCCATGATCGAATCCGGGCGCGCCAGGTAGACGTGCTCGAAGATGCACGGCGCGTATTTCGGGCTCTGCGCGCACTGCCGGGTGAACAGCTTGCCTTCCTCGGTGATGTACACCGCCTCGCCCGGCGCCAGGTCGCGGATCAGGGTGAAGCCAAGCACGTCCAGCGACACGCTCTCGGAAGCGATCATGTATTCGACGCCTTCGTCGGTGTGACGCTGACCGAAGACGATCGGACGAATGCCGTTGGGGTCGCGGAAACCGACGATGCCGTAACCGGTGATCATCGCCACCACCGCATAGCCGCCCAGGCAGCGCTCGTGCACGTGACTGACCGCGGCGAACACGTCTTCCTCGGTCGGCTGCAGCTTGCCGCGCTGGGCCAGCTCGTGGGCGAACACGTTGAGCAGCACTTCCGAGTCGGAGTTGGTGTTCACGTGGCGCAGGTCGGACTCGTAGATTTCCTTGGCCAACTGCTCGACGTTGGTCAGGTTGCCGTTGTGCGCCAGGGTGATGCCGTAGGGCGAGTTGACGTAGAACGGCTGCGCCTCGGCCGAACTGGAGCTGCCGGCGGTGGGGTAGCGCACGTGGCCGATGCCCATGTGGCCGACCAGGCGCTGCATGTGGCGCTGCTGGAACACGTCGCGCACCAGGCCGTTGTCCTTGCGCAGGAACAGCCGGCCATCATGGCTGGTGACGATGCCGGCAGCGTCCTGGCCGCGATGCTGAAGGACGGTGAGCGCGTCATACAGCGCCTGATTGACGTTCGACTTGCCGACGATACCGACGATGCCACACATGTGCCACGACCCCTGCTAGATAGTTCAGGCTAACTTCAGCGCCTGCCACGGCGGTTTGGGCCAGGGCAGGCGCTCTTTTAAGGCGGATCAGCTGGGTGAGCCGATGCCACCGGAAAACCACTGACCGGACCACCCCAGAATGAGGTTCTTCGACCAGTCGGCGACCATCAGAAAATGCGGCACCAGTTGCGACTGCTGCCACCACGTATCCTGCTCCACCGGCGCCAGGCTGATCAGCCCGACCAGCAGCACCACCAACAGACCGCCGCGGGCGGCGCCGAACACCATGCCGAGGAAACGGTCGGTGCCGGACAAGCCGGTCACGCGGATCAGCTCGCCGATGAGGAAATTGACCAGAGCGCCGACCAGCAAGGTGGCGACGAACAGAATGGCACAGGCGGCGATCACCCGCGCGGACGGGGTTTCGATGAACTCGACGAGGTGCTGGGCCAGCGCGCCGCCGAACATCCAGGCGACTATGCCCGCGATGATCCAGGTCAGCAGCGACAGGGCTTCCTTGACGAAGCCACGCTTGAGGCTGATCAAACTCGAGACGGCGATGACGGCGATGATCGCCCAATCGACCCAGGTGAATACCACGGCGCGGCCTACCAGCGGAAAAGGCGGAGCATTTTAGCAGAGCCCGGCGCATCGGGTAACCGGGCGTTGCAAAGTCCTGTTCTCAACCGGCCTCGGGCTGGAAACGCACGACGAAACCGCTGAGCTTGTGCTGGCGATTGAGCTGGTCGCGCAGACGCTCGGCCTCGGCGCGCTCGATCAGCGGGCCGACGAACACCCGGTTCATGCCGTCGAAGGTGCGGATATAGGCGTTGTAGCCCTGGCTGCGCAGGGTCTTCTGCAGGTTTTCCGCGCCGCTGCGGCTGGACAGGCTGGCCAGCTGCACCGACCAGCTGATCGGCAGACTGTTGGCGTCCAGGCGACTGGCGGGCTTGGTCGGCGCGCTGGCGAGCGTCTCGGCCTTGGCCGCTTCGGGCTGGCTCGGCGCCGGGGCTGGTGCTGCTGGTGCCGGCTGCACCTCGGGCTGCGCCGGCGTCTCCAGCGGTTGCGACGGCGCCTCCTCGGGCGGAATCGGCTCCTGCGGCAGGGCTTCGGGTTCGACCACCTCGGCCGGCTGCACGACGATTTCCGCCATCGCCGGCGCCTGCGGCATCGCCGGCGCATCCACCACCACGCGGCGCATCTCGTCCTCGCGCGACAGCAGCATCGGCAGGAAAATCACCGCCAGCGCCACCAGCACCAGCGCGCCGACCATACGCTGCTTGAGTCCCTTGTCCAGCAATGCCATCCCCCTACTCCCCTTTCAAGCTGGGCGGGCCAGCCAGTCCAGGGCCTCGGCCACGCAGAAAAACGATCCGAACAGCAGAATCTCGTCGCCGGGCGCCGCCTGCTCGCACTGGGCCTCCAGCGCGGCGCGCACGTCCGCGTGCAGCGTCACCGCCGCCCCGCGGGCCTGCAACTGCGCGGCCAGCTCGGCGGCCGGGCGCGAACGCGGCGTAGCCAGCGGTGCCACGGCCCAGCCGGCAACCTGATCGAGCAGCGGCGCCACCACCCCGGGCAGGTCCTTGTCGGCCAACAGACCGAACACCGCCCAACGGCGCCCACTCGGCGGCCGGGCTTGCAGACGCTGCGCCAGGTACTCGGCGGCATGGGGATTATGCCCAACATCGAGCAACAGTGTGAGTGACTTGCCTCGCCAATCCAGCGTGCGCCGGTCCAGACGCCCGGCAACCCGCGTCGCCGCCAGCGCCTGGGCGATCTGCGCGGCGTCCCAGGGCAGTTCCAGCAAGGCATAGGCCTGCAGCGCCAGGGCGGCATTTTCCATCGGCAGATCGAGCAGCGGCAGTTGCTCCAGGCGCAGCACCTGCCCACGCGCATCGAGGCCGTACCAGGACCAGGCCTGCGCGCCGATACTCAGGTCGTAATCGCGGCCGCGCAGAAACAGCGGCGCATCCAGCCGCGCCACCTGATCGAGCAGCGGCTGCGGCGGATCGAGATCGCCGCACAGCGCGGGCTTGCCGGCGCGCAGGATGCCGGCCTTCTCGAAGGCCACCGACTCGCGCGTGTCGCCCAGCCAGTCGGCATGATCCAGGCCGATGCTGGTGACCAGCGCCAGGTCGGCGTCGACCAGGTTCACCGCATCCAGCCGGCCGCCCAGCCCCACCTCCAGCACCACGGCATCCAGCGCCGCGCGCTCGAACAGCCAGAAGGCCGCCAGGGTGCCCATTTCGAAATAGGTCAGGGAGGTCTCGCCGCGCGCCGCCTCGACCGCGGCGAAGGCCTGGCACAGCTCGGCATCGCTGGCCTCGCGGCCATCGATGACCACCCGCTCGTTATAACGCAGCAGATGCGGCGAGCTGTAGACGCCGACCCGGCGCCCCTGCGCGCGCAGCAGGCTGGCGACAAAGGCGCAGGTCGAGCCCTTGCCGTTGGTGCCGGTCACCGTGATCACCAGCGGCGCCGGCTTGCCCAGGCCGAGGCGCTGTGCCACCCCGCGCGAGCGCTCCAGGCCCATGTCGATGGCCGAGGGATGCAGCTGCTCGAGGTAGGCGAGCCAGTCGCCCAGGCTGCGCTCGGTCATGCCGTGGCCGGCAGGGCAACCGGAGAGGGGCGATTCATCAGTTGCGCGAGCAGGCGCGCCAGACGCGGACGCAGCTCGTTACGCGAAATGATCATGTCGATGGCGCCGTGCTCGATGAGGAACTCGCTGCGCTGGAAGCCTTCCGGCAGCTTCTCGCGCACGGTCTGCTCGATCACCCGCGGGCCGGCGAAGCCGATCAGCGCCTTGGGCTCGGCCACGATCACGTCGCCAAGCATGGCCAGGCTGGCGGAGACACCGCCGTAGACCGGGTCGGTCAGCACGGAGACGAACGGCAGACCCTCTTCGCGCAGGCGTGCCAGGGCGGCCGAGGTCTTGGCCATCTGCATCAGCGAGATCAGCGCCTCCTGCATACGCGCACCGCCGGAAGCGGAGAAGCACACCAGCGGGCAGCGCTGCTCCAGGGCGACGTTGGCGGCCTGGACGAAACGCTCGCCGACGATGGCGCCCATGGAGCCGCCCATGAAGGAGAACTCGAAGGCGCAGACGGCGATCGGCATGCCTTCGAGGGTGCCGCGCATGGCGATCAGCGCGTCCTTCTCGCCGGTCTGCTTCTGCGCCGCAGCCAGGCGATCCTTGTACTTCTTGCTGTCGCGGAACTTCAGGCGGTCCACCGGCTCCAGCTCGGCGCCGATTTCCTCGCGGCCGTCGGCATCGAGGAACAGGTCGAGACGGGCGCGCGCGCCGATGCGCATGTGGTGGTTGCACTTGGGGCAGACGTCGAGAGTCTTTTCCAGTTCGGGACGATAGAGCACGGCTTCGCAGGACGGACATTTGTGCCACAGCCCCTCGGGCACCGAGCTCTTTTTCACCTCGGAACGCATGATCGAGGGGATGAGTTTGTCTACCAACCAGTTGCTCATGCTGTCATTTCTCCATAACCGTTGGTTCGGGTGGGGCGGCTCACCTGTGGGCGCCCACCGCCAGCAATTCGTTTCCACCGCCGTTGGCGGCGTGACAGGCTAATGGACGGCCGCGCCTCAGGCGTCGTCACATCCGGCGTCGCGCACTGCCTGCACGAACGCGCGAATCTTGCCTGCATCCTTTATGCCTTTGCTCGCCTCGACGCCGCCGCTGACGTCCACCGCATAGGGTCGCACCTGGCGGATCGCCGCCGCCACGTTATCCGCCTCAAGGCCGCCGGCGAGGATGATCGACTTGGCGGCCTGGCGCGGTACCAGTGCCCAGTCGAAGGTGGCACCGGTGCCGCCGGGCACGCCCTCGACGAAGGTGTCCAGCAGGATGCCGCGCGCACCGGCATAGGGCGCCATCGCCGCCGCCACGTCCTCGCCGGGGCGCACGCGCAGGGCCTTGATGTAGGGACGACCATGCCCCTCGCAGTCGACCGGAGACTCGTCGCCGTGAAACTGCAGCAGATCCAGCGGCAGGCGCTGCAACAACGTCTGCAATTCGGCGCGCGGCATATCGACGAACAGGCCGACGCTGGTCACGAAAGGCGGCAGCGTCTGCAGGATCGCAGCCGCCTGCTCGACGCTGACCGCCCGCGGGCTTTTCGCATAGAACACCAGGCCGATGGCATCGGCCCCTGCCGCCACCGCCGCCAGGGCGTCCTCGATGCGGGTGATGCCGCAGATCTTGCTGCGCACGACTGACACGGGCGTACTCCCCTGCTGCAAAGCGCTGGATGGTAGCAAAGGCCTAGACCTGCCGCACGTCCGCCAGCGCGGACAGGAAATGCGGGCCGAGGTAGCGCTGCGGCAACTCGAACTCGTCCGGATACTCCACCTGCACCAGGTACAGGCCGTAGGGGTGCGCGGTCACCCCGCCAGTGCGGCGCTCGCCGCGCTCCAGCACCTCGCGCGTCCAGTCCACCGGGCGCTCGCCGGCGCCGATGGCCATCAGCACGCCGGCAATATTGCGCACCATGTGATGCAGGAAGGCGTTGGCGCGGATATCCAGCACGATAAAGCGGCCATGCTCGATGACCTGCAGGTGATGCACCGTCTTGATCGGCGATTTGGCCTGGCAGCGGCCGGCGCGGAAGGCACTGAAGTCATGAGTGCCGACCAGGGCGAGCGCGGCCTCCTGCATGCGCCGAACATCCAGCGGACGGTGATTCCAGGTGACCTCTTCGGCCAGGTGCGCCGGACGAATCGGATCGTTGTAGATCACATAGCGATAGCGCCGCGCCATGGCCGAGAAGCGCGCATGGAAGTGCGCCGGCATCACCCTGGCCCAGGTCACGCTGATGTCACTGGGCAGATTCATGTTGGCGCCCATGATCCAGGCATGCAGCGAACGTTCGACACGCGTATCGAAGTGCACCACCTGACCGCTGGCGTGCACCGAAGCGTCGGTACGCCCGGCGCACAGGATGCTCACTTCAGCACCGCCTGCGACCTTGGACAGTGCGGTCTCCAAGCTACCCTGGATCGACGGCACGTTACCGCCCTGGCGCTGGAAACCGCGATAACGCGCACCCTTGTACTCGAGACCGAGGGCGATTCTGGAAAAGCCAGCGGCCGCCATTTCGGCGGCCGCGACAGGTACTGCATCAGACATGGAATCCATCAAACCAGCTTGGCAATCATCTCACGGGCTTCCTGTTGCTGGGTCTCGCTGCCCTCGGCGACCACTTCGTCGAGAATGTCGCGAGCGCCTTCGGTGTCGCCCATGTCGATATAGGCGCGCGCCAGATCCAGCTTGGTCGCGGTTTCGTCGGTGCCGGAGAGGAAGTCGAAGTCATCGTCGCCATCCAGCTCGCCGGCCAGGTTGTCGACCGGCTGCAGCAGCTCCTGCTCCGGCTGTTCCAGGCTACCGGCCAACTGATCCAGTTCGGCGGTCACCTCATCCAGTTGCGCGGCGAAGCTGTCGGCCTCGACCTCGGGCTGCGCCTGCGGCTCCTCGCCGAGGGACAGATCGAAATCCGCCGGCAGTTCGAGATCGGCGGCCGCGCTGTCTTCCGGCAGATCCAGGCTCAGATCGGCCAGCTCGTCGGCGGGCTGGGCAGCTGCCGGCGCGCTGTCTTCGTCGAGACTGAGGAGGAAATCGTCGGCCTCGTCGGCAGCAGCAGGAACGGACTCGTCCAGTTCCAGACTGAACTCGCCGAGGTCGTCGCCAGGCTGGGACAGCTCGACCTTGTCGTCGTCCAGGGCCAGATCGAAGTCCAGATCGTCGCTGGCCGCTGCCGTCGCCGGCTCGTCGACCAGACCGAAGTCCAGATCGTCATCCAGCGACAGGCTGTCGGCCTCGCCCTGCGCGGCCTGCATGTCGCGATCCAAGTCCGCCTCCAGTTCGTCCAGGCTCAGATCGAAGGCGTCGTCCAGATCGCCGCCGGCGGCAGCCGGCGCCTCGCTGCTCGGCTCGTCGAGGCTCAGGTCGTCGAGACTGAAGTCGCCCAGGTCGTCGGCGGCGCTCGCCGCGGCAACGCTGCCGGCGCCGACGAAGGCGGCCATGGCCGGGTACTTGGCCTTCAGCTGTTCGGCCTCGGCATTGACGCCGCCGATCTCGCGCAGTTCGTTGTCCTGACGGGCGAAACCTTCGCGGTCGCCCAGCTCGGCATAGACCTCCATCAGCTTCAGACGCAGGTCGCTGCGCTGCGGCTCGTCGTTGATGGCGTTCTGCAGCAACTCGGCGGCCTGGTTGAAGCGGCCGTAGGCGATATAGATATCGGCTTCGCCCAGGGCATCGCCGGTTTGCGCGGTCACCCGTTCTTCGCCGGCTGCGGCCGGCGCAGCCGGCTTGGCCTCGTCGCCGAGACCGGCGAAGTTATCTTCCGGCATGTCGAGGTCGACGGCGAAGCTGTCGTCCTGCGCCATTTCGTCGGCCAGCTCTTCGTGCAGTTCGGCTTCCTTCATCGCGTTGCGCCGCGACAGCGCCATCAGACCGACCAACAGCAGCAGCAATGCGCCGCCACCGGCCAGGCCCAGGGTCATGGGGTTGGCCAGTAGGTCGTCGATAAAGCTTTGCGGGGCCGGCGCCGGAGTCGGCGCAGGAGCGGCAGGCTTGGCTGGTTTGGCCGCTTCCGGCTTGGCCGGCTTAGCCGGTTCGACCGCCTTGGCCGGGGCAGCCGGTGCAACGACAGCAGCCGGCTCACTGGCCGGCTGTTCGGGTGCCGCGGCGGCGCTGTCTTCGACAGGCGCTGCCGGCTCCTCGTTGTAGTTGTAGTCGGGGGCCGCCCCCTCGGGCGGCGAAACAGGCGGGGTCGCCGCCTCCGTGGTCGGCGGCGCCGGTTCGGCAGCCGGTTTGGCCGCCTCCTCCGTTGCGACCGGCGCTGCCGGCGCGGCGGCACCTGCCGCCATATCGGCCTGCAACTTGGCCAACTGGCTGTCTTTGAGTTCGATCAGACGCTGCAGCTTGTCCAGCTGGCTCTGCAGATCGCCGACGCGGCCTTGCAGTTCGGCGTTCTCGCGCCGGGTCGAGTCGAGGCTCTCCTGGGTCACGGCCAGCTTGTCGGTCAGCGCCTTGCTGTCGGCCGAACCGCTGTCGCTGCCGCTGGTGGCCTTGCCGGCCTCGGCCGCCACCAGTTTCAGGCTATCGCCGCTTTGTGCGGTCGCCGGCGCTGCGCCGGCAGTGGTGCGGCGGGTGGCATCCAGCTGACGCGAGGCGACGGCGCGCCCTTCGCGCCAGGCGGCGTTCTGTTCGGCGACCTGAGCCACGGCCTCGGCACTGCTGCGGCTGCGGATCTGCTGCTGATCGGGCAGACGCAGTACCTGGCCGCTCTTCATGCGGTTGATATTGCCGCCGATAAAGGCGTCCGGATTGAGGTCCTGGATGGCCAGCATGGTCTGATTGACCGAGCCGCCGCCCACGCGCTGGGCGATTTCCCACAGGGTGTCGTTGGCGGTGGTCTTGTATTCGTTGCCGGAAATGGCCCGCGAGGCCGGCGCCGGCGCAGCCGGACGCGGAGCCGGTGCCGGCGCGGCACTGACGGGCGCCGGCGCAACGGCGGGACGCGGCGCCGGGGCAGGCGCGGCGATCGGCAGTTGCGGCGCGGCAGCCACCGCGGTTTGCGGGGAGTACAGCGGCGGGTCGAGCAGCAGGGT
Organism: Pseudomonas sp. NPDC077186; assembly: GCF_044543505.1. Classification (NCBI taxonomy): domain Bacteria; kingdom Pseudomonadati; phylum Pseudomonadota; class Gammaproteobacteria; order Pseudomonadales; family Pseudomonadaceae; genus Pseudomonas; species Pseudomonas sp. NPDC077186. The sequence goes on from NZ_JBITWE010000006.1 coordinate 186,444, forward strand.
GTATTCGCGCAGCAACCGACCATTCGGCCAGAGCACTTCCACCAGGAAGTTCAGATAAGGTTCGCGCACCGCCTTGCTCGAAGTGACGCGAATCACACTCTTGCCATTGGGCTTGAGTACCGGGGTGAACTTCAGGTCGGTGAGAAAGTACTGGCGATCGACACCGGCCTTGACGAACTCTTCGGGGGACGCCAGGTTGGGAATCACCTCGTTGGAGGCCAGGTCGCGCACCTCCAGCAATTCAATTTCCGCTACCAGCGGCTGATTCAGCGAGGACTGCAGGGTAACTTCACCCAACCCCAGCGCATGCGCCATACCGGAAGACAGGGCCGAAGCCGCTGCAATTGCCAGCACTAGTTTGCGAACCCGAACCATAGCGTTATCCCTTGTTTTATCTTTTTTCTCGGCATGCGAGAGGGTCTTGATAACTGCTGCCTGCATCCGCCCCAGGAGCGGCTCCCCATTCAGCAATCAACTCAGCCAGTATTGCCAAGCTAGAAAGATTCTTCAAATTTCTAGGTAAGTATCTTTTACAGATAGTGTTTTATCAATAACTCGGCTATTTGCACAGCATTCAGGGCGGCGCCTTTTCTCACGTTATCAGACGCAATCCACAAATTGAGTTGCCGCGGATCGCTGACGCCGCTGCGCACGCGCCCGACATAGACCCGATCCTGGCCAACCGCATCGCCCACCGCCGTCGGATAATCGCCCGCCGCCACCAGTTCGATCCCCGGCGCCGCTTCCAGCAAGCGCGACACGGCGGCCGCATCCACCGCGCCATCGACCTGCACGCCGAGCGTCAGGCTGTCGCCGAAGAATACCGGCGCCAGGACGCAGGTCGCCGATACCGGCAGATCCGGCACGCCGAGCAACTGCTGCAGCTCGCTCGCCAGGCGCTTCTCCAGTTCGGCATGGCCCTGCTCGTCCAGCGCACCGACCTGCGCCAGCAGGTTGAACGCGACCTGTCGATCCAGGCCCTTGGGTTCCAGCGGGCGGCCATTGAGCAACTCGGCGGTCTGCCGCGCCAACTCCTGCACCCCGCCGCGACCGAGAGTGGACACTGACAGCATGGCGGTCAACTGCACCTGGCGCGGTTGCAGCAACGGGCGTAGCGCCGTCAGCACCAGCGCGGTCGCCACCGCGCACGGCGTCGGCGAACTGAGCAACCAGGGTGTCTGCCGCGCCGGCAAGCCGTCCAGGCCGGCTTCGGGTAGCACGCAAGGCGCCTGACTCAGCGGCAAGGCGGCGCTCAGGTCGATCAGCGAGCAGCCCGCGGCCAACACCCGCTCGTGCTGGGCACGCGTGACATCGGCGCCGGCGGCGAAGAAGGCCAGCTGCACCTGGGCGAAATCGAAGGCATCGAGCGACCTGACCCGCACCTGGCGTCCGCGAAAGGACAGGCTCTGCCCGGCCGACTCGCTGCTGGCCAGCAGGTGCAGATCCTTGACCGGAAAATCGCGCTCTTCGAGCAGTTCGACCAACGCCTCGCCGATGCTACCGGTGGCGCCGACCAGGGCGATATTGAAGGACTGGCTCATGGGATGGACCTGCGACACGGGAGGAGCCGCACTGTAACCGCGCCCTCTCGCCCAGGCAATCGGCCGCACCCCGCCGGCCCGCAGACATGCGCCGCAGAGCAAGTGCGCCAAAAGCAAAAAGCCCCGCTGCCGAGGCAGCGGGGCTTTTCAGGCTGTTTTGCAGCGTGCAGCCGGCGCGGCTTTAGCGCTCCAGCAGGATGCGCAGCATGCGCCGCAGCGGCTCGGCCGCGCCCCACAACAGCTGGTCGCCGACGGTGAAGGCGCCGAGGTACTGCGAGCCCATGTTGAGCTTGCGCAGACGACCGACCGGCACGCTCAGGGTACCGGTGACCGCGGTCGGGCCGAGGTCGCGAATGCTGGCTTCGCGGCTGTTCGGTACCAGCTTGACCCAGGGGTTGTGCTGGCTGATCAGGCCTTCGATGTCGCCCATCGGCACATCTTTGTTCAGCTTGATGGTCAGCGCCTGGCTGTGGCAGCGCATGGCGCCGATGCGCACGCAGATGCCGTCGACCGGGATCGGGTTCTTGAAGCGGCCGAGAATCTTGTTGGTTTCGGCCTGGGCCTTCCACTCTTCGCGGCTCTGGCCGTTGGGCAGTTCCTTGTCGATATAGGGGATCAGGCTGCCGGCCAGCGGCACGCCGAAGTTGTCCACCGGGAAGGCGTCGCCGCGCATGGCCTCGGCCACCTTGCGGTCGATGTCGAGGATGGCGCTGGCCGGGTCGGCCAGTTCATCGGCGACGGCGCCGTTGATCGCGCCCATCTGCTTGATCAGCTCGCGCATGTTCTGCGCCCCTGCTCCGCTCGCCGCCTGGTAGGTCATGGCGCTCATCCACTCGACCAGGCCGGCCTCATACAGGCCGCCCAGGGCCATCAGCATCAGGCTGACGGTGCAGTTGCCGCCGATATAGTTCTTGCTGCCGGCGTCCAGCGCCTGGTCGATCACCTTGCGGTTGACCGGATCGAGCACGATCACCGCGCTGTCGTCCATGCGCAGGCTGGAAGCCGCGTCGATCCAGTAGCCCTGCCAGCCGGCTTCGCGCAGCTTGGGGAAGACTTCGTTGGTGTAGTCGCCGCCCTGGCAGGTCAGGATCACGTCCAGGCCCTTCAGGTCGTCGATGCTGTAGGCGTCCTTCAGCGGGGCAATGTCCTTGCCAATGGCCGGGCCCTGGCCGCCGACATTGGAGGTGGTGAAGAACACCGGCTCGATCAGGTCGAAGTCCCGCTCTTCCAGCATGCGCTGCATGAGCACGGAACCGACCATGCCACGCCAACCGATCAGACCTACACGTTTCATAACGACTACACCTATATAAGCAGCCCGCCGGAACCACCCCGGCGGGACTGGAAGATTACAGACTACGCAACGCTTCGACTACCGCATCACCCATGGCCGAGGTACCGACGCGGGTTGTGCCTTCGGACCAGATATCGCCGGTACGCAGGCCCTGATCCAGCACCAGGCTCACGGCTTTCTCGATGGCATCGGCGGCAGCGACCTGGCCGAAGCTGTAACGCAGCATCATCGAGACCGAGAGAATGGTCGCCAGCGGGTTGGCGATGCCCTTGCCGGCGATGTCCGGCGCGGAGCCGTGGCACGGCTCGTACATGCCCTTGTTGTTGGAATCCAGGGAGGCCGACGGCAGCATGCCGATGGAGCCGGTGAGCATCGAAGCCTCATCGGACAAAATGTCACCAAACATGTTGTCGGTGACCATCACGTCGAACTGCTTGGGCGCACGCACCAACTGCATGGCGGCGTTGTCCACGTACATGTGGCTCAGCTCGACCTGCGGATAATCCTTGGCCACTTCCTCGACCACCGCGCGCCACAGCTGGCTGGAGGCCAGCACGTTGGCCTTGTCCACCGAGCAGAGCTTCTTGTTACGCACCATGGCCATGTCGAAGCCGACCTTGGCGATGCGACGGATCTCGCTCTCGCTGTACGGCAGGGTGTCGTAAGCCATGCGCTCGCCGTTTTCCAGCACCTTGCTCTCGCGCGGCTGGCCGAAGTAGATGCCGCCGGTCAGCTCACGGACGATAAGGATATCCAACCCCGCCACAACCTCAGGCTTAAGGCTGGAAGCCTCGGCCAGTTGCGGATAGAGGATGGCCGGACGCAGATTGCCGAACAGGCCCAGTTGCGAACGGATCTTCAGCAGGCCGCGCTCGGGGCGGATGGCCGGGTCGATGGCGTCCCACTTCGGCCCGCCGACGGCGCCGAGCAGCACGGCATCGGCGGCGCGGGCACGCGCCAGGGTCTCGTCGGCCAGCGGCACGCCGTAACGGTCGATGGCGGCGCCGCCCAGATCATCGAAGCTCAGCTCGAAGCCGAGGGCGTACTTGTCGTTGGCCAGGTTCAGCACCTTGACCGCCTCGGCCATGATTTCCGGGCCAATGCCGTCGCCAGGGAGAACCAGAATCTGTTTCATAAAATTTCCTTCGGAAATAGCTACAAGCTTCAAGCTGCAAGCCACAAGCAAAAGCCGCTTTAACTTGCAGCTTGAAGCTTGCGGCTTGCAGCTCCTGTCATTTGATCGCGCCGAACAGCCAGGGGCTGCTCTGCTGATAACCGACCTCGAACGCCTTGATCGCCTCCTGATCCTGCAGGGTCAGGCCGATGTCGTCGAGACCGTTGAGCAGGCAGTGCTTGCGAAAGGCATCGACCTCGAAGGCGTACTGCACGCCATCGGGGCGGGTCACGGTCTGCGCAGCCAGATCGACGGTCAGCTGGTAGCCCTCGCTGGCTTCGCACTGCTGGAACAGCGCATCGACCTCTTCATCCTTGAGGATGATCGGCAGCAGGCCGTTCTTGAAGCTGTTGTTGAAGAAGATATCGGCGAAGCTCGGCGCGATCACGGTGCGGAAGCCGTACTCGTCCAGCGCCCAGGGCGCATGCTCGCGGGAGGAACCGCAGCCGAAGTTCTCGCGGGCCAGCAGCACGCTGGCACCCTGGTAGCGCGGAAAATTCAGCACGAAGTCCTGGTTGATCGGACGCTGGGAGCAATCCTGGTTCGGCTGGCCGACATCCAGGTAGCGCCACTCGTCGAACAGGTTGGGGCCGAAGCCGGTGCGCTTGATCGACTTCAAGAACTGCTTGGGGATGATCTGATCGGTGTCGACGTTGGCACGATCCAAAGGAGCGACCAGGCCGGTGTGTTGGGTAAAAGCTTTCATGGTCTGAGTCCTTAGGCCTGGATCAATTCGCGCACGTCGATGAAGCGGCCGGTCACCGCGGCGGCGGCGGCCATGGCCGGGCTGACCAAGTGGGTACGCCCACCGGCGCCCTGGCGGCCCTCGAAGTTGCGGTTGGAGGTGGAGGCGCAATGCTCGCCGCTGCCCAGCTTGTCCGGATTCATCGCCAGGCACATGGAGCAGCCCGGCTCGCGCCATTCGAAACCGGCCTCGATAAAGATCTTGTCCAGCCCCTCGGCCTCGGCCTGTGCCTTGACCAGGCCGGAGCCCGGCACCACCAGCGCCTGCTTGACGGTGGCGGCGACCTTGCGGCCCTTGGCCACCTCGGCGGCGGCACGCAGGTCTTCGATGCGCGAGTTGGTGCAGGAGCCGATGAATACGCGATCGAGCTGGATATCGGTGATCGCCTGGTTGGCAGTCAGGCCCATATATTTCAGGGCGCGGGTGATCGAGTCCTTCTTCACCGGATCGGCCTCGACGGCCGGGTCCGGCACCTTCTGATCCACGGCCAGGACCATTTCCGGCGAAGTGCCCCAGGATACCTGCGGCTTGATCTCTTCCGCGCGCAGCTCGACCAGGGTATCGAACACCGCGTCGGCGTCGGAGACCAGGGTTCGCCACTGCGCCACCGCCTTGTCCCAGTCGGCACCCTTGGGTGCGAACGGGCGACCCTCGACGTAGGCGATGGTCTTCTCGTCCACCGCCACCAGGCCGACGCGGGCACCGGCTTCGATGGACATGTTGCAGATGGTCATGCGCCCTTCCAGGGACAGGTCGCGGATCGCGCTGCCGGCGAACTCCAGGGCATGGCCGTTGCCGCCGGCGGTGCCGATCTTGCCGATCACGGCGAGGACGATGTCCTTGGCGGTGACGCCGAACGGCAGCTTGCCTTCGACGCGCACCTGCATGTTCTTCATCTTCTTGGCCACCAGGCACTGGGTGGCGAGCACGTGCTCGACCTCGGAGGTGCCGATGCCGTGGGCCAGCGCGCCGAAAGCGCCGTGGGTGGAGGTGTGCGAGTCGCCGCAGACCACGGTCATGCCGGGCAATGTGGCGCCCTGCTCCGGGCCGACCACGTGGACGATGCCCTGACGCACGTCGTTCATCTTGAACTCGAGGATGCCGAAGTCGTCGCAGTTCTCGTCCAGGGTCTGCACCTGGATGCGCGAGACTTCGTCGGCGATGGCTTCGAGGCCGCCCTGGCGCTCGGCCTGGGTGGTCGGCACGTTGTGATCCGGGGTGGCGATGTTGGCGTCGATGCGCCACGGCTTGCGCCCGGCCAGGCGCAGGCCCTCGAAGGCCTGTGGCGAGGTCACTTCGTGGAGAATATGACGGTCGATGTAGATCAAGGAAGAGCCGTCGTCGCGGCGCTTGACCTCGTGCATTTCCCAGAGCTTGTCGTAGAGCGTTTTGCCGGCCATCAGCTATCCCTCATCAGCGTCTTGCGGGCACCTCCAAAAACTACCTGCGTTGTCATCGCCGTGTTAAAAACAGGCTCGTGCGCGAGTCCGATCAGAATGCTCATTTACAGCTCGTAAACTCCGCTTCTTCGCCTGTTTGATTCGCTTGCGCTCACCCTTCGGGCCAGCCTGCGGCTGTTACTCCCGGTGGTCGTTGCGCCTTGCGCTGACTGCCTCGCCTACGTTTTTGGAGGTGCCCTTTCTATGCCCGGGCAAATGGCCCTGCGGCTTATGGGGAGAATGCTATGATCCCGGGACGAATAACTCAAATTCATATTTTTTATCCCAAGGATTCCACAAAGGAATCCACCTTAAGCCACAAGCTTCAAGCGACAAGCCGCAAGTAAAAGCACCGCGGCCACGCTTGCAGCTTGTGGCTCGTCGCTTGGAGCTGCTTCTATGGATCTGGCCAACCTCAACGCCTTTCTCGCCATCGCCGAAACCGGCAGTTTTTCCGAAGCCGGCGAGCGCCTGCACCTGACCCAGCCGGCGGTGAGCAAACGCATTGCCGGCCTCGAGCAACAGCTTGGCGTGCGCCTGTTCGACCGCCTCGGCCGCGAGATCGGCCTGACCGAGGCCGGACGCGCCCTGCTGCCGCGCGCCTACCAGATCCTCAACGTGCTGGACGACACCCGCCGCGCGCTGACCAACCTGGCCGGCGAGGTCAGCGGCCGCCTGACCCTGGCCACCAGCCACCATATCGGCCTGCACCGCCTCCCCGCCCTGCTGCGCGCCTTCACCCGCGCCCATCCGCAGGTGGCGCTGGATATCCAGTTCCTCGACTCCGAAGTGGCCTACGAGGAAATCCTCCACGGCCGCGCCGAACTGGCGGTGATCACCCTGGCCCCGGAAACCCGCGAACCGGTGCGCGCGGTGCCGGTGTGGAACGATCCGCTGGATTTCGTCGCCGCCCCCGAACACCCGCTGGCGCGCAGCGCCGCCATCGGCCTGCCCGACGTGGCGCGGCACCCGGCGGTGTTCCCCGGCGGCAACACCTTCACCCACCATATCGTGCAGCGCCTGTTCGAGGCCCAGGGCCTGACGCCGAACATCGCCATGAGCACCAACTACCTGGAGACCATCAAGATGATGGTCTCCATCGGCCTGGCCTGGAGCGTGCTGCCGCGCACCATGCTCGACGACCAGGTGGTGCCGCTGGCCCTGCCGGGCATCCAGCTGTCGCGCCAGCTCGGCTACATCCTGCACACCGAGCGCACCCTGTCGAACGCCGCGAAAGCCTTCATGGCCCTGCTCGACGCCCAGCGCGACAGCCACAGCCTTGCATAGCCGGCCAAGCTGCGGCTAACGTGGCGGCATAACGATAAGAAAGGCCCACGCATGACCCGAACGTCCGTCACGCGCCTCGCGCCCACTGGAGGATGGCCCGGCCATGGCCAGATCCACTGACCAGACCCCGCCCCTCCCGCATATCCCGGCGATGGACCCCGCCGAATTCGAACAGACCTGGCAGGACGCCCCACGCCTGCTGGCGGCGCTGAACGGCGCGCAGCTGGGCGCCTGGTTCTGGGATATCGACAGCGGCCGGGTCAACTGGTCGCGCGGCGCCCAGGCGCTGTTCGGCCTCGACCCCGCCCGCCCGCTGACCCGCAGCGTCGACTATATCGAGCTGATTCCCGAGGAAGAACGCGGCGCGGTGCTGCAGCAATTTCACGCCATCCTCGCCGGCAACGACGAGGGCCGCGCCCTGCGCCACCGCATCCGCTGGCCGGACGGCAGCCTGCACTGGCTGGAGATCAGCGGCAGCCTGTCGCGCGATGCCGACGGCCGCCGGCGCATGTTCGGCGTGATCCGCGACATCAGCTCGCAGCAGGCGCGCGCCGAGGCCCTGCGTGCCTCGGAAGAACGCTTCGCCAGCCTGTTCCGCTTGAGCCCGGACATCATGCTGCTGGTGCGCTACGACAACAGCGAGATCCTCGAGACCAACCAGCACTTCACCCACGCCTTCGGCTGGCCCGCCGCGGAGATTCTCGGCCGCAGCACCCTCGACCTCGACCTCTGGGTGCATGCCGAGCAGCGCGACCAGCTGCGCCGGCAGGCGCCGCTGAGCCGCGAGCCGCTGATCCAGGAAGTGCAGCTGCGCACCCGCGCCGGGCGCATCCTCGACGGCGTGCTGTCGAGCCAGTACATCGAGCTGCAGGGCGAACGCCTGCTGCTCTGCACCTTTCTCGACACCAGCGAACGCATGCGCGCCGAAACCGCCCTGCGCAACAGCGAGGAAAAGTTCGCCAAGGCCTTCATGCACACCCCCGACGCCGTGGCGATTACCGATCGGGCGACCGGCCGCTTTATCGAGGTCAACCCCAGCTTCGAGCAGCAGTTCGGCTGGAGCAGCGCCGAGGCGCTCGGCCGCACCTCGCTGGAGCTGGGCATCTGGGCCGACCCCGGCGACCGCCAGCGCATGCTCGACGCCCTGCAGGCCGGGCGCCTGAACAACCTCGAAGTGCGTCTGTTCAGCCGCGACGGCAGCGCCAGCATCAACCTGCTGTTCGGCGGCGAGATCGAACTGGACGGCCAGCACTGCCTGGTGCTGACGGTGCGCAACATCACCGCCCAGCGCGCCCAGGAGCTGGCCCTGCAGGAAAGCCAGGAGCGCCTCAAGCTGGCGCTGGAGTCGGCCGACCTGGGCACCTGGGACTGGCACATCCCCAGCAACCGCCTGTTCGGCAGCGCCCGCGCCGCCGCCCTGCACGGCCTCGACGCCTGCCCCTTCGACGGCGACTTTCGCGAGTTCTTCCGCTGCGTGCCGCTGGAAGACCGCCAGGCCATGCGCCTGGCCTACGTTGCCCTGCGCGAGGGGCGCAGCGCCAACTATCAGGTGACCTACCGGGTGCGCCACCCCAGCGGCGCACTGCACTACCTGGAAAGCACCGCCAAACTGCACCGCGACGCCGACGGCCAGCCGCTGCGCATGGTCGGCACCCTGGTCGACATCAGCGAGCGGGTGCTGCGCGAGCAGCGCCTGCGCGCCTCCGAGGAGAAATTCGCCAAGGCCTTCCACTCCAGCCCGGACGCCATCACCATTACCGAGCGCGACACCGCGCGCTACATCGAGGTCAACGAGGGCTTCACCCGCCTCACCGGCTACACCCCGGACGAGGTGGTCGGCCGCACCGCCTTCGAGCTGAGCGTCTGGGCCTTCCCCGAGGAACGCCTGCAGATGCTCGAACACCTGGCGCAGAACGGCCAGGTGCTGCACATGGAGATGCACGGCCAGCACCGCGACGGCGGCGTGCGCCTGGTCGAGGTCTCGGTGCAACCCATCGAACTCAACGGCGTCGCCTGCCTGCTGCTGACCGCACGCGACATCAGCGAACTGAAGCTGGCGCAGGCGCAGGTGCAGCACCTGGCCTACCACGACGCCCTGACCAACCTGCCCAATCGCGCCCTGCTGATGGACCGCCTGACCCAGCAGATCGCCCTGCTCAAGCGCCACGAACTGCGCGGCGCGCTGCTGTTCATCGACCTCGACCACTTCAAGCACATCAACGACTCGCTCGGCCACCCGGTCGGCGATGCCGTGCTGCGCCTGGTCACCGCGCGCCTGGAAGCCAGCGTGCGCCTGGAAGACACCGTCGCGCGCCTGGGCGGCGACGAGTTCGTGGTGCTGCTCTCCGGCCTGGAGGGCAAGCGCTCGGAAGTCACCCGCCAGGTGCGCCAGGTGGCGGACAAGCTGCGCCGCCTGCTGGCCGAGCCGATGCTGCTGGACGGCCACCAGCTGCAGGTCACGCCGAGCATCGGCGTCGCCCTGATTCCCGATCACGGCGACACCCCGGCCGACCTGCTCAAGCGCGCCGACATCGCCCTGTACCGCGCCAAGGACTCCGGTCGCAACACCATCCAGCTGTTTCGCAGCACCATGCAGGAGGCCGCCAGCGCCCGCCTGCGCCTGGAAAACGATCTGCGCCTGGCCCTGGCCCGCGGCGAGTTCGAGCTGCACTTCCAGCCGCAGGTCGATGCCCGCGACGGCCAGGTGGTCGGCGCCGAAGCCCTGCTGCGCTGGCAGCACCCGCAGCTCGGCGCGCAGTCGCCGGCGCAGTTCATCCAGGTGCTGGAGGAAAGCGGGCTGATCCTCGAAGTCGGCGGCTGGGTGCTGGCCGAGGCCTGCCACCTCTGCGCCCGCCTGCTGGCCGATGGCCTGATCGATGCCGAGCGCTTCAGCCTGTGCGTCAACATCAGCCCGCGGCAGTTCCGCCAGCACGACTTCGTCGAGCGCGTGGCCGGCTGCCTGCGCGACAGCCAGTTGCCCAACGCCATGCTCAAGCTGGAGATCACCGAAGGCATCGTCATCCAGAACATCGACGACACCGTGGGCAAGATGCTGCGCCTGAAGAAGCACGGCGTCAGCTTCGCCATGGACGACTTCGGCACCGGCTACAGCTCGCTGACCTACCTCAAGCGCCTGCCGGTGGACATGCTGAAGATCGACCAGTCGTTCGTCCGCGACGCCACCTTCGACCCCAACGACGCCGAGATCGTCCGCGCCATCGTCGCCATGGCCCGCAGCCTGGGCCTGGCGCTGATCGCCGAGGGCGTCGAGCAGCAGGAACAACTGGATTTCCTGCAGCGCCAGGGTTGCCACCTGTACCAGGGCTACCTGTTCAGCAAGCCGCTGCCGCAGGAAGCCTTCCGTGCCCTGCTCGGCCGAGGGCCGGCCCGACAGCCTTAGCCCGGCAGCGCTCGCGACCGACATGGCGCAGAAACGCAGAAGGCGCCCGGGTGGGCGCCTTCTTCAGCGGGGCTCGGCCGCGACTCAGCTTTCCAGCACCGGACGCTGATTGCCGATGGGGATGCGCTTGGCCTTGGCCTCTTCCGGCACGATGCGCTCCAGCTCGATGTTGAGCAGGCCGTTGACCAGGTTGGCGCCCTTGACCTCGATGTGGTCGGCCAGGCGGAAGGACAGCTTGAACGCGCGCTGGGCGATGCCCTGATACAGGTAACTGACGTTCTCCGCGCCGCGCTCGCGCTTGCCGCCACTGACGGTCAATACGCCGCGCTCGACCTGCAGCTCGAGGTCCTCGTCCTGGAAACCGGCGGCCGCGACCACGATACGGTAGTGGTCCTCGCCATGCTTCTCGACGTTGTAGGGCGGGTAGGAGCTGCCGCCGTCGTTGCTGCGCAGGGCGGACTCGAACAGATCGTTGAACCGGTCGAAACCGATGGACTGGCGGAATAGGGGGGCCAGGGACAGAACGTTGCTCATGACAATTCTCCTGAATGATTCAGCAAGGGATCACAGTGCGGAACCCGACTTCGGCATCCCGCAAGCCCTTAACTGAGGTCGCCCGGAGAATTTTCAAGCGCCTGAAAAATTCGTTTACAGATCGAGGGGCCGCGGCGGCCCCGTAGGGTGCGCCGTGCGCAGCGAGCTTCGCGTAAATTGCTCGCCACCCAGGCGCCCCTAGACCGGCTCCGTCGCCGCTCCGAGCAACCGATCGATGCGCGCGCAATCCTGCTCGCGGCGTACCTCGGCGAACAGCGCCACCGCCTCCGGGTAACTGCGCGTGAGCATGGCCAGCCACTGCTTCAGGCGCCCAGGCGCATAGCGCGGCGCCAGCTTGCGCCGGGCCTGCTGCCAGAAGTCCAGCAGCAGCGGCTGCAGCTCGTCCCAGCTCATCTCCTGCGGCTGCTCGCCGGCCCGTACCGCGGCGATCTGCCGGGCCAGGCCGGGGCGCGACACCAGCCCGCGCCCCAACATGATGTCGTCCACCCCGCTGATCTCGCGGCAGCGCCGCCAGTCGTCCAGCGTCCACACCTCACCGTTGGCGAATACCGGCACCGCCACCGCCTCCTGCACCCGCGCCACCCACTCCCAGTGCGCCGGCGGCTTGTAGCCTTCGACCTTGGTCCGCGCGTGCACCACGATCTGGCTGGCGCCGCCCTCGGCCAGGGCGCGCGCACAGTCCAGGGCGCCCTCCTTGTCGGTGAAGCCCAGGCGCATCTTCGCCGTCACCGGGATGGCCGCCGGCACCGTGCGCCGCACCTCGCGGACGATGGCGTGGAGCAGCTCCGGCTCCTTGAGCAATACCGCGCCGCCGCGCGACTTGTTTACCGTCTTGGCCGGGCAGCCGAAATTGAGGTCGATCACCGGCGCACCGAGGGTGCAGGCGAAGGCCGCGTTATCGGCCAGGCACTGCGGGTCGGAGCCGAGAAACTGCACGCGCATCGGCGTGCCGGCGCGGGTGCGGGCGCCGGCGAACAGTTCGGGGGCGAGCTTGCGGTAGGTGGCAGCCGGCAGCAGGCGCTCGCTGACGCGAATGAACTCGGTGACGCACCAGTCGATGCCGCCGATACGGGTCAGCACGTCGCGCAGGATCTCGTCGACCAGCCCCTCCATGGGTGCCAGGGCGATTTGCATGGGAGTGTCCGGAGAAAACGGGCGCACAGTTTAAGGCGCCGCGCGCGCGGCGCAAGATGGTCCACACTGCAGGAAACGCCAAGGAGATCCAGCATGCTGCGTCACTCGCTACTCGCCCTGTGCCTGGCCGGCAGCCTTGCCCAGGCTGCCGACGCCCTGCCGCGGGGCGTGCAGGTGGTACCGCCGAACCCGGCGCCCGACGGCCCGGGGCGGCTGATCTTCAGCCGCGACAACAACGCGCCGAATGCCTGCGACGTGGAGCTCTACGTCAACCAGCAGGTGGTGGCGAAACTGGGCCCGGGCGAGCGCACCAGCCTCGACCTGCCCAGCGGCGAGCTGAGCCTCGCCGTGGCCATTTCCCCGGCCGGCTACTGCGCCGGACGCGGACCGGGGCCGGCGCAGTCGGTGCTGCTCGGCTCGGGCGAGACCCGCCAGTTCGCCGTGATAGTCGAGCCGGGCCAGGCATTCCTCGCCCCGCTGCTCAACTAGGGCGGTGCTACAGCTCCAGCGGGTAGCGCTCCAGCAGCGCCTGGCCGTAGCCCTCGACGAACTCCGCCGGCATGCGCTTGGGCCGCCCGCTGGACAGTTCGATGCAGACGAAGGTGGTCTTGGCCCGCAGCAGGGTCACGCCGTCCTCAGGGCGCAGCAGCTGGAAACGCCGATCCATCTTCAGGCGCTGGTCGGACTCGACGATCCAGGTGGCCATCTGCAGCTGCTGGCCTTCGTAGGCGCTGGCCAGGTAGTCGATCTCGTGACGCAGCACCGCCATGGCGCGATCCAGCCGGCGATACTCGGCCAGGTCCAGGCCGAGGAACTGCGAATGACGCCAGGCGCAGCGCTCCAGCCAGCTGACGTAGACCGCATTGTTGGCATGACCGAGGCCGTCGATGTCCTCGGCCGCCACCTGCAGGTCGATGACGAAGGGGGTGGGCAGGTCCCAGTTCATGCTCGCACCTCCGCGCCGCCGATCGGGCCGCAGGGGCCGCCGGCAGCGGCCAGACACGGCATCTCGTCCATCCACAGTTTCATCGTTGCTCTCCCGAATCCTGTCGCGCTGGGCAGCGGCATCGCCACCCGCCGTCACGCCATCCAAGCCCCGAATCATACGCCGCCTACCCATTCGCTGCAGCGCCGCGCTTTCATAGCGTCATGCCAGCACGCCATAATGCGTCAACCTCGCCCGCGAGCCCGAGAATCGAGCAATTGACTGCCGTCCTGCGCCTGCTGATGCTGCTCCTGCTACCCGCCCTGGGCTGGGCGGACAGCCTGCCGCTGCCGAGCGGCCAGGCCCGCGTGCTGCCCGGCCCGTACATGCAGGTCTGGCAAGACCCGCAGGGCCTGGCCGACTTCACCCAGGTGCGCGCCCTGCCCGACTCGGCGTGGCAGGCGGTCGGCCGCCGCGACGCCAGCTTCGGCTACGGCGGCAGCGCCTACTGGCTGCGTCTGGATCTGCACAACCCGCATGCGCGCTCGCTCGGCTGGATACTGCTGGTGGGCAACCCGCTGCTGGACCAACTGGACGCCTACGGCCTGGATGAAGAGCGGGTGTACCGCGCCGGCGACCAGCGCCCCTTCGCCTGGCGCTGGATCGAGCACCGCCAGCTGGCCCTGCCACTGGATCTGGCGCCCGGCGAAACGCGCCGGCTGTGGCTGCGCATGCAGACCGACGGCTCGGCCAACCTCAGCGCCAGCCTGATGACCCGCGAAGCCTTCGACCACCTGGAGCAACGCAGCCTGCTGCTGCAGGGGCTGTTCTTCGGCGCCCTGGCGGCGATGCTGATCTACAACCTGTCGATCTTCTGCATCACCCGCGACCGCAGCTACCTCTGGTACAGCCTGTTCGTCGCCAGCTTCAGCCTCTACCAGTTCATCCAGCTCGGCTTCGCCCTGCAGTGGCTGTGGCCCGAGGCCCTGGCCTGGCACCAGCTGAGCTTCCCGCTCAGCTCGGCGCTGGCCACCCTGTTCGGCATCTTCTTCACCTACAGCGTGCTCGAGCTGAACAACGGCTCGCCGCTGTACCGCCGGCTGGTCGCCGCGCTGCTGGCCTGCTGCCTGGCGGTGATCGGCCTGGCTCTGGTCGGCCCCTACCAGGTCGCGCTGATCGGCAGCTTCGCCCTGGTGGTGGCCTGCGCTCTGATCGCCTTCGTCATCACCCTGCTGCGCTGGCGCGCCGGCTACGCCGCCGCCCGCCTGTTCGCCCTCGGCTGGTGCGTGCTGATCGCCGCCAGCCTGGCCAGCATTCTCACCGGCACCGGCCTGCTGCCCTACTCGCTGCTGACCCTGCACGCCCAGCAGATCGGCGGCCTGATCGAGATGACGGTGTTCTCCGTGGCCCTGGCCGCGCGCATCCGCCAGGCGCAGGACGCCGAGCGCCAGGCCCAGGCCCGGCTGATCGCCCAGGAGCGCCAGCTGCGTCACGAACAGGCCACTCGCCTGCAGCTGCAGACGCAGATCAGCGACGGCCTGGAGCAGCGCGTGCAGGAGCGCACTGCAGAGCTGCAGGAGACCCTGCAACAGCTGTCCAACGCCAACCTGCGCCTGGCCGAACTGAATCGCCGCGACGGCCTGACCGGGCTGTTCAACCGCCAGACCCTGAGCGAGGAACTGGAACGCGCCTGCGCCCGCGCCGAACGCAGCCGGCAGCCGCTGGCCATCCTCATGCTCGACCTGGATCACTTCAAGCAGGTCAACGACCGCCATGGCCACCTCGCCGGCGACGCCTGCCTGCGCCATGCCGCCCAGCGCATCCAGCAGCGCCTGCGCAGCAGCGACCTGCTGGCGCGCTTCGGCGGCGAGGAGTTCGTCGCCCTGCTCGACAACACCGACCTGGCCGGCGCCCTCGACCTGGCCGAGCAACTGCGCGACGACCTGGCCCGCCAGCCCTGCCCGTACCAGGACCAATCCATCGCCCTGAGCCTGAGCATCGGCCTGCACGCCGGCATCCCCGACGACGCCGGCTGCGGCGAACGCTGGCTGGACCTGGCCGACCGTGCGCTGTACCGGGCCAAGGCCGGCGGGCGCAACCGCGTGGTCGGCTACCAGGCCAGCGCCCTCGACGGCGCCTGACGCACCTCGCTCAGCAGCGCGAGCACCGCCTGCAGCAGCCGCGGGTCGCCGAGCAGTCGCTGATGACCGCCCGCCGGCAGGCGCAACAGCTGACTGTCGAACCAGGCCTGGTGGATCAGCTCGGCCTCGCTCACCGGCACCAGCGGATCGTCCTCGGCATGCACGATCAGCCCCGGCAGCTCCAGTTGATAGCGCTGCACGTCGAGATGCGCCGCCGGCATGCCGGCCTTCTCCTCCACCAGACGGATAAAGCGCGAGCGCGCCACCGGCGGCAGCCCCATGTGCCGGGCGAAACCGCGCAGCACGGTGAGAATCCGGCTCGGCGCGGCGATGCTGACCAGCGCCGCGCTGCGCAGGCCCATCTGCGTCGCCAGCAGGGCGCTGGCACCGCCCATGGAATGACCGATCACCGCGTGCAGCGGCGGCAGTTCGCTGGCCGCCTCGAGCAGCGCGCGGGCGAACAGCACCACGTTGGCCTCCTGCCCCGGCGAACGGCCATGGGCCGGGCCATCCAGCGCCACCACGGCATAGCCGGCGTCGACCAGACCGCGGATCAGCACGGCGAACTGGGTTGGCCGCCCTTCCCAGCCGTGCATCAGCAGCACCGCCGGCCCGCTGCCCCAGCGCAACGCCGACAGGCCGAAACGCAGGGTGATGCGCTCGGCGCTGGCCAGCAGCGGCAACTCCCAGTCGCGCGGCGGCAGGTTGCGCGGGGTCATGAAGCGTTCGCGCAGGCGGCTCGCCAGCAATTGCGGAGCCACCCATCCCAGCGTCGCATTGACGCCGCGCACCCAGGTCATCTGTTTCATCCGGCTTCTCCTCAGTTCACCGCCGCCTTGGCGGCCCGCAACACCCGGTCGGACAACTCGCCCGGGCCCAATGCCCGCGCCACGGCCAGACCGCCCACCATCAGCGCCAGGTCGGCTAACGCTGCGTCGGCCTCCTCCGGCGTCTCGCTCATCAAGGCCGTCATCAGCTCAACATGCTCGGCCAACGCCTGGCGAAAGCCCTCGGGCAAGCGCTCGATCTCGCCCAGCGAACTGGGCAAGGGGCAACGCTCGTCCTGCGCATCGCGGTGCTTGCGCGACAAGTAGAAGGCCGCCAACAGCACGCGCCGCTCGCGCCCGCCGAGGCTGGCGTCGATCTCGGCGAGGCGCGCCCGGCGCCGCCCGAGCAACTGACGGAAAGCCTCCAGCATCAGCGCCTCCTTGCTGGCGAAATGGGCATAGAAACCGCCCACCGTCAGCCCCGCCGCGGCCATCACTTCGGCCACCGCGGGATCGCCCGGGCCGCGCTCGGCCAGCACGCGCCCGGCGGCGGCGAGAATGCGTTCACGGGTTCTGCTCTTGCGCTCGCTCATGACGGCCTCCTTGATATGATGGACACAATATTACGACCATCATATTCAAACGCAAGCCTAGGGATAGGCCATTGGTCGGCAAAGCGTGCGCGAAAGCTCAAGAACGGGAAAAGCCCCGGAGTTCCAGCGCCGAAAGCGCGGCCCCCAGGGTGGCTGCCAGAGATGACGGGCACAAAAAAGGGCTGCTTCCTAAGAAGCAACCCTCGAAGCCCGCAAATGCGGAAAGGAAAATGGCGTCCCCTAGGGGACTCGAACCCCTGTTACCGCCGTGAAAGGGCGGTGTCCTAGGCCACTAGACGAAGGGGACGTAACCTTCGAACGACAAGGCCAGCACCTGGCTGGCCTTGCGTGTGATTGGTGGAGCTAAACGGGATCGAACCGTTGACCTCTTGCATGCCATGCAAGCGCTCTCCCAGCTGAGCTATAGCCCCGAAACCTTGCGGTCGGCTCGCAACACCTGAGCGTTGCGGCTGGAATAAGTGGCGTCCCCTAGGGGACTCGAACCCCTGTTACCGCCGTGAAAGGGCGGTGTCCTAGGCCACTAGACGAAGGGGACGCAAGACCCTGATCGTGAAATCGGCCTAAACCGATTCTGGCACTCCCGGAGGAGTCGAGATTGGTGGAGCTAAACGGGATCGAACCGTTGACCTCTTGCATGCCATGCAAGCGCTCTCCCAGCTGAGCTATAGCCCCATCTCGAGGACGGGGCGCATGTTAAGAGCGCCCCGATTGCCTGTCAACAACATTTTTCCTGCCAGCCCAAAGTTTTTGCCACTAGAACAATTACTTAGAGCCCGCAGAGCAAAAACCCTGAGCGTGGGAGGCGCTTTAGCGGCGACAGACCCAGCTCATCGCGGCTAAAGCCCCTCCCACGCATACGAGCCTCAAATCAGTTGATGGCCGCCAGCAGCTTCTCCCACTCCTTGGCTTCCTTCTTCGAGGTGCCGCCGAGCAGCTCCAGCGCCTGGCGCAGGCGGAAGCGGGTCAGGTCCGGACCGAGGATTTCCATGGCATCTAGCACCGACACCGAGCTGGCCTGGCCGGTGATGGCGGCGAACATCAGCGGCATGGCGTCGCGCAGCTTCAGCTCCAGATGCTCGACCACCGCCTGGATGCAGCCGGTGATACGCTCCTTCTGCCACTGACGCAGGGCTTCGAGCTTCCACAGGATCAGCTGCATCAGCTGGCGCACCTGATCGGCCGAGAGTTTCTTGTGCTCGAACAGCTTGACGTCCAGGTTCAGCCCGCCGGAGAAGAAGAAGCCGGCCAGCGGTGCGATCTGGCTGAAGGTCTCCACCCTGCCCTGCACGTGTGGCGCGATCTGCATCAGGTACTCGGGGTTCAGCGCCCACTTCTGCACCTCGGCGGCGAAGGTCTCCACCGGCAGCTCGCGCAGCCACTGGCCGTTGAGCCAGGACAGCTTCTCCAGGTCGAAGATCGGTCCGCCCAGCGACACGCGGTTGATGTCGAAGTGCTCGATCATCTCGGCCAGCGAGAACTTCTCGCGCTCGTCCGGCATCGACCAGCCCATGCGTCCCAGGTAGTTGAGCATGGCCTGCGGCAGGTAACCCATGCGCTCGTAGAAGGTGATGCTGGTGGGGTTCTTGCGCTTGGACAGCTTGCTCTTGTCGGGATTTCTGAGCAGCGGCATATAGCACAGTGCCGGCTGCTCCCAACCGAAGTATTCGTAGAGCTTGATCAGCTTGGGCGCCGACGGCAGCCATTCCTCACCGCGCAGCACGTGGGTGATGCCCATCAGATGATCGTCGACCACGTTGGCCAGGAAGTAGGTGGGCAGGCCGTCGGCCTTCATCAGCACCTGCATGTCCATGCGGTCCCAGGGGATCTCGACATCGCCACGCAGCATGTCCGGCACCACGCAGACGCCTTCGCTCGGCACCTTCATCCGCACCACGTGCGACTCGCCTGCGGCGATGCGGCGCTGCGCCTCGGCCGGCTCCAGGTGCATGCAGTGACCGTCGTAGCGCGGGGTTTCCTTGTTGGCCATCTGCTGCGCGCGCACCTCGTCGAGGCGCTCGGCGCTGCAGAAGCAGGGGAAGGCATGGCCTTTGCCGACCAGCTCGTCCGAATACTGCTTGTAGATCGCGCCGCGCTCGCTCTGCCGGTACGGGCCGTGCGGGCCACCGACGTCCGGGCCCTCGTCCCACTCGATGCCCAGCCAGCGCAGGGCGTCGAAGATCTGCTGTTCGGACTCGCGGGTCGAGCGCAGCTGGTCGGTGTCCTCGATGCGCAGGATGAACTGGCCGCCGTGCTGACGGGCGAAGCACAGGTTGAACAGCGCGATATAGGCGGTGCCGACGTGGGGATCGCCGGTCGGCGATGGCGCGATACGGGTACGAACGGTGGTCATGAAGGCTCTCGGACAGTCGAAGCGTGGGTTCAATCAAGCCGGCGATGTTAACAGGCCGGGGGCGCCGGGCTCCAGCAGACCGCCGCCGCTCAGCGGCAGGCTGGCCATGAGGAAATCGAGGAAGGCCTTGACCTTCATCGCCTGGAAGCGCCGCGAAGGATAGACCGCGTAGACCTCGCCCAGCGGCAGGCGCGCCTGGCTCAGCAGCTCGACCAGACGACCGGCGCGCACGGCCTCGTCGCTGATCATCAGCGGCAGGCCGGCGATGCCGGCGCCGGCCAGCGCCGCCTCGCGGGCGAAGGTGATGTTGTTGCAGGTCAGCACCCGCTGGCACGGCACGCTCTCGCCGAGCAGCGGCCAGTAACGCGGCGCGTCGTGTTGCAGGAGGATGGCGCGATGCCCCTCCAGCTCGGCGACGCTGCGCGGCGTGCCGTGCGCCGCCAGGTAGGCCGGGCTGGCGCACAGGCGCCGGCCGCTCTCGAACAGCTTGCGCGCGATCAGCGTGGAGTCCTGCGGCTGGCCGACCTGGATGGCGATGTCCACGCCCTCCTCCAGCGGGTCGACCAGGCGCGAGCTGAGCTCCACCTCGGCGCTGATCTGCGGGTACTGGCGCATGAATTCGCCGAGCACGCGGCCGAGAAACAGCTGGCCGAACTCGATCGGCGCGCTGATCCGCAGCAGACCCGAGGGCTCGCGCTGCAGCTGCATCACCGCCTGCTCGGCTTCGGCGAAGTCGAGCATGATCTGCCGACAGCGCTCGTAGTAGGCCTGCCCCACCTCGGTCAGGCGCAGCTTGCGCGTGGTGCGATTGAGCAGGCGTACGCCGAGGCGCTCCTCGAGCAGGGCGATGCGCCGGCTCACCGTGGATTTCTGCATGCCCAGGCTGCTGGCCGCCTGGGTGAAGCTGTGGCACTCCACCACGCGGGTGAAGATCAGCGCGTCGTCCAGCCCCATGATTGTTCCCCACAAGCAACAAAGTTTGCCAAGTCTACCGGCTACTAGCGAAAAGGGAACACCGTTAAATTTGCTTACACTTTTTCATCCAAGCCGAGCCTCGCATGCCCGCTCCCCTGCAACGCCGCCTCCTGCTCTTCGCCACCCTGCTCGGCCTACTGGCCGCCGCCCTGTTCGGCCACTGGCTGCTGGTCGGCCGCCACCTGCAGAGCACCGACAACGCCTACGTGCAGGGCGAGATCACCCGGGTATCGAGCCAGCTCAACGCGCGCATCGAGCGGGTGCTGGTGCGCGACAACCAGCACGTCGAGGCTGGCGCGCTGCTGGCGGTGCTGGAGGACAGCGATTTCCGCCTGGCCCGCCAGCGCGCCCGCGCCGCCCTGGCCAACTACCAGGCGCAACTCGACCAGGCGCGCAGCAAGCTGGCGCAGCAGAGCAGCCTGATCGCCGCCAGTCAGGCCGAAGTGGCCGCCAGCCAGGCCACCCTGGAGCGTGCCCAGCTCGATCTCGGCCGCGCCCAGGCCCTGCGCAAGCCCGGCTACGTGTCCGAGGAGCGGGTCACCACCCTGGCCGCCGACCAGCGCGTGGCGCGCTCGCAACGGGCCAAGGCCGCCGCCGACCTGCAGGCGCAGCGCCAGCAGACCGCGGCGCTGGAGGCCGAGGTGAAACGCCTCGACGCGCTGATCCTCGCCGCCGGCGCCGACCTCGAGCAGGCCGAACTGGATCTCGCCCGCACCCGGATCCACGCGCCCATCGGCGGCTTCGTCGGCCAGCGTGCGGCGCGCGAAGGCCAGGTGGTGCAGAGCGGCAGCTACCTGCTGTCGCTGGTGCCGGATCGCGACATCTGGGTACAGGCCAACTTCAAGGAAACCCAGATCGGCCGCATGCGTCCCGGCCAGCGCGCCGAGCTGGTGTTCGACAGCTATCCGGACACGCCCATCGAGGGCCGCATCGACAGCCTGTTCGCCGCCTCCGGCGCGCAGTTCAGCCTGCTGCCGCCGGACAACGCCACCGGCAACTTCACCAAGGTGGTGCAGCGCATCCCGGTCAAGCTGACCTTCGCCGCCGACCACCCGCTGCAGGGGCTGATCCGCCCCGGCATGTCGGTCGAGGTGCATGTCGACATCCGCGACGACGCCCAGCATGGCGGCTGATGCCCTGCTGCGCCCCACGGCGGAGCCCAGCCGGCGCGACTGGATCGCGGTGATGAGCGCCATGCTCGGCGCCTTCATGGCGGTGCTGGATATCCAGATCACCAACTCCTCACTCAAGGACATCCAGGGCGCGCTGGCCGCCACCCTCGAGGAAGGCTCGTGGATCTCCACCTCCTACCTGGTCGCCGAGATCATCATGATTCCGCTGACCGCCTGGCTGGTGCAGCTGCTCTCGGCGCGGCGCCTGGCGCTGTGGGTGTCGCTGGGTTTTCTCGCCTCCTCGCTGCTGTGCTCGATGGCCTGGAACCTGGAGAGCATGATCGTCTTCCGCGCCCTGCAGGGCTTCACCGGCGGCGCGCTGATCCCGCTGGCCTTCACCCTGACCCTGATCAAGCTGCCGGAGCACCACCGCGCCAAGGGCATGGCGCTGTTCGCCATCACCGCCACCTTCGCCCCCTCCATCGGCCCGACACTGGGCGGCTGGCTGACCGAGAACTGGGGCTGGCAGTACATCTTCTATATCAACGTGCCGCCGGGCCTGCTGATGATCGCCGGGCTGCTCTACGGCCTGGAGAAGAAGGCGCCGCACTGGCCGCTGCTGCGCACCACCGACTATGCCGGGATTCTCACCCTCGGCCTGGGCCTGGGCTGCCTGCAGGTGTTTCTCGAGGAGGGGCATCGTAAGGACTGGCTGGAATCACAACTGATAGTCGGCCTGGGCAGCGTGGCGCTGATCAGCCTGATCCTGTTCGTCATCCTGCAGCTGTCGAAAGCCAACCCGCTGATCAATCTGGGCGTGCTGCGCGAGCGCAACTTCGCCCTGGCCGGCATCGCCAGCCTCGGCCTGGGCGTGGGCCTGTACGGTTCGATCTACGTGCTGCCGCTGTACCTGGCGCAGATCCAGGGTTACAACGCGCTGCAGATCGGCGAGGTGATCATGTGGATGGGCCTGCCGCAGCTGGCGCTGATTCCGCTGGTGCCCAAGCTGATGAAAGTCGTTTCGCCGAAGTGGCTGTGCGCCCTGGGCTTTGGCCTGTTCGGCGCGGCCAGTTTCGCCTCGGGGGGGCTCGAGCCGAACTTCGCCGGCGAACAGTTCCAGCATATCCAGATCATCCGCGCCCTCGGCCAGCCGCTGGTGATGGTGACCCTGTCGCTGATCGCCACCGCCTACGTGCTGCCGCAGGACGCCGGCTCGGCCTCGAGCCTGTTCAACATCCTGCGCAATCTTGGCGGCGCCATCGGCATCGCCCTGCTCGCGACCCTGCTGGATGCCCGCGCCAAGGTCTATTTCGACTACCTGCGCGAAGCCCTGGTGCCGACCAATGCGCAGCTGGACGAACGCCTGCAGCTGCTGAAGCAGACGCTCGGCAGCGAGCAGGCGGCGCTGGCCAAGCTCAGCGAGACCGCCCACCAGCAGGCAGCGATCATGGCCTACAATGACGCCTTTCATTTCATCGGCATCGCCCTGGGCCTGAGCATGCTGGCCATGCTGCTGACCCGCCGCCTGCCGGCCTGCGCCACAGGCGGCGCCGCCCACTGACCCCACGCGCCCGCTGCGGCGCGTTTTTTCGTTGCGCTATTGCATGCTCAGAACCTCTCGCGCCCTGCTGCTGATCGGCGCCTTCGCCACCATCTACATCGGCTGGGGCACCACCTACCTGGCCAACCATTTCCTCCTGCGCGAGCTGCCGCCCTTCGTCATCGGCTGCCTGCGCTTCGCCCTGGCCGGCGGCCTGTCGCTGATCGCGGTCGGCCAGGGCGCGCTGATCTACGCCAACCAGTACCTGCCCACCGGCATGCTGGCGATGCTCTATACCACGCTGCCGCTGTGGAGCGTGGCGCTGGAATGGCTGCTCGGCGAACGCCCGCCGCTCTGGGTGCTGGCCGGCCTGGCGCTGGCCTGCGGCGGCATCGTGCTGCTGATGAACAACGCCCTGGGCAGCGCGGCCAGCGCCGAACAATGGCTGGCCGGCGCCCTGGTGGTGGCGGCGACGCTGATCTGGGCCTGCGGCGTGTGGCTGCTGCGCGGCCGCCCGGCGTTTCGCTCCAGTTGGCTGGGGCTGAGCCTGCAGATGCTGATCGGCGCCCTGCTGCTCGGCCTGTTCGGCCTCTGGCACGGCGACTGGCAAGACCTGCAACTGGCCGCCACCTCCGGCCAGGCCTGGCTATGGCTGGCCTACCTGGTGCTGCCGGTGAGCCTGGGCGTGTACCCGGCCTACTTCTGGCTGCTGCGCGAGGTGCGCCCGAGCCTGGTGGCCACCTTCGCCTTCGTCAATCCGGTGGTGGCGCTGCTGCTGGGCTATCTGCTGCTGGGCGAGCAGCTGAGCCTGCTGGCGGCACTGGCCTGCGCGGTCACCCTGGGCGGGGTAATGCTGATCATCTTCGGCCGGCGCTAGGCAAGCACCGAGCAGGTGGGAGGGGCTTTAGCCGCGATCGGGGCGATGCATTTTCGCGGCTAAAGCCCCTCCCACGGCAGCCCCCCCCCCTACACCTGCAGCAGGCGCTCGCGCAGCTTGTGGATCTCGTCGCGCAGCTGCGCCGCGGCCTCGAATTCCAGGTCGCGGGCCAGCTGGTACATCTTCTCTTCCAGCTGGCGGATGCGCTTGGCGATCTCGCTCGGCGAACGCAGTTCGCTCTCGTAACGGGCGCTCTCCTCCGCCGCCTTGGCCATGCCCTTGCGCTTGTTGCTGCGCGCGCCGGGCACGGTGGCGCCTTCGAGAATGTCCTGGACGTCCTTCCTCACCCCCTTGGGCACGATGCCGTGGGCGGCGTTGAAGGCGATCTGCTTGTCGCGGCGCCGCTCGGTCTCGCCGATGGCGCGCTCCATCGAGCCGGTGATGCGGTCGGCATAGAGGATCGCCTTGCCGTTGAGGTTGCGCGCGGCGCGGCCGATGGTCTGGATCAGCGAGCGCTCGCTGCGCAGGAAGCCCTCCTTGTCCGCATCGAGAATCGCCACCAGCGCCACCTCGGGCATGTCCAAGCCCTCGCGCAGCAGGTTGATGCCGACCAGCACGTCGAAGGCGCCGAGACGCAGGTCGCGGATGATCTCCACCC
This sequence comes from Pseudomonas sp. NPDC077186, assembly GCF_044543505.1. Taxonomy (NCBI): domain Bacteria; kingdom Pseudomonadati; phylum Pseudomonadota; class Gammaproteobacteria; order Pseudomonadales; family Pseudomonadaceae; genus Pseudomonas; species Pseudomonas sp. NPDC077186. The sequence continues at coordinate 210,972 of NZ_JBITWE010000006.1, forward strand.
GCTCCACGGTGTCGATGTCCGAGTGCAGGTAGCGCACCTTGACGTCGTGGTCGCCCAGGTAGTCGGTGAGGTCCTCGGCCATGCGCTTGGTCAGGGTGGTGACCAGCACCCGCTCCTCGGCCGCCACGCGCAGGCGGATCTCCGAGAGCAGGTCGTCGACCTGGGTGCGCGCCGGGCGCACCTCCACCTCGGGGTCGACCAGACCGGTGGGGCGCACCACCTGCTCGACCACCCGCCCGGCATGCTCGGCCTCGTAGGGCCCGGGCGTGGCCGAAACGAAGATGGTCTGCGGGCTGGCCGCCTCCCACTCCTCGAAGCGCATCGGCCGGTTGTCCAGCGCCGACGGCAGGCGGAAACCGTACTCCACCAGGGTTTCCTTGCGCGAACGGTCGCCCTTGTACATGGCGCCGACCTGCGGCACCGAGACGTGGGACTCGTCGATCACCAGCAGCGCCTGGTCCGGCAGGTAGTCGTACAGGGTCGGCGGCGGCTCGCCGGGACCGCGCCCGGAGAGGTAGCGCGAGTAGTTCTCGATGCCGTTGCAGTAGCCCAGCTCGAGGATCATCTCCAGATCGAAACGGGTGCGCTGCTCCAGGCGCTGCGCCTCCACCAGCCTGCCCGCGCCGCGCAGGTAGTCGAGGCGCTGCTTGAGCTCGACCTTGATGTTCTCCACCGCGCCGAGCAGCGTCTCGCGCGGGGTGACGTAGTGGCTCTTGGGGTAGAAGGTGAAGCGCGGCAGCTTCTTGATCACCTCGCCGGTCAGCGGGTCGAAGGCGCTGATGCTTTCCACCTCGTCGTCGAACAGCTCGACGCGGATCGCCTCCAGCTCGGATTCGGCGGGGAACACGTCGATCACGTCGCCGCGCACGCGGAAGCTGGCGCGGGCGAAATCCAGGTCGTTGCGCGTGTACTGCAGCTCGGCCAGGCGGCGCAGCAGGTCGCGCTGATCCATTTTGTCGCCGCGGTCGAGGTGCAGCACCATCTTCAGGTACTCCTCGGGGCTGCCCAGACCGTAGATCGAGGAGACGGTGCAGACCACTATCACGTCCGGCCGCTCGATCAGCGCCTTGGTCGCCGACAGGCGCATCTGCTCGATATGGTCGTTGATCGAGGCATCCTTCTCGATGAAGGTGTCGGACGACGGCACATAGGCTTCCGGCTGGTAGTAGTCGTAGTAGGAGACGAAATACTCCACCGCATTGTGCGGGAAGAACGCCTTGAACTCGCCGTAAAGCTGCGCGGCCAGGGTCTTGTTCGGCGCCAGCACCAGGGTCGGGCGCTGCACCTGGGCGATCACGTTGGCAATGGAGAAGGTCTTGCCCGAACCGGTCACGCCGAGCAGGGTCTGGTGCGACAGGCCCGCCTCCAGGCCCTCGACCATCTGCCGGATCGCCTCCGGCTGATCGCCGGCCGGCTTGAAACGGGTTACCAGTTGAAATTCCGTCATGACTGACCTCGACAAACGGCTGTGACGCGCCCCGACAGACTACGTCAAAGCTGCTAACTGCGGGCGATGGACAAACCCGCTCGAATTACCTGGCGAAAGCCCTTAATTCAGGCGTTTGCGCTGTCGCCCCCCAGACTCAGGGTCGCTATACTAGCGCCCCGTTTACGCGACCCCCTAGCGCGAGTTTCCGGGGTCGCCTGGCCTCCCACCCTCACCTTCGAGCTGCCGCATCCATCATGAGTCTCTTCTCCGCCGTCGAAATGGCTCCGCGCGATCCCATCCTGGGCCTCAACGAAGCATTCAACGCTGACCCCCGCACCACCAAGGTCAACCTCGGTGTGGGCGTCTACTACAACGAGGAGGGGCGAATTCCGCTGCTTCGCGCCGTAGCCGCGGCCGAGAAGGCGCGCATCGAGGCCCACGCACCGCGCGGCTACCTGCCGATCGAAGGCATCGCCGCCTACGACCAGGCGGTGCAGAAACTGTTGTTCGGCGCCAATTCCGCCCTGCTCGAAGGCGGCCGCGTGATCACCACCCAGGCCCTCGGCGGCACCGGCGCACTGAAGATCGGCGCCGACTTCCTCAAGCGCCTGCTGCCTGACGCCACCGTGGCCATCAGCGACCCGAGCTGGGAGAACCACCGAGCGCTGTTCGAATCCGCCGGTTTTCCGGTGCAGAACTACCGCTACTACGACGCCTTCAGCAACGGCGTCAACCGCGGCGGCCTGCTCGAGGACCTGCGCAACCTGCCGGCGCGCTCCATCGTCGTGCTGCACGCCTGCTGCCACAACCCGACCGGCGTCGACCTGCAGCTGGACGACTGGAAAGCCGTGCTGGACGTGCTGCGCGAGCGCGAGCACGTGCCCTTCCTCGACATCGCCTACCAGGGCTTCGGCGACGGTATCGAGCAGGACGCCGAAGCGGTGCGCCTGTTCGCCGAATCCGGCCTGGAGTTCTTCGTTTCCAGCTCCTTCTCCAAGTCCTTCTCGCTGTACGGCGAGCGCGTCGGCGCGCTGTCCATCGTCACCAGCAGCCAGGAAGAAGCCGGCCGCGTGCTGTCGCAGCTCAAGCGGGTGATCCGCACCAACTACTCCAACCCGCCGACCCACGGCGCCACCGTGGTCGCCAGCGTGCTCAACAGCCCCGAGCTGCGCGCCATGTGGGAGGCCGAGCTGGGCGAAATGCGCGAGCGCATCCGCGGCATGCGCCTGGCCATGGTCGAGCAACTGGCCGCCCTGGGCGCCAAGCGCGACTTCGGCTTCGTCGCCGAGCAACGCGGCATGTTCTCCTACTCCGGCCTCACCGTGGAGCAGGTCGAGCGACTGAAGAACGAGTTCGGCATCTATGCCGTCGGCACCGGTCGCATCTGCGTCGCCGCGCTGAACAAAGGCAACCTGGACAGCGTCACCCGCGCGATTCATGCCGTGCTGTAACTCTGTGGGAGGGGCTTTAGCCGCGATCTGTTACAGCCGTCGCGGCTAAAGCCCCTCCCACGGCATCAGCACATCTGCACAGCCCGTCTCGCAGCCATACAGAAGTCCCCGCAGAGTGTTGACTTCTCTTTTTTAATCAGTAACATACGCGCCGTTGTTCCGCGATAGCTCAGTCGGTAGAGCAAATGACTGTTAATCATTGGGTCCCTGGTTCGAGTCCAGGTCGCGGAGCCAAATTCAAGAACCCAGCCTAACCGCTGGGTTTTTTATTGCCTGCGGACTCTCACCAGGGACTGCGTCCCAGGTTATTCGCTGCGCTCACCCCTTCGGGGCCGCGTTGAAGCGCGTTCGGCTGGCGCCGTCGAGTCCAGGTTGCGGAGCCAAATTCGAGAACCCAGCCTAACCGCTGGGTTTTTTATGGCTATGTACCCGTTAGGTGTTGCATGAATGGGTAGGTTGGAGCTGAGCGCAGCGAAGCCCAACAGGCATTGGCATGTCTCGTTGGGCTTCGGTGCTGCGCTCCTCAACCCAACCTACGGTTTATCGCTGCGCAACACGCAATTGGGACATACCATTTTATTGCCTGTGGACACCCTACGTAGGGTGCGCCGTGCGCACCAGCAGCGCTCAAGCCCCCCAGGCCCCGCGCCGACAAGCTAGCCCCCATAAAAGCAAAAAGGCCGGTCAAAGACCGGCCCAAATGGCAACGCCGCCAGGCGTCAGTTCACACTCAACTTGTCGCGATTCTTCTCCAGCGTCGCCTGGCCAATACCCTTGACCTCCAGCAACTCGTCGACCGAGGCGAAGTTACCGTGCTCCTCGCGGTACGCCACGATCGCCTTGGCCTTGGTCTCGCCGATACCCGCCAGCTCGCGCTGCAGGGTATCCGCATCGGCGGTATTCAGGTTGACCACGGCCACCTGCGCCACCTGCACGGCGACCGGCTTGGCGCTTTCGGTTTGCGGCGTTTCGGCGGCCACGGCAGCCAGGGAGAGAGAAGCGAGAACAGCAAACAGCAGGGAAGAAAGACGGGCTTTCAGCATGATGTGCTTTCCTTGTCGTGAGTTTATCCAGTGGGACTTCCAAGCTCCACGAAAGAAAAATTAGACGCTACTCTCAGATTGTCAAACTACCTCTCATGCATCGGTTCGACGCTGGATGTAAATGTGATCGACAATTTCACCGTCCGGCACATACCCGCTCACGGTTTCGCGCAGCAACTGCCGAACTCGCACAAAATCATCTGCTTCAACCGCAGTAAGCAAGGAAGCAAGACGCTCCTTGAACACGTCCCAAGCAAGGTATTCCTCATTAGCCCGCATAATCATGGGATGCTCGGTCGGTTGCACGTTATCGCCGATCAGCAACTCCTCGTAGAGCTTTTCACCAGGACGCAAACCGGAGAACTCGATGGCAATGTCCCCATGCGGATTGGACTCAGAGCACACGCTGAGACCGGACAGCCTGATCATCTTCTCCGCCAGATCGACGATCTTGACCGGTGACCCCATGTCGAGCACAAAGACATCGCCGCCCTTCCCCATCGAGCCTGCCTGAATCACCAACTGCGCAGCCTCGGGGATAGTCATGAAGTAGCGGGTGATGTTCGGGTGGGTCACCGTGACCGGGCCGCCGCGTTTGATCTGCTCACGAAACAAGGGGATCACAGAGCCCGATGATCCCAGGACATTACCAAAGCGCACCATGGTGAAACGAGTCTTGTTGACCTGATGCACACCTGCGTCGCCGAACAGCGCAGGCGCGGCCTCGCGACTCAGGGCCTGCAAGACCATCTCCGCCAGTCGCTTGGTGCTCCCCATCACATTGGTCGGACGCACCGCTTTGTCCGTTGAGATCAGGACAAAATTCGCCACACCAGCCTTGATTGCCGCCTGTGCGGTATACAACGTACCCAACAGGTTGTTCAGCACCCCTTCGGCGATATTGTGCTCGACCATCGGCACATGCTTATAGGCAGCGGCGTGATAAACGGTATTGACCTGCCAGGTGCGCAATACATCCTGCAGTCGCACCGGGTTGCGAATCGAGCCGAGTATCGGCACCAGCTGAATGCTCAGCGACTCACGCACGATGCGCCGCTCCAACTCGCGATGAATGTTGTAGAGGTTGAACTCGGAGTGCTCGAATAGGATCAGAACCCGGGCGCCAGAGGACAGAATCTGCCGGCACAGTTCCGAACCGATCGAACCGCCCGCGCCAGTCACCAGTACCGATTGCCCCTTGATGCAGCGCTCGAACAACTCCTGCTGTGGCGGTACTGCATCACGGCCGAGCAAGTCGGCGATATCCACCTCTTGCAGATCATCGACCTTGACCTTGCCACTGGCCAAATCCATGAATCCCGGCACCGAACGGACGTGCAACGGGTAAGCTTCCAGCATGCCCAACATCTCCCGGCGGCGACCACGCGAGGCCGAAGGGATAGCCAGCAACACCTCTTCGGCCCCGGTTTCGTCGATCATCTGCTGGATATGCTTGGGCTTGTACACTCGCAGACCGGCGATGATCCGGCCGGCAATCGAAGAATCATCGTCGATAAAAGCTACCGGCAACATGGAGCGCCCCATCCGCAGAGCGGCGACCAACTGATTACCTGCCGCGCCAGCGCCATAGATAGCCACGCGCACACGACCATCACCGCGGGCAACATTCGTTCTCACATTGGGATCGAACCAGTCGCCCATAAAGAACTGCCGCATCATCAGACGCAGGCCACCCAGCAGGACGAGGCTCAACCACCAGTAGTTGAAGACCATCGAGCGCGGTATCGCTATAGGGCTTTCCCGGTACCAGTACACCACCAAGGCCAATATAAGGGCCGAAAGCGAAACAGCCTTGGCAATAGCAACCAGCGCATCGTTACCCAGATAGCGCATCACGGCCCGGTACATGCCAAAGCGAATGAACAAAGGCAGTGCAATCAGCGGTGCACTGATGAACAACCAGCCATGCCCGGCAAAGGGATGCACGGCACCGAAGTCGCCCAAGCGCACAACAAAGGCAAGCCACAGGGCGATCCAGACCAAAACTACATCGACAACCACCTGCAGCACGCGCTTTTTCCGCCGGGGCAAGCGCAACAGCTGCTGACGAAATTGATCAACCCGATGCCAAACCATATCCGTTCCTTACTCCATGGAAGTCAGGGCAGTGCCGGGAAGAACAACGACACCACGCTCAACCACAACCCCGTAACCTGCATTGCAGCCGGCCTGTAACCAAGCCGCAGCCCCTACCCGCACTCCGCCAGCCAAACTGACGCCGACGCCCAGATGCGCGAAATCCGCCACCACCGCATCGTGATCGACAATAGCACCAGCGTTCACGATAACACCGTCTCCGAGATGCGCATTGGTGCCGACCACGGCCATGGCCATAACGGCACAACCAGCCCCAACTTCAGCCCTAGGGCTAATCCAAGCTCGCGGGTGCACCACACGCCCCAGCGGGATCTGTGCAGCAGTGAGCGCCTCCTGCCAGCGCTGGCGCAGCGCATTGTTGCCCACGGCCGCGATCCCGGCATCGACCTCGCATGAGAAGGCGGCCACAGACTGCAGATTGCCGACTACCGCAATGCCAGACGACTCCGTCAATTGCGGCCAGCGATCATCCACGAACAACACACGCTGCCAATCACCGGATAGCAATGCCGCCTCGGCAACCGCCTGACCATGACCGCCAGCCCCCAGCACCAGTAAAGTACGCTCCGAGTTCATTTACGCTCCAGTTCGCCAGCCCGAAACCTGACGGCCAAGGCCAATAGGGGTGTATAGGCCAGTACTACGCCCAGCCCCCCATCAAGCCCTCCCGCGCCAACCCACAGGGCAATGGGTAGCAACCACAGCAGATTGATCGCACCGACGGCCAGGGTTACGGGCAAATGTCGACCAAACCGGCGTGAGGCATATTGATAAGCATGACTGCGATGCGCCTCATAAACCTTGTCGCCGCGCAATAAACGCCGCAACAGGGTGAAGGTCGCATCCACCACGAACACGCCGAGCAAAATCAGCCAACTCCACAACAACTGGGGCGCCACCCAAGCCGCTTGAAGCGACAAAATGCCCAGGGAAACGCCCAGAAAGCCACTACCGGCATCCCCCATGAAAATGCGTGCGGGTGGAAAGTTCCAGAACAGAAAGCCAGCTACAGCCGCCGCCATCAGCAACGGCAAGGCCGCTTCGCCCGCATGCCCGGATAAGACGAAGAGCAAAGCGCCGCCGATACATACGCAGATGGCCTCTAAACTGGCGATACCGTCGATACCGTCCATAAAGTTGTAGAGATTGAGTAACCAAACCAGGTAGAGCGCGGCCAAGGCATGCCCCAGCCAACCCAGATCGAAGCTTATGCCGAACAGGCTCAGCGGCGGCAGCCCGCCCAGCCAGAACAAGGCCCAAATGGCCCCGACGAAATGCCCCAATAACCGCCAACGCGCAGCGATATGACCGTGGTCATCGAGAAAACCGATCACAGCCACCCCAGCCCCGGCCCCTAACAGCGCCCACATCACGGTCCAATGCAACAGATCGGCCAAGGCCAAAATCGGTAAAGCTGCCAGGAAGGCCAACACAATAGCCACCCCGCCGCCACGCGGCGTCGGCACCGAATGCGAACTGCGCGCGTTGGGGATGTCCATCAGGCTGCGGCTCAAGGCGTAACGGCGCAATGCGCCGGTCATAACAAGCGAAACGCCGGCCACGGCCGGCAGCAACCACCAGATAGTCATTTGCTCTGCTGTTCCAGAAAATGCTTGGCCGTCTTACGCAGCGCCTCGTCGACGCTGACCGGCGGTGTCCAGTCCAATAATTCACGGGTCTTGCCGATATCGACCTGCAGCGAGCCGCACAGCCGTTGGGAAAGCGCCTGCTTGCCCAGCATCGTCGCCGCCGTTTCCAGCAGCCAACTCGGCACCGGCAACAAGCGCGCCGGTTTGCCCAAGGCTGCGGCCATCCTACGCAACAACTCGGTGGTCGAAAGGTCCTCGCCATCGCTGACCAGAAAGGTCTGATTCGCCGCGGCAGGATGATCGATGCAGGTCACGATCAGGTCGACCAGATTGTCCAAGGCCACCAGGCTGCGCTGGTTACGAATGGCCCCCAAGGGCAGCGGCAGTCCCTTACTAACAGCTTTTATCAATCGACCAAAATTGCCTGGAGCATTGGGACCGTAAACCAATGGAGGTCGAATAATCACCACCTCCATACCGGTCTTCGCCGACAATTGGCTTAAACCCAGTTCAGCCTCGTATTTGGAGACCGCATAAGGCTCTGTGGGGTTTGGTAGATCATCCACAGTAAACGGATGTGAACTCTGATTACCATTCACGCCGATTGAGCTAATAAAAATAAATCGTTTAACACCTGCCTGTGCGGCTTGCTGAGCCAGCGCCAATGTCCCACTAACATTCACAGCGCGAAACTCAGCAAGCGGGTCATCAGCAGTTTCATTCAGCACATGAGCTCGAGCAGCCGCATGAATAACGACCTTAGCGCCAACAAGCGCCGCAGCCCAGTCGGTATTTTCAGAAAGCTCATCAACCTGGACACTATGCGCCCCAGAAGGGACATCAGCAGGAGGCCGACGTACAGCCGCGACAGGTTGATAGCAGCCATCTCTCAGCAAGCGCTTTATCAATGCCTGCCCAATAAACCCAGTCCCTCCTGTCAGCAGCAAGGTCTGCATATCCATTTACCTTTTGAGATAGCCAATCAATTTAAAAGGAACCTTCAGGGCCACCATAAAAATATTGGTGTATATCCCATTTTCCTTACAGGCCCGTACAATCTCCATATTTTGATGAATACGCCACCAAAATCCAGTTGTACTAATCCCCCCCTCTCGCATCTTCACCATCACATGCGGGTTTCTACCGAGCTTTACACCACTTCGCATGAACCGGGTCATCAATTCAAAATCGGCCGAAACACGGTAGCCGAGCCTGTAGAAGCCCAACTCATCAAAAAATCTACGTTTCACATAAAACGTAGGGTGCGGACACATAAAACCGAAACGAATCTTCCAAGGAGAAAAATTTCTCGACGAATAAGTACGCGTAACATTGCCAGTATGCTCACGCTGGACAAAAACCAAATCAGCGTACGCACCATCAAACTGCGGGTTCAGCGAAAGAAACTCAGTCAAATCAGTTATCGCATTCGCACTGGCAAAAATATCGTCTGAGTTAAGAATTCCTACAAAATCCCCGCTCGCCAGCCCGACACCTTTATTCATGGCGTCATAGATACCCTTATCTGGCTCACTGACAATCTTGGCGATACGATCCTTATACTCATTTACAATCGTCATGGTGCCGTCTTTTGAGGCGCCATCTACGACGATATATTCGATATTCGAATAGCTCTGCGAGAGAACCGACTCGATAGTTTCACGAATAGTGGCCTCACTGTTATAGCAAACAGTGACAATAGAAATCTTCAAAATTATCTCTCATCCAAAGCGATCAACACTACGTGCGTCCGTAGCGATCTTCAAATCGCACAATGTCGTCTTCACCCAGATACGAGCCAGACTGTACCTCGATCAACTCTAGCGGAATCACGCCAGGATTTTCCAAAGCGTGCACTTGGCCAATTGGGATAAATGTCGATTGGTTTTCCGTTACGAGATACGTCTTTTCACCATTGGTTACTTTTGCAGTACCACTCACCACGATCCAATGTTCCGCACGGTGGTGGTGCATCTGCACGGACAACTTAGCCCCTGGCCTTACGGTAATTCGCTTGACCTGATAGCGGCCGCCATTATCGATGGAGTCATAGACACCCCAAGGGCGATACACTTCACGGTGGTTGAAGTGCTCATTACGTCCTTGCATCTTGATTTGCTCAACAATCTTCTTGACGTCTTGCACCGCATCCTTGTGGGCTACTAGCACCGCATCCTTGGTTTCAACTACAATCAAATTATCTACGCCAACCGTGGCCACAAGACGATTCTCGGCAAACACCAGAGAGTTCTGAGTTCTCTCAAAGAGCACATCACCCCTCAACACATTTCCATATCCGTCCTTGTCACTTACATCCCACAGAGCCGACCAGGATCCTATATCGCTCCAGCCAGCATCGAGCACAACCATGGCTGCACTTTCGGTTTGTTCAATCACGGCGTAGTCGATGGAGTCTTGCGGGCATGCAGCAAAGGCTTCACGGTCAACACGAACAAAATGCATATCTTGCTCCCCCCTGACCAAAGCCTCGCGGCACGCCTCGAACATAACGGGCTGAAAATGCTTGAGTTCATCCAGGTAGCGGCTGGCGCGGAACATAAACATGCCGCTATTCCAGAAATACTCGCCACTGTCGACATACTCCTTGGCAGTTTCAAAATCCGGTTTTTCGACAAAGCGGGCAACAGTATAACTGTGCGTATCCAGACTGGCCCCACGCTGGATATATCCATAGCCGGTTTCCGGATGTATCGGTACAATACCAAACGTAACCAGTTTGCCTGCTTCTGCAAGCGGAAGGGCAGCCTGGACTGCGGCATGAAAAGCTGGCACATCGCGGATCAGATGATCCGCCGCAAGTACCAGCAGAATCGGGTCATCACCTTGCGCCGTAGCGTTCAGGGCCGCCAAGGCAATCGCTGGTGCGGTATTACGTCCTTCGGGCTCCAGCAGAATCTGCGCCTCCTCGAGCCCCATCTGGCGTAGTTGTTCAGCCGCCAGAAAACGATGTTGTTCGTTACAAATCAAGCAAGGCATAGCATGAACCACACCTTCAAGACGTGCAATCGTGGCCTGAAGCATGGTGACGTTATCAGCCAGCGCCAAGAACTGCTTGGGGTTCAATTGCCGGGACAGGGGCCATAAGCGGGAGCCGGCCCCGCCGGCCATAATCACAGGAAGCAGCATCGTCATTACCTCTTACTCAAACCATCCGCTTGCGGCAGAGCTGGCAAATAGGTACGAGTGTTTTCATGCACTTCTTCACTCGAGCGTATTTCATCTAGTGACCACCAACGGAAGTGCCCATGCTGGGTTTGAGGCAACCGAAGCTGCGCATCAGCTGGCAACAGCAAACAGTAGCCCAATACCACATAGTGAGTGTCGGGGTTCGCTCCAAATACGCTGTCGACATAAAGGTGCTCATACACCCCCATAAAAGTGGCTTCGCTACGTGAAAAACAGTTGCCAAGCTCCACCCGAGTCAACCGCTCAAAGGCTAGATCCAGGGTCTCATTTTTAAGAATCCGACCGCCCGGTACGAACCAAAAGCCCTGGGCAGGCCGATTCAGACGCTGACCGAGCAGGATTTTTCCTTCAGCGTTTTGCACCATCAGATCGATGGAGACCAGTGGAGTTGCCGCAACCACCGTGCGGAAAGTCGCTTGGTCAAGAAACACTAGGCCTGCCCCCGAAAATGCTCTTGATGGTCAAGGAACCACTGATAAGCGTCACTCAGCCCCTCTTCCAGGATAATTGACGCTTCCCAACCCAATGCTTTCAACCGGGACACATCCATCAACTTACGCGGGGTGCCGTCGGGCTTGCTGCTATCGAAGCTCAGGTTACCCTTGAAACCTGTGACCCTGGCCACGGTTTCCGCCAACTCCCGGATAGTGCAATCCTTCCCCGTGCCTACATTGATATGCGAGAGCATAGGCTGGGTGTGGGTCTGATAGGTCACCTCATCGAGCTGCATAACGTGGATACTGGCAGCCGCCATATCATCGACATGCAGAAACTCACGCATGGGCGTACCGCTCCCCCAAATCACCACCTCTTCATCCCTACGCTGTACCGCCTCATGGAAGCGACGCAGCAACGCAGGAATCACATGGCTGTTTTCCGGGTGGAAGTTGTCATGGGGGCCATAGAGATTAGTAGGCATCACACTGCGATAATCGCGACCATGCTGCCGATTGTAGCTTTCGCACAGCTTGATCCCCGCGATCTTGGCGATCGCGTAAGGCTCATTGGTCGGCTCCAGCGTACCGGTGAGGAGTGACTCCTCCTTCATCGGCTGCTCCGCGTGCTTGGGGTAGATACACGAGGAGCCAAGAAACAGCAGCCTCTGTACTCCGCTCTGATGTGCGGCATGGATGATATTGGCCTCGATCATCAGATTCTCGTAAATGAAATCAGCCGGGTAGGTGTTGTTGGCATGAATCCCCCCGACCTTGGCCGCAGCCAGATACACCTGGGCGATCTGATTCACCTCGAAGAAAGCCCGCACCGCTCGCTGATCCAGCAGGTCAAGTTCGTCACGACCAGCCGTGAGGATATTGGCGTAGCCCAAAGCGCGAAGGCGACGAACGATGGCGGAGCCGACCATCCCCCGATGGCCCGCAACGAAAACAGGCTGGTTCAGTTCACTCGCCACAATCAGTTCTCCACCGCCACGGGAATTTCATGCCCATGTTGCTTGAGCAAGGCATGGCGCTGCGCAACCTTAAGGTCTTCACGCACCATCTCCGCGCACATTTCCTGAACGGTGATCTCCGGAACCCAACCCAGTTTGTTCTTGGCCTTGGACGGATCGCCGAGCAAAGTTTCCACTTCGGCCGGACGAAAGTAACGGGGATCGACGGAAACGATCACATCGCCCACTTTAAGCGCTGGTGCGCTATCGCCATTGATACTCTCGACGATGGCTTTCTCATCAACGCCCTCCCCCTCGAAACGCAGGCCGATGCCCAGTTCGGCGGCGGACCAGCGAACGAACTCACGTACCGAATATTGCACACCGGTAGCGATAACGAAGTCCTCCGGCTGCTCTTGCTGCAACATCATCCATTGCATGCGCACGTAGTCCTTGGCATGCCCCCAATCACGCAAGGCATCCATATTACCCAAGAACAGGCACTTCTCTAAACCTTGCGCGATATTTGCCAGACCACGCGTAATCTTACGGGTCACGAAGGTTTCACCACGACGTGGGGATTCGTGGTTGAACAGAATGCCATTACAGGCATACATACCGTAGGCTTCGCGGTAGTTAACCGTGATCCAGTAAGCGTAGAGCTTGGCAACCGCATAGGGTGAACGCGGATAGAAGGGCGTGGACTCCCTCTGAGGAATTTCCTGCACCAAGCCGTAAAGCTCAGAAGTAGAGGCCTGATAGAAGCGGGTCTTCTTTTCCAGACCGAGCAAGCGAATGGCTTCGAGAATACGCAGCGTACCCATCGCGTCCACATCCGCCGTATATTCCGGCGACTCGAAGCTTACGGCCACATGGGACTGAGCACCGAGATTGTATACTTCGTCCGGTTGTATCTCCTGGATGATTCGAGTGAGATTGGAAGAATCACTCAAGTCACCATAATGCAAAACGAAATTGCGGTTATCAACATGCGGATCCTGATAGATATGATCTACACGCTGAGTGTTAAATGACGATGCACGACGTTTTATACCGTGAACCTCGTAGCCTTTTTCTAGCAAAAATTCAGCAAGATAAGAACCATCCTGCCCTGTCACACCAGTTATAAGAGCTCTCTTATTCATAACACCTCCTGCACAATACACTTCTTAATTGACTCGATATAACTTTCTAAAGAAAATTTATCTCTCGCCAAAACTGAATTCTTAATAGAAATCTCCCCGAAGCCGGCGCCTAAATTAGCCACTTCAATCAGAGCAGAGCAAATAGACTCTGGAGACATTGCATCAACAAAACTTCCCGCCTGCTCATCATAGATACTTTCAATAAAGCCCTGCCGAGTAGACACCAAGTAACAACCCGCAGCCAACCCCTCAATCAGCGAAATAGGCTGGGCCTCTGTAGGGTAGTATGTTGGCAAACACAATACATGCGCCCAATCAAGAAGCTCAGCCTTCTGCCTACCGCTGACAACGCCCTCACGAGAAATAAAGTCATTTAGCCGGGAGTTAACTTCCCTATCAATCTGACCGCCCGACATCAGGTGATCCCCAATTGGAAAGCCAGCTATTTTCAACCTAACAGAACGTCCAGCTGCAAAATACAGCTCACACGCCTGAATCAAATCCAAGATACCTTTCGAACACATAATATTAGACAAGTATAAAACATTTAGGCACCGACCAATTTCCTTACGCTTCGCCCCCACCCCAGAATAAACTTCAGCAGGCTCAAAAAAATTAGGCACAACTCTAACATCCATATCAGCATACCGACTATACTGCTCTTTCATTTCATGAGCCAGAACAATAGAGCAATTGATACGCGAGTAAATTTTATCTATTAACCACTGCAAGGGGGTAGGCATCCTTTCCCTGAAACTTAAAAAATCAGCCCCATGAAGATGATTCACCAATCGCCCTCGCCCAAAGAAACCAGCCAACAGAACGATCCATAGATCCCGCGCAAAACCCAGAAGAGTTCTACTAGTTGTAAAATAAACCACATCCGGGCGATATAAAACAAATTCAACCAGAGCTCTAAAAAAGAAAGAGAGCGATCTCAGGCCAGTACCAAAGTCCAATAACCTCCCACTAGGAAGACCTCGCACAACTGCCATAAATGCCTTAGATTGACCAGTGACCACCCTCGGTACCGGGCCTACGAGCAGAACCTTCATCATTATTCCTCACGAACCACATTGTGACTACCTTGCATAGTCGAAACAGAAAAACAGTATGCTAAAACAGTATAAAACATTGGCGAGAACAGTCTCTCAATCGGCGCCGCACCATGAACAAACGCAACACAAACCAAAAGCAAGATATAAAAGCAACATGGAGTACGCCACTCCACCCGCCTCACACCTAGCACTCTAAAAAAATAAGAAAAAACAAAGCAGTAACTTACTAACACGCACAGAAAAGCCACAACGCCTAATTGATAAAGAACCACAAAAATCCATTGATCAAATAGCTGATCATGGCGATCACTATTCGGTAGATCAGCCAACCCCACACCGCCTCCAGATTTCAAACCTAATCCATCACCTAAAATCGCAGAGCCAGACGAGAAAAATGCACTCAAGTCTTTCAAAATTCGTTCATCGGTAAAGGAGTATATGTATTGATACAATGATAACTCACCTTGGGCACTTATAAATTCCCCCCAACCAGCCAACCAAATAAAGACCAGAACAGTAGGGAATAAAACAAGCATTGCAACAGGGTGGCGCATAGAAATAAAAGAGGCAGCACTAACAACAAACAAGCAGACAACCAACAAAGCAGAAAATGACACGATCAAAACTGCACATAAAAGCGACAAAAGAGCAGAGGCGCCCCACACAAACTTATTTTTATTTTCTGTAATTAAGAGCACCAATGAGATCAAGGCAATACCAATATAAATAGCCCCACCACCTCCCTGGGTAGAAAGTCCAAAAATATGATGCATACGAAAAAACGAGAATCCCAAAAGCTCTCTAGCCACGTATGCATCCTCAACACCGTGGACAGGCACAAAGCGGGGAATGAAAATTGGCAGCCCGACAAAATAGTGAAAAAGATTAATAAGTGCTATCACTCCGCCAGACAGCGTGATAATTTTAATATACAAGTCTGCAGATCGCCCGCCTAATCTAAATGCATAGACTGCAGGAAAAAATATCAATGCGGGTATTAGGTACTCTCTACACTTCAGAAATAGCTCAAGCCAACTATTACTGCGTAAAAAAACATCTACAACCAGAAGAACATTTAATAAAGCGATACAAAAGAGACAACCCAATACACTCCAGCCACCTCTAAAGAATTTAAGACCACGAGGCACTGACTTTCCTTTCAAGATAAAAGACAACGTCACCCCAGCCAAAAGAATGATCACAGAGAGACTATCAAAGACTGAAGGTATTAAATTCGCTGAATCCTCCCAGCGAACAAAGCCAATCCATAAAGAGAAAAAAGAAACAGCCAAAAAACCAGCAAGAGGGCTTCCAACAGCCAATATGAGAAGACAGAAAAAATAGCCCAATAATGCAAATTTATTCCAAACTGGAACAAAAGCTGTCAGTACAAAAAATGAAGCGCAATAAATCAAAAACTTGATAATCAGTGAGAAATCCTGACTAGACTGAGACGTGGCCATTATCCACCCCTAGCCTTCCAGCAGAGCGGATAACGAATTAATAAAGTCAGATGAAGAGACCTTCACCCTAGCCCCTACCTCATCAATTTTCGCCCTGTAGATATCAGCATTTAAATAAACCGCCTCAACCGCCGCTATTATCTGGCGAGAGTTCAGCGTGTAAATATCTAAACAATAATCATCTAAATCATACATTTTCAACATGCCAGTTGTTTTTGGCAAATAACTAATTGCAACACCTGGGCATCTCGCGGCCATCGAGAATATATAGCTATGAAACCGACTAGCAACAACAACACAACTTGAGCGAAGAACACTAACAACGCCTAATGGATCTTGGGATTCATCTCCAATGCGATACCCTCCCTTCACCCCCTTAGCCACCTCCAAAATAGCAGGCATATCGGAATGAACTTGACGAATAAAGTAAACGTCCAAACCAAACTTTTCCTGTAAGTAATTCAGAGAATCAATCATTGCACCTATATATCTAGCTCTAACTAAAGCTTTCTCATCACTAAGAGGGAATGACCATTCAATTACTGTGCAAGCAATCCACTTTTTCTCGACGATCAAGTCAGTATCGACTTCATTAATTAGCATAAAAGCAATATCATCAGAAATAACACACTGCAGCCCCAAGCCTTCAACAAAGTCCTTACTATACAACTCCCTAACATAAATTTTATCACAGCGAGACAGTACGTACTTCAGTACCGACCTTGAAAAAAAGCCACTAATTGGCCCCACTGACATCGGAGCTAATACTAATTTCTTCCCCAACCATATAGAAATTATTAGTTGAACAAGATGTGTAAGATAGCTTTTTGAAGAGTCCTCAAGAAAACCTCCAGGACATGCTACAACTAAACTCGCCCGCCTAAGCATATCTAAAGACTTTCGCTGCTGAACAGGAAGCAAAAACTCAAAAATGCGAAGCCTTACCGAAAGTAAAGATATAACAATGTAAAACATTATTTGGAGGCGCCCTAAAGCTCCAGCGTTAGTCACTTTCCCTATCTGCTCACCAATCTGTACGTCAGGAAAGTAACTCTCTGTAAGCTCTTTATCACGAGCAATAGCTCCAAGAGTATATGCTGGGAGTCTCTCTTGAAGAGCCTGTACCAACCGCGAAAAAAGCTCCCAGTCCCCTTTATTTAAAGGCCCGAAGACGTTAGTTACCACTATCATTTTTTCACCACTCACTTAACTCCTTACCAAGAATATTTAAATGCCTTTCCTCAGAGAATTCACCTAAAAACTCAGACCTTCCATGCATATAACGGTCTGAACTTACAAATTCTTTATTCATCCCCGCTATCTTTTCAATAAACCCAGAGATTTCATAATTAAAAACATCCCCTATAAAGAATTTCTTGACCCTATAGCCAACCACTCCATGCTGTGAGGCCAAAACTGGCCGCCCCCATAAACAAGCATGAGCAAGAACTCCACTGGAACCTTCAAACATTGGATGATAGGGTAACAAAATAAAATCAACCTTACTAACCTCCTCCTCCAAACGCTCTTCAGATATATATTCAGGTATCCACTCGAAACACCCATTACCTGAAGCAAGCCTGAGAGAAGGCTCAAGATCAAAAGCATCATCCCCAAGCGCTCCAACACATCTAATAAATATATTATTCTTTATCAGAATACCTGCATGCTTTGAGACCAACTCCTCTAGCAGACGAATACCTTTTCTTTCACTTTGCACACCAAAGGTAAGAAACCTTACCCCTTCAGATCCAACATCCTTAACTTTATCCGCCACGTATCTCTTGTTGAATACTGGTGGATCCGGAATAAAAAAAGTCCTGCAATAAGAATGAAGTGAAAGCCGCTCATCTAATACGCCTACCTTCAATTCCTTTATCCAAGTGAGCACTTTACGCGAAAGCCTTCCTAGTATTTGTCGCTGACCACTATCTTTGCCATCAGTCCAATACTTTCCTTCGTAATCAATCGCCACTGTTTTTATTTTTTTGATAGCCAAAATAAGAGAAATGATAGAAAACCAAGGCATCCACTCATTTAACCCTGAAAAATATAATCTATCCCCTTCAGCACGCCTCAAAGACATCAAAAACTTAGCAAGCCTTAGAAAATTAAAGAAACCGACGCGGCCGTACCAAAAATCATCAGACAGAACAAATATACCACAGTACTTTGCGCTCCTCTCAAACACCCCGCCGCGCCTACCAAGTACTATTACATCATAATCCGCAGCCAACCCCCTAGCCGCTAGCTGCGTATAATGCAGCCTACTACCACGGAGTATCGGATCAACAATTATCAATCTTGGCATTAAACTTACTCACTATGCAAAAAGCAGTTATTAAAGCCTCACAGAGGACAACACATGTCACAGCGACCCATATTCCATAAATAGGTATCAACAATGCATTTACAAGCACACCGAGAACGGCAGAAAAGAGCCTAAACTTTGTAAAGAAAAGGTATTTCTTTTCTGCCGCAAAAAAGATCTCAAACACCAGATTAGGATAGCGGAATAAAAAATATATCGACATACCCAACATAAAACTAGATGCCCCTGAATAGGACTCAGGAAAAACACTATCGAATATATACAGAGAAAAAAACCCATAGCATATCACTAAAAACACTGAAAACACTGACATTAGCAACAAGTATAAATGAATATTTTTTTCATACCCACCACTGCTCACTTTAGGCAAATACAAAGCCCATATGACACTAACTGGTATCTCCCCCAAGGAAATTAATAAATATGCCGCAGCAAATACGGCTAGCGCCTCCTCTCCCAACAAAAAAGACACGATCAATCTATTCGATGTAAAATGTAAATAGAACGCTAAAAATGCTAGCGCAAACGGCATCCACCCTCGCCACTCTCTGAAAAACAACCGCATAGATTCTAAATATCTTGATGCACTTAACGCCCGCAAACCTTTCTGACCAAAGGTGCGATATATTAAGGCCATATAAAATAAAAATAAAATTGAGGCAGAAACAAAAATAGAGAGCAATACATCCCCCCAAAACAAGTATGAAAGTATCTTTATTCCTCCATACACAAGCCTCCCCCAGATATCAAAAATAGAGAACACAGAAAGCTTATCGCTAAGCTGATATTCAAACATAACCCCCTTATGTAGAACACTTAAAGCTAGTACCTCCAGCGTAATGGCCATCCACAAATGCACTGTAACATTGGAGTAGCCTCCAAGAGTCAATAATAAAAAGAACGCGGAAATAAATAAAATTGACAATGAGGAGGTTACAGCGTACAGATCCCCGCTACCCGCCACCACACCCGGCCTAGACAATAGAAAGTTCTTAAATCCAGCATCAGAAATACCGACGACAAAGGAATAAAGTGCTATTGTTACGGCATAGGCGCCAAAAGTCTCTGGACTCTCCTTGCGGGCCACCAAGATACTAAAGAGAAGATTAACTCCCGGACCTAAGAAAAAAGGAAAAGCAGATACTAGTAATTTCTTTAAACACACATCATTTACCCGAAACACAATGAAGACTGACGAGGCGACCACATCAAAGCTCAGACCTACCCTATAGATACATAAACAAACTTCAAGATAACAATCAACTTACAGATCTACCCCCCCCTCTACCGCAAGTACCCTTGGGGGTTATTCAACTGCCAGCGCCAAGTATCTTTCATCATTTCAGACAACCCATACTGTGCTTTCCACCCCAATTCAAGCTCCGCCAGCGTTGGGTCAGCCCAACACATTGCAACGTCCCCTGGACGTCGACCTACAATTTGATAGGGTATTGAGCGTCCGCATGCCTGCTCAAACGCATCAATAACCTCTAGTACGCTATATCCGATCCCTGTGCCTAGATTCCAGATATTCATACCGGGGCGAGAGTCCATATACTGTAATGCTTTTAGATGCCCTTTCACTAAATCAAGAACATGAATATAGTCACGCACTCCTGTGCCATCCGATGTTGGATAATCACCTCCAAAAACAGATAAAAAATCTAATTTTCCGATTGCGACTTGGCTAAGGTATGGCAGCAAATTATTAGGAATACCGCAAGGATCCTCACCTATAACCCCACTCGGGTGTGCTCCTATTGGATTAAAATAACGTAGCACCGCAATTTTCCAGCGCGAGTCTGATTGTGTTAGATCCTCTAGCAACTCTTCAACTATTAGCTTGCTACGACCATACGGGCTTGCTAATTTACCCGTAGGAAAGCTCTCAGAGATTGGCATATGGCTAGGTGTTCCGTAGACAGTAGCCGACGAGCTAAAAACCAAACGATAGACCCCTGCCTTACTCATTGCCTGACAGAGAGCCAAACTTCCTGAAACATTATTCTCATAATACTCCAGTGGTTTCCTGACACTTTCCCCAACGGCTTTCAATCCGGCAAAATGCATAACTGCATAGATTTTATAATTAGCAAAAATCTCTCCAAGAAACTGACTATCACGAACATCCCCAAGAATAAAACCTGGGGATCTTCCACAAATATTACTTAACCTTTCTAGAGATATTACCGAGCCATTACTTAAATTATCAACAACCAGCACATCATAACCATTTTCAAGAAGTGCCAGCACCGCGTGTGAACCGATATAGCCTGCACCTCCCGTTACCAAGATCATCTCTTTCACGGTATCACCCTCTTATAAAATATAACTGTGCCTAATCACTCTAACTCTTCCCCAGAAGAAATCAGACCACGAATTTAACCCCCCAATGGACTATACAATCAATATATCAACCACTTCTACGGGCCTCTATGATGTATCAGGGTTTACGAATGTTTTATTTTTTATCAATCAATATAACAGTGGTATAAAAACTCGTTCCAATCTTACAAATCTTCCTTCAAAAACGTTCTGGGACCTCTAAATAGCATCGTTCTTCCTAATGCTACAAATAGCTCCGTCTCCCGGCACCAATCCAACCGCCAGGACACGCGTCTTTTTCACCTTCATCGGGGCCAACGACACTTCGACGCTGCTGTCCAAGGTGTATCGGTGTTCGGTTTTACGTCCACGCGATTGAGGAATTCCATCTGGTTTTCCAGCCCGCGAAACTCGTGGATAATTTACTGTACCGCTACGCCCCGTAACTAGCAGGGACTCTTAGGGTATTACAACCTCCGCGGCGCGACTTTTCTGGTTGTAGCCCTGTCGCAGTGCCTCTGTCAGCGCCTGCTTGGCTACCGACTCCCCGTGCACAATTCTCACCTCTGACGGCCACTCCCGCATCCGCGTAACAAAATTTACTAATCCCTTCTGGTCCGCATGGGCCGAATAGCCGCCTATGGTATGAATTTGAGCTCGAATGTCATAGCGTTGCCCATCCAGATCTGCATAGCCGCCACGCGGGCCATAGATCTGGATGGCCCGGCCCGGGGTGCCTTGGGCCTGGTAGCCGACGAAGAGGACGTTGTGCCGCGGGTCGTGCAGCATGGATTTCAGATAATTGACAATTCGACCGCTGCTGCACATTCCGTTCCCTGCAATGACGATGGCCGGACGAGCGGTTTCCGTCAGGTGGCGGACCATGGCCAGATGCGCCTGGCGGCTGTCAACGGTGAGCAGCTGCGCGAACTCCAGTGGGTTGCGACCCTGTTTCACTCGCTGCAGCGCTTCGTTATCCCAGAAGGGCTTGAGGTCGCGGTAGACCTGGGTGAAACGGCTGGCCAGGGGCGAGTCGAGAATGATCGGGAGTTGGGGCCAGTTGATGTTGGCCTTGCTGTCGCTGCCTGTTTTTTCCCTCACCCCGCTTTCCCTCACCCCTAGCCCCTCGGCTTTGGCATCCTGCGTCGCCCTACCTCCTGCATCCATGCAGTCGTCTCCCGGAGGGAGAGGGGGACTAAGAGCGGCTCTGCTCCCCCGCCCTTTTCCATCGGCATTGAGCTTGCGGTGGATGATGTCTTCCAGTTCGTAGAGCAGTTCCTGGGTGCGGCCGATGCTGAAAGCGGGGATCAGTACCGTGCCGTTATCGGCCAGGGCGTGCTCGATGACGCTTTCCAGGCGCTGGCGACGAGTACGGCGGTCTTCGTGCAGGCGGTCGCCGTAGGTGCTTTCGATCACCAGGATGTCCGCGCGGTACGGCGACTTGGGGGCCGGCAACAGAGGCGCATGTGGCGCACCCAGGTCGCCGGAGAAAACGATGCGTTTCTTCTCACCGGACCGAGGGTAACGTAAATCGATTTCTACATAGGCCGAGCCGAGGATATGCCCGGCGCGCTGCAGGCGAATGCGGCAGATCAGGTTCTCTGTATCGTGCAGGATGAACCAGGTTTTGTAGGGTAAGGCGATGATGCGCTGTTCGATCAGCTTGATATAGCGCTCGACCTGCTTCTGCTCGCGACTGAAGCCGAGCTTGAAGGCATCCTCCAGCACGATGGGCAACAGTTTGGCAGAGGGTTCGCTACAGAGAATCGGCCCCTTGAAGCCGGCAGCCAGCAGGTAGGGGATACGCCCGACGTGATCGATATGCACGTGGGTGGCGACCAGGGCCTTGATCCTGTCCAGGGGAAACTCAATGGCCAGTTGGCCGACGCCGGATTTTCCTTCGGGCGAAGTCTCCGCCCCCTGGAACAGGCCGCAATCGATCAGCAGGCTGTGCTCGGCATCCATCAGCAGTTGGTGGCAAGAGCCGGTCACGCCATCCTTGGCGCCGTGGTGCAGGATGTCGGGGTAATCCATGTACTCAGTCCCTGTTAGTCAGTTAACGATGCCGGCGGCTGAAGCTTTGCCGGCTGCGATCCATTGCTGGTCTTTGTAGACTTGGTGCGCACAGCGCACCCTACTAATGGATCGCCGGAATGCGAGCTGCGGCAAGGAGTGGGCGCCCCTAGCCCCTACAGCCTATGCACCGATTCTCGTGCAGCGTTACCTAGGCCAAAGCATCGGGCTTGCGGCGCAGCATATTGCGCAATAGGGCGATAAACAGGCCTAGCATGCCACCAAGCACCAGGCCTGCTGCCAGAATCAGCGCCTTCTTGGGTTTGATCGGTTTCTGAGGCTCTACGGCGACCTGATCGATCGCTACCAGCTTGAGATCGGCAACCTCGAACTGCAGGTTACGCAGGCGAGCAGCCTCTTCGCGCCAGATGGCCAGATCCTTGAGGAACAGGTCTTCGTTCTCGCGCTGCTTGAGCACTTCGACCTGACGGTTGCTTTCCAACAGTTTGAGTTCTTTGCCGATCTGCGCGATGCGCGGCTCGGTAAAGTCGTCGGAGCGACGCTGCAGCAAGGCGTTACGCTCGGCTTCCAACGCTTCGCTGCCCATGAAATAGAGCGGTATCTGCTGGTTATTGACCTCGGTACGGATCACACTGCCTTGCGCTACACGCTCGCCTTCGCCTAGCGCGGAAGGCGTTGTAGGTTTGCCGATCCCCAGCGCCTTGGCGATGCGGATCGCCTCATCGAGTTGGGTGATGCGGTTGTCGCGGCGGGCCTTGAGCTGCTGGCGCAGGGCCTTGAGTTCATCTTGTAGCTGCGCACGCTTGAGGCTATCGGCCTCAAGCAGCTTGGCGATCCTGGCTTCCTTGCTGGCCTCGTAGCTGGCACGAGCTGCGGCAATCTTCAGCTCGAGTCGATTCAGGCTGTTCTGGATTACTGCCTGCAGATCCGCGACGATCCGCCCGCGCTCCAACTGGATGGCGTGCTCGACCAAGCCGTTGACCAGGGCAACGCCATCGACATCCGCCGGATAGGTCAGCTGGATACCAACATAAGCGCTGAGGTTATCGGTTTTCTTCGGATCGGGCTGAAGCATCTTGAAAGCCTCCCGATTGAAGCTCTCGAAGGTTTGCTCGAGGCTACGATTGGGCTGGCGCAGGGCCTCGAATAAGCCTTGGTTGGCCCGGAAAAACTCCAGGCGACTGTCATAAGACTCCAAAGCGGCTCCAACGCGGCGCATGGCTTGAGCCGGCTCGAGCTCATAAATGCCGGTACCGTTCAGGGCATCGAGATCTTTAATGGCTGCAGGGCGCAGCACACTTTGCACCTGATATTCCGGAGTAGCCAGAAAGGCATAGGTGGCGGCGGCCAAACCAACCAGCAGGGTGACCAGGGCGACCAACCACTTCTGCTCCCAGAGCGAATGAATTAATGCAGCCAGATCAATTTCGTCGCTGGGGGCTTGCTGTACGGCGGGAGAGATTGCATTCACGGCTTAAGATCCATCTTCCAAAAAGTGCGTCGCTCATGCATCGGCGGGGCGGCAGCGATCCTTGAAAGCACGCCGTCGCCCTTTTCTGCCGCGCGCCGCTCACTTTGGAGTGCGACATAGAGGGCTTACGCCCCCACCAGTAAGGACGTGGCGGCATTTTGCCTGCGCCACACAACATTACAAGTCTTGACAACCACCTTGCAGTCAATGACTGACGGACGGGAACTCTGTGACATGCATCATGGTCTTCGCACCTCATTATTGGTGCGCCATCCGGCAAGCAAGCTCAAGCGAACGCCAGCAAGCCGCTCGACATCGGTAGACTCGAGCATGCTGGCCAGCTGTTGCCTGTAAAGAGGCAAACCACTGATGCGATTCCAAGCGCCAGTTACCGCAATATCGGCCGAACAACTTCATCGATAGAGGCCCATCTGCGCCGAAAGCGCCCGGAGCGAGAGCACGGCGCTTACGATTGCAAACCTTTACCGCTAGGGGGCTTCGCGCGTGCGGGGATGCAGCAAGTTACGCAGCAACGCCACCACGACACCCAGCACCAGACCAGCGACAGCGCCAAGACCAATGATCAAAGTCTTCTTCGGCTTGACCGCTGCGAGCGGTTCGAGCGCCAGTTGATCCAGCCGGACCAGCTGCAAGGTACTGGTATCGAACTTGATTCCTCTAAGTTGCGCCGCCTCTTGCCGCCATTCCGCCAGGCCTTTGAGGTAAAGGTCTTCATTCTTGCGCTGTTTGAGGACCTCCACCTGCCGATTGTGGCTCAACAGGGCCAACTCCTTCTCTATCTCGGCTATTCGAGGCTCGCTGAAGTCGTCCGAACGACGCTCGCTCAGCGCCTGCCGCTCGGCCCGCAAGGCTTCGCTCCCCATAAAATAAAGCGGAATTTCGCGACTGTTCACTTCGGTGCGCACCACCTGGCCCTGGCGCTGGGCGTCCGCCATGGCAGAAGGCGTAGTAGGCTTGCCAATACCCAACGACTCGGCTATCTGGATAGCTTCGTCGAGCAATTTAATACGGCTCTCGCGGCGAGCCTTCAACTCACCGCGCAAGGCTTGCAGCTCATCTTGCAGTTCGGCGCGGCGCAAAGTGTCTTGTTCCAGCAGACTGGCTATTTCCGCCTCCTTGCCAGCCTCGTAGCTCGCGCGCGCCGCTTCGATCTTTTTCTCGAGCGAAAGCAGCCGATTGGCAATCAGCACCTCTAAATCACTCGCGATACGCTCGCGCTCCTCCTTCAGCACATCGGCGACCAGCGCGTTGACCACTTCAACTCCGTCGACCCCCTCAGGGTAGGTCAAAGAGATACCTGCAAATGCACTCAGGTTGTTGGTTTTCTTGGGGTCGGGCTGCAGCATACTGAACGCGGTGCGATTGAATTCCTCGAACGCCTGCTCCAGCGAGCGACCGGGCTGGATCAGCCCCGCGAATAGCTCTTGGCGATCACGGAAAAATCTAAGGCGGCTTTCGTAGGAAGAGAGGCTTGAGGCAACGCGCCCCAGAGCCTCCTCCGGGGTCAACTCATAGACACCGGTACCGTTGAGTTCATCGAGACTCCCCCGCTCAACAGGACGAAGGATGCTTTGTACTTGATAGTACGGCGTCGCCAGAAAAGCATATGCCACAGCTGCCAAAACGACCATGCAAGCAACGGATAAAATCAGATTTTTTTGCCGAAACAGAGATTGAAGCAGTTCGACCAGGTCGATCTCATCATCACGGTGGGTCCGCGGAGATTGGTCTTGCATATCGCGGGAAAACTCCATACGAGCAATTCGTCAACGCTCATCCATAAACCTCCACCTGCCCGACTTCAGGATCGGCAGAGCGCGCATCCAAATGTGCTCAGGGAGAATATGGCAGTTTTTCCTTCGAAATGTTCCCCGATTACAGTGATTTACTCCGCACAATCGGGACGGATGGAAAAAACCATAGAAATCAAATGCATCGAACTGCATACCGGCGAAGGGGCCCGTGCAGAGACCCTGGCGCCTCAAGGATCGCCTGAGCCAGGCATCGTCTTACCTACAGATCAGACGCAGCACCAGACACAACGCCAAAGCAGCCTGCCCTCAGGCATCCCACAGCGCCAAGTAGCGATGCTTATTCGTCCTCGTTAACCCGATCGCGCAGCTCTTTGCCTGGCTTGAAATGCGGCACGAACTTGCCGTCCAAGCGGACGGACTGGCCGGTTTTCGGGTTGCGGCCCACGCGCGGGGCGCGGTAGTGGAGGGAGAAACTGCCGAAGCCGCGAATTTCGATGCGGTCGCCAGTGGCCAATGCCTGGGACATTTGTTCCAGCATGGTCTTGATGGCCAGCTCGACATCCTTGGAGGACAGCTGACCTTGATGGGTGACAATTCTTTCGATCAACTCCGACTTGGTCATGGTTTTCCCTTCTTTTTCAAGCGGCTAGATCACTCGATAGAGTGGTTTTAGCATGCTGATCAGCATTTGAACAGCCTAAAAAACAAGGTGTTAGCGACTTCACGAAGCGAATCGCAGGATCATCTTGAACGCGAACGTCGGCTCGCCTGTGCGGCCCGGGCAACAATTCGCCGCGAGGCGCGGCTCCTACAGAATCGTAGGCATGAAAAAGGGCGACCCGAGGGCCGCCCTTTTCTTGATGGAGTTACCCGAACTTAGTTCTGGTTTTCCATCTGCGCACGGATCAGATCACCGATGGTGGTCGGGCCGGTGCTTTCAACGTCTTGCTTGTTACGCAGTTCCTTCATCGCGTCCTTCTCGTCCTCGACGTCTTTCGACTTGATGGACAGGCTGATAACGCGGGACTTGCGGTCGACGCTGATGATCTTGGCTTCGACTTCGTCGCCTTCCTTCAGCACGTTGCGCGCGTCTTCAACGCGGTCACGGCTGATTTCGGAGGCTTTCAGGGTAGCTTCGATCTCGTTGCCCAGGTCGATGATGGCGCCCTTGGCGTCTACTTCTTTCACGACGCCGCGGACGATGGTGCCCTTGTCGTTGATCGAGACGTAGTTGCTGAACGGATCGTCTTCCAGCTGCTTGATGCCCAGGGAGATGCGCTCGCGCTCCGGGTCGACCGACAGGATGACGGTTTCCAGCTCGTCGCCCTTCTTGAAGCGACGCACGGCTTCTTCGCCGGCTTCGTTCCAGGAGATGTCGGACAGGTGAACCAGGCCGTCGATGCCGCCGTCCAGACCAATGAAGATACCGAAATCGGTGATCGACTTGATGGTGCCGGAGATCTTGTCACCCTTGTTGAACTGGCCGGAGAAGTCTTCCCACGGGTTGGTCTTGCACTGCTTGATACCCAGGGAGATACGACGACGCTCTTCGTCGATGTCCAGAACCATGACTTCCACTTCGTCGCCGACGTTGACGACTTTCGACGGGTGGATGTTCTTGTTGGTCCAGTCCATTTCGGAAACGTGTACCAGGCCTTCCACGCCCTCTTCCAGCTCGGCGAAGCAGCCGTAGTCGGTGAGGTTGGTGACGCGAGCCACGACGCGGGTGTTTTCCGGGTAACGCGCCTTGATGGCAACCCACGGATCTTCGCCCAGCTGCTTCAGACCCAGGGAGACGCGGTTGCGCTCGCGGTCGTACTTCAGAACCTTGACGTCGATCTCGTCGCCAACGTTGACGATCTCGGACGGGTGCTTGATGCGCTTCCAAGCCATGTCGGTGATGTGCAGCAGACCATCTACGCCGCCCAGGTCAACGAACGCACCGTAGTCGGTGAGGTTCTTGACGATACCCTTGACTTGCTGGCCTTCCTGCAGGGATTCCAGCAGAGCTTCGCGCTCGGCGCTGTTCTCGGCTTCCAGCACGCTGCGACGGGAAACGACAACGTTGTTGCGCTTCTGGTCCAGCTTGATGACCTTGAATTCCAGCTCTTTGCCTTCCAGGTGAGTGGTATCACGCACCGGACGGACGTCGACCAGGGAACCCGGCAGGAACGCGCGGATGCCGTTGACGTCAACGGTGAAGCCGCCTTTGACCTTACCGTTGATAACGCCCTTGACCACTTCTTCAGCGTTGAACGCAGCTTCCAGAACCAGCCAGGACTCAGCGCGCTTGGCTTTCTCGCGGGACAGCTTGGTTTCACCGAAGCCATCTTCAACCGCGTCCAGCGCAACGTGGACTTCGTCACCGACCTTGATGGTCAGCTCGCCTTGTTCGTTGAAGAACTGGTCGAGCGGGATGACGCCCTCGGACTTCAGACCGGCATGGACGGTGACCCAGTCACCGTCGATGTCGACCACGATGCCGGTGATGATGGCGCCCGGCTGCATGTCGAGGGATTTCAGGCTTTCTTCAAAAAGTTCTGCAAAGCTTTCGCTCATGTTGATTCCTGTTGATCAAGGGCGGGGATTCGCCCAAACCACACTCCAGACAATGTGGGTTCGTTCATGTAAAAAGAGGCCTGCGGGACTAGGACTGGTCTCCCGCATGCCTCCTTGCGAGTCCATCAGCTTATAGCAGCTGCGACTCTTACGAACCTACTCAAAGCTTGCTGCGCGTCGGCCCTGCTGCGTTGAAAACAGGCTCGGAATGCTCATGTGCTACAGCACACTGCGCTTCCTCGCCTATTTTCGCCTTGCATGGCTCTAGCTCGCGAACCTTTGAGCAGGTTCTTTACCCGGCGAGATCGCGATCGGCGACCTCGCGCAGAATGCGCTCTAACACTTGCTCGATGGACAGCTCGGTGGAATCCAGCAGGATTGCGTCGGCAGCCGGCTTGAGCGGCGCCACCGCGCGCTGGGTATCGCGCTCGTCGCGCGCCCGAATCTCGTCGAGAAGACTCGCGAGATTAACATCATCGCCCTTGGCCTTCAACTGCAAGTAGCGGCGACGCGCACGCTCCTCGGCGCTGGCGGTGAGGAACACCTTCAGCGGCGCATCGGGAAACACCACGGTGCCCATGTCGCGGCCATCGGCCACCAGCCCCGGCGCCTCCTGGAAGGCGCGCTGGCGCTGCAGCAGCGCCTCGCGCACCGCCGGCAGCGAGGCGACCATGGACGCGCCGGCGCCGATCTGCTCGTTGCGGATGGCGTCGGTCACCTCCTCGCCTTCGAGGACGATGCGTTTGCCGGTGAACTGCACGTCAAGGTGGGCGGCCAGTTGCTTGAGCGCCTCCTCGTTGGTCAGGTCGATGCCGTGATTGCCGGCGGCGAAGGCCAGCAGGCGATACAGCGCGCCGGAGTCGAGCAGGTTCCAGCCCAGCTGCTTGGCCAGCAGCGCGCAGAGGGTGCCCTTACCCGACCCGCTCGGCCCGTCGACTGTGATCACCGGGGCGCTCATGCCTTGCCCTCTTCGGCCACCTGGATGCCGACTTCGGCCGCCAGGGCGAGGAAGTTGGGGAAGGAGGTGGCGACGTTGGCACAGTCGTGAATGCGGATCGGCGCGCTGGCGCGCAGCGAGGCGACGCTGAAGGACATGGCGATACGGTGGTCGCCGTGCGCCCAGACTTCGCCGCCGCCGATGGCGCCGCCTTCGATGACGATGCCGTCCGGGGTCGGCTCGGCCTTCACGCCCAGGGCGACCAGGCCGTCGGCCATCACCTGAATGCGGTCGGACTCCTTCACCCGCAGCTCCTCGGCGCCACGCAGCACGGTGCGGCCTTCTGCGCAGGCCGCGGCGACGAACAGTACCGGGAATTCGTCGATGGCCAGCGGCACCAGGTCTTCGGGAATATCGATGCCCTTGAGCTTGGCCGCACGCACGCGGATGTCGGCCACCGGCTCGCCGCCCACCTCGCGCTGGTTCTCCAGGCTGATATCGCCGCCCATCAGCTTGAGGATGTCGATCACCCCGGTGCGGGTCGGGTTGATGCCGACGTGCTCCAGCACCAGCTCGGAGCCTTCGGCAATGCTCGCCGCCACCAGGAAGAAGGCCGCCGAGGAAATATCGGCCGGCACTTCGATACGGGTAGCACTGAGCTTGTGCCCGGACTCGACAGTGGCGGTGCTGCCCTCCACGCTGACCGGGTAGCCGAAGCCACGCAGCATGCGCTCGGTGTGGTCGCGGGTCGGCGCCGGCTCGGTCACCGAGGTCTTGCCGGCGGCGTACAGGCCGGCCAGCAGCAGGCAGGATTTGACCTGGGCGCTGGCCATCGGCATCTCGTAGTCCATGCCGGTCAGGCGCTGACCGCCCTTGATGGTCAGCGGCGGACGCCCTTCCGGGCCGGTCTCGATCACCGCGCCCATCTCGCGCAGCGGCTTGGCCACGCGGTTCATCGGGCGCTTGGACAGCGAGGCGTCGCCGGTCAGGGTGGTGTCGAACGGCTGCGCGGCGAGCAGGCCGGAGAGCAGACGCATGGAGGTGCCGGAGTTGCCCATGTACAGCGGGCCGGCCGGTGCCTTCAGGCCACCCAGACCGACACCATGAATGGTCACGCGACCGTGGTGCGGGCCTTCGATCACCACGCCCATGTCGCGGAAGGCCTGCAGGGTGGCCAGGGCGTCTTCGCCTTCGAGGAAGCCTTCGACCTCGGTGGTGCCTTCGGCCAGCGAGCCGAGCATGATCGAGCGGTGCGAGATGGACTTGTCGCCGGGTACGCGGATACGTCCAGCCAGCGAGCTACCAGGTTTTGCCAGGAAAATCAGATCGGTCGAGTGCATAGCGTCCACATAGGCCCTGCGGGCCAGAATTTTGCTGAAATGTTCGCGGGCCACGCGGGCGCGGGTGAACACGCCCAGCAGTTGATGCCCATCCCCGGCGTCGACCGCGTCGCGCAGGGCGTCGAGGTCGTCGCGAAAGGTGTCCAGGGTGCGCAGCACGGCCTCGCGGTTGGCGAGGAAGATATCGTGCCACATCACCGGATCGCTGCCGGCGATCCGCGTGAAGTCGCGAAAGCCGCCGGCGGCGTAACGGAAAATCTCCAGGTTCTCGCTGCGCTTGGCCAGCGAGTCGACCAGGGTGAAGGCCAGCAGGTGCGGCAGGTGGCTGGTGGCGGCGAGCACCTGGTCATGGTGCTCCACCTCCATCGACTCGACATCCGCACCCAGCTCGCGCCACAGGCCTTCCACCAGCGCCAGGGCCGCTTCGTCGCTGTGCTCGCAAGGCGTCAGGATGACCTTGTGGCGGCGGAACAGCGTCGCCTTGGCCGCCTCCACCCCGCTCTGCTCGGAACCGGCGATGGGGTGACCCGGCACCAGCCGCACCTTCCTGCCGGCGAAGGCCAGACGCGCGGCGCGCAGCACATTGCCCTTGGCGCTGCCGACGTCGGTCAGCACCGCATCGCCAAGATCGAGCTTGGCCAGCTCGGCCAGCAGCTTCTCCATGGCCAGGATAGGCACCGCCAGCTGGATGACATCGGCACCCTGACAGGCGGCGGCCAGATCGGTCTCGCAGCGATCGACCACACCCAGCTGCACCGCCAGGCGCCGCGACTCGGCATCCAGATCGACGCCCACCACCTCGCGGCACAGGCCGCGCTCGCGCAGGCCCTTGGCGAAGGAGCCGCCAATCAGGCCGAGGCCGACCACCACCAGGCGGCCGATCTTAGGGGCGCTCGATTGCACTGCGGTGACAGTCACGCCGACAACACCTTGGCCAGGGCCTCGAGGAAGCGCGCGTTCTCCTGCGGCAGGCCGATGGATACGCGCAGGAAGTGGGGCATGCGGTAGCCGGCCATCGGCCTTACGATCACGCCCTCGCGCAGCAGCGCCTGGTTGATCGCCGCGGTGTCGCGACCGAAGTCGACGGCGATAAAGTTGCCCTTCGAGGCAATCCAGCTCAGACCCAGCGCGCGCAGGCCGTCCTGCAGTTGCTGCATGCCGGCGTCGTTGAGGCGACGGCTCTCGGCCAGGTAGTCGGCGTCACTCAACGCAGCGCAGGCGGCGGCCAGGGCCAGGCTGTTGACGTTGAACGGCTGGCGCACGCGGTTGAGCACATCGGCGATGGCCGGCGAGCTGATCGCATAACCCACGCGCAACGCCGCCAGGCCATAGGCCTTGGAGAAGGTGCGCGAAACCAGCAAATTCGGGTAGCGGGCCAGGTAATCGAGGCCATCCGGCAGCTCATCGCCTTCGGCGTATTCGATATAGGCCTCGTCCAGCACCACCAGCACCGACTCCGGCACCTTGGCCAGGAAGGCCTCCAGCGCCGCCGGGCCGAACCAGGTGCCGGTCGGGTTGTTGGGGTTGGCGATGAACACCACGCGGGTATTGGCGTCGATGGCCGCGAGCATGGCGTCCAGGTCGTGGCCGTAGTCCCTGGCCGGCACCACCTTGCCCTGCGCGCCGACCGCCTGGGTGGCGATGGGGTAGACGGCGAAGGCGTAGTCGCTGAACACCGCGTTAAGCCCCGGCGCCAGGTAGGCGCGGGCGACCAGCTCGAGGATGTCGTTGGAGCCGTTGCCCAGGGTGACCTGCGCCGCGTCCACGCCGTAGCGGGCGGCCAGCGCGGTCTTGAGGGTGAAACCATTGCCATCGGGGTAACGGGTCAGCTCGTCCAGTTCGGCACGGATCGCCGCCAGCACCTTGGCGCTGGGGCCGAGCGGGTTCTCGTTGCTGGCCAGCTTGACGATACCGGCCGGATCCAGACCCAGCTCGCGAGCCAGCTCGTCGACCGGCTTGCCCGGCACATAGGGGGACAGCTTCTGCACGCCCGGCTGGGCCAGGGCTAGGAAATCACAAGTCATAGCTACAAGCCTCAAGCTGCAAGCCACAAGTCAGAAGCTGCGCGTCGATCGCCTGCAGCTTGTGGCTTGCAGCTTGCGGCTGCTGTTTAGAGTACCGCCTTCGGATAGGAACCCAGCACCTTGAGCGCCACGGCCTCCTGGCCGATCTTCTCCAGCACGTCCTTGATCAGCGGGTCGCGGTGGTGGCCGACGAAGTCGATGAAGAACACGTAGGTCCACTTGCCGCTGCGCGACGGCCGGGTCTCGATGCGGGTCAGGTCGATGCCGTTGTTGTGGAACGGCACCAGCAACTCGTGCAGCGCGCCCGGCTTGTTGCGCATGGAGACGATGATCGAGGTCTTGTCGTCGCCGGTCGGCGGCACTTCCTGGCTACCGATGATGAGAAAGCGCGTGGAGTTGTCCGGGCGGTCCTCGATCTTCTCGGCCAGTTTGGTCAGGCCATAGAGGTTGGCCGCCATATCGCCAGCAATCGCAGCAGAATTCCACTCGCTCTTGACCCGTTTGGCGGCGTCGGCGTTGCTGGAGACCGCCACGCGCTCGACGTTCGGGTAGTGCGCATCCAGCCACTTGCGGCACTGTGCCAGGGACTGGGCGTGGGAATAGATACGGGTGATCTTGTCGGTCTTGGTGGTTTCACCGACCAGCAGGTGATGGTGGATGCGCAGCTCGACTTCGCCGCAGATCACCATGTCGTGCTCGAGGAAGCTGTCGAGGGTGTGGTTGATCGCACCCTCGGTGGAGTTCTCCACCGGCACCACGCCGAAGTTCACCGCGCCGGCGGCCACTTCGCGGAACACCTCGTCGATGGCCGCCATCGGCACGCTGATCACCGCGTGACCGAAGTGCTTCATCGCCGCGGCCTGGCTGAAGGTGCCTTCGGGACCGAGATAGGCGACTTTCAGCGGGTTCTCCAGGGCCAGGCAGGAGGACATGATCTCGCGGAACAGCCGCGCCATTTCCTCGTTACCCAGCGGGCCCTGGTTGCGCTCCATGATGCGCTTGAGCACCTGGGCCTCGCGCTCGGGGCGGTAGAACACCGGCGACTCGCCTTCCTTGAGCTCCTTCATCTTCACCCGCGCCACTTCTTCGGCGCAGCGCGCTCGGTCGCTGATCAGCTCGAGGATGCGTTCGTCGAGGTTGTCGATGCGCAGGCGCAGGGCCTGCAGCTCTTGTTCCGAGATTACATCCGTCATTAGCCATGCTCCTTCTCGAACTCGGCCATGTAGGCCACCAGCGCCTCGACCGCATCCATGCCGACCGCGTTGTAGATGGAGGCACGCATGCCGCCTACCGAGCGGTGGCCCTTGAGATTGAGCAGGCCGCGCGCGTCGGCGCCGGCGAGAAAGACCTTGTCCAGCTTCTCGTCGGCCAGGCGGAACGGCACGTTCATCCAGGAACGGGCGTTGTGGGCGATGGGGTTGCTGTAGAAATCGCTGCCGTCGATGGCCTTGTACAGCAGGTCCTTCTTGGCGCGGTTGATGCGCTCCATGGCCTCGACGCCGCCCTGCTCCTTGAGCCACTGGAACACCAGGCCGGACAGGTACCAGGAATAGGTGGCCGGGGTGTTGTACATCGAGCCGTTGTCGGCCGAAACCTTGTAGTCGAGCATGGTCGGGCAGCTGGAGCGGGCGCGGCCGAGCAGGTCCTCGCGCACTATCACCACCACCAGGCCGCTGGGGCCGATGTTCTTCTGCGCGCCGGCGTAGATCAGACCGAACTGCGAGACGTCGAGCGGGCGCGAGAGGATGTCCGAGGACATGTCCGCCACCAGCGGGGTGTCGCCGGTCTGCGGCACCCAGTCGAACTGCAGGCCGCCGATGGTCTCGTTGCTGCAGTAGTGCAGGTAGGCCGCGCCCTTGGACAGCTGCCAGTCGTTCTGCCCGGGGATGGCGAAGTAGTCGTGCGCCTTGGCGCTGGCGGCGACGTTGATGCGCCCGTAGCGTTTGGCTTCCTCGATGGCCTTCTTCGACCAGATGCCGGTCTCGACGTAATCGGCCACGCCGTCTTCCGGCAGCAGGTTGAGCGGAATCTCGGCGAACTGCTGGCTGGCGCCGCCCTGGAGGAACAGCACCTTGTAGTCGTTGGGCACGGCGAGCAGGTCGCGCAGGTCCTGTTCGGCCTGGCTGGCGATGGCCACGTACTCGTCGCTGCGGTGGCTCATCTCCATCACCGACAGGCCCTTGCCCTGCCAGTCGAGCATCTCGGCCTGGGCGCGTTGCAGTACGGCGGTCGGCAGCGCGGCCGGGCCGGCGCAGAAGTTAAAAGCTCGCTTGCTCACGTCTGTCTCTCTCAGATTCACAGAACGCCACCACCAGGCGATGGCATGTCCAAACTGTCATGTCGTGCTTGTGGGAGGCGCTTTAGCGGCGACACTCGCGGCTAAAGCCCCTCCCACGGAGCCCGACTTCACTCCTCGCTGCCGTCCTCGGCGTCGGCGACCGGCGCCTCGGCGGATTCAGCGACTTCGGCGCCCTCTTCGCCTTCGACCAGCTCCTCGTCCTCGACCACGGTCGGTTCCTGCACCCGCTCCAGGCCGACCAGGGTCTCGTCCTTGGCCAGCTTGATCAGGGTCACGCCCTGGGTGTTGCGGCCGGAGCTGGAGACCTCGTCGACGCGGGTACGCACCAGGGTGCCCTGGTCGGAGATCAGCATGATTTCCTCGCCGTCCTGCACCTGGATGGCGCCGACCAGTTTGCCGTTACGCTCGTTGCTGACCATGGCGATCACGCCCTGGCCGCCGCGACCGCGACGGGGGAAGTCGCCCAGGTGGGTACGCTTGCCGTAGCCGCGCTCGGAGGCGGTGAGGATCTGCGCGCCGGCCTCAGGGATCAGCATGGAGATCAGGCGCTGGCCTTCCGGCAGGCGCATGCCGCGCACGCCACGGGAGATACGGCCCATGATGCGCACGTGTTTTTCCTGGAAGCGGATGACCTTGCCGCCGTCGGAGAACAGCATGACTTCCTTGGCGCCGTCGGTGATGGCCGCGGCGATCAGGGTGTCGCCCTCCTCCAGCTTCAGCGCGATCAGGCCGGCGCTGCGCGGACGGCTGAACTGCACCAGCGGGGTCTTCTTCACGGTACCGAAGGCGGTGGCCATAAAGATGTAGGCGCCGGTCGGCTCGTCGTTGGCCAGTTCGGTCTCGCCGTCTTCGGCCGGCTCGGCGGCAGGCGCTTCGGCCTCGACCACTTCGCCTTCGATCAGCACGCCTTCGTCGTCCAGGTCTTCGTCGGCGCCGGCGCTCTGCTGCAGGGCTTCCAGGTCGATCTGCAGCATCGCGGTGATGCGCTCGCCTTCGTCCAGCGGCAACAGGTTGACCAGCGGACGACCGCGCGCGGTGCGCGACGCCTCGGGAATCTCGAAGGTGCGCAGCCAGTAGACCTTGCCCTTGCTGGAGAACAGCAGCAGGGTGGCGTGGCTGTTGGCGACCAGCAGGTGTTCGACGTAGTCCTCGTCCTTCACCCCGGTGGCCGACTTGCCCTTGCCGCCGCGGCGCTGCGCCTCGTAGGCGGCCAGCGGCTGGCTCTTGGCGTAGCCGCCGTGGGAGATGGTGACCACGCGCTCTTCCTCGGTGATCAGGTCGGCGATGGTCAGGTCCATGCGCGAGGCGACGATCTCGGTACGGCGGGCGTCGCCGAACTCGGCCTTGACCTTCTCCAGCTCCTCGCGGATCACTTCCATCAGGCGCTCGGGGCTGGTCAGGATGTGGATCAGCTCGCCGATCAGGGCGAGGATTTCCTGGTACTCGGCCAGCAGCTTCTCGTGTTCCAGACCGGTCAGGCGGTGCAGGCGCAGCTCGAGGATGGCCTGGGCCTGCTCCGGCGACAGGTAGTACTTGCCGTCGCGCAGGCCGTATTGCGCATCCAGGCCTTCCGGGCGGCAGGAGTCGGCGCCGGCGCGCTCGACCATGGCCTCCACCGCGGACGATTCCCAGGCGGTGGCGATCAGGCGTTCCTTGGCCTCGGCCGGGGTCGGCGAGGCCTTGATCAGCTCGATCACCGGGTCGATGTTGGACAGGGCGACCGCCTGACCTTCGAGGATATGACCGCGCTCGCGCGCCTTGCGCAGCTCGTAGACGGTACGCCGGGTCACCACTTCGCGGCGATGACGGACGAACACCTCGAGCATGTCCTTGAGGTTCAGCGTCTTCGGCTGGCCGTCGACCAGGGCCACGACGTTGATGCCGAACACGCTCTGCATCTGGGTCTGGGCGTACAGGTTGTTCAGCACCACGTCCGGCACTTCGCCACGACGCAGCTCGATCACCACGCGCATGCCGTCCTTGTCGGACTCGTCGCGCAGCTCGGTGATGCCTTCGATCTTCTTCTCTTTGACCAGCTCGGCGATCTTCTCGATCAGCCGCGCCTTGTTCAGCTGGTACGGCAGCTCGGTGATGACCAGCTGCTGGCGACCGCCGACCTTGTCGATGTCCTCGACCTCGACGCGGGCACGGATATAGATGCGCCCGCGGCCGGTGCGATAGGCCTCGATGATACCGGCGCGGCCATTGATGATGCCGGCGGTGGGAAAGTCGGGACCGGGGATGTACTGCATCAGGTCGTCGACGGTCAGCTCGGCGTTGTCGATCAGCGCCAGGCAGCCGTCGATCACTTCGCCGAGGTTGTGCGGCGGGATGTTGGTGGCCATGCCCACGGCGATACCGCTCGAGCCATTGACCAGCAGGTTCGGCACCTTGGTCGGCATCACCGCCGGAATCTGTTCGGTGCCGTCGTAGTTGGGCACCCAGTCGACGGTTTCCTTGTCCAGGTCGGCCAGCAGCTCGTGCGCCAGCTTGGCCATGCGCACCTCGGTGTAACGCATGGCCGCGGCGTTGTCGCCGTCCACCGAACCGAAGTTGCCCTGGCCGTCCACCAGCATGTAGCGCAGGGAGAAGTCCTGGGCCATGCGCACGATGGTGTCGTACACGGCGGTGTCGCCGTGCGGGTGGTACTTACCGATCACGTCACCGACCACACGGGCGGACTTCTTGTACGGCTTGTTCCAGTCGTTGCCCAGCTCGCTCATGGCGAACAGCACGCGACGATGCACCGGCTTCAAGCCGTCGCGCGCGTCCGGCAGCGCACGCCCGACGATCACGCTCATCGCGTAGTCGAGGTAGGACTGTTTCAGCTCGTCTTCGATATTGACCGGGAGAATTTCTTTGGCCAGTTCGCCCATGAGAAGCCTGGTTCCTTTTTCTGGTGAAACTCCGCGTCATTCTTCCTGAACGCCATGGAGTACGTCGCCATGGCCTCAGGCCATCAGCGACTCACGACAAATCAACGAGTTATGCCACGATTCGATGCAGTGAAGGCGGCTGTAGCCAGCCCCCTTGAAAACTGCCGGAGATTACCACAAAGCGTGCCGCGCACCTACCCCGCGACCGGCGCGCCAGCCCGCCGTCAGTGCAGGCGCTTGCGACACATCAACTGGGCCATCTTGGCGCTGTCCGGGCGCTCGACCACGCCTTTCTCGGTCACGATGTAGTCGATCAGATCGGCCGGCGTCACGTCGAACACCGGATTGACCACCGGCACATCAGCCGCCACCCGCTGCCCGGCGACCTCCAGCAGTTCGGCACCGCCACGCTCCTCCAGAACGATGTCCTCGCCGCTTTCCAGCGCCATGTCGATGGTCGAGCTGGGCGCCACCACCATGAAGCGCACGCCATGATGCATGGCGTTGACCGCCAGCTGGTAGGTGCCGATCTTGTTGGCCACGTCGCCGTTGGCGGTGATGCGGTCGGCACCGACTATCACCCAACTGATGCCCTTGGTCTTCATCAGGTGCGCCGCCGCGGCGTCGGCGTTCAGGCTCACCGGCACGCCGTCGCCGGCCAGCTCCCAGGCGGTCAGGCGCGCGCCCTGCAGCCAGGGCCGAGTCTCGTCGACATGCACGTGCTCGACCAGGCCCTCCAGGTGGGCCGCGCGGATCACTCCCAGTGCGGTGCCGAAACCGCCGGTGGCCAGGGCGCCGGCGTTGCAGTGGGTCAGCAGCACCTGCGGATTGCCTTGGTGCTTGCGAATCAGCTCCATGCCCAGCTGGGCCATGGTCAGGTTGGCTTCGCGGTCGCTGGCGTGGATGGCGACGGCTTCGGCCTCGAGCTGGCCCAGCGCGTCCTCGTCGTTGCGAATCCGCTGCAGCCGCTCGCGCATGCGCTGCAGCGCCCAGGACAGGTTGACCGCGGTCGGCCGCGA
This sequence comes from Pseudomonas sp. NPDC077186, assembly GCF_044543505.1. Lineage (NCBI taxonomy): Bacteria > Pseudomonadati > Pseudomonadota > Gammaproteobacteria > Pseudomonadales > Pseudomonadaceae > Pseudomonas > Pseudomonas sp. NPDC077186. The sequence continues at coordinate 249,856 of NZ_JBITWE010000006.1, forward strand.
CTCGCCAAGCCGGGCGAAGTCGGCCTCCAGCGCCGCGCGCCAGTCGCCGCCGGCCTGCAGCCGCGCGCGCGCCGCCAGCACCAGGCCATAGGCGGCGGCGATGCCGATGGCCGGCGCACCGCGCACCACCATGCCGCCGATCGCCTCGGCCACCGCCGCCGCCGAATCGAAGCGCAGCCAGGTCTGGCGCTGCGGCAAGCGACGCTGATCGAGCAGGTACAGGGCGCCGTCGCGCCAGTCGATTGCCTGAACCTTCTCCGCCGCCAGCAATTGCTCGCGCATCGCACACCTCGCCCTTCGCCGCCAAAAAATCGCGGATTATACGCAGACAAGCAGCTGCCGACCGAAGAATCCAGCCGGGCCGCGCCGGCCTTCGACTTCAAGCGCCGGATGTTCCTCTATACACTGGCGGCCTTCACACGCAACCTTCACGCCAAGCGGACCGCCGACCATGCCCGACGCCCCTCTCGACCTGCTGCTCCTGCCCACCTGGCTGGTGCCCGTGGAGCCGGCCGGCGTGGTGCTGCGCGAGCATGCCCTGGGCATCCGCGACGGCCGCATCGCCCTGCTCGCGCCGCACGCCGAGGCCCTGCGCCAGCCCGCCCGCGAGGTGCGCGAACTGCCGGGCTGCCTGCTCGCCCCCGGCCTGGTCAACGCCCACGGCCACGCCGCCATGAGCCTGCTGCGCGGTATCGCCGACGACCTGCCGCTGATGACCTGGCTGCACGAACACATCTGGCCGGCCGAGGCCAAGTGGGTCGACGAGGCCTTCGTCCGCGACGGCACCGACCTGGCCATTGCCGAGCAGCTCAAGAGCGGCATCAGCTGTTTCTCCGACATGTACTTCTACCCGCAGGTCGCCGCCGAGCGCGTGCACGCGGCCGGCATGCGCGCGCAGATCACCATTCCCGTGCTGGACTTCCCGATTCCCGGCGCCCTGAATGCCGCCGAGGCGCTGCGCAAGGGCCTGCAGCTGTTCGACGACCTCAAGCAGCACCCGCGCATCCGCATCGCCTTCGGCCCGCACGCGCCCTACACGGTGAGCGACGACAAGCTCGAGCAGATCCGCGTGCTGGCCGACGAGCTGGACGCCGGCATCCATATGCACGTGCACGAGACCGCCCAGGAAGTGACCGAGGCCCTGGCCCAGCGCGGCGAACGGCCGCTGGCGCGCCTGGCCCGCCTCGGCCTGCTCGGCCCGCGCTTCCAGGCCGTGCACATGACCCAGATCGACGACGCCGACCTGGCGCTGCTGGTGGAGCACAACTGCAGCGTGATCCACTGCCCGGAATCCAACCTCAAGCTGGCCAGCGGCTTCTGCCCGGTCGAGCGCCTGTGGCAGGCCGGTGTCAACGTCGCCATCGGCACCGACGGCGCGGCGAGCAACAACGACCTCGACCTGCTCGGCGAGACCCGCACCGCCGCGCTGCTGGCCAAGGCCGTGGCCGGCTCGGCCACCGCCTTGAACGCCCATGCCGCGCTGCGCATGGCCACCCTGAACGGCGCCCGCGCGCTCGGCCTGGACACCCAGATCGGCTCACTGGAAGTCGGCAAGCTCGCCGACCTGGTCGCCTTCGATCTCTCGGGCCTGGCCCAACAGCCGATCTACGACCCCGTGTCGCAACTGATCTACGCCAGCGGCCGCGACTGCGCCAAGCACCTCTGGGTCGGCGGCAAGCAGCTGCTGGACGATGGCCGCCTGACGCGCATGGACGAAGACGAGCTGATCGCCCGGGCCAGTGCCTGGGGCGAGCGGATCGCCAAGCGGTAGCCCGGATGAAATCCGGGAAATAGCGATCCGCCCAGGCCACAACGCCGATACGACTGCGACAAACTGACATACATTGAACGACCCCGAGCCGTCCCATGCCGGAGCCGAAACTGGCAACATGACGGCGATACGCTTTCCATGCTTTGAATAGAGATGCTTATGAGCAACGTCGACCGCGCCGAAATCGCCAAATTCGAGGCCCTGGCCCATCGCTGGTGGGACCTTCAGAGCGAGTTCAAACCCCTGCACGACATCAACCCGCTGCGGGTCAACTGGATCGACGAACGCGTCGGCCTGGCCGGCAAGCGCGTGCTCGACGTCGGCTGCGGCGGCGGCATTCTCAGCGAGGCCATGGCCCAGCGCGGCGCCACGGTGATGGGCATCGACATGGGCGAGGCGCCACTGTCGGTGGCCCAGCTGCACCAGCTGGAGTCCGGCGTCGAGGTGGAGTACCGGCAGAGCACCGCCGAAGCCCTGGCCGAGGAACTGCCCGGCCAGTTCGACGTGGTCACCTGCCTGGAGATGCTCGAACACGTGCCCGACCCGTCCTCGGTGATCCGCGCCTGCCACAAGCTGGTCAAGCCCGGCGGCCAGGTGTTCTTCTCCACCATCAACCGCAACCCCAAGGCCTACCTGTTCGCGGTGATCGGTGCCGAGTACCTGCTGCGCCTGCTGCCGCGCGGCACCCACGATTTCAAGAAATTCATCCGCCCCTCCGAGCTGGGCGCCTGGAGCCGCGCCGCCGGCCTGGAGGTCAAGGATATCGTCGGCCTGACCTACAACCCGCTGACCAAGCACTACAAGCTGGAAGCCGACGTCGACGTCAACTACATGATCCAGACCCTGAAGGAGGCCTGATGCGCCTGCGCGCGGTTCTCTTCGACATGGACGGCACCCTGCTCGACTCGGCGCCGGACTTCATCGCCATCACCCAAGCCATGCGCGCCGCCCGCGGCCTGCCGCCGCTGGCGGACAAGGCGATTCGCGACCAGGTCTCCGGCGGCGCCCGCGCCATGGTCGCCTGCGCCTTCGCCGACGACCCGGACTCGGCCGCCTTCGAGGCCCTGCGCCAGGAATTCCTCGAACGCTACCAGGAGCACTGCGCGGTGCTGACCCGCCCGTTCGACGGCATCGACGCCCTGCTCGGCGACATCGAGCAGGCGCGCCTGCTGTGGGGCGTGGCCACCAACAAGCCGCTGCGCTACGCCGAGCCGATCATGCAGCGCCTGGGCCTGGCCCAGCGCTCGGCCGTGCTGGTCTGCCCGGATCACGTCGAACAGAGCAAGCCGGCGCCGGACATGCTGCTGCTGGCCTGCGAACAGCTCGGCGTGCAGCCCGGCGAAGTGCTGTTCATCGGCGACGACGCGCGCGACATCGAGTCCGGCCGCGCCGCCGGCTGCAAGACCGCGGCGGTCACCTACGGCTATATCCACCCCGACGACAACCCGCGCCACTGGGGCGCCGACGTGGTCGTCGACCACCCACTGGAGCTGCGCGCCGTGCTCGACCGCGCGCTCTGCAGCTGCTGACTCGTTGGGCTGCGCTGCGCTCAACCCAACCTACGCCATCACGAGATTCGATCCATGCTCGACTATCAAGCCCGCCCCAACCTGCTCAAGGACCGGGTGATCCTGGTCACCGGCGCCGGTCGCGGCATCGGCGCGGCGGCGGCCAAGAGCTTCGCCGCCCATGGCGCCACCGTGCTGCTGCTGGGCAAGACCGAAGCCAACCTCAGCCAGGTCTACGACGAGATCGAGGCCGCCGGTCATCCGCAGCCGGTGGTGATTCCCTTCAACCTGGAAACCGCCCTGCCGCACCAGTACGACGAACTGGCGGTGATGATCGAGAACGAATTCGGCCGCCTCGACGGCCTGCTGCACAACGCCTCGATCCTCGGCCCGCGCACGCCGCTGGAGCAGCTCTCCGGCGACAACTTCATGCGCGTGATGCACGTCAACGTCAACGCCATGTTCATGCTCAGCAGCACCCTGCTGCCGCTGCTCAAGCTGTCGGACGACGCCTCGGTGCTGTTCACCTCCAGTAGCGTCGGGCGCAAGGGCCGCGCCTACTGGGGCGCCTACGCGGTATCCAAGTTCGCCACCGAGGGCCTGATGCAGGTGATGGCCGACGAACTGGACGGCATCGGCAACGTGCGCGCCAACAGCGTCAACCCCGGCGCCACCCGCACCGCCATGCGCGCACAGGCCTATCCGGGCGAGAACCCGGCCAGCCGTCCGCTGCCGGAGGAGATCATGCCGGTCTACCTCTACCTGATGGGCCCGGACAGCAGCGGCGTCAACGGCCAGGCCTTCGACGCCCAGTAAAGCCAAGGCAGACCCGGCGCCCGCCGCCGGGTTACGCCGCGACAGAAATCCGCCGCCCGCCGGCGCAAGCGGCATCAGATTGCCACCTCCCCGCCGGACAACCGGCAAAAGCCGGCCATTGGCCACCTTCTTAGAGATATAAGTGACTGAATTCACAGAGCTTTCACTGAGTTTGAACCAGCTGGCATGAAATTCGCTCTAACCCTCTCGTCGTCGCTCTATAGCGCCAGAGGTTCAGCTCAATGGTTCCCCCCAGCCAAACCAACACCATCGATTTCGACGCCGCCAAGCTGCAGCGTTTGGGCTTCACCGGCAGCCGCAACCTGCCACTCAAACCCGCCAGCCTGGCCGAGCTGCGCCAGCAGCTGGGCCTGCAGCTGCAGACCAGCCTGGACGCCGAGCGCATCGTCAACCTGTTCTTCCGCGAAGTGCAGCGCCTGGTGCCGCTCGATGCCCTGGCCTTTCAGCATCCCTCGCATGACCTGCGCCTGGAGCTGGGCGATCGGGCGCCGCACTCGGCCGGCTACCGTCTGAGCCACGAGGGCGAATACCTGGGCGAGCTGATCTTCCGCCGCAAGCTGCGCTTCGCCGACGACGAACTGGCGCAGCTGGAATCGCTGCTGGCCTGTCTGCTGTTTCCGCTGCGCAACGCCCTGCTCTACCGCACCGCGCTGCAGAGCGCGCTGCGCGACCCGCTGACCGACACCGGCAACCGCATCGCCATGGATCAGGTCCTGCAGCGCGAGGTGGACCTGGCCCGGCGCAACCTGCAGCCGCTGTCGCTGCTGATGCTGGACATCGACCACTTCAAGCAGATCAACGACAGCCACGGCCACGCTCTCGGCGACGAGGTACTCAAGGCCGTGGCGCAGACCCTGAAGAACCAGCTGCGCAATATCGACATGGTGTTCCGCTACGGCGGCGAGGAGTTTCTCGTGGTGCTCTCCAACACCTGCCGCGAGGCCGCGGCGCTGGTCGGCGAGCGCCTGCGCTACGCCGTGCTGGCGCTGCAGTGCCTGGACGGCGGCCGGCCGATCGAGGTGTCGATCAGCCTCGGCTGCGCCAGCCTGCTGCCGGGCGAGTCCAGCGAGAGCCTGCTGCGCCGCGCCGACGGCGCCCTGTATATCGCCAAGCGCGAGGGACGCAATCGCCTGACCATGGCGGGATAAAGGCCGCGGCAAGCTGCAGGTTCGTAGCCCCAAGGGTGACAACCACGGATGGCAGGACAAAAAAAGGGGCCCCATACGGAGGCCCCTTTTTTCGGGATGGCGCTTAGCGCTTGCGGCCGAAGCCCGGGCGCTGGCCGTCGCCGGCCGGCGGACGCTTGCTCGGCGCGGCCGGGCGCGGTTTGCGCGCGGGACGCTCGGCCAGCTCCACCGCCGGGCGCGGCTGGCGCTTCTTCACGTCGCTCGGTCGCTCGGCCACCGGCGTACCGCGCCCGCCCTCGCGACGCTCGCCGCCGTCCTTACGTGGCGCGCGCGGCGGACGTTGCTCGCCACCCTGCGAGCGCGGCGCACGGGCCGGACGAGCGCCCTCGCCGGTCGCCTCGTCCGCCGCCGGACGCAGCACGCGCTTGGCCCGCGGTTCCACCGGCTTGACCGACTTGCGCTGCAGACGGTCGAGCTTGTCGCGCATCTTCTCCTTCATCGCCGGCAGCGCCTGCGGGGTCAGGCCGACCTCGGCGCTGAGGATGTCCACCTCGCGCTGCTCCATCTCGCGCCAGCGGCCCATGGTCAGCTCGGAGGTGAGGAACACCGGACCGAAGCGCACCCGCTTCAGGCGACTGACCACCAGCCCCTGGGACTCCCACAGACGGCGTACCTCGCGGTTACGGCCTTCCATCACCACGCAGTGGTACCAGTGGTTGAAGCCCTCGCCGCCGGGCGCTTCCTTGATGTCGGTGAACTTGGCCGGGCCATCCTCAAGCATGACGCCGCGCTTGAGGTTCTCCAGCATCTCCTCGGTGACTTCGCCGCGCACGCGCACGGCGTACTCGCGGTCCATCTGGTAGGAGGGGTGCATCAGGCGGTTGGCCAGCTCGCCATCGGTGGTGAACAGCAGCAGGCCGGTGGTGTTTATGTCGAGGCGGCCGATATTGATCCAGCGCCCCTCCTTCGGCCGCGGCAGACGGTCGAACACGGTGGGCCGGCCTTCCGGGTCGTCGCGGGTACAGATTTCGCCGTCCGGCTTGTTGTAGATCAGCACGCGGCGCACCGAGCCGGCGATCTCTTCGCGCTTGAGCAGGCGGCCGTCGAGGGCAATGGCGTCATGGCTGTCAACGCGCTGGCCGAGGCTGGCGGTGGCGCCATTGACCTTGACCCGGCCTTCGCCGATCCAGGTCTCGATCTCGCGACGCGAGGCCAGGCCCAGACGGGCCAGGACTTTCTGCAGTTTCTCGCCTGCAGGACGCGGTTGTTCGTGCTCTGTCATCTTGGGCACCTCCCGGTGTAGTAGCGGATGATCGAAGGGGCGCGAATCATACGCGCGGCAGGACTCTTAGGGTAGCCGAGAGTTAGCACTTGCGCCGGCCGGTCGCCTGCAGCGCCAACAGGCGCATGTCGGCTTCGGCCAACAGTGCCCGCCGTTCGGCCTTGTCCAGGCGCTTCCAGCCCTTGATTTCCTGGCGGCTGCGACCGCAGCCCAGGCAGATATCCTGCTCGAATTCGCAAACCTTGATGCAGGGACTCTTGCTCATGACGGCCACCTTGCGGGCATTGATCGAATGCGGGCAAGGATAAGGACAGCCGGCGCCTAGGCGGGATTGAAGAATTGCATGCCGCCCTTAAACGGAGTCAATGCAACGACTCGTCGGCATCCAGGTCGGCCATACGCTCGTCGCCCTGCTCGTCGTCTTCGGCCAGGCGCAGGTCGTCGAAATCGGTCTTCAGCCCCTGCTCCATGGTGTCCAGCTCGGCCAGCAAGCTGCGGAAGCTGGTTTCCTCGCGCGGCTCGACGGGCTCGCCGCCTTCCTGCAGCGCCAGGTCGGCGCGCGCCTGCAGCCCTGCCGGCACCTCGGCGTCGTCGTCCAAGGCCAGCTCGGGCTCCGGCTCCAGCTCGCGCAGGGCGGCCAGCGGTGGCAGCTCGTCGAGGCTTTTCAGGTTGAAGTGGTCGAGAAAGCCCTTGGTGGTGGCGAACATCGCCGGGCGCCCGGGCACGTCGCGGTAGCCGACCACGCGAATCCACTCGCGCTCGAGCAGGGTCTTGGTGATGTTGCTGTTGACCGCCACGCCGCGCACGTCCTCGATCTCGCCGCGGGTGATGGGCTGGCGGTAGGCGATCAGCGCCAGGGTTTCCAGCAGCGCGCGCGAGTAGCGTTGCGGGCGCTCCTCCCACAGCCGGCCGACCCAGGGGGCGAAACGCTCGCGCACCTGCAGGCGGTAGCCCGAGGCCACCTCCTTGAGCTCGAAGGCGCGCCCCTCGCAGGAATCGCGCAACAGCTCCAGCGCCGCCTTGAACTGCGCCGGCTCCGGTCGCTCGCCCTCCTCGAACAGCTCGTACAGGCGCTCCAGGGACTGCGGCTTGCCGGAAGCCAGCAGAAAGGCTTCGAGCAACTGGGCCAGTTCGCGAGGGTCGGTCAGGTTCATTCGGCTCGGGCTCGGACGTGGATGGCGGCGAAGGGCTCATTCTGCACCAGCTCGACCAGGGATTCCTTGATCAATTCGAGCACCGCCATAAAGGTCACCACCACCCCCAGGCGCCCTTCCTCGGCGGCGAACAGCTCGACGAAGGGCACGAAAGCGCCGCCCTTGAGGCGTTCGAGCACCTCGCTCATGCGCTCGCGGGTGGACAGCGCCTCGCGGGTGATCTGGTGACTCTCGAACATGTCGGCGCGGTGCAGCACCTCGGCCATCGATAGCAGCAGCTCTTCCAGGCTGACCTCCGGCAGCAGCTTGCGCGCGCGCGCCTCGGGGGCGTCCAGGCGCGGCACGACGACGTCGCGGCCGACCCGCGGCAGCTCGTCGAGGCCCTCGGCGGCGGCCTTGAAGCGCTCGTACTCCTGCAGCCGGCGGATCAGCTCGGCGCGCGGATCGTCCTCTTCCTCCTCGGCCTCGCTCGAGCGCGGCAGCAGCATGCGCGACTTGATCTCGGCGAGCATGGCGGCCATCACCAGGTACTCGGCGGCCAGCTCCAGGCGCACGCTGTGCATCAGCTCGACGTAGCCCATGTACTGGCGGGTGATTTCCGCCACCGGGATGTCGAGAATGTCGATGTTCTGCTTGCGGATCAGGTACAGCAGCAGGTCCAGCGGCCCCTCGAAGGCTTCGAGAAACACCTCCAGGGCGTCCGGCGGGATGTACAGGTCCAGCGGCAGCTCGGTGACCGCCTCGCCGTAGACCAGGGCGAAGGGCAGTTCCTGCTGCGCGCCGGCCTGACTGTCGAGGGATTCGCTCATCGGCTGCGGCTCGTTCATCGGTACTTCAGGCCCATGGCCAGGCGCACCTCGGCCAGGGTGTCGCGGGCCTCGTCGCGGGCGCGCTCGGCACCCTCGGCGAGAATGCTGCGCACCAGGTCGGGGCTGTCCTCGTAATCGATGGCGCGCTGCTGCAGCGGCGCCAGCTCGCCCTGCAGCGCCGTGCACAGCGCGCCCTTGCAGTCCAGGCAGCCGATGGCGGCGCTGCGGCAGCCATTGACCACCCAATGCAGCTGCTCGTCGCTGGAATACAGCTGGTGCAGCGGCCACACCGGGCAGCGCTGCGGCTCGCCCGGATCGTCGCGGTGCACCCGTGCCGGGTCGGTGGGCATGCGCCGCAGTTTTTCCTCGATCTCGGCGTCGCCGTCGCGCAGGAAGATCGCGTTGCCGCTGGACTTGGCCATCTTCTGCCCGTCCAGTCCGGGGATGCGCGCAAGCTCGGCGAGTAGCGGTTGGGGTTCGGCGAGGATCACCTTGGCGCTGCCTTCCAGGTAGCCGAACAGACGTTCCTGATCGCCCAGGGTGATGTTGCTCTGCTCCTTGAGCAGCGCCCGCGCGGTCTCCAGCGCCTCGCCGTCGCCCTGCTCCTGGTAGGCCTTGCGCAGGCTGCTGTAGAGCTTGCCGGCCTTCTTGCCGAGCTTGCCGATGGCGGCCTCGGCCTTGAGTTCGAAATCCGGCTCGCTGCCGTACAGGTGGTTGAAGCGCCGCGCCACTTCGCGGGCGAACTCGATATGCGGCAGCTGATCGGCGCCCACCGGCACCAGGCCGGCGCGGTACAGCAGGATGTCCGCCGCCTGCAGCAGCGGGTAACCGAGAAAGCCGTAGGTGGACAGGTCCTTGCCGGCCTGGCGCTCCTGCTGCTCCTTGTAGGACGGCACCCGTTCCAGCCAGCTCAGCGGGCAGATCATCGACAGCAGCAGATGCAGCTCGGCGTGCTCGGGCACCTGCGACTGGATGAACAGGGTCGCCGAGCTGGGGCTGACGCCCGCTGCCAGCCAGTCCACCGCCATGTCCATGACGTGCTGCGACAGCTGGCCGACCTCGGCATAGTCGGTGGTCAGCGCATGCCAGTCGACGATGCAGAAGAAGCAGTCGTACTCGTGCTGCAGCTTGACCCAGTTTTTCAGCACGCCATGGTAGTGCCCGAGGTGTAGACGGCCGCTGGGGCGCATGCCCGACAGCACGCGCCGCTCGGAGTCGATAAGGCTCAAACCGGTTTACCTAAACGAACAGACAAGGCGGCGAAGTATAGGGCAGCCGGGCGTCGAACGGGAAAACCCCGACGGGAACGCCGTCCGCCGCGCCCAGTCCAAACATTGATGCCGGCGCCGGCTCGCCGCGCCGGGGCCCACGACCACCCATCGGGAGCACACCATGAACAACAACGCCCTCTCCCTCTGCGCCAGCCTGCTGTTCGCCTGCCTGTTCGCCTTGGCCCTGCCGGCCCAGGCGCAGATGATCGGTACCGAGGAGGTCCTCGGCGAACAGACCCTCGCAGCCGAACGCGCCAAAGTCGACGCCCTGCTCGCCCGCAGCGACGTACAGCAAGCCCTGCAGACCATGGACGTGGCGCCGGAGCTGGCCCGCGAACGGGTCGATGCCATGACCCCGGCGGAAATCGCCAGCCTGTCGCAACGCCTCGACAGCCTGCCGGTGGCCGGTGCGCTGAGCGGCACCGACTTCATCATCATCTTGCTGGTGGCGATACTGGTGGCGCTGATTCTCTAGCGTGCCGCGTCAGCTCCCGCAGGCTGGGTTGGCGACGCCGAATACCAGTCTTGCAGGCGCAGATGAAGGCGGTGCGCCGCGCAACCCGCCAAACGAGGGACGGCGCTGCACCGATGGTGGGTTACGCCGCCCCAGATACAGCGGATCGGTCGAAAAACGCAACAGACGGCTAACCCACCCTACGCGCCGATGCTCTAGGGCTCGAGAAAAGGCGAGGGATCGCCACAGCCGACGCGGACGATTTCCGGCTCGTCGTCGGCCAGGTTGACCACGGTGGAGGCCTCCAGGCCGCCGAAGCCGCCGTCGATGATCAGCTCGACCTGGTGCTCGAGGATCTGGCGCATCTCGTAGGGATCGGACAGCGGCAGGTCGTCGCCCGGCAGGATCAGGCTGACGCTCATCAGCGGTTCGCCGAGCTGCTCCAGCAGCGCCAGGGCGATGGGGTGGCCGGGCACGCGCAGGCCGATGGTGCGGCGCTTGGGGTGCAGCAGCATGCGCGGCACTTCGCGGGTGGCGTTGAGGATAAAGGTGTAGGGCCCCGGGGTGTGGTTCTTCAGCAGGCGGAAGGCGGCAGTATCGACCTTGGCGAACAGGCCTATCTGCGACAGGTCGCGGCACACCAGGGTGAAGTTGTGCTTGTCGTCGAGCTGGCGCAGGCGGCGGATGCGCTCCACCGCGTTCTTGTCGCCGATGGCGCAACCCAGCGCGTAGGACGAATCGGTCGGATAGACCACCACGCCGCCACCGCGGATGATCTCCACCGCCTGTTTGATCAGGCGCGCCTGGGGATTCTCCGGGTGAACCTGGAAAAACTGACTCACGTTTGCTCCCTGCTCATGAAGTGACAGCGGGTGGCTGTGCATGTTCGAAGCGCTTCCAGAGCGCCGTCAGGTCGTCGGGCAACGGGCGGTACATGCCCAGTTCGGACCAGTCGCCCGGCGCATGGAAGTCGCTGCCGACGCTGGCCATCAAGCCGAATTCGCGCGCCAGAATCGCCAAGCCGCCGACCTGCTCGGCCGGCTGCATGCCATTGACCACTTCCAGGGCATGCCCGCCCGCCGCAACGAAGTCGGCGACCAAACGCCGACGCTTACTGCGAGTAAAGTCGTATTGCCACGGATGCGCCAGGCTGATCCAGGCGTTGGCCGCGCGCAGCGTGCCGACCGCCTCCTCCAGCGCCGGCCAGTGCTGCTTGACGTCGCCCAACTTGCCCGAGCCGAGCCACTTGCGAAAGGCCTCGGCGCGGTCGCGCACATGCCCGGCGCGCACCAGGAATTCGGCGAAGTGCGGGCGCGCCGGCGCATTGCCACTGTCGCCCAACTCCTGCTGCACCGCCCGCGCGCCCTGCAACGCCCCGGGCATGCCCTTGGCCGCCAGGCGTCGGTCGATTTCCTCGGCGCGCTGCCAGCGCCCGTGGTGCAACGCCTCGATGGCCGCACGCAAAGCCGGGGCGTCGCTGGCGAAGGCGTAGCCCAGCACGTGGATGGTGGCGCCGCCCCAGGTGCAGGACAGCTCGATGCCGTTGACCAGTTGCATGTCCAGGGCCTCGGCGGCGCGGCGCGCCTCGTCCAGTCCCTCCAGGGTGTCGTGATCGGTCAGCGCCAGCAGCCGCACGCCGCGCTCGAAGGCCCGGCTCACCAGCATGGCGGGGGCCAGGACGCCGTCGGAGGCGGTGCTGTGGCAGTGCAGATCGACAGTCATGGCGGCGCTTTCGTTGAGATTGATGTTTGTTATTATGCCGGCACATGCGACTTCTGGCTGCCGCCGCGCAGTAAAAAGCCTGCCCCCCGCTCCCTGATCGACCCCATCTAAGGACTGAGATGCTCTACGCCATCATCGCCACCGACGTCGAAAACTCCCTGAACAACCGTCTGGCCGCTCGCCCCGCCCACCTCGCCCGCCTCGAGGCGCTCAAGCAGGAAGGCCGCCTGCTGCTGGCCGGCCCGCACCCGGCGATCGACAGCAACGACCCGGGCCCGGCCGGTTTCAGCGGCAGCCTGATCGTCGCCGAATTCGACTCCCTCGTCGCCGCGCAGAGCTGGGCCGACGCCGACCCCTACCGCGCCGCCGGCGTGTACGCCAGCGTGGTGGTCAAGCCGTTCAAGAAAGTGCTGCCCTGATCCTTCCCCCGCTGCTTTCGCTTACAAGGAATCGCGATGCGCCCGATCCCGCTGTCCGTGCTGGCCACCCTGCTGCTGAGCTGCGCCCTGGCGCAAGCCGAGGAAACGTCTCCCCAGCCGCTCGCCGCGGCCACCTCGGTGGAGGCGCAGGCCGACGCCCTGGAACAGCGCCTGGCGCAGAGCGAACAGCTGCGTAGCGAACAGCAGGCCAACAGCGCCGCGCAGTTGCAACGCCTGCGCCAGGAAAACCAGCGTCTGCGCCTGCAACTCAAGGAAAGCCAGGCCCGACAGCAGCCCGGCCTGCTCAGCGAGGAACAGACCTGGTTCGCCCTCGGCGCCGGGCTCAGCCTGCTTTCCGTGCTGGTCGGAGCCCTGCTGCGCGGCCGCCGCAAGACCCGCCGCGAGTGGATCAACTGAGCGCCATGAGCCGCCTACTGCTGATCGACGACGACCAGGAGCTGTGCGAGCTGCTGGCCAGCTGGCTGACCCAGGAAGGCTTTCAGGTCACCGCCTGCCATGAGGCCGGCAGCGCCCGCCAGGCCCTCGTCGAGCAGGCCCCGGACGCCGTGGTGCTGGACGTGATGCTGCCCGACGGCAGCGGCCTGGAACTGCTCAAGCAGCTGCGCGGTGAACATCCGGAACTGCCGGTGCTGATGCTCTCGGCCCGCGGCGAGCCGCTCGACCGCATCCTCGGCCTGGAGCTGGGCGCCGACGACTACCTGGCCAAGCCCTGCGACCCACGCGAGCTGACCGCCCGCCTGCGCGCGGTGCTACGCCGTAGCGCACCGGCGCCGACCAGCAGCCAGCTGGAGCTGGGCGACCTGAGCTTCAGCCCCAGTCGCGGCGTGGTCAGCATCGGCGCGCACGACGTGCCGCTGACCGTCTCCGAGAGCCGCCTGCTCGAAGCCCTGCTGCGCCAGCCCGGCGAGCCGCTGGACAAGCAGGCGCTGGCGCAGCTGGCGCTGGGCCGCAAGCTGACCCTCTACGACCGCAGCCTGGACATGCACGTCAGCAACCTGCGCAAGAAGCTCGGCCCGCACCCGGACGGCCGCCCGCGTATCCTCGCGCTGCGCAGCCGTGGCTACTACTACGCGCCGTAGGTTGGCGCTGAGCGCAGCGAAGCCCAACAGGGAGCCGCCCGCGGCTCCGCCCGGCACCTGCAGCGCCACTCGATACCGCCACGCCCCGGTTAAAGCCCACGCAACCATGCCTTTACCCAAGCTTTACCCAGGCCTGACCGCCCTTGACCTTGACCGCCGCATACTGAGCCCATCCGGTAACGACCGGTTTCGAGACAAGGAGAACCACCATGCGCAAGACCCTCACCGCCCTGCTGCTCGCCGCCACTCTGCCGACCCTGGCCCTGGCCATGCCCATGCACGAAGGCGGCCCGCGCCATCATGACCGCGGCCATGGCATGTTCAAGGAGCTGAACCTGAGCAAGGAGCAGCGCCAGGAATTCCGCAAGCTGATGGGCGAGCAGATGAAGAGCAAGCACGAGATCACCCAGCGCTACCTGGACAAGCTGCCGGAAGCCGAGAAGCAGGCCATGCACAAGGAGCTGGAGAAGGCTCGCGCCGACCAGCACAAGGCCCTGCGCGACCTGCTCAACCCCGAGCAGCAGAAGGCCTTCGACGAGCACCAGAAGAAGATGGAGGCGCGCCGCGCCGAGATGGAAGAGTTCAAGGCCTGGAAGGCCGAGAAGGAAGGCCAGGGCAACTGAACCGCCCCAACCCACGGCCCGCCGCTTCGCCGAAGCGGCGGGCTTTCGCCTGAGGAATCACCGTGCGTTCACTGTTCTGGCGCATCCTCGCCAGTTTCTGGCTGGCCATCGCCCTGGTCGCCGGGCTGTCCATGCTGCTCGGCCGCGCGCTGAACCAGGACGCCTGGGTTCTCAGCCTGCATCCGGGCCTCGACGACCTCGATCGCAAGTGGGTGAAACGCTACGAGCAGCAGGGGGCGCACGCCGCCCAGCAGTTCCTCGAACAGCGCAAGCGCAAGTACCGCATCGACACCCAGGTGCTCGGCGAGAGCGGCCAGCCGCTGGTCAAGGGCACCTTCCCGCCCCGCGCCGCCGCCTTCGAGGCCCGCCACGGCGAAGCCCGCCGTCTGCCCTGGCGTCGCCTGACCGCCGAGTACAGCAGCCCGGAGAGCGGCGAAAGCTACCTGTTCATCTACCGCATCCCCCACCCGGAACTGGCGGCCTGGCACCGCGGCAGCCTGTTCTGGCCGCTCAGCGCGCTGGGCATCGCCCTGGTGGTGCTGACCCTGTTCAGCCTGCTGCTGACGCTGTCGATCACCCGCCCGCTGGATCGTCTGCGCGGCGCCGTGCACGACCTCGGGCAGACCGCCTACCAGCAGAACAGCCTGGCGCGCCTGGCCACCCGCCGCGACGAACTGGGCCTGCTGGCCAAGGACTTCAACCGCATGGGCGAGCGCCTGCAGGGGCTGATCGGCAGCCAGCGCCAGCTGCTGCGCGACGTCTCCCACGAACTGCGTTCGCCGCTGGCGCGCCTGCGCATCGCTCTGGCTCTGGCCGAACGTGCCGAGGCGGCCGAACGCGACAAGCTGTGGCCGCGCCTGAGCCAGGAGTGTGACCGTCTGGAGGCGCTGATCAGCGAGATTCTCGCCCTCGCCCGTCTGGATGCCGATCTCGGCGCCGCACAACCCGTTGACCTCGCCACAATGCTCGGCAAGCTGGAAGAGGACGCACGCCTGACCGCGCCCGAGCAGCACCTGCAGATCCACCTCGAGCACAGCGCTGCACTGCACGGCTGGCCGGATCTGCTGGAACGGGCGCTGGACAACCTGCTGCGCAACGCCCTGCGTTTCAATCCGAGCGGGCAACCCATCGAGATCGATGTCCAGCGCCAGGACGAGCGCCTGCTGATAGGCGTGCGCGACCACGGGCCCGGGGTGCCGAGCGAACATCTGCAGCGTCTGGGCGAGCCGTTCTTTCGCGCGCCGGGGCAGCACGGCGCCGGCCATGGCCTGGGCCTGGCCATCGCCCGTCGCGCCGCGCAGCGCCATGGCGGCGAACTGCTGCTGGCCAACCACCCGGATGGCGGTTTCGTCGCCACGCTCAGCCTGCCGCTACACCCCCAGGATCGCCCCTAGCCCGGGCGGAGCGCTCAGCCGTTCCAGGTGCTGACGAAATCCTCGACCGCCAGCTCCGGCGGCCGACGCAGCTCGCGCTCCGGGGTGCCGAGGTAGAGATAGGCGACTACCTGCTCGTCCGCGCCCAGTCCCAGCCCCTTGGCCACCTGGGCGTTGTAGGCCATCTCGCCGGTGCGCCAGACCGCGCCGATGCCCTGGGCATGGGCGGCGAGCAATATGCCGTGGGCGGCGCAGCCGGCGGCGATCAGCTGCTCCTGCGCCGGTACCTTGGCATGCACCTGCAACCGGGCGATCACCACCACCAGCAGCGGCGCCCGCAACGGCATGCCGCGCGCCTTGCTCAGCGCCTCGGCGGGCGCCTGCGCGTCGCCGGCCAGCAGCGCCTCGGCGAACAGCTCGCCCATGCGCCCGCGGGCCTCGCCTTCGACGGTGAGAAAGCGCCAGGGCCGCAGCTGGCCATGATCCGGCGCGCGCAGGGCGGCGCGAAACAGCAGCTCGCGCTGCGCCGCGCTCGGCGCCGGGTCGACCAGACGGGGAACGGAAACACGGTTGAGCAGAGCGTCGAGAGCCTCCATCGGCCACCTCCGAGAATCAAAGAGGCGGCATTTTCAAGCTGCAAGCTGCAAGCTGCAAGCGAATCAGGGCGGCGGCCGACACCGAAACGCCGTCAGGCTTTTCCTGCTGTTACTTGGAGCTTGTGGCTTGCAGCTTATGGCTGCTCTCAGGCCACCCGATCGGGCGACACCACCGGCTGGATCGGCGGCGTCAGCGGCGGCAGGCCGTGGGCCTGGCGCGCCTCGTCGCAGCGCGGGTTGTGCACGCCGTTCTCCCAGGACGCGTCGAACTCGCGGCAACTGCTCGAACGCTGTTCGTACAGGGTGCAGCGCACGCCGCAGCCGACCTCGCCGAGCAGCTGGGTGCAGCGTGCCGGTTTGCTTTCGGTGCCGCGCATGGCGACGTAATGCGGGCTGATCTGGACGACCTGCTCGTCCGGCACGCTACCGCCGGCCGATTGGCACTCGCCCCAGAAGAAGGACACACGAAAAAACGCGCAGCAGGCGCCGCACGTGAGGCAGGGATTAGCGTCGGACATTTGAGGAGGACTCGGAAACCGGCGGACGCCGGCAACTGGCGGCTATTCTATTCTCCGCCATGCGCTTGTAAAGCCCCGCCCGCGGCGGTTTACAGCCGCCCGTCCGCGGGTAGAATGGCGCCTTTTGCAACCTGCCAGAGCCCACTCCATGGCCTTGCCGACGCTGCGCATCATCGGTTTCATCATCGGCATCTTTCTCATTACTCTGGCGGTGAGCATGGTCATCCCCATGCTGACCCTGGCGATCTTCGAGCAGCCCGAAGACCTCAACGCCTTCCTCTGGTCGAGCCTGATCACCCTGATCGTCGGCCTGGCCCTGGTGATTCCCGGGCGCCCGCAGAACGCCCAGCTGCGCCCGCGCGACATGTACCTGCTGACCACCGGCAGCTGGAGCGTGGTGTGCTGCTTCGCCGCCCTGCCGATGATGCTCATCGCCCATATCAGCTACACCGACGCCTTCTTCGAGACCATGAGCGGCGTCACCACCACCGGCTCCACCGTGCTGGTCGGCCTGGACGACATGTCGCCGGGCATCCTGATCTGGCGTTCGATGCTGCAGTGGCTGGGCGGCATCGGCTTCATCGGCATGGCCGTGGCCATCCTGCCGCTGCTGCGGGTCGGCGGCATGCGCCTGTTCCAGACCGAGTCCTCGGACTGGGGCGAGAAGGTGATGCCGCGCTCGCACATGGCCGCCAAGTACCTGCTGCTGATTTACCTGGCCCTCACCGGGTTCGGCTTCCTGGCCTACTGGGCCGCCGGCATGGCCCCCTTCGAGGCGATCAACCATGCGATGACCTCGATCTCCACCGGCGGCTATTCCACCTCCGATTCGTCCCTGGCCAACTGGCAGCAGCCGGCGGTGCACTGGACCTCCGTGCTGCTGATGATCCTCGGCGGCCTGCCCTTCATGCTCTACGTCGCCTTCGTGCGCGGCAACCGCCAGGCGCTGTTCAAGGATCATCAGGTCCGCGGCTTCATCGGTTTTCTGCTGCTGACCTGGCTGGTATTCGGCACCTGGCTGTGGCTGCACTCCGAGCACAGCTGGCTGGACGCCGTGCGCATCGTCGCGGTCAACGTCACCTCGGTGGTCACCACCACCGGCTACGCCCTCGGCGACTACAGCACCTGGGGCGGCTTCGCCGTGCTGCTGTTCTTCTACCTGACCTTCGTCGGCGGCTGCTCGGGCTCCACCTCCGGCGGGCTGAAGATCTTCCGCTTCCAGGTCGCCTACGTGCTGCTCAAGGCCAACCTGATGCAGCTGGTGCACCCACGCGCGGTGATCAAGCAGCAGTACAACAACCACAACCTGGACGAGGAGATCGTCCGCTCGCTGATCACCTTCTCCTTCTTCTTCACCATCACCATCGGCGTGCTGGCCCTGGCCCTGACCCTGGTCGGCCTGGACTGGGTCACCGCGCTGACCGGCGCCGCCACCGCGGTGTGCAACGTCGGCCCCGGCCTCGGCCCGACCATCGGCCCGGCCGGCAACTTCGCCAGCCTGCCGGACTCGGCCAAGTGGCTGTTGACCGTCGGCATGCTGCTGGGCCGCCTGGAAATCCTCACCGTGCTGGTGCTGGTCACCCGCAGTTTCTGGAAGCACTGAGCCGATGTCCCTGTCCAGCCTGCGTATCCTCGCCTTCATCAACGGCATCTTCCTGATCACCCTGGCGGTCAGCATGCTGGTACCGATCGGCACCCTGCTGGCGTTCGAGCAGCCGCAGGGCATCAATGCCTTCCTCTGGTCCAGCCTGATCACCGCGCTGGTCGGCGTGGCCATGGTCGCCCAGGGGCGCCCGCAGCAGACCCAGCTGCGCCCGCGCGACATGTACATGCTGACGGTGTCGAGCTGGGTGATGGTGTCGATCTTCGCCGCCCTGCCGTTCCTCTTCGCCGAACGCGCCAGCATCACCGACGCCTACTTCGAGAGCATGTCCGGCATCACCGCCACCGGCGCCACGGTGTTCAGCGGCCTGGACGACATGTCGCCGGGCACCCTGATCTGGCGCTCGCTGCTGCACTGGCTGGGCGGCATCGGCTTTATCGCCATGGCCGTGGCGATCCTGCCGATGCTGCGCATCGGCGGCATGCGCCTGTTCCAGACCGAGTCCTCGGACCGTTCGGACAAGGTCATGCCGCGCTCGCACATGGTCGCCAAGTACATGGTGCTGGCCTATGTCGGCCTCAGCAGCTTCGCCGCGCTGGCCTTCTGGCTGGCCGGCATGAACCTGTTCGACGCCATCAACCATGCCATGTCGGCCATCGCCACCGGCGGCTTCTCCACCTCCGACGCCTCGCTGGGTAAATGGCAGCAGCCGGCGGTGCACTGGGTCGCGGTGCTGGTGATGGTGCTCGGCAGCCTGCCCTTCGTGCTCTATGTCGCCACCCTGCGCGGCGACTACCGGGCCCTGACGCGCGACGCGCAGGTGCGCGGCTTTCTCGTGCTGCTGCTGGGCAGCTGGCTGGTGCTGACCGGCTGGAAATGGCTCTCCACCGACCTGCACTGGCTCGACGCGCTGCGCCACGTGGCGGTGAACATCACCTCGATCATGACCACCACCGGCTTCGCCGTCGGCGACTATCACCTGTGGGGCCCCTTCGCCAGCATGATGTTCTTCTACCTGGGCTTCGTCGGCGGCTGCTCCGGTTCCACCGCCGGCGGCCTGAAGATCTTCCGCTTCCAGGTCGCCTACATCCTGCTCAAGGCCAACCTCAAGCAGTTGATCCACCCACGCGCGGTGATCAAGCAGCAGTACAACCGCCACCGCCTGGACGAGGACATCGTCCGCTCGATCCTCGCCTTCGCCTTCTTCTACACCATCACCATCGCCGGCCTGGCGCTGGCGGTGGCCATGTGCGGGGTGGACTGGATCACCGCCCTGACCGGCGCCGCGGCCATGGTCTCCGGAGTCGGCCCGGGGATGGGCGAAGTGGTCGGCCCGGCCGGCAACTACGCCAGCCTGCCGGATCTGGCCAAGTGGTTGCTGACCCTGGGCATGCTGCTGGGCCGCCTGGAGATCCTCACCGTGCTGGTGCTGCTGCTGCCCGCCTTCTGGCGCCACTGAGAACAAGCCGCTCGGATCGGCGACGCCCGCCCAGGGCCGAGGCGCGCAGGCAACGGATTGCCTGGCCGAGCTGAAATCCCCCGAACCCGTATTCGCAAGGGGTGCAACCCCGGATGGCATCCGGGCTACGGTCCCTTCACAGCCGCGCGCGGTACTCGCCGGGGGTTTCCTCGAACCAGCGGCGGAAGGCGCGGAAGAAATTGCTCGGGTCGGCGAAGCCGAGCAGGTAGGCGACCTCCAGCAAGGTCAGGTTGGGCTGCGCCAGGTACTGCTCGGCCAGCTCGCGGCGGGTGTCGTCGAGCAGTTGCTGGTAGCTGGTGCCCTCCTCCTGCAGGCGCCGCTGCAGGGTGCGCTGCGACAGGTGCAGGACCTGCGCCACCACCTCGCGGCGCGGCTCGCCCTGCGGCAGCAGGCGGCACAGCACCTGGCGCGCCTGGTGGGTGACGCGGCTGCCGCAGAAGCGCGCCAGGTAGTCGCCGGCGAAGCGGTCGTGCAACTGCGCCAGCGCCTCGTTGGCGCTGGGCAGCGGCGCCTCCAGGTCGCCGCGCTCGAAGATCAGCCCGTAGCGCTCGGCATGGAAGCGTAGCGGCGCCTGGAATACCTGCTGGTAGGGCGCCAGATCGGCGGGCGGCGGCCCCTGCAGGCGAATCTCGCGCGGACGGATCGGCTTGCCGGTCATCCAGCGGCAGAACGCCAGGCAGTAGGCCAGCGACGCCTCGGCGCTCTGCCGCGCCGGCGGCAGGCGGTCGCCGTGGATCGCCAGGGTCAGCGCATAGCCGTCGGGCTGGGGCAGGAAGCTCAGGTCGGCGCCCTCGCCGATGATGCGCTGGTAGCGCACCAGGCGGGTGAAGCCGTCGCGCAGGTTACGGCTGGACATCAGCGCGTAGCCGACCACGTGGAAGGAAGCCGGACGCACCACCTGCGCCATGTTCAGGCCGATCGCCGGGTTGCCGGACAGCGCCACCGCGCGCTGCCACAGGCGGGTCATGGCGTCCTGCGCAAAGCGCGCGTCGGGGTCGCTCAACGCCGCGTAATCCAGGCCCAGCTCGGCAAACAGCCTGGCGCAGTCGACGCCGCCCAGCTCCAGCGCCTGCACGATGGCCAGGGCCCAGTTGGAGGATGTGGTTCTCTCGCTCATGCTCTTGTTCTTATTAGGTTCGATCAGGCCGCCAAGGCCCGGCTTGGCGGCGCAAGGATACTAAACTGGCACCTTATGTCAGTGGCCCAGGGAGACAGCCAAACTAGACTGACGCCGACAATGACAGGAGGTGCGCCATGACCGCCCAGACCACCGAACGCTACCAGAGCTTCGCCGAGTTCTACCCCTACTACCTGCAGGAGCACAGCCACCCCACCTGCCGCCGCCTGCACTACGTCGGCAGCCTGCTGGTGCTGGCAATCCTCGCCTACGCCCTGCTCAGCCAGCAGTGGCTGTGGCTGCTGGCCATGCCGCTGGCCGGCTACGGCTTCGCCTGGGTCGGCCACTTCGTCTTCGAGAAGAACCGCCCGGCCACCTTCCAATACCCGCTGTACAGCCTGATGGGCGACTGGGTGATGCTCAAGGACGCCTTTACCGGCCGTATCCGCTTCTGACGCAACGGATGCATCCCTGCCAACTAGCGCCCCCGTTAACGTCACTTCCGCGCAGGCGGGAACCCAGGCGGTGTAGCGTTTCTGGGCTCCCGCCTACGCGGGAATGACGGTGTTTTATCGTCTCCCCAAAGTCTCTCAGGCAGTTTTTACGCCTTTCTACAGAACAACAAGAACGAGAAAAGCCATGAATAGCCAAGCCCGCTTCACCCATATGCAGGACGGCAACGCCGAGGACTGGGCGATCATCGCCAAGGACTTCGCCGCCTACGCCAGCCAGTTGCCGGGGCGCATCCTCGCCCACCTGCGCCTGCTCGACGGCGACTTCGGCGGTTTTCCGGTCGACCGCCTGACTCACTCGCTGCAGACCGCCAGCCGCGCCCATCGCGACGGCCGCGACGAGGAGTACGTGGTCTGCGCCCTGCTCCACGACATCGGCGACACCCTCGGCAGCTACAACCACCCGGATATCGCCGCGGCCATCCTCAAGCCCTTCGTCAGCGCCGAGAACCACTGGATGGTGGAGAAACACGGCATCTTCCAGGGCTACTACTTCTTCCACCACCTGGGCATGGATCGCCACCTGCGCGAGCAGTTCAAGGACCACCCGCAGTACCAGGCGACCATCGAGTTCTGCGCCAAGTACGACGCCGCGGCCTTCGATCCGGCCTACGACAGCCTGCCGCTGAGCTTCTTCGAGCCCATGCTGCAGCGGGTCTTCGCCCGACCGAAGCACTCCCTCTACCAGGCCGCCATGGAAACCGCCGACGCCTGACCGTCGGCCGCCGGCGCGGCGCCGTTCGGCGGTGGTGCTTGGCTGGCCGCCGCCCCCTTGGTTATGATCCCCGCCCATCGAGCTCCTGGCTCGGGTCTTGCAGACCGCACCAGGCGCCCAGTAGAGGCGCCAGAAATTCAGCAGGGATCCTTTCAGCAGATGAAGTCAGTCACCCCCAGCCGTGCCAACGGGCTGCCGACGCCGCCGTTGCGCGAATACTATTCGCGCGTACTGGCCTATATCGCCACGGCCGCCAGCATCGCCGCCGGCACCGTCGTCGGCCACTTCGCCTACGACATCCTGTGGATGGTGCCCTACGCCCTGCTCTACCCGCACCTGGCGCACAACCTCAGCCGCCGCTTCAAGCGCGACCACCCCGGGCAGACCGACCTCGCCCTGCTGTTCGTCGACGCCCTGCACGCCGGCGCGGCCGCGGTGCTGCTGGGGTTCTCCAGCGTGCCCAGCCTGATGTTCCTGCTCACCCTGAGCTTCAGCGCCCTGGTCATCGGCGGCCTGCGCTACCTGGGCCTGGCCCTGCTGGTGGCCGGCAGCAGCCTGGTGCTGTGCGCCGCCCTGTTCGAGGTCAGAACCAACACCGAGACGCCGACCCTGGTGGCGCTGGTCAGCATCCTCTTCGCCACCCTGTACATCTGCATCACCGCCTACTTCGTCAACCAGCAGGGCCTGCGCCTGGCCCAGGTGCGCAGCGAGATCAAGCGCGAGCAGGAAAAGGCCGCGCGGCTGGCGCGCAACCTGGCCAAATACCTGTCGCCGCAGGTGTGGGAGTCGATCTTCACCGGCAAGAAGAGCGTGCGCCTGGAGACCCAGCGCAAGAAGCTCACGGTGTTCTTCTCCGATATCAAGGGCTTCACCGAGCTGTCGGAAGAGCTGGAGGCCGAAGCACTGACCGACCTGCTCAACACCTACCTCAACGAAATGTCGAAGATCAGCCTGAAATACGGCGGCACCATCGACAAGTTCATCGGCGACTGCGTCATGGTGTTCTTCGGCGACCCCAGCAGCCAGGGCGCCAAGAAGGACGCGGTGGCGGCGGTGTCCATGGCCATCGCCATGCGCAAGCACATGAAGGTGCTGCGCCAGCAGTGGCGCGCCCAGGGCATCACCAAGCCGCTGGAAATCCGCATGGGGCTCAACACCGGCTACTGCACGGTGGGCAACTTCGGCGCCGACACGCGCATGGACTACACCATCATCGGCCGCGACGTGAACCTCGCCAGCCGCCTGGAAAGTGCCGCCGAATCCGGCGAGATCCTCATCTCCCACGAGACCTATTCGCTGGTCAAAGACGTGATCATGTGCCGCGACAAGGGCCAGATTGCGGTCAAGGGCTTCACCCGCCCGGTGCAGATCTACCAGGTGGTGGACTTCCGCCGCGACCTCGGCGCCACCTCCAGCTACGTCGAGCACGAACTGCCGGGCTTCTCCATGTACCTGGACACCAACGGCATCCAGAACTTCGACAAGGAGCGGGTGATCCAGGCGCTCAACCAGGCCGCCGAGAAGCTGCGCGACAAGGTCATACTCTGAAGCAAACCACTGAGGGTCGATTCGCGGCTGAAGCCGCTTACGACCCGCCCTTGTGGGAGCGGCTTCAGCCGCGATAAAAGCCACCTACAACGCGGTATCCGGCAACGCCTGATCCAACCCCACCGGCTCGCCGTCGACCAGCGGCTGCAAGGCCAGAAACTCCAGCGCCGAGGCGCGCCAGGACTGCGCCGCAGCCAGCTCCGCGCAACGTCCCCGATCCAGCTCCAGCGCCGCCAGGCAGGCCGCGCCGAGGTCCTCGTCCATCGCCCCGCTGATGCCCTGCTGCAGCACGTCCAGCGGCCCGGGCACCGGGTAGGCGGCCACCGGCGTGCCGCAGGCCAGCGCCTCCAGCATCACCAGACCGTAGGTATCGGTGCGCGACGGGAACACCAGCACCGCCGCATCCTGGTAGGCCTCGGCCAGTTGCCGGCCATGGCGATAGCCGAGAAAGCGCACCTGGGGATAGCGCGCCTGCAACGCCTCGCGCTGCGGGCCGTCGCCGACCACGCGCTGCTCGCCGGGTAGCTGCAGATCGAGAAAGGCCTCGAGGTTCTTCTCCGGGGCGATGCGCCCGACGTAGAGAAAGATCGGTCGCGGCGGCCGCGGGCGCGTCGCATCCGGGCGAAACAGCTGGGTGTCCACGCCCTTGCGCCACAGCTGCAGACGCCGTAGACGCCAGCCGGCGAACTCGTCGCGCAGGCGCTCGGTGGTCACCAGCACCGCCTGGCTGGGGCGGTGGAAGGCGCGCAGGAAGGCATAACCCCAACGCGGCGCAATCCACGGCCAGCGCGTGCTGACGTATTCGGGAAAACGGGTGTGGATGGCCGTGGAAAAGACCAGGCCGCGCTTGACCAGCCAGCGCCGCGCCGCCCAGCCCAGCGGCCCCTCGGTGGCCAGGTGGACGCAGTCGGGACGGAAGTCGCGGATCGCCGCGCCGACCCGCCACAGGTTCCATACCAGCGGAATCTCCGGGTAGCTCGGACAGGGCACGGCGCGAAAGTCCGCCGGCGACAGCAGCTTGACCTGATGGCCCAGGCCGCGCAGCTCGCGCACCAGGGCCTGCAGGCTGGTGACCACACCGTTGACCTGCGGCACCCAGGCGTCGGAGACGATCAGTATCCTCATGCGCCGCTCTCGAGCGCGGCGGCGGCCTGCTCCTCCTCGGCCAGGCGCGCCTGCGCCTCGGCCAGGCGGTACAGCTCGATCTGCCCGTCCCAGTGCTCGATCAGCGCGGTGCAGGACTCCACCCAGTCGCCGCAGTTCATGTACTCCACGCCGCCGACCTGGCGGATCTCGGCGTGGTGGATATGGCCGCAGACCACGCCCTGCAGGCCGCGCTTGACGCACTCGTGGGCGATGGCCTCCTCGAAGTCGCTGATGAAGTTTACCGCGCTCTTGACCTTGTGCTTGAGGTAGGCCGACAGCGACCAGTAGCCGTAGCCCCAGCGGCTGCGCCAGTGGTTGAGCCAGCGATTGAGGGTCAGGGTGAATTCGTAGGCCGAGTCGCCGAGAAAGGCCAGCCAGCGGTGGTAGCGGGTAATCACATCGAACTGGTCGCCGTGAATCACCAGCAGGCGGCGGCCATCGACGGTGACGTGTTCGGCCTCGTCGACCAGCTGGATATTGCCCAGCATCAGGCTGGAATAGCGGCGCAGAAATTCGTCGTGGTTGCCGGTGACGTAGATCACCTCGGTGCCGCGCTTGCTCATGGTCAGCAGGCGGCGGATCACGTTGGTGTGCGCCTGCGGCCAGTAGATGCCGCCGCGCAGTTTCCAGCCGTCGATGATGTCGCCGACCAGGTAGATGCGGTCGGCCGAATAACGCTTGAGGAAGGCCGCCAGGTGCTCGGCCTGGCAGTCGCGGGTGCCTAGGTGCACGTCGGAGATCCACAGGGTGCGGACACGTTGCTTGCGGCTGGGCTTGGCGAGCTGGGCACTGGTCATGGGCGGGCTCCGGCTGGGTTTCGACGAGCTTGAGCGCTGGCGGTGAAAGGCTTGTGACAGGCAAAAGACCGTTCGATGACGAGGCGCCAGGCCCGGACAGGCGGTACACTGCCGACGTTGCCGAGGAAGCCGCCATGCCCCCGATCCTGTCCCTGCGTCACTACAGCCATGAACTGCTGTGCCACAGCCATGAGCATGCCCAGCTGGTTTTCGGCCTGGCCGGCGAACTGCAGTTCGAGGTCGATGGCCAGGGCACCCAGGTGCGGCGCCATCAACTGGCGGTGGTGCCGGCCGGCGCCCGTCACGCCTGCGGCAGCCCGCTGGGCAGCCAGTGCCTGGTACTGGACCTGCCGGCCAACGACTGGCTCGAACGTCAGCTCGGCCATCACGCCGGCAACATCCAGCGCCTGCTGGACAGTCCGCGAGCGCTGCAGCTCGATCCGGTTCAGAGCCAGTTGCTCGGCTGGCTCGCCGCCAGCCCGATCAACGACGCGGTGATCGCCAACCAGGGCGCCGCGCTGCTGCTCGGCAGCCTGGCCTGCGCCGATCCCCACGCGCGACCCGGCGGCCTGCCGCTGGCGGCGCTGGACCGGCATATCGAGCAACACGCCGCGCACCCGCTGCAGGTGGCCGACCTGGCGCGCCTGGCGGGGCTGTCGGTGGCGCGTTTCCACGCCCGTTTCCTCGCCGAGACCGGGCGCACGCCGATGGAGCACATCCGCGACAAGCGCCTGCAACTGGCCGAACGCCTGCTGCGCGGCAGCGACCTGGCCGTCGGCGAGGTGGCCGCACGGGTCGGCTACGCCTCGCAGAGCGCCTTTACCGCCGCCCTCTCCCGCCACCTGGGCATGACCCCGCGGCAATTGCGCCGCAACGCGTAGGTTGGGTTGAGGCGCGCAGCGCCGAAGCCCAACGGCGATCGCCGAGCAGAACATCATACGTGCGCCAAGCGCCATCCGAGTGCCATGCGAGCGCCGGGCGGAGCGCCATGCGCTCCCTGTTGGGCTTCGCTGCGCTCAGCGCCAACCTACGAGAGTCCGACGACAAAACTCGCGAGTTCGACGACAGCGCGTAGGTTGGGTTGAGGCGCGTAGCGCCGAAGCCCAACGGCGATCGCCGAGCAGAACGCCATGCGAGCGCCGAGCCGGAGCGCCATCCGGGCGCCGGGCGGAGCGCCAGGCGCTCCCTGTTGGGCTTCGTTGCGCTCAGCGCCAACCTACGAGAGTCCGACGACAAAACCCGCAACTCCTGCGACAGACAGCCCTGCGCGCAGCGCCTAGACTGCGCGGCAGTAACCAGGAGTAGCCCATGCAACATATCGACTGGCAGGATTTCGACAAGGTGGAGCTGCGCGTCGGCACCATCCGCTCGGCGCGCCCCAACGACAAAGCCGTGAAACCCGCCTACGTGCTGGAGGTGGACCTCGGCGAACTGGGCATCAAGACGTCCAGTGCCCAGCTCACCGCCCACTACGGCTGCGACGAACTGCTCGGCCGCCAGGTGCTGTGCGTGTGCAATTTCGCCCCCAAGCGCATCGCCGGGGTGCGCTCCGAGGTGCTGGTGACCGGGGTCTACGACAGCGACAACCGCGTGGTCCTGGCCGGCTTCGACAAGCCGCTGCCCAACGGCGCGCGCCTGGCATGAAGGAACGCAACGCCCTGCTGGCGATTCACCTCGGCGCCCTGCTGTTCGGCCTGTCGGGCATCTTCGGCAAACTGGCGGCGACCACGCCGAACATGATCGCCGGCGGCCGGGCGATCTTCGCCATCCTCGCCCTGGGCCTGGCCGCCCTGCTCTGGCGCAGCCGCAACGCGGTACGCCCGAGCCTGCGCCAGTTCGCCCTGCTGGGCCTCGGCGGCCTACTGCTGGGCGGACACTGGGTGACCTTCTTCGAGGCGGTGAAGGTCTCCGGGGTGGCCATCGCCACGCTCGGCTTCGCCAGCTTCCCGGCCTTCACCGTGCTGCTGGAGGGGCTGCTGTTTCGCGAACGCACCCGCCCCATCGAGTTCGCCATGGTCGCCGTGGTCTGCCTCGGACTGATCCTGGTGACCCCGGAATTCAGCCTGGCCAGCAGCGCCACCGGCGGTCTGCTGTGGGCGGTGCTGTCCGGTTTCCTGTTCGCCCTGCTGTCGCTGCTCAACCGCGCCAGCACCCGCGGCCTCGACCCGGTGCAGGCGGCGCTGTACCAGAACATCACGGTGTTCGTCTGCTTCATGCCGCTGGCCTGGCCGCTGCTGCCCAGCGTGCGGCCGATGGACTGGCTGTGGCTGGCGATGCTCGGCATCTTCTGCACCGGCCTGGCGCACAGCCTGTTCGTCGCCAGCCTGCGCGTGCTCAAGGCGCGCACCACGGCGGTGATCTTCGCCCTGGAGCCGGTCTACGGCATCCTCTTCGCCTGGTGGCTGTTCAGCGAGCAGCCGACCCTGCGCATGCTGGCCGGCGGCGCGCTGATCGTCAGCGCCATCTTCGTATCGGCGCGTATGGCGCGTTGAGGGTGACGGGCGCCTCCCGACCTACGCGCCCCAGGAGCCATGGTGGGCACGGCGCAGCCTAGGGTTACCGGTCGTTATGCCCCAGGTCGCGGCCCGGGTCGATCTGGTCGCGCACCCGCTGCTTGAGCACCTTGGCCTCGGGGAAGCCGCCGTCGGCCTTGCGCTCCCAGATCTGCACGCCGTCGCAGCTGATGCGAAACACCCCGCCGCTGCCTGGCTCCAGGCTGACCTTGCCCAGCTCGTCGGCGAAGGTGCTGAGCAGCTCCTGGGCCAGCCAGGCGGCGCGCAGCAGCCACTGGCACTGGGTGCAATAGGTGATGACGATTTCCGGCTTGCGATCGGACATGGCGAGGCTCTGGGACGGGGAATTTGCCGCCTATAATAGCGGCCTTTCGCCCCGCCCTCGCCGGAAACCGCCATGCGCCGCCTGCTCCGTTCGCTGCTCTGCCTGCTCGCCCTGTCCAGCCTGCCCGCTCTCGCCGCCGAGCGCGTCGGCCTGGTGCTGTCCGGCGGCGCCGCCCGCGGCCTGGCGCATATCGGCGTGCTCAAGGCGCTGGAGGAGCAGCATATCCGCGTCGACGCCATCGCCGGCACCAGCATGGGTGCCATAGTCGGCGGGCTGTACGCCGCCGGCTACTCGGTGGAGGAACTGCAGCGCCTGGCGCTGGAGCTGGACTGGCAGCAGGCGCTGTCCGACTCGCCGCCGCGCGAGGACGTGCCCTTCCGGCGCAAGCAGGACGATCGCGATTTCCTGATCAAGCAGAAACTCAGTTTCCGCGACGACGGCAGCCTGGGCCTGCCGCTGGGGGTGATCCAGGGGCAGAACCTGGCGCTGCTGCTGGAGAGTCTGCTGGTGCACCGCAGCGACACCCGCGACTTCGACCGCCTGCCGATCCCCTTCCATGCCGTGGCCACCGATATCGCCAACGGCGAACAGGTGATCCTGCGCCGCGGCCACCTGCCCCAGGCGATGCGCGCCAGCATGTCGATCCCGGCGGTGTTCGCCCCGGTGGAGCTGGACGGCCGCCTGCTGGTGGACGGCGGCATGGTCAACAACATCCCGGTGGACGTGGCGCGGCAGATGGGCGTCGAGCGGGTGATAGTGGTCGACCTCGGCACCCCGCTCAAACCCGTGGAGCAGCTGAGCACCGTGGTCGACGTGATGAACCAGTCGATCACCCTGATGACGCGCAAGAACTCCGAGGCGCAGCTGGCCACCCTGGCGGCCGACGACGTGCTGATCCAGCCGCCGTTGGCCGGCTTCGGCGTCACCGACTTCGCCCGCGCCGAGCAGATGATCGACGCCGGCTACCGCGCCACGCAGATCCAGGCCGAGCGCCTGGCCCGCCTGCAGCAGAGCGGCGGCGGCAACCCGGCGCTGGCCATGGCGCGCTCGCGCGAGCAGCGCACCCCGCTGATCCGCGAGATCCGCGTGGAGAACGATTCCAAGGTCGGCGACGCGGTGATCCGCCGGCATATTCGCCAACCGCTGGGCGAGCCGCTGGACATGGACCGCCTGCAGAAGGACATGGGCACCCTGTACGGCCTGGACTACTTCGAGCGCGTGCAGTACCGCGTGACGCCGCTGGACGAACGCGGCAGCGCGCTGGTGATCGATGCGCGCGGCAAGCGCAGCGGCACCGACTACCTGCGCCTGGGCCTGAACCTGTCCGACGACATGCGCGGCGACAGCGCCTTCAACATCGGCGCCAGCTACCGCGTCAACGGCATCAACCAGCTGGGCGCCGAATGGCTGACCCGCGTGCAACTGGGCGACCGCCAGGAACTGTACAGCGAGTTCTACCAGCCGCTGGACGCCGGCTCGCGCTACTTCGTCGCTCCCTACCTGTTCGGCGAGGCGCGCAATATCGAGGCGATCCTGGACAACGACCCCATCGCCGAATACCGCCTGGAGCGCTACGGCTACGGCCTCAACCTCGGCCGGCAGATCGCCAACAACGGCGAGATCCGCTTCGGCCTCGGCCAGGCCTGGGGCGAGGCGGACGTGCGCGTCGGCGAGCGCGACCTGCCCAGCTTCAGCTTCAGCGAGGGCTACTACGAACTGCTGTACTCCTTCGACACCCTGGACAACGTCGACTTCCCGACCGCCGGCGAAGACATCGGCCTGCTGCTGCGTCAGTACGACAGCGGCCTGGGCTCGGACGAGGAGTACCGTCAGTGGCAGCTGGAGCTGAACAAGGTATTCAGCGTCGAGGCCAATACCTGGGTGCTCGGCGGGCGCTACGGGCGCACCCTGGAGGAGGCCGACGTGGTCACCTCCGGCTTTATCCTCGGCGGCGCCCAGGAGCTGTCCGGCTTCCGCCAGGACGCCCTGAGCGGGCAGAACGTGGCGCTGGCGCGGCTGCTCTACTACCGCCGCCTGACCCAGCGCTCGCTGCTGCCGCTGGACCTGCCCCTGTACCTGGGCATGTCGCTGGAGCGCGGCCGCGCCTGGAACAACGACAACACCTTCGACAGCGGCTATATCAACGCCGCCAGCATCTTCCTCGGCCTGGATACGCCGCTGGGCCCGGTGAACTTCAGTTACGGTTTCAACGACGAGCGGGAAAAGGCGCTGTACCTGAACCTGGGCAAGAGCTTCTGACGACAGGCGCCCGCTTGCTGCACCCCGGCGTCCCGGAGGCCAGGATCGCCGGCAAGGACTAGGCGTCCCCAGGCTCCTACAAGCTGCCCCACCTCGCCCAGGGTAATCCGGGCTACGAAGGCCAACCCCATAAAAGACAGGGCCGCGCAGTAAGCGCGGCCCTATCGGCGACGGCGAGCAAGGCGGGTCAGGCGATTTCCGCCAGCAACTGGCGCGCGGCCTGCTTCTGCCGGTCGTCGCCCTGGTCGATCACCTCGTTGAGGATGTCGCAGGCGGTGCTCAGGTTGCCCTGCTCGATATAGGCCAGCGCCTGGTTGAGCTTGGCCATGTGCTCGGGGTTGCCGGCCAGTTGCTCGATATCCCCCTGCAGCGCCGCGGTGGCATCGGCCTCGCCGGCGAAGGCATCGAGGAAATGCTCGTCGAGCAACTCGTCCTCGCCACCCACCACCATTTCCATCTCGCCGAAGGCGCTGGCGCTCTCCCCCGCCTCGTCCAGTTCGAACACCTCCGGCAGTTCCTGCAGATTGCTGGAGAACCCGGCATCGAACTCCGCCGCGGCGGCCGCCTTGGTCTTGCCGCGGGCGGCCTCGAAGGGGCTGACCGACTCCCAGTCGGCATCCAGCGGCAGGTCGTCGAGGTTGAGCTGGAAGTCGGGCTCGGCCGAGGCTTCGGCGGCCGGCGGCGTTACCGGGGGCACGCCACGGGCAGGCTGCGGCGCCTGCTGCAGAGCCGGGTAGCGGGCCTTGAGCGCATCCAGCCGCGCCGCATCGAAGCCCTCGGCACGCAGCACCGCTTCCTCGCGTTCGAAGGCGGCGCCGTCGCCCAGCTCGGCCAGCACCTCCAGCAGGCGCAAACGCAGGTCGCTGCGTTGCGGCGCCTGCGCCAGGGCCTTGCTCAGCTCGCCGCGGGCCTCGCTGAACCGGCCGTAGGCGATATAGACGTTGGCCGCCTCCAGCGCGTCGACCGGCGCCGCCGGGCGCTGCTGCGGAGTCGGCGCCGGAATAGGCGCCACGGCCGGCTTGGCGACTGCGACCAGCGCCGGCTGCAGCGGCGCCACAGGGCGCTGTGCCGGCGGCTCGACCTGCACCACCGGCGCGGCCTTTTCGCGGCGCCGCGCGGCCCAGACCAGGGCGCCGAGCAGCAACAGCAGCACCACGCCGCCGGCCAGCAGGGTGGCGAACCAGCCACGTTCGGCGGCCAGCGGCGGCTCCTGCGCCGCCGGTGGGGGTGCGCTGGCGACCACGGCGGCCGGCTCTGCAGCGGGCGCGACGGCAGCGCCCTGGTCGATCAACTCGGCCAGTTGCGCATCCTTGAGCGCCAACTGCTCCTGCAACTGCTGCAACTGCAGCTGCAGTTGCGCCAGGCCCTGTTGCAACTGCAGGTTCTCCGCGGCCTGGCTGGCCAGCTCCTGGTCGACCTGACGCTGCTTCTCCAGCACTTGCTGCAGGCTTTCGGCCTGCTCGGCGGCGGGCGGCGCGGCGCTCAGCGGCGCAGCGGCGGCAGCCTCGACGGGCATTGCCGGCGCCTCGACCGGCGCTGCGGCGGTCGTGCCCGGGCGCGCGGCATCGGGCAGCAGCAGTTCGACGCCGGCCAGCAGCCGGTTGGCATCGCCGCCGGCAAAGGCGCTCGGGTTGAGCGCATGGATGCCGTCCATCAGCGCCTGCTGCGACAGCGGGCTGCCCTGCTCGCGCAGACGCGCGGCGATCGACCACAGGCTGTCGCCGCGCACCACCGGCTGGCGATGGCCCAAGGCGGCGCTGGGCGCTGCGCTGCGCCGCGCCGGAGCGGCCGGCGGCTGCGCACTAAGTGCTGGCGCGGCGGCGGCTGGGCTGGGGGCGGCCTGCGCGGTGTAGGCGGCAGAGCCCGGCGGATCGAGCAGCACGGTGTACTCGCGCAGCAGCTGCCCGCCGGGACGGGCCACCTCGACGATGAAATTCAGATAGGGTTCGCGCACCGGCCGGCTCGACACCACCCGGATCACGCTGCGCGAGCCGCGCAACAGCGGGGTGAAGCGCAGGTCGTTGAGAAAGTAGAAACGCTCGACGCCCGAGCGGCTGAACGCCTCGGCCGGCGCCAGGGCGACGCGTAGATCCTCGGCGCCGAGATCGCCCACCGCCAGCAGCTCGATCTCCGCCTCCAGCGGCTGATTGAGCGCCGAGTGCAGGGTGATCTCGCCCAGTCCCAGCGCCGGCGCCATGCCCGAATAGAGGGCGGAACCCGACGCCAAACCCAACATCAACTGACGAACCCGAGCCATATGACCTCCAGGGTTATGCAGGCTCGAACGCCGCCTCCTCCACTTCCTGTATGAGCGTCCCGATGGCCGGGAGGCTGGCGCCCTGAACAGTGGGCCGAACGACATTGTCCCTGTCGAACCCGGCTCGTATTGCAGTATGGCTACTAATTCACAAAGTAGCGGCTTGGCCGCCAGTTTGCCGACGAAAGCACATTGCCATCAAGCTGGATCAGTCAAAAGTTGGGCACATAAAGGCAATCGGCCGCGAGGCGGCCGATAAATTGACGGTACCGGGGAACTACTTCAGCAGGTTGCCCAGCACCCGGGCATGCACCTGCTGGCAGCGGCGCAGGTCCTCTTCGTCGATGCCGGCGAAGACCTCCTGGCGCAGCTGGGTGGAAATCGCCTCGATCTTCTCGATCAGCGGCTGCGCCTTGGGCTGCAGGGCGATCTTCTTGGCCCGGCGATCCTCGGGCACCGCGACGCGGGTCACCAGCCCCTGGGCCTCCAGGCTGTCGAGCAGGCGCGCCAGGGTCGGCCCTTCCACGCCGACGCTCTGCGCCAGCTCGCGCTGGGTCGGCATCTCGGTGAAACGGGCCAGGTGCAGCAGCACCAGCCAGCGCGCCTGGGACAGGCCGAGGCCGACCAGACGGCGGTCGAGTTCGGAGCGCCAGGCGCGGGACAATTGGGCAACTTGCATGGCGAAACGGTGTTGATCGGGGTAAGACATGGGGGAGCGGGCTCGTACAAAGGTCAAAAACTAATTATTAGCTAGCTAGCCATAACCGCGAGCGCAGGGCAAGCCCGGATTGTGGCCGAGCGTTTCAGGATGCGACCGGAATGCGGCCACGAGTCTCGGCCGCGGATCAGGCCACCACCTGATTGCGGCCGAAGGCCTTGGCCTCGTAGAGCGCGCGGTCGGCATGCTCGTAGAGCTGGTTCAGCTCGCCGCCGACGCTGGGACTGAGGCAGGCGACGCCGATGGACATGCTCAGCATGCTGGCGCTGTCCGACCCCTGATGGGCGATGTTCAGCTCCACCAGCGCCAGGCGCAGCGCCTCGGCACGACGCCTGGCTTCCTCGGTGCCGATATCGAACAGCAGCAGGGCGAACTCCTCGCCGCCCAGGCGCACGCCCATGTCCAGCGGACGCCGCGCGGCCTGCTCGATCAGGGCGCCGACGCGCTGCAGCGCGGTGTCGCCGGCCTGGTGGCCGTAGTGGTCGTTGTAGGCCTTGAAGTGGTCGATATCGCACAGCAGCAACGCCAGCGACTGGCCGTCGCGCTGCGCCTGGCGCCACAGGCGCTCGAACTGGCGATTGAAACTGCGCCGGTTGTGCAGCCCGGTAAGGCTGTCGCGGTCGGCCAGCAGGCGCATCAGCCGGCTGACCAGAAAATGCTCGCGCGACTTGTACTCCAGCAGGTAGCAGCCGACCGCCCCCATCAGGTTGCCGAACAGCAGGAACAGCATGTTGTTGATCAGCCGCGGCCAGGGCAAGCCGGCCAGCCACTCGGCACCGACGTACAGCAGCAGCACCGCCAGGGCACAGGCGAGCGCCTCGCTCAGGCGCAGGCCGACCAGGAAATAGGCGGCCATGCTCACCAGCAACAGGCCTTCGTAGGGATAGTTGGGGTCGGCGAGGTGGGCGATGCCGACGATCGCCGCCGCGCCCGCGCCGAGGGCGAGGATGCACAGCATGCTCAGCGGCAGCAGCAACCGGGTGTGTCGGCGCTGCAGGATCAGGCCGGCGCAGACCAACAGGATCGCCAGCACCAGCAGGCGCACGGCGAGAATCCACCACAGGTGCGGCGTCTGCACCATCAGCAGATCGAGCCCGGCGAACGCCAGCCAGAGCAGCATGGCCACGCTCAGGGCAATGCGCTTGAGCTCGAAGCTGTCGTCCAGCAGATAGGCGCGATATTCGCGCTCCAACACGGGGGAAAAGCGCAGCCAGCGAAAGCCCAGACTGAGCTGGTCGGCATAGGGGCTGGGGCGGACGTCGTCGAGCCAGGCGTGATAGCTGGGCACCGTTACCTCGTCTGTTGGCGGCTTGCCCCACACCTTAGCCGTGTCATCGAGTTGCCGCCAGAATCACGACAATCGTGTGTCAGACCTCGAACTCGGCCTGCAGCGCGGCCCGTACGCAGTAGAGCACCGCCTCCTCGACCCGCCCGGCGAACAGCGGGGCGATCTCGCTCACCGCCGGCAGCTCGCCCTCGCCATCGAGAAAGGCCTCCTGGATCTCGCCGAGCAGCTCCTCCGGCAGATCCAGCGCCTGCTCCAGCGACAGCTGCTGCTGGCCGATGGCCTCGGCCAGCAGGCTGTAGACGTTCTTCTCGCTGCAGCCGAGTTGGCCGGCGATCTGCGTCGGGGTCATGCCGGCGCGGGCCAGGCTGACCAACTCGTGACGCAGGTCGGCGACCGGCGCCGGCGCTTCCTGCACGGCGCCGCCCAGCACTTCGAGGAAGGCCTGGCCATAGCGCTCCAGCTTGCGTGCGCCGACGCCGCTGACCTGGGCCATCTCGCTCAGCGAGCCGGGCTGGCTGCGCAGCATTTCCAGCAAGGTGGCGTCGGGGAAGATCACGTAGGGCGGCACGCTGTGCTCCTCGGCCAGCTTGCGCCGCAGGCTGCGCAGCGCCTCCCACATCTCCCGTTCGTGACTGCGCACCAGCTGGCTGGCGGCGCTGCTGGAGGCCTTGGCGGTCTGCGCCGGCTTGGGTTCGCGGCGCAGCTGCAAGCCGACCTCGCCGCGCAGCAGCGGCCTGCAGGCCTCGCTCAGACGCAGGCCGCCGAAGCCCTCCAGGTCGACGTCGGCCAGGCCGCGAGCGACCAACTGGCGGAACAGGGTGCGCCACTCGACCTCGGAGAGCGCCTTGCCGACGCCGAATACCGTCAGGTGCTGGTGGCCGACGGCGCGGATCTTGTCGTTGTCGCGGCCGAGCAGGATGTCCACCAGATGACCGACGCCGTAGCGCTGACCGCTGCGGTAGATCGCCGACAGGGCCTGGCGCGCCGGCTCGGTGGCGTCCCAGGTCTCGACGCCGTCGATGCAGTTGTCGCAATGGCCGCAGGGCTGCGCCAGTTCCTCGTCGAAATAGCCCAGCAGCACCTGGCGGCGGCAGCGGGTTTCCTCGCACAGGGCGAGCATGGCGTCGAGCTTGTGCTGCTCGATGCGCTTGTGGCGCTCGTCGCCCTCGGAGTTGGCGAGCATCTGCTTGAGGAAGATCACGTCCTGCAGGCCGTAGGCCATCCAGGCATCGGCGGGCAGGCCGTCGCGCCCGGCGCGGCCGGTTTCCTGGTAGTAGGCCTCCAGCGACTTGGGCAGGTCGAGGTGGCAGACGAAGCGCACGTTGGGCTTGTCGATGCCCATGCCGAAGGCGATGGTCGCCACCATGATCAAGCCTTCCTCGTTGAGGAAGCGCTTCTGGTGATAGGCGCGCAACTCGTTGGGCAGGCCGGCGTGATAGGGCAGCGCCGGAAAACCCTGGCCGCTGAGAAAGTCGGCGACCTCCTCGACCTTCTTGCGCGACAGGCAGTAGACGATGCCGGCATCGCCCTTACGCGCGGCGAGAAAGCCGAGCAGCTGCTTGCGCGGCTGATCCTTGGGCAGGATGCGGTAGAAGATGTTCGGCCGGTCGAAGCTCGACAGAAAGCGCTCGGCGTTCTGCAGGTGCAGGCGCTGGACGATTTCCTCGCGGGTGCGCTTGTCCGCGGTGGCGGTCAGGGCGATGCGCGGCACCTGCGGGAACAGCTCGGCGAGCTGGCCGAGCTGCAGGTACTCGGGGCGGAAATCGTGACCCCACTGCGACACGCAGTGCGCCTCGTCGATGGCGAACAGGGCAATGTCGAGGCCCTGCAGGAAGCTCAGCATGCGCGGCTGCACCAGGCGCTCGGGGGCCAGGTAGAGCATCTTGATCTCGCCGCGGCGGATGCGCTCGGCGATCTCGCGCTGCTCATCGGTGCTCAGGGTGGAGTTCAGCGCCACCGCGGCCACGCCCAGCTCATCGAGGGTGGCGACCTGATCGTCCATCAGCGCGATCAGCGGCGAGACGATCACCGCCAGGCCGTCGCGCAATAGCCCCGGTACCTGGTAGCACAGCGACTTGCCGCCGCCGGTGGGCATCAGCACCAGGGCATCGCCGCCGCCGGCCACGCGCTCGATGATCGCGGCCTGATTGCCGCGGAAGGCGTCGTAACCGAATACGTCTTTGAGGATGCGCTGGGCGTGGTCGAGCATGAAGGCCTCCGAATCGAGCCGCGCATTATGCCGCAGGATTGCCGGCAACAGGACGCCAGCCTGTCCGAAGCCGGGCTTTTGCCCTCGCCAGGCCCCGCCGCTATGGCCGCTGGGGCGGCGGTGGACTAGAATCCAGCCTCGTTTACTCCTTCAAGGTAGCCCCACGATGTCCTTCGCCGAGCAACTGTCCCGCCTGCAAGCCTTTCTCGATGCCGATGAGCTGCACGAAGAGGCGTTGGACTACGTGGCCGCCCATGGCTACCTGACCGCCCTGGCGATCTGCCCGGACCAGGTGCCCGAGCGCGAGTGGATCGACGCCCTGTTCGCCGAACCGCCGCACTACCGCAGCGAGGCCGAGCGCGAGGAGATCGAGAACACCCTGATCCACCTCAAGGCGCATATCGCTCGCCAACTGGCCGGCGAGGAAGAGCCAGAGCTGCCTTGCGAGCTGGATCTGGGCGAGGACCCGGACGATTCCGACCTGCGCGGCTGGTGCATCGGCTTCATGGAAGGCGTGTTCCTGCGCGAGGCGGTGTGGTTCGAGGACGCCGAAGACGAGGTCAGCGAGCTGCTGCTGCCGATCATGGTCGGCTCCGGTCTGTTCGACGAGCAAGCGGAGTTCGCCGAGATCGCCCGCGACCGCGACCTGGTGGACAGCATGATCGACCAGATTCCCGAACTGCTCACCGCACTCTTCCTGCTGTGCCAGGCGCCGGAGGAAAAACCTGCGCTGCTCAAACCCCGCCAGCACTGATCCCGCGGGTCGGGGCCTGGCGCCCCGGCCGGCGTCCGTCCAGGCCCGAAGATGCCGCACGAAATCCAGGAAAGCCGTCACCGCGGCGTCCGCTACCTACTGCTGGCGCTGGGCTGGCTGAGTGTGGCGCTGGGGGTGATCGGCATCTTCCTGCCGGTGCTGCCGACCACTCCCTTCCTGCTGCTGGCCGCCGCCTGCTTCGTGCGCAGCTCGCGGCGGTTCTACATCTGGCTGGTCACCCACCCGCGCCTGGGGCCGTGGATTCGCGACTACCTGGACGGCCAGGGCATCCCGCTCAAGGGCAAGGTCTACGCGCTGGTGCTGATGTGGGCGAGCATCGCCTTCTCCTGCTACCTGGTGCCCCTGCCCTGGGCGCGCGCCTTCATGCTCACCAGCGCGGTGCTGGTCAGCCTGTATATCCTCAAGCAGAAGACCCTGCCCAACCCCTGACGCCAGGCTGTTCTCACGCCCCGGTGCCCCGGCGTAGCCCGGATGCAATCCGGGAGGCCCCCCGGATTGCATCCGGGCTACAGTCTGAATTTCATCCCGGCCACGGGGCAGATCGCCAGCGCGTCGCCTAGACTTCAGCCGATCGAAGCGGAGATGCAGCCCCATGCGGCCACGGCAGCGCATTCAGGGATGGCAACGGCGTCTGCTGATCCTCTGGGTCGGCGGCGGGCTGCTGGCCGGTCTGGCCCTGGCCAACTGGGACTTCGCCCTGATCCTGCGCAACGCCGAGAGCCGCTACGGCAGCCTCGGCGCCGCTAAGCAGCGCATCCTCGACTGGGACGCGCTGATCACGAGCAGCGCCGCGCTGCCCGAGGCGGACAAGCTCGGTGAGGTCAACCGTTTCTTCAACCGCACCATCCGCTTCACCGACGACATCCGCCTGTGGCAGCAGAACGACTACTGGGCCACGCCCGTCGAAATGCTGGTCAAGGGCGCCGGCGATTGCGAGGACTACTCCATCGCCAAGTACTTCACCCTGCGCCGCCTCGGCATTCCCAGCGAGAAGCTGCGCATCACCTACGTCAAGGCACTGAACTACAACCAGGCGCACATGGTGCTGACCTACTACGCCAGCCCCACCGCCGAGCCGCTGGTGCTGGACAACCTGATCAACGACATCCGCCCTGCCTCGCAGCGCAAGGACCTGCTGCCGGTCTACGCCTTCAACGCCGAAGGCCTCTATCTCGCCGGTTCCAACACCCGCAAGAGCGACACCAAGAAGCTCTCGCGCTGGCAGGACATCCTGAAAAAAATGCGTGCGGAGGGCTTCGCCATCGGCGATGGCTAGGAGGAAAGACCCATGTCCCTACTCAAGCAGCTGTTTCTCGCCATCTGCCTGTTCCTGGTGGTGGCCTTCACCGGCAGTTTCGTCGCCGGGGTGGAGAGCTCGCGCGAACAGCTGATCGGCCAGCTGCGCTCGCATGCCCAGGACGCCGCCACGGCGCTGGGCCTGTCGATGACGCCGCACGTGGACGACCCGGCGATGATCGAGCTGATGGTCAGCTCGATCTTCGACAGCGGCTACTTCGCCAGCATCCGCGTGGTGCGCATCGCCGACGACAGCCTGGTGGTGGAACGGCGCACCACCGTCACCCCGGAGAACGTGCCGCGCTGGTTCGTCGAGCTGGTCGACCTGCGCCCGCAGGGCGGCGACGCGCTGATCATGCGCGGCTGGGAACAGGCCGCGCGGGTCGAGGTGCTCAGCCATCCGCAGTTCGCCCTGACCAAGCTGTGGGACAGCGCGCTGGGCAGCCTGCTCTGGCTGCTGCTGTGCGGCCTGGTCAGCGCGGTGCTCGGCGGCTGGCTGCTGCGCACCCAGCTGCGCCCGCTGGACAAGATGGTGCAGCAGGCCCAGGCCATCACCCGCCGCGAATTCCTCACCCTGCCCCGCGTGCCGCGCACCCCCGAGCTCAAGCGCGTGGTGCTGGCGATGAACCAGATGGTCGACAAGCTCAAGACGCTGTTCGCCGAAGAAGCCGCGCGCAGCGAGAAGCTGCGCGAGGAGGCCTACCAGGACAGCCTCACCGGCCTGGCCAATCGCCGCCAGTTCGATATCCGCCTGAGCAATCAGCTGGCGCTCAGCGAGCAGAATGCCGACGGCTACCTGCTGCTGCTGCGGGTCAACGACCTCGGCGGCCTCAACCAGCGTCTCGGCGGCCAGCGCACCGACGCCCTGATCGGCGCCCTCGGCGAGCTGCTCAAGCGCCTGCTGGAGGCTCCGGGGCGCAGCGAGTGGCTGGCCGCGCGCAGCCGGGGCGGCGAATTCACCCTGCTCGCCCCGGGTCTGAGCGGCGAAGACGCCGACCAGCTGGCCATCGAACTCGGCCAGAGTCTGGACAACCTGCGCCAGACCGGTGCCAGCGACTGCGATCCGGTCGCCCATATCGGCGTCGCCGCGTTTCGCCCGGGCGAGGAACCCGGCACGGTGATCGGCCGCGCCGACCAGGCACTGGCCCAGGCGCAGAGCAATGCGGACAAATGCTGGGAACGCCTCGACGACTTCACCGCGCAGGGCGGCCAGGGCCTGCACGACTGGCGCAGCTGGATCGACGATGCGCTGAACAAGGGCAAGCTGCAGCTGTACTTCCAGCCGGTGGTCGAGTGCGCCGCGCGCGAGCGCCTGCTGCAACGCAAGGTGCTGGCGCGCCTGCTCGACCCGCAGGGCGAGGCCATCGCCGCCGGGCGCTTCCTGCCCTGGATCGAGCGCCTGGGCTGGGCCGCGCGCTTCGACCTGGCGATGCTCGAACACAGCTTCGCCCACCTGGCGCAGCACCCCGAGCCGCTGGCGCTGAGCCTGTCCGCCACAACCCTGCGCGACGGCCCGAGCAAGGCCAAGCTGCTGGCCATGCTCAAGAGCCACCCCGAGGCGGCGCAGCTGATGACCCTGGAGGTGGACGAACGCCACCTGCCGCCGCCGGCGGAGCTGGAAGCGCTGAGCCAAAGCGTGCGCGAGGCCGGCTTCAGCCTGGGCCTGCAGCACTTCGGCGGGCGCTTCAGCCTGATCGGCAACCTCACTCACCTCGGCCTGGCCTACCTGAAGATCGACGGCACCTATATCCGCGCCATCGACCAGGAAAGCGACAAGCGCCTGTTTATCGAGGCGATCTTCCGCGCCACCAACAGCATCGATTTGCCGCTGATCGCCGAGATGGTGGAAACCGAGGGGGAATTGCGCGTGCTCGAGGAGCTCGGCGTGCATGGCGCCATGGGCCGTCTGATCGGTGCGCCGGCGCCCTGGAACGACGGATGACCGTAGGGGCCCCGCCCCGGGGCGAAGCTTTTTCGGTTGTCCATTATCGCGGCGTCGCCATCATTCGCCGCGGGGCGCGGCTCCTACAAACCTGTGGCTCGTCGCGAGTGAGTC
The DNA here is from genome assembly GCF_044543505.1 of Pseudomonas sp. NPDC077186. Classification (NCBI taxonomy): domain Bacteria; kingdom Pseudomonadati; phylum Pseudomonadota; class Gammaproteobacteria; order Pseudomonadales; family Pseudomonadaceae; genus Pseudomonas; species Pseudomonas sp. NPDC077186. The sequence goes on from NZ_JBITWE010000006.1 coordinate 291,034, forward strand.
TCACACCAGATTGTGTTCGTCGTCGCCGAGCAGGCCGCTCAGGCCTTCGATCTCGGCCCGCGCGATGGCGCGCTGGTCGAGCTTCTGCCGCGCCGCTTCGGGCAGGTCGGTGTAGCGGATCACGCCGCGCTCGACCAGCACGCTGACCACGTCTTCGAGTACGCGCACCAGCTCCAGGTCGGACTGCTTGAGGCTGTCCAGACGCGCCTTGACCTCTTCCTTGGCCGCCAACCAGGTCTGCAACTCGTCGCTCTCGACCGCCAGGTTTTCCGTCATTCCCTCGAAGGGCTCGTATTCGACCCGCAGCAACCGTCCCGCGGCGTCGCGCTGTACATAAACCATGCCTGCTCTCTCCTGGCCAAAAAAAACCCGCTACCGGCAAAGGTAGCGGGTCGATCATATAAGCGAAGGTCAGACGGTATCTACATTCAACGTGCCGTCGTTGAGCATGGCCAGGATCACGCTACTCGTGTCGCCGCCGGCACCGTAGCCGCCGACGCCGCTACCGCCGAGCAGATTGACGTCCTGCAGCACGATGGTCTGATCCGGATTGGCGAAGTCGCCGGTCCCGCTGGTGCTGACCTTGACCGTGGTATCCAGAGCAGCGCCACCGACCCCGCCAAGGGCACTGGAAGTGATCTCCAGATAGTTCAACAGGTTGCCGATATCGCCGACAGTGCCGCGCTCCCCGATCAGCAGGTCGGAAAGATCCAGCCGGTCGCCATTGCTCGCACCGTTGAAGTTGCGGGTGAAGTTGAGCAGGGTATCGGTGCCACCATCGGCATCGCCGTTGAGCCAGAGGAAGGTGTCCTTGCCATCGCTGTTGCTTGCCGAGCCGCCGCTCATGGTGTCATTGCCGCGGCCGCCGATCAGCACATCGTTGCCACCGCCACCATAAAGGCCGTCATTGCCCAGCAACCCGCTGAGGACGTTGTTCTGCCCACCTCCAGCCAGCATGTCGCCATGCTGGGAACCGATGAGGTTCTCGATGCTGCTCAGCACATCTCCCGCGGCGCCCCCGCCGACGTTACTGCCGCCACTGGCATTGCCCGAGTTGTTGAGCGTGACGCTGACCCCGCTGGATGCATCGATGTAGCTGGCGGTGTCGTTGCCGCTCCCGCCATTCAGCTCGTCACCGCCGGCACCGCCGACCAGGATGTCGTTACCCTCGCCGCCATTGAGCGTGTCATCGCCGCCATTGCCGATGAGGATATCGTCGCCGCTGTTGCCATTGAGGGTGGTGCCGCTGTTGCCGTCGATGAGTATCTCGTCGAGGAAGCTCCCATTCAGCGAACCGCTGCCGTCCACATCGACGACCGTAACCTTGGCATTGGCACTCTGGCCGCCGGCCTGGCTTTGGTAGACGAAGGACTCGCCGTCGTTAGCCCCCGCAATCGAGGTCGAGGCACTGGCTCGCGTTGCCGTCAGGCCTGCCGCCGAAACGATGCTGGTGATGGCCTGGATCGAGCTGTTGGGGCCGCTGTCGTTAGCCAGCAAGGCCCAGTCCGGGATATCGAAACTGTTGCTGCGCGAAACCACGAAGTCATCGCGCGCCACCATCGGGCCATCGGCCGGATCGACCGTAATGGTCAAGGTCGCCAGGTTGCTGAGGTCGCCGTCGTTGTCGACCAGCACGAAGCCGACCTGCTGGCTCATGCCACTGCCGACATTCGCCGCGGAGACGTAGGTGTATTCGCCGCTGGCCATGTTGACCGTCAGCATGGCACCGGCAGCCAGCGCCAGGCTCAGCATCATGCCATTGACCGTACTGCCGTCCGACCCGGTAATGGTGGGGTTGGGGCCAACATTGAAGGTGTAGGTCACGCCATTGACCACCACCGACTTGACCCGCCCGCCATCGGCGCCGAAGCCATTGACGCCATCGGTGAGGCTACCGCTGATCGGTGTCGACTGGGCGGTCTGAACCAGCACGCTCTCCAGATCGGCGAAATCGTTCACGGCAATGGCATTGGCGTTGCTGGCGGTGGTGCCGTCGTAGGCAATCGGGTCGAGCTGGTCGTTGTTGCTGAAATTGCCGGGCAGGTTGTCATTGACCTCTGCCGCCGGCCCCATGCCCAGGGCATAGGACTTGACCTTGTTGGCATTCAGGAAGTTGACCCAGGTGGCCTCCTCGCTGGCATTGATACCCGCACTGCCGCTCGGCTGATTGGGGATACCGTCGGAGAGGAAGTACGAGACGTTCTGCAACGGCTCGCCCGGATTACTGAGTAACGTCAGTTTGCCTGCCGAGCCCCAAGCGGAAATCGCAGTGCTCAGCGCCGCATCGTAGTTGGTCGTAGCGCTGTCGGGCGATTCCGGGAAACCGATCACCGCCGCCTTGGCCTGATCCACCGTCAGCCACAGGGTGCCGAACGCGGAGGCGGAATTGGCGAACGTCACCAGCCGTACCTTCACCTCGCCCATTGCCTCGTACTGCTCAAGCAGCTCGAGCACCGCCAACTTCGAGGCCTCCAGGCGCGACAGCCCGCCAAAGTCAGCCGGGTCGTTCATGCTGCCGGACACATCCAGCACGATCAGCAGGTTGGTGTTGACGTCGCCCGATGCCTCGCGGCTCTGACTGAGGTCCTGCGCCAGTGGCGAATCGTCGTCCACGGAAATTTCCAAGACGCCCTGCGCCGTCGAACCATTGCCATCGACCATCTCGTAGTCGAACTGGAAGTTCAGGTTGTTCTCCACGCTTCCGGAAACGGGTGCGGCATGATCCAGCGGCTTGAACAGCTGGAACTGGAAGGCCCCGGTGGCCGGATTGGTGAGCGTGACGGTAAAGACCGGTTGCCCGCCACCGACGATCTGCGCGGTCAGCACCTGACCATTGGGGCTGACCTGGTATTCGACGGCCTGGCCGCCGGAGGTGATAGTGGGCAGCCCGTCGGTCAGCCAGGTGAAGCTGCCGAAACCATCGTTGCCGTAGTCGTAGCCGAGGCTGCCGCTGGCCGTTGTCGCGGCGCCGTCGTCGTCCTCGACGCCGCCGATGATCCCGCCGGCCAGGCCTTCTTCGTCGACCAGGTCGAAGACATAGCCGCCGGAGGGCACGTCATCGACAAAGCAGACGTCCAGTTGGGTACTGACCACATCGTTGTCGCCGTCGACGACATCGACCTGGAACGAAAGATCCAGATCAGGCGGCAGGAACTGCTGTTCCAGCGTGATTTCCTGGATGCGATAGTCGCCAGCGTTGGAGCCGAAGGTCAGCTTGATGAAACCGCCGGACAGCGAGGCCGCAGTGCCGGTGGTGAACGCCGAATCGGCCAGATTGAAGCCGAACTGCGAACTCTCCGAGCCCTGGCCGTTGTAGGTACCGGCGGCCACCAGGTTGTTGCTGCCGTCGTAGGCCTGCCAGTACAACTGATCGCCGGACGACAACTTCTGCACATCCACCACGGCCGAGTAGACCGTGGCACTGAAGGCCATGTGCAGCTGTTCGCCCACGTCGATCAGGTTGTTGCCGCCGACGCCGACGCCCTGATTGGAGGGATTGACCAGGCCGTTGCCGGTTAGCGTGACCGACAAGCCCTCGCCGCTCTGCACCAAGAACGAGACCTGCGGCTGACCGGCCTCGATGGCCTGCAGATCGAAGTCCGCGATGGTCACCGGGCGCGCATTGACGATGGTCAGCTCGTAGTTGTTGCCATTGCCAAGCGCGTTGGGGTCGTCATAGACGGTGAGGACGAAGAACACCTCGCCACTGGCATCGCCCACCGTAGCGGTCAGCGTGGATACCCCGCCCTGTTTGACCACGGTGTAGAACAGCCCGTCGGCGGTCAGGCCGGCATTGGCGGAGAGATCGAAGCCACCGCCGTCGCTGCCATAGTCGGCCTGGATCACGCCCTGGGTGCTGAACCCATCGACCTCCTCGATTTCAGCGCAGTCCGGCGGCGTGACGCTGGGGCCATCGTCCTCGAAGACGATCTGCCCGCCGATGCCCACCTTGGAGGTGGCCACGTCGTTGTCGCCATCGGTGACCTTCAGCACCGCTTCGATCTTGCCGG
>NZ_JBITWE010000006.1:295140-298485 GCF_044543505.1 Pseudomonas sp. NPDC077186
GGCGCTGACCACGTTGACCAGGTTGCCGCTGGTCAAGCCAATCGGCGTGCCGTAGCCCCCCGGGAACGGGTTGCCGGACACGTCGTCGTCCGCCGCCGCATTGCTATCCAGCGGATCGACGCCGAGCGATTCGTCCAGGGTTAGTTTGACCTGGCCGTTCAGGGCGAGTTTGGCGCTGGGGCCGTCGTCGTCAAAGCCCAGGATCGAGCTATGGCCATCGGCCAATACTATCTTTTTCGTCGCTGTGACCGAGTCACCGTCGCCATCGACCCGGGTCACGCTGTACTGCAGCCCCAGGCTCGCACCCTGGCCGGTCAGCAACAGATCCAGCTGCTCGTCGAACGCCGTGTTGTCCCCATGCCTGATGGATTCATACAGCGTGGTCTGCAGTTGCGCACCACTGCCGGTATCGACGATTGCCAAACGGAACACCACATCGCCGCCGGCGTCGACGCCGATCACATCCGCACCCTCCATTTCCAGGTGGATGGCGCTGCCGCTGGTGGAAAACAGGTTGGTCGTCAGCGAACCACCCGAGGCGATACCGACAAAGCTCAGGCTGCCACTAAGGCTGGATTCGCCATCGGCGCCAGCACTGCCGGTGACGCTGAACAGGCTTACCAACCCGCCATTGCCAATGTTGGTGGTGACACGCCCCAGGTAATCGCCAGGCGCAGCCGGATCGTCGGTGTTGCCATCGGCCGTTTCGCCCGGAGCGGCACGCTCGGCACCGACGGTTTCGTCCAGATTCATCGACAACCGACTGGCGGCATCGGAGCCTGCGAGGTCAACGTTCAGCGTGGGCACATCGTCCTGCACGTCGATCACGAACAGGCCGCTGGCACCCTGCGGAATCTCCAGAGGGTCGCCGTCGCCATCGGTGATTTTCAGCAACTGGGTGAAGTCGATGCCGAAGGCCCCGTCCGACGACCACAGCTCGTTGTCGTCGCCATTTTGCAGCGGATGGTCGATCGGCCCCTGCAGGGTGAAGGTGAAGTCGCCGTCGATCTCCACCACCAGGCTGAACACCGGATAGCCGCCCGCCGCCGTAGCCGTCAGCGTGGTGCTGAGCAGGTTGCCGGCGCCGTCGAACTGCTCGGTTACCTGGTAAACCAGCGGATCGCCGCCGGAGGTCAGGCCCTGGGCGTCCAACAAGCCCGCGGCAGTGCCCGAATTGACCAGGCCGAAATCGCCAGGACCATCGGCGCCGAAGGCCACCAGCGCAGACAGGCTGGTCGCGCCCAGCGCGGTGCTGACCACCAATGTCTGGTTGCCCGCATCGGGGTTGCCCTGATGGGGGTTGGTCAACTTGTCCTCATGCACCGTGCCGCCCACCGGTGCCGGGGTCTTGATCGTCCAGGTGGCCTGGATATTCACGTCGTTGTAGTCGTTGTCGCTGTCGCCGTTGTTGACGTCCTCCCAGTTCTGGTTGCCGGACGCGGTATTGTCCTGCACATGGGTCTTGCTCGCCGGGTTGAGCGCCGGGTTGTCGAACAGCACCTGGGCGCCGCCGGCGCCATTAAGCGGCTGGCCGTCGGCTACGACCTGCCACTGGCCATCGACGAACTGGAAGCTGACCTCGGTGCCGTCGAGCACACCGTTGAAGGCACCGTTGGGAATGATGAAGAAGCCGATGGAGTCGGGATCCAGCCCGTGCAGGCTGATGGAGTCGCCGACCTCCAGGAAGGTGGTGTTGCCCCACACCAGCACGCCGCTGACGGGCGTGCCGTCGGCCCCCTTGATGTAGTAGCCGTAGCTATTGAGGAAGCTGGCATCGCCGCCCTTGTAGGTCAGGGTCAGGCAGTGATCGAGGCCGCCGTCCACCAATGTGGGCACATCGTCTTCGACATTGACGACGAACAGCCCGCCGGTATCGACAGGCATCTGCAACGGATCGCCGTCGCCGTCGGTGGCGGTGATCAACTGGGTGAAGTCGATGCCAAAGCCCGCCGCAGACGCCCACAGTTCGTCGTCATCGCCATCCTGAACCGGGTGATCGATAGGGCCTTGCAGCTCGAAGCTGAAATCGCCATTGGCTTGCACCACCAGGGTGAACACCGGGTAGCCGCCGGCCGCGGTCGCCGTCAGCGTGGTGCTGAGCAGGTTGCCGTCGGGGTCGTAGGCCTCGGTCACTTCATACTCCAGCGGCTCGCCGCCCGAGGTCAGGTTCTGGCCGCCAGCGCCCAGTAGCGCTTCGGCCGCCGCCTCGTCCACCAGACCGAAACTGCCCGGGCCGTCGGCGCCGAAGGCCACCAGAGCGGCCAGGCTGCCCGCACCGCCTGCGGTGCTGATGCCCAGTGTCTGGCTGCCGCCTTCGGCATTGCCGGTATGCGGATTGCTCAGCAGGTCCTCGTGAACGGTACCGCCCACCGCCGGTTGCTGCGAGTTAGGCTCCTTGAGGGTCGGCACGTCGTCTTCGATATCGATGACGAACAACCCTTGCGCCTCGGCCAATGCGTCCAGCGGGTCGCCGTCGCCGTCGGTCGCGGTGATCAGTTGGGTAAAGTCGATACCCATACCGATAGCCGAGACGAACAGTTCGCCGTCGTCGCCATCCGCCTCGGGATGATCGATGGGACCTTGCAGCTCGAAGCTGAAATCGCCATTGGCCTGCACCACCAGGGTGAACACCGGGTAGCCGCCGGCCGCGGTCGCCGTCAGCGTGGTGCTGAGCAGGTTGCCGTCGGGGTCGTAGGCCTCGGTCACCTCATACTCCAGCGGCTCGCCGCCCGAGGTCAGGTTCTGGCCGCCAGCGCCCAGTAGCGCTTCGGCCGTCGCCTCGTCCACCAGACCGAAACTGCCCGGGCCGTCGGCGCCGAAGGCCACCAGAGCGGCCAGGCTGCCCGCGCCGCCTGCGGTGCTGATGCCCAGTGTCTGGCTGCCGCCTTCGGCATTGCCGGTATGCGGATTGCTCAGCAGGTCCTCGTGAACGGTACCGCCCACCGCCGGTTGCTGCGAGTTAGGCTCCTTGAGGGTCGGTACGTCGTCCTCGATATCGATGACGAAGCTGCCGGCGTCGAAGCCGTCGGCCAGCGGGTCGCCGTCGCCGTCGGTGGCCACCAGCAGGCCGGAGAAGTCCAGCGCCAGGCTGTTATCGCCCAGGGTTTCCGAGTCGATACCATCGTCTTCCGGATGATCCACCGGGCCCTGCAGGGTAAACAGGTAGCTGCCGTCCGGGTTGACCAGCAGGGTGAACACCGGTGCGCCGCCCTCGCCGGCGGTCGCGGTCAGGGTGGTGCCATCGCCGGAAACTTCGTAGAACAGCTCGACGCCGCCCGAAGTCAGGCCCAGGTCCTGCAGGCCGATCAGCGCACCCGGGTCGGTGCTCAGCTGGAAGCCGCCGCG
>NZ_JBITWE010000007.1:0-195707 GCF_044543505.1 Pseudomonas sp. NPDC077186
GCGTTGCCAGTGCCGGCGAAGTTGCCGCTGCTCGGGCCGTAATACAGGTTCTCGACGTTAGCCCCCAGCGTGTAGCTCGCCAGCGAGGTCCATACCGTGTCGACACCCTCTCCGCCCAGCTCGATCACCTGGTCGCCCGCTTCGGTCACCTCGTAGGTGTCGTTGCCGGCACCGCCACGCATGATGTCGTTGCCCGTGCCGCCGATCAGCACATCATTACCGACTCCTCCCTCCAGCGTATCGTCCCCACCCATGCCAAGGAGCCTGTCGTCCCCATCGCTACCCAGCATGATTTCGCTACCCGCGGTTCCCGTCAGGGTTCCGCCGAACGTCGTCATGACCATGATGCCCGCCAGCACTGCAGTGGCCGCCGAAGTCAGCGACTCCAGGGTATTGCCATTGTCGGTGTAGCTGACCACCACCCGAATCTGCTGTCCGGCCTGGGCCACGGTCGGGGTAAAGCTTGGGCCTGTGGCACCAGCGATATCGGCGAAGTTGCTGCCCGTGCCGGCCTGCCATTGGTAGTTGAACGCCACGCCGGCCAGCCCATCGGCATCGGTAAAGGCATTGGTCGCCGTGAGTTCGTCACCCAGCGACGGTGCCATATTGCTGATCAGCACGCTGCCCACCGGTAAGTCGTTCGGGTCGCCGGCCTCGACCAGGCTGGTCGGCGTAGAGAACACCGTCTCCAGCACGCCATGGTCGTCCTTGTAGATGCCCTTGACGCGCAGCGCCAGGCCGTCATATTCGGGCGTGACCATAAAGGTCGGGCCGGTGGCGCGGGCCGCCTCGCCGCCGATGTTCTCGGTGACGATATCGGTGAATACGCCGTTACCGAGCAGATCGACCTGCCAGTAATAGCTGATCGGGCCGGTGACATTGCCATTGGCATTGTCGCCATCGCGCAGCAGGTCGGCCTGTACTCGCAGCAACTGGCCGACGCTGGGCGAACCGTCGCTGATGCGCAGCAGCCCCTCCGGCTCGGCATTGATACCGTCCACCAGCACCTCGGCCAAGTCGTTGAACTGGATACGCTCGATATTGCGAATGATGTCCTCGCCATCGGCACCGACCACATCGAGGAAGCCGTCGCCATCACCATCCACGCCATCCACGCCTACATGACGCACGCTGTAGACATTTTCGCCAAGATCCCACAACTGCACCACTTCATACTCGGAGCTCAGCCCCGAGTAGACCGCCGTATCGAAGGACTGCCCGAGGTTGTTCGGGTCGGTCGTGCCAGGCTTCAACTCGCGGACGATAACCAGTTGCCCAGGTTTGATCTCGCCGTTAAGCATCAGCGGGATCATCGGCACCATGCTGTTATAGCTGCCGATCTCTGCGCCGGTACCGTCGTTGTTCTCACGCACGCTGATGCGCACGTTGAGCCACATATCGCCGTCGATCAGGTCGTCGCCGCCGTTACCGGCGATCAGGTCGCTGCCGCTGCCGCCGAGGATGATATTGCCGGCACCGAACTGGTTGTTGTCGGCAGACTCATCAACATCCTGCGTGTCGGGGTCGTCTTCCAGTATGCCGTCCAGCCCCGCAGTAAATGCGCTGCCAAGCAACTCCTCCAGGAACGCCCGCAAGCCGTCGACCATGTCGATATAGTCGTCGCTCAGCACGCTACCGTAGGCACCGGACATGGCAATGGCGTTGGCATCGCGGTCGTCGCCGTTGAGGATGTCGGCATGGTGCGAGCCGGACAGCCCCTCCATGAACTCGAAGCGCGCCAGCACCGACACATCGGACGGCGCCACCGGCGTTTCGTCGAAGGCACGCAGACGGAAGTCCACGTTGACCCCGAACGGATCGTCGCGGAAGCCCGCCCAGTCGAAGCCGGAGCCGCCGACGTAGCGGTCGCCCTCGCCGCCGTTGCCGAACATGATGTCGTCGCCACCCTCGCCGTCCATACGGTCGATGATGCCGAACTCGCCGATGAACACGTCGTGGCCGATCACATCGTCCAGGCCGAACTCGTTGAAGTTGTCGCCGCCGTTGCCGTCGGGACCGCCCAGCTCCAGCCAGTCGTTGCCTTCGTTACCGAACTGCGCCTCGTTGCCGCGGGTGCCGAGGATGAAGTCGTCGCCCGGCCCGCCGAAGATCTCGGTGCCGTCCTCGCCGGAGATGACGAAGTCCTTGCCATGACCGGCCATCACCAGATCGAAGCCGTTGCCCGTATGGACCACGTCGTTGCCTTCGCCGGCACGGATTACATCGTCGCCACCCATGTCGGTGATGATGTCGTCGCCGGCCCCGCCCATGATGAAGTCGTTGCCGAAACCGCCCTCCAGGCGGTCGTTGCCGGCATCGCCCCACAGGGTGTCGTCGCCGATACTGCCGATCAGGGTGTCGTTAACCTCGGTACCACCCAGTACCACGTGCTCGTCGCCGTTGTACTGCAGGAAGTTCGGCCCGCGCATCACATCCGGCAGCAGCGGGTTGTCGCCTACCGGGTCATCCCCGGCGAGTACATCATCTGCACTTTCATCAACATCCTGAGTTTCCGGGTCATCACCGAATACTCCATCGGCGCCGGCCGATACGATGTCAGGATTGTATTGCTGACTCTGATCCACCTCGAGGATCAGCCCCGGGGTGGAGAAGATATCCCCCGGCAGGTGGGTGGCATCGGTATTGGCCATGACCATGCGCGAGAAGAAGTTGTTCTCCATCTCAGTAAGCATGTTCAGGCCGGCCAGGCGCTCCAGGTAGTAGAAGCGGTCAGCATCCTGCAGGGCCTCCATCTGCGTCTCGAAGACGAAGTTGAAGGTGGAACCGAGCATGCCGCCGAAGGGCATGATCTTCTCGGCCAGGCCACCGATCCAGAAGTCGATGGCGTTGACCCCGGTGGTAGCCGCCGGGCCATAGAGGAAGGCCATGCGCTCGGCGTTGAAGGCCGCGATGGCATCCAGATCGGTGAGGCTGGCATCGCCGAACACCAGGTTCATGGCCGCGGTACGCTTGTCTACCAAGGTATCGGCAGCCAGGATCGTGGCATGGGTACCGTAGGCGGCGATAAAGTTGACCAGCGAGGTCTGGTGCTTGAGGTTCATGGCGAAATCGACCCAGCTGGTGTATGGCTTCAGCTGGCTATCGCCGGTCATGTTGTAGAACTCTTGGCGCGCCGCGTTGAGCGACGGCACCCCGGTCTCGCGACCGCGGGCCAGGTTGATGGTGGCCAGGTCCAGCGGCAGGCCGAGCAGGTTATTGCGCAGGGCCTCGGTGACGAACTCGTCGATCTCGTTGCCGAGCTGCCGGGTCATGCCGCGCGCCAGGGCACCGGCGGCCTCTTCCGCCGAGACGGTGATGTACTCAGGAGCGTTCGGATCGAAATCCGGATTGTCTGGATCGCTAAGCGGATTGCGCAACTGATTGAACATCAGCGGGTTGAGGAAGGCCTCGATCAGCCCCAGCTCGCTGGAGACGAAGTCCGGGTTCAGGCGATCCACTGTCTCGGTCAACATCGAGTGACCGAAGCGGTACACCACGTGGGCGAACTCAGCCATGATCGCCGGGTTCAGCGTGCTGTCGTAGACCTGGGTGGCGTTGAAGAACACGTCCACCTGCGGCTGCACCTTGCGCGCGAACTCCTCGAACACCAGGTGCTGGTACTGCATCTCGGTGGCGAAGCGCGCGGCCTGGAACAGCCGCTCGCCGTTCCAGTCCAGGGCATTGATGGCCGCGGCCTTGGCGATTGGATCGGTTATCGCATTGATGTCGTTGAGCTGTTGCTGCGTGATTTGATTGGCGGCACCAGCAAGCAACCATTGATTGACGAAGCTCGCGTCGTTGGAGGCCAGCACCACGTCCTTGGTATGTGTCACCACGCGGTTGTGCTCGGCGTGGAACACATGGTGGATGGCGGTCAGACCGATATTCTCGTTGCCGCGGCCGTCGCCGGTGATGAAGTGGGCATCGAGCAGCTCATCGTCATAGGTGTTGCCACTGTTCTGCCCGCCGCCGAGGGTCAGCCCCACCGCATCGTCGCCATCGGCGGTCTTCAATGCGCCAGTCTGGCTATTGAAGGGGTTGGCGGCATGGGCGATATCGTCGAGGAAGGCATGCCCGGTGCGAATCACATTTTCGGGCACCGCCACCCCGCCCGGCCCGGCGGAAACCAGACCGGTGCCAGTAACGAACTGCGGATAGCCGTTGGGCCCGAGCAGGAATTTGCCGTACGGGTCGGTGGCCAGCATCGGCACGTTCACCACATCGGCATCGGTCAGAATGATACCCAGCATGTCGAGCGCCTGGGCCTTGACCTCGGCCCAGGTCGGCAGGCCGCCGTCGGAGCCATTGAGCAGGCGTCCGGTCGCGACCGGATCGCCATCTTCGTTCAAGGCGTATTCGCGCAGGAACACCTGGTGCGAAGCATGCGAGGTATAGGTCTGGTTCTGGTCGACGAACGGCGTGGTCTGGTTGACATGTAGGTGCACGTCGTCGGCAGTTCCCAAGGTTTCATCTTCACCGGCCTGCACCGCGACGCTGGCCCGGGTCAGCACCATAAAACGCTGTGCGGCCGGCAGATCGTCCTCGGTGCCGGCAATGCCGTCGGCCCCCAACACCAGGGGATCGTCGTCCTGCAACGGGATATAGACCGTGCCGTTACCGCCCTTGTTGACCAGATCCAGGCCATGGTCGAAGAACTGGCCGAACAGGGTGAACCAGGAGTTGAAACCGGCCGACAGCCCTTCGTCCGGCGCGCTGTTGGGGATAAACAGCGGCATACCTTCCGGAATCGGCACACCGTTGAGATCCAGCAGCACGCCGTTGGCGTCCAGGGTACCCAGGCCGGCATCGACATAGGCCTGCACCGCCGCCGGGTTGGTGATGGTCTGGTCGACGATCAGGTTGGAGATAATCCGCGGGTCGCTATCGACCACATCGAAGACCGTATAGACGGGGTTGCCATCCTCATCGAGTATCGGCTCGTCATTCTCGTCAAGCGCAGGTCCAGAGCCGTAGTCTGTATTGGTGATGCCGAAGAACGGTTCTTCATCCTGTTCATCGCGGAACTGTTGATCCACCGCTGTCGGGAACGGCTGATCCGCCGCGCCGAAGTACTGCTGCCCCGGCACCAGGTTGTTGAACGAGCCATCCACTGTGCGCAGGCCCCAGGGCAGGCGCGAGTTGGGGATGATATCCATCAGATCCTCGCCGGCGGCATGGCGCTCGGCGATGATGATCTGGTCGAGAATGAACTGCAGGTCGGAGCGGATCATCCGCAGGCCATTGCCGGGGCTTTCCACCTCGCTTTCCGTCGGTAGCGGTGGCGGCGGCAAGGGCACCGAGCCCCCCGCTACCGGATCGGTGGGGGCCGACGCCACCCGCTCCATCACGCCGTTATCGTCCTGGTAGATGGCGATCACGCGGATCGCCAGGCCGTCCAGGTTAGGCGTGACGCGATAAGACACACCATCCTGGGTAGACGGACGCGCTCCGCCCTCCTCGATGATGTCCTGGAAGATGCCCGAATCGGGCACCGCCTCGTACTGCCAGATATAGCTGACCGGGCGGCCGGTGATCAGGCCGTTGGCGTTATCGGCATCGCCGACATTCTCTGCGGAAACCCGCAATAGTTGCCCTACGGCCGGGGTGCCGAGAATCTCCAGTGCACCAGTCGGCGCGTTGTTACCAGTATCTGCGCTGGTGGTGTCCTCCTCGTCGACGAACACGCCGTTCACCAGCACCATGGCACCATCGGCGAACTGCAGGCGTTCGATATTCATCACCCGATCGATGCCATCGATGCCGGGGGTAACATCGCCGTCTTCGTCGACGATCAGGTGGCTGACGCTGGTGACATCGCCATTGGTGACGACCTGATAGTCGGCACGCCGCCCCGAGAACAGCGCGGTGTCGAAGCCGCCATCGGTGCCGTCGTCGTCGCCGATGCCATCGTCGTTGCTATCGAGGATTTCACGCACGATCACCAACTGACCGGGGTCGTAGGTGCCATCGAGCATCAGATGCATCATGTCCTTCATGCTATTGAAGGAGGCGACTTCCTCATTGGTCAGCTGACCATTCTCATCTCGGCCAAGCACGCGGATGCGCACATTGAGCCAGCGGTCGCCATCGAGCAGGTCGTCGCCGCCGCGGCCTTCCAGCACGTCGCTGCCGCCGCCGCCGAGGATGATATTGCCGCTGCCGAAGGAGCTCTGCGGCGCACCGAAGAACTCGGTGAGCATCCCCTGCAGGTTGGCGATGCGAGCGATGCCCTCGGCGGTCAGCAGGCTGCCCTGGGCGCCGGCCTGGGCGATCAGCGCCGCGTCGGCGTTGTCGCCGCGCAGGATGTCGCCGTGGACAGAACCGGACAGGCCTTCCACCTCGGCGAAGCGGTCGAGGATGCCGGCATTGGACGGCGCCACCGGCGGCTCGACGAAGTCGTCGACGATCAGGTCGACCTTCACGCCGAACGGATCGTCCTTGTACACCGCCCAGTCGAAGCCGGAGTTGCCGTCGAAGTGGTCGGCGCCTTCGGAGCCGACCATGATGTCGTCGCCGCCCTCGCCTATCACCTCGTCGAAGCCGGGGCCGCCGATGAATACGTCATGGCCGTTCACGGTATCGGTGGAGAACGGCTCAAGGTTGTCGCCGGGAGCGCCGTCCTGGGTGCCGATCTCGATCCAGTCATCGCCCTCGTTACCGGCGGTCTGCAGGTTGCCCTTGGCGCCGAGGATGAAGTCGTTGCCGGTGCCGGCAAAGACCTCCGAGACGTCCTCGCCGGTGATGATGAAGTCGTTGCCATGGCCGCCGAGAATCAGGTTGAAGCCATTGCCGCCGTGGATCACGTCGTTGCCGTCGCCACCCTTGAGCACATCGTCGCCGCCCTTGTCGGTGATGATGTCGTCGCCAGCGCCACCTTCGATCACGTCGTTGCCGTCGCCGCCTTCCAGGCGGTCGTTGCCGCCATCGCCCCATAGGGTGTCGTCGCCCAGGCTGCTGATCATCACGTCGTCGCCGGCGGTACCGCCGAGCACCACGTGCTCGTCGCCGGTGTAGCGCAGGTAGTTGGTGTCGCCCCCCGGAGTCTCCGGGTTGTCGCGGATCACCAGCGGGATCAGCCGGTTGTCGCCTACCGGGTCATCCCCGGCGAGTACATCATCTGCACTTTCATCATCTGGAGTTTCCGGGTCATCACCGAATACTCCATCGGCGCCGGCCGATACGATGTCAGGATTGTATTGCTCACTCTGATCCACCTCGAGAATCAGCCCCGGGGTGGAGAAGATATCCGCCGGCAGGTGCACCGCATCGGTATGGCGCATCACCAGTTTGGCGAAGGAGTTGTTCTCCATCTCGGTGAGGAAGTTGAGGCCGTCCAGGCGGGCCAGGTAGTAGAAGCGGTCGCCGTTCTGCAGCGCCTCCATCTGCGTCTCGAAGACGAAGTTGAAGCTCGAGCCGAGCATGCCGCCAAAGGGCATGATCTTCTCGGCCAGGCCGCCGATCCAGAAGTCCACCAGATCCAGCCCGCCCTTGTTCACGGAATAGTCGACGGTTTCGTTAAGACGGGTGCCGTTGAGGAAGGCCATTCGGTCATCGTCGCCGATCGCCCCGCCACCGAGCACGATATCCATGGCTGCGGCGCGCTTGGCCGCCAGAGTCGCAGCACTGGTAATACTGGCGTGGGTGCCGTAGGCGGCGATGAAGTTGATCAGCGATTCCGGATGCTTGAGGTGCAGGGCGAAATCCAGCCAGCTGGTGTAGGGACGCAGCTGACTGTCGCCGGTCATGGCATAGAACTCGGCACGTGCCTCGTTCAGCGACGGCACGCCGGTGTCGCGGCCGCGGGCGATATTGATCGCCGCCAGGTCCAGCGGCAAGCCGAGCAGGCTGTTGCGCAGGGCGCTGGTGACGAACTCGTCGATCTCGTTGCCCAGTTGCCGGGTCAGCCCGCGAACGATGGCGCCGGCGGCCTCTTCGGGCGACAGTGTGCCGTTTTCGTTGAACGCCAGCGGGTTGAGGAAGGCCTCGATCAGCCCCAGGCTGCTGTCGTTCTGGAAGCTCGGATCGAGCCGGTCGACCGTCTCGGTCAGCATCGAGTGGCCGAAGCGGTACACGGTATGGGCGAACTCGGCCATGATCGCCGGGTTGATGGTGGCGTCGTAACCGTTGGGGATAAGGAACTCGTCCACCAGCGGCTGCACCTTGCGGGCGAACTCCTCGAACACCAGGTGCTGGTACTGCATCTCGGTGCCGAACTTGGCGGCCTGGAACAACCGCTCGCCGTTCCAGGCCAGAGCATCGATGGCCGCGGCCTTGGCGATTGGATCGATTATCGCATTGATGTCGTTGAGCTGTTGCTGCGTGATTTGATTCGCGGCACCAGCAAGCAACCATTGATTGACGAAGCTCAAGTCGTTGGAGGCCACCACCACATCCTTGGTGTGCTCGACCAGGCGATTGTGCTCGGCGTGGAACACATGGTGCACGGCAGTTAGTGCAATGTTCTCGTTGACCCGGCCGTCGCCGGCGATGAAGTGAGCGTCGAGCAGCTCACCGTCATAGCTGCCGGGCACCAGCGGTGCGCCGGTCTGGCTATTGAAGGGGCTGGCCGAGTGAGCGATATCGTCGAGAAAACCATGGCCGGTGGTCAACGCCAGAGAGGCGTCCACCGGTGCGAGCAGGTTGCCCTCGAGCAGGCCCAGGCCGCCGATAGCGGTGACCAGCTGCGGCAGGCCATTGGCACCCGGGATGAAGTTGCCGTACTGATCGGTGGCCAGCAGCGGCACCCGACCGACATCGTAATCGTCCAGCTCTATGCCCAGCACATCGCGGGCCTGGGCCTTGAGCATGGCCCAGGTGGCCATGCCGCCAATCGGCTGACCTTCTGGGTCGAGTGCCGTATTGGTCAGCAGCCTGCCGGTGGCCATCGGGTGGCTGTCAAGAATACCGTCGTTGTTGCTGTCGACACTGAAGGCGTACTCGCGCAAAAACACCTGGTGCGAGGCATGCGAACTGTAGGTCTGGTTCTGGTCGACGAACGGCGTGGTCTGGTTGGTCTGCTGGCCATTCTCATCGACGCTGGCGCGGGTCACCACCATAAAGTTGGTCTGCGGCGTAGCCGCACTGTACAGCGGGTCGTCTTCTTGCAGCGGAATGAAGATAAAGCCGTTGCCACCCTTGTTGACCAGGTCCAGACCATGGTCGAAGAACTGGCCGAAGAAGGTGAACCAGGTGTTGAAGCCGGCGGACAGACCTTCGTCCGGTGCGGTATTGGGGATAAACAGCGGCTGGGTGGCGGAGATTGGAACGCCGTCTAGGTCTAGGATAATCGGGGTGCCGTCTGCATTGTAGACCTGCTCACCAAGCGCATTGACTACCCGAGTGCCTAACCCTGCATCGACGAACGCCTGCACCGCAGCGGGGTTATTGATGGTCTGATCGACGATCAGGTTGGAAATGATGCGCGGGTCGGAGTCCACCACATTGCCGCCGGCCGCGTAGTCGGTATTGTTGGTGCCGTTGAACATCGCTTCATCGTTTTCATTGCGGAACTGCTGATCCAGCAGCAACAGGAACTCCTGGTCGGCGGCGCCCCAGAAGGTACGGCCCTCCACCAGGTTGTTGTAGCTGCCATCCACGGTGCGCAAACCCCAGGGCACCTGGGAGTTGGGCAGCAGTTCGTCCAGGCTCTGTCCCGCGGCATGCGCCTCGGCGATAAAAATCTGCTGGAGGATGAACTCGAGATCGGACTTGATGAAATTGGCCATTTCCTTCCACCTCTGATGCCCAGCAGCTGAATTCGCAAAGTCAAAGCCAAAGGAATCCCTGGCGCAGACGCAGCTCACCCTCTCCAGGCGCGCGTCACGCGTTCGTCAGAGTGTTCCCGGGATAGAGGCCAAACGCCGCCGCGCCGACATGCTGGGATCGTCGACGTCCAATCGGTATTTGGTATGTCCCTATGCTGATGCCGGCTCAAAGCCTGGCGTCAAAAATCAGGCAGAAGGAGGCCCGTGAAACTGCGGGTCGGCGAAGTGCCCTAGCGGAGACGCCTCAGGCGCCTGGTCAAGCAAGACTCTGGTCATGGTCTTTCTCGGTATTGCTGCTGGTCTGGTGGAAACCGTGACGGTTTCTTGGCCTTTTCCAGCAATTACACGATTAGACTTAAGTCCCAGCCCTTGGCCTTGTCAAGATACCGTCGATCAGCTCATCAAAATACGGCATTGCGCCATAAATCTTTACTGCATAAAGATTTTCTCTAAGAAACAAAAGGAAACATGAAAAAAATAAGCCGCCAAACCGCCTTGCGCCCCGACGAAAGTCCCATCTATACCTAGGGGGCGACATTCGAGGAGACGGGAAAATGTCTCCCAGCAGGCACACCGGCCCACAGAGCGCCGGAACGCCGTCACCCCAGCAGGATGCTCAGCTAACATGCCGTGCCGGAGGGTTCTATGAACGCCCCGCAGTCCCCGCGTTCCGAGTTGGCCGAGGTTCTGTTTCGCCTGCGCCGCACCTTCTATGCGCTCGCGGCCTTCAGCGGGGTGATCAACCTGCTGATGCTGACCCCGGCCGTTTATATGCTGCAGGTCTACGACCGCGCCCTGGTCAGCAGCAACGTCACCACCTTGCTCATGCTCACCCTGCTGGTGGTCGGCCTCTACGTGCTGATGGCACTGCTGGAGGTGGTGCGCTCCAGCGTGCTGATCCGCGTCGGCAACCGCCTCGACATGATGCTCAACAAGCGCATCTTCGGTGCCGCCTTCGAGCGCAACCTGCGCCGCGCCGGCGGCAACCCGGCGCAGGCCCTGCAGGATCTGTCGCAGGTGCGCCAGTTCCTCACCGGCAACGGCCTGTTCGCCTTCTTCGACGCACCCTGGACGCCGATCTACCTGCTGGTGATCTACCTGGTGCATCCGTTGCTCGGCCTGATCACCCTGATCGGTTCGTTGCTGCTGGTGGCCCTGGCCTGGCTCACCGAGGTCAGCACGCGCAAGCCGCTGGCCGAGGCCAACCAGGCGTCGCTGGTGTCCGGCAGCTTCGCCAACAACAACCTGCGCAACGCCGAGGTGATCGAAGCCATGGGCATGCTGCCGGCGATCCGCCAGCGCTGGTTCGGCAATCACCTGAAGATCCTCGAGCTGCAGACCCTGGCCTCCGACCGCGCCGCCTATATCGCCGGCGGCAGCCGCTTCGTGCGCGTCACCCTGCAGTCGCTGATCCTCGGCACCGGTGCCCTGCTGGCGATCCAGGGCAAGATCACCCCGGGCATGATGATCGCCTGCTCGATCCTCTCCGGCCGCGCCCTGGCGCCGGTGGAACAGGTGATCTCGACCTGGAAGCAGCTGCTCTCCAGCCGCGCCGCCTGGGCCAGGCTGGGCGAGCTGCTGGGCGATTTCCCCGCACACAAGCCGTCCATGCCGCTGCCCAAGCCGCTGGGCATGCTCCACGTGGAGAACGCCTTCGCCAGTGCGCCGGGCTCGCCCACGCCGATCCTGCGCGGCATCAGCTTCGCCCTCTCGCCTGGCGAGGCACTGGGCATCATCGGCCCTTCGGCCTCCGGCAAATCCACCCTGGCGCGCCTGCTGGTCGGCGTATGGCCGGCGCAAGGCGGCAAGGTGCGCCTGGACGGCGCCGACATCTATCAGTGGAACAAGGCCGAACTGGGCCCCTGGCTCGGCTACCTGCCGCAGGACGTCGAGCTGTTCGAGGGCAGCGTGGCCGAGAACATCGCCCGCTTCGGCGAGATCGACAGCGACGCGGTGATCCTCGCCGCCAAGCAGGCCGGCGTGCACGACATGATCCTGCACCTGCCGCAGGGCTACGACAGCCGCCTGAGCGCCGACGGCGGCTCGCTGTCCGGCGGGCAGAAGCAGCGCATCGGCCTGGCCCGCGCGCTGTACGGCGAGCCGTCGCTGATCGTCCTCGACGAGCCCAACGCCAGCCTCGACGACGTCGGCGAAGCAGCGCTGCTGCAGGCGCTGGTCGAGCTCAAGCAGCGCGGCAAGACCCTGGTGCTGATCTCCCACCGCCCCACCGTGCTGAGCATGGTGGACAAGGTGCTGGTGCTGCGCGATGGCGCGGTGCAGATGTTCGGCACCCGCGACGAGGTGTTCGCCGCCCTGCGTCAGGCCAACGTGATCCCCACCGGCAAAGGGGCGCCGACCCTGGCCTCGGTGCGGGGCAAGGAGTGACATGCCATGTCCGACCTACAGTTCGAGAGCAAGAGCCTGCAGTTGGCGGACAGCCCCTGCGAAATCGACATGGACGACCGCAAGCCCAGCCGCTGGGGCCTGTCGCTGGTGTTCGCCGGCTTCGGCGGATTCATCCTCTGGGCCCTGCTCGCGCCGCTGGATGCCGGGGTGGTGGCCAACGCCACGGTCAACGTCACCGACAACCGCAAGACCATCCAGCACCTGACCGGCGGCTCGGTCGGCGCCATCCTGGTGCGCGAGGGCGACCTGGTCGCACGCAACCAGCCGCTGATCGAGCTGGATGCCACCCGCGCCATCGCCGAGCAGGGCATGGTCAGCGCCCAGTACATAGTGGTCAGCACGGTGAAAAGCCGTCTGCAGGCCGAGCGCGACGGCGCCGCGCAGGTGCAGTTCGATCCCGAACTGCTCAGCCGTTTCGCCGGCGACCCGCGCCTGGATGCCGCTGTCGCCCTGCAGCAGCGCCTGTTCGCCACCCGCCGCGCGGCGCTGAGCGGCGAGGCGGAGATTCTCCGCGAGAACATCCGCGGCGCCGAGGAACAGCTCAAGGGCCTGCGCCAGGTGCAGTACTCGCGCCATTCACAGATCAAGCTGCTCAACCAGGAACTCGATGGTGTGCGCAGCCTGGCCGCCGAAGGCTACGTGGCGCGCAACCGCATGCTCGAACTGGAGCGCAACGCCGCCGAGCTGAGCGCCTCGCTCGCGCAGAACGTCGCCGATAGCGGACGCACGCGCAACCAGATCGCCGAACTCAAGCTGCGCATCCTGCAACTGGAGCAGGACTTCCAGAAAGAAGTGCAATCGCAACTGACCGAGGCGCAGAAAGAGACCGCCGCCCTCGCCGACCGCCTGCGCGCACTGGACTACGAGGTGACCAACACGGTGATCCGCTCGCCCATCGACGGCGTGGTGCTGGGGCTGTCCGCCTCCACCATCGGCGGGGTGATCCAGGCCGGCTCGCGGATCATGGACGTGGTGCCGGCCAACGAGCCGCTGCAGGTGGACGCCATGGTGCCGGTGCAGGCCATCGACAAGATGCAACCCGGCCTGCCGGTGGACATCGCCTTCCCCGCCTTCAACCACGCGCAGACGCCGAGCATCCCCGGGCGCGTGCTGACCATCTCCGCCGACCGCCTGATCGACGAGGCCAACAAGCAGCCCTACTACCTGGCCCAGGTCGAGGTGACCGCCGAGGGCATGGACAAGCTCGGCAGCAACCGCATCCGCCCCGGCATGCCGGCCACCGTGACGATCAAGACTGGCGAACGCAACCTGATGAGTTATCTGATGAAACCTCTGCTAGACCGTATAGATGGAGCCTTCAAGGAGCAATGACATGCTCGTGCGTCAAACCCTGCTCGGCCTCTGTTGCCTGGCCAGCCTGCCCGCCCACGCCCTCGACCTGCTGCAAGCCTGGGAACTGCTGCAACTGCAGGGCCCGACCTACCGCGCGGCGGTTCACGAACGCGCCGCCGGCCTGGAGAACCGCGCCATAGGTAAGGCCGGGCTGCTGCCACAGATCACCGCGCGGGCCAGCAAGAGCCGAGTCGACGGCACCCAGGAGCAGGAAAACCTGCTCGGCCAGAACATCGAAAACGACCTGGACTACGACTCGCAGAACCTCAGCCTGCAACTGCGCCAGCCGCTGTACAACCGCCAGAAGATGGTCGAGTACCGCCAGGGCAAACAGCGCGCCAGCTACAGCGAGGCGGTGTTCGACGCCAAGACGCAGAACGTCGCCGTGCGCCTGGCCAGTCGCTACTTCGACGTGCTGCTGACACGCGAGACCATCGATCTGTCGCGCGCCAAGCTCAAGGCCCTCGAGCAGCAGGTGGCCGCCGCGCAGCGCCGCTTCGACCTGGGCGACGGCACCATCACCGACGTCGACCTGGCCATCTCACGCCGCGACCTGGCCCAGGCACAGTTGATCGAAGCCGAAGACAATCTGTTGGTCGCCTTGCGTCTACTGCAAGAGCTGCTCGGTGACGTTCCGCGGCAACTCGCCTCCCTGCACCCGGACTTTCCCACCCCGCCGCTGCAGCCGAACAACCTGCAGGACTGGCTGCACAAGGCGCAACAGAACAACCCCACGCTACGCGCGCGGCAGGTCAACCATGGCCTCGCCGAAGAAGAAGTCAGACGCGCCAGCAGCGGCCACTGGCCGACCCTGGACCTGGTGCTGGGCTATACCGACAGCGAAAGCGACTCGATCTCCACCATCGACCAGACCAACCGCTACAACTCCATCGGCCTGGAGTTCAACATGCCGTTGTATTCCGGCGGCGGCGTCAGTGCCCGGGTGCGCCAGGCCACCGCCAGCCGCGAACAGGCCGGCGAGGAGGTCAACGCCGCGCGTGAGGAAGTGCTCTCCGCCACCACCCGCGAATTTCGCGGCGTGCAGAGCGGCCAGGCGCGCATCCGCGCCCTGGAACGGGCGGTCGCCTCCAGCGAACGGGCGCAGGACTCGGCACGCAAGGGCTTTCTCGCCGGCTCCAGCACCAACGTCGACATCCTCAACGCCGAGGAGCAGGTGTTCATCGCCCGTCGCGACCTGCTCGAAGCCAAGCTGCGCTACCTGCTGGCCCGTCTGCAACTGGCCGAAGCGGTCGGCCTGCTGGGCGAGGACGATATCCTCCAGGCCAATGCCTACCTGGGTCCGGAGCTGGCGATCGGTTATTGACTAGGTTCTCAGGGCCAGTGACGCTACTGGGTACGCCCAGCGCCGAACATCCAGCCCAGCGCCAGTCCCGTAGGTTGGGTTGAGGAGCCGGCGACGAAGCCCAACGCGCCAGGCCACAGCTATGGCGCTGCTTCGTCATCCGCTGTTGGGCTTCGCTGCGCTCAGCCCAACCTACGACCCCGTCCGGCGCCGAGCATCCAGGCGAGCAGCAGCACCAGCGACTCCGCCAGCCAGGCCAGCAGCAAGGCGCAGCTCAGGCCCCAGAGCATCGCCTCGGGGGTCAGCAGCACCTGGTAGCGGTAGGCCTCGAGGGTTTCCTCGAACAGTTCGCCGTCGGCCGCCGTGGCCAGGTGCCAGGCCTGGGCGTACCAGGGCCCCTGCATGGCCTGCCACTCGCGCTCCAGCAAGGCCGCGCGCTGCACCAGATGGGCCAGGCTCTGCGCGTCGCTGCGCATCACCGCATCGTCGCTGACCCGGTAGTGCGCGACCAGCGCATCCAGGTCGCCCTTGAAAAAGCGCCGCGCGGTGTCCTGAAAGCCCTTGAGGCTCTGCTGCGACTCCAGGCGATGGGCCTCGACGCGCTTGCCGTAGTCGTCGACGAAGCCCGGCACCTGCACGCCGAGCAGCAGACCGCAGGCGAACAGCGCCAGGCGCAGGTAGCTTCGCAACATCCTTCCTTCTCCTGCTCAGGCCTTGCCGTCGGCGAGGCACTCGCCACGGCGCCACAGCCGCCACTCGCCCGGCTGGTACAGCGTCCATTGTTCGTTGTCGGTCAAAGGCTCGGTGGCGATCACCGTGACCACGTCGTTCGGCGTGGTTTCGGCCTGGAAATCCACCTTGAGGTCGGCGTCCTTGAGCTGCGCCGGGCCGAAGGGCGCGCGCCGGGTGATATGCGCCAGCTTGCTCGAACAGAAGCTGAACAGCCAGTCGCCGTCGCTGAGCAGGCAGTTGAACACGCCGAGCTGGCGGTAGCTGGCGCACGCCGCCACCAGCACCGGCAGCAGCATCTCCACCGACACCGGCTCGGGAAAGGCGCGGCGCACCCGGTTGAGCAGGTCGCAGAAGGCCGCCTCGCTGTCGGTGTCGCCCACCGGCCGGTAGAAGCTGGTAGCGCCGACCAGGCCGGCCAGTTGGCCGTTATGGGCGAAACACCAGTTGCGCCCCCACAGCTCGCGGACGAAGGGATGGGTATTGGCCAGGCACACCTGGCCGACGTTGGCCTGGCGGATATGGCCGATCACCACCTCGCTCTTGATCGGGTAGCGCTGCACCAGCTGCGCCACCTCCGACTCGCTGCTCGCCCGCGGGTCCTGGAACAGGCGCAGGCCACGGCCCTCGTAGAAGCCGATGCCCCAGCCGTCGCGGTGCGGCCCGGTACGCCCGCCGCGCTGCATCAGCCCGGTGAAGCTGAAGACGATATCGGTGGGCACGTTGGCGCTCATGCCGAGCAATTCGCACATCGCGTCAGTTCTCCTCGCCGAGCGCGCGGCGCAGTTGCTCGGCCTCGGCCTGCAGGCGCGCCTGCAAACGCCGGCGGCCCAGGGGCAGGAAACGCACCAGCAGGCGCCAGAGCAGCGCCGGCAGATCGCCGCGGCGGCGCGGGATCAGGTGCAGATGCAGGTGCGGCACGTGCTGGTTGGAATCGGGGCCGTCGTTGATCAACAGATTGATCCCCTCGCGGCCGTAGCCCGCCGCGCGCAGCGCCGCCGCCATCCTGTCGGCCAGGGCCAGCAGACGGTCGCGCACCGCCGCCGGCAGATCTTCTAAAAAAGGGGCATGGGCGCGGCTAACGATCAGCACGTGCGCCGGGCGCATGGGAAAGATATCCAGCAGGACGATGAAATCCTCGTCCCGGTACAGCTGATGCGCCGGCAAACGGCCGGCGGCGATGGCGCAGAATACACAATCCATGAGGCCTCCCATCCACAATGGCCATCATGCTGACCGGCTAACCGGCCAGGTGCAAGGGGTCAGAGGCGCGGTTCCAGCCGGCCGCCGCGCTCGTAGGGGTGCTCCAGGCGCTCGTCGTCCTGTTCCATCAGCTCGCGCAGGGTGCGCGGGTCTTCGTCTTCCACCGCGTCCTGCGCCTGGCGCCCCTGCCACCAGCGCTCGATGGGCCAGCGCACGGCGACGAACAGCAGGTACAGGGCGAAGGCGATCAGGCTGTAGAGGGTCAGGTCGGCCACCGCCCGCCAGGCGTTGTTGCCCACCTTGAGCAGCAGGTCCATGGCGGTTACCGCGATGGCCGGGGCGAACAACTCGCGCGCCGGGTCGACTATGGTCGGGCTGAACAGCAGCACCGCCACCAGCACCCGCAGCGGCTCGCGCAGGTAGCGCCACATCCAGCCGGTCATGCGCAGCCACACCAGCAGGCAGCCGAGGGCGGCGACGCCATAGGCGGCCCAGGCGAGCAGATAGTCGTTCTCGTTCATCATAAAGCGGCGTTCCTGGCCTCGAAGTTGGCGGGGCTGGCGGAGGGGCGCTTATGATAACGGCTTTTCCCCGGCCCGGCGCCCCTGCCGTCGGCCGCGCCGCCCTGGAGCCTCCGCATGACCGCAGCCCCCATCGCCCGCCAAGAATCCGGCGCCGATCCCTATCGCTGGCTGGAGCATCGCGACAGCGACGAGGTGCTCGACCACCTGCGCGCCGAGAACGCCTACCTGGAGGCCGAGCTGGCACCGCAGCAGGCGCTGCGCGAGCGGCTGTTCGAGGAGATCAAGGGACGCATCCGCGAAACCGACCTGTCGCTGCCAGTGCCCTGGGGCGACTACCTCTACTTCCAGCGCACCACCGCCGGCGACGAGTACCCGCGCCACTATCGCTGCCGCAAACCGGCGGACGGTTCGCTGAGCCTCGACGCCGCCAGCGAGCAGCTGTTGCTCGACCCCAACGCCCTGGCCGGCGGCGGCTACCTGGCGCTCGGCGCCTTCAGCATCAGCCCGGACCAACGCCGTCTGGCCTACAGCCTGGATCGCAGCGGCGACGAGATCTACCGCCTGTTCGTCAAGGAACTGGACAGCGGGCAGATCCAGGAGCTGCCCTTCGACGACTGCGACGGCAGCATGACCTGGGCGGGCGACAGCCAGACGCTGTTCTTCACCGAACTGGACGACACCCACCGCCCCTACAAGCTGTACCGCCACCGCCTCGGTACGGACGGCGCCGAAGCGGTGTTCGAGGAGGGCGACGGGCGCTTCTTCCTGCACTGCTACCGCTCCAGCTCCGAGCGCCAGCTGATCCTCCAGCTCGGCAGCAAGACCACCAGCGAGGTGTGGGTACTGGATGCCGAACGGCCGCAGGACGCCTTCGCCTGCCTGGCGCCACGCGAGGAAGGCCACGAGTACGATGTCGACCACGGTCTGCAGGACGGCGCCTGGAGCTGGCTGATCCGCAGCAACCAGAGCGGCATCAACTTCGCCCTCTACGCCGCCGACGAAGCCGCGCCACAGCGCCCGCACTGGCGTGAAATCCGCGCCCAGGACCCGGCGGTGATGCTCGAAGGCGTCACCCCCAACCGCGACGCCCTGGTGCTGAGCCTGCGCGAGGGCGGCCTGCCGGTGCTGGAGGTGCAGCCGCAGGGCGCGGCCGCCTACCGCGTGCAACTGCCGGACGCCGCCTACAGCCTGCACGTGCAGGACGGCCTGGAGTTCCACAGCGCAGTGATCCGCCTGCGCTACGAGGCCCTCGGCCGCCCGGCGCAGATCCGCCAGCTGGAGCTGGCCACGGGTGCCCAGCAGGTGCTCAAGCAAACCCCGGTGGAAGGCCCCTTCGATGCCGAGGCCTACGAGAGCCGCCGGCTGTGGGCCACCGCGGCCGACGGCACGCAGGTGCCGATCAGCCTGGTGGCGCGCCGCGAGGTGCTCGCCGCCGGCACGCCGGCGCCACTCTACCTCTATGGCTACGGCGCCTACGGCGAGAGCCTCGACCCCTGGTTCTCGCATGCCCGCCTGAGCCTGCTGGAGCGCGGTTTCGTCTTCGCCATCGCCCACGTGCGCGGCGGCGGCGAGATGGGCGAGGCCTGGTACCGCGCCGGCAAGCTGGAGCACAAGCCGAACACCTTCGGCGACTTTATCGCCTGCGCCGAACACCTGATCGACGCCGGCCTGACCACCCCGGCGCAGCTGGCCATCAGCGGCGGCAGCGCCGGCGGCCTGCTGATCGGCGCGGTGCTCAACCAGCGCCCGCAGCTGTTCGCCGCGGCCATCGCCGAAGTGCCCTTCGTCGATGTGCTCAACACCATGCTCAACCCGGAGCTGCCGCTGACCGTCACCGAGTACGACGAATGGGGCGACCCGAGCCAGCCCGAGGTGTTCGCGCGGATCCAGGCCTACGCGCCCTACGAGAACGTGCGCGCGCAGGCCTACCCGGCGATCCTCGCCGTGGCCGGCTACAACGACAGCCGCGTGCAGTACTGGGAAGCGGCCAAGTGGGTGGCGCGCCTGCGCGAGAGCAAGACCGACGCCAACCTGCTGCTGCTCAAGACCGACCTCGACGCCGGCCACGGCGGCATGAGCGGGCGCTACCAGGGCATCCGCGACGTGGCCCTGGAATACGCCTTCCTGTTCAAGGTGCTGGGCCTCGCCGAAGGCTGACCGAGCAATCAACTTTCACTCGCCGGTCACGGAATCTGATCTAGGCTGAAGGCATGCTCATGGCGATAGGCCATAAGCGCCCTTTTCCTGCCTGCCGCCAAGGAAGATCCGCCATGAAGAGTTGGAAGATTCGCACCCACCTGTTGCTGCTCGCCGGCGCTCTGCTCAGCGCCCTGCTGGCCGTCGGCCTGCTCGGCCTGCATGGGCTGAAAGCCACCGTCGGCGGGCTGCAGACCGTCTACCTGGATCGCGTGGTGCCGCTGCGCGACCTCAAGCTGATCGCCGATCTCTACGCGGTGAACATAGTCGACGCCACGCACAAGGCGCGCAGCGGCGAACTGACCGGCCACGCCGCGCAGCAGCTGATCGAACAGGCCCAGCAGCGCATCGCGCAGACCTGGCAGGCCTACCTGACCACCGAGCTGATCGCCGAGGAACGCCGCCTGATCGAGCAGATCGCCCCGCTGATGGAGCGCGCCGGGCCGCCGCTGGAGCAGTTGCAGAGCCTGCTCGCCCGCGGCGATCAGGTGGCGCTGGAGCGTTTCGCCCGCAGCGAGCTGTACCCGCTGATCGACCCGCTGTCGGCCAAGTTCGCCGAGCTGATCGAGGTGCAGCTGGTGGAGGCCAAGCACTAGTTCCAGCTGGGCGAGGCGGAGTACGCCGCCAATCTGCGCCTCAGCCTGGCCCTGCTGTTGCTCGCCATGCTGCTGGGCAGCGCCCATGCGCTGTATTTCAGCCGCCGCCTCGGCCACCAGCTGGGCGCCGAACCCGGCGAGCTGGAGGCGATCAGCGCGCGCATCGCCGCCGGTCGCCTGGATGGCGCGCCGGCGGACGGCCGCGCCAGCAGCGGGGTGATGAGGTCGGTGCAGGCCATGCGCCATGGCCTGCACGACGTAATCGGCAATATCGGCGAGGCCTCCGAGCAGATCGAGTGCGCCACCCTGCAGCTGGCCGCCTCCTCCGAGCAGGTACTCAACAGCGCCAATATCCAGAGCGACACCGCCGCGGCGATGGCCGCGACCATGGAGCAGCTGGCGGTGAGCATCAACCATATCGCCGAAAACGCCCAGCACACCCACGACCGCGCGCAGCAGGCCGGCGAGCTGACCGACAGCGGTCTGGCGGTGACCGCCCAGGCCATCGAGGAAATCCGTCGGGTCGCCGCCCTGGTCGCGCAGTGCTCGGCGGATATCCAAGAGTTGGCGGCACAATCGGGCAATATCGGCGCCATAGTCGACGTGATTCGCAGCATTGCCGAGCAGACCAACCTGCTCGCGCTGAACGCCGCCATCGAGGCGGCGCGCGCCGGCGAGCAGGGCCGCGGTTTCGCTGTGGTCGCCGACGAGGTGCGCAGCCTGGCCGGGCGCACCGCGCAATCCACCACCGAGATCGTCGCCCTGGTCGAGGCCATCCACGGCGGCGTGCGCCAGGCCCACGACAGCATGGCGGCGACCTGCGCGGGCGTCGACAACGGCCTGCAGCTGGTCGAACGCAGCGCCGCGGCGATGGGCGAGATCCGCCAGGCGCTGAACGAATCGCTGCAGTCGGTCGGCATCATCGCCACCGCCCTGCAGCAACAGCGCGCCGCCAGCGAGCAGGTGGCGCAGAACGTCGAACAGGTGGCGCAGATAGTCGAGGAGAACTCCGCGGCGCAGGGCAGCATCGTCCAGGCCATCCGCGCGCTGCAGGGCATGTCGGAGCGCCTGCAGGGGGTGATGCGCCGCTTCAGCTTCTGAGCGTTCGTGCAGGCGAGAGCGTGAACGGCCTCGAGAAACGCCGCGGCAAGTGACCAACAGCGATTGGCAACGCCTGCCGTTGCGGCTAAGGTCGCCTCACCGCTCTCGCCATACCGCCCGACCATGCCCGACACTTCCCACCTGATCGACGCCATCCGCGACATGCTGCTGGACTGCGGCCTGTTCGACCAACTGCCGGCCGGCGACGTCCTCACCGCCGCCGGCTATTTCAGCCTGAGCAAGATCGACGAAGGCACGCTGATCTTCCGCGAGGGCGATGCCGGCACCTTCATGTGCATCCTCCAGCAGGGCGCCGTCTCGGTGCGCAAGACCAACGTCAGCGGCGAGGAGGTGGAGATCACCTGCCTGCGCAAGGGCCGCGCCTTCGGCGAAATGGCCGTGCTCGACGGCGAACGGCGCTCGGCCACCTGCGTGGCGGCCAGCGACAGCGTGCTGCTGACCCTGGGCAAGGACGCCCTGGACAAGATGCTGCAGGAAGCGCCGAGGGCCGCCGCCCAGGTCATTCGCGCCATCGCCGTGGGCATGTCGAAGCGCCTGCGCATGGCCGATGGCCAGCTGGTCAACCAGGTCTAATCCCGCTTCTGCCCCGGCTCGACCGGTTGACGATTGCGCTGCAGCTGCTGTTCCAGCAGCGGGATGGCCTGATCCTTGGGCGCTTGCGGCGCCAGCCGCGGCAGGCTCTGTCCCTGCGGCGGGGGCAGCAAGGGCGCCGTCCCCGGCCCCTGGCGCTGAATCGGCGCGCTTTGCGGCTGGCCATAGGGTTGCGGCGTGGCGGTGCCCGGGGCGCCCGCGGCGGGCGTCGCCGGCATACGCGGCGCTTGCGGGGTCTGGGCCAGCGCGCCGGCGGCGCAGGCCAGGATCGAGGCGGCAAGGATAGTGCGACGCATGATGGGGCTCCTGATCGGCGAGCTTTCGTTCTATTCTGGCAGCAGTTGAACGCCAACGTTCGCCACCCGAGCACGAGCCACGCCATGAGCAGCACCAGCAAACTGGACCAGATCCTCGCCGAGGCGCAGCGGCGCCGCGAAACCAGCTACCGCGAAAAAGCCCTGAAGATGTACCCGCATATCTGCGGCCGCTGCGGCCGCGAGTTCAGCGGCAAGCGTCTGAGCGAGCTGACCGTGCACCACCGCGACCACAACCACGACAACAACCCGGAAGACGGCTCCAACTGGGAACTGTTGTGCCTGTACTGCCACGACAACGAGCACCAGCGCCAGGTCGACCTGCACTACCAGAAGGAAGAAGCCGCCAGCGCCGGTTCCGGCAGCAAGGTCACGCACAAGGCGCTGGCAGGTCTGGAGGCGCTGCTCAAGCGTTAGATCGGATGGAGGAGCGGGTGCGCACGGCGCACCCTACGCCGTGGAATGCCTGTAGGGTGCGCCATGCGCACCAGGAACCTCGTATTAGCGCAACAGCCGCGTATCCAGCACCCGCGACGGCCCGCCCATGACGTTCTCGGTAATCTCGATGAAATCCTGGGTGCTGGCCTTGTCCAGGCGCATCAGGCCACGGGTCACGTCGTCCAGCGAACGGGGCTGCGTATTGCCCTTGGTCTTCTGGCGGATTTCTCGGTCCAGTTCCTGCAGCAGCAGCACCGCGCGCGCGGTGACCGGGCCGGTGGAGCGTGCGGTGCGCAGGCTCTTCACCGGCTTGCTCCAGCGCGTCAGCTGCTCGCGCATCTTCTGGTAGCGGTCTTCGCCGATACCGCCGGCGCGGCGCATCAGTTCGATGGCGTAGTACTCGGCCAGGCCCTCGGTGATCCAGTCGCTACGCTCGCGCGACTGGATGCGGCTGAACACGTGGACCAGCTCGTGGATCAGCGAGCTGGTGCCGTTCTCGCTGACCAGCGGCCGGTCCGCGTGCATGTAGTAGGAATTGGCCGCCGACAGGCCGCCGCGCCACATCGGGTCGCCGGCGCCGACGATCAGCAGCTTGGCCGGATCGCGCGGGAACACCGCCTGCATCTCGGGCCAGACGAAGGTCAGCAGGGTCATGATGTCCATGCGCCGCATGCCCTCGCCGACCGGCGCGGCGATGGCGATATCGGTCTCGCCCAGGCGGGTTCTGCGGGTACCGAGTTTGCCGGCGACCATCCAGCCGGTGGGGCGGTCGAACTTGCGCAGCGGGTTGTCGATGCGAAAGCGATTCTTGCCGATGCGCGGCCAGCCGGTTTCCACGCTTTTCCAGCCCTTGGGCAGCTCGAACTGCAGGCGCGCCACCAGTTCGGTCTTGTCCTGCTGACGCAGCACGGCGCTGGGCACCAGGTCGTCGCCACGCAGCAACACCCAGTCCTCGGTCATCCGCGCATCGAAGCGCCCCGGCTGGCGCTCATGATCGATGCGTACCTTGTAGCTCAGGCGGCTCTTGCCGGCGGCCGGCTGCCAGGTGCCGCGCTCGGGCTGCTCCTGCTGCCACTGGCCGTCGGCGGAAAAGCCGCTGTAGCGACCCTCCTCGCCCAGGTCGAAGTCCAGGCTGAGCACGCGCTCGCCCTGCTCCAGGGTCAGGCTGACTTCGGCCTGGTTGGTTTCAGGCAGAAAGCGCACGCGATAATCCAAATCGACCTTATGCGTGGCCGCCCAGGTCGGCAGGCTCAGACTCAGCAACAGCAGGGACAACAAGGGGTAACGGGCGGACATCGCGCAAGGCTCCTGATGCGGTGGGACGCGGCGATCCGATATGACCGCGACGCCCTCGGGCAATTCCATGGCTGGGCGCACAGAATTGCCACGAAGCCCGGCGCCGATCAACCCGCGCGAAAGATCAGGTGCTCTTCCCAGTCGTCTTCGGCCACGCTGTTCTCGCTGAGCATGCGCCCGGACTGCGAGATGCGCTCGATATGCACCGCCTCCGGATCGCCGCAGACCAGGTGGTGCCACAGCGGCAGGTCCTTGCCCTCGCTGACCAGGCGGTAGGCGCAGGTCGGCGGCAGCCACTGGAACTGGTCGGCCTGCGCCGGGGTGAGCTGGATGCAATCGGGCACCTGCTTGGCGCGGTTGGCGTAGTCGCTGCAGCGGCAGGTCTTCAGATCGAGCAACTTGCAGGCGATGCGCGTGTAGTAGACGGCGCCGTCGTCCTCGTCCTCGAGCTTCTGCAGGCAGCACAGGCCGCAGCCGTCGCACAACGACTCCCACTCGTCCTGATCGAGCTGGGCGAGGGTCTTGCGTTTCCAGAAGGGTTCGACTTTGGCGGCCATGGCGACAGGCAGAAGCTCGGTGGAGAAAAGCGCGGCAGTCTAGCCCGAGCGCCGGTCACGGCCAAGCGGCGGATGCCGAACGGCAGCGCCGTGAGGTGGTGCATGCGGCGCCCCACGCCGCTTCTTTGTAGGGTGCGCCGTGCGCACCGCTTGACCGGGCGAAGAGCTGGTGCGCACAGCGCACCCTACGAGAGCATCGCCGGCTCGCTCAACCCCGGCCACGATCGTCCCTCAATAGCCGCGGGCGAACTCCACCTCGCCACGCAGCGTCTGCCCGGCCTGCCAACGCGCCAGGTTGCCCACGAACAGCGCGGCCATCAGCGCCGGCTCGGTGGGCGCGGCGCTGTGCCCGGTGAGCAGCAGGCGCGGCGCGGTCCAGAATGGATGACCGGGCGGCAGCGGCTCCTCGCGGCAGACGTCGATCACCGCGCCCGCCAGTTGGCCCTGCTCCAGCGCCGCCACCAGGTCGGCATCGACCACCGCGGCGCCGCGCCCGGCATTGATCAGCAGCGCCTCGGGGCTTAGCTGGGCCAGCAGCGCGGCGTCGTACAGATCGCGAGTGGCCGGGGTATCGGGCAGCAGGTTGATCAGATAGTCGGCCCAGGTGGCCAGACGCGGCAGCTGATCCAGGCCGGCGACCTCGACGAAGGGCGGCTGCTCGCGCGGCGCGCTGGCCACGCCGCGCAGCTGCAGGCCGAAGGGGGCGAGAAACTGCGCCACGGCCTGACCGATATCGCCGCAGCCGACGATCAGCGCCCGCCGCCCGGCCAGGCTGCGCGGCAGGCTGTTATCCCAGCGCTGCTCGACCTGCGCCGCCCACCGGGCGAACAGGCGCCGCTCATGGGCCAGCAGATGGCCGAGCACATATTCGGCCATCACCTGGCCGAAGATGCCCACGGCGCGGCTCAGGCGATAGTCGCGCCGCAGATCGGGCGCCAGCAGCGGGGTGATCCCCGCCCAGGTCGACTGCAGCCACTGCGGGCGCAGGCCCTGGCGCAGCAGCGGCGCGAGCAGGTCCGGCTGGCCCAGCCACAACGGGCAGTCGCCGGCCGCCGCGGCCAGCTCGACGGGGTCGGCGCTGGCCGCCAGCTCCAGTTCGGGGCGCGCGGCGCGAATCAGCTCGGCGTAGCGCCCGTGGTCGTGCTCGGCGATCAGCAGGCGCATGGCTCAGACCGGGTCGTTGCGACGCAGCAGTTCGTCCGGCAGGTGCTCGATGTATTCCTCCTCCGGCGGCGGCATCTGCAGGTGGTAGCCCTGCTTGTCCAGGTTCTCCAGCACCTGGGCGATGTCCTCGCGGGCCAGTTGCCGCTCGGGGCTGAGCACCAGGTCGAAGGCGTGCGCCGGCGGGCCGAACACGCTCAGCAGGCCCTCCGGTACCCGGCTCAGGGCGTCGGCCTTGAGCACGTAGAGGTACATCTCGTTCTTGCGTGGGCTCTTGTAGATGGAACAGATGCGTTTCACGCGGATTCTCCTTCGGCGGCCAGGCAGTCGAGCAGTGCCTGGCCCATCAGCTCCCGGCGCCAGCCGCGCAGGGACTCGGGCAATTGGTAGGGACCATGGGGATAGCCGCTCTTCAGCAGGGCTTCCAGGGTCTTCTTGCGCAGCATCAGCTCGGGCACGATCTCCAGCCGCTCGCCCTCGCGCTGGCCGATGGCGCGCAGTTTCTTCAGCAGCGCCGAGGCCTCCACCGGCAGCGGCTCGGGCAGCGCCTCGGGCCACTCGGTGGGTGGCAGCGCGGCGGCCTCGCGGATCAGCGCCAGCAGGGTCTCACCGTCCTGGCGCACGGTCTTCGGGTGCATGTCCTCGATGCGCGCCAGGGCCACCAGGTTGTCCGGCTGGGTGCGCGCCAGCGGCCACAGCGAATGCTCGCGCAGGATGCGGTTGCGCGGCTGGTTGCGCGCCCGCGCCTCGCGCTCGCGCCAGGCGCACAGCGCGCGCAGCACGGCGAGTTGCTGACGCGACAGCTTCCAGGCCAGCTTGGCCTCGCGCCAGGCCTGCTCCGGGTC
This sequence comes from Pseudomonas sp. NPDC077186, assembly GCF_044543505.1. Lineage (NCBI taxonomy): Bacteria > Pseudomonadati > Pseudomonadota > Gammaproteobacteria > Pseudomonadales > Pseudomonadaceae > Pseudomonas > Pseudomonas sp. NPDC077186. Next base: position 26,399 of record NZ_JBITWE010000007.1, read on the forward strand.
GACCTCGCGGCCGAGGCCGGCGACCAGTTCGGCGCCATCCTCCAGCACCCAGGCATACTTCTCCGGCGACAGGCGGGCGGTCAGCGCCTGGTACACCTCCGCCAGGTGCAGCACGTCCTCGGCGGCGTAGCTCACCTGGGTCTGCGACAGCGGCCGCTGCAGCCAGTCGGAGCGGGTCTCGCCCTTGGGCAGTTCGATGCCCAGCAGCGCCTGCACCAGGCGCGAGTAGCCCATGGAGAAACCGAGGTTGAGGTAGCCGGCGGCCAGCTGGGTATCGAACAGCGGCGTCGGCAGGCTGCCGGTCAGGCGCAGGAAGACTTCCAGGTCCTCGCTGCACGAATGCAGCACCTTGACCACCTGCGGCGCCTGCAGCAGCGCGGCGAAGGGCGCCCAGTCGCCGATGCACAGCGGATCGATCAGGTAGGCCCGCGCGCCCTCGCTGACCTGCAGCAGGCCGGCGATCGGGTAGAAGGTGTCGACGCGCATGAACTCGGTGTCCAGCGCGACGAAGGGCAACGCCTGCCAGGCGGCGCAATGCTCGGCCAGGCTGGCGTCGTCGCGAATCCAGTGAATATCGTTAGCCACGCGGCTCTCCCGTGAAGAATGCCGCGCAGTATATATGCCCCGGCCGCCGGACGGGGCAGCGCCCTGCCACTGCGCCGGCGAACTGTGTAACCTGTGCCGCGCATCGCTTGCCCCCGACACGGAAGAACAACAATGAAGAAACTGCTTGCCCTGCTCGTCGTGCTGCTGGCCGCCGCGGCCGGCTATCTGGCCATCACCCCCAGCCCCATCGACCCGCTGGGCTGGGACGCGCCCGCCGCGCCGGCCATGACCGGCGTGCTGGAGCCCAACGACACCCTGATGAAGGCCGAACTGCTGGCCCGCGGCCAGCTGCATGGTCCGGAAGACACCGCCGTGGACGCCGAAGGCCGGGTCTATGCCGGCTTGCACGACGGGCGCATCGTCCGCGTGCTGGCAGACGACAGCGTGGAGACCTTCGTCGACACCGGCGGCCGGCCGCTGGGCATGGACTTCGACGCCAGCGGCAACCTGATCGTCGCCGACGCCTACAAGGGCCTGCTGAGCATCGACCCACAAGGTAACGTCAAGGTACTGACTACCGAGGCCGAGGGCCTGCCCTTCGCCTTCACCGACGACCTGGATATCGCCAGCGACGGCACCATCTACTTCAGCGACGCCTCCTCGCGTTTCCAGCAGCCGGACTACCTGCTCGACCTGCTCGAGGCCCGTCCGCACGGCCGCCTGCTGGCCTATGACCCGGCCACAGGCCAGACCCGCGTGCTGCTCAAGGACCTGTACTTCGCCAACGGCGTGGCGCTGTCGGCGAACGAGGACTTCGTGCTGGTCAACGAGACCTACCGCTACCGCATCACCCGCTACTGGCTCAAGGGCGACCAGGCCGGCCAGCACGAGGTGTTCATCGACAACCTGCCCGGCCTGCCGGACAACCTGCAGGGCGACCGCAAGGGCACCTTCTGGGTCGCCCTGCCCACCCCGCGCAAGGCCGACGCCGACTTCCTCCACCGTCACCCCTGGCTCAAGGCGCAACTGGCCAAGCTGCCGCGCGCGCTGTGGCCGAAGGCGATCCCTTACGGTTTCGCCATCGCCCTCAACGAACAGGGCGAGATCGTGCGCAGCCTGCACGACACCAGCGGCACCCACCTGCGCATGATCACCTCGGTGAAGCCGGTAGGCGACCATCTGTACTTCGGCAGCCTGGACAACGACCGTATCGGCCGACTGCAGATTCACTGAGACGAGATTCCACCGGCGAATAACAGTAAAAAGGCGAAGCGGTCATTCGCGGTGGTGCGCCAAGCTGGTGGGCTGAAGCGGATCGCCGCCCGGCCCACCCTACCGTAGGGCGGGCTTCAGCCCGCCAAATCGAAAGGCTGCAGACTCAGACCTTCTGGGCAATCCAGATGGTGTGCCGCGTGCCCCTGTTGCCATGGGCATAAACCTGCACCGCCTCGCCCTTGAAGCCGGCCTTGCGCACTTTCTCCGAAAAGGCGCGGTCGGCGCTGGACGACCACACCGCCAGCATGCCCCTGGGCCGCAGCGCCTTGGCGCACTGGCGCAGGCCATCCATGCTGTACAGCCAGTCATTGCCCTTCTGAGTCAGCCCCTCCGGACCGTTGTCGACGTCCAGCATGATCGCGTCGTAGCACTGCTCGGCGGCCTGCAGCAACTTGGCGACGTCCTCCTGAATGATCAACGCACGCGGGTCATTCAACGGATAACCGGACTTCGCCCCGAGCGGGCCACGGTTCCACTCGACCACTCCAGGCACCAACTCGGCCACCGCCACCTCGGCGTCAGCCCCCAGGTGCTGTAGCGCCGAGGCCAGGGTAAAGCCCATGCCCAGACCGCCGATCAGTACCCGCACCTGTGGCCGACTGGCGATCTGTTTGCAGGGAATCGCCGCCAGGGCATCTTCCGAGCCGTGCATACGCGTATTCATCAGCTGCCCGCCATCGCCGCCGGCGATCTTGATGACGAAGTCGTCCCCATACTCGAACAGGTTCAGCGCACCATTGGTACCCGGGATCGGAGCGGTGTCGAGCAAGACAAAACGTTTCATGCAGAGCGAAGACCTGTGCAGCGAGCGTGAGGGCAGGCAGCATGCCTGAATCGGCCGAGCAGCACAGCCCCTCCAGAAACGACGAGGCCCCGCGTTGACACGCGAGGCCTCGTGACTACAGCGACGCTGCTTTCAGAGCCTTTTCAGAGTCAGCCTTTGAGCAGGTTCTCAGACCACGCCCTGCGCCAGCATGGCATCGGCGACCTTGACGAAGCCGGCAATATTGGCGCCCTTGACGTAGTTGATCCGGCCGTTCTCCTCGCCGTGGTAGACGCAGGCATGGTGGATGTTCTGCATGATGCCGTGCAGGCGCTCGTCCACCTCGCCGGCGCTCCAGTGCAGGCGCATGGCGTTCTGGCTCATCTCCAGGCCGCTGGTGGCCACGCCGCCGGCGTTGGAGGCCTTGCCCGGCGCGTAGCAGATGCCGGCCTCGACGAACAGATCCACCGCTTCCAGGGTCGAGGGCATGTTGGCGCCTTCGGCCACGCAGAGGCAGCCATTGTTCAGCAGCGCGCGGGCGTCCTCGCCGTCCAGCTCGTTCTGCGTCGCGCAGGGCAGCGCGATATCGCAGGCCAGGCGCCAGGGCCGCTGGCCGGCAAGAAACTGCAGACCGAAGTGCTCGGCCATCTCGTGCAGGCGACCGCGGCGCTGGTTCTTCAGCTCCATCAGGTACTGCCACTGCTCGTGGTTCAGCCCGCCCTCGGCGTACAGGGTGCCCTCGGAGTCGGACAGCGAGATCACCCGCCCGCCCAGCTCCATGACCTTCTGCGCCGCGTACTGGGCGACGTTGCCGGAGCCGGAGATGGCCACGCGCTGGCCCTCGAAGCCCTGGCCCACGCGCTTGAGCATCTCCTGGGCGAAGTACACGCAGCCGTAGCCGGTGGCCTCGGGGCGGATCAGGCTGCCGCCGTAGCTCAAACCCTTGCCGGTAAGCACCGAGGTGAACTGATTGGACAGGCGCTTGTACTGGCCGAACAGGTAGCCGATCTCGCGGGCGCCGACGCCGATATCGCCGGCCGGCACGTCCAGATCGGAGCCGATGTGGCGATACAGTTCGCTCATGAACGACTGACAGAAGCGCATCACCTCGCCTTCGCTCTTGCCCTTGGGATCGAAGTCAGCGCCGCCCTTGCCGCCGCCCATGGGCAGCGAGGTCAGCGAGTTCTTGAACACCTGTTCGAAGGCGAGGAACTTGAGCACGCCCAGGTTCACCGAGGGGTGGAAGCGCAGGCCGCCCTTGTACGGGCCGATGGCGCTGCTCATCTGGATGCGGTAGCCGCGGTTGACCTGCACCTGACCGCGATCGTCGACCCAGGGTACGCGGAACAGGATGGCCCGCTCCGGCTCGACCATGCGCTCGAGGATGCCCGCCTCGCGATAACGCGGATTGGCCTCGAGGAAAGGCCACAGGCTGCGCACCACTTCCTCCACCGCCTGGTGGAATTCCGGCTGATCGGGATCGCGCTGCTTCAGGCGCGACAGGAAGCTTTCAACGGACAACGACATGCGGCACCTCGACGCCAGGCAGACAGAATGCGCGGCACTCTATCAGCAGCCAAGGCACCAAAACAGATCAATATGTCGCCTTTATGAAACTATTTAGTGCATAGAAACTACCGCGAAAAACCTTTTAAAAAAGCCGAACTCGGAATATCCAGCAGAATATCGCACCAGATCGACTCACAACCGCGTTCGCTTTTCGAGCACACAAGCTGGATTGATGCCATAAAGCTGTGCGGCTATCGAACATCCGACGCGCCAGTGCCTCGCGGTCATCGTTGTCTGTCGTCCAATCTGCCGGCGGGGTCGAAGAAACCAAGGTTTGCATCTTGGCGTTATGATGCCGGCATCGCCGCCACGACACAGGAGCCACCATGCCGCTCGCGCAACTGCTCACCCCCGCCCAGCTGCAACAACGTCTGGGGCAAGCCGAGCTGGTCCTGCTCGATTGCCGCTTCGCCCTCGACGACCCGGCCTACGGCCGGCGCAGCTATCTGGAAGGGCATATTCCCGGCGCCTGCTTCGCCGACCTCGAAGAGGACCTGTCCGGGCCAGTCGTCAAAGGCGTCACCGGCCGTCACCCGCTGCCCGACCCGGCGCGACTGAATCAGCGCCTGCGCGACTGGGGCCTACGCGCGGGCAGCCAGGTGGTGTTCTACGACGACGGCCCCGGCGCCTTCGCCGCGCACGCCTGGTGGTTGCTGTTGTGGCTGGGCAAGCGCGACGGCCTGTACCTGCTCGACGGCGGCCTGAAAGCCTGGCGCGAGGCCGGCCTGGCGCTCGACCGGCGACAGCCGACGCCCACCCCCGGCGACTTCGCCGGCCAGGCGGACGCCAGCCTGCTGCTGGACGCCGAGCAACTGGCCCGGCGCCTGGGTTCGGCCGATCTGTGCCTGCTCGACGCCCGCGCCCTGCCGCGTTTTCGCGGCGAAGTGGAGCCGCTCGATGCGGTCGCCGGGCATATCCCCGGCGCCCAGTGCGCGGCGTTCACCGACAACCTCGACGCCGACGGCTATTTCCTCCCCGCCGAACGGCTGCGCGCGCGTTTCGACGCCCTGCGCGGCACGCGCCCGGCGCAGGGCCTGGTGGCCTATTGCGGCTCAGGGGTCACCGCCTGCCACAACCTGTTCGCCCTGAGCCTCGCCGGCTATCCGCTGGCGCCGCTCTACGCCGGCTCCTGGAGCGAATGGATCACCGATCCGCGGCGCCCCATCGCCAGCGGCGACTGAACCGGCTTAAGTACCAGCGGGAATATGGCAAATAACCGAAAGCCGAAAACAATTTAAAAACAGCTCTTTACAGTGAAAAGGTCGCACTAGACTTGAGGATGAGCGGCTAACCCCGCTTCCGGTGGGGCCTTTATCAGAACGACGAACAAGGCTGCCAAGCGCCCGGCCCCACCGGCACCCTTCGCGAGGATGCCATGGGAATAGCCGCCTGCGATCTCAGCCAGCACGTCATCCGCCCTACCCTGCTCTACCTGGGGCGTCACTCCGCCGTCGCCGAGGCCCTGCTGCTCGGCACCGCGGCCAGCCAGTCGGCGCTCGGCAGCGCCCTGGACGACCGCCGCGGCCATGGCCTGTACCGCATCGCCGAACAGCGCCACCTGCAGCTGTGGGACCAGCACCTGGCGCGCGACCCGGAGCTGGCCAGCCGGGTGCGTGGCCTGGCCAGCCAGCACGCCTTTCTCGCCGCGCCGCACCTGGAACTGACGGTCAACCTGCGCTACGCCACCGCCATCGCCTGGCTGCTTATAGAAGCCGAGCAGGCCGAGCTGCCGGACGCCGACGACCTGCTCGGCCTGGCCCGCGTGTGGCGCCAGGTGTTCCAGCCGCAGGGACGGCTGTGCGACTTCATCGACGCCTGGCAGCGCTGGGTCGGTCAGTTTAGTCGGGTCGCCTAGCGCTCCGAACGAACACACGGAGCGATTGTAGAAATGTCTGACAATTAGCAACTTTGTCCGACAATCGCTTCAATTTCACTGAACTTATGTGGCTTGGCAGGGGTCGGGAAAAACTGTAGCGTGCGCCCCCGCCTCACCCACAGGAGTTCTCAAGTGAGCAAACGCCTTCTCCAGACCGGCCTGGCCATGGCCATCGCCGCCACCTCGAGCCACGGCCTGGCCAGTGGCTTCGCCATCAACGAACAGAGCGTTAGCGCCATGGGCACCGCCTTCGCCGGGCGCTCCTCGGCCGCCGACGACGCCACCACCGTCTTCGGCAACCCGGCCGGCATGGCCCGCCTCGAGCGCGAACAGGTCAGCGGCGGCCTGGCGGCGATCATCGCCAAGAGCGATATCGATGACGCCGAGAGCCATATCCCCGGCAGCAACGACGGCGATATGGTGCCGTTCGTCGCCGCGCCCATGGGCTATTACGTCAAGCCGCTGGACGAGCAGTGGCGCTTCGGCTTCGGCCTTTACGTGCCCTTCGGCCTGGTCACCGACTACGAGCGCAACTTCCAGGGCCGCGGCTACGCCAACCTCAGCGAAGTGCGGGTGATCACCCTGCAGCCGACCCTCAGCTACCGCTTCAACGAGCAGTGGTCGGTCGGCTTCGGCCCCACCTTCAACCATGTCGAGGGCCAGCTGACCTCGACCATTCCCGACCCCTTCGTGCCCAGCGATGCAGCCGGCCAGGTAAAGGTCAAGGGCGACGACTTCGCCATGGGCTTCAACGCCGGCGTGCTGTTCGAACTGAACGCCGCCACCCGCTTCGGCCTGACCTATCACTCCAAGGTGGACTACAAGCTCAAGGGCGACACCCGCATCGAGAGCGACAATCTGATGAGCAGTGCCGCCGGCAAGTACGATGCCAGCCTGGAACTGCAGACGCCCGAGTCGGTGGATTTCTCGGTGACCCACGCCCTGAACGACCGCTGGACCCTCTATGCCGGCAGCACCTGGACCCGCTGGAGCCGCCTGCAGGAGATCACCGTACAGAGCAAGGGCATCACAGGCCCACTCAACCCGATACTTACCACCATCACCGAAGAACAGGGCTGGCACGACACCTGGGCGCATGCCGTGGGCGCCGCCTACCAGCTCAACAAGCAGTGGGTGCTGCGTGCCGGCGTGGCCGTCGACCAGTCGCCGACCAACAACCGCCACCGCTCGCCGCGCATCCCCACCGGCGACCGCACCATCTTCAGCGTCGGTGCCGGCTGGAGCCCCAACGACGACCTGACCCTCGACCTGGCCTACTCCTACCTGATGGAAGAAGACGCCAAGATCGACCTCGACGAGCCGCTCAAGGGCTCCTACCGCGCCACCTACAGGAACAGCGCCCACGGTCTTGGCGCCCAGGTGACCTACCGCTACTAATCGGCGCCGGAGATTGGCTACACTCGCGCGGCAGAACAACAAGAAAAGCCGCGTGAGAACATCATGACTGCCCTCTGCACCACCCTGCCCGACCGCCTGCGCCTGCTGCTGGTGGACGACCACCGGATCTTCCTCGATGGCCTGGCCCTGGCCCTGGCGCCACTCGCCCGCGACCTGCAGGTGCACACCGCGCACAGCGCCGCGGAAGCCGAACAGCGCCTGCGCCAGCATGCCTACGACCTGATCCTGCTCGACCTGCGCCTGCCCGACGAACCCGGCCTGGAGCTGCTGCAGCGCTGGCTGGCGCGCGGCGACGCCACTCCGGTGGCGATCCTCAGCGCCAGCGACTCGAGCCTGGACGCCCAGGCCGCGCTGGCCGCCGGTGCGCTCGGCTTCATCCCCAAGAGCGCCGACGGCAACGCCCTGCGCCAGGCAGTCACCCGCGTGCTGCTCGGCGAAACCCTGCCGGCCCCGGCCAGCGCCTCGCCGCTGACCCCGCGCCAACTGGAAATCCTCCAGCTGCTGGCCGAAGGCCTGCCGAACAAGGCCATCAGCCGCCAGCTGGGCCTGGCCGAGGACACGGTGAAAACCCATCTCAAGGCGCTGTTCGAGGTGTTCGCCGTGCACACCCGCACCGCCTGCGTCAGCGCCGCACGCCAGCGCGGCTGGTTGTAAGCGGCGTCAGGCCGTTTCCTGCTCCACGCTGCGCGGCAGCAGGCTGCCCAGCACCTGGCGCAGGCGCGCCGGCAGCAGCGGCTTGCCCAGCGGCATGACGTGCGCCGGCAGACAGCGCTCTTGCAGCTCGGGGCTCAGATCGGCGCTGATCAGCAGCGCCGGCAGCATCTGTCCGGCGGCCTCGCGCAGGCACTCGATGGCCTGCAGCCCGTCGCCCGACTCGGCCAGGCGGTAATCGCTGATCAGCAGCTGCGGCGGCTCGCGGCGCAAGGAAGCCAGGGCGCCGGCCAGGTCGGCACAGGCCTGTACCTCCAAGCCCCAGCGGCGCAGCAGCCCGGCCAGCGCCTCGCGCCCGGTGGCGTCGTCCTCCAGCAGCAGGATGCGTCCGCGCAGCAGCCGCACACCGTCGCCTGCCGCTAGCGCCGACGCCGGCACCTCGGCCAGCGGCAGACGCAGGAGGAAATGCGCCCCGGCGCCGGGTTGCGAATGCAGCTGCAGCGGATGCTCGAGCACCGCGGCCAGCTGCCGCACTATGGCCAAGCCGAGGCCCAGACCGCGCTCGACATTGCGCCCGGGATTGTCCAGCTGACGAAACTCCTCGAACACCAGCGCCTGCTCCGCCTCGCTCAGGCCGCGGCCGTCGTCGCTCACCTCCAGCAGCAGCGCGCCGCCTTGCACGCGCGCACTCAGGCGCAGTTGCCGCGCCCCGGCGTGCTGCAGGGCGTTGCTCAGCAGGTTGCGCAGCAGCCGCTCCAGCAGCAGGGGGTCGCTACGCACGCCACAGTCGGCGCACGCCAGGCGCAGCGCCACGCCCTGCTGCTGCGCCTCCGGGGCCAGCTCGCCAAGCAGGCGTTCGAGCAGCGGGCGCAGGGCGAAGGCATGCGGGCTGGCCTGCACGCCGCCCGGCAGGGTCAGCCTGCTGTAGTCCAGCAGCGACTGCAGCAGGCGACCGAGCTGTTCCACCGAGGCGGCCAGGCGCGCACTGATGCGCCGGGTCTGAGCATCGCCGCCCTGCTCCACCAGATGCTGGGCGTACAGGCCCATGGCGTTCAGCGGCTGGCGCAGGTCGTGGCTGGCCGCCGCCAGCAGGCGCAGCTTGCGCGCGTCGTCGGCCTCGGCGCGCTGGCGCGCCAGGTCGAGCAGGCGCAGGTTGAGCCAGGCGCCGCGCTGGCCGTGCTCCTGCATATAGGCGCCGACCGTGCCGATCAGGTTGGCGCAGAACAGGAACAGGCCCTGATAGGCCAGCTCATTGCCCGCCTCGCCGAGGCCCAGGCCGAGCCCGACGAACAGCAGGCAGAAGGCCCAGCTGCACAGACTAATCGCCCGCAACGACAGGCCGAGCAGCGCGTAGCCGAACAGCAGGACGAGAAACAGACCGTCGTAGGGCATCGCCACGCCCTGCTGCCAGCACAGGTGGACGATCACCGCGACACAGATGCCGTTGCACAGGTAGGCGCCGGCATAGGCCGTGGACAGCCTGCGCGGCGGCGCGCTGGGTCGCCGACAGTAAACGAAGGCCAGCAACAGCGAACTCAGCGCCAGCAGGCGCAGCGGCAAGGCCGACAGGCTCACGGCCAGCGGCATGGCGAGAAAATCCAGCAGCGCATAGACCAGCTGGAACAGCACCGCGGTGCTGACGATCAGCGGCAAGCGGCGGCGAATGCGTTGCACCCGATGCTCGGCGAACGCCTGCTCCAGGGCCGGCATAAAGCGCAGCCGCGCGTGACCGCGGCGCTGCTGGGCCAGCAGCAGGCGCTCCTGCTGCTCGAGGCTCATGGGCGAAGCCGCTCAGGGCTGGATCGGCGTCTGCGGCTGCTTGGCGGCGATGGCGTCATAGGTCTCCACCCGGTGTCGATCTTCGCTGGCGAACAGCCGTTCGCGCAGCCGTTGCTGCGCCTGCGCGCCATCCGCCGCGCTCAGCCCCTGGCCCTGCAACCCGGCCAGCTCGACGCGATAGGCCTGGTAGCGCTGCTGCCAGTCGCGCTCGCGGCGCTGCTCGGCCAGCAGGCGCTGCACGGTGGGCGGATCATAGGTCATCGCCAGGAACTCGCGCACCTGCTGCTCGTCCGCGCCCTCGCGCCACAGCTGTTCGCTGCGCGCCAGCTGCTCCTGGGCCTGCTGCTGACGCTGTTCGCTGGCGCGCAGCGCCTCCGGCAACTGCTGGCGCAGCTGTTCGTGCAACTGCGCGCGCTGCGCCTCGTCGAGGTCGTCGCGCTGCTGCAGCGCCAGGCTGTCGAGGGTGTAGCGGGCGTAGGCCTGTTCGGCGCCGAACAGCGCCTCCTGCGCGGCGGCCGAGAAATGCGTGCGGCGCAGCGCATCCAGACGCTCGAAGGCCTGCTGCAGCACCTGCAGCTGGGCCTGCGGCTCGACCTGCTGGCGGGCGTCCAGCGGCTGCTGCAGCAGCGCCAGGCTGGCGCGCTTGTAGTCGAGATAGTCGCCGAGCAGGCTGGTCAGCTGGCCCAGCGCCGGCTCCTGCAGACGCGCGCCGGCATCGGCCAGCAGCGCCGCGATCGAGGCGTCGAGGCCGGAGTGATCGACGGCGCTGAGGAAATAATCGAAGTAATCGCGCAGCGCCAACTCCAGCAGCAGGTTGCCGGCGGCATCGGTCTGCAGACGACCATCGACCTCGGTGCCGGCCAGGCTCGGCAGCGGCGCCGCGCTTGGCGCCAGTGGCGTGGCGGTGGGCGTCGGCGCGGCCGCACGCGGCACCGGCGCTGGCACCGGCTGCTCGACGCTGGCGCCGACGGGAGCGACGGAGGCTGCCGGCACGACCTCGGCAGCCGGCCAGCGCCAATACAGGGTGAGGCCACCGGCGAGCAGCGCCGCGGCCAGGCAAAGGCTCAGGGATCGGGACATGGGCAACTCGCTGCGGCGGACCGGCGGGCCCGCCGCGGGTGGGGGTCAGATGCCTTTGTTCTTCAGGCGGTTGGCGTGCTGGCGATACAGCGCCACCGGCTCGGTCCAGCCGCGGATGCCGAACAGGTGGTTGACCGCATCGACGTGGTTCATGTTGTAGCCGTCGCCCAGCACCTGGCCCAGGTAGGTGGCGCAGACGCCGACCAGACCGTCGTTCTTCTCGCCGCCGAAGACCAGGCCGGTGAAGGCCAGGAAGGGATCGGCGGCATCGAAGACGTTGGTGTAGGCGGCGTTGCCGGTCCAGGAGTAGTAGCGGATGCTGTGCCCGCGCACGTTATGCACTTCCGTGGACTTGGCGCAGTAGCTGCTGTTGTTCACGCCCCAGGGATGGCGGCCGTTGAGCGCGGTGGTGCCGGGGGTGGTCAGGGTGGCCAGGGCATCGAGGCCGCTCTGCGGGTTGCTGGCGCCGGACAGCAAGTTGATCAGCGCGCCGAGCGCATTGGCGATAGCGTTGGCGCCGCCTTCGATGGCGCCGCCCGGCGGAATCACCCCGCGCACCACGTCGGCCACCTTGGAGCCCTTGTTGACGCCGTTGATCGAGGTCACCGAGGCCACCAGATCGGGGCGCAGCGAGGCCGCCACCCGCGAGGTGGGCGAGCCCTGGCTGTGGCCGATCAGGTTGACCTTGCCGCCACCTGCGGCGGCCCAGGGTACGATCTGCCGGGCCAACTCGGCGCCGCGCTGTTCGCTGTCGTTGAACGCGGCGACGCTGGCGATATGCACCCTGGCGCCGTCGCGTTCGAGGTTCCAGGGGATGGTGTGGAAGTAGTTGACCAGCCCGCCGATGGTGTCGAAGCCGGTGATGCCGTGCACCAGCACGATCGGGTGCTTGGTCTTGGTGTAGTTGGCCTGGGCCTGGACGGCGCCGAGCAGGGCCAGAGTGGCAAGGACGGTGGTATAGACGCGACGCATGGGTGCCTCCGTTATTGTTCTTGTGGGCACGCCGGGGAACTGCGTCCGGCGCCGCGCCAGTCTAGGCAGGCAGCCGGGCACAGCCCATCGCCCAGATGGGTGAAGGGCTGTGCAGCGGGTCTCGTTTGCTAAGACGGCAGGCGACGCACCTGCCGCGGGCTCAGGGCTGCGAGGCGATGGCCCGCTCGAGCGCCTCAATCAGCCGCGGATCGTCCGGCTTGGTCAGGCTGGAGAAGCTGGCGAGCACCTTGCCCTGGCGGTCGACCACGTACTTGGAGAAGTTCCAGCGCGGCGCCTTGCTCTGCTCGGCCAGGCCCTTGAACAGCGGAATGGCCTCGGCGCCGGTGACCACCTGGGCCTCGCTCATGGTGAAGGTCACGCCATAGTTGACGTAGCACACGGTGGCGGTCTCCTCGCTGTCGTCGGCTTCCTGGCGGAAGTCGTCGGAGGGCACGCCGAGCACCTCCAGACCCTGGCCCTTGTAACGCTGGTAAAGCGCCTCGAGGCCTTTGAACTGCGGGGTGAAGCCGCAGAAGCTGGCGGTGTTGACCACCAGCAGCGGTTTGCCGGCGAACTGGCACAGGTCGATGCTGTCCTTGGCCCGCAGGCGCGGCAGCTCGCCCTGCAGCAGGGCCGGACAGTCGGCGGCCAGCGCCGGCACGGCCAGGCCGGACAGCAGGAGGGTACAGGCGAAGCGGCGCAGCGACATAAGGATGATCCTGGAGATTCTGAACGATGCACCCACGCTACTCGCCCCGCCCTTCCAGAGCAACGCAGGTGCGCCGTGCGCAGCGCTGCCCGGCGCTAGCAGATACCGACGCCCAACTGCAGCAACCCCAGGCCGCCCTGCCGCCAGCCCCACCAGGCCAGCGCCAGCAGCAGCCCCGCCGCCAGCAGCGCGGCGCCGAGCAGCAGCGGCCGCGTGCTCACGCGCCGGCCTCCTGCAGGCGCGCCACCGGCACCTCGCGCACCGGCCAGTTGAGCACCGCGGCCAGCAGGCTGAGGAGGACGGCGATCTGCCAGACCAGGTCGTAGCTGCCGGTGTGGTCGTACAGGTAGCCGCCCAGCCAACCGCCGAGGAAGGAGCCGAGCTGGTGGAACAGGAAGACGATGCCACCGAGCATGGACAGGTTGCGCACGCCGAACAGGGTCGCCACGGTGCCGTTGGTCAGCGGCACCGTCGACAGCCACAGCAGGCCCATGGCGATGCCGAACAGGTAGGCGCTCCACTGCGTCAGCGGCGCCACCAGGAACAGGGTGATCACCACCCCGCGCGCCAGGTACAGCGCGCTGAGCAGGCGCGGCTTGGACATGCGCCCGCCGAGCCAGCCGGCGATATAGGTGCCGAAGATGTTGAACAGCCCCACCAGGGCCAGCACCGTGGTGCCGGTCAGCGCCGGCAGGTGATGGTCGACCAAGTAGGCCGGCAGGTGCACGGCGACGAACACCACCTGGAAGCCGCAGACGAAGAAGCCCAGCGCTAGCAACCAGAAGCCGGAGTGGCCGGCCGCCTCGCGTAGCGCCTCGACCAGGGTCTGCTGGGGCCCGCTCGGTAGCGGCATCGGCTGCTCCTTGATCATCGCCGCCAGCGGCAGGATCAGCGCCACCAGCAGGCCGAGGGCGAGCAGCGCCGCCGACCAGCCGAGCCAGCCGATCAGGCCCAGGGTGCCGGGCAGCATGGCGAACTGGCCGAAGGAGCCGGCCGCCGCGGCGATGCCCATGGCCATGCTGCGTTTTTCCACCGGAACGGCGCGGCCGACCACGCCGAGGATCACCGAGAACGAGGTACCGGACAGGCCGATGCCGATCAGCAGGCCGGCGCTCAGCGACAGCGACAGCGGCGAGTCGGCCAGGCCCATCAGCAGCAGGCCGACGGCATACAGCAGGCCGCCGACGACTATGGTGCGGCGCGCGCCGAAGCGGTCGGCCAGGGCCCCGGTGAACGGCTGCGCCAGGCCCCAGATCAGGTTCTGCAGGGCGATGGCGAAGGCGTACACCTCGCGCCCCCAGCCGAATTCGGCGCTCATCGGCGGCAGGAACAGGCCGAAGCCGTGGCGGATGCCCAGCGACAGGGCCAGGATCAGTGACGCGCCCAGCAGCAGCCAGGTGGTCGAGCGCCATGCGGTGGTCATTACGGTGTCTCCCGGGGACGGCCGGTTGTGGCCGTGAAGGCGATAAGTAAGCGCCGATACAAGATCAGGCCAGTTGTTCCAGCAGTTGCATCAGTTCGGCGCGGCGCTCCTCGCCGAGGCGTGCGTTGAGTTCGTCCTGCACCTGTTGCCAAAGCGGCAGCGCCTGCTGCAGACGCTGCACACCGGCGGCGCTGATCAACACCTGGCGGCTGCGCTGATCGCGGCCTTCGCCGAGCTGCAGCAAGCCCTGCTCCTGCAACACCCGCAGGTTGCGCCCCAGGGTGCTGCGATCCAGGCCCATGGCCTCGGCCAGCGCGGAAATGCTCGGCTGCCCCAGCCGCTGCACATGACGCAGCAGGGAAAACTGGGCGGCGCCGAACCCGACCGCGGCGAGCGCATCGTCGTAACGTCGGGTCACCCCGCGGCTGGCGCGGCGCAATTGGGTGCAGAGGCAGGTGGTCGGCAACATGGGGTGCAGGTATATACCCGCTTTGCACCGAGACACAGGCACAGTTGCCCGCTTTGTCGGCATAACAGTGCGCCGGGCGCTGCCGCTAGCGCCCGACGGCGCGCTGCCGGTAGTAGCGGCGAAGATCCGCGGCGAAGCGCGCGTAGACCTCGTCCGGCAGCCAGCGCCGCTGCACCTGCAGCAGGCCTTGCGGCTGCGCCAGCAGTTCGACCACGGCGCGCTCCAGGCGCGCGGCCATGCGCGCGCCCCAGGCCGTGCGCGGGCAGTAGAACCCCACCGGCACCAGCGCATCGCCCTCCAGCAAGGGCACGCTGACCAGGCTGTCGCCGAGGCTGAAGCTGCGCGCCACCTCGGTGTAGACCATGGGGTACTCGAAGGCGTAGTCGATGCGCCGGTGGCTGACCATCAGCAGCAGGTTATCGCCCGTGCCGGCCGCCAGTTCGAGCAGGCGGCGAGCGTCCAACGCCCGCTGCAGGGGTTCGCGAATGGCCGACGGGTAGACCCGGCCGCGGGTCAGCGCGCCACGCAGGTAGGGATTGGCCAGCAGCCAGGCGAGGCTGACCCGGCCGTCGTCCAGGGCCAACTGGGCATAGGTCTGGCGCCGCACCAGCACATGGATCGGCGGCGACTGTAGAAAAGCGACGAAGTGGCCCAGACGGTCGCGCTCGGCGCTCTGCAACTGGCCGCTGGTGCACAGCGGCTCGCCAGCCAGCAGGCGCTGCTCCAGGCGAGCGAACGGCAGCACCTCGTAGCGAATGTGCAGCTCCGCCAGCTGTGCGTCGAGCAGTTGCATGGCCTCGTAGAGCACGCCGTCGACCAACTCGCCGTCGCGCACGTTGAACACCCCGGGCAGCGGCAGCACGCCCCAGGTCAGGGTTTCGCCGCGCACGCCGAGCAGCAGCAGGCACAGCAGCACGAGCATCCAGCGCAGAAGAGGCATAAAGGCAGGCAATGTTTGTGGTTATGCCTGAAGCCTAGGCGAGGCTGCAGGATCTGCCCTCAGACCAGCAAGGCCAGCGCCAGGGCGACGGCGCATTCGGCCAGCTCGACCAGGGCGCCGGCGGTATCGCCGGTGGTGCCGCCCAGGCGCTGGCACATCAGCCGCCGCAGCCAGAACAACAGCAGCGCGGCGACCCCCAGCGCCAGCACGCCGCTCCAACCGAACAGCAGGCAGATGGCCAGGCCGTGGCCGGTCAGCAGCCAGGGCAACTGGCGCCGTGGCAGCTGCTCGGCCAGCACCTGGCCCAGGCCGCCGGCGCGTACGTAAGGCGTGGTCCACAGCAGCAGCGGCAACAGACCACGCGCCAGCCAGGGCAGCAGCACCAGCAAGCCCCCCTGCCCGGCCTGCAACAGGCCGACCAGGGCGGCGAACTTGAGCAGTAACAGCAGTACCAGCACCGTCACCGCCATCGGTCCGCTGCGCGGGTCCTTCATGATCGCCAGGGTCCGCTCGCGGTCGCCGAAGCCGCCGACCCAGGCGTCGGCGCTGTCGGCCAGGCCGTCCAGGTGCAGGCCGCCGCTCAAGGCCACCCACAGCGCCAGGATGATCGCCGCCTGCAGCAACACCGGGGCCGCGCCCAGCAGCCAGTGCGCCCCCCACAGCAGCAGGCCGAGCAACAAGCCCACGGCCGGATACCAGAGCAGAGAACGGCCGAGCTGCTCGGGCGTCGGCATACCCGGCAGGCTGACCGGCAGGCGGGTGAGAAACTGCAGGGCGATCAGCGCCGGGCTCATGCCAGCTCCCTCAGGGTGCCCTGCCCGTCCAGCTGCAGACGCACGCGCTGGGCGTAACCGACATTGACCTGCAGCAGCTCGTGGCGCGGCAGGCCGCGGGCGCGCGCCAGCAGCAGACGCATCACCCCGCCGTGGGTAATCAGCAGCAGGTGCCGGCCGCGGTGCGCCTGGTACAGCCGCTGCAGCGCGGCGAGAATGCGCGCCTCGAAGCGCAGCAGCGGCTCGCCGTCCGGCGGGGTAAAGGCAAAGGGGTCGGCCCAGAAGCGGCCGAGCGCCTCGGCATCGGTCTGCATCAGTTCGGCGGTGCTGCGCCCCTCCCAGGCGCCGAAGTGCAGCTCCTGCAGGTCGGCGTCGAAGGCCAGCGGCAGCGCGTGCTGCGCCGCCAGTTCCTCGGCGAAGCGCGCGCAGCGCTGCAGCGGCGAGCTGACCAGCGCGTCCCAGGGCCCGGCGCCGGCCACCGCGGCGCGCAGTTGCGCCCAGCCGGTCGCGGTCAGGGCGTCGTCGAGGCTGCCGCGCAGGCCGCCGCCCTGCTCGGTTTCGCCGTGGCGCAGCAGTTCCAGGTGCAGGCTCATGCCGGGCGATCCGCCACCGCTGCCTCGGCGAAAGTCGCCATCTGCCCGTGCAGCGCACAGGCCAGGCGCAGCAGCGGCACAGCCAGCGCCGCACCGCTACCCTCGCCCAGACGCAGGCCCAGCTCCAGCAGCGGCTCGGCGTCCAGCGCCTGCAGCACCCGGGCATGCCCGGGCTCGGCGCCGCGGTGGGCGAACAGCAGCCAGTCGCGGCAGCCGGGGTTCAGGCGCACCGCCAGCAACGCGGCGACGCTGCAGATAAAGCCGTCCACTAGCACCGCCACGCCCTGCTGCGCCGCCGCCAGGTACGCGCCGACCAGCGCGGCGATCTCGAAGCCGCCCAGGTGCACCAGTGCCTGCAGCGGCTCGGCGATGTGCGGCCGGTGCAGGGCCAGCGCCGCTTCGATCACCCGCACCTTGTGCGCCACCCCGGCGGCGTCCAGCCCGGTACCGGGGCCGGCCAGCTCGGCCGGCGGGCAATCGAGCGCCCAGCAGGCCAGCGCGGCGGCGGCGCTGGTGTTGCCGATGCCCATTTCACCGCCGATAAACAGCTCGCAGCCCACCGCGCGGGCGCGCAGCAGGCTGTCGCAGCCGGCCTGCAGGCAGATCAGCGCCTGGGCCAGGGTCATCGCCGGCGCCTGGACGAAGTTCTGCGTGCCGGCGCCCACATACAGGTGGCGCACGCCGGGCAGCGGCTCGAGCGGCACGGCGGTGCCCAGGTCGATCACCTCCAGCGCGGCGTCCAGTTCGCCGGCCAGCACGCCGATGGCCGCGCCGCCGTGAACGAAGTTGCTCAGCATCTGCCCGGTCACCGCCTGCGGGTAGGCCGACACGCCCTCGGCCACCACGCCGTGATCGCCGGCGAAAATGGCGATCCACAGCCTGTCCAGCTTCGGCCGCTCGCTGCCCTGCAGCGCCGCCAGCTGGATCGCCAGCGCCTCCAGCCGGCCGAGCGAGCCGGCCGGCTTGGTCAGCTGTTGCTGGCGCGCCTCGGCCTTGGCCCGCGCCACATGATCGAGCGGCTGGCAGGGGCCCTGCCACCAGTGCAGGCTCATAACGCATCTCCTTTGAGCACCATGGGTAGCCCGGCGACGCAGAACAGCACGCGCCGGCTGCGTTCGGCCAGGGCCTGGTGCAGCCAGCCGGCCTCGTCGACGTAACGGCGGGTCAGCTCGCCCATGGGCACCACGCCCAGGCCGGTTTCGTTGCTGACCAGCAGGATGCGCCCCGGCAGCTCGGCCAGCGTATCGAGCAGCGCGTCGCGCTCGGCGGCCAGGCGCGCCTCGTCGTCCAATAGCAGCAGGTTGGTCAGCCACAGGGTCAGGCAGTCCACCAGCAGACAGCGCCCCTCGCGCGCCTGCTCGCGCAGCACGCGGGCCAGCGCCACGGGTTCCTCCACCAGCGCCCAATGCGCCGGGCGGCGCGCGCGGTGCTGGGCGACGCGCGCGCTCATCTCGCCGTCCAGCGCCTGGCTGGTGGCGATATACACCACTTCCAGGCCGGACTCGGCCGCCAGCTTCTCCGCCAGCCGGCTCTTGCCGGAACGGGCGCCACCGAGGATCAGTTCAAGCATTTGCACTCCGTTGGGTGTCGTGGGGCCGCCTAGGCCGTGCGCACCGTTGGCAAATCAAAACCGTAGGGTGGATCACGCTCTACCGATCCACCATTGGCAGATGCCCAGCGATCACAGCAGTGGACGAAAAAAGCGTCGTCCACCCTACGCCAGCCCACAGAGCGCCTTGAGTTTGTCGGTATCCAGGTGTTCTTCCACCAGATCGGCCAGGCGCTCGATATCGCGCTCGCGCAGGGCCTGGTAGTCCACCGCCTGCACCTCGCGCAGCCCGGCCCAGCGCAGCAGCGCGGCGCAGGCCTGAGGAAGCTCGAACAGGCCGTGCAGGTAGGTGCCGAGCACCTGGCCGTCGCCACTCAGGCTACCGTCACGGCGGCCGTCGTCCAGGCTCACCGCACCATTGAGGCCGGCGCCAGTGCTGACCCCGGCATGAATCTCGTAGCCGCTGACCTCGGCCTGCTCCAGGCACAGGCGGCCACGCACGTTGCGCAACTGCTTGTGCGGCTCCAGCCGCGTCTCGAAATCCAGCAGGCCGAGGCCCTCGCTGCTGCCGGCGGCACCTTCCAGGCCGTGCGGATCGTGGATGTGCCGGCCGAGCATCTGCAGGCCGCCGCAGATGCCCAGCAGCTTGCCGCCATAGCGCAGATGACGGGCGATGGCGGCATCCCAACCCTGCTCGCGCAGGCGCGCCAGGTCGGCGCGCACGCTCTTGGAGCCGGGCAGGACGATCAGGTCGGCCGGCGGGATGGTCTGGCCGGGCCCGACGAAACTTAGTTGCACCTGCGGGTGCAGGCGCAGCGGGTCGAAATCGGTGTGGTTGCTGATGCGCGGCAGCACCGGCACCACCACCCGCAACGCGTCCGTGGTCTTGGCCTGCTGGCGAGTATCGACGGCGTCCTCGGCCTCCAGGTGGAAATCCATCAGGTAGGGCAGCACGCCGAGCACCGGCCTGCCGGTGCGCTGCTCCAGCCAGTCCAGCCCCGGTTGCAGCAGGGCGATGTCACCGCGAAAACGGTTGATCACGAAACCCTTGATGCGCGCCTGCTCGGATGGGCTGAGCAGTTCCAGGGTGCCGACCAGGTGGGCGAACACCCCGCCCTTGTCGATATCGGCGATAAGGATCACCGGGCAGTCCACCGCCTCGGCGAAGCCCATGTTGGCGATATCGCCGGCGCGCAGGTTGATCTCCGCCGGCGAGCCGGCACCCTCTACCAGCACCAGCGGGTACTGCTGGCGTAGACGCTGGTGGGACTCGAGCACCGCGGCCATGGCCACCTGCTTGTAGCCGTGATAGGCCAGCGCCTGCATATTGCCCACCGCACGGCCGTGGATGATCACCTGCGCGCCGGTGTCGCTGTTGGGCTTGAGCAGCACCGGGTTCATATCGGTGTGCGGCGCCAGGCCCGCGGCCTGGGCCTGCACCGCCTGGGCGCGGCCGATCTCGCCGCCGTCGGCGGTGACCGCAGAGTTCAGCGCCATGTTCTGCGGTTTGAACGGCGCCACCGCCACGCCCTGACGCCGTGCCCAACGGCACAGGGCGGTCACCAGGGTGCTCTTGCCGGCGTCGGAGGTGGTGCCCTGCACCATCAGGGTGGTGCCGATCATTGCCCCAGCTCCTCGGCGCACTCGCGCAGGGCCTGCTGCAGGCGCTGCCAGCCCGCCTCGTGCGGCGGCAGACCGAAGCGCAGGCTGTCCATAAAGGGCAACAGCCGCACCAGGATGCCGCGCCGCGCCAGCGCCGCGTGCCAGTCGCCGGCCCGCGGCGGGCAGCAGAGCTGGAACAGCGCGCAGCCGCCGGTGGGCGGCAGGCCGCCATCGCGCAGCAGCGCCGCCAGGCGCTCGCCGTCGACCTGCAGGCGCTGGCGTTGCCGCGCCTGGCCGGCGCCGTCGGCCAGCAGCTGGCGCGCCAGCTGCCGCGCCGGACCGCTCACCGCCCAGGGCCCGAGCAGTTCGGCCAGCTCGTCGAGCAGGCCCTGCTCGGCGAGGACGAAGCCCAGGCGCAGGCCGGCCAGGCCGAAGAACTTGCCGAACGAACGCAGCAGGATCAGCCCCGGCCGCGCGCCGTGAGCGGCCAGGCTGTGCTCGGGCGTGCAGTCCATGAAAGCCTCGTCCACCAGCAGCCAGCCGCCGCGCTCGGCCAGTTGCGCGTGCCAGGCGAGCAGGCGCGGCGTCTCGATACGCCGGCCGGTGGGATTGTTCGGGTTGACCAGCAGCAGCACGTCGAGGCGCGGCAGGGCGCGGTCGATGGCGCCCTCGCTGAGCTGCATCACCCGGTGCCCCTCGCGGCGCCAGGCGGCGGCATGCTCGGCGTAGGTCGGCGAGAGGATGCCCACCGTGCAGCCCTTGCGCAGGCGCGGCAAGGCCTGGATCGCCGCCTGCGAACCGGCCACCGGCAGCAGGCTGGCCGCGCCGTAGTAGTCGCGGGCGACGGCTTCCAGGCCATCGTCCGGCTCCGGCAGGCGAGTCCAGGCCTCGGCCGCAATAGCCGGCAACGGCCAGCCGTAGGGGGCGATGCCGGTGGACAGGTCCAGCCAGTCCTCCAGGGCGATGCCGTATTGCCGCGCCGCCGCACGCAGGCGGCCTCCATGCTCAAGCACCCAGCACCTCCCAGAGTCCCAGCAGCGCCAGCCACAGCAGCACGCCGCCCCACACCAGATTCAGCGCGCGCTCGATATCGCGCGCCCGCGGCGGCGGCCCCTCGCCCAGTTGCGGGCGCACATGCAGCTGGCCGTGATATTCGGCCGCGCCGCCCAGGCTCACCCCCAGGCTACCGGCGCCGGCGGCCATCACCGGGCCGGCGTTGGGGCTGTCCCACTGCGGCGCCTGGCGACGCCAGCAGCGCAGCGCCAGGGCGCTGTGGCCAAGCAACGCGTAGCTCAGCGCCACCAGGCGCGCAGGGACGTAATTGAGTACATCGTCGATCTTCGCCGCGGCCCAGCCGAAGCGTTCGAAGCGCTCGTTGCGGTAACCCCACATGGCATCCAGGGTATTGCTCAGGCGGTACAGCACCACACCCGGCGCGCCGGCGACGACGAACCAGAACAGCGCGGCGAACACCGCATCCGAGCCGTTTTCCAGCACCGACTCGGTGCCGGCGCGGGCCACGCCGCCGGCGTCCAGCGCGGCGGTGTTGCGGCTGACCATCCAGCCGACGCGCTCGCGCGCCAGCGCCAGATCGCCCAGGCGCAGCGCCTGCGCCACCGGCCGCGCGTGCTCGACGAGGCTGCGCAGGCCGAGGGCGCAGTACAGCGCGGCGATCTCCACCGCCCAGCCGAAGGCCGAGACCTGCGCCAGCAGCCAGGTCAGCAGGGTCAGCGGCAGCACCGCCAGACACCAGGCGCTCACCCCATGGCTGCGCCAGCCGCCGCCGGCGGGGTTGAAGCGCTGCTCCAGACGATTCGCCAGGCGGCCGAAGGCCACCAGCGGGTGGCCCTGCTTCGGCTCGCCGAGCGCGGCGTCCAGCGCCACCCCGGCCAGGGTGCTGAGCGCCAGGCTCATCGCCATAGCCCGTTGCCAGTGGATAGGTCAGTCAACGCGTTCTCCCCATCGATTCTCGAACAGCAGCTCGGCGAGCGGCCGCGGCCTGGCCCAGCCCTCCTCCACCAGCATCGGCTGGTCATAGAAGGCCGCGACCGGCCCCAGGCACAGCAGCGCCACCGGTTTGCTGCCGGCCGGCATGCCCAGCAGCGCAGCCAGCGCCTCGGGCTCGAACAGCGACACCCAACCCAGGCCCAGGCCCTCGGCGCGGGCGGCCAGCCAGAGATTCTGAATGGCGCAGGCCACCGACGCCATATCCATTTCCGGCAGGGTGCGGCGGCCGAAGACATGAGTCTCGCGCCCGTCCATCAGCGCTACCGCCAGCAGCTCGGCACACTCGCGAATGCCCTCGACCTTGAGCCGCATGAATTCGTCGGAGCGCTCGCCCAGCGCCTCGGCGGTGCGCAGCCGTTCGGCCTCCACCAGCGCGTGGACGGCTTCGCGCAATTGCGGGTCGCTGATGCGCAGAAAGCGCCAGGGCTGCATCAGGCCGACGCTGGGTGCGCGGTGCGCCGCCTCCAGCAGGCGTGCCAGCACCTCGGCCGGCACCTCGCCGCCACTGAAGTGGCGCATGTCGCGGCGTTCGGCGATGGCGCGGTAGACCGCGGCGCGCTCGACGGCGCTGAAGGCCTGCTCGCTCATGGGCGCAACAGCGCCGCGGCCGCCAGGGGGTTGGACGGCAGGTAGAAGTGGATATAGGAGGCCGTCAACCGGCCCAGGCGATAGACCGCCTCGGCCACCGCCTTGCCGTTCGGGCAACGACCCAGGGCCAGCGGCGCCAGCGGGCTGTCCAGGCGCGAATGGTGGTAGCTGTGGCCGCGCAGCTCGCCCTCCGGCAACTCCACTTCCTGCAAAGCCAGGGCGGTCAGCCGTGGTTGCAGCGCGGCGCGGCCGGCCAGCAGGCCGAGCATGCGACCGCTGGCGCCCTGCTTGTCGGCCAGTTCGTCGAGCAGGTAGAGCATGCCGCCGCATTCGGCGAGGATCGGCTTGCCGGCCCGGTGATGGGCACGAATCGCCGCGGCCATGGCCTGGTTGCCTTCCAGTTCAGCGAGATGCAATTCGGGATAGCCGCCGGGCAGGTAGAGGCTGTCCACCTGCGGCAGGCCGTCGCCCGCCAGCGGCGAGAAGAATTCAATTTCGGCGCCCAGCTCGCACAGCAGATCGAGGTTGGCCTGATAGAGAAAGGCGAAGGCGCCGTCGCGCGCCACGCCGATGCGCACGCCGGCCAGCAGCGGCTCGACCGCCCGCGGTGGTGGCGCGGCGAAGCGCACTGGCGCCGGCAAGGCCACCTCGGCGCTGGCGGCCAGGGCATCGGCGGCGGCGTCCAGGCGCGTGTCGAGGTCGGCCAGTTCCTGCGCCTGCACCAGCCCCAGGTGACGGCTGGGCAGCTCCACCGCAGCATTGCGCGGCAAGGCGCCGTACCAACGAATGGTGCTCGGCAACGCAGCGCGCAGAATCTCGCCATGGCGCGCGCTGGCCACCCGGTTGCCGAGCACCCCGGCGAACGGCAGGTCGGCCTGGAAGGTCGCCAGCCCATGGGCCAGGGCGCCGAAGGTCTGGGCCATGGCCGAACCGTCGATCACCCCCAGCACCGGCACGCCGAACTGCCGCGCCAGGTCGGCCGCCGAGGGCTGGCCGTCGAACAGGCCCATCACCCCTTCGATCAGGATCAGCTCGGCCTCGCCCGCCGCCTGCCAGAGCAGGCGGCGGCTTTCGGCCTCGCCGACCATCGCCAGGTCGAGCTGGTACACCGGCGCGCCGCTGGCGCGGGCGAGGATCATCGGGTCGAGAAAGTCCGGGCCGCACTTGAACACCCGTACCCGCCGTCCCTGGCGGCTGTGCAGGCGCGCCAGGGCGGCGGTGACGGTGGTCTTGCCCTGCCCTGAGGCGGGCGCGGCGATCAGCAGCGCCGGGCACTGGCGCGAAGTCAAAACTCGACCCCCTTCTGCGCCTTCACCCCGGCCTTGAAGGCATGCTTGACCAGGCTCATCTCGGTCACCGTATCGGCCGCCTCGATCATCCCCGGCAAGGCGCCGCGCCCGGTCACCACCACGTGCTGCAGGAGCGGCCGTGCCTGGATATCGGCGAGCACCGCATCGAGCTGCAGATAACCGTGCTTGAGGGCGATATTCAGCTCGTCCAGCACCACCAGGCCGACGCCCTCGTCGTTCAGCAGGCGCTGCGCAACGGCCCAGGCCTCGCCCGCCTTGGCGATATCGCGCTGGCGATCCTGGGTCTCCCAGGTGAAGCCCTCGCCCATCACGTGGTAGCTGACTTCCTCGGGGAAACGGCGAAAGAAGGTTTCCTCGCCGGTGCTGGCGGCGCCCTTGATAAATTGCACCACGCCAACCCTGATGCCGTGGCCGAGGGCGCGGGCGACCATGCCGAAGGCGCTGCTGCTCTTGCCCTTGCCATTGCCGCTGTGCACCAGCAGCAGGCCGTACTGGTCCTGGGCCTGGGCGATCTTCGCGTCGATCAGCGCCTTCTTGCGCGCCATGCGCGCCTGGTGCCGGGCGTCGCGTTCGGTCAATGCGCTGTCGCGCGGGATCGATTCGCTGTCGCGTTCGGTCGATTCGCTCATCGAGGTTTCCTGGTCTGCGGGCATCCGGGCGCAGGCCGCCGTGCACGACTGGCAAGCTGGCATGGCGGCATCGTTGCGCTCCCGAACACACTGGGCTGGACAAGGCAGGCGGAGAACGGCGCGCGCGGGCCACCGGGAAGGCGAGCCCGCACGCCAGACAACGCCCTCCGCGATGCCGTGGACTGCAGCAGGCCGGTCTCCGGGCTTGTGAGCGAGCCTCGCGGGCTAGCGCCGCGCCTTCCCATGCACGAAGCACAGTGGCAATAGAGCGGCGTTTGACTCACCTACCGTTGCGGGGGCAGCGCCGGAATTTGAACCGGCTTCCCTGTTTCACCTCGTACGCGCGTGGCGTCGGGCACCTGAAGCAAGGCGCGCAGGGTAGAGGCTGGGAGGGTTGGGCGTCAACGCCACGGCGGCTCAGCGCTTGCGGCACAGGGTCAGGCCGTCACCCAATGGCAGCAGCGACAGCTCGACGCGCGCATCGTCCCTGAGCGCCCGGTTCAGCGCCTGAATGGCGCGGGTGTCGGCACTGTCCGGCTGCGCCTGTAACACCCGGCCGCTCCACAGGGTGTTGTCGAACAGCAGCAGGCCGCCCTGGCGCAACAGGCGTAGCGCCTGTTCCAGGTAGGCCGGGTAGTTGGCCTTGTCGGCGTCGACGAAGATCAGGTCGAAGTCGCCCTGCCCTTCGCCCTCCAGCGCCGCCAGGCTGTCCAGCGCCGGGCCCAGACGCCACTGGATACGCTCGGTCAGCCCGGCCTCGGCGAAGTAGCGGCGGGCGGTGGCGTTGTAGTCGCCGGGCAGGTCGCAGCAGATCAGCTGGCCCTGCGACCCCATGGCATCGGCCAGGCAAATGGCGCTGTAGCCGGTGAAGGTGCCGACCTCGACGATCCGCCGGGCGCCGAGCAGGCGCACCAGCAGGGCCATGAACTGGCCCTGCTCCGGGGCGATCTGCCAACGTGCCTGGCTCAGCTGCGCGGTTTCCGCACGCAGGCGGGCGAGCAGCGGCGACTCGCGCAGGGAGACGTCCAGCAGGTACTGGTAGAGCGCGTCGTCGAGTTGCAGGCTGCGCTGGGTCACGGATTGCGCGCCAGTTCGGGGGCGAGCACGCGCTTGGCGTCCAGATAGGCGCGCTGCCAGTAGCTGTTGTCCAGACTGTCCAGGCGCACCGTACCGCCCGAAGACGGCGCGTGGACGAAACGTCCCTCGCCGACATAGATGCCGGCATGACTGACGCCGCGCCCGCCGTTGGTGGCGAAGAACACCAGGTCACCGCTCTGCAGGGCGTCGCGGCGCACATTGGGGCTGCGCATGGCGCTCAGCTCGCGGGTCGAACGTGGCAGGCTGATGCCGGCGGCGTCGCGGTAGACGTAGCCGATCAGGCCGCTGCAGTCGAAACCGCCGTCCGGGGTATTGCCACCGTAGCGATAGGGCGTGCCGACCAGGCCGAGGGCGCGGAACAGCACGTCGTCGGCGCCGCCCTGGAACTGGCCGGTGGCTGGTGGATAGCTGGGCTGTGGGGTGGGGGCGCGACTGCTACAGGCACTCAGCAGCAGGGCGAGAACGAGCAGGGCAACACGGGTCGTGACGGGCATGAGCGAGGCGATCCTGAGCCTGGATGCGCCCTACTCTGCCGGCTCGGGGCGAACGGCGCAACCCTGGGGCCGCGCCGAAGGGCGCTCAGAGCTTGCTCTCAGGGATGACGCTGGGCGGCCTGCTCGTCGTCCACCGGGGCCAGGGCGAGGACGCGCTTGGCCTGCAGGTAGCTGCGATTCCAGTAGCTGTCGTCCAGGCTGTCGATGCGCACGCCGCCGCTGCGGCGGCTGCTGGAATGGATGAACTGATCGTCGCCGAGGTAGATGCCGGCGTGGCTGACGCGGCCGCGGCCGCGGTCGTTGAACAGGATCAGATCGCCCGGCTCCAGGTCGGCGCGGGCCACCTTGGGCGCATCCAGCTTGATCAACTCGCGGGTCGAGCGCGGCAGTTCCAGGCCGACTTCCTTGCGGAACAGATAGCCAACGAAGCCGCTGCAGTCGAAACCGGACTGCACCGAAGTGCCACCGTAGCGATAGCGGGTGCCGACCAGCGAACGCCCGAGATCGAGCAGGCTGTCGGCCAGCTGCGGCATTTCGTAGGGTTTGTCGTCGATCAGCGCGGCCATCTCGTCCTCGGCAGGTTCGACCTGCTGAGCGACGGGCTTGACCGCGGGCTCGTCGAGCTGCGGCTGCGGCGCGTGGCCGGCGCAGGCGGCGAGAAAGGCGATGAGTGCAAAAGGCACGAGGGGTGCGAAGCGTTTGCGCATGGGCACGACCGTGTCGGTTCAATTTACAAGTGCGCGACTATGCCCTCTATGCCGTCTATTTGCAAATTCTATCGCTCGAAATGTGACCCAGTAGTTTCGGCAACACATCTAAGGCCCGCCCAGCCAGCCGTACATCCACCACGGCGCTGAGGTCGGTCAGCGTGGGGTTGATCTCCACGCTCAGGCCTCCGGCCTGGCGGGTACGCAGCACCGGCTCGACTATGTAGGGGAAGCTGGCGCTGGTGCCGACGCTGAGCACCAGGTCAAAACCCTTGCGCAGCTCGGCGTAGAGGCTGTCGATGGCCGCCTCCGGGAGCATTTCCTCGAACAGCACCACGGGTGGGCGCAACACCCCGCCGCACTGCCGACAGCGCGGCGGCAGCGGCCGCTGCAGGTGCTCGGCCAGTTCGCCGTCCTCACCACCGCAGGACTGGCAATAGAGCGGCGCCAGCTCGCCGTGAATCTCGATCAGGCGCTCGCCGGGACTGCCGGCGGCGCGGTGATAACCGTCGATGTTCTGCGTCAGCACCCAGCAAGCGGGCTTGCGCCGCTGCAGCTCGGCGATGGCCAGGTGACCGGCATTCGGCGCCGCGCCGAGACAGGCCTTGCCCAGCTCGGCCAGGTACTTCCAGCACAATGCCGGGTCGCGGCGCAGCATTGGCCCGGACAGCGCCGCCTCGATCGGCAGGCCTTCGGCGGTATGGCCGTTGTACAGGCCGCCGAGGCCGCGGTAGGTGGGCAGGCCGGAGTCGGCCGACAGCCCCGCGCCGGTAATGACCAGGATGCGCTCGGCCTGCTCGATGGCCCGCGCGACTCGCCGCAGCGCCTCGTCCATGGCCTTAACCGAGGATCTCGCTGAGGGGGATAAACCGCAGGCTGTCGCCCTCCTCCAGCGTTGCCCCCTCGAGCACCTCGGCCAGCCCTTCGGCCCAGGCGGCGCTGCGCAGCACGCCGGAGCTCTGGTTGGCGTAGGGCACTGCGCGGCCGTGTTCCAGGCGCGCACGCAGGTACTCGCGGCGCATGCCCGGCTTGCGCCAGACGAACCCGGCCGGCACGGCGAAACCCAGCGGCTCGACGCGCGGCACGCCGAGACGACGCAGCAGGTAGGGGCGCGCCAACAGGCCGAAGGTGACCAGGGTCGAGGCCGGGTTGCCCGGCAGGCCGATCACCGGCACGCCCTGGTAATGGCCGAAGGTCAAAGGCTTGCCCGGCTTGATCGCCAGCTTCCACAGCGCCAGCTCGCCGGCCTCGCGCAGGGCCAGGCCGAGATAATCCGCCTCGCCCACCGAGACCCCGCCGGTGGACAGGATCAGGTCGACGTCGCCGAGCCTGCCGAGGGCCTCGCGGGTTAGCACCAGGTCGTCCGGCAGGATGCCGGCGTCGACCACGGCGCAGCCCAGGCGCTGCAGCCAGGCGCTGAGCAGGCGCCGGTTGCTGTTGTAGATCTGCCCCGGGCCGAGCGCCTGGCCGGGCTCGACCAGCTCGTCGCCGGTCGACAGCACGGCGACCCGCGGCCGCCGCCGCACGCGCAGTTCGGCCGCGCCGAGAGAGGCGGCCAGGCCCAGTTCGATCGGCCCCAGGCGCGTACCGGCCGGCAGCACGCAATCGCCGACACGGGTTTCCTGGCCGCGGGCGCGGACGTTCTGGCCAAGCCTGAGCGGCTGGCGAAAGCGCACTCGGCCGGCGTCATCCAGCTCCACGTTTTCCTGCATTTCCACGCTGTCGGCGCCGGCCGGCAGCGGCGCACCGGTAAAGATGCGCGCGCAGCTACCCGGCTGCAGCGGCAAGGGCGCCGTGCCGGCCTGGATGCGCTGGCTGACCGGCAGCGCCTCGCCCTGCCAATCGGCCAGGCGCAGGGCGTAACCGTCCATGGCGCTGTTGTCCCAGGGCGGCAGGTCGAGGGCGGCAAGCAGCGGCTCGGCCAGCACCCGGCCATCGGCATCGGCCAGCGCGACCGATTCCTGCTGCGCGATGGGCGCGGCCTCGGCCAGCGCCAGCAGGCGCGCCAGCGCCGCCTCCATGGGTAGCAGGCCGGGTTGCTCGCAACCGCTCATCCGCGGCTCTCGCAGGCGGCCACCTGCTTCAGGTGGGGGACGAAATTGCAGGGACGATGGCGGGCATCGAGCTGCTCGCCGAGGATGCCGTCCCAGGCGGTGCGGCAGGCGTTGGTCGAACCCGGCAGGCAGCACACCAGGGTGCCGTTGGCCAGACCGGCCAGGGCACGCGACTGAATGGTGGAGGTGCCGATATCGGCCACCGAGATCTGCCGGAACAATTCGCCGAAACCGTCCACCTGCTTGTCCAGCAGACAGGCAACCGCTTCCGGCGTGCTGTCGCGCCCGGTGAAACCGGTACCGCCGGTGATCAGCACCACCTGTACGCCGTCGTCGGCGATCCAGCCGGCGACCTGGGCGCGGATCTTGTAGAGGTCGTCCTTGAGCAGGACGCGCGCGGCCAAATGGTGACCGGCCTCCTGCAGGCGATCGACGAACAGTTGTCCGGAGGTATCGGTTTCCAGGGTGCGGGTGTCGCTGACGGTGAGCACGGCGATCTGCAGCGGCACGAACAGCGCCTCGGCCTTATGGTTCATGGCAGGCTTCCAATTGCGAGAGAATGGCCGGAGTTATATCACACCACCCGCCACCGGAGACGCCAGCATGCCCGCATCCAACGCCCCACCGCCCTGCTCCGTACTGCTGCTTGCCGGCGGCCGCGGCCAACGCATGGGCGGGCGCGACAAGGGCCTGCTGGAGTGGCGCGGGCGGCCGCTGATCGCCTGGCTGCACGAGCTGGTACGCCCCTTGAGCGACGACCTGATCGTTTCCTGCAACCGCAACGCCGAGCGCTACGCGCCCTATGCCGACCGCCTGGTGAGCGACCAGGACAGCGACTTCCAGGGACCGCTGGCCGGCATTCGCGCGGGCCTGGCGGTGGCCCGTCATACGCAACTGCTGATCCTGCCCTGCGACGCGCCGCTGGTGGATCGCCCGCTGCTCGACGCCTTGCTCGAACGCGCCGGTAGCAAACCGGCGGTGGTGCGCCAGGGGCAGTACTGGCAGCCGTTGTTCTGCCTGCTGCCGACCGCGTTGCGCGACGATCTGGAACGCGCCTGGCAGGCCGGCCAGCGCAGCCCGCAGCGTTGGCTCGACGGCCTCGCACCGACGCCGCTGGACTGCCCGCTCGACGATGCGCGCCTGGCCAACCTGAATACGCCGGAACTCCTCGCCGCCGCCCGCCCCGGCTGAGGCGCCGGGAAAACTCGGTGGAACTCGCACGCCGCGACTGCGTCTGAGCCTGGGTACATAGGTTGTATCACCCAAGGAGACAGACCATGACTCAACGGATCATCCCCGCCCTGCTTATCGCCCTCGGTTTCGCCGCACTGGCCGGCTGCGCCTCGCCGTCGGTGATCACCCTGAACGACGGCCGCGAGATCCAGACCGTGGACAAGCCCAAGTTCGACGAGGACTCCGGCTTCTACGAGTTCGAGCAACTCGACGGCAAGCGCGCCACCGTCAACAAGGATCAGGTGCAGACCGTCAAGGAACTCTGAAACGACGACCCGGGCCTCCCCTGCGAGGCCCGGGCGGGTTGCGGGATTGCCGATGGAAGGACTGCCACCCACAATTTTTTCGGGCTAACCCCTTGTGCGGTAAAAGTTTTTCGGTAGAATACGGCTGATTCGGAGTGTAGCGCAGCTTGGTAGCGCGTCTCGTTCGGGACGAGAAGGTCGCAGGTTCGAATCCTGTCTCTCCGACCAAATCAAAAACCCGCCTTAACCGGCGGGTTTTTTTATGCCTGCGATTACCGTCCCGCCTGGCGCCGGCCAACGCCTCAGCGAAGAAAGGCCACCACCTGCTCGCCGTCGAACGGCCAGTTCAGTTCGGCGCCGGTGTCGCAACGACGCAGCACCGGGATGCGCAGGCCGTACTGCTCGACCATGCCCTCGTGCTCGGCGATATCGATCAACTCCACCAGCAGGCCGTTCTCGACGAACGGCATGAGCAGCGCCTCGGCCACCTCGCACAGGTGGCAGCCCAGGGTTCCGAAGAGTTGGCATTCCGGCGTCATGTACGCACCTCACTGTCGGCAAGGTGCGCAGTTTAACACCGACGCGAATCAGCTCGCGGCCGCGCCCTCGCCGAGCTGACCGGCGAGCAGCGCCTGCAGGCCGTCGAGCAGGCTGCGGTTGAGGCTGTCGGCCTTCTCCAGGCGCGGCAGGTCGAAGCGCTCGTCGAGCGAGAAGCCGCCCTTGAGCAGGTCCTTGAGCAGGCCGCCGGCATCCTGCGCCAGGCCTTCGGCGCTGCGCAGCGCGTCGAGCAGGCCCTGGGCATAGTTCTGCAGGTCGCCATTGACCGCGCTGGCGCCCTGTCCGGCCACGGCGCCATAGGCATCGGTGGCCTGGCGCACGCTGGTCTGGGTCAGGCGCAGGGACATCGAGGCCAGTTGCTCACCGTCCATTTCCAGGGCCATGGCGCGGTCGAAGGCGCCGCCCAGGTCGCCGGCGTAGAACTGGTTGGACAGCTCCTGCACCTGGCTGAAGAGCTTCTCCAGCGCCTTGACCTCGTCGGCGTCCAGCTCGCCTTCGACGCTGACCTGCCAGCCGCCGATCTGCAGGCTGCCGGACTGGCTGCTGGCCGTCACGGCCGTGCCGCTGCCGTTGCTGGCGGCGGCGAAGCTGCTCTGCGACCAACTGGCCGAAGCCTGCGCCACGGAGATGCGCAGGCGGTCGCCGTCGCGGGTGGTGACTGCAAGGTCGAAGGTTTCCGCCAGGGCGCTGAAGCGCTCGCTGTAACCGGCCAGGGCCAGCGAGCCCGACGCCGGTGCGGCAGCGCCGAAGCGCCGGTCGAGATCGCCGAGGCCGTCCTGGATACGCTGATAGGTATCGTCGATATCGCCGGCCACCTTGCCGGCCAGCACGCCCATGCCGTCGAGAATCTTGCGCGCTTCGGCGAAGCCCTTCTCCACGCCTTCGCGCGCCTGGCCGAGGAGTTTCTCCAGCTTGGCCGGATCGGCGCCCGCCGCGGCCTCGCTCTGCAGGCGCTGCTCGATAAAGCCGAGGATGCGCCCGGCGACCTTCTCGGGGGTGAAATCGTCCTGTTTGCCGCTCAGTGCGCCGGGTTGCAAACCGAGCTTGTCGGCCAAGCGGTTGGCCAGCACGGACTGCGCATCGGCTGCATTGCTGCGCGGCGACGGCGATTGCGCGGCGTGGGCGGCGCGCGAGGCGGAGGGGTTGAGCGAGGCCAGGCTGTTCATGGCAAGGTACCGGGGCAGGACATCTGCCGGGTTAACGGCCGCCGCCGGGCAAGCTTTAGCCGCACACGACCAACGGTCTGCCAGTCAATGCCCCGCTGCCTGCAGCAGGCTGACCGCCGCCGCCCGGGCCTGGCGGGCCTGATCGCCCGGGCCGTAGACATGGGCCATGCTCAGCGCCCCCTCGAAGAGAAACTGCAGCTGTGCGGCGAGCACATCGGCATCCGTCGCCCCCAGGGCCTGCAGCGCCCGGCGGAAGTGCTCGAGCAAGGCGCGCTTGTGCGCCGCCGCCTGGCGGTGGATGGGGTGCGCGCGGTCGTGAAACTCCGCCGTGGCATGGAGGAACAGGCAGCCGCAGAAATCCGCCTCGCCGAGCAGCTGCTGCAGCCCGTCGAACGTCGCCAGGATCGCCTCGCGCGGCGCCAGACCGGCCAGGGCCGCCTGCAGGCGTGCGCCGAGCTGCTCGTGCTGCAGCTGCAGGGCCGCGAGAATCAGCTCGTCCTTGGACTTGAAGTGCTTGTACAGGGTCATCTTCGCCACCCCGGACTCGGCCAGGATGCGGTCGATGCCGGTGCCGTGGTAACCCTCGCGGTAGAACAGCTGCAGCGCGGTGGCGAGCAGCTGTTCGCGTTTGTTCGAAGCCATGTGCAACCTCCAGAGACGGCCATTATGCGCAAGGTGCGGCAAAGGTCGACCGCGCGGGGAGAAAATCGTCGCTTGAAATATACAGACCTGTCTGTCTAACATCCATTCAACCCTCACCGCCCCAAGGACACTGCACCTATGCGCCGCTACCGCTACACCTTCGCCCTGCTGCTGGCCGGCCTCGCGTTCGGCGCCCAGGCCGAGCTGCGCCTGAGCCTGGTCAAGACCTCCGCGACCACGACCCTGGACGCCTTCACCGTGGCTGGCGGCAAGTGGACGCAGAGCGCCACCGCCAACCATGTGGCGGTGCTGATCGAGCACCATGCCGCCACCCTGCTGTTCGACACCGGCCTGGGCCGCCAGGTGGACCGGCAGTTCACCGAGATGCCCTGGCACAGCCGGCAACTGATGCAGTACGGCGCGGTGCGGCCGGTGCGCGACCAGTTGCAGCGCGACGGCATCCGCGTCGACCGCATCCTGCTGTCCCACGCCCACTGGGATCATGCCTCGGGCCTGGCCGACTTCCCCGAGGTGCCGGTCTGGGCGCCCCACGCGGAGATCGAGTTCAGCCGCATCGGCGTGCCGCCGGCGATCCTGCCCAGCCAGTTCGAGCACGGCGTGCGCTGGGTGCCGTACGACTTCGCGCCGCAGCCCTTTCTCGGTTTCGCCGAGAGCCTCGACCTGTTCGGCGACGGCGCCCTGGTGCTGGTGCCGCTGCATGGCCACACGCCCGGCTCGGTCGGCCTGTTCGTCACCCTGGACGACGGCCGCCGGCTGTTCTTCACCGGCGACGCCAGCTGGCGCCTGGAAGGCTTCACCGGCCCGCGGGAAAAATTCTGGATCAGCCGCCGACTGGTCGATCACGACCGCGTCGCCACCACCGACGTCCTGCAGCAGGTGCACCGGCTGATGCAGCAACAGCCCGAGCTAAAGGTGCTACCGGCGCACGACGCAGTGGCCCAGCAGCCCTTGCCGATCTACCCGCAGTGGCTGCAGTAGCAGCCTGGCGCGGCGTGCCGCTGGTCCGTGCCGACTAAAGTCTTACAGTCGACTCGTCACTGAAATGCTTTAT
The DNA here is from genome assembly GCF_044543505.1 of Pseudomonas sp. NPDC077186. Lineage (NCBI taxonomy): Bacteria > Pseudomonadati > Pseudomonadota > Gammaproteobacteria > Pseudomonadales > Pseudomonadaceae > Pseudomonas > Pseudomonas sp. NPDC077186. The sequence continues at coordinate 60,190 of NZ_JBITWE010000007.1, forward strand.
TTCACAGCGCCGTAACTGGCCGGTCACATCGTGGCCGACCCAACTATAAGAACGAGGAGACAACAATAATGAGTAAGACTCCCCTCGCCCGCGCCGTGGCCCTCGCCACGCTGGGCGCCAGCCTCACCCTGCCTGGCGTGGCTCATGCCGACTTCATCGGCGACAGCAAGGCCACCTTGGAGCTGCGCAACTTCTATATGAACCGCGACCTGCGCGACCCGGGCGTCGCCCAGTCCAAGCGCGAGGAGTGGGCCCAGGGCTTTATCCTCAAGGCCGAATCCGGCTTTACCGAAGGTACTGTCGGCTTCGGCCTGGACGCCTACGCCGGCCTGGGGCTGAAACTCGATTCGGCGGACGAGCGCGCCGGCACCGAACTGCTGCCCAATGCCTTCGGCAACGAGGGGCCGGACGAATACTCCGAGGCCACCGGAGCGGCCAAGGCGCGTATCTCCAAGACCGTGGGCAAGGTCGGCGGCCTGATGCCCAAGCTGCCGATCGTCTCCTCCGGCGACTCGCGTCTGCTGCCGCAGGTGTTCACCGGCGGCCTGCTCACCTCGCAGGAAATCGACGGCCTGACCCTCAACGGCGGCCAGCTGCGCGAGGTGAACTTCCGCGACTCCACCGACAGCCAGGACATCACCGCGACCAACGTCGGCGGCGAGAGCGACCGCTACAACTTCGCCGGCGGCGACTACAAGTTCAACGCCGGCAACACCACCGTCGGCCTGTGGTACGGCGAGCTGGAAGACATCTACGACCAGAAGCTGTACAACCTGATCCACGTGCAGCCCATCGGCGACTGGAAGCTGGGCGCCAACCTGGCCTACTTCGACTCTCAGGACAACGGCCGCAAACTCGGCGGCACGCTGGACAACGACCTGACCTCGGTCAACCTGTGGGCCGGCATCGGCGCCCACACCTTCCGCCTCGGTTACCAGAAGGTCGGCGGCGACAACGCCTTCCCCTTCCTCCATGAAACCGACCCCTATATCGTCAACTACCTGCAGATCCTCGACTTCACCCGCAAGGACGAGAAATCCTGGCAGGCGCGCTACGACATCAACTTCGCCAACTACGGGGTGCCCGGCCTGGTGGCCTTCGTGCGCTACGTCACCGGCGACGGTTTCGATGGGGTAGGCGGCGTCAGCGGCAAGGAATGGGAACGCGACCTGGACATCAGCTACACCGTGCAGGAAGGCCCGCTGAAGAACCTCGGCGTGCGTTGGCGCAACGCCATGGTGCGCTCCAACGCCAGCACCGGCGACCTGGACGAAAACCGCCTGATCGTCAGCTACACCATCCCGCTGATGTAAGGCCGCCTGCGGCGACCGCTCAGCCCCCACGCGCCGCCACTCCGCTTACGGAGTCGCGGCGTTTTTTCTAGTTTGGGCGTTCGATTGGGCTCGGATCGCCGCGGAAGACGACTCGATGGACAGCGACTACCGCCCCCTGACCTGCGAGCTGTACGACTACCTGGACATCGCCTGCCTGCACCGCTACCGCCTGGAGATCGAACTGCTCGACGGCACGCGCCTGCAAGGCCAGGCGCTGACCACCGAGACCACGGCGAGCAAGGAGGAATTTCTGCTGCTGCGCTGCGCCGCTGGCGAGCGGCGCCTGCGCCTGGATCGCCTGCTGGCGATCACCCCGCAGGACGCCGAAGCGAGCTTCGGCCGGGTGCTGTTGGCCGGGGAACGCTGCTAAGCGGGGCAATCCCTAGGGTGTCGCGGGGCCGCCCAGGTCATGCGCACCGCGTTGTGTCACGGATGGTCCTTGGTGCGCACGACGCACCCTACTGCGTCACCACATGAGATCGTCGGGGATCTGGTAGGCCGCGTAGGGGTCGTCGGCATCCGGCGCCTCGACGTGGGTGTTGAGCAGGACGATGCGCGAGGGGTCGCGCTCCTGGATCTTCAGCGCCGCCTCGCGCGGGATCACCTCGTAGCCGCCGCCGTGGCGGACGATGGCCAGCCAGCCGTTGGACAGCTTGTTGCGCATCAGGGCGTTGACCGCCAGGCGCTTGACCTTCTTGTCGTCGACGAAGTTGTAGTAGTCCTCGCCGCTGAGCTTGGGCAGGCGCGAACGCTCGATCAGCTGCTTGATCTGCGCGGTGCGGGCCTTCTGCTCGGCCTTCTCCTGCTGCTGGCGATTGAGTTCCTGGTCGCGCGCGGCCTTCTCGGCCTGGGCCTGCAACGCGGCCTGGCGAGCGCTGTCGTCCAGTTCGGCCTGGCCCTTGTGCGCCAGGCGCTTCTGCTTCTGCTGCTGCTTGCCAACCTGCTTGGCCTGTTTTTCGTTGACCAGGCCGGCTTTGAGCAGCTGGTCGCGCAGGGAAAGACCCATAACTAAACGATCCCGAACATGATTCAGTTGCAGCGGCGCCGAGCGCTCGGCGCCGCCGGTCGAAGCCGCCAGCATAAGGGCTAAGCGGCCGCGGCTCCAGCCTGTAGCCGTGACATCGACTCTACTCAGCAACCCGGCGTCTGCTTCTCCAGTTTCTTCGCCTCGCCCCACAGCGCATCCAGTTCCTCCAGCGAGCAGCCGTCCAGGCTGCGGCCGGCCTCGCGCACGCTCTGCTCGATAAAGCGAAAGCGCCGCTCGAACTTGCCGTTGGCCGCGCGCAAGGCGCCTTCCGGGTCGACCTTGAGATGCCGGGCCAGGTTGGTGACGACGAACAGCAGGTCGCCGATCTCCTCGGACACCGCCTCGGCATCGTTCTCGCTCATGGCCTCGAGCACTTCGTCCAGCTCCTCGCGCACCTTGTCCACCACCGGCAGCGCGTCCGGCCAGTCGAAGCCGACCTGGGCGGCGCGTTTCTGCAGCTTGGCCGCGCGGGAGAGCGCCGGCAGCGCGGTGGGCACGTCGTCGAGCAGGGACAGCTGCTCGGGCGCGGCGGCCTTCTCGGCGCGCTCCTCGGCCTTGAGCTCCTCCCAGCGCTGCTTGACCGCCGCCTCTTCCAGCTTCGCCGCATCCGGCGCGCCGTACAGGTCGCCGTCGACGAACACGTGGGGGTGGCGGCGAATCAGTTTGCGGGTGATGCCGTCGACCACCCGGGCGAAGTCGAAGCGCCCTTCCTCGCCGGCCAGCTGGCTGTAGTAGACCACCTGGAACAGCAGGTCGCCGAGTTCGCCCGGCAGGTGCTCGAAGTCGCCGCGCTCGATGGCGTCGGCCACCTCGTAGGCCTCCTCGAGGGTATGCGGGACGATGCTCGCGTAGCTCTGCTTGAGGTCCCAAGGGCAGCCGTGCTGAGGATCGCGCAGGCGGGCCATCAGATGCAGCAGGTCGTCGAGTCGGTACATAGAAGCTCCTGGACAGGAAGCTGCAAGCCACAAGCTTCAAGCTGCAAGTGAAAAGCGCCACTCGACGCTTTCTTGCGGCTTGAGGCTTGCCGCTTGAGGCTCAATTGGCGCGGTGGCGGCGCGCCTCGATGATATTGGGCAACTGGCTGATGCGCGCCAGCAGGCGGCCGAGGGCGTCCAGGCCGGGGATCTCCACGGTGATCGACATGGAGGCGGTGTTGTCCTCCTTGTTCGAGCGGGTGTTGACCGCCAGCACGTTGAGCTTCTCGTTGAGCAGCACCTGGGTCACGTCGCGCAGCAGGCCGGAGCGGTCGTAGGCCTTGATCACGATTTCCACCGGATAGGTCTGCACCGGCGCCTCGCCCCAACTCACCTGGATGATCCGTTCCGGCTCGCGCGCGGCCTGCTGCAGCGCCGTGGCGCAATCCTGGCGATGGATGGTGACGCCGCGACCGAGGGTGATGTAGCCGACGATCGGGTCGCCCGGCAGCGGCTGGCAGCAGCCGGCCATCTGCGTCAGCAGGTTGCCGACGCCCTGGATCTGGATGTCGCCGCGCTTGCCCGGCTTGAAGCCCTGGGCCTTGCGCGGGATCAGCTCGAGCTGCTCGCTGGCGCGCTCCGGCTCCACCAGCTGCTGGGCCAGGTTGACCGCATGGGCCAGGCGCACGTCGCCGGCGCCGAGCGAGGCGAACAGATCCTCGGCGGTCTTCAGGTTGGCCTTCTCCGCCAGCTTGTCGTAGTCCACGTGCGGCAGGGCCAGTCGGCCCAGCTCGCGCTCGAGCATGGTCTTGCCGGCGGCGACGTTCTGGTCGCGGTCCTGCAGCTTGAACCAGTGGACGATCTTCGCCCGCGAGCGGCTGGTGGTGATATAGCCCAGGTTGGGGTTGAGCCAGTCGCGGCTCGGCGTGCCCTGCTTGCTGGTGATGATCTCCACCTGCTCGCCGGTCTGCAGGCTGTAGTTGAGCGGCACGATGCGCCCGTTGATCTTGGCGCCGCGGCAGTTGTGACCGATCTCGGTGTGCACGCGGTAGGCAAAATCCAGCGGCGTGGCGCCCTTGGGCAGGTCGATGGCGTGGCCGTCGGGGGTGAACACGTAGACCCGGTCCGGCTCGATATCCACGCGCAGCTGCTCGGCCAGGCCGCCGATATCGCCCAGTTCCTCGTGCCACTCGATGACCTGGCGCAGCCAGGAGATCTTCTCCTCGTAGTGGTTGGAGCCGGACTTGACGTCGGTACCCTTGTAGCGCCAGTGCGCGCACACGCCCAGCTCGGCCTCCTCGTGCATGGCGTGGGTGCGGATCTGCACCTCCAGCACCTTGCCCTCCGGGCCGAGCACCGCGGTGTGCAGCGAGCGGTAGCCGTTCTCCTTGGGGTTGGCGATGTAGTCGTCGAACTCCTTGGGAATGTGCCGCCACAGGGTGTGCACGATGCCGAGGGCGGTGTAGCAATCGCGCACCTCCGGCACCAGCACGCGCACCGCGCGCACGTCGTAGATCTGGCTGAACTGCAGGCCCTTGCGCTGCATCTTGCGCCAGATCGAATAGATGTGTTTGGCCCGCCCGCTGATGTCGGCCTTGATCCCGGTGGCCTCCAGTTCGGCGCGCAGCTGGTTCATCACGTCGTTGATGTACTGCTCGCGATCCAGCCGCCGTTCGTGCAGCAGCTTGGCGATCTGCTTGTACTGCACCGGTTCCAGGTAGCGGAACGACAGGTCCTCCAGCTCCCACTTGATATGGCCGATGCCGAGGCGGTGGGCCAGCGGCGCGTAGATGTCGAACACCTCGCGCGCCACGCGCTGGCGCTTCTCCTCGTCGGCTTCCTTGACCGCGCGGATCGCGCAGGTGCGCTCGGCCAGCTTGATCAGCGCCACGCGCACGTCGTCGACCATGGCCACCAGCATCTTGCGCAGGTTCTCCACCTGCGCCTGCGAGCCGAGCACCAGGGAATCGCGCGGGTTGAGCGAGGCGCTGATCGCCGCCATGCGCAGCACGCCCTCGATCAGCTTGGCCACCACCGGGCCGAAGCGCTGGTGCACCGCAGCCAGGGTCACCTTGCCCTCGCGCACGCCGCGGTAGAGCACCGCGGCCACCAGCGAATCCTGGTCGAGCTTGAGGTCGGCGAGGATCTCGGCGATCTCCAGGCCGACGCGGAAACTGGAGGTGCCCTCGACCCACAGGTTCTGCGTGGGATTGGCCTGTTGCTCGACATCGCGGGCGAATTCGCAGGCCTCCTTGAGGGCCTCGCGATCCAGCGCTGGATCGACGCTCGCGGCATGGTCGAGCCAGGCCTCGAGGTTGATGCTGCCGTCGTCGTTGATCGGCTGGTGCGCTCTCACCTGAACCATCGTCTTACCTTCCCTACGGCGCGCCCAAGGTGCGCCGAGCAGTCGCCGGTTTCTGCGAACCGGTCGGATTAACTGAAAGCACGCGCGTCCTGCGCATCCCTCGTGCCCCAGGCCGCAGCCTAGGGTTTCTCAAACAGGGCCATGGCCTCGACATGCGCGGTCTGCGGAAACATGTCGAGAATCCCGGCACGGCGCAGGCGGTAGCCCTGCTGCGCCAACTCGGCGGCGTCGCGCGCCAGGGTGGTCGGGTTGCAGGAGACGTAGACCAGGCGCCGCGCGCCCAGCGCCGTCATCCCGCGCACCGCCTGCAGCGCGCCGTCGCGCGGCGGATCGAGCAGCACCGCGGCGAAACCGCCGCCGGCCCAGGCCTCGTCGGCCAGCGGCTTGGACAGGTCGGCACGGAAAAAGTGCGCGTTGTCCAGGCCGTTGCCGGCGGCATTGGCAGCGGCGCGCGCGACCATAGTCGCAACGCCCTCCACTGCCACCACCTCGGCGGCCTGGCGCGCCAGCGGCAGGGCGAAATTGCCCAGGCCGCAGAACAGATCCAGCACCCGTTCGCCGGGCCGCACTGCCAACCAGTCTAGCGCCTGGGCGACCATGGCCTCGTTGACCGGACCGTTGACCTGGACGAAATCCCCCGGCCGATAGGCCAGCTGCAACTGCCAGCGCTCCAGGCGAAAACCCAGCTCGGCGCCGATCTGATCGGCCTGCGGCTCGCCCTCGCCGTGCAGCCACAGCTGCGCGCCGTGCTCGGCGCAGAAGGCGCGCAGCAGCAGCAGGTCGGCTTCATCGAGCGGCGCGGTGTGGCGCAGCAGCAGGGCCTCGGCGCTGCCGCTGAACAGCTCGACATGGCCCAGCGCCTGCGGCTTGCCCAGCTGCCGCAGCAGCGCCGGCAGGCCGCGCAGAATCGGTTGCAAGGGCTGTACCAGCACCACGCAGTCGTCGATCGCGACTATCTCCTGGCTGGCCTCGGCGCGAAAACCCACCTGCAGCTGGCGCGCCTTGGCGTCCCAGCGCACGGCGATGCGCGCGCGGCGGCGGTAGGCGAATTCCGGCCCCACCAGCGGCGCCGCCCATTCGTCCGGCTGCACGCCGCCGAGGCGGGCGAGCTGCTCGGCCAGGGTGCGCTGTTTCAGGGCGAGCTGATCGGCATGGGGCATGTGCTGCAGGCTGCAGCCGCCGCAACGCCCGGCATGCGCACAGGGCGGCTGACGCCGCGCGGCGCTGGGCGCGAGGATGCGTTCGGCGCGCGCCTCGACGGTCTGGCTGCGCGCGGCCAGCACCCGGGCCTCGACGCGCTCGCCGGCCAGGGCGCCGCTGACGAACCAGGTGCGCCCGCCGTCGAAGGCGATGCCGCGACCGTCGCCGGCCTGGCGCTCGATGCTCAGTTGCTGCTTCTTGCCCACCGGCACCTGGGGAGCGCGGCTGCCGCCACTGGGTTGAAAGCGCAGGCCGGAGCTGCGTTTGGCCATGAATTAGTGCTCTGCCGCGGGTTCGTCGTAGACGCCGGTGGACAGGTAGCGGTCGCCGCGGTCGCAGATGATCGCCACCATCACCGCGTTCTCCACCTCGCGCGACAGGCGCAGCATGGCCGCCACCGCACCGCCGGAGGACACGCCGCAGAAGATCCCCTCCTCCCGCGCCAGGCGACGCATCACGGTTTCCGCCTCGACCTGGGCCATGTCGATGACGCGGTCGACGCGCTCGGCCTGGTAGATCTTCGGCAGGTATTCCTGCGGCCAGCGGCGGATGCCGGGGATGGCCGAGCCTTCCTGCGGCTGCAGGCCGACGATCTGCACCGCCGGGTTCTGCTCCTTGAGGTAGCGCGACACGCCCATGATGGTGCCGGTGGTGCCCATCGAGCTGATGAAGTGGGTGATGCGCCCGCCGGTCTGCTGCCAGATTTCCGGGCCGGTGCCGACGTAGTGGGCCTCGGGGTTGTCGCCGTTGCCGAACTGGTCGAGCACCTTGCCGCGGCCGCCGCGCTGCAGGCTCTCGGCCAGGTCGCGGGCGCCTTCCATGCCGTCTTCCTTGCTCACCAGCACCAGCTCGGCGCCGTAGGCGGTCATCGCCGCCTTGCGCTCGGCGCTCATGTTGTCGGGCATGATCAGCATCATCTGGTAGCCCTTGATCGCCGCCGCCATGGCCAGGGCGATGCCGGTGTTGCCGCTGGTGGCCTCGATCAGGGTGTCGCCGGGCTGGATGTCGCCGCGCAGCTCGGCGCGGGTGATCATCGACAGCGCCGGCCGATCCTTGACCGACCCGGCCGGGTTGTTGCCTTCCAGCTTGACCAGCAGGGTGTTGGAGGTGTCGCCCGGCAGGCGCTGCAGGCGCACCAGCGGGGTGTTGCCGACGCAATCGGCGATGGTGGGAAAGTGCAGGGTCATGGGTCGCTCGAATCCGGACTGCCGCGAAGGGCCATCATGATACGCCTAACCCGCGACGGCATCACGCCATGCTGTCGCGCAAGACGCTACAGAAGCGCGCGAGGCGTCCGGACTCAGAGCCTGCTCAAAGGCTCGCGAGCTAGAGCAATGCAAGGCAAAAACAGGCGAGGAAGCGGAGTTTACTGGTGTAAATGAGCATTCCGAGCCTGTTTTTAACGCAGCAGTGCCGACGCGCAGCAGCCTTTGAACAGGCTCTCAGGCGGCCGGCAGCTGAAAATGCACGCATAGCCCGGGCGCAGCGTTCTCCGCCCAGATGCGCCCGCCCTGCCCGGCGATGGCGCTGCGGGCGATGCTCAGGCCGAGGCCGAAACCGCCGTCGCCGGGGCGCGAACCGTCGAGGCGGGTGAAGGGCAGGAAGATCGCCTCCAGTTGCGCCTCGGCCACGCCGGGGCCCTCGTCGCTCAGCCACAGGTGCCAGCCGGCGCCCTCGCGGCGCCCGCCGAGGTGCACCGTGCCGCCACTCGGCGAATGGCGCACGGCGTTGCGCAGCACGTTCTCCAGGGCCTGGGCCAGGGCATTGAGGTTGCAGTGCAGGCGGCAGTCGCCCGCCACCTCGTAGCGCAGTCTGTCGCCGGACCAGCCGCTCTCGAAGCGCACATTTTCCGCCAGCACGTCCCACAGCGCGGCCAGTTCGACCTGCTCGGCGCTCAGCCGCGGGCGCTCGGTGTCGAGCCAGGCCAGCTCCAGGGTAGCGGCCACCAGGCGCTGCATGCCGTCGACCTCCTGCAGCACGCGCTGGCTCAGCCGCTCGGCATCCAGACCGCTCTCGCCGGCCACCCGCAGGCGACTGAGCGGAGTGCGCAACTCGTGGGAGAGGTCGCGCAGCAGTTGGCGCTGCAGCGACACCGTGGCCTGCAGGCGCTCGGCCATATGGTCGAAGGCGCGGGCCAGCTCGCCCAGCTCGTCGCGGCGCCGCGCCACGCCGCCGGCCCGCGCGCCGAGATCGTCGGCGTGCAGGGCGTTGGCCTGGCGCCGCAGGACCGCCAGCGGGGCGATCAGCACACGATAGAGCAGCACGCCAAGCAGCACCGCGAGCACTGCCGGCACTATCCGCTGCAGCAGCAGGTTCCACAGTTCGAGGTGCTGGCGCGGGTTCAGGCGCTGGGGCAGATCCATCACCAGACGCGATTCGCCGTCGCTGAACGGCACATAGAAGGTCGGCGTACCGCCGGGTCGCCCCACCAGCCAGTCGAGGCGGCGCACGAAGTCCAGCTGCGCGCGCTCGTCCTCGTCCAGCGCCTGCGACGACAGCGAGCGATGCTGCCCGTCGACCACCACCGCCCAGACCTGCTCGCGCTCGCGCAGGCGCGCCAGGAAGGCATCGACCCCGCTCGCTCCCGCCTCGCGCCAGGCGACCTCGGCCTCCTGGCCATAGGCGCGCAGCAGCGCCTGGGTCGACGCAGGCAGACGCGAGGTGGCCTCGATGAACAGGCGCCCCAGGTCGACATGCAGGCTGACCAGCAGCAGGCAGAACAGCGCCAACGCACCGGTCAGTTTCCACAGCAGCGAGTGCCGCCCCGGCAGCCTCATGTGCCCGCCCGCGCCAGCACGTAGCCCCGGCCCCACACGGTTTCTACCCGGCCGCCGTGGTAGCCGATGCTCTGCAGCTTGCGGCGGATATGGCTGACGTGCATGTCCAGGCTGCGGTCGTGCAGGGCGTAGCCGCGGCGCAACGCCTGCTGATAGAGGAAGGGCTTGCTCAGCGCCTCGTCGCGGTGGCGCCAGAGCAGCTCCAGCACGCGGTACTCGCTGGGGGTCAGGCCCGCCCAGTGGCCGGCCAGGGCCACGTCACAGCGGCCCTCGTCGAAGCACAGGGCGTCGGCCGATTCGCGCGGCAGCTGCTCGCGCCGCTCGTAGGCGACCCGGCGCAGGATCGCCTCGATGCGCACGCTGAGCTCGCCGAGGCTGAACGGCTTGGGCAGGAAATCGTCGGCGCCCTGGCTGAAGCCGGCGATACGATTGGGCTCGTCGCCCAGCGCCGACATCAGCAGCACCGGCACACCGCGCCGCCGGCGCAGTTGCTGCAGGGCGTCCAGGCCATTGGTGCCGGGCAGCAGGATGTCCATCAGGATCAGGTCGAAGTCCTCGCTCTCGGCCAGACGCAAGCCCTCGCTGCCGTCGCGGCTGAGGGTGACGTGATAGCCGCAGCCCAGCAGGTGGGTCTGCAAATGGCTGGCGAGCAGCGGGTCGTCTTCGACGGCGAGGATGCGGGCGGCGGGATGGGCAGAGGACAGCATGGCGAACGACCGACAAGACGAATGCGAACAATTCTACCTATTAAACCCGGGCCACTCACCTACAGATTCCACGCCAGCGAATCGCTACACTGCCCAGACGTCTTAGAAGGAGACCAGGCGTGTTCAAGGAACTAGGCATCAAGGGCCGCGTGCTGCTGCTCACCCTGCTGCCCACCAGCCTGCTGGCGCTGGTGCTCGGCGGCTATTTCACCTGGGTGCAGCTGTCCGGGCTGCAGGCGCAGCTGCTGCAGCGCGGCGAGATGCTGGTCGAGCACCTCGCGCCGCTGGCCGCGCCGGCCCTGCAGCAGCAGAACAAGCCACTGCTCGAACGCATCGCCCGGCAGTCGCTGGAGCACCCGGACGTGCGCGCGGTGCGCTTCCTCGCCGCCGAGCGTGCGCCGCTGGCGCATGCCGGGCCGAGCATGCTCAACCCGGTGCCGAACGACCAGCCCGGGCTCAGCCGCCTCAGCGGCCAGGACGCCACGCGTTTTCTGCTGCCGGTGTACGACCAGCACCTGGCCCTCAGCGACGACGCAGGCGACGAGCGCAGCGCCGAACTGCTCGGCTGGGTCGAGCTGGAACTGTCGCACCAGGGCACCCTGCTCAGCGGCTACCGCAGCCTGTTCGCCAGCCTGCTGCTGATCGTCGGCGGCCTCGGCGTCACCGCCCTGCTCGCCCTGCGCATGAGCCGCAGCATCAATGGCCCGCTGCGCGCGATCAAGGCCGGCGTCGCCCAGCTCAAGGACGGCCACCTGGAAACCCGCCTGCCGCCGCTGGGCAGCGTTGAGCTGGACGAGCTGGCCGCCGGCATCAACCGCATGGCCGAGGCCCTGCAGAACGCCCAGGAAGAACTGCAGCACAGCATCGAGCAGGCCACCGAGGACGTGCGGCAAAACCTGGAGACCATCGAGATCCAGAACATCGAGCTGGACTTCGCGCGCAAGGAGGCCCTGGAGGCCAGCCGCATCAAGTCCGAGTTCCTCGCCAACATGAGCCACGAGATCCGCACCCCGCTCAACGGCATCCTCGGCTTCACCAACCTGCTGCAGAAGAGCGAGCTCAGCCCGCGCCAGCAGGACTACCTGGCGACCATCGAGAAGTCCGCCGACAGCCTGCTCGGCATCATCAACGAGGTGCTCGACTTCTCCAAGATCGAGGCCGGCAAGCTGGTGCTGGAGAGCATCCCCTTCAACCTGCGCGACCTGCTGCAGGACACCCTGACCATCCTCGCCCCCGCCGCCCACGAGAAGCAGCTGGAGCTGGTCAGCCTGATCTACCGCGACACCCCGCTGGCCCTGCGCGGCGACCCGCTGCGGCTGAAACAGGTGCTGACCAACCTGGTCAGCAACGCCATCAAGTTCACCCGCGAAGGCACCATCGTCATGCGCGCCATGGTCGAGGACGAGAGCGCCGACCGCGCCCAACTGCGCATCAGCGTGATGGACACCGGCATCGGCCTGACCGACGACGACCTGCGCGCGCTGTTCCAGGCCTTCAGCCAGGCCGACAACTCGCTCAGCCGCCAGGCCGGCGGCACCGGCCTGGGCCTGGTGATCTCCAAGCGCCTGATCGAGCAGATGGGCGGCGAGATCGGCGTCGACAGCACGCCGGGCGAAGGCTCGGAGTTCTGGGTCAGCCTGACCCTGCCCAAGGCCCGCGACGACGCCGACGACCTGCCGCGCGCGCCGCTGCAGGGCCGCCGCGTGGCGGTGCTGGAAAGCCACGAACTGGCGCGCCAGGCCCTGAGCCATCAACTGGAGGACTGCGGTCTGGAAGTGGAAAGCTTCGCCGACCTGGGCCAGTTGCTCGACGCCGTGGCCAGCCAGCAGCAGCGCGAACGTCCGCTGAGCCTGGCGGTGCTCGGCATCACCGCCGCCCAGCTGCCGGCCGATGCCCTCGGCCAGCGCATCTGGGACCTCGACCGCCTCGGCTGCAAGGCCCTGGTGCTGTGCCCGACCACCGAGCTAGGGCTGTTCCACGAATCGCTGCCCGATGCCTACACCCAGCTGCAGGCCAAGCCACCGTGCACGCGCAAACTGCACAAGGCGTTAATCGAACTGGCCTGTCCGCAGCGCCCGGCCAGCGAGCCCACACTCCTGACCAGCGGCCGCCGGCCGCAAATCCTCTGCGTCGACGACAACCCGGCCAACCTGCTGCTGGTGCAGACCCTGCTCGACGATCTGGGCGCCCAGGTCAGCGCGGTGGACAGCGGCTATGCCGCCATCGACGCGGTGCAGCGCGGCAGTTTCGACCTGGTGTTCATGGACGTGCAGATGCCCGGCATGGACGGCCGCCAGGCCACCGAGGCGATCCGCCAGTGGGAAAGCGAACAGGGCCGCAGCGCCACGCCGATCGTCGCGCTGACCGCCCATGCCCTGGCCAACGAGAAGCGCCTGTTGCTGCAGAGTGGCATGGACGACTACCTGACCAAGCCGATCAGCGAACGCCAGCTGGCCCAGGTGGTGCTCAAGTGGACCGGCCTGAGCCTGCGCAACCAGCCCGCGGCGAAAGCCGTCGAGGTGGCCGCCAGCTCGGCACAGCCGCAGGTGCTCGACGCCGAGGAAGGCCTGCGCCTGGCCGCCGGCAAGGCCGACCTCGCCGCCGACATGCTGAACATGCTGCTGGCCGGGCTGCCCGGCGACCGCCAGGCCATTCGCCAGGCTCGCGACGCTGGCGAACGCACGGCACTGATCGAACGGGTCCACCGCCTGCACGGCGCCACCCGTTACTGCGGTGTGCCGCAGCTGCGCGCCGCCTGCCAGCGCAGCGAAACCCTGCTCAAGCAGAACGACCCGGGCGCCCAGCGCGCCCTCGACGAACTGGATGCGGCCATCGCCCGCCTAAGCGAAGCCGCGGCGCAAAGCGCCTGAGGAGCCCGCATGCGCATCTGCCTGTTCAGCAGCAAGCCCTACGACCGCGACAGCTTCCTCGCCGCCGCGCGCCCGGACGCCTGGCAGCTGCAGTTCCACGAGACACGTCTGACTGCGGCCAGCGCGGCGCTGGCAAGCGGCTGCGAGGTGGTCTGCGCCTTTATCAACGACGAGCTGTCGGCGCCGGTGCTGCAGCACCTGGCCGCCGCCGGCACGCGGCTGATCGCCCTGCGCTCGGCCGGCTACAACCATGTCGATCTCAAGGCCGCCGAACGCCTGGGGTTGCGCGTGGTGCGGGTGCCGGCCTACTCGCCGCATGCGGTGGCCGAGCATGCGGTGGCGTTGATCCTGGCGCTGAATCGGCGCATCCACCGCGCCTTCAATCGCACCCGCGAGGGCGATTTTTCCCTGCACGGGCTGACCGGTTTCGACCTGCACGGCAAGACCGTCGGCGTGATCGGCGCCGGCAAGATCGGCCTGAGCTTCGCCCGCATCATGGCCGGCTTCGGCTGCCGGGTGCTGATCCACGACCCCTTGCCGGTGACCGGACTCGATGCCATCGGCGCGCGCCAGGCGCCGCTCGACGAAGTGATAAGCCAGAGCGACATCCTCAGCCTGCACTGCCCGCTGACCGCCAGCAGCCATCACCTGATCGATGCCGCGCGCCTGGCACAGATGAAACGCGGCGCCATGCTGATCAACACCGGCCGCGGCGCGCTGGTCGACACCCCGGCGCTGATCGGCGCGCTGAAGAGCGGTCAGCTCGGCTACCTGGGCCTGGACGTCTACGAGGAAGAGTCCGAGCTGTTCTTCGAGGACCGCTCCGACCTGCCGCTGCAGGACGACGTGCTGGCGCGCCTGCTGACCTTCCCCAACGTCATCGTCACCGCCCACCAGGCCTTCCTCACCCAGGAGGCGCTGGCCGCCATCGCCCGCACCACCCTGGACAATATCGCCGCCTGGGCCGCCGGCAGCCCGTGCAATGAGGTCAGGGCCGGCGCGTGATAGCATGCCGGCTGATCCGGAGGACCCATGGCCGAACACGATTTCCGTTATTCCCTGCTCAATCCCCAACACACCCTCACCGAGTGCCGCGCCCTGGCGCCGGGCCGCTATCAGGTCACCGGCAACGGCGGCTCGATCCAGGCCGGCGACAGCCTGCTGGTCACCCTCAAGGGCAGCCGCGACCTGCATATGCGCCTGGACGTGGAAAAGGTCCGTCACCTGATCAACCCGCCCGGCCAGTGGCTGGCGGTGTGCAAGGGCCCGCAGTTCAAGGAGCTGGCCATCCACAACTGGCAGGTGAACTGCGACGGCTGTGGCAAGCAACTGGACTTCGAGTTCGCCGTCGACGCCGCCCTGGGCAAGGCCGCCCAGGCGCCGGCCGCCGAGGCCCGCATCCTCGAACTGGGCTGGCGCAAGCTTGATGGCCAGCACCTGTGCCCCGCCTGTCGGGAGGCCTGAAACCATGCCCCGCGCCCTGCCCCTCGCCCTGCTCGCCGCCGCCCTGGGCGGCTGCGTCAGCGACGCGCCGCAACTGGAGACCGAGCGCAGCTACCAGGTGGAGTGGATCGGCGAACGCCCGCTGATCGACCGCAGCCACCTGACCGTCACCTTCGCCGCCGACGGCCGCGCCCACGGCCATGCCGGCTGCAACCACTGGTTCGCCGGCTATCGGCTGCAGGGCAACGCACTCGCCTTCGAGCGCCCCGGCAGCACCCGCAAGCTGTGCGCCCCCGCGCTGATGGAACAGGAACAACGCTTCCTCGACGCCATCGGCCAGGTGCAGCGCTGGGATTTCAACGCCATCGGCCAGCTGCAGCTGTGGCCGGCCAGCGGCAAGCCGATTCGCCTCTGGGCGCAGTGATCGGGCCGTGCAGGTACTCTGTGGGAGGCGCTTCAGCGGCGATGTCTTTATCGATGATCGCGGCTAAAGCCCCTCCCACAACGGCAACTACGCAAACAACTCCAGCTGCTCCTGCCGCCCGCGCAGATCGTGCAAGCGCACCCCGACCCCGAGCAGGCGCACCGGTTTGTCGCCGCGGGCGAAGGCGTTGCTCAGCAGCTGTCGATAGCTGTCCAGCTCGCGACTGGCGCCGGCCTGCTCCAGGGTGGTCTGGGTGAAGTCGTGGAACTTGACCTTGACGAAGGGTTTGTCCGGTCGGTAGCTGGCATCCAGCCGCTGCAGGCGCCCGTTCATCTCCTCCAGCAGCGCCGGCAGCTTTGCCAGGCAGCTGTCCAGATCGGGCAGATCCTGGTCATAGGTGTGCTCGACACTGAGCGACTGGCGGCGGCTGTCCACCTGCACCGCACGCTCGTCGATGCCGTGGGCCAGGCGCCACAGGCGCTCGCCGAAACTGCCGAACTCGCGCACCAGCGCCAGCTTGTTCCAGTCGCGCAGATCCAGGCAGGTGCGAATCCCCAGGCGCGCCAGCTTGTCCGCGGTGACCTTGCCGACACCGTGCAGCTTGCTCACCGGCAGCGCCGCGACGAAATCCTCGACCTGATCGGGCGTGATGACGAACAGCCCGTTGGGCTTGCGCCAGTCGCTGGCGATCTTGGCCAGGAACTTGTTCGGCGCCACCCCGGCCGACACGGTGATGTGCAGCTCCTGCGCCACCCGTCGGCGAATCTCCTGGGCGATACGGGTGGCGCTGCCGGCGAAATGCGCCGAGTCGCTCACGTCGAGATAGGCCTCGTCCAGCGACAGCGGCTCGATCAGATCGGTGAACTGGCGAAAGATGCCGTGAATCTCCCGCGACACCGCGCGGTACGCCTCGAAGCGCGGCTTGACGATCAAAAGCTCCGGGCACAACTTCAGCGCATGCCGCGACGACATAGCCGAACGCACGCCATAGGCGCGCGCCTCGTAGTTGCAGGTGGCGATCACCCCGCGCCGTTCGGCCGAGCCACCCACCGCCAGCGGCCGATTGGCCAGGCTCGGGTCGTCGCGCATCTCGATGGCGGCGTAGAAGCAGTCGCAGTCCACGTGGATAATCTTGCGCACGACACCCTCGAAAGCCTTGCCCGGCCTGGCCTGGAGCCCTGAAGTCTAACAGCTGTTTAACGCTAAGCACCTGAGTTGAAAACAGTTTTCTTCAAATACACGGTTGACAGCGGCGCAGCCGAGGGTAGAATGCCGACCCACAGACGCGGGATGGAGCAGTCTGGTAGCTCGTCGGGCTCATAACCCGAAGGTCGTAGGTTCAAATCCTGCTCCCGCAACCAAATATCGAAAAGGCCACTCAAGCGAGTGGCCTTTTTGTTTGCGCCTTCAATTGATTCAGTCGATTAAAACGAACAAACCGATTGACAGCATTTAAATCAGGCGTAGAATGGCCGGCGCGGGATGGAGCAGTCTGGTAGCTCGTCGGGCTCATAACCCGAAGGTCGTAGGTTCAAATCCTGCTCCCGCAACCACCTTCAGAAAAAGGCCACTCAAACGAGTGGCCTTTTTCGTTTCCGCTCCTTGACCAGCACTGGTCAAGCGTATGATCCGCCGCTAGAATTGCGCACTTTTTGATCAGCGGCGCCCCCGAGGCGCCCATCGAGGTTAGCCCGCATGTCCACCGCCACACCGAAAGTCGGCTTCGTTTCCCTGGGATGCCCCAAGGCCACGGTCGATAGCGAACGCATCCTGACCCAGCTGCGCATGGAAGGTTACGAGATCGTGCCGACCTACCAGGATGCCGACGTGGTGGTGGTCAACACCTGCGGCTTCATCGACAGCGCCAAGGCCGAATCGCTGGACGCCATCGGCGAGGCCATCGCCGAGAACGGCAAGGTGATCGTCACCGGCTGCATGGGCGTGGCCGAAGACAGCATCCGCGACGTGCACCCCAGCGTGCTGGCGGTGACCGGCCCGCAGCAGTACGAGCAAGTGGTCAACGCCGTGCACGAGGTGATCCCGCCCAAAACCGAGCACAACCCGCTGATCGACCTGGTACCGCCGCAGGGCATCAAGCTCACCCCGCGCCACTACGCCTACCTGAAGATTTCCGAGGGCTGCAACCACAGCTGCAGCTTCTGCATCATCCCCTCGATGCGCGGCAAGCTGGTCAGCCGCCCGGTCGGCGACGTGCTCTCCGAGGCCGAGCGCCTGGTCAAGGCCGGCGTCAAGGAACTGCTGGTGATCAGCCAGGACACCAGCGCCTACGGCGTCGACCTCAAGTACAAGCTGGACTTCTGGAACGGCCAGCCGGTGAAGACGCGCATGCTCGAGCTGTGCGAGGCGCTGTCGGCGATGGGCGTGTGGGTGCGCCTGCACTACGTCTACCCCTACCCCAACGTCGACGACGTGATCCCGCTGATGGCCGCCGGCAAGCTGCTGCCCTACCTGGACATCCCCTTCCAGCACGCCAGCCCGAAAGTGCTCAAGGCCATGAAGCGCCCGGCCTTCGAGGACAAGACCCTGGCGCGGATCAAGAAGTGGCGCGAGATCTGCCCCGAGCTGACCATCCGCTCCACCTTTATCGTCGGCTTCCCCGGCGAGACCGAGGAAGACTTCCAGTACCTGCTGGACTGGCTCAGCGAAGCCCAGCTCGATCGCGTCGGCTGCTTCCAGTACAGCCCGGTCGACGGCGCCCCGGCCAACGACATGGATCTCGAACCTGTGCCGGACGAGATCAAGCAGCAGCGTTGGGAGCGTTTCATGGCCCACCAGCAGGCGATCAGCAGCGCGCGCCTGCAGGCCAAGATCGGCCTGGAGATGGACGTGCTGGTCGACGAAGTGGACGGCGAAGGCGCCGTGGCCCGTTCCTGGGCCGACGCCCCGGAGATCGACGGCAGCGTGTTTATCGACTCCACCGCGGTCAAGCCGGGCGACAAGGTGCGCGTGCGCATCGTCGATGCCGACGAGTACGACATGTGGGGCGAACTGATCTAAGCCTGCGCCGCACCGCCAAGCCCCGCCCCGTGCGGGGCTTGTCATTTCTGCAGGCCTATACTCAACGGCAGGTTCCTCACCGCTTCGCCACCATGCCGATCAAGGTCTATTACGACGGTGCCTGTCCGCGCTGCGTCGCCGACCGCCGCCGCTACGAACGCCTCAGCCAGCAAGCTGCCGGCGAGGTGCAGTGGCTGGATATCGGCGGCCGCGACGAGGAGTTGCGCGCCGCCGGCATCGACCCGCAAGCGGCACTGAGCGAGCTGCACGTGGCGGACGAACAGGGCCGCATCCACCGCGAGCTGGACGCCTATATCCTGCTGCTGCAACGCACTGCGCGCCTGCGCCCGCTGGCCTGGCTGCTGGCCCTGCCCGGCCTGCGCCCGCTGCTGTCATGGCTCTACCGGCGCTGGGTGCTGCGCCGCCTGCGCCGCCAGGGGCGCTGGCCGCCCGCCGGAACCCGCTAGCTAGAGTGGCCTTGGGCAAAGTCAATGGTCGGCGTCGCCATCCTGCCCCTCCAGGAGATTCTCCATGCAACCTCGCATCAGCCTGATCACCCTCGGCGTGGACGACCTCGAGCGCAGCCTGCGCTTCTACCGCGATGGCCTCGGTCTGCCCAGCGCAGGCATAGTCGGCCGCGAGTTCGAGCACGGCGCGGTGGCCTTCTTCGACCTGCAGGCGGGGCTCAGGCTGGCGCTCTGGGCGAAAGCCAGCCTGGCCCACGATAGCGGCCTGGCGCTGACCGCTGGCGCTTCCGGCGCCTTTTGCCTGGCGCACAACCTGGACAGCCGCGCGGCGGTGGATGCGCTGATGACGCAGGCGCAGCTGGCCGGCGCGACCCTTCGCAAGGCGCCGCAGGCCACCTTCTGGGGCGGCCATGCCGGCTACTTCCAGGACCCGGACGGCCACCTCTGGGAGATCACCTACAACCCGCAGTTGCCGGCAGGAGGCGAATAGCGCCCAGTCGCGCCATTGCGGCGCTACAATGGCCGCCCTTTTCCCTGCCGAGCCTCCCGCATGAGCGAGCCCGTCCGCCTGTCCAAACGCGTCATCGAACTGCTGGGCTGCTCGCGGCGCGAGGCCGATCTGTACATCACCGGCGGCTGGGTCAGCGTCGACGGCCAGGTGGTCGAGGCGCCGCAGTTCAAGGTCGAGGGCCAGCGCGTCGAACTGCACCCCGAGGCCAGCCTCGATCCGGTGGCGCCGGTGACCCTGCTGCTGCACTGCGCGGCCGACGCCGACAACGCGCGCATCCAGCAGTCGCTGGCCGCCGTCAGCCACTGGAGCGACGACCCGCACGCGCAGCGCGTGCTGCATGGGCATTTCCTCCGCCAGGAGCAGAGCCTGCCGCTGCAGGTCGGCGCCAGCGGCCTGGTGGTGCTCAGTCAGGACTGGCGCACGCAGCGCAAGCTGCGCGAGGACGGCCACAAGCTGGAACAGGAATACCTGGTCGAGGTCAGCGGCGAGCTGGCGCCGAACGGCCTGGAACGGCTGAAGAAGGGCCTGCTGCACAAGGGCGTGCAGTTCCCGCCGTGCAAGGCCAGCTGGCAGAGCGAGCAGCGCCTGCGCTTCGCCCTGAAGAACCCGCAGCCGCAGCAGCTGCGGCAGATGTGCGCGGCGCTGGGGTTGACGGTGCGGGGCATGAAGCGCATCCGCATCGGCGGCGTGCCCATGGCCAAGCTGCCGCTCGGTCAGTGGCGCTACCTGGGCGAGAAGGAACGCTTCTGACAACCATGCTAGGGTTTGCCTCTCGTCTTGCGGAGACCATCGCCATGCGTACCCTGCTACTGACCGCCCTGCTCGCCCTGAGCGCCGCCAGCCTGGCCGCGCCGGCGCCGTTCTTTCTCTGGCAGAGCAAGGCCGACGGCCACCTGACCTGCGCCCAGGTCAGCCCCGGCGAAGGCTGGGTGCGCTTCGCCGGGCCCTTTCGCGACGCCGGTTGCCGGGTGATCGTCAGCCCATGAGCTACAGCGTGTCGCCGATCGGTTTCGTCCGTTCCTGCTTCAAGGAAAAATTCGCCATCCCCCGCCAGCCGCACCTGGCGCCGGCCGCGCGCGGCGTGCTGGAGCTGCTGCCGCCGTTCGACCAGGGCGACGCGGTGCAGGGGCTGGAGCAGGTCAGCCATGTCTGGCTGCTGTTTCTCTTTCACCGGGCGCTGGAGCAGCAGCCGCGGCTGAAGGTGCGTCCGCCGCGCCTGGGCGGCAACCAGGCGGTGGGCGTGTTCAGCACCCGCGCCACCCACCGGCCCAACGGCATCGGCCAGTCGGTAGTGCGCCTGGAGCGGGTCGAGCCGGGTCGCCTGCACCTGTCCGGCATCGACCTGCTCGACGGCACCCCGGTGCTGGACATCAAGCCCTACGTGCCCTACGCCGACTGCCGGCCCGAGGCGCGCAACGCCATGGCCGACGGTGCGCCGCAGCTGATCCCGGTGGCCTGGCAGGCCGAGGCGCTGCAGCAGGCCCGCGCGCACGCCCTGCGCCTGGGCGAACCGCTGGTGGAATTGATCGAACAGTGCCTGGCGCAGGACCCGCGCCCGGCCTACCAGCGACCCGAGCCCGAGCGCCGCTACGGCGCGCGCCTGTGGGACCTGGACGTGCACTGGCACTACCCCGAGCCGGGGCGCATCCGCGTGCTGGACCTGCAGCGCGTGGCGCAGTAGCGCCACAGGGCGCGCCGCCGGCAGGGGCTGCCGGCGACGCGAGGCTCAATCGAGGTTGATCGAACCGATCTTGTGCACCGACAGATCGGCGCCGTTGTATTCCTCTTCCTGGCTCAGGCGAATGCCCAGCAGCGCCTTGAGCACCCCGTAGACCAAAAAGCCGCCGAGCAGCGCCACCAGCACGCCGAGCGCGGTGCCGATCAGCTGGCTGGCCAGGCTGACGCCGCCCAGGCCGCCGAAGGCCTCCAGGCCGAAGATGCCGCAGGCGATGCCGCCCCACACGCCGCACAGGCCGTGCAGCGGCCAGACGCCGAGCACGTCGTCGATCTTCCATTTCACCTGGGTCGCGGTGAAGGCCCAGACGAACAGCGCGCCGGCGATGGCGCCGGTGACCAGGGCGCCGACCGGGTGCATCAGGTCGGAGCCGGCGCAGATCGCCACCAGACCGGCCAGCGGGCCGTTGTGCAGGAAGCCCGGGTCGTTGCGCCCGACCAGCAGCGCGGCGACGGTGCCGCCGACCATCGCCATCAGCGAGTTGACCGCCACCAGGCCGCTGACGCCGTCGAGGGTCTGCGCGCTCATCACGTTGAAGCCGAACCAGCCGATGATCAGGATCCACGAGCCGAGGGCGAGGAAGGGAATGTTCGACGGCGCCATGGCCACCAGCTTGCCGTCGCGATAGCGGCCGTTGCGCCGCCCCAGCAGCAGCACCGCGCCGAACGCCAACCAACCGCCCATGGCGTGCACCACCACCGAGCCGGCGAAGTCGTGGAAGCCGGCGCCGAAGCGTGCCTCCAGCCAGGCCTGCAGGCCATGGTTGCCGTTCCAGATCATGCCCTCGAAGAAGGGGTAGACGAAGGCCACGATCAGCGCCGTGGCGCACAGCTGCGGGCCGAACTTGGCGCGCTCGGCGATGCCGCCGGAGATGATCGCCGGGATGGCCGCGGCGAAGGTCAGCAGGAAGAAGAACTTCACCAGGCCGTAGCCGTGGTTCTCGGTCAGCACCGCCGCCGGCTCGAGGAAGGTCACCCCGTAGGCGATCCAGTAACCGATGAAGAAATAGGCCAGGGCCGAGATGGCGAAGTCCGAGAGGATCTTCGACAGCGCGTTGACCTGGTTCTTCTGCCGCACCGTGCCCACTTCGAGGAAGGCGAAACCGGCGTGCATGGCCAACACCATGATCGCGCCGAGCAGGATGAACAGGGTATTGGAGCCGTGGATCAGGGTTTCCACGGCGCTGTTGATGTTTTCCATCTGCGAAGAAAACTCCGGCGTTGGGGAAAAAGCACCAAAGAAAGGCATCGACCGGTCGGCGAGCACCACAATGCAGCCACCCGCACAGCCATGCCCACAAAAAGCGCCAGGCCAGGGCCCCAAAATGGCGCCGCTCAAACCTGGTTCCTTGGTACTAATTTCTTATTAATTAATAACTTAGGCTTGCGATCGGCCTTCCTGACCCAGACCGGAAAAAGCCCCAACACGGGGCATTTCCGAGACTTCGCGCACCAGCACAATGCAAGCGCTATACCAGCCTGGCCCCCGGCCATTTCCCGACTACCCTTGCGGAACCCTGAAGCCGCGACGCACTCGTAACCCTTACATGCCCAACGCAGAGGACGCGCTCCATGCCCCGTAAGAACGCCACCCCGAGCAGCCAGGACGCCCTGCTGGAAGAATTCCAGGCCCTGGTCAGCGACACCGAAAAACTCCTGCAGCACTCCGCCAGCCTCGCCGGCGAACAGGCCGAAGCGCTGCGCGACGACATCCGCAACAGCCTCGGCCGCGCCCGCGAGACCCTGCACCGCGCCGAAGCCGGCCTGCGCGAACAGGGCAAGATCGCCGTGGACGCCACCGAGGACTACGTGCACAAGCACCCCTGGCGCGCACTCGGCCTGGCGGCTGCGGTGGGCCTGCTGTTCGGCCTACTGCTCGGCCGCCGCTGAGCGCACGCCATGACCAGCGGCCCCTCCCCCCGCCGCCTCGGCGCGGCCCTGCTCGGCCTGCTGCAGGGCCATCTGGCGCTGCTCGGCCATGAGCTGGAAGACCAGCGCAACCAGGCCCTGCGCGCCCTGCTGCTGGGCGGCCTATGCCTGGGCTTCGCCCTGCTGCTGCTGATCGGCCTGTCGGCGCTGCTGCTGATCCTCTACTGGGACAGCCACCGCCTGGCGGTGGCCGTCGGCCTGTGCCTGTTCTATGCCGCCGGCCTGCTGGCCAGCGGCGCCTGGCTGGCGCTCAGCCTGCAGCGCGCCGAGCCGCCCTTCGCCGCCAGCCTGGAAGAACTGCAACGCGACCGCGAGCAACTGCTGCCATGAGCCTGCCTACCCTCCCCAACGGCGCTTCGCGCCGGCAGCTGCGCAAGGCGGTGCTGCGCATGCGCCTGGAAATGCACCGCCAGGAGCTGCGCCACGAAGCGCTGCAGCTCAGCCAGCCGCTGCGCCAGGCGCGCGACTACGGCCTGCGCCTGCGCCAGGGCAGCGCACCATTTTGGCTCGCCGGCGGCGCCCTAGCCCTGGCCGGCCTGCTCGGCGGCAAGCGCGGCTGGCGCCGCTGGCTGCGCCTGGCGCTGATCGTCGCCCCGCTGCTGCGGCGCCGCCGCCCGGCCGCCGAGGCCTGAACGCCGCTGGTCTAGACCTGGGCTGGCCGCGATCTTGCTAGACCGAGCGATCCGCCCGCCTCGGTGGCGGCCCAATGCTCGCAGCTAAGGACACCCAGGTGATCGACGGACAGCCCTTCGCCGTCTTCCAGCCCTTTATCGACACCGCCACCGGCCGCATCGCCGGGGTCGAGGCGCTCGCCCGGCTGCGCGACGCCAACGGCCAGGCGCATTCCGCCGGGCCGCTGTTCGCCGACCCGAAGACCCCGCCGGCGGCGCTGCGCCGCCTCGATCGCCAGGTGCGCGAGGAGGCCCTGGCGCGCTTTCACCAGGCGCCTGCGGACTGGTTTCTCAGCCTCAATATCTCGCCGCGCTGGATCAGCCGCCTGCGTCCGGCGCAGCCGCTGCCCAGCCTGCTGCAACTGCAGCGCAGCGGCCTCGAGCCTTCGCGCATCGTCTTCGAGATCACCGAACTGGGCGGCGCCAGCCAGCGCTTGCCGGACGTGGTGGCGCGCTACCGCGAGGCCGGCGCGCGCATCGCCATCGACGACTTCGGCGCCGGCTACTCGCAGCTCGACCGGGTGCTGGCGCTGCAACCGGACATCCTCAAGCTGGACATGCGCCTGTTCCAGGCCGCCGCCCGCGGCGGCCCCAGCGGCGAGGTGGTCAAGGCGCTGGCACAGATGGCGGAAAAGACCGGCTGCTGGATCATCGCCGAGGGCGTGGAAACCGAAGCGGAACTGAACTTCGCCCTGGAATGCGGCGCCCGCTACGTCCAGGGTTTCCTGTTCGCCAAGCCGGCCCGCGCGCTGTTCGCCAGCGACGCCTTCGCCGGCCGCTTCGCCCGCCTGCGCGACAGCTACGTGCAGCACAAGCTGGCCGAGCGCGCGCGGCTGGTGAGCCTGCGCCAGCAACTGGCGGAGCTGATGCACGAGCTGCGTCTGTGGGCCGAGAGCGGCGCGCCGGCCGCCCGCCTGCGCGCGCCGAAGCACTACCCCTGGCTGCTGCGCATCTACCAGTGCGACCGCCACGGCACCCAGCTCACCCCCAACCTGGAATGGCGCCAGCAGGCCTGGCGCAGCGACGACCGCTACCTGGGCCACAACTGGTCGTGGCGCCCCTACTTCTACCAGTTGCTCGCCGAAGGCTGGGAGGAGCGCCGCCTGACCCTGTCCAGCACCTACCGCGACGCCACCAGCAACCAGTACTGCCTGACCGCCGGGCAGTTCATCGACCACGGCCGCCGCTTGCTGCTGGTGGATATCGACGCCGCCGGCCTCTGAGTGCGCGACTAGGCTTAGGGCTAGGCGATGCGGTTTCTGTCGGTGCATGCATGCCGCCGCGAAATTCGCGGATAAATCCGCGCCTACAGGGTCCGCCGCGCCGAACGCCTGCATATCAACCGTCGAGGCTGCGTTTATGCCCGGGTTCCCCCTGCGCCTGCTCGCCCCGCTGCTGCTCAGCGCCGCCGCGCTGGCCGACGCGCCGACCTACCACGCCGACATCGCCCCGCTGCTGGCCAGCCGCTGCCTGGCCTGCCACAGCGGCGCCCAGGCGCCCTTGGGCCTGCGCCTGGACAGTCTGGAGCAACTGCTGCGCGGCAGCCAGCGCGGCCCGGTGGTGCACCCCGGCGATGCCGCCGGTAGCGAGCTGCTGCGTCGCCTGACCGGCAGCAGCCAGCCGCGTATGCCGCTGACCGGCCCACCCTTTCTCGCTGCCGCCGAGATCGCCCTGGTGGAACGCTGGATCAACGCCGGGCTGCCGCCGGGCGACGCGCGCGCAGCCGAGCCTGCCATCCCGAGCCCACGACCCGGCGAGGCCGTCGACTACCGCCACGTCGAGGCCATCCTGCTGCGTCGCTGCGCCACTTGCCACTCCCCCAACGGCCTGATGGGCGCCGCCCCCGAGGGTTATCAGCTGTCGAGCTACGCGGCGACTCTGGCCAGCGGCGAGCGCGCCCGGGTGGTGCCCGGCAACCCCGCGGCCAGCGAGCTGGTGCGGCGCATTCGCGGCCAGGCGCGGCCGCGCATGCCCTACGACGGCCCGCCCTATCTCACGGACGCGGAAGTCGACCTGATCGTGGCCTGGATCGAGCAAGGCGCGCGCGACGCCGCCGGGCGCCCGGCGCCGCTGCCGGTGGGCGCCAAGCTGCGCCTGCACGGCCGCCTGGATGAGGCCGGCAAGCTGGATGGCCTGGCGCTGTTGATCGACGCACGCACACGCCTGGACGATGCACCACGTCCCGGCGCCTACGTGCAGGTGCGCGGCCGCCTCGACGCCGGCGGCCGCGTGCGGGTGGAACGCCTACGCCTGCGCTAGCTGCTCGGCCGACGGCTGCGGCTCGTTGTAGGCGGTATGCACCATCTTGCTGTCGACGTGATTGATGGTGGCGATGATCTGCTCGGCGCCGGTCTGCGCCGGCGCCATGGTCCAGCGATCCAGCGCGTCGTTGCCGATGCGCAGCATGCCGGTATGGGTCAGATCATTGAGGTCCACCACCGGATCGACGTCGTAGAAGCCCAGGGCGCGGCGCAGCTGCTCGATATCGGCGCGGGTGCCGGTGAGGAACTGCCAGCCCGGGCCGATATGGTGGCGCTCGACGTACTCGCGCAGGCGCTCGGGGCTGTCCAGCTCCGGCTGCAGCGTCAGCGAGTACAGGTGCACGTCGCGCCCGACCCGCTCGCCGAGCATCTTCTGCACCAGGCGCAAGTTGGCGGTGGTGGCCGGGCAACTGTTGGTGCACTGGGCGTACATCATGTTGATCGCCACCACCTTGCCGCGCACCAGGTCGTCGTAGAAGCGCACCTGACGCCCCTCGTGGGTCAGCAGCGGGACGTTGGGAAAGCGCGTGCCGCCCACCCCGGCCAGCGGCGCAGCCGGCTGCTGCAGGCTGCTGCCCGAGCGCCAGGCGGCCCAGCCGAACGCGGCGACGCCCAGCCCTGCCAGTACCTTTCTTCGCGTGTTCATGGCAAACCTCCGGCTGGCTCAGACGATGTCCCAACGCAGCATCATGGCGTGGTCTTCGTGGATCAGGTTATGGCAATGCATCACGTACTTGCCCTTGTAGTCGCGGAAGCGCATCAGCACGCGAGTGGTGGCAAAGCCCTCGATGACGAAGACGTCCTTGCGCCCGCGCTCGTGGACCGGCACCGTCACGTTGCGCCCATCGATCGACTTGCTGAGGATGCGCCCCTCCTCGAAGTGGATATGGATGGGGTGATCCCAGCCGTCGTCGATGCTGGTCAGCTCCCAGATCTCCATGGCGCCCATGGGAATCACCGCGCGCGGCACGTTGACGTCGATGAACTGGCCGTTGATCGCCCACATGTTCTGCCTGCGCTCGAAGACGAACCTGCGCACCGGCAGCGCCGCCAGTTGGGCAGTGCTCGGCAGCGGCGGCAACGGCCGCAGGGTGCTGGGCACCCGGCTCAGATCCTGCTCCGGCGGCTCGCGATCGACCACGAACTTCAGCACCCGATCGCCCGGTGCCTTGACCTGATAGGGCCGACGGGTGTCCTCCGGACGGTGGGTCAGGCGGTTGACCAGGTACAGCTCGGTGCCCACCGGGTAGCGAGAGAAATCCACCACGATATCGGCCCGCTCGGCCACGCCCAGGCGCACGTTGGTCTGGTTGAGCAGCGGCTTGTCCAGCAGGTTGCCGTCGTTGGCGATATAGGTGAAGGGCTGGATCACGTTGTTCGGCCGCACCAGGTAGAACTGGTAGAAGCGGCTCGGGCCGCCGTTGAGCAGACGCAGGCGGTACTTGCGCCGGGCCACCCGCAGCACCGGCTCGATCTTGCCGTTGACCACCACCTTGTCGCCGAGCACGCCCTCGGGGCTGACCTGGTCGTAGTAGAGCATGCCGTTGGGGTCGAAACGGCGGTCGCCGAAGGCCAGCGGGTAGTCGTAGGGGTGGCTGGGCAGGCGCAGGGCACTGGGGCTCGGGTCCTTCTCGTCGCCCGAGTCGAGATGGTCGAACAGCAGGAAGAAGCCGACCAACCCGCGGACGATATTGGGCGCGGTGAAGTCCAGCGTATGGTCGTGGTAGAACAGCGTGCCCAGCGCCTCGCGGTAGTCGCCGATGCCGTTCTGCAGCTCGTCGTAGCCGGCGTAGATATTGGAGTAGAGGTGATCCTTGAAGCCCCCCGGCGCGGTCAGGGTCGGGCCGGCCTTGGTGGCGCTGTAGTAGTCGCCGGGAAAGCCGTCGCTCTCCGAGCCGACGTGGGCGTTGTGCAGGTGGGTGCTGATCTCCGGCGTGCCGAAGCCGGTGTGGTTGGCCGGCAGGTCGTTGTAGATGCGGCAGATCATCGGCTGGCCATAGTGCGAGTGCACTACCGGAGCGAGCACGGCGAGATCGGGCTGCGGGGCCTGGTAGGTCCACACCGGCTGCGGCGGGTAGGCCGGGTTGAACACCCAGCCCTCGCGCTGCGCGACGTGCAGCTCGTAGTGCTCGGCCTGCGGGCCGAACTGGGCCCAACGCTGGTGCGCCGGGCGCCCGGCCTCGCCGGCGGCGGTGTTGGCCAGCTCGGTGGGCGGCGGATTGAGCGTACTGCCGTACAGCAGCGGCGGCGCATCGGGCAGGAACTCCTGCCAGGGAATGGTGGCCGGGCTGGGCGGCACCACCGCCTCGCTGCGACTGGGCGCCAGAATCAGCGGCGCCGCGGCCAGCGCCGCGCTGCCCTGAAGAAAGCCGCGCCGCGACAACTGGCCTGGCGGCGCCATAGGCGGATCGGCGGGCGTGGCGACCTCTTGCGCCTCGTCCGGCCCCTGACTCGGTAATACCGGTTTCATGCTGCATCTCCCCGGCGTGCGCCACTGCGCGCAGGCGTACGATCCCACCTGCGGGCGCAACGAGCGCGCGCCGCCAGAAAATTGGGTCGACTCGACTTGGCATCCGGGCCGCAATGACTCTCAGCGACCGCACCAGCCGATGGGCAGGTGCGCCGGAGCGAGTCGACTCGGCTCCGGCAGGGTCGGTGCGCAGGCAATCAGCGGATAAAGGGCGGGGCATGCAACAGGCGCCAGAAGCGCCTGAGCCCGGCGGGGTGCATGGTACGGCACGTCGAATAGCTGTCCATGGCGTTCTCCCTAGCGGCAAAGCTCTCAATCACGACGACCAGCGCCCTCTCCTTCGCCGGCCACCGTCAAATAACCAACAACTACAGCCCTAACTTAAGTCCAATACCAGCAACGAGTCAAATAATCGTCACAACTCAGAATCCAAGCGCATAGAAACAATAAACATATGTAAAGAAAGTAAATTTTCTGACGTAAAGGCCTGCAGCCCGCGCCGCGCCTGGGCTGCAGCGCCTTATGCAACTGGCCAAAGGCCATCCGCCGCGCAAAACCGCGAATCGCCCTCGACTCGCCCGCGCCCGGCTTGCGCCGCGCCGCGCGAACGCCGAAGCTAGGGCTCTGTTCATCTCCGGCGAGGATCGGCCTTGGATTGGCACACCCTGCTCACCCGCGAACGTCTCGGCAAACCCGCTCCCAGCTCCGCGGAACTGGGCCGCAGCCCCTTCCACAAGGATCACGACCGCATCATCTTCTCCGGCGCCTTCCGCCGCCTGGGGCGCAAGACCCAGGTGCACCCGGTGAGCAGCAACGACCATATCCACACGCGCCTGACCCACTCGCTGGAAGTCAGCTGCGTCGGCCGCTCGCTGGCCATGCGCGTCGGCGAGATGCTGCGCGACGAGCTGCCCGACTGGTGCGCGCCGAGCGACCTGGGCATGGTCGTGCAGTCGGCCTGCCTGGCCCACGACATCGGCAACCCGCCGTTCGGCCACTCCGGCGAGGATGCCATCCGCCACTGGTTCCAGCAGGCCGCCGGGCGCGGCTGGCTGGACGCGATGAGCGAGGCCGAGCGCGCCGACTTTCTCAGTTTCGAGGGCAACGCCCAGGGCTTTCGCGTGCTCACCCAGCTGGAGTACCACCAGTTCGACGGCGGCACCCGGCTGACCTACGCCACCCTCGGCAGCTACCTCAAGTACCCCTGGACCGCGCGCCACGCCGAGGCCCAGGGCTACAAGAAGCACAAGTTCGGCTGCTACCAGAGCGAGCTGGCGCTGCTCGAGCAGATCGCCGCCAAGCTCGAGCTGCCGCAGCTGGAGGCGCAGCGCTGGGCGCGCCACCCGCTGGTGTACCTGATGGAGGCGGCCGACGACATCTGCTACGGCCTGATCGACCTGGAAGACGGCCTGGAGATGGAGTTGCTTGAGTACAGCGAAGTTGAAGCACTGTTGCTCGACTTGGTTGGCGACGATATTCCGGAAACCTACCGCCAGCTGGGACCGCTGGATTCGCGCCGGCGCAGGCTGGCGATCCTGCGCGGCAAGGCCATCGAGCACCTGACCAACGCCGCCGCCGGGGCCTTCGTCGAGCAGCAGCGCGACCTGCTCGCCGGCCGCCTGCAGGGCGACCTGGTGGAACACATGCACGGTGCGGCCAAGCACTGCGTACAAAGCGCCAAATCCTTGGCGCGGGAAAAGATCTTCCACGACAAGCGCAAGACCCTGCACGAGATCGGCGCCTACACCACCCTGGAAATCCTCCTCAACGCCTTCTGCGGCGCCGCCCTGGAGCAGCACGGCGGGCGCGCGCCGTCGTTCAAGCACCGGCGCATCCTCGACCTGCTCGGGCACAACGCCCCCGACCCGAGCTGGCCGCTGTACCGCTCCTTTATGCGGGTGATCGACTTTATCGCCGGCATGACCGACAGCTACGCTACGGAAATGGCGAGGGAGATGACCGGGCGCTCCAGCCCGGTGTAGCGAACTATGAAGAACCTGATCCGCAGCAGTTTCACCTGGCATGCCGGCCCGCCGGCCTGGGGCCCGGCGCTGGTCGCCGGGTTCGGCTGCGCCCTGCCCCTGCTGCTCGGCCTGTTCACCGCCCACAGCGGCTTTCTCTGGGCCTCGGCCGGCGCCTTCCAGGCCGCCCAGGCCAACCCGTTGCACCGCTTCGGCATGCTGCGCATGCTGCTGCTCACCGGCCTCGGCGCCTGCAGCGCGGGCCTGGGTTTCTGGGCCGCCAGCCATCCGCTGGTCAGCCTCGGTATTTTCGCCGCCTTCGGCCTGCTGCTGGCCTGGCTGCAGCGCTTCGGCAGCGAGGCCGGCAAGCTGGGCATCGGCCTGGCCATCTGCCTGTGCCTGGGCCAGGGCCAGTTCGGCCTCGGCAATCTGCACAACCCCTACGCGGTGGCCATGCTGTTCATCCTCGGCGGGCTCTGGGTGATGCTCCTGGCCTTCGGCCTGCGCGGCCTGCACGGGCTGCGCATGTGGCCGTACATGCCGCGCTTCATCAGTATCCTCAAGGTGCTCAAGCGCCACGCCCAGCGCCTGCCGCGCCAGCAGTGGCGCCTGCATGCGCTGGCCTGCGTGCTGGCGTTCGCCACCTCCGGGCTGATCGTCAACCTGGCCGGGCTGTCGCGCGGCTACTGGCTGACCCTGACGGTGATCACCACCCTGCAGCTGGAGTTCCAGGGCAGCCTGGTGCGCGCGCTGCAGGCCAGCCTGGCCAGCCTGGCCGCCGCCGGCCTGCTGATCGCCTTCGGCCACAGCCTGCAGAACCCGCCGCTGATGGTGATGACACTGCTGCCGCTGGTGATCCTCAGCCGCGCCCTGCAGGCCAACCACTACGGCCTGTTCGTGCTGCAGACCAGCCTGTGCTTCGTGCTGCTGGCCGAGAGCCTGGCGCAGGACTGGCACCTGGCCGAGGTGCGCCTGCTCAACGCGCTGATCGGCGTCGCCCTGGCCCTGACCGTGGCCCTGCTGGTGCACGGCCTGCGCCTGCAACTGAGCAAGCCGCACAAGCTGCAACGACAGCAGCAATCGCCGTAGGGTGGACATGCCGAAGGCTTGTCCACCGCTGCGATGCGTCCGGCATCATGGTCAATGGTGGACAAGGCTACGCCATGTCCACCCTACATATTGAAGCGGCCAGGCGGCGAACCCTTGCAGTCGCGCAGCAGCGCCGTCTCAACCCGCGCATTCGCGGATAAATCCGCTCCTACAAAAGCAGTGGTTCAGCATACAAGGGGCGTGGTGCGCACAGCGCACCCTACGCTGCGGCCTAGACAGCCAACGGCCAAGCAGGCCCGGCCACTCTTCACTATGCTTGCTCTGCCCGCAGCGCCATCCAAGGAGTGAAGTGCGATGCCCAAACCCGCCGTTCCGCGCGAGCGTCGCTTCCCGTTACACGTCCATATCAGCGCCCTGTTCACCCTGCTGTTGCTGCTCACCGGCGCGGTACTGGGGCTGTTCAACTACCAGCAGACCAGCCAGATGATCGTCTCCAGCAGCGCCAAGCTGTTCGAGCGCATCCAGCACGACGTGCAACAGGACCTGGACAGCACCTACCGGCCGATCCGCCACCTGCTCAGCCTGCTGACCCTCGACCCGGCCACCCAGGGCGACGACCTGGAGGCCCGCCTGGCCCTGCTGCGCCCCTTCGTCCAGGCCCTGCGCGACAACCCCAAGCTCGGCTCGCTGTACCTGGGCTACGACGACGGCGACTTCTTCATGGTTCGCCCGCTGCGCAGCGACGCCCTCAAGCAGCGCTTCGACGCCCCGTCCGGCGCCGCCTACCAGATCTGGTCGATCGACCGCAGCGCCACCGGCACCGAGGCCTACTACCTGTTCTACGACGGCTCGCTGAACCAGCTCAGCCGTCGCCAGCGCCTCAAGGAAAGCTACGACCCGCGCAGCCGCGACTGGTACCAGCGCGCCCGCGGCGACGGCGGGCAGATCACCACCGCGCCCTACGTGTTCTTCTCCACCGAGGAGGTCGGCACCACCCTGGCCCGGCGCAGCAGCCTGACCGCGGTGCTCGGCGCCGACCTGACCCTGGCCGATCTGTCCGCCACCCTCGCCGAACACCGCGTCACCCCCAACAGCGACCTGGTGCTGGCCGACGCCGAGGGCAACGCCGTGGCCTACCCCGACAGCAGCCGGCTGATCCGCGTCGAGGGCGACAGCAAGCGCCTGGTCAAGGTGCGCGAGATCAACCCGGTGCTGGGCGAGCTGCTCGACGGCGAACTCAACGAACGCGACCAGGGCACCGTGGTGCTGGCCCAGCAGCGCTGGGCCATGGCCCACCGGCATATCCAAGAGGGCGGACCGCAGGGCCTGCACCTGGCGCTGCTGGTGCCCGAGCGCGAACTGCTCGCCGACGCCTACCGCATCCGCTGGCAGGGCGCGTTGATCACCCTCACCACCCTGCTGCTGTGCCTGCCGCTGGGCTGGCTGGCCTCGCGCCTGGTGGTCAAACCGCTGCGCGCGCTGGTGCAGGAGGCCGAGGCGATTCGCCGCTTCGACTTCGACCACCCGGCCAGCGGCCGTTCGCCGATACTCGAAGTCGATCAACTGGCGGTGTCGATGACGCGGATGAAGGACACCCTCGGCCGCTTCCTCGACATCGCCGCCAGCCTCTCGGCGGAAACCCGCTTCGACGCCCTGCTACGCCGGGTGATGGACGCCACCGTGGCGATCAGCGAGGCGCAGGGCGGGGTGATCTACCTGCTCGACGCCGACAGCGGCCGCCTCGAACCCCAGGGCCTGGTGCTCGACGGCCAAGCCCATGACCTGGGCGAGCGGGGCCTGCAGGGCTTCGCCCTGGACGACGCCGACCTGCCCGACTGGCTGCGCGGGCCGGCCAGCGGCGGCGCCAGCGTCGCCATGTCCCTCGGCTTCGACCAGGCCGGCAGCTTTCGCGGCCTGCTCTCGGCGCTGGACAGCCCGCGCCTGCACCTGATCGCCGCCGGCCTGCACAACCGCCAGGGCGACACCGTCGGCGTGCTGGTGCTGCTGCAGCGCGACAACGGCGACGGCGACAGCATGCTGCGCCCGGAACGACTGGCCTTCGTCGACGCGGTGTCCGGCAGCGCCGCGCTGTGCATCGAGAGCCAGCGCCTGCTGGCCCGGCAGAAGCAGCTGCTCGACGCCTTCATCCAGCTGATCGCCGGCGCCATCGACGCCAAGAGTCCCTACACCGGCGGCCACTGCCAGCGGGTGCCGGAAATCACCCTGATGCTCGCCCGCGCCGCCGCCGCCAGCGACGCCCCGGAATTTCGCGACTACCGGCCCAGCGACGAGGAATGGGAGGCGCTGCATATCGCCGCCTGGCTGCACGACTGCGGCAAGGTCACCACCCCGGAATACGTGGTGGACAAGGCGACCAAGCTGGAGACCCTGTACGACCGCATCCACGAGGTGCGCATGCGCTTCGAGGTGCTCAAGCGCGACGCCTGGATCGCCTACTGGCAAGGCCGCGCCGAGGGTGGCGAAGACGCCGCGCTGACGGCGCTGCGCGAGCAGCTGCTGACCGAGCTGGACGAGGAATTCGCCTTCGTCGCGCGCACCAACCTCGGCGGCGAGGCCATGGCCGAGGCCGACCAGGCGCGCCTCAAGCAGATCGCCGAACGCACCTGGCTACGCACCCTCGACGACCGCCTGGGCGTGTCCTGGGAAGAGGCCAAGCGCCAGCAGCGCAGCCCGGCGCCCAGCCTGCCGGTGGCAGAAGCGCTGCTGGCGGACAAGGCCGAGCACCTGATCGAGCGCCCGGCGCAGGAGCTGATCGCCCCGGACAACCCCTGGGGCTTCAAGCTGGAGGTGCCGCCGCACAAGTTCAATCGCGGCGAGCTGCACAACCTGAGCATCGCCCGCGGCACCCTGACCGCCGAGGAGCGCTACATCATCAACCACCACATCGTGCAGACCATCCTCATGCTCGGCCGGCTGCCCTTTCCCAAGCACCTGCAGAACGTCGCCGAGATCGCCGGCGGCCACCACGAGAAGATGGACGGCACGGGCTATCCCAAGCGCCTGACGCGCGACGAGATGAGCCTGCCGGCACGGATGATGGCGATTGCCGATATCTTCGAGGCGCTGACCGCAGTGGATCGCCCCTACAAGAAGGGCAAGACGCTGTCGGAGGCGCTGAACATCATGGTCGGCATGTGCCAGGGCGCGCACATCGACCCGCCGCTGTTCGCCCTGTTCATCCGCGCCGGCATCTACCGGCGCTATGCCGAGCGGTTCATGCTGGCCGAGCAGATCGATGCGGTGGACGAGCAGGCGTTGCTGGAGAAGGCGGGGCTGGCCTGACGGCCGTGGCCTGGATCGGCCGAACGGCTGATCCGGGAGAGGCGGCGCCGGAGCATCCGGCGCCGCACGCGGATCACGCCGGGTTGATCGGGTTTTCCGGGTACCAGACGTCCAGCAGCGGGCTGATCTCGAAGCCCTGCAGCTCGTCGCGGCCCTTCAGCCAGGCCTCGACGGCGGTGCGCTGCGCCTCGTCGACCGAGCCGCGCTTGGCCAGGCAGACCAGACCGTAGTCTTCGCCGCCGACGTAATCCAGGCCGTTGCCGGCGATGGCCTGAGCGAGGAACTGGTCGATGAAGGCATCGACGGTCTGGTCGTTCAGGTCGGCCTTGAAGTTCAGGGTCAGCTCGAAGCCCAGCTCCTGGAATTCA
The DNA here is from genome assembly GCF_044543505.1 of Pseudomonas sp. NPDC077186. NCBI lineage: Bacteria > Pseudomonadati > Pseudomonadota > Gammaproteobacteria > Pseudomonadales > Pseudomonadaceae > Pseudomonas > Pseudomonas sp. NPDC077186. The sequence goes on from NZ_JBITWE010000007.1 coordinate 94,994, forward strand.
TCGACACAGAGCTTCTTGCGCAGACGGCGGGAACGGTTGGTCGCCATGAAACAATCCTCAGAGGTGATAACGCGCGGCACTCTAGCAGATCGCCCGACTTGTCGCTCGCTGCCCTGCCACCTTGCGGCATAATGTGCGGCAACTTTTCCCGGCGGCTGGCTGTCGTTAGGGAAACGCTGAAATAGTCGTCATTCCCGCGCAGGCGGGAATCCAGAGCCTCCGTAGTACCTGGGCTCCCGCCTTCGCGGGAGTGACGGTAAATGGTCTTTTCAGAACGTCCTTGGGTTCTCGCACGCAATGGCGCTCGCTCGGCGACCCGGCGTACGGAAATCCGCTTCACCCCTTTGCTGTCGCCGCCTCAGTGCGCAAGGTTTTTCATCATGATTCAGCGGTTTCGCCAACTGGCGCTGAGCGCCGTGCTTCTACCCCTCGCCCTCACCTGCCACGCCGCCGGCGGCGCCCTGCCGGCCAAGGTCGAGCAGGCACTGAAGGCCAACAAGATCTCCAATCACTCGCTGGCGGTAGTGACCCTGCCGCTGGCCGGCCAGGGCGGCGGCCTGCAGTTCAATGCCGATGTCTCGGTCAACCCGGCCTCCACCATGAAGCTGGTGACCACCTACGCCGCGCTGGAGCTGCTCGGCCCCAACCACCAGTGGACGACCGAGTTCTACGCCGACGGCCCGGTCAAGGACGGCGTGCTGCACGGCAACCTCTACCTCAAGGGCGGCGGCGATCCCAAGCTGAACATGGAGAAGCTCTGGCTGCTGCTGCGCGATCTGCGCCTCAACGGCGTGCGTCAGGTGCAGGGCGACCTAGTGCTCGACCGCAGCTTCTTCGTCGCGCCGCAATTGCCGGCCTTCAACGACGACGGCGGCGACGCCAACAAGCCCTTCCTGGTGGCGCCCGACTCGCTGCTGGTCAACCTCAAGGCGCAGCGCTTCATCACCCGCGCCGAAGGCGGCAAGATACAGGTCGCCATGGACCCGCCGATCGCCACGGTGCGCATCGACAACCAGGTCAAGCTGCTCAAGGCCGCGCCCTGCCCGGCCTGGCCCGACGTGCGCTACAACGCCGTGAAGCAGTACGACGGCACCACCCTGATCGTCAGCGGCCAGTTGGCCGACGGCTGCAGCGCGCAGACCTACCTGTCGCTGCTCGACCACCCCAGCTACGCCGCCGGCGCCGTGCGCGGCATCTGGCAGGAGCTGGGCGGCAAGATCCTCGGCAAGGATCGCCTCGCCGAAGTGCCGGACAAGGCTCGCCTGCTGGTGCGCGCCTATTCCCCGGACGTGGTGGAGATCGTCCGCGACATCAACAAGTACAGCAACAACACCATGGCCCGGCAGCTGTTCCTCAGCCTCGGCGCGCAGTTTCGCACCGCCGCCGACCAGGACGACGCCATGGCCGCGCAGCGGGTGATCCGCAGCTGGCTGGCGCGCAAGGGCATCACCGCGCCGCACCTGGTGATGGAGAACGGCTCCGGCCTGTCGCGTGCCGAACGCATCAGCGCAAGGGAGATGGCGGCCATCCTCCAGGCCGCCTGGCGCAGCCCCTATGCCGCCGAGTTCCGCAGCTCGATGCCGCTGGTGGCGCTGGACGGCACCATGCGCAAGCGCCTGCGCCGCACCCCGCTGGTGGGCGAGGCGCATATCAAGACCGGCACCCTCAACAACGTGCGCGCCATCGCCGGCTACAGCCGCGACAGCAACGGCCAGGACTGGGCGGTGGTGGCGATCCTCAACGACCCCAAGCCCTGGGGCGCCACCTCGATCCTCGACCAGGTGCTGCTGGAGACCTACAAACAGCCGAAGCGCTGAATATCTGTGGGAGGGGCTTCAGCCGCGACGGTCGCCGCTGAAGCGCCTCCCACAGTTCCCGAAGGGCATCCGGGCTAGCTAGCGGCTAGCGCGCGCTGAAACGCCAGGCGCGGTGGATCTTCGGGTTGCGGGCGAAGTCGGGGTCGAGGGTCTGCGCGCTGATCTCCTCGACCTGGTAACGCGCGGCCAGGCCCTCGTCGAGCTGGAACTTGCGGAAGTTGTTGGAGAAGTACAGCACCCCGCCGCGGGCCAGGCGCGCCATGGCCAGGTCGAGCAGCTCGACGTGGTCGCGCTGCACGTCGAACACCCCCTCCATGCGCTTGGAGTTGGAGAAGGTCGGCGGGTCGATGAAGATCAGCTCGTACTCGTTGCGATCCTCGGCCAGCCAGGCCATCACGTCGCCCTGCTCCAGGCGGTGCTTGTCGGAAAACCCGTTAAGCGCCAGGTTGCGCCGCGCCCAGTCCAGGTAGGTCTTCGACAGGTCGACGCTGGTGGTGCTGCGCGCGCCGCCCTTGGCCGCATGCACGGTGGCCGTGGCGGTGTAGCAGAACAGGTTGAGGAAGCGCTTGCCGGCCGCCTCGCGCTGGATGCGCAGGCGCAGCGGACGGTGATCGAGGAACAGCCCGGTATCGAGGTAATCGGTGAGGTTGACCAGCAGCTTGACCCCGCCCTCGCTGACCTCCATGAACTGGCCCTGGGCGGCCTGGCGCTGATACTGCTTGCTGCCGCTCTGCCGCTCGCGGCGCTTGATCGCCACCCGGTTCTGCGCCACGCCGAGGGCCTGGGGAATCGCCGCCAGGGCGTCGAGCAGACGCGCCTGGGCCTTGTCCGGATCGATCGAGCGCGGCGCGGCATATTCCTGCACGTGCACCCAGTCGCGGTACAGATCCACCGCCAGGGCGTACTCGGGCATGTCGGCATCGTACAGGCGGTAGCACTCCACGCCCTCGCGACGCGCCCACTTGCCCAGTTGCTTGAGGTTCTTCTGCAGGCGATTGGCGAACATCTGCCCGCCTTCGGACAGGCGTGCCTGCGGCGCTGCTTCGGCCGCAGGCTCCGCCTCCTCGCGTCCGCGCCGCTCGCCGGTGACGAACTGCTCGGTCTGCACCTTGATCAGCAGCAACTTGCAGGGCAATGCGCCGTTCCAAAAGGCGTACTGCTTGTGGCTGCGCAGGCCCATGCGCTTGCCCAGTTCCGGCGCGCCGGTGAACACCGCCGCCTCCCAGCCCAAGCAGGCCTGGCGCAGGCGCTCGCCGAGGTTCTGGTAGAGGTACAGCAGGCTGGCTTCGTCGCCCAGACGCTCGCCATAGGGCGGGTTGCTGATCACCAGGCCCTTCTGGTTCTGGTCCGGGCGCGGCTCGAAGCTGCCCAGCTCGCCCTGGTAGATCTTCACCCAGTCGGACAGGCCGGCACGCTCGACGTTGTTGCGTCCGGGCTGGATCAGTCGCGGGTCGGCCTCATAGCCGCGAATCCACAGCGGCGACTTGGCCAGGCCGGCGGCAGCGCGTTGCTCGGCCTCGGCATGCAGCTTCTTCCACAGCGCCGGCACATGGCCGAGCCAGTTGGAGAAGCCCCAGCGCTCGCGCCGCAGGTTGGGGGCGATATCGGCGGCCATCAGCGCCGCCTCGATGAGGAAGGTGCCGACGCCGCACATGGGGTCGGCCAGGGCCCCGCCCTCGGCGGCGATGCGCGGCCAGCCGGCGCGGATCAGCACCGCGGCGGCGAGGTTCTCCTTGAGCGGCGCGGCGCCCTGCTGCAGGCGGTAGCCGCGCTGGTGCAGGCTATGGCCCGAGAGATCCAGCGACAGCACGGCCTCGCCACGGTCCAGGCGCAGATGCACGCGCAGATCCGGGTTGAGCTTGTCGATGCTGGGGCGCTCGCCGCTGTTGGTGCGCAGGCGGTCGACGATGGCGTCCTTGACCTTGAGCGCGCCGAAGTGGCTGTTGTCGATGCCCGAGCCGTGGCCGCTGAACTCCACCGCCAGGCTGCCGGCCGGCTCCAGGTGATCGCGCCAGTCCACCGCCTGGACGCCCTCGTAGAGGTCGTCGGCGTTGCTCATGGAGAAGCGCGCCAGCACCAACAGCACGCGGTTGGCCAGGCGCGACCACAGGCACAGGCGGTAGGCGGTCTCCAGCTCGGCCTGGCCGCGCACCGCGGCGGTCTGCTCGCGCGCCTCCTCCAGGCCCAGCGCCTTGGCCTCTTCCAGCAGCAGGCCTTCGAGCCCCTTGGGGCAGGTGAGAACGATTTCGTAACGATCCGACATGGACTTTCCAGTGCCTATGGCAATCAGGGAGGCGCGACCTGCGCGCCTCGACTCAAAATAAGTGACAAAACGTCACATCGCGACCCTTCGTCGGAATAAGCAAGCAGTCTCATTTGCACTAGCACAATGACGCCACTGCCGCCTGCGGCCAGGCCCCACGGCGCCTGGCCGGAAGACGCTGGACATATGCCCAGCGCCCTTATGGCCTCACCCTCGTTTAGGTTACGCCCTTATGACAAATCGATCATTCACAGGCCCCAGCGCATTCGTTAGAACACCACTTAAGGCTTTCGCTGCAACGGCGAGGGCATAGAAAGTTCGCCACGCCGGCAGCGAACTTTCGCAGGCAGAAGACTCTCTGCCCGGCCTTGCCACAAGGCCAACGGGACATAACAGTCAACAGTGAGGGCAACACCCTATGAGAAGACTTAAGCGTGATCCGTTAGAACGAGCTTTTTTGCGCGGCTATCAGTACGGCATCAATGGTAAATCCCGCGAACTTTGCCCCTTCACCCTGCCTTCGGTACGTCAAGCCTGGCTCAATGGCTGGCGCGAGGGCCGCGGCGACAACTGGGATGGGCTGACCGGCACCGCCGGTATTCATCGACTCAACGAACTTCACGCTGTCGGCTGAATTCCAACTTCACCATGCCGACCCCCTCCGGGCGGCGGGCGCAAGCCCAGGGGCTCCTTCGGGAGCCCTCTTTATTTGCGCAATGCCGCAATGGCATCCACCGCCTCGCGAATCAGCGCCGGGCCCTTGTAGATGAATCCCGAATAGATCTGCACCAGGCTCGCACCGGCGGCGATCTTCTCCGCCGCATGCCTGCCCTCGGTGATGCCGCCGACCGCGATGATCGGCAAACGCCCGCCCAGCTCGCCGGCCAGCACCTTGACGATATGCGTGCTCTTGTCGCGCACCGGCGCACCCGACAGCCCGCCGGCCTCGTCGCCATGGGCAAGGCCTTCGACGCCTTCGCGGCCGAGGGTGGTGTTGGTGGCGATCACCGCATCCATTCCCGCCTCCAGCAGCGCCGCGGCCACCAGCGCGGTTTCCTCGTCGCTCATGTCCGGGGCGATCTTGATCGCCAGCGGCACGCGCTTGCCGTGCTGCTGGGCCAGGTTCTCCTGGCGCTGGCGCAGGGCTTCGAGCAGTTCCTTGAGCGAGTCGCCGAACTGCAGACTGCGCAGGCCGGGGGTATTCGGCGAACTGACGTTGACCGTGACATAGCTGGCGTGGGCATAGACCTTGTCCAGGCAGGCCAGGTAGTCGTCTACCGCACGCTCGACCGGGGTATCGAAGTTCTTGCCGATATTGATCCCCAGCACGCCCTTGAACTTCGCCGCCTGCCCCCGTTGCAGCAGGTGGTCGACGCCCAGGTTGTTGAAGCCCATGCGGTTGATCACCGCCTCGGCCTCCGGCAGGCGGAACAGCCGCGGCTTGGGGTTGCCCGGCTGCGCCCTCGGGGTGACGGTGCCGATCTCGACGAAGCCGAAGCCCAGCTGGGCGAAGCCGTCGATGGCGTCGCCGTTCTTGTCCAGGCCGGCGGCCAGGCCCACGGGGTTGGCGAACTGCAGGCCCATTACCGTGGTCGGCAGGCTGGCCGGCGCCTTGCTCAGCAGGCCGTTGAGGCCCAGGCGGCCACCGGCGCCGATCAGGTCGATGGACAGCTCGTGGGAGGTTTCCGGGGACAGTTTGAACAGCAGCTCGCGGGCCAGGGAGTACATGGGCAGGCTTAGCTCGATAGATGAGGGGGCAGGCCGGCGATTATAGCCGCGCGCGGCGCCCCGGCGCGAGGCGGGTGCGCCGGATCAGGGCAAAGGGCGTAAGCTCAGCAACTCGCCGGCGGCACTGAACTCCAGCACGAAGGAACCATAGATCCCCTCGTGGGTCAGATAGGGCCGCAAATGGTGGGCCGGCAAACTGACGCGGCGGCCGTCGCGGCTTTGCGCCATAATCCGGTTGGCATGGCCGCGGTAGACGGCCTGCAACCGTTCGGCCGATAACGCAATATCCAGCACCAAGCTGGGCATGGAGGCACCCTCGCAAATGAATGCGGCTATTTTGCCACAGACCCGTTCCGCCGCCGCTGACGCGTCGCGCTGTGCCGCGCGAGCAGGAGCTACCGGCGTCTGCCACACTGCTGTAGACGCCCCTGGAGCGACCTGCCGGCCATGAGCCTGTCCGAGCCCTCAACCCTCAGCACCCGCCTGACCGCTCTGGCCCAACGCCTGGGGCTGATCGGTCGCGGCTCGCGGCAGATATTCGCCCGCGCCAGCGCGCTGCGCCTGCCGTTCCGGGTGCTGCCGCCGCCCGGGACGAGCATCTGCTGGCACGAGGGACCGCCCCTGCAACGCCTGGTCGACCTGCCACGCGGCGCACTCTCGGGTCCGGTGCAGGAAGACAAGGCCCAGGCCCATGCTGCCCTGACCCAGGTGGTGACGACCGAACGCCAACACCTGCAAGCCTTCGACCTGCGCCTGGTCGACGGTTTCGCCTGCAACGCGAGCAGCCAGCACGGCTACGCCAGCTTCGAGGACTATGCGGCGAGCGAGCACTGCAAGCAGGTGCGCATCATCAGCTACAAGGATTTCGTCAAGACCATCAGTCAGGCCTTGCCGCGTTTTCTCGCCGGCGAGGCCGTCGAGTTGCGTCAGGCCGGCTGGCACGGCGCCCGTACCTTCTGGGCCGGCGAGCAGCAGGGCGAAGCCTTCGCCGGAGCCATCGTCTATGCCCGCAGGCGCGGCCTGGAGGTGCTGTTGCCGGCCAACCTGACCCGTTACCGGCTGAGCGCCAGCGGGCTGGAAAACCTGCAGCTGCGCTACCACGTGCTGGCCATGCCGGGCGAAGCCTGGAGCGACCCGCACTTCATGGGCCTGCTGCTGGATAACGGCCTGCCCTATGCGCGCCTGTCGCTGCTGAAGACCGCCGGCGCACCGGAATTCCTCCTGTTGCCCAAGGAACATCCGCAGGCCACCGCCCTCGGCGAAGGCCTGCGCCTGGCCGGCGCCCCCGACGTACTGGGTTATCTGCGCCAGCTGGCTCTGTAACCCGGTGACGGGCCCATTCGCGTAGGGTGCGCTGCGCGCACCGGCCATACCATCCGAGCTGGTGCGCACAGCGCACCCTGCGATTACTCGTCGCAACCGCGTAATAGACGGCCGATCATCTCCAAGGAATAACCGCGATAGGCGAGAAAGCGCCCCTGCTGGGCGCGCTCGCGAACATCGCCCGGCAGTTGGCCGCCGTACTTGCGCTGCCAGGTCTCGCGCAGCTGTTCGAACCAGTCGATGCCGCTGTCGCGCAGCGCCTGGTCGATATCGCCGCGCGCCAGCCCGCGCTGGCCCAGCTCTTCGCGAATGCGCTGCGGGCCATAGCCGGCACGGGCGCGGTAGGCGACGAAGCTTTCCAGGTAACGCGCCTCCGAGAGCAGGCCCTCTTCGGCCAAACGCTGCAATGCAGCCTCGATCAGCGCCTCGGGTGCGCCGCGTTTGCGCAGCTTGCGCGTCAGCTCTACCCGCCCATGTTCGCGCCGCGCCAGCAGATCCATGGCCGCCCGCCTGACGGCGAGCGGGTTATCCAGCACCACGGACATGCTGCGCGGGCTTAGAAGTCGACTTCGGCGTCGGCCAGGTCATCGGCCGAGGCTTTCACCGGTGCACCGCCGACCAGCAGCTTCTCGCGAACCTGGCCCTCGATGGCGCGCGCCACTTCCGGGTTGTCTTCCAGGTATTTGGCCGCGTTGGCCTTGCCCTGGCCGATCTTGTTGCCCTGGTAGCTGTACCAGGCGCCGGATTTCTCCACCAGGCCCTGCTGCACGCCCAGGTCGATGATCTCGCCGTTGCGGTAGATGCCCTTGCCGTAGAGGATCTGGAACTCCGCCTGGCGGAAAGGAGGCGCAACCTTGTTCTTGACGATCTTCACGCGGGTTTCGCTGCCCACCACTTCCTCGCCTTCCTTCACCGCGCCGGTGCGGCGGATGTCCAGGCGCACCGAAGAGTAGAACTTCAGCGCGTTACCGCCGGTGGTGGTTTCCGGGCTGCCGAACATCACGCCGATCTTCATGCGGATCTGGTTGATGAAGATCACCAGGCAGTTGGCATTCTTGATGTTGCCGGTGATCTTGCGCAGCGCCTGGCTCATCAGACGGGCCTGGAGGGGAAGCAGTACGGATTTGGGTTCATATAGGCTGGCGCCTGAGAAACCAACACGTTGCAAAGCCATACTGTTCATACACTTTACCCTTACGGAAGCCCTATCCCTGACTACACTGTCTATCTGAACCAATTTCAGGTAGGAAAGCGATGAGCAGGATGCGGGAAGATTTGGTCGATAGTATCAGGGCTTGCTGCCCTGAGGACATCCTAATCTGGGTAGAAAAGCATCCTCCGAAGCGCCGGGCGCCCCTCATCCGCGTTTTTTTCATGATCGCTCACGAACTTGATTCAGAGTGGTATCGGAACCCTGTGGCAATCACCAATGCTTGCCGCCAATTTCTCTCTCATCGACGCAGTGCAATATCCGAAATTACAGGCAAGCCAATCAAAGAAGTCACCGTCATCTCTGACTACACCGCCGTTCGTTATTACTTGAACAGGCTTCAAAAAGCCAAAAAGCTACCTAGCAATGCGCTGATCCTACCAGTCCCAAACTCGACAGACGTATTCTCAGAAAAAGAATGCAACATTCTTGGCTATCTGACCTTGGAACATGCCATTCAAGCGAATTCAATGGAAAACGCTCTTAACGAGATTGCCCATCAAATCGAAAAACATAGAACTGTCATTCTCTCCAAATGCAAGCGCATTGTAGCAGAGGGTTATGCACGGTTTTTGGAAGTTCCAGGCATGATTCGCAGAAGCGATGTGGCCGCCATCCGACTCACAAAAGACAACCTAGATCCTAACCTGAGAGGATCTCGCTCTGGCCAACATATAAGCTTTTTCTCACCATCACATCCAAATGGCTTCAGCAACTCTGTTGCGTACCTAGCCACAGAACAAGATGGTCTATTTACACGCAAATCTTTCCCTGGCGCGCACCACATTTATTCCTGGTCTACTACGAAAATCAAATCCTACCTGGGAATTACCGAAGAGTTTGCTGTGGCGGCCATGTGCATCATCATTGACGAACTCGGGATAAATGTTTTCGACTTAGCAAATGCCCAAGTCAAGAAAACAAAAGATGGTCAATTTGTCACCATCCGAGAAGATGGCGGCATAACTATCACCACCCTTAAACCTAGGGCTAACAAATTAATTGAGCGCCACGCACCAAAAGCTACGGACGAGATTGAAATCGATGCAGAAAGTATAGACGCCCATACTGCGCTATGGATGCTATTGCAAATGAGAGTCCAGCACTCCAAAGCCTTGAATTCCAACTATCTTTTCGTCATGGATGGTTCTAGCCCCACTCGCCACGGGGATGAACACCTCTACCGTATCTTAGACACGAGACGTAAAAACACTTTCAAAGCAATCATTGATTCGCTGCCTTCATGGGTAGCTGAAGCTGAACCAACCATGCCTAAAATTAGGGTTTCACGAGGACTGCTGAAATGGATTGAGAGTGGTGGAGACACTTTGGAAACGACCATTTACCTAGGAAATTCCCTGCTAACAGCCCTGAGAAACTACATCCCACCTTCAATTCAAGAATTTGTTTACCGAAAGAGAATACGTGACCATCAAAAAATTCAACTACTAATAGCAGAAGATATCTCAACCCACTCCCCCCGCATTAAGAATAATAATTACGAGTGCGCCAAGATGCAGTTTATCGAGGCTGTGAAATTTTTAAGAACTAACAGCCGCCACACGACAACCCACAACCCAGGTCAAGTATTCTGTTTCCTTTGCTCACCAGAAGCAATTGGGTTGATAGTCTCTTACGCGACATATGGGACAAAACAAGAGCTCATCTCGACTTGCAAGAAAATCATCACAAAAATCCAAGACGAAGGCAGTCGAAAGATGATCAAGCTACTGGCGGACGCTACTCCGATACCAATGAACTTTGAGCTTCTTGAGGTACACGTAAATGAATAATGAAAAAATCAAGAAGAGCTCTCCATCTACAGCAACCTCCCAAGCGATCCTTCCTAGTTGGATCCACCCCAACTCCTCAAATATGAAGTGGTATCTTCCTCGCACCGGCACCAAGGTTACAGTTTCGGAAGATCCGAACAGCAGTCGCTATGTAAAGCTTAGCTTTGACTACCAGCTATTTGATGGGTCATCCACATCAGATCTGATATGGAATTTATTTATCAGAGATTTACAATCATCAGCGATAGCCCTCATCGAAAGCTCAAAGTCAAAACGACCGTGCGCATTAGTCGGCTTTGTTAGAACGGCTTTTGAAATTGCCGACCATGTGTATGAAGCCAGGCACCGCTTAAATCAGCCCCCTAAAATCGTCACCCTAGCCGATATCACCCTGGAAGACATAAAGACCTTCCTAGAAGCTCACGACCTCACGCTCATGGGGATAAATTTACTCAATCTCGACACGCAGTTAGGGCCTACGCCAAGAGGCCGCGAAAACATTGCATCCTGCATTTCAGGAATGCACATACCACCCATAACACAAAAGATCTTAATCCAGAAACTTAAAAATAACAGGTCTGACATCTGCCGGGAATTCACCTGTACGCACTCAGCAAATGAAGAGAATGAAGAGGACACACTCAGCATCTCCACAATCCAAAATAAATGCACCAACTTAACCTACCTACACTCCACTAAAGAATATCAAATTCATTCCTTTAAGGTAGGAACGCACGACATCTCAGATGTAATTAACAGCATGACCGGCAGATTTGTAGATAAAAGCCAAACCCCACTGATGCCTACAAATATTGCATTTCACTACATCAGCAATGCTATTGTTTTTCATCGCAACTATGCGCCACACATCCGAGCCTACATAAAGCAACTGGACAACCATTACAACAGAGAAATTATAGATAAATATGCCGCAAGCACAATTAGATCAAATGTGCACATTTTCAAGAAGCAAACCTTTGAGGCTGTACCAATCCCCAAGGCACTACAACATCTAAACATTAAAACATATGGTAAGTGCGGCAGCAACAGAGGTGGTATTTATTGCAACTCGATTATGCGCGAACACATCTCCACTGATGAACTAATTGATTTTTACGCTATCACAACACGCATCCTTATCCATACTTTTTCAGCTTGCCGAGTATTGAGTACCGCCTTGCTCGACGCTGACTGTCTTACAATTTCAAAACTGGATGGCTTGTGGGATCTGAAGCTTAAAATCCCGAAAGCCAGTAACAGCCATGAGCTTGAGATTATAAAGCGCCCAATACCTAAAGTCATTTGGGACTTCATTAACGAGTACATAGAGTTTATGGAGGATCGCCACCCAGGCATGACCTCCATCTGGCCCTCCGGCTCATTCAAAGGAAAAGATCGCAGTGAAATGACTCTACTAAAAAAACTGGATCAATACTCCGATTGGATTCAAGTACCTAAGATAGGCGAAACTAGATGGTATGCACGACCTCATCAGTTCAGGCGTTTCTTCGCCGCCTTTTTCTTCTACCTAAGCGGCAGTACAGAAATTGAACCATTGCGCTGGATGATGGGGCACATTGAACCTAGCGTGACCCTTTACTACGCCAATATCGCGAACCAGCCCGGTTGGGAGCGAGAAACCTTAGAATTCTTAATAGACTACTTGGAGGGGCATGTAGGCAAAAACGTATTAGTCGACGAAGATCTACAAGAAAATTTTGCTGAGTGTGAGCTTGAAATCAAACTTGGCGACCACGCCTTATTATCTGAACACCTTCAGGAACTGGCAAACCATCGCGAAATAAGACTCCAAATCATCAACAACAAAAAAATCTTTGTGTACGCGAGTAAATAATATGAGCCGTTATTCAAAGGGTGAAACTTCAGCAGCCAAGCTTCAGGAGAAGCAAGCCAAAACACAAAGCCTGATTACCAAAATATTGCTGATTAGAAAAGCAATCGAAGACCGGCAAAGACTTCCTTCCCTGGACGCACTTAAGAGCAAAAGAGGCATACCGTTCAAGTCCGCCCTTAATTGGTCAGATGCCGACCTTGGAGTTATTTCTTGCTCTTATAATACATCGCGAGAACCCTACAACACTGAATACTCAGATCAACTAGCAGCCGCCTTAGAAACATACAACAACCTCACGCCCGCCACACAAACCCTCCCACCTCAAAAGCGAACAACCCAGCGTTCACAGCAAGAAGAAATCTCCACTCTAAAAAATCAAGTCGACTACCTCACAAATACATTAGGCGAAGTCTACAGGGCGTACATGCAACTGGTTGCTAGAGTGGACGAACACACTCGCCAGGACATCAGATATCAGCAAGTTTTGAAAAGCCACACCCTGGCACTTGATAGAGCTCATCTCACCTTGGTGAAACCATGATACATGTAGCAAAAGCTCCGCGTCTTGACTTCCTTTTTAATCACGGCCACACCACACCTCCGTCTCTTCCAATGCTTTTTGACTCCCGAGGAAACTTTTGCTGGGAGCTCAATAGCTACCTTACGAGTATCGGCGGTGGTGCCAACAGCTATGGGGTCCGGCCAGCAATTAAAACAGTGTTCAGCCATGCTGATACTCTAAACGTCTTCCAGAAATACATAGAACGCAACAAGTTAACCATTCTTGATGTCACTGACGAAACCCTTTACGACTTCGTTAAGTACAAACAAAACTCTAGAACGGCAAACTCGACCACAATCAAGAAAATTGTCCGACGCATATTAGCTCTATTAGAGCACACGCAAAAAGAAAACAAATTCCAGAACCTACTTACCACTGACCCTCGCGCACATAACTTTCAAATTAATGCTACAGAGGACTTCTACAGACTTAACAGGCGGACGCCACTGCGTTTTCTAACCCATCCCTGCCTAGATGAACTAAGGGATACTCCGACCAAACCAACAAGCTTCATAAGAAACAATGAACTGAACGCATGGCATGAAGCAATTCACGACTACACATCCAACCAGTATATAATTGATAGATGGTACATCCTTGCCACATTACTCGAACACACAGGCAGCCGAATAGAAGAAGCCATTAACATCCCAGCAAGCTCCATTATTAATGCCTATAAAAATAACGGCCCTGTAACAAACATCCCCGTTTTAAAAGGAAAATACAAAGGTTGCTTACGCCAGGTACTAATACCGAGAACCGAGCTTCAAGAAATCTACAAATTCGTTCTACTCACTCGTTCCAGCCATCCTCACAGCGAGCTTCATGACAGGATATTCGTTAGCGAAGATACTGGATATCCTCTGGCGCGCACCACCTTTAACTCCTATTACAACGTAGTCATCAAGACTTCAAGACACGCAGAACTCCTCAAAGGTATCTCCTATCATAACTTCCGCCACCGATACTTCACCATATTAGTCGCCAAGAACATCAGTACGCTTTCAAAAATGTCGAAAGCCAATATTCTAGACGTAGCGATGGCCATCGCTCGCAAAAACTCATACCACGCATCCAAGAGCACACTCTCTACTTATATCCATCTCACACAAGATGCTGAAATACAAGACATCCTGAAAGCAGAACCAAATGCGTCCACGACCCTCCATGCGATCCAAAGCATTGTCGATGCAACTGACGACAGATCCCCTGATGAGAAGCTCACGGCAATAACGGCATTGATACAAGCCAAGCTCTCTTGAAATGCTACTTCTTCTATTTTTCTAACCCGGAGTGGTCAGCGGAAGTGGCATCAAGCGAGAGGGACATTTGTACCTTTGTACCTTTTCTGGACAACGGTGAATCGGGGTTATGACAATAGCGTGCATTCTACGGCCCTCCAAATATGGAGCGCCGCTCCAGAAAAAGGACTCACGCTATGCTCTATCTTTCGGATGTCCAGCCTGCCTATTGCCCTCAGTGCGGCAAACCCATGGAGCCGAGGCTGCATGGTTGGGAAGCCCAGGATCGTTTCTATAACGCTAAACAGCCTTTTCTCTGCGAATGCGGCGCACGTTATCTTCTCAGGGAGAATGTCGTTGCCAATGCGCTCGACCATGCCGAGTCGGTAGGCGGTGATGCTGGCTTCGACCGTGCCGCTAGGATGAACGTGTTCTCCGAGTTGTACGTGATTCTCGGTGCTCTCGATGCCCCCGAGGCTGTGCTGGACCAGGTATTAGCCGCAGCCGAAGGTGATTTGCTGCCTTACTCCACGTTGCTCCCATTCGAGAAGGAATAGATGGACAGAATCCATTGGTTTGCCGTTTCAAACCCCGAGCAGAAGCGCTTCCCAGAATGGAGGCGCTCGTTTGGTATTAGCGACAACGGCATCGTCTTCGTGCCGGCTGCGATGGCTGGCGATGACTCAGAGTTGAACGTCATGCTCTGCGCGGCTGCCGAAGGCCAAAGCACAGTCGTTCACCTCGATCACCACTTCGTGCCCAGCGGCTGGCTCAAGCGCGAGTTCCCCAAGCACTTCGAGCTGATTGAGATCATCGAGGCCCGTGCACAACTGACGCTGGCGGCAGCTTTTTGAGCAACACGAGGGTTGATAACTGATCAATCTTTTTCTTGGGTAAAGCGATAGAACGTAAGCGTCCGAGCTACACCGTCTTGCAACTCAAGCCTTGATCCTCTTAAACCACTGATTCACGCGCTCGCAGTCAAATGCCGCCGGCTCAAATATTTCACCGTACCAACCCACCATGTCGTCGTGTTCTGGATGCTTGGGGTCTGCCATGGCCTCTAGAAAACCCTCGTAACCCGGCACCCCACCTACATCTTCCGGTGGGCAAGCATTGGCACCTTCAATGCAATACGGCAGTTGAGGGGCTGTGATGGCAGGTAGCCTTTTCTCGACTTTGATTCGGTGATCCCAGCTGTCACCAAAGTCGTAGAGATAGTCAAACGTCTTTTTACCGAACAGCGCTTTGACCAATGTCTTGCGAGCTTCTGGATTCACCGGCGGCCCCCAGCCATCAGAATCGGGAATCCCGTATTTTTCACCTGCTATTTCAAACTCATGCAGATGACTGTCGCTCCAGCCCATCACGACCTGAATCACGTGATGCAGCTTGCCCAAGGTAATGTTTTCAGGGACTACGAAACGACGCCAGATCGTCGGTGTGATCCACTTCAGCTCAATGTGCAACAGCAAGAGATCAGGTGCAGGTTTGGGTAGGCTGACAGTTTTAACCATGGATCAGGCGGCCTCGCAGTGGTCAGTGTGGTTCAAGGAAATATTCCAGGGCAGCAGTTCGCCCACCCGGTTAACGGGATGTTCGGCGATGTGCTCAAGCACGTAGGTCAGATAGGCCTGCGGATTTAACCCGTTTAGCTTGGCAGTACCCACCAGGCTGTAGATCGCCGCCGCTCGTTCCCCTCCCGCATCGGATCCGGCAAACAGGTAATTTTTGCGGTTATGCCGAGCTCGGCATAACCGCAATTATGTTCAGCCCGCGATTATGTTGAGTCGCCTGCGACAGCCCCGCTGTCTGTGGCGACCCAGCTCTGTCAGCTACGCATAATCAAAGCCCCTGCAGGAACTTCAGCAGGGCATCCGTTGGGCGGTAGCGCGTGCGCCGAAGTTCGGGCGGCGCGATTGCGGCGAGGGCCCGTTCCTTCAAGGCCAGATCGGCTTCGACATAGCCGTGGGTCGTCACTGGGCTCTCGTGTCCAAGCCACAGGGCGATAACGGTGAGGTCGACTCCGGCCTGCAGCAGGTGCATGGCAGTCGCATGGCGCCTATGTCGCTGAAGAGATAGGCGCCATACCGCGGCGATGCACCTGCTGGAGGCCGGAGTCGAAATCAACGTCATCCGGGCTTGGCTCGGTCACGTCGGACTGGAAACGACGCACCGTTATGCCGAGATCAATATCCGAACCAAGGAGGCTGCCGTCGCCCTGTGCGTTCCACCCGATCAATCCTCGGCGGCATCCTCCCAATCAGGCGCTTGGCACCGGGACGTCGACTTGCTGAAATGGCTCGATTCCCTGTGATTCTTATGTGCCCCCTCGGCTCGAACGCCCCCGTCACTCGTGGGGCCGCCGAGCCGATGCCACATAATGGCGAAGGGAACATAAGCCGGATTATGTGGCGCGCCACATAATCCGGCATGCCTCGACGCGGCACCCCGCCCAAGGCGCTGAACGCGCGCGTATGGGCGTCGAACAACATCTCGTGGCCCTGGCTCGGATACGCCACCAGCCAGAACGCACGGCTGGCGCAGAGCTTCAGGTGCGCCACCTGCATGCGCCGGTAAATGCCGCCGATAAGCAGGCCTTCCTCGCTCCAGTCAAACTGAAACGCCTCACCCAGCGCAAAGCTCAGCGGCACAAAGGCCTGCAACGCCTTACCCTGTTCCCCGCGCCAGACGCGGATAAACGCGGTGAGCTGGCTGTAGCCACCGTCGTACCCCTCGGCCTTGATCTGCGCCAACAGCGCCTTGGCACTGCGCCGCTGTTGCTTGGGGCGCAGCGAATCGGCCTGCAGCGCCTGCTCCAGCGTGGCGTGATAAGGGCTGAGTTTGTTGAAGATCGCGCGGCGTTGGTAAACCGGCTGCTTCGCCTCGGGTGCTCTGACCCACTTGCGAATCGTGTTGCGCGCCAACCCGGTGCGCTTGGCTATCTCATGCAGCGACAGCTTGTCGCGGAAATACATCCGGCGAATTTTGCCCATCATTTCCATACTGATCACCCTGTGTTCTCCTGCTCAAAAATTGAGCAGAAGCAGTTGAACACCTGGGTCAGTTTTCAGTCGGCAGAACAGCCTCTACTGGGTCAGTTTTCGGTCAGCGGCAACACAAGGGGACGCCAATGTTACCCGGAAGCCCGGGTTTTGGAGGTTTCCAATCGTGCCTTGGCGCAGCGACAGCCCTCGGTCCCCCAGATAGCCATTGATCACCGCCAGCATGCTTGCGGCCAGCTCGTGTTTTTCCAGCAGACGACGGAGCAAAAACTACCCGTAGGTGTAGTTGGCGCAAGCGTCCGATTAGCTCAGGTTTATGATGTCGAGAGTGAGAGTGGGCGGCTTAACTTTCTCAGTTAGGCATAAAATTACGTCTTAAATCTCGTAGCGACTAATTTAATAAAAATTGGAGAACACCAAATGCTTGAGAAACACAGAGTTCTGGATTCCGCTCCAGAGTACGTAGATAAAAAGAAATATCTCTGGATACTATCAACTTTGTGGCCGGCTACTCCGATGATCGGAATCTGGCTTGCAAATGAAACTGGTTGGGGGATTTTTTATGGGCTGGTATTGCTCGTATGGTACGGCGCACTTCCATTGCTTGATGCGATGTTTGGTGAGGACTTTAATAATCCGCCTGAAGAAGTGGTGCCGAAACTAGAGAAGGAGCGGTACTATCGAGTTTTGACATATCTAACAGTTCCTATGCATTACGCTGCATTAATTGTGTCAGCATGGTGGGTCGGAACTCAGCCAATGTCTTGGCTTGAAATTGGTGCGCTTGCCTTGTCACTGGGTATCGTGAACGGACTAGCGCTCAATACAGGACACGAACTCGGTCACAAGAAGGAGACTTTTGATCGTTGGATGGCCAAAATTGTGTTGGCTGTCGTAGGGTACGGTCACTTCTTTATTGAGCATAATAAGGGTCATCACCGTGATGTCGCTACACCGATGGATCCTGCAACATCCCGGATGGGAGAAAGCATTTATAAGTTTTCAATCCGTGAGATCCCAGGAGCATTTATTCGTGCTTGGGGGCTTGAGGAACAACGCCTTTCGCGCCGTGGCCAAAGCGTTTGGAGTTTCGATAATGAAATCCTCCAACCAATGATCATCACAGTTATTCTTTACGCCGTTCTCCTTGCCTTGTTTGGACCTAAGATGCTGGTGTTCCTGCCGATTCAAATGGCTTTCGGTTGGTGGCAGCTGACCAGTGCGAACTATATTGAACATTACGGCTTGCTCCGTCAAAAAATGGAGGACGGTCGATATGAGCATCAAAAGCCGCACCATTCTTGGAATAGTAATCACATCGTCTCTAATCTAGTGCTGTTCCACCTTCAGCGGCACTCGGATCACCACGCGCATCCAACACGTTCTTATCAGTCACTTCGGGATTTTCCCGGCCTGCCGGCTCTTCCGACGGGTTACCCTGGTGCATTTTTGATGGCGATGATTCCTCAGTGGTTTAGATCAGTTATGGATCCCAAGGTAGTAGATTGGGCTGGTGGTGACCTTAATAAGATCCAAATTGATGATTCGATGCGAGAAACCTATTTGAAAAAATTTGGCACTAGTAGTGCTGGTCATAGTTCGAGTACCTCTGCGGTAGCATCGTAGTTATGTGAGCACGCAGAGCCCGGCGGTCGATATTTACAATAAGTGCTTCAATTTTATGTGCGGCGTTGAAAGCTCTCACAAAGAGTGCACTTCGCTAAAGTGCTGAGGGTTGATTGCCTCTCTGTAATTGCTTTGAAGGCGACCTGCTCCGATAGTTTCACTCTGATGAAGTTGTCGGAGCAGCGACTAACGCTGAGTTAATAGGAGAGTGGGAGAATGTCAAGGTACCAGTGTCCAGATTGTCAGTATATCTATGATGAAAATAAGGGGGAGCCGCACGAAGGTTTCCACCCGAACACCAGCTGGAATGATATCCCCAAAGATTGGGCATGCCCGGACTGCGCAGTTCGAGACAAGGTGGACTTTATCTTTCTCGCGGATTCTCCCTCGAAAGAAACACAGCTAGGGGTGAATAGTCAGCTTGCCAACTCGGAAAGTGGTATTTCAGATGCTACTCCAACTGGAATGGCAGTTTTGGCCGCAGAATTAGTGATCCCACTTAATCAAGAAAATAAAAATGAGGGCTGTGCGGCTAAGACTGAAGTTCTTGATCAGGCGAGCACCCCACAGGTTGTAAGAAAATCTTCCACAAGGAAGAAGATGAGAAATAAATAACGCAAATTTGCCGCAACGCAAAATAACAATTTGACATGGTGATGAGTATGGCTAGCTATAAATGCCCGGATTGTAATTATGTTTATGATGAGAGTGCGGGTAATGTGCATGAGGGGTTTTCTCCAGGTACGCCTTGGCACCTTATTCCTGAGGATTGGTGCTGCCCCGATTGCGCCGTTCGAGACAAGCTTGACTTCATGTTAATTGAGAGCGGCGTAGGTGAAAAGGGCGTCACCTCAACCCATACTTCGCCAAATTTATCCGAGGTTAGTGGCACAAGTTTAACTGCTGAAGCAGTGGTTGCGCCGACAAGCTTAGAGAAATTGCCTAGTGCCGACGTTAAAGGCCAAGATCTATATAAAACTCAACCTCCAAGGTCTGATGCCCAAGGCGGGAAAGCATACTTGAAGTGGATATGTATTACTTGTGGCCATATATATGATGAGGCGTTGGGCGATGAGGCCGAGGGTTTTACTCCAGGTACTCGCTTTGAGGATATTCCTGATGACTGGTGCTGTCCGGATTGCGGGGCTACGAAAGAAGACTATGTGCTCTACGAGGAAAAGTGAAGATTAAAACTTCAAGTCATTCTAGGTAATTCAGGACAAAATAAAAATGACCATACCAATTAGCCTAGCCAAGTTAAACTCTAGTGCCGATACCCATTCAGCGCTTGAAGTATTTAATTTGCAGAAAGTTGCAAGTAGTGCGCGTCGTGGTAAATTTGGCATAGCAGAGCGCATCGCTGCTCTTAATTTACTTAAGGAAACTATTCAGCGTCGTGAGCCTGAAATTATTGCTGCACTTGCAGCGGACTTTCGCAAGCCGGCAAGCGAGGTGAAGCTAACAGAAATCTTTCCGGTATTGCAAGAAATTAATCATGCCAAACGGAACCTTAAAGATTGGATGAAGCCACGGCGAGTGAGGGCGGCACTTAGTGTAGCGGGCACGCGGGCAGGACTTCGTTACGAGCCTAAGGGTGTCTGTTTGATAATTGCGCCGTGGAACTATCCATTCAACCTTAGTTTCGGTCCTCTTGTATCTGCGTTAGCGGCAGGAAATAGCGTTGTTATAAAGCCGTCTGAATTGACACCACACACTGCAACACTGATCGGATCTATAGTCAGGGAGGCATTCTCTGTCGACCTAGTCGCTGTGGTGGAGGGTGATGCCGCAGTTTCCCAGGAGCTGTTGGCTCTGCCATTTGACCATATTTTTTTTACTGGTAGTCCTAGGGTCGGCAAGTTAGTGATGGAAGCGGCGTCAAAAACACTCGCTTCGGTTACTTTGGAGTTAGGCGGAAAATCTCCAACCATTATTGGACCAACAGCAAATTTGCCGAAAGCTGCGCGCAACATAGTGTGGGGAAAGTTTTCAAACAACGGCCAGACGTGCATAGCGCCTGATCACGTATTTGTTCATCGGTGTATAGCCCAGAAATTCAATGAAATTCTTGTGAAAGAGATTGTGCGAGTTTATGGGAAGGATTTTGCTGCGCAGCGTAGATCGGCAGACTATTGCAGGATCGTCAATGATCAACATTTCAATCGAATTAATAAACTCCTGACTGACGCGAAAGCTAAAGGTGCAAAAATTCTGCAAGGGGGTCAAGTTGACGCGACTGAGAGGCTTGTGGTGCCAACGGTTTTATCTAACGTCACTGCTGCTATGGATATTAACCATGAGGAAATATTCGGGCCGCTACTTCCTATAATTGAATACGATGATATAGATTCTGTAATTAAGCGTGTGAATGACGGTGACAAGCCCCTGGCGCTGTATGTCTTTTCTGAAGATAAACAATTTGTAAATAACATCGTGGCTCGTACAAGCTCTGGTTCGGTCGGAGTTAATCTGAGTGTCGTGCACTTTTTGCACCCTAATCTCCCATTTGGCGGTGTCAATAATAGTGGTATCGGCAGTGCTCATGGAGTTTACGGGTTCAGGGCGTTTTCTCACGAAAAACCAGTTCTTATAGATAAGTTCTCAATCACGCATTGGTTGTTTCCGCCTTATACCAAGAAGGTGAAGCAGTTGATTGGTATCACAGTTAAGTATTTGAGCTGAGTAATTTTTTCGATAAATCATTACCTCGAGAAGATAAAATGTACGACTATATAATCGTTGGTGCTGGATCTGCAGGATGTGTGCTTGCTAATCGTCTTTCGGCCGACCCCTCTAAAAGAGTTTGTTTACTTGAAGCTGGGCCGCGAGATACGAATCCGCTAATTCATATGCCGTTAGGTATTGCTTTGCTTTCAAATAGTAAAAAGTTGAATTGGGCTTTTCAAACTGCGCCACAGCAAAATCTCAACGGCCGGAGCCTTTTCTGGCCACGAGGAAAAACGTTAGGTGGTTCAAGCTCAATCAACGCAATGGTCTATATCCGAGGGCATGAAGACGATTACCACGCATGGGAGCAGGCGGCCGGCCGCTACTGGGGTTGGTACCGGGCTCTTGAGTTGTTCAAAAGGCTTGAATGCAACCAGCGATTCGATAAGTCCGAGCACCATGGGGTTGACGGAGAATTAGCTGTTAGTGATTTAAAATATATCAATCCGCTTAGCAAAGCATTCGTGCAAGCCGGCATGGAGGCCAATATTAATTTCAACGGAGATTTCAACGGCGAGTACCAGGACGGCGTAGGGTTCTATCAAGTAACCCAAAAAAATGGACAACGCTGGAGCTCGGCGCGTGCATTCTTGCACGGTGTACTTTCCAGACCAAATCTAGACATCATTACTGATGCGCATGCATCAAAAATTCTTTTTGAAGACCGTAAGGCGGTTGGTGTTTCTTATATAAAGAAAAATATGCACCATCAAGTCAAGACAACGAGTGGTGGTGAAGTACTTCTTAGTCTTGGCGCAGTCGGCACGCCTCACCTTCTAATGCTTTCTGGTGTTGGGGCTGCAGCCGAGCTTAAGGAACATGGTGTTTCTCTAGTCCATGATCTTCCTGAGGTGGGGAAAAATCTTCAAGATCATTTGGACATCACATTGATGTGCGCAGCAAATTCGAGAGAGCCGATAGGTGTTGCTCTTTCTTTCATCCCTCGTGGTGTCTCGGGTTTGTTTTCATATGTGTTTAAGCGCGAGGGGTTTCTCACTAGTAACGTGGCAGAGTCGGGTGGTTTTGTAAAAAGTTCTCCTGATCGTGATCGGCCCAATTTGCAGTTTCATTTCCTTCCAACTTATCTTAAAGATCACGGTCGAAAAATAGCGGGTGGTTATGGTTATACGCTACATATATGTGATCTTTTGCCTAAGAGCCGAGGCAGAATTGGCCTAAAAAGCGCCAATCCATTACAGCCGCCTTTAATTGACCCGAACTATCTTAGCGATCATGAAGATATTAAAACCATGATTGCGGGTATTAAGATAGGGCGCGCTATTTTGCAGGCCCCATCGATGGCGAAGCATTTTAAGCATGAAGTAGTACCGGGCCAGGCTGTTAAAACTGATGATGAAATAATCGAAGATATTCGTAGGCGAGCTGAGACTATATACCATCCGGTAGGTACTTGTAGGATGGGTAAAGATCCAGCGTCAGTTGTTGATCCGTGCCTGAAGATCCGTGGGTTGGCAAATATTAGAGTCGTTGATGCGTCAATTATGCCGCACTTGGTCGCGGGTAACACAAACGCTCCAACTATTATGATTGCAGAAAATGCGGCAGAAATAATTATGCGGAATCTTGATGTGGAAGCATTAGAGGCTAGCGCTGAGTTTGCTCGCGAGGGTGCAGAGCTAGAGTTGGCATGATAGCTGTCTGCATGTAAAAAACATGGTCAATAGATGGTTTTTTAATGAACATAAATCATCAATGTGAGGCGACGTGATGTTAGGTCAGATGATGCGTAATCAGTTGGTCATTGGTTCGCTTGTTGAGCATGCTGCACGATATCATGGTGCGAGAGAGGTGGTTTCAGTCGAAACCTCTGGAGAAGTAACAAGAAGTTGTTGGAAAGAAGTGGAGCTTCGTGCTCGTAAGCTCGCTTCTGCATTGGGCAAGATGGGTCTTACGCCTAGTGATCGTTGTGCAACGATTGCATGGAACAATATTCGTCATCTTGAGGTTTACTACGCTGTCTCTGGCGCAGGAATGGTATGCCATACAATCAATCCGAGGCTTTTCATTGAGCAGATCACATATGTGATAAACCATGCGGAGGATAAGGTAGTATTTCTTGATGATACGTTCTTGCCAATCATTGCTGAGATTCGCGGTTCGTTACCAAAAGTCAAGGCGTTTGTCTTGATGGCTCATAATAATTCAAATGCATCTGCTCAAATGCCAGGATTGATTGCATACGAGGATCTAATTGGTCAGGGTGATGATAACTATATATGGCCTGATGTAGATGAAAATGAGGCGTCTAGTCTATGTTACACATCAGGTACTACGGGCAACCCGAAGGGTGTACTTTATTCACACCGCTCGACAGTTTTGCATTCAATGACCACCGCAATGCCAGACACACTAAATTTGTCTGCGCGAGATACCATTTTGCCCGTAGTTCCAATGTTTCATGTAAATGCATGGGGGACTCCATATTCCGCTGCAATGGTTGGTGCGAAGCTAGTTCTTCCTGGTCCGGCTCTTGATGGCGCTAGTTTATCGAAGTTGATTGCTAGCGAAGGAGTTAGCATTGCTCTTGGGGTGCCGGTTGTTTGGCAGGGGTTGTTAGCGGCACAAGCCGGTAATGGTTCTAAAAGCCAAAGCCTCACGCGGGTTGTTGTAGGAGGTTCGGCCTGTCCTGCGTCTATGATTAGAGAATTTAACGATATATATGGTGTTGAAGTTATTCATGCTTGGGGTATGACTGAGCTTTCGCCATTTGGCACGGCAAACACTCCACTCGCGCACCACGTAGATTTATCTCCAGATGAAAAGCTTTCACTGCGCAAAAGCCAAGGGCGCCCGCCTTACGGTGTCGAGTTAAAAATCGTTAATGATGAGGGGATTAGACTACCTGAAGATGGTCGAAGTAAAGGCAACCTAATGGCGCGTGGGCACTGGGTTATTAAAGATTACTTTCATAGCGATCCTGGTTCGACACTCTCAGATGGTTGGTTTTCAACTGGAGACGTGGCTACCATAGATTCGGACGGTTTCATGACAATCTGTGATCGTGCAAAGGACATTATAAAGTCTGGCGGTGAGTGGATCAGTACGGTAGAGCTGGAGAGTATTGCGATTGCGCACCCTCATATTGTTGATGCTGCTGTTATAGCTGCAAGGCACGAAAAATGGGACGAGCGACCTCTCCTCATCGCAGTTAAATCCCCTAATTCGGAATTAACAAGTGGTGAGGTATGTAATTATTTCGCAGATAAGGTGGCTAGATGGCAAATTCCAGATGCCGCTATCTTTGTTGAAGAACTGCCACGCAATGGTACTGGCAAGATTTTGAAGAATCGTTTGCGCGAGAAATATGGTGATATTTTATTGCGCAGTAGTTCTTCTGTCTGTGAATAAGCTTTCTGTATGGGCTTTGACTGATTTTTTAGATATCAGTCTCTGTGACATGTTAGCAGTTCTATTTAAGAATATGTCGACAACAAAACGAGGGTAGCACAATGAGTTTTTCTAATTATAAAGTAATCGCGATGCCGGTGTTGGTTGCTAATTTTGTTTTGGGGGCGGCCACTGCATGGGCGAATGAAAATTATCCGGCGAAATCTGCTGGCTATAATCAGGGTGACTGGGTCGCTAGCTTCAATTTTTCTAAGGTCTATGTGGGTGAGGAGCTTGGCGATCTAAATGTTGGAGGGGGGGCTTTGCCAAATGCTGATGTAAGTATTGGTAATGATACAACACTTACGTTTGATATCGCCTATTTTGTTAGCTCAAATATAGCGGTGGATTTTTTTGTTGGGGTGCCAGCTAGGGCTAAATTTCAAGGTGAGAAATCAATCTCCTCGCTGGGAAGAGTCAGTGAAGTTGATTACGGCCCTGCAATTCTTTCGCTTCAATATCATTACGATAGCTTTGAGCGACTTTATCCATATGTTGGGGTTGGTGTTGGTCGGGTGCTATTTTTTGATAAAACCGACGGTGCTTTGAGTTCGTTTGATATTAAGGATAAATGGGCGCCTGCTTTTCAGGTTGGCCTTAGATATGACCTTGGTAACTCATGGATGCTAAATTCAGATGTGCGTTATATTCCTTTCAAAACGGACGTCACAGGTACTCTTGGCCCGGTTCCTGTTTCTACTAAAATTGAGGTTGATCCTTTCATTCTCAGT
This sequence comes from Pseudomonas sp. NPDC077186, assembly GCF_044543505.1. Classification (NCBI taxonomy): domain Bacteria; kingdom Pseudomonadati; phylum Pseudomonadota; class Gammaproteobacteria; order Pseudomonadales; family Pseudomonadaceae; genus Pseudomonas; species Pseudomonas sp. NPDC077186. Next base: position 120,283 of record NZ_JBITWE010000007.1, read on the forward strand.
CTTGGTGCGTCATATGTTTTCTAAGTAATCAGGTCTGTCACTGTCGCAGCACTCTTTCGATCCATTAGAGAGGGTGCTTTTTTCTTGAAAGCCCCGCTCCGGATCAGCGATATATGGGCCATCCGTGTAAGGCTCCAGATTGCGGAGAGATCCTGGGATCTTGCTCTATTCGACTCGTCCATCGACAGCAAGCTGCGAGCCTGCGACTTAACCAAACTTCGTGTGCGCGACATAGCCCATGGAGAACACGTGTCGCCGCGAGCCATCGTGATGCAGCAGAAAACTGGTCGCGGTAGGGACGGCGGTTACCTGCCGCCCCCCGCACGGATCCGTACGTGCGGAACTACCGCATACGGCTCCTGCCTCGGGTATCGTCATGCTCCGTATAGCCTTCTGCTTCGCTTAACAGCATCGGCATCCCGAATTTGTGATTACGCGGCTCCATGGCTGGCCCATCGGTTTCCCCTGTCAACGCTTTACCCTGAACCTCACGGCGCAACATGCATGACTCGGGGTCTGGTTGATTCGCCATTTATTACCAGTATCGAACTGTCATCGACTACCCTCCGCCAGCTTTAACTGGCGCACTAAGCCCTCCATAATCCGCAACTACCCTGCAAGATTCACAAGCGCTTGAATTCCATGTGCACGAGCAAGTGCCCGGGTTGATTGCCGCAGCAATAATATTATTTAGATAACTACACCAAGGAGTAGTTGAAGGCAGACTAAAGATGAGTCCAGCCGTACCATGTTAGATGTGAGAGTAAATGGCCTGATTTTCCTATGTGGAGAGAAATTAGGTTGCGTGATACTTTGCAGAGACTTCTTGAACAGTGGGAGAACAACAAGATGATTGGCAAAAACCGCCTTCTGTATTATGCTCCAGAATACGTGGATAAAAATAAATATTTTTGAATGCTTTCAACTTGCCATAGCGCTTAGAGGGGTTAATATGAACTGTTCGCTGCGGTGTCGATTTTTTTTGATTCTTGTTATGGCAGGATTTTCTTTTTTTGTTGCGCTATTCGGGATGCGATTAATGCATAAGATGGCTGAATTTGCTTATTTTGAAAGGGAGCATGTTGTTGCCTTGAGCAAGGTGTACTACGAGCTGCATAAAAAAGAAATAAATATAAGTTTTATAGTAGGGCAGGTGCAGAGGGCTCGTAGACAAACTACAGCTGTAAACAGTTTGTGGAAGGGTGATAAAGCTCTTTTAAGATTACTGGGAAAGGGCTTGATTCTTGAGCTGTCTGAAGCTTCAGAAATAAAACTTGGGCTGCTCGAGAGGTATGCAAGTAGCATTTATAAAGATGGATTAAACCCTGGGCATATTGAGGAAATGAAACGACTTGTAAGTTGGCCCTACACGAACTCTAATCGCTTCGGGATTGAAATTGCAGATATTTCCAAACGCGTTAAAGCTTACGTGTATTTTCTTGTTGTATCAATTAATTGTCTCTTTTTTGTTGTTATTTTTCTTCTTATGAAAAAGACTCGCAGTTCAATAGATGAAATAGTTCATGTCATGAATGATATGTCAAGAGGTGATCTTACATATCGCACTATACCGAGCAATGACGAAGTGGGTAAAATGCAGTCTTCAATCATTGCGATGGGGGCTGGGGTAAGCGCCTTGATTGAATCAATAAAACACATACAAGGTGATCTGTTTAATTCAGCGGGCGAGGCTTTAAATATTTCACAAAGCACGTCAAACGATATATGTGACCAAGCAGGTAAGATCGACGAATTTGTCAGTGCGCTATCACAGATTTCTTTCGCTATAACTGAAACTTCAAATGCGGCAAATAAGTCCTCAGCACTATCATCTGAGGGGCGGCAGTTGGCGGTTCATGGTCAAAAAGCTATTGAAACAGCCGTATCATCTATAAATGCCTTGTCACAACGAGTTAATGATTCACATGTGGCTATTAAATGCATTGAAGCTGATATTGCAAAAATAGGTAAAATCATTGAAATTATTGATCAAATCACTGATCAAACAAATCTGCTGGCTTTGAATGCCGCGATTGAGGCTGCACATGCAGGCGAGGCCGGGAAGGGCTTTGCTGTTGTTGCTGATGAAGTTCGAAGCTTAGCTCAACGTACAAATAATTCCACTTATGAAATTCAGGCGATGATTGCTTCTTTAAATAAAGGTATATTTTTTGCTCTTGGTGTCATGGGAGACTGTGTCGTTGAATCAAAAAATAGTGTTAATGCAGCAAGCGAAGCTAGTAGATCAATTGAGAAGATTGTAGATTCAGTATCCCAAGTTATGTTGCAGATTGCACAAGTTGCAACTGCTTCAGAGGAGCAGAGTGCTGTTGTAAAAGACATGCTGGATAATGCAAATATTATTAGAGAAATTGCGGCAGGAGTTGAGTTGGGTAGCAGGAGAATTTCGGAGGTAAATCAGTATTTAGTTAAGTTGGCTGGTGATTTGGGAAGAGCAGCAAAGGTATTTAAGTTGTATTAATTCTGGCTCTGTCCGCGCTCGTTTTGGGGGGTGACTAGTTGGCTGTCCGGAAAGTTAGTTTATGTGAAACAGAGAGTTTTTAACCGCCGCGATAACCTCGCAGCGCCCATTTCCCCCATTACAGGCGCACCTCTCCTGTGGATTCCACGCCATTCGGACATTCAGCCCACGCTGATCCGGACACCTGTTCCACGATCATTCGGACAGGCAGTCGGAGCGCAGCGACGCAGAGTTGGCATTGTTAGTCTGAGGTGCCCAGCGTCATCAATTTCTTCGCCCGCTTGCGCATTGATTCGCCCTTGAGATTGATCCGGTAAGCGTTGTGAACCAGGCGGTCGAGGATGGCATCGGCCAAGGTCGGATCGCCGATCAATTCGTGCCAACTGTCCACCGGCATCTGGCTGGTCACGATGGTTGAGCGCTGGCCGTAGCGGTCGTCCAACAGTTCAAGCATGTCGCGCCGTTGTTCGGCGTTGAACGGGGCCAGGCCCCAGTCATCGAGTAATGTTGAGCTCAACATTACTCGATTTATGTGTAGCGGCCAGTTATGTGGAGTAAATGCAGTTCGACCTCTGATGTGACGCCAGCTTCAGTCTCGGCAACTCCACATAACTTCGTCACAACCGCCGCAGCCATTCGACCACATCGACACCAGCCCGGGTACCGCCTGCGGCCAGCGGTGACAAGGCTTCCGGAAAAACCTGGGCGTGCACCTGGCGCTTCAGGTCCAGATCGGCGCGCGTATCGCCGGCATTGTGCTTGGTCTTGAAGCGCTCGGCTTCCAAGCGCTTGAGCCAGAGGCAGAAACCTTTTCGCTCCCAGTAGAGGATCTTGTCCTGGCTACGGGTGCGATTGAGGAACACGAACAGCAACGGCAGGCCGTTGATGGATTTGCGGAAGTCGACGGGCTTTGGATACAGGCAGACCTTCTGCACCTTGGTGTCGGGACGCATCATGGCGGGGCCCCACTGGGGAAAACAGGGCGCCCAGCGTCCAGAAACGGATAGCTCAGTTGAAGGTGGAGCTTATGGAACGCTTACCGCCAACACAGCAGTGTATTTGAATAAGAGCTCGAACATGATCGGATCTCCCATTTCAGCAAGGGAAATCCCACCATAGCCACCACCGATTTATGTGGCGTAGAAAACGGTCATCACCAAATATGGCAATACTTCCCCGCCCAAGCGCCACATAACAGCCTGGGCCACATTTTACGCGGTAGTTCCGCACGTACGGAGTGCGGGGGGCGGCAGGTAACTGCCGTCCCTATCGCGACCGTTGGTTCGAGTGGCTGAGCATCATTGCTAATCAGGTAATTTTATACTCCCTGCAAGCGCACCTTGACGTTTAGGCAAATTTATTGTCTCAGTTGCAATCAGTCGCTCCTGCTTGTACGCAAGGACTTCTAGTTCAAGAGTTTCGTTATTAATTGCAACAACGAGTTTATCGTAGTCCTTTAGAGCACCAAGTCCTTGCAGCGCCATCCCTTTAAGATCAGACCAGAACCGTGGTGGGGTTGGTGCTGGTGTTGATGTGCCACAGATGCTACTTGCGACAATTTGAGCGTGTGTAACCGCATTATGAATTGTCTCTAAACGTACCATCGTTCCCCAAAAAGGATTTCTAGCCATTGCGCAGTCGCCGATTGCATATATACTTGTATCCGATGTACACATCTGATCATCGACCACAACACCATTACTCACTTCAAGGGCCGCCTCAGTTGCCAGCTCTAGCTCTGGGATAGCACCGATTCCAACTACAATCAGATCCGCCTGAATTTCTTCTCCACTTTCAAGTACGCATTGTTCAACATGGCCATTCCTGCCCTTTATAGACGTTAATTTCGCATTCAGCTTGAACTCAATTCCTTCAGCCTCCAGGCGGGCTCTGACTAAGTTTGCTGCTGCCGGCGTAACCACGCGCGCCATTACACGCGGGGCGGCTTCTATCACTGTGACCCTCTTCCCTAAGCCCACCGCAGCTGAGGCGACTTCAAGCCCGATTACTCCGCCGCCCAACACAACAACAGACGCACTCTCCACAAGTTTCCTACGTAAATTTTTGGCGTCTTCCATACTGCGTAAATAGCAGACCCCAGACAGTTCAGACCCCTCGCAGGTTAACCTACGTGCGCTAGCACCTGTTGCAAGAATCAATTTTTCATACGCGTATTCTTTTCCATCTTTAGAAGAAACTATCTTACGCCCCACGTCGATTGATACAATCGGTGTATTTAACGAAATGGTAATATTGTTATTCGTATAAAAACCTTCTGGCTTTAATGGCACTGCGGATTCTGCAATCTCACTTGTCAGAAAAGCCTTGGATAGAGGAGGCCGCTGATAAGGCGCCACAGACTCCCTGCTAAAAATCCTAATTTCCCCTTTATAACCATATTGACGAAGCCAGAACGCAGCATTTACTCCAGCTGTACCAGCGCCAACAACAACGATTGCCATAATTCTCTCTCCGGTATACTTTTCACTATATCACTTAATGCCGATTATTTTAGATAATTCCTTGACGCTCAGCTTCAATTGTTGCTTGCGTGCGATTCACTACATTCAAGGTGGCAAATATTTTCCTCATATGCCACTTTATAGCATCTTCGGTGACATGCATATTTGTTGCTATTTGTTTGTTTGAGCACCCCTCTTTTACAAGCCTCAAGACAGCAATCTGCTTCCGTGTCAATAAAGCGTCAGCTTTATTCTCTGCGGACTTTCCAATCTCAACTATTCGCGGAAGACTAAAAGCCCCAATCGCTTGATCTAAATTAACTGCTGTGAAGGCTTCACATGAAGCCGGTATTATTCGCTCAATTAAACATACTTCATCAAGAACTGTTTGAAAGCATTGAAGCTGTTTTGCTATCTCCACTGCATAAACAATGTTAAGCTGAGCCTTTTTTAAATCACCGGCACCTGCCTGCGCTCCGGCCAAACACAATAATCCACGGACTTCCAGCTGGCCCGCGTTAATTTTACGGGCTTGCTGAATAGCCAATAACGCTCTGTGCGCGGCACTATGAAAGTTCTGATCTCGGGAAAGCACTAGTGATTGAACAAGCAGCAGGCGTGCTTTTAGGGGGGCTGAGTGCTGTCCGGAGAAAATCTTATGATCTTCAAGAGTTTTTAAATTATTTATGCCCGTTATGCCTTGACAGACTAAGCGCTGATAGATCTCAATTTGGCTCATAACTTCCAATCTTGGTAGATTTTTTTCAACCGCATGCGCCTTCGCCCACTCCAATATCTCAATGGAGCCATTTAGGTCACTCCTTCCAAGCCGCCAAGCTGACACAGCACGGCATACGGAAAAAAACACGTCTGTCACCCCGTGATTGGAAATGAACTCTAAAATTTTGGAGAGCTTTTCTTCTGAGGTGTCCAAGCAGCGCAATTCATAATGTAACTCAAGCTCTAGAGCGTCAAACATTTTCGAAGTAAACTCGGATTCCATCATCTGCGCGCGACTGTCTGTGCGTGCTTGAGTTATAATCTGCCTCGCCCAGCCCATTTTTCCGCTTGCTAGGGCTTGTTGAAACCTCGCGACATACAGCCAACCAAAAGCAAAATTTTGTTTTGCAAATTTATTCACGGCTTGGGCCTGAGCCAGCACCTTCTCCAACTCTGCAAATCTATACTCACTGGCAAAAATAAAAGCCAAACAGGTTAGCGCGGCCCCTTTTCCAACTGCGTTTGAATCCCCAAATAAACTAATCCACTTATTACAGAGCTCCTCACTCGAAAGCATTTCATCTTTCGTTGCTTTACCTATTGCAAGCACAAGCTGCAGCCATTCCTTTTCTTGCCATTTATTTTTTTTATCGGATTGTGAAGATAGGTCTTTAATTAACTTCTCTGCTCGCGCGCCTTGCTGACTGAAATACAATACCCACGCGTAACTAATAAGCACTATGGGTTTTTTGTGCCAGGCCTGCTTCGGCAGCTCTGACAGCCACTGTCTCAGCGCATCTATTTCGCCCTGACGAAATGACAAATCTAAAATTATTCTCTCAGACATGCTGACTGCCCAGCGACAGTCATTCGCCCGTAGGGATATTCGTATTGCATACTGGTATTCACCTCTACGCCAATGCCAGAAAGCTGCACGCTTAAGCAGGTAGGATCTTTTAGCAGGATTTTCAGTCCAAGTAATTTCTCGTAGAAAATTACGCAGTACTGGATGCAGTGTAAACTGCGCTGGCTCACCGCTCACATGGCGAAGCAACATGTAATTAGTGCTTAAATACTTAATACATGAGACCCCATTGACGCATTTGAATACATAATTGTATTGATCAGGCGTCACGAAATCGAGCAATGAAGAATTTGCAAGAAAAACACGATAGCGCTCGGGAATCGCCTCAAATATTTCATCCCTAAAGTAATTGTCTACTTCAACTACTGCTGAAATATGCTTGGCCGGCAACTCACGCTTTAACAAAAAAACTACAAGAGCAGGCCACCCCTCAACTTCTTGCACCAAGGTCTCTATCTGTTCTTCAGGAACTCCAAGAACAGACTCTGCCTCCGCTAACGCCACCGCCTCTTCTGCGCTAAAGGCCAAGTCTTTCTCGGTGTACTCCCGCATAGCGCCTGCAAGTTTAAGCTGCGAGAACCCTTTTATTGTATTGCCTGCAACTGCAAACCTGATATTTTTTGGTGTATTTAACATAAACTCCATAAGTGCGTGCAACAACGGCAAGTCTAAGTCATGATTAATATTATCCAAACAAACTAGCGTTTCTATCTCGTTATTCGAGGTGCTCTGCCAAAGACTAGATGCAAGGTCTCGCAAGAGCGCAGGCTTGCTCACACCCTCTCTCACACGGCTGAATTTTACCATTTCGAAAGTTTCAAGCTGCTCAATAATCTCTGCGCAGATATCAAATTCACTGTAAGAACTGGCTCTTAAAGAAAGCCACACTGCAGGACGTCCGGCTGTTCTGTGGCGTAGCCACTCGAACGCAAGAGCAACGGTTTTCCCATATCCAGGTGGGGCTCTGTAAAGGCATACTCTGGGAGCGGCTCCATCCGCGATACTCAATCTTGGCCGATATATGCAACTATGAACTTTGGCACTTACTAGAGTCGTAATTTGATCCGCTCCGACCTTAGCGACCGGGAAATCATTATTTATTATTATTTTCATTATGCTATTCTCGCGCCAGCTGACTGGAAATTTTCACCATAGGTTACGGTGTTAAATATTAAAACTACACTTAAGTGTAGTCGGCATGATCGGTGGTGCAAAATATTTACTAGGGAAGGTCTGAAGTAGGCCGCTATTTCTGGCCGACTTCGGCCTTCGCCGATTTTGAAGACGGGCACCGGGTCAAAATCGACCAGATAGCTCGCTCATTTCGGTGCTTTCAGCCGTCGCGAGTAGCTCGCGGCAGCCATTTCCTGCATTACAGCCGCACCTCTCCTGCATTCGTCAGCAAATGTCGGCGGGCCATCCACAGGTTGGACAGGGCGATCAGCGTCACCAGTTGTGCGGTGTTCTTCACCAGCCCCCGGAAACGCATCTTGGTGTAGCCAAACTGCCGCTTGATCACGCGGAACGGGTGCTCAACCTTGGCACGCACCTGAGCCTTGGCCTTCTCGATCTTGCGCCTGGCCTTGTACAGGGCGCTGCGCTTGCTCAGCTTCTTGTAGGTGCTACGCCGCGCCGCGATCTGCCAGATGACCGCACGTCCATCATGCTCGGGCCGCTACTCCACTCCGGTATAACCGGCGTCGGCACAGACCACGTTCTCCTCGCCGTGCAGCAGTTGGTCGACGTGGGTGACATCGGCCATGTTGGCCGCCGTACCCACCACGCTATGCACCAAGACGGACTCGGCATCGGCACCGATGTGGACCTTCAGTCGGGTAAAGCAGGGGTGTTACCACTCCTGCCTCCCCTGAGAACCGTACTTGAGAGTCTCCCCTCATACGGCTCGAGCCTTCCAACAGCCTGAATACGACCGGGCTACCAGACGACGCGCTCTTCGGCGCTCAAGGTAAAACGTCCATGCCGGATCAAACGGGTTGCTGCGCCAGACGGAACAGGAGAGCCATGATGCAACTGAACCTAGGAGCCTGTAGGACTTAACTCGGCAAGGACCGCTAGGGCGGGATCAGGGAGTTTTTGGGTGCGAGGCTGTTCCGTTCAGGCATCCGAGTTGGTTGGCACGGCCCTGGGACGGTGTGTCAGCACACCCGAGCGACTGCTTGGGCAACCGCCGGGGCGTACTTTTTGGCCGTGTCACATCGCGCGCAGCACATGCAAGCGCTTGATGTTCTCCGCCGGCACCTCCATGCCATCGGGGATGGCGCTACGGTCGCTGCTCTCGGTCAGCGCCAGCAACTGCTGGACTTCCTGGCGTAACTGCGCCTCGATCTTGTTGGCGTGCGCCCAGGACAAGGCTTTGTGCTTACTGGCGTTGGCCTGGATCTTTGTGCCGTCGAGCGCAATATGACCCAGCTTGAGCAGCTTCATCTCGCGCGCCAGCATCAGCACCTGGACGAACAGCGACTCGACCTCTTTCAGGAAGCGCCGGCGGAACGTGGCCAGGGTGTCGTGATCAGGATGCGTGTTGGCCGCCACATAGCGAAACGCCACCGAGTCATAGGTCGCGCGTTCGATCTTGCGGCTGGAGTGCATGCCGTTGGCGTAGCCGTAGATCAGCAGCCCCAGGAGCACGGCCGAACCCCGGCCGGCGTACTGGCCGGTCAGCTCGCTCAGATCGAGTTGCTCGATGACCTCGACCACGAACCGTGCCAGGTGATCAGCCGGCAGCCATTCGTCCACCGAGGGCGACAGCAGGTACGCAGTGTCTCGGTCAGCGGGGACGAAACGGCTCATCGGCAAGGACTCTCAGTGGCAGGGCCCCGATTGTCACGAATACTTTCAACGCAAGGAAGAGTCAGAAAGTCCGACAGGCTCCTAGGGGCTGTTGACGTTTTGCGGCGGGGGCATTGAGGAAGAAGAGCAAACCCGCAGAATCGAGGTTCCTACACCAGTAACCCTGCGGGTTTGCAATGCCCCGATCGATGCTCAGTGACGAGCTTTGGTCGAAGATGGAAAAAATTCTGCTTCAACAAGCGTTTACCACAAGCCAGATCTACGGATGACGGTTGAGGGCATGCTCTACTTCAGACCATCCCTAGGCTTTATATGGGGTAGAAACTTAACTATCGATTGTCAGCATCGACCTTAGACCGCCACGAGATATCAATAGTCGTCAGCCAGTTCTTCTTGGGTTGCGAGACGTGCAGAGGTTTCAGCCTGAGGCTTAGACATCAACTTTTCGCGAATCATACCTTCCAGCTTGTCCATAGTAGGTTTGTTTTCCAACAGCCATTTCATGGTATTGGCCTTACCTTGGCCGATCTTGTTACCTTCGAAGGAGTACCAAGCGCCTGACTTTTCAACAAAGTTGTTAGCAACAGCGAGGTCAACGATCTCACCCGCCTTGCTAATACCCTGACCGTAAACGATCTGGAACTCTGCTTGCCTGAATGGAGCAGCAACTTTGTTCTTGACCACTTTCACACGGGTTTCGCTGCCCACCACTTCCTCGCCTTCCTTGACCGCGCCGGTACGACGGATGTCCAGGCGCACCGAGGCGTAGAACTTCAGGGCGTTACCGCCGGTGGTGGTTTCCGGGTTGCCAAACATTACACCGATCTTCATACGAATCTGGTTAATGAAGATACACATAGTATTGGAGTTCTTCAGGTTACCAGTGATCTTCCTCATCGCCTGCGACATCATTCGGGCGGCAAGACCTACATGGGAATCCCCGATTTCGCCTTCAATCTCAGCCTTCGGAACAAGAGCAGCAACAGAGTCAACGACAATAAGATTGACTGCCCCAGAACGCGTCAAGATGTCTACGATTTCAAGTGCCTGCTCACCAGTGTCAGGCTGTGAGCACAGGAGTTCGTCAATATTAACGCCGAGCTTGGCTGCGTAGATCGGATCAAGCGCGTGCTCAGCATCGACAAATGCACAAGTCAAACCTTGACGCTGCGCTTCAGCAATCACCGACAGCGTAAGCGTGGTTTTACCAGAAGACTCCGGCCCATAGATTTCAACGATACGGCCGCGCGGCAACCCACCCACCCCCAAGGCGATGTCCAAGCCGAGTGAGCCAGTCGATATAACATCTATATCCATAGTGCGGTCGGAGCCCAGCCGCATGATGGAACCCTTACCAAACTGCTTCTCAATTTGAGAAAGAGCCGCTTCTAACGCTTTGCTTTTTGCCTGATCCATTCTTGATGACCATTTAAATTAATAATTAATCGGGTCTTACTGATTAGCTTAGGGCGTTTCCCTAATGAGAAAGGGATACCTCCTAAGTGAACCTAAACTATGCCGCAGTGGCTAATACTGCATCCTGCAGGCCGACATGCATGTCGCCCATCTCGCCCTCGATTTCCGCCTTGGGCACCAGGGCTGCCACGGAGTCGACGATGATCACGTCGACGGCATTGGAACGCACCAGCATGTCGGTGATTTCCAGCGCCTGCTCGCCGGTGTCCGGCTGCGACACCAACAGGTCGTCGACATTCACGCCGAGCTTGCCGGCATAGTCGGGGTCGAGGGCGTGCTCGGCATCGACGAAGGCACAGGTGGCGCCGTGTTTTTGCGCTTCGGCAATCACCGACAGGGTCAGGGTGGTCTTACCGGAGGATTCCGGTCCGTAGATCTCGACGATCCGCCCCTTCGGCAGGCCGCCGATGCCCAGGGCGATGTCCAGGCCCAGCGAGCCGGTGGAGATGGCCGGGATGGCCTGGCGCTCGTGATCGCCCATGCGCATTACCGCGCCCTTGCCGAACTGCTTCTCGATCTGACCCAGGGCAGCCGCCAAGGCGCGCTTCTTGTTCTCGTCCATTACCATCCTCGCGTATTCAGAAGGGCCTCACCGGCCGCCGACAACTGTATAAGTAGCCAGTATTATTCCACAGGGCAAGTCGCCCGCCTACCCCGCCAGTGGATTTTCCTGCGCCAACAGGCGCGAAAGCCCCGCCAATGCGACCTCGACCGTTTGTCGGCGCACTTCGCCGCGGTCACCGGGGAAGTGCTTGCACAGGCTGTACAGGCGCTCGCCATCGCCCCAGGCCAACCATACGGTGCCCACCGGCTTCTCCGCCGAACCGCCGTCGGGCCCCGCCACGCCGCTGACCGCCACCGCGTAGCGCGCCCCGCTGTGGGCCTGGGCGCCGCGCACCATGGCCTCGACCACCTCGCGGCTGACTGCGCCGACGGTGCCGAACAACTCGGCCGGCACGCCCAGCTGCTTGCTCTTCTGTGCATTGGAGTAGGTGACGTAGCCGGCCTCGAACCAGGCCGAACTGCCGGGGATACGGGTGATTGCCTCGGCGATGCCGCCGCCGGTGCAGGACTCGGCGGTGCTGACCTGGGCACCGGCGGCTTGCAACTGCCGGCCGAGCTGCGCGGCCAGGTGACTGATGGAATCCATATGCTCTCCGGGGTGAAACGGGCCAGGCCGATACCCTACACTAGGCGCTTTTGCGATTTAAGCCGGACAGTCGAGACCATGACGGACCTCTCCCAGCACACCCCGATGATGCAGCAATACTGGAAGCTGAAGAACCAGCACCCGGACCAGCTGATGTTCTACCGCATGGGGGATTTCTACGAGATCTTCTACGAAGACGCGAAGAAAGCCGCGAAACTGCTGGATATCACCCTCACCGCCCGCGGCCAGTCCGCCGGCCAGTCGATCCCCATGTGCGGCATCCCCTTCCATTCGCTGGAAGGCTACCTGGCCAAGCTGGTCAAGCTCGGCGAGTCGGTGGTGATCTGCGAGCAGATCGGCGACCCGGCCACCAGCAAGGGCCCGGTGGAACGCCAGGTGGTACGCATCATCACCCCCGGCACCATCAGCGACGAGGCCCTGCTCGACGAGCACCGCGACAACCTGCTGGCCGCCGTGCTCGGCGACGAGCGCCTGTTCGGCCTGGCCGTGCTGGATATCACCAGCGGCCGCTTCAGCGTGCAGGAGATCCAAGGCTGGGAAAATCTGCTGGCCGAGCTGGAACGCTTGAACCCCGCCGAGCTGCTGATCCCCGACGATTGGCCGCAGGGCCTGCCGGCGGAAAAGCGCAAGGGCTCGCGCCGCCGCGCGCCCTGGGACTTCGAGCGCGACACGGCGTTCAAGAGCCTGTGCCAGCAGTTCGGCACCCAGGACCTGAAAGGCTTCGGCTGCGAGAACCTGACCCTGGCCGTCGGCGCCGCCGGCTGCCTGCTGGCCTACGCCAAGGAAACCCAGCGCACCGCCCTGCCCCACCTGCGCAGCCTGCGTCACGAGCGCCTGGACGACACGGTGATCCTCGACGGCGCCAGCCGGCGCAACCTGGAGCTGGACGTCAACCTCGCTGGCGGCCGCGACAACACCCTGCAGTCGGTCATGGACCGCTGCCAGACCGCCATGGCCAGCCGCCTGCTGGGGCGCTGGCTGAACCGCCCGCTGCGTGATCGCGCGGTACTGGAGGCACGCCAGGACGCCATTGCCTGCCTGCTCGACGGTTACCGCTTCGAAACGCTGCAACCGCAGCTCAAGGAGATCGGCGACCTGGAGCGCATCCTCGCCCGTATCGGCCTGCGCAACGCCCGTCCACGCGATCTGGCGCGCCTGCGCGACGCCCTGGCAGCGCTACCCGAACTGCAGCAGGCGATGACCGACCTGGACACCCCGCACCTGCAGCAGCTGGCCTTGAGCATCGCCACCTACCCGGAACTGGCCGATCTGCTGGCCCGCGCCATCATCGACAACCCGCCGGCGGTGATCCGCGACGGCGGCGTGCTGAAGACCGGCTTTGACGCCGAGCTGGACGAGCTGCAGGCGATGAGCGAGAACGCCGGCCAGTTCCTCATGGACCTGGAAGCGCGCGAGAAAGCCCGCACTGGCCTGGCCAACCTCAAGGTCGGCTACAACCGCGTGCACGGCTACTTCATCGAGCTGCCGACCAAGCAGGCCGAATCGGCACCGGCCGACTATATTCGCCGACAGACGCTCAAGGGCGCCGAGCGTTTCATCACTCCGGAGCTCAAGGAGTTCGAGGACAAGGCGCTGTCGGCCAAGAGCCGCGCCCTGGCCCGCGAAAAGATGCTCTACGACGAACTGCTGGAGCACCTCATCGGCCACCTGGCGCCGCTGCTCGGCAGCGCCGCGGCGTTGGCCGAACTGGACGTACTGAGCAACCTGGCCGAACGCGCGCTGAATCTCGACCTCAATCGCCCGCGCTTCGTCGAGGAGCCCTGCATGCGCATCGACCAGGGTCGTCACCCGGTGGTCGAGCAGGTGCTGACCACGCCCTTCGTGGCCAACGACCTGAACCTCGACGACAGCCGTCGCATGCTGATCATCACCGGGCCGAACATGGGCGGTAAGTCCACCTACATGCGCCAGACCGCGCTGATCGTGCTGCTGGCCCATATCGGCAGCTTCGTCCCGGCGGCGGCCTGCGAGCTGTCGCTGGTCGACCGCATCTTCACCCGTATCGGTTCCTCGGACGACCTGGCCGGCGGCCGCTCCACCTTCATGGTGGAAATGAGCGAGACCGCCAACATCCTGCACAACGCCAGCGAGCGCAGCCTGGTGCTGATGGACGAAGTCGGCCGCGGCACCAGCACCTTCGACGGCCTGTCGCTGGCCTGGTCGGCGGCCGAGCACCTGGCGCGGCTGCGTGCCTTCACCCTGTTCGCCACCCACTACTTCGAGCTGACCGTGCTGCCGGAAAGCGAGCCGGTGGTGGCCAACGTGCACCTCTCGGCCACCGAGCACAACGAACGCATCGTCTTCCTCCACCACGTCCAGCCCGGACCCGCCAGCCAGAGCTACGGCCTGGCGGTGGCGCAACTGGCCGGCGTGCCCGGCACGGTGATCGCCCGCGCGCGCGAGCACCTGGCGCGACTGGAAACCACCAGCCTGCCGCACGATCTGCCGCGCCAGGAGCCCGGCAAAGCGCAGGCGCCGATGCAGAGCGACCTGTTCGCCAGCGTGCCGCACCCGCTGCTGGAGGAATTGCACAAGATCAATCCGGATGATCTGAGCCCGCGCAAGGCGCTGGAGCTGTTATACATATGGAAGACACGCATCTAAGAACCTGCCTACGATCTGCTGCGCGTCGGCCCTGCCGCGTTAAAAACAGGCTCGGACTGCTCATTTACAACTCGTAAACTCCGCGTCCTCGCCTGTTTTAGCCTTGCATGGCTCTAGCTCGCGAGATCGTAAACAGGTTCTAACGCAGCCGCGCGCAAGCTGCTAGAATCGCGCGCAATTTTACGACTTGCCCGGTTTACAGCCTGAGCCGCGGCCACTGAACAGAGCGCCTGGCAGCCCTTCGCAGAAAGAGCCCAGGCCGCCGCCCGAGGAGAGAATCAGACATGACCTTCGTCGTTACCGACAACTGCATCAAGTGCAAATACACCGACTGCGTGGAAGTCTGCCCGGTGGATTGCTTTTACGAAGGCCCGAACTTCCTGGTGATCCACCCGGACGAGTGCATCGACTGCGCCCTGTGCGAGCCCGAGTGCCCGGCCCAGGCGATCTTCTCCGAAGACGAGGTGCCGGAGGACATGCAGGAATTTATCGAGCTGAACGCTGACCTGGCCGAAGTCTGGCCGAACATCACCGAGAAGAAGGACGCCCTGGCGGACGCCGAGGAATGGGATGGCGTGAAGGACAAACTGCAGCACCTGGAGCGCTAAGCGCCAGGCTGAAAACACCAAGACCCGCCAAGTGCGGGTCTTCTGTTTTTCAGAGATAAAAAAAGGGGCGGCTTGCGCCGCCCACTCTTTTGTCCCTAGTCCCTTTGTTTCCCAACCCATCGTCCTGATGAATCGCTTCTTGCGATGTTCCCGATCATCGTCCTGATGACCCGTGCTTGTCCCTGAGCACGAGAGTGATATTAGTCGCTGCAGCAGCCCTCACAACCCCGGCCCGGGGCACGACGGAGCACGCCACAGCCTTTCATCCGCAAGGATAAATCATTAAAAAACAACAACTTAATAAAAATAGAAAGGCATAACGGCGAGAAGCTCGCGACCTTTCCGCACAAAGGCTGACAGCATCTGTAAGCGATGGCTTACATGACCAGGCAGAAAAAACCCGGCCGCAGCCGGGTTCTTGATGAGCGCGATGCCTTACTGGAACAGGGCGTCGCTGGACAGGCCATTCTTCTCGAGGATTTCGCGCAGACGCTTGAGCGCCTCGACCTGGATCTGCCGCACCCGCTCGCGGGTCAGGCCGATCTCCTGGCCCACTTCCTCCAGCGTGCAGCTCTCGTGGCCACGCAGGCCGAACCGGCGCACCACCACTTCACGCTGCTTGTCGGTCAGGTCCGACAGCCACTGATCGATGCTCTGCGACAGGTCGTCGTCCTGCAACAGCTCGCAGGGGTCGGTCGGCCGGTCGTCGGTCAGGGTATCGAGCAGGGTTTTGTCCGAGTCCGGACCGAGCGAGACGTCCACCGAGGACACCCGCTCGTTGAGGCCGAGCATGCGCTTGACCTCGCCTACCGGTTTTTCCAGCAGGTTGGCAATTTCTTCCGCAGAGGGCTCGTGGTCGAGCTTCTGGGTCAGTTCGCGAGCCGCACGCAGGTAGACGTTGAGCTCCTTGACCACATGAATCGGCAAACGGATGGTGCGCGTCTGGTTCATGATGGCCCGTTCGATGGTCTGGCGGATCCACCAGGTCGCATAGGTCGAGAAACGGAACCCCCGCTCCGGATCGAATTTTTCCACCGCGCGGATCAACCCCAGGTTGCCCTCCTCGATCAGATCGAGCAGCGACAGGCCGCGATTGACGTAACGCCGAGCAATCTTCACCACCAGGCGCAGGTTGCTCTCGATCATGCGCTTGCGCCCGGCCGGATCGCCCTTCTGCGCCAGGCGCGCGAAGTGCACTTCCTCTTCGGGAGTAAGCAGGGGGGAGAAGCCGATTTCGTTGAGGTAAAGCTGAGTGGCGTCGAGCGCCCGGGTGTAATCGATGTACTTGTGCTGCTTGGAGGGGGTGGCGTGCTTGGTCTTGGCACGTGCGGCCGGCGTTTCCGCCTCGTCGCTCTGAACCTCGCCCAAAACGATGCCCGGCTCCATCAGGAGCAGTTCATCGTCGACGTCAAACTCCGGCGCTTCTTTTTTGATGAGAGCCATTGTTGTTGTCCCTAGCTGAGTTCGACAACAGACTCTGGCGGAACCATCCTGGCCACACCCGAGCCCGTCCCTCCTACGTGATGGGCCGAGCCGGCTGGCGGATCAACGACGTGGCAGATATTGCAGCGGATCGACAGGTTTACCTTGGCGGCGAATCTCGAAATGCAGCTTCACCCGGTCGGCCCCTGTGGACCCCATCTCGGCAATGTTTTGCCCGGCCTTGACCTGCTGCCCCTCCCGTACCAACAACCTGCGGTTATGACCGTAAGCACTTACGTAGGTATCGCTGTGCTTGATGATGATCAACTCGCCGTAGCCCCGCAAACCACTCCCGGCGTACACCACTGAACCATCAGACGCAGCTAAAACAGGCTGTCCTAATTCCCCGGCGATATCAATGCCTTTATTCAAACTGCCGTTTGAGGAGAAACGCCCGATCACCGTACCCTGCGCGGGCCAGGCCCAACCGCTGGCGGAACGGGTCACCGGGGTGACCGGCGTGGTCGCCGGTGCGGCTTTGACCGGTACCGGCTTGCTCGCCTGCGGAACCGGGGCAGCAACCACCGGCGGGCGGCTCGGCGCCGGCTGGCTGACCAGCGGCGCGGTCGCCCGCGGCGACGTCGCGGCCACCGGCTGGGCTGGCGTGGTGCGATTGTCGAAACGTATGACCTGGCCGACGCGAATCAGATAGGGATCGCGCAGGCCATTATGGGCGGCCAGCGCCTTCCAATCCCAGCCGAAGCGAAAGGCGATGGAATACAGCGTGTCGCCACGCTGCACCACGTAGTGGCCGCTACGTACCGGCTGGCGCTGCACCAGCGGGGCGTTGCCCTGATGCTGCCCGCGCTCGACCACCTGCACGCCGCCCGGCGGCGGACTGGCGCAACCGGCCAGCGCACTGGCGGCGAGCAAAGCGAAGGGCAGGCGAAGGCCGGCGGCTCTGCGAATTAGCGCGTGAACGGCGGTGCGACTCACCATCTGCTCCCTGAACGATCCCGAATACGGCGGCTATTGTGCCGGATTTATTTGGCGCAACCAGTATCTCTTGGCTGACGCCCGGCCAACCATTCCAGCCCCAGCACCAGGACGATGCCGGCCAGCGCCAGCACCAGGGCCAGCAACAGCTGCGGGTCCTGACCGCTGAGTTCGGCGAAATGGCCCGGCAGCAGGTTGTTCTGCAGCAGCGGTATCTGCTCGCCCTTGCTGTCGACGCGCCAGCTCAGGGTTTCCTTCCATGGCCAGACCTTGTTCAGCGAACCGAGCATCAACCCGGTGAGAAAGGCCAGGCTGAGGTCGCGCCAGCGCGCCAGCAACCAGCTGAGCAAGCGGGCGAAGCTGAGAATGCCGACCAGGCAGCCGCCGGCGAACACCGCCAGCACGCCGATCTCCAGGTCCTTCACCGCCCCCAGCACCACCGGATACAGGCCCAGCAGCAGCAGGATGAAGCTGCCGGAGATACCCGGCAGGATCATCGCGCAGATGGCGATGGCGCCGGCGCAGAACAGGCTCAGCGGGTCGCTGCCCCACTGCACCGGCGCAGCCACGGTGATCCAGTAGGCGAAGGCCAGACCGAGCAGAAAGCTCAGCGCCCGGCTCCAGTTCCAGCGATGAATGTCGCGACCGACCATATAGGCCGAGACCAGGATCAGGCCGAAGAAGAACGACCAGACCGGGATCGGCTGATGCTCCAGCAGGTAGGTGATCAACCGCGCGAAGCTCAGCACGCTGGTCAGGATGCCGCCGAGCAGCACCAGCAGAAAGGTCGCGTTGGCCATGCGCCAGGCGTCCTTGATCCGTCCGCGCAGCAGCAGCAGCAAGGCGGCCTCGGGGACGCTGGCGATGGAGCGCAGCAGTTCGTCGTAGATGCCGCTGATAAAGGCGATGGTGCCGCCGGAGACGCCTGGCACCACGTCGGCAGCGCCCATGGCCATGCCCTTGGCGTAGAGCAGAAAATGTTTCTTCATGGATCCTTCCAGGATGGTGCAGCGGTCAGGCCAGCGGCCCGTTGAGTAGCGGCACGAAGCGCACCGCGTCCAGCACGTGGCGGGAGAAGCCGTTTTCCTCGCGCACGATCAGCAGCAGCTGCTGCACGTCGCCGGCGCCCACCGGAATCACCAGGCGCCCGCCGGGCGCCAGCTGATCGAGCAGCGCCTGCGGCACTTCCGCGGCGGCGGCGGTGACGATGATGCCGTTGTACGGACCCAGGGCATTCCAGCCCTCCCAGCCATCGCCCCAGCGAAAGACCACGTTGCGCAGGCTGAGTTCGGCCAGGCGCTCCTTGGCCCGATCCTGCAGCACCTGGATGCGTTCGACCGAGAACACCCGCTCCACCAGCTGCGCCAGCACGGCGGTCTGGTAACCGGAACCGGTGCCGATCTCCAGCACCTTGTCCAGCGGCCCGGCGGCCAGCAGCAGCTCGGTCATGCGCCCGACCATATAGGGCTGGGAGATGGTCTGGTTGTGCCCGATGGGCAGCGCGGTGTCCTCGTAGGCGCGGTGCGCCAGCGCCTCGTCGACGAACAGGTGGCGCGGCGTGCGGCGGATCACCTCGAGCACCCGCGGGTTGCTCAACCCCTCGTCGTAGAGGCGCTGAATCAGGCGCTCGCGGGTACGCTGGGAAGTCATGCCGATCCCGCGGCGGTGCATATCGTCCTGCCCGCGCATCAGCAGATGCCCTCCAGCCAGCCGTGCATGCTGTCGAAGGCCTCGGCGAAGGTACGGTCGAGCTGCAGCGGGGTGATCGACACATAGCCCTGCATCACCGCATGGAAATCGGTGCCCGGACCGCCGTCCTCGGCATCGCCGGCCACCGAGATCCAGTAGCCCTCCTTGCCGCGCGGGTTGACCACCTTGACCGGCGCCGCGGCGCGAGCACGGTGGCCCAGGCGGGTCAGCTGGACGCCGCGGATATGCTCCAGCGGCAGGTTGGGCACGTTGACGTTGAGCACGGTGCGCGGCGGCAGGTCGAGGCGCTCATGGGCCTCGACCAGCTTGCGGGCGAAATAGGCGGCGGTCGGCAGGTTGTCGGCCTGACGCGACAGCAGCGAGAAGGCGAACGCCGGCTTGGCCAGGAAGCGCCCCTCCAGCGCAGCGGCGACGGTGCCGGAATAGAGCACGTCGTCGCCCAGGTTAGCGCCCAGGTTGATGCCCGAGACGACCATCTCCGGCACCTGCTCAAGCAGACCGTTGAGGCCCAGGTGCACGCAGTCGGTGGGCGTGCCGTTGAGGCTGATATAACCGTTGGGCAACGCCGTCGGGTGCAGCGGACGGTCGAGGGTCAGTGCGCTGCTGGCGCCGCTCTTGTCCTCGGCGGGTGCGATCACCACGCACTCGGCATAGTCGGCCAGCGCCTGGTGCAACGCGGCGATCCCGGGTGCGTTCACCCCGTCGTCGTTGGAAATCAGAATTCGCATGGAGTATCCGTCTGCCCTGCTGGCACCAGATCGACGAGTTCGCGCACCACGACGGTGGCGAAACACCCGGCCGGCAGGACGAATGCAAGTTGCAGAATATCGGGCTCCGGATAATGCCACGTCAGGCCGCCGATGGGGAGGCGCAGAATGCGCCGTTCGTGCGCCATGCCCGCCTTTGCCAGCCACTCGAGCAGCGCCGGCTCGTCCGCGCCGACGCCCTGTTCGACGAGCTGCACCGCGTCCGCCGTGGGCAGTGCGCCCTCGCCCCACAGCGGGCCGGTGGGGTGCAGGTCGAGAAGCGCCAGGCGTGGGTCGGAGGTCTCCGCCGCGCCGGCCATAAAGAAACTGCGGCTGCCGGTGAAGGCCAGCAGGTCGCCGACCCGCGCCTGGTTCCAGCTGCCGGCGGCGACCCGCTCGGCCAGCACGCGGTTGAACAGGTAGCTGCGCGCCGCCGACAGCAGGCGCGAGCGCAGGTTGCGCTGCACCGGCAGTTCCTGGCGCGTCGCATACTGCCTGGCCTCCTCGACATTGCCGCCGGCGAAGCCGAAGCGCTGTAGGCCGAAGTAGTTGGGCACCCCTTGCGCGGCGATGCGCTGCAGGCGCTGCTGCAGCGCCTCGCGGTCGGCCTCCAGGGCGGTCAGGCGCAGGGTGAAGCCGTTGGCGGCATGGGCGCCGCGCTGCAGCTTGCGGTTGTGTCGTTCACGCTTGAGGATGGCCAGGGCCGGACTCTCGGCCGCGGCCAGATCGGGATCGGCCTTGCCCGGCAGGTGCAGGCTGAACCACTGCCGGGTCAGCGCCTGGCGATCCTTGAGCCCGGCGTAGCTGACCGCCTTGAGCGGCAGGCCGGCGGCGCGGGCGATGCGCCGGGCGGCGTCCTCGGTGTTCAGGCCGCGTTTTTCCACCCACAGCCAGAGGTGCTCGCCCTGGCCGGTGAGCGGGATATCCAGCACCTCGTCGACCTGAAAGTCCTCGGCCGAGGCCTTGAGCACGGCGCGCCCGCAAGGCTCACCATGGGCGCGCGGGCCCAGCAGCTGCGCTTCGTTCATGCCTTGACCAGCAGCGCCACGGCATGCACCGCGATGCCTTCCTCGCGACCGGCGAAGCCGAGCTTCTCGGTGGTGGTGGCCTTGACGTTGACCTGGTCCAGCTCCACGCCGAGGTCTTCGGCGATGCGCTCGCGCATGCTCTGGAGATGCGGCGCCATCTTCGGCGCCTGGGCGACGATGGTGGCGTCGACGTTGCCCACCGCATAGCCCTTGGCCCGCACCAGCCCCATCACATGGCGCAGCAGCACGCGGCTGTCGGCGCCCTTGAAGGTGGGATCGGTGTCGGGGAAGTGCTTGCCGATATCGCCCAGGGCCACGGCGCCGAGCAGCGCATCGGCGAGCGCATGCAGCAGCACGTCGCCGTCGGAATGGGCGATCAGCCCGAACTTGTGGGGAATGCGTACGCCGCCGAGGGTGATGAAATCGCCCTCGCCGAAGCGGTGTACGTCGTAGCCATGGCCGATACGCATAAAGAACAACGCCCTGAAAAAGTCAGGGCGTGATTCTACATGCACGGGCGGCTGTAGGGTGCGCCGTGCGCACCGGGAGCCCAGGATTGCCTTGGTGCGCGCAGCGCACCCTAGGCGAGTGCTGCCGCGTGATGGCGCAGATGATCGTCGATAAAACTGGCGATGAAGTAGTAGCTGTGGTCGTAACCCGGCTGCAGGCGCAGGGTCAGCGGATGGCCGGCCGCCTTGGCCGCCGCCTGCAGCGCCTGCGGCTTGAGCTGGGTTTCGAGGAAATCGTCGCGGTCGCCCTGATCGACCAGGATCGGCAGCTTCTCACTGGCCTCGGCAATCAGCACGCTGGCGTCCCATTCGCGCCAGCGCGAGCGATCCTCGCCCAGATAGAGGGACAACGCCTTCTCGCCCCAGGGGCAGTTCATCGGGTTGGCGATCGGCGCGAAGGCCGACACCGAGCGATAACGCCCGGGGTTCTTCAGCGCGCAGATCAAGGCGCCGTGGCCGCCCATGGAATGACCGGCGATGCCGCGCTGGTCCGTCACCGGAAAATTGGCCTCGACCAGCGCCGGCAGCTCCTGCACCACGTAGTCGTACATGCGGTAGTGCCGCGCCCAGGGTTCGGCGGTGGCGTTGAGGTAGAAGCCGGCGCCGAGACCGAAGTCGTAGGCGCCGTTCGCATCGTCCGGCACGCCCTCGCCGCGCGGGCTGGTGTCCGGCGCGACCAGGATCAGCCCCAGTTCGGCCGCCAGCCTGTGCGCGCCGGCCTTCTGCATGAAGTTCTCGTCGGTGCAGGTCAGCCCGCTGAGCCAGTACAGCACCGGCAGGCGGGCGCCCTGCTCGGCCTGCGGCGGCAGGTAGACGGCGAACTGCATGTCGCAGCCGAGCACCTCGGACCGGTGCCGGTAGCGCTTGTGCCAGCCGCCGAAGCTCTTGTTGCTGGAAACGATTTCGAGGGTCATGAGCCGCTCCGTAGGGTGCGCCATGCGCACCAGTGGTTTGCGGTGCGCACGGCGCACCCTACGAACTGCGCGTTTGCAGCTATCAGAAATGAATAACGGTACGAATGCTCTTGCCTTCGTGCATCAGGTCGAAGGCCTGGTTGATCTCGTCCAGCGGCAGGTTGTGGGTGATAAAGGTGTCCAGCGGAATCTCGCCCTTCTGCGCCTTTTCCACGTAGCCGGGCAGCTCGGTACGGCCCTTGACCCCGCCGAAGGCGCTGCCGCGCCAGACCCGCCCGGTAACCAGCTGGAACGGCCGGGTGCTGATCTCGGCACCGGCCGGCGCCACGCCGATGATGGTCGACTCGCCCCAGCCCTTGTGGCAGCACTCCAGCGCCGCGCGCATCAGCTGCACATTGCCGATGCACTCGAAGCTGTAGTCCACGCCACCGTCGGTCATCTCGACTATGACCTCCTGGATCGGCTTGCTGTGATCCTTCGGATTGACGAAGTCGGTGATGCCCAGCTCGCGCGCCACGGCCTCCTTGGCCGGGTTGATATCGATGCCGATGATGCGCGAAGCCTTGGCCATCTTGGCGCCGATGATGGCCGCCAGGCCGATGCCGCCCAGGCCGAAGATGGCCACGCTGGAACCCTCGGTGACCTTGGCGGTGTTGAGCACCGCGCCGATACCGGTGGTCACACCGCAGCCGAGCAGGCAGACCTTCTCCAGCGGCGCCTGCTTGGGAATCTTGGCCAGGGAGACTTCCGGCAGCACGGTGTACTCGGAGAAGGTCGAGCAGCCCATGTAGTGGTAGATCGGCTCGCCGTTGTAGGAGAAGCGGCTGGTGCCGTCGGGCATCAGGCCCTTGCCCTGGGTAGCGCGCACCGAGCTGCACAGGTTGGTCTTGTTGGATTTGCAGAACTTGCACTCGCCGCATTCGGCGGTATACAGCGGAATCACGTGATCGCCGACCGCCAGCGAGGTGACGCCCTCGCCCACCGCCTCGACGATGCCGCCGCCTTCGTGACCGAGGATGCAGGGAAACACGCCTTCGCTGTCCTGGCCGGACAGGGTGTAGGCGTCGGTGTGGCAGACGCCGGTGGCGACGATGCGCACCAGCACCTCGCCGGCCTGAGGCGGCGCCACGTCCACCTCGACGATCTGCAGCGGCTGATTCGGGGCGAAGGCGACGGCGGCGCGGGACTTGATCATCTGGGCTCTCCTGAGCGTGTTGAGCGATGGCCAGCAGTCTAGTCCAGGGCCATCCGGAAATAATTGGCGATCAGGCAAAACATTATTGCTATCCAGGGATAATCCAGGTCTTCTTCTGCAACAGAGACATAGCCCGGCTGCAATCCGGGAACTACCGCACCAGGCATTCCCGGATTGCATCCGGGCTACACGAGAAGGAGAACCCATGAACCGCTGGGAAGGGCTGGACGAATTCGTCGCCGTGGCCGAGTGCGGCCAGTTCAGCGCCGCCGCCGAGCGCCTGGGCCTGTCCACCTCGCAGGTCAGCCGCCAGGTCGCGCGCCTGGAGGAGCGCCTGCAGAGCCGCCTGTTCTACCGCAGCACCCGGCGCGTAGCGCTGACCGAAGCCGGGCAGACCTTCCTGCAGCACTGCCAGCGCCTGCAGGACGCGCGCGAGGAGGCCCTGCGCGCGGTCAGCGACCTGGCCGCCGAGCCCAAGGGACTGCTGCGCATGACCTGCGCGGTGGCCTACGGCGAGCGCTTCATCGTGCCGCTGGTCAACGACTTCATGGCCCTCCATCCGCAGCTGCGGGTGGAGATCGAGCTGTCCAACCGCCAGCTCGACCTGCTCCACGAGGGCCTGGACCTGGCCATCCGTCTCGGCCGCCTGCAGGACTCGCGGCTGGTGGCCACGCGCCTGGCGCCGCGGCGGATGTACCTGTGCGCGGCGCCCGCCTACCTGCAGCACTACGGCCGGCCGCACTCGCTGTCGGAACTGGTGCGGCACAACTGCCTGGTGGGCAGCAGCGAGCACTGGAGCTTCGTCGACGGCGGGCGGGAAACCCAGGTTCGCGTGCAGGGCAACTGGCGCTGCAACAGCGGCCAGGCGGTGCTCGACGCCGCGCTGCGCGGCTTCGGCCTGTGCCAGCTGCCGGACTATTACGTGCTCGAACACCTGAGCAGCGGCGCACTGGTGTCTCTGCTGCAGCAGCACCAGCCGCCGAACACCGCGGTCTGGGCGCTGTACCCGCAGCAGCGTCACCTGTCGCCCAAGGTCCGCCAGCTGGTCGATCACCTCAAGCAGGGGCTGAGCGAACGCGCCGAATATCGCGCGCAACAGAATGTCACAGCGCAGGAGGGAACCCCACGCGACGGGCACGGCCAGAGTAACTGACGCCCAGTGGCCGTTGAAAAACTTAGGCGACGACTGCAGCAATGCAGGAAGCCAAAGCCGAGGAAGTTTTTCCGCAACCTACTCGCGTCTCACTGCAACCGGAGGACAGCGCTATGCAAGTCATGGTCAACAGCGACAACCATATCCACGGTTCCGCCGCCCTGGCGGACAAGGTACGTGGCCGGGTGGAACTCAAGCTCAAGCGCTTCGAGGATCACCTGACCCGGGTCGAGCTGCACTTCAACGACGAGAACAGCCACAAGGGCGGCGGGCTGGACAAGCGCTGCCAGGCCGAAGCGCGACTCAAGGGCCGCGACCCGGTATCGGTGAGCCATAACGCCGACAGCCTGGAGCAGGCGCTGGACGGCGCCATCGACAAACTCGGCACGGTGCTGGAACGCAATATCGAGAAACAGCGCCTGAGCTGAGACGCGGCGCTACCGGTTGCGCTCGGCCCAGGCCTGCCGCAACCACTGCAGATCCTCGGGGCGGGTGATCTTCAGGTTATCCGCCCGCCCCTCCACCAGGCGCGGCGCCTGCCCGGCCCATTCCAGCGCCGAGGCCTCGTCGGTGATCTGCGCGCCCGCCGCCAGCGCACCGGCCAGGGCGCCACGCAACGCCGCCAGACGGAACATCTGCGGCGTATAGGCCTGCCAGATCAGGCTGCGGTCCAGGGTTTCCAGCACCCGGCCATCGGCGCCGACACGCTTGAGGGTGTCGCGCGCCGGCACCGCCAGCAGGCCGCCGACTGGATCCTCGGTCAGGGTGTTCAGCAGGCGGTCGAGATCTTCCCGCGCCAGATTGGGCCGCGCCGCATCGTGCACCAACACCCAGTCGTCCGCCCCGGCGCCGCCGGCCAGCAGCAGATCGAGGCCGGCCAGCACCGAGTCGGCGCGCTCGCGCCCGCCCGCGGCGCGGCGCACCCGTGGATCGCCGGCCACGGCCAGTTGCGCCCAGTAGGGATCGTCCGCGGCCAGACAGACCACGGCGCCGAGCAGGCCGGGGTGGTCGAGGAAGCAGTGCAGGCTATGTTCGAGAATGCAGCGCCCGGCCACCTGCAGGTACTGCTTGGGACGGTCGGCGGCCATCCGCGCGCCGACGCCGGCGGCCGGGATCACCAGCCAGAAATTCGTGGTCATTCGGTTAGCAGGTAGAGGGTCTCGCCCTCTTTGAGCATGCCCAGTTCCTGCCGCGCGCGCTCTTCCACGGTTTCCATGCCGCGCTTGAGCTCCATCACCTCGGCCTCGAGGATGCGGTTGCGCTCCAGCAGGCGTTCGTTCTCGCCCTGCTGCTCGGCGATCTGCTGCTGCAGGCGACTGACCTGGGCCAGGCTGCCCTCGCCGATCCACAGGCGATACTGCAGACCGGCCAGCAACAGGATCAGCACGATGAACAGCCAATACGGACTACGCATGGAGCGGCTCGCAGATTGAGTCATCGGCATGGTAGGGGCTGCGTGCATGCTTGAAAAGAAGCCGACTGATGAGTGACATGGGGTTTCGGTACCTGCATCCGTGCATTGGTTCCAAGAGATCGACGAAGCGTCCACGAAAAAGGCCATGCCCGCAATGACGCAGCCGTTGTAGGAGCGGCTTCAGCCGCGAAAATTCGCGGATAAATCCGCTCCTACAGCATGCAGCGCCGACGCCGGGATAACCACGAAAAAGGGCGACTTGCGTCGCCCTTTTCTACCACGCAGTGCTTAGCCGCGGAACTCGGCACGGCCCTTATAGGGAGCCTTGCCACCCAGCTGCTCTTCGATGCGCAGCAGCTGGTTGTACTTGGACACGCGGTCGGAGCGGCACAGCGAACCGGTCTTGATCTGACCGGCGGCAGTACCCACGGCCAGGTCGGCGATGGTGCTGTCCTCGGTTTCGCCGCTGCGGTGCGAGATCACCGCGGTGAAGCCGGCGGCCTTGGCCATCTGGATGGCTTCCAGGGTCTCGGTCAGCGAGCCGATCTGGTTGAACTTGATCAGGATCGAGTTGCCGATCTTCTCGTCGATACCGCGCTTGAGGATCTTGGTATTGGTGACGAACAAGTCGTCGCCGACCAACTGCACCTTGGCGCCGATCTTGTCGGTCAGCACTTTCCAGCTGGCCCAGTCGGACTCGTCCATGCCGTCTTCGATGGAGATGATCGGGTAGCGCTGGGTCAGGCCGGCCAGGTAATCGGCGAAACCTTCACCGCTGAATACCTTGCCTTCGCCGGCCAGGTCGTACTGACCGTCCTTGTAGAACTCGCTGGAGGCGCAGTCCAGGGCCAGGGTGACGTCCTCGCCCAGCTTGTAGCCGGCATTGGCCACGGCTTCGGCGATGGCGGCCAGGGCGTCTTCGTTGGAGGCCAGGTTCGGCGCGAAGCCGCCTTCGTCGCCCACGGCGGTGTTCAGGCCACGGGCCTTCAGTACGGCCTTGAGGTGATGGAAGATCTCGGTACCCATGCGCAGGGCATCGGAGAAGGTCTTGGCGCCGACCGGCTGGACCATGAACTCCTGGATGTCGACGTTGTTATCGGCGTGCTCGCCGCCGTTGATGATGTTCATCATCGGCACCGGCATGGAGTAGACGCCCGGGGTGCCGTTGAGGTCGGCGATGTGCGCGTACAGCGGCACGCCCTTGGCCTGGGCGGCGGCCTTGGCGGCAGCCAGGGACACGGCGAGGATGGCGTTGGCGCCCAGCTTGGCCTTGTTCTCGGTGCCGTCGAGTTCGATCATCGCGCGGTCCAGGGCCTGCTGATCGGTAGCGTCCTTGCCCAGCAGCAGCTCGCGGATCGGGCCGTTGATGTTGGCGACGGCCTTGAGCACGCCCTTACCCAGATAACGGCTCTTGTCGCCGTCACGCAGCTCCAGCGCTTCGCGCGAGCCGGTGGAGGCACCGGACGGCGCGCAGGCGCTGCCTTTGATGCCGCCTTCCAGAATTACATCGGCTTCCACGGTGGGGTTGCCGCGGGAGTCGAGAACCTCACGACCCTTGATGTCGACGATCTTTGCCATTGTTGTTTGCACTCCAAGGTTTGACGATAAGACTGCAGCAGCGGGCTGCGCGGGGCCGCCGTCGCCCCGAGGGGCGGGCCGGCGACACAGTCTGACTCACGGGTCAGGGGGATCTTTTCTGGGGCGGCACTTTACCGGATTGCGTGCGGTTCAGGCAGTCTCGATCGGCGGAAAACTCTTGATCAGGTCGTCGAGCTGCTTGAGCTGGGCGAGGAAGGGTTCCAGCTTGTCCAGGCGCAAGGCGCAGGGGCCGTCGCACTTGGCGTTTTCCGGATCCGGATGGGCTTCGAGGAACAGGCCTGCCAGGCCCTGGCTCATGCCGGCCTTGGCCAGGTCGGTGACCTGGGCGCGGCGGCCGCCGGCGGAATCAGCGCGACCGCCCGGCATCTGCAGGGCGTGGGTCACGTCGAAGAACACCGGGTAGTCGAACTGCTTCATGATGCCGAAGCCGAGCATGTCCACCACCAGGTTGTTGTAACCGAAGGAAGAGCCGCGCTCGCAGAGGATCAGCTGATCGTTGCCGGCCTCCTCGCACTTGCGCAGGATGTGCTTCATCTCCTGCGGGGCGAGGAATTGCGCCTTCTTGATGTTGATCACCGCGCCGGTCTTGGCCATGGCCACCACCAGGTCGGTCTGCCGCGAGAGGAAGGCCGGCAGCTGGATGATGTCGCACACCGCGGCCACCGGGGCCGCCTGGTGCGGCTCGTGAACGTCGGTGATCACCGGCACGCCGAAGGTCTGCTTCACTTCCTCGAAGATCTTCATGCCCTCTTCCAGGCCCGGGCCGCGGAAGGAGGTGACGGAGGAACGGTTGGCCTTGTCGAAGCTGGCCTTGAACACGTAGGGGATGCCGAGTTTCTCGGTCACCCGCACGTACTCCTCGCAGGCCTGCATGGCCAGGTCGCGCGACTCGAGCACGTTGATGCCGCCGAACAGCACGAAGGGCTTGTCGTTGGCGATCTCGATGTTGCCGACCTTGATGATCTTCTGCGCCATGCCTTAGGCCTTCTTCGCTTGCTGCGCCAGCGCGGCGTTGACGAAACCGCTGAACAGCGGATGACCGTCACGCGGCGTGGAGGTGAATTCCGGGTGGAACTGGCAGGCGACGAACCACGGATGATCCGGCGCCTCGACCACTTCGACCAGGGCGCCGTCGCCGGAGCGGCCGGTGACTTTCAGACCAGCCTCGGTCAGCTGCGGCAGCAGGTTGTTGTTCACCTCGTAACGGTGACGGTGGCGCTCGACGATGACGTCCTTGCCGTAGCAGTCGTGCACCTTGGAGCCGGCCTGCAGCTGGCAGTCCTGCGCGCCCAGGCGCATGGTGCCGCCCAGGTCGGAGCTCTCGCTGCGCTGTTCGACGCTGCCTGCGGCGTCCTGCCACTCGGTGATCAGGCCGACCACCGGATGCTGGCTGGCCAGGTCGAACTCGGTGGAGTTGGCATCGCTCCAGCCCACCACATTGCGTGCGTATTCGATCACTGCCACCTGCATGCCGAGGCAGATGCCCAGGTAGGGAATCTTGTTCTCGCGCGCGTACTGCACGGTCTTGATCTTGCCTTCCACGCCACGCAGACCGAAGCCGCCCGGTACCAGGATGGCATCGACGCCCTCGAGCAGCGCGGTGCCCTGATTCTCGATGTCTT
This sequence comes from Pseudomonas sp. NPDC077186, assembly GCF_044543505.1. NCBI lineage: Bacteria > Pseudomonadati > Pseudomonadota > Gammaproteobacteria > Pseudomonadales > Pseudomonadaceae > Pseudomonas > Pseudomonas sp. NPDC077186. Next base: position 149,811 of record NZ_JBITWE010000007.1, read on the forward strand.
CGGAGTCGATATAGCGCAGGTTGACCTTGGTGCGGTTCTGGATGCCGGCGTGGCTCATCGCCTCGATCAGCGACTTGTACGCATCGAGCAGCTCCATGTACTTGCCGACCATGGCGATGGTGACTTCCTGTTCCGGGTTGAGCTTGGCATCGACCACGCGATCCCACTCGGACAGGTCGGCGCCGCCGCACTCCAGGCCGAAACGCTCGACGACGAAGTCGTCCAGACCCTGGGCATGCAGCACGCCCGGAATCTTGTAGATGGTGTCGACGTCTTCCAGGCTGATCACCGCACGTTCTTCGACGTTGGTGAACAGGGCGATCTTGCGCCGCGAGGACACGTCGATCGGGTGGTCGGAACGGCATACCAGCACGTCCGGCTGCAGGCCGATGGAGCGCAGCTCCTTGACCGAGTGCTGGGTCGGCTTGGTCTTGGTCTCGCCGGCGGTGGCGATATACGGCACCAGGGTCAGGTGCATCAGCATGGCGCGCTTGGCGCCCACTTCCACGCGCAGCTGGCGAATGGCTTCGAGGAACGGCTGCGACTCGATGTCGCCGACGGTGCCGCCGATTTCCACCAGGGCCACGTCGGCATCGCCGGCGCCCTTGATGATGCGCCGCTTGATCTCGTCGGTGATGTGCGGAATGACCTGGATGGTCGCACCCAGGTAGTCACCACGGCGCTCCTTGCGCAGCACGTCTTCGTACACGCGACCGGTGGTGAAGTTGTTGCTCTTGGTCATGGTGGTGCGGATGAACCGCTCGTAGTGACCCAGGTCGAGGTCGGTCTCGGCGCCGTCGTGGGTGACGAACACCTCGCCGTGCTGGAACGGGCTCATGGTGCCCGGATCGACGTTGATGTAAGGGTCCAGCTTGAGCATGGTGACCTTCAGGCCCCGCGCCTCCAGGATGGCCGCCAGTGAAGCCGAGGCGATGCCTTTCCCCAAAGAAGAAACAACACCACCCGTGACGAAGATGTAGCGCGTCATGAAAAACCCTAGAAGTCTGCGTTTAAGCGGTCAGTGCCGCCGGGGAAAGCGAAGGAGCGCCATCGGTAGCAACAATGGCAAGCCCGCCAAGCACCCTGAGGGAGTCGGCAAAAGCTGTAGTAAGACGGGAGCGTAGTCTACCGGAAAGGCCTTACCAGCTCAAACCTTGATCACCGATCGGCGGCGACCAGCGCAAGCGCAGATCGCCCTGCCCCGGACGCGGCGCCTGCGCCAAATTGGCCACCGCTACCAGCTCGTCGCCGTCGAACAGCAAGGGCAGCCGCAGGCGCACGAACGCCGGCACGCGCAGCTCGTTGAGCAGGCGCTTGAGGTCGCGCCGGCCTCGTCCCGGCAGCTGCAGCGACTCGCCGCCGCGGCGATAGCGCAGGTGCCAACGCCCCGCCGGCAGCTCGCCGATAACTTGCACAGCGCCGTTGCCGGGCAAGGCGATGGCCCCTTGCGCCGCACCGCAAGGCAGATCGACAACCGTGAGTGGCTGCAACCAGTCGCCGCTGAGCCACCACAGCCGCCCATCTGCCCTATGCAACTCGCCATCGGCCAGTTTCCAGATCGGCGTGGCAGCCACGCCGGCGTCACGCAGGTCATACCAGCCGGCCCAGTGATCGCTGTCCGGCAGGCGGGTCAGTGGCGCCAGCCAATGACGCAGCAGATTGCGCTGACGCGCCTCGTTCAGCCCGGCCACCGCCTGCACGTCCAGCGACGGCAGCGCCAGCCAGGACAACGGCGCCTGGCCCCGCGCGGCGAGCAGATCCAGCTCGGCCAACTCGCCCAGCAGCTGCTGCGCCTCGCCCAGATGGGCGGCGCTGCGTGCCAGGCTGGCGGCCGCCTGCGGCCAACGCTCGGCGAGCAACGGCAGCACACGGCGGCGCAGGAAATTGCGACTGAAGCGCTCGTCGGCATTGCTCGGGTCTTCCACCCAGCTCAGGCCATGGGCCTCGGCATAGGCCTGCAGCTCGGCACGCGGAACGTCCAGCAGCGGCCGAACCAGAGTGCCGCGACCCAGCGGCCGGCTTGCCGGCATGGCCGCCAGGCCGCGCACGCCGGCGCCGCGCAGCAGGCGAAACAGCAAGGTCTCGGCCTGATCGTCGCGATGCTGGGCACCGAGCAGCACCTCGCCCAGCCCCAGGCGTTCGGCGAAGGCGGCGTAGCGCGCCTGGCGCGCCGCCTGCTCCAGGCTGGCCCCCGGCGCAACCTGCACCGCAACGATTTCCAGGGGAATATCCAGCTGCGCGCAGATGCGCGCGCAATGCTCGGGCCAGGCCTCGGCCGCCGGCTGCAGGCCGTGGTGGACATGGATGGCGGCCAGCGGCGGCAGCGCCTCGCGCCGGGCGAGACCGGCCAGCAGGTGCAGCAGCACGCTGGAGTCGAGGCCGCCGGAGAAGGCGATACGCCAGGCCGGCGCCTGCCGCCAGGGCTGCAACGCGGCGCGCAGACGGAGATCGAGAGCAGTCATCGGCCAAGCTTAAACAACAACGGGCCCGAAGGCCCGTTGAGATGTGCGCAGAACGAGCTCAGGCGATGCCGTAGCTCATCAGGCGATCGTAACGACGCTTGAGCAGGGCGTCGGTGTCGTGCTGCTGCAGACTGGCCAGTTGTTTGGTCAGCTCCTGGCGGATCGACTCGGATGCCGCAGCCGGGTCGCGGTGGGCGCCGCCCAGCGGCTCGGCGATCACCTGATCGACGATGCCCAGATCCTTCAGGCGCTCGGCGGTGATACCCATGGCCTCGGCGGCATCCGGCGCCTTCTCGGCGGTACGCCAGAGAATCGAGGCGCAGCCTTCCGGCGAGATCACCGAGTAGGTGGAGTACTGCAGCATGTTCAGCTGGTCGCAGACGCCGATGGCCAGCGCACCGCCGGAACCGCCCTCGCCGATCACGGTGGCGATGATCGGGGTCTTCAGCCGCGCCATCACCCGCAGGTTCCAGGCGATGGCCTCGCTCTGCCCGCGTTCCTCGGCATCGATACCCGGGTAGGCACCGGGGGTGTCGATAAAGGTGAGGATCGGCATCTTGAAGCGCTCGGCCATTTCCATCAGGCGGCAGGCCTTGCGGTAGCCCTCCGGACGCGGCATGCCGAAGTTGCGGCGCACCTTCTCGCGCACTTCGCGGCCCTTCTGGTGACCGATGACCATCACCGGCTGCTCGCCGAGGCGGGCTACGCCACCGACTATGGCGGCGTCGTCGGAGAAGTGGCGGTCGCCGTGCAGCTCGTCGAACTCGGTGAAGATGTGCTGGATGTAGTCCAGGGTGTAGGGGCGGCGCGGATGGCGCGCCAGCTGGGCGATCTGCCAGCTGGAGAGGTTGCCGAAGATGCTTTCGGTCAGCGCGCTGCTCTTGTCCTGCAGGCGGGCAATCTCGTCGCCGATGTTCAGCGCGTTGTCGTTACCGACCAGGCGTAGCTCTTCGATCTTGGCTTGCAGGTCGGCGATCGGCTGTTCGAAATCGAGAAAATTCGGGTTCATAGTCATCCGTCTTGCGTCGACGGCCAAGTGGCCGGGGAGCTGTATCCATAAGGGAACCGCTTAAAAACGTAGGCGAGGCAGCCGATGCAAGGCAAAAACAGGCGAAGAACGGTCGGAGTCGCGCTCGACTTTACGAGCTGTAAATGAGCATTCTGAGCCTGTTTTTAACGCAGCAGCGGCAACGCAGGTAGTTTTTCAGCGGTTTTCTAGGCGCCCTACCTTAAGGGATAGGCCGCAACGGGTCGACACCTGTAGGTGTCGATGCCAATGCAAAGGGGTATTTCCCCTCTCGCGTCAGCGGTAGTGCAAAAAGACGTTGTCGCGCCCGAACTGGTCACGCAATGCCTGAATCAATGTGTCGGCCGGGTCGATACGCCAGGCGTCGCCAAACTGAAGCAAGGCGCGTGCCTCCTCGCTGCTGTAGTCCAGGGTCACCGGACAGGCGCCCTTGTGCTTGCTGCACAACTCGGCCAGCCAGCGCAGTCGATCACCCTTCAATGCCTCACTGGCGACCTTCACCCGCAGGCTGTCAGCGAGACCAGTACGCGCCTCTTCCAGGCTCATCACGCGCTTGGCGCGCAGACGCAGACCACCGGAGAAGTCGTCGTTGCTGACTTCGCCCTCGACCACCACCAGCGCATCGTTCTGCAACAGCGCCTGGTTGCTGGCGAAGGCATCGGCGAACAAGGACGCCTCGATGCGTCCGGAGCGGTCGTCGAGGGTGATGAAGCCCATCTTGTCGCCCTTCTTGTTCTTCATCACCCGCAGGTTGACGATCATCCCGGCGATGGTCTGGGTGTCGCGTGCCGGCTTCAGCTCGACGATGCGCTGGCGGGCGAAGCGGCGGATCTCGCCTTCGTACTCGTCGATGGGGTGACCGGACAGGTAGATGCCCAGGGTGTCCTTCTCGCCTTTCAGGCGCTCCTTGATCGGCAGCTCGCGGGCCTTGCGGTGGTTGGCGTAGACGTCCGCCTCGGGCTCGGCGAACAGGCCGCCGAACAGGTCCATATGGCCGCTCTCGGCGCTGCGCGCGGTCTGCTCGGCGGACTGCACGGCCTCCTCCATCGAGGCCAGCAGCACGGCGCGGTTCTTGTCCACGCTGGCCTGGTAAGCCTTGAGCTCGTCCTGGTAGTAGGGGCCGAGGCGATCCAGCGCGCCGCTGCGGATCAGCGCTTCCAGGGTGCGCTTGTTGATGCGCTTGAGGTCGACGCGGTTGCAGAAGTCGAACAGGTCCTTGAATGGCCCACCCTCGGCGCGGCATTCGACGATGGCCTCCACCGGCCCCTCGCCCACGCCCTTGACCGCGCCCAGACCGTAGACGATACGGCCGTCGTCGTTGACGGTGAACTTGAACTCGGAGACGTTGACGTCCGGCGGATCGATGCGCAACTTCATGTTGCGGCACTCTTCCACCAGGATCACCACCTTGTCGGTGTTGTGCATATCCGCCGACAGCACCGCGGCCATGAACGGCGCCGGGTAATGCGCCTTGAGCCAGGCGGTCTGGTAGGAGACCAGGCCGTAGGCGGCCGAGTGCGACTTGTTGAAGCCATAACCGGCGAACTTTTCCACCAGGTCGAAGATATTGCCGGCCAGATCCGCCGAGATGTTATTGCCCGCGCAACCTTCGATAAAGCCGCCGCGCTGCTTGGCCATCTCCTCGGGCTTCTTCTTGCCCATGGCGCGGCGCAGCATGTCCGCACCGCCGAGGGTGTAGCCGGCCATCACCTGGGCGATCTGCATCACCTGTTCCTGGTACAGGATGACGCCATAGGTAGGCTTGAGCACCGGCTCCAGGCCGGCGTACTGGTAGTCCGGGTGCGGGTAGGACAGCTCGGCGCGGCCGTGCTTGCGGTTGATGAAGTCGTCCACCATGCCCGACTGCAGCGGCCCGGGGCGGAACAGCGCCACCAGGGCGATCATGTCTTCCAGGCAGTCGGGCTTGAGCTTCTTGATCAGCTCCTTCATGCCGCGCGATTCGAGCTGGAAGACCGCGGTGGTCTCCGCCTTCTGCAGCATGTCGTAGGTCTTCTTGTCATCCAGCGGGATGAAGTCGATATTGACCAGCTCCTCGTCCGCGGCGCCGTCGCGCTTCTGGATGCGGTGGATGGTCTCCATCGCCCACTTGATGATGGTCAGGGTGCGCAGGCCGAGGAAGTCGAACTTGACCAGGCCGGCCTGCTCGACGTCGTCCTTGTCGAACTGGGTCACCAGGCCGCCGCCCTCCTCGTCGCAGGCGATCGGCGAGAAGTCGGTGAGCTTGGTCGGCGCGATCACCACACCGCCGGCGTGCTTGCCGGTGCCGCGCACCACGCCTTCGAGCTTGAGCGACATGTCCCAGATTTCCCGGGCGTCCTCGTCGTTCTTGAGGAAGTCGCGCAGCGGTTCCTCCATCTCGTAGGCCTTCTCCAGGGTCATGCCCACTTCGAAGGGAATCATCTTCGACAGACGGTCGGCCAGGCCGTAGGACTTGCCCTGGGCGCGTGCCACGTCGCGCACCACCGCCTTGGCCGCCATCGAGCCGAAGGTGATGATCTGGCTCACCGCGTTGCGCCCGTACTTGTCGGCCACGTAGTCGATCACCCGGTCGCGACCGTCCATGCAGAAGTCGACGTCGAAGTCGGGCATCGATACCCGCTCGGGGTTGAGGAAACGCTCGAACAGCAGGTCGTAGGCCAACGGGTCGAGATCGGTGATCTTCAGCACGTAGGCCACCAGCGAACCCGCACCCGAGCCCCGGCCCGGGCCGACCGGCACGCCGTTGCTCTTGGCCCACTGGATGAAGTCCATCACGATCAGGAAGTAACCGGGGAAGCCCATCTGGATGATGATATCCAGCTCGAAATTGAGGCGGTCGATATAGACCTGCTTCTTCGCCTGGTAGTCGGGCGTGTCCGGCGGCAGCAACACGGTCAGGCGCTCTTCCAGGCCCTCGAAGGAGGCGTGGCGCAGGTAGTCGTCGATGCCCATGCCGTTGGGCGTGGGGAAGTCGGGGAGGAAGTACTTGCCCAGCTGCACCTCGATATTGCAGCGCTTGGCGATCTCGACCGTGTTCTCCAGCGCCTCGGGCAGGTCGGCGAACAGCTCGCACATTTCCGCCGGGGTTTTCAGGTACTGCTGGTCGGAATAGTTGCGCGGCCGGCGCGGGTCGTCCAGCGAGCGCCCCTCGCCGATGCACACGCGGGTCTCGTGGGCCTCGAAGTCGTCCTGCTTGATGAAGCGCACGTCGTTGGTCGCCACCAGCGGCGCCTCGACGCGGTCGGCCAGGGCCACCGCGGCGTGCAGGTACTCCTCGTCGCCGACCCGGCTGGTGCGCTGCACCTCCAGGTAGAAACGCTCCGGAAACACCGCCATCCATTCGCGCAGGCGCGCTTCGGCGGTGGCCTCGTCGCCGGCCAGCAGGGCCTGGCCCACTTCGCCCTCGCGCGCGCCGGACAGGGCGATCAGGCCCTCGGCGGCGTCCTTGACCCAGTCGCGCTGGATGATCACCAGGTCGTTGCTCTGCCCTTCGGCCCAGCCGCGCGAGACCAGCTCGGTGAGGTTGCGATAGCCCTTGGCGTTCATCGCCAGCAGGGTCAGGCGCGACAGCGGGCCATCCTCGTCGGCGCTGGCCAGCCAGATGTCGGCGCCGCAGATCGGCTTGATGCCGGCGCCCATGGCGGTCTTGTAGAACTTCACCAGCGCGCACATGTTGCTCATGTCGGTGACCGCCACCGCCGGCATGCCGGCCCCGGCCACCGCCTTGATCAGCGGTTTGACCCGCACCAGGCCGTCGACCAGGGAGTATTCGGTGTGCAGACGCAGGTGGACGAACGCTTGAGTCATGGGCGGCCTTGCAGGTGAAAACGACAAAGCGCGGATTGTAGCCTAAGAGGGTCTGGCTGAGGGCCAGAGGTTCAACAGGTGTGGCATTTCCCGGATTGCATCCGGGCTACGCAGCTACACGCCTTCCAGCAAGGCACGCACCGGGGCGAAGGAGCGCCGATGGATCGGCGTCGGCCCGAGGCGGCGCAGCGCTTCGAGGTGGGTGGGCGTCGGATAGCCCTTGTGCCCGGCGATGCCGTAGCCGGGATAGAGCAGATCCAGCTCGGCCATCTCGCGGTCGCGGCTGACCTTGGCCAGGATGGACGCGGCGGCGATGGCCGGCACCTTGGCGTCGCCGCCGACCACCGGCGCGCTGGGCACCGCCAGCTTGGGGCAGCGGTTGCCGTCGATCAGCGCCAGCTTCGGCGTCACGCTCAAGCCCTCGACCGCGCGCTGCATGGCCAGCATGGTGGCGTGGAGGATATTCAGGCGGTCGATCTCCTCCACCTCGGCGCGGGCGATGCACCAGGCCAGGGCCTTCTCGCGAATCTCGTCGAACAGCTTGTCGCGGCGCGCCTCGGACAGCTTCTTGGAGTCGTTGAGGCCCTGGATCGGCCGCGCCGGATCGAGGATCACCGCGGCGGTGACCACCGCGCCGCACAGCGGACCGCGACCGACCTCGTCGACCCCGGCCACCAGGTCCTCGACCAGGGTAAAGTCGAGCCCGAGCTGCATCAGCGACCGACCAGCTTGAGCACGGCCTCGGCCGCCTGCGCCGAGGCGTCGCGGCGCAGGGCACGGTGGATCACGTCGAACCCCTCGGTCTGCACCTCGCCGCCGTCGATCAGCGGCGCCAGCGATTGCGCCAGGGCATCGGCGCTGGCCGCGTCCTGAATCAGCTCCGGCACCAGCAGGCGTTCGGCCAGCAGGTTGGGCAGGGAAATATACGGACTCTTCACCAGGCGCTTGAGAATACGGTAGGTCAGCGGCGCCACGCGATAGGCCACCACCATCGGCCGCTTGTACAGCAGCGCTTCCAGGGTCGCGGTGCCGGAGGCGATCAGCACCGCGTCGCAGGCGGCCAGGGCCTCGTGCGAGCGGCCGTCGAGCAGGGTCAGCGGCAGGTCGCGGCTGGCCAGCATCTGCTCCAGTTGCGCGCGGCGTTCCGGCGTGGCGCAGGGCAGCAGGAAACGAATGCCGGGGCGCAGCGCGCGCAGGCGAATCGCCGCATCGAGGAACAGCTCGCCGAGGCGCGCGACTTCCCCACCGCGGCTACCCGGCATCAAGGCCACCACCGTCTCGTCCTGCGGCAGGTCCAGCGCCTCGCGCGCCGCGGCGCGGTCGGCCTGCGGCGGGATGGCGTCGGCCAGCGGGTGACCGACGAAGCGCACCGGCACCTGATGGGCGTCGTAGAACTGCGCCTCGAAGGGGAACAACGTCAGCATCAGGTCGCAGGCGTCGCGAATCTTCAGCACGCGTTTCTGCCGCCAGGCCCAGACCGAGGGGCTGACATAGTGCACGGTCTTGATCCCGGCGCGACGCAGCTTGAGCTCCAGACCGAGGTTGAAATCCGGCGCATCGATGCCGATGAACAGATCCGGCTTGGCGGCGATCAGCTCGCGCGCCAGCTGACGACGGCGGCCGAGCAGCTCGAACAGGCGGCCGAGCACCTCGACCAGGCCCATCACCGCCAGGCGCTCCATGGGGAAGGAGGAGCGCAGCCCCTCGGCCTCCATGCGCGCGCCGCCGACGCCGATGAACTCGGCATCCGGGTGCCTGGCCTTGAGCGCCTGTATCAGCCCGGCGCCGAGGATATCGCCGGACGCCTCGCCAGCGACCAGCGCAATACGCAACGGCCTGTCCATCAGCGGGTGATGCCGCGGGTGGACGCCTGGATGGAGTCGCGAAACACCGCGACTTCCGGGAACTGCGCAGACAGCTCGGCCAACTCGACCAGCGCCTGCTCGACGGTCATGCCCTGGCGATAGACCAGTTTGTAGGCTTTGCGCAGGGCGGCGATGGCATCGCTGGAGAAGCCGCGGCGGCGCATGCCCTCGAAGTTCATGCTGCGCGCCTCGGCCGGGTTGCCGAACACGGTGACGTAGGCCGGCACGTCCTTGCCGATGGCGGTGCCCATGCCGGAGAAGCTGTGCGCGCCGATGCGGCAGAACTGATGCACCAGGGTGTAACCGGAGAGGATCGCCCAGTCGTCGACCCAGACATGCCCGGCCAACGCGGTGTTGTTGACCAGGATGCAGTGGTTGCCGATCACGCTGTCGTGGCCGATATGGGCGTAGGCCATGATCAGGTTGTGATCGCCGAGGGTGGTCTCGCCACGGTCCTGCACGGTGCCGCGGTGAATGGTGACGCCCTCGCGAATGACGTTGTGGTCGCCGATCACCAGGCGGGTCGGTTCGCCCTTGTACTTCAGATCGGGGGTGTCCTCGCCTACCGAGGAAAACTGGTAGATGCGATTGTGCTTGCCGATCACGGTCGGCCCCTTGAGGATCACATGGGGGCCGATCACCGAACCCTCGCCGATTTCCACATCGGGTCCAACGATCGACCAGGGGCCGACCTGAACGCCATCCGCCAGCTTCGCCGACGGATCGATAATGGCGCGAGGGTCAATCAAACTCATAGTTTGCGTTCCGCACAGATGATCTCGGCCGAGCAGACTTCCTTGCCATCGACGCTGGCGCGGCACTCGAACTTCCAGATGCTGCGGCGATCGCTCAGGTACTTGGCTTCCAGCACCAGTTGGTCGCCCGGCAGCACCGGCGAACGGAAACGCAGTTTGTCCGAGCCGACGAAATAGTAGAGGGTGCCATCGGCCGGCTTCACGCCCATCATCTTGAAGCCGAGGATACCGGCGGCCTGGGCCATCGCCTCGATGATCAGCACGCCCGGCATGATCGGGTGTTCGGGGAAGTGACCGTTGAAGAACGGCTCGTTGATGCTGACATTCTTATAGGCGCGAATGCACTTGCCCTCGACGTCCAGGTCCACCACGCGATCCACCAGGAGGAAGGGATAGCGGTGCGGCAAGTATTCACGAATTTCGTTGATGTCCATCATGTCCGGATAAGCCTGTAAGAAAAAAGAGGAGCGCGGCCTGGCCGGCTCAGGCATCAGATGAGGCGTTCGCGCTCGGGGTCACGGCGGCCAGCTGTTTTTCCAGCTCGCGCAGGCGCTTGGCCATGTCGTCCAGCTGGCGAATGCGCGCCGCACTCTTCTTCCATTCCGCCGCCGGCTGCATGGCGGTGCCTGAAGAATAGGCGCCCGGCTCGGTAATGGAACGGGTGACCATGGTCATGCCGGTGACGAACACGTTGTCGCACACCTCGATATGGCCAACCATGCCGACGCCGCCGGCGATCATGCAGTTGCGACCGATCTTGGTGCTGCCGGAAATCCCCACGCAGCCGGCCATGGCGGTGTTGTCGCCGATCTGCACGTTGTGCGCGATCATGATCTGGTTATCCAGCTTGACCCCATTGCCGATCAGGGTGTCCGACAGCGCACCGCGGTCGACCGTGGTGTTGGCGCCGATCTCGACGTCGTCGCCGATGCTCACCCCGCCGATCTGCGCGATCTTCTGCCACACGCCCTTGTCGTTGGCGAAACCGAAGCCCTCGCCGCCGATCACCGCCCCGGACTGGATCACCACACGCTTGCCGATGCGCACGTCGTGGTACAGGGTCACCCGCGGCGCCAGCCAGCCGCCTTCACCGATCACCGAACGGGCGCCGATCACGCAGTGCGCGCCGATACTGACGCCGGCACCGATCTGCGCGCCAGCCTCGATCACCGCATAGGCGCCGACGCTGGCCGTCGGATCGACCTGGGCATCCGCCGCCACCACGGCCGTCGCATGCACGCCGGCCGCGGCCTGCGGCTTGCGGTCGAACAGGTGCGAGAGCTGGGCATAGGCCAGATAGGGGTTGGCGACGATCAGCGCATCGCCGGCGTAGCCCTCGGCATCGGCGGCAGTGAGCAGCAGCGCGCCGGCGCGGGTCTGCGCCAGGTACTTGCGGTACTGGGCATTGGCCAGGAAGCTCAACTGCTCGGGCCCGGCCTCCTGCAAGGTGGCCAGGCCCGCGATGAGCTTGCCTTCGGCGCCGCGCAGGGTGGCGCCGAGGCGCTCGGCCAGCTGGCCGAGGGTATAGACTGCAACCGTCATGATCAGCGCAGCTGGTTCATGCGCTCGATGACCTGGCGAGTGATGTCGAACTGGGGTTTGACATCGATCACCGCGCCACGCTCGAGCACCAGGTCGAAGTTGCCCTTCTTGATCACCTCTTCCACCGCCTTGTCCAGGTTCGGCTTGAGCTTGGCCAGCATCTCGCGGTCGGCGATGGCCTTGGCTTCGTTCAGCTCCTTGGACTGGAACTGGAAGTCGCGGGCCTTCTGCTTGAATTCGAGTTCGAGACGCTCGCGCTCGGCCTGCTGCATCTTGTCGCCTTCCTTGACCATACGATCCTGAATGCGCTTGGCATCGCTTTCCAGGGTCTTGAGCTTGTTCAGCTGCGGACCGAACTTCTTCTCGGCATCGACCGCGTAGCGCTTGGCCGCGTCGGACTCGAGCAGGGCCATCTGATAGTTCAGCACGGCCACCTTCATCTCGGCGAACGCCGGAGTGGCGATCAGGGCAGCGGTGAACAGAACCAGTTGAGTCAACTTACGCACAATGCACTCCTGCAACAAAACTGTTGGCTTTCGGTGAATAGGTTTAGAAAGTCTGGCCCAGGGAGAACTGGAACACCTGGGTATCGGCATCATCGGGTTTCATCACCGGCATGGCCAGGCTGAAGCTCAAGGGACCCAGCGCGGTAATCCAGGTCAGGCCGACGCCGACGGAGCTGGCCATATTGCCGAAGTCGATATCGCAGCTATCGCTGAGCTTCTTCTGGCTGGAAGAGCAGTTGGTGTCGAAGACGTTGCCCACGTCCCAGAATAGTGCGGTGCGCAGCGAGCGCTGATCCTTGACGAAGGGCATGGGGAACAGCAGTTCGACGCCGCCCTGCACCAGCACGTTGCCGCCGAACGGCAGCGGGTCTTGATCAGGGTCGGCCACGGTACCGGGACGGGTACCCGAACTCGGCGTACTGCGTGGGCCCAGGCTGCTGTCCTCGAAGCCGCGCACCGAGTTGAAACCACCGGCGTAGTAGTGCTCGTAGAACGGCAGCTCGGCGGTGGAGCCGTAGCTGTCGCCATAGCCCAGCTGGGTATGGAAGCGCATGGTGTAGTTGTCGGTCAGCGGGGTGAAGATCTGACCGCGGTAGTCGAGCTTGTAGAACGACAGGTCGCTGCCCGGCAGGGTGGTTTCCAGCACCAGACTCTGCGAATGGCCACGGTTGGCCAGCACGCCACGGTTCAGGGTCGACTCGGACCAGCCGATGGACCCCTTGAAGTTCAGGTAGTCATCGCCTTCGGCGTCGATGAAGTCGAAGATCTCGTCGACGGTATAGAGGCCGGTGTCGATGCTGTCCTGCTGCACGGTCAGGCCGTAGGTCAGGCGCGAGGTCTCGCTGATCGGGTAGCCGATGCTCAGGCCGGCGCCCATGCTGTCGACCGAGTAGCTGGAGACGTCGACGTCGAGTTCGTCGTAGTCGGTGGTACGGTAGAAGGCGTTATAGCCCAGGCTGACGCCGTCCACCGTCCAGTAGGGGTCGACGAAGCCGAAGCTGTAGCGGGTCTGGTATTCGCTGCGGGTCAGGCCGACGCTGACCTTGTTGCCGGTCCCGAGGAAGTTGTTCTGGCTGATCGAGCCGCCGAGGATCAGACCGGCGTTCTGGGCGAAGCCGACGCTGGCAGTGATGGAGCCGGAGGGCTGCTCCTCGACGCTGTAGTTGACGTCGATCTGGTCGTCGGTGCCCGGCACCTGCGGGGTCTCGACGTTGACTTCCTTGAAGAAGCCCAGGCGCTCGAGGCGGGTCTTGGACTGGTCGATCAGGTAGGTCGAGGCCCAGCCGCCTTCCATCTGGCGCATTTCGCGGCGCAGCACCTCGTCCTCGGACTTGGTGTTGCCGCGGAAGTTGATGCGGTTGACGTAGGCGCGCTTGCCCGGGTCGACGAAGAAGGTGATCGAGACGCTGTTGTCCTCGTCGTGCGCTTCCGGCACGCCGTTGACGTTGGCGAAGGTGTAGCCCTCGTTGCCCAGGCGGCGGGTGATCAGCTCGCTGGTGGTGGTCATGATCTTGCGCGAGAAGACCTGCCCTTCCTTGACCAGCAGCAGCGCACGCACGTCCTCTTCCGGCACCTTGAGGTCGCCGGACAGCTTCACTTCGCGCACGCTGTACTTCTCGCCCTCGTCGACGTTGACGGTGATGTAGACGTGCTTCTTGTCCGGGGTGATGGACACCTGGGTGGAGCTGATGTCCATGTTGATGTAGCCGCGGTCCAGGTAGTAGGAGCGCAGGCGTTCGAGGTCGCCGGACAGCTTCTCGCGGGCGTACTTGTCGTCGTTCTTGAAGAAGGACAGCCAGTTGGTGGTCTTCAGCTCGAACAGGTCGACTAGGTCCTCGTCGGAGAACACGGTGTTGCCGACCACGTTGATGTGCTGGATGGCGGCGACCGTGCCTTCGTTGATGGTGATCTTCAGCGCCACGCGGTTGCGCGGCTGGGGAATCACTTCGGCTTCGATCTCGGCCGAGTAGCGGCCCTGGGCCACGTACTGGCGCTGCAGCTCGTTACGCACGCCTTCGAGGGTGGCGCGCTGGAAGATTTCGCCCTCGGCCAGACCCGATTGGTTCAGGCCCTTGAGCAGGTCTTCGGTGGTGATGGCCTTGTTGCCCTCGATCTCGATGCCGGAGATGGAGGGGCGCTCGACCACGGTGATGACCAGCACGTCGCCATCGCGACCGAGCTGGATGTCCTGGAAGAAACCTGTCTTGAACAGCGAGCGGGTGGCGTCGACCAGTTGGCGGTCGTCGACCTGCTCGCCGACGTTCAGCGGCAGTGCGCCGAACACGCTGCCGGCGGAAACCCGCTGCAGGCCATTGACGCGGATATCGGAGATGGTGAAGGACTCGGCGTGAACTTCGGCGATCATCAATGCGGACAGTACCGCAGGTAGCAGCAGACGTTTCATGAAGTCCTTTCTTATTCCAACTGACGATAAAAATCTGTCGCCCAAGGCGACACTTTTTTGCAAGTACCGAGAGCGTGATTCAACGATGTTTACAGACGGCTCAGGTCGTTGACCAAGGCCAGCAGCATCACGCCGATGACCAGACTGATGCCGATCTGCATCCCCCACCCCTGAACCCGCTCGGACAAGGGACGACCACGCACCCACTCGACCAGGTAAAACAGCAGATGCCCACCGTCCAGCACGGGGATGGGCAGCAGATTGAGAACCCCCAGGCTAATGCTCAGATATGCAAGGAATTTCAGGAAATCCCCGAGCCCTGACTCAGCCGAAGCGCCCGCCACTTTAGCAATGGTTATCGGCCCGCTCAAGTTTTTTACCGAGAGCTCCCCGAACAGCATTTTCTTCAGCGAATCCAGGGTCAACAGGCTCATCGCCCAGGTCTGCCGCAGCCCTTCGGCCACCCCTTCGAGCGGCCCGTAACGCACTTCGCGGAGCATCTCCGGCGGCCATTCGACGCCCGCCACACCGGCGCCCAGATAACCGCTGCGCGCCTCGCCCTCGCCGCGCGCGGCCAGGGTCAGCTCGACATCCAGGGCCTGCCCGGCACGCTCGATGCGCAGCCTGACCGTCTCGCCCGGCAGGGCGCGCACGCGGTCAACCAGTTGCTGCCAATCGGCCAGGGGCTGCTCGTCGAGCGCCAGCAGACGGTCGCCAGCCTGCAGTCCGGCCGCCTGCGCCGGCCCCTTGGGATCGAGCTCGGCGAGCACCGGCTCCAGCGCCGGGCGCCAGGGGCGAATGCCCAGCGAGCCGATCGGGTCCGGCTCGTCGACGCCGCGCAGCCAGTTGTCCAGCTGCAGCTGCTTGGGCGATTCGGCGGTGGAGCCGGGTTCGAGCACCCGCACCTCCAGCGCGCCGCTTTCGCCCAGACGACGCACCAGCTGTAGATTCACCGCCGCCCAGCCGCTGGTGGGCTCGCCGTTGACCGCGACGATTTCCTGGCCGGTCTGCAGACCGGCCGCCGCCGCCAGGCTGCCCTCCTGCACCGCGCCGATCACCGGGCGCACCTGCTGGCTGCCGAGCATGGCGACGAACCAGAAGAACAGCAGCGCCAGGAGGAAGTTGGCCAGCGGGCCGGCCGCGACTATGGCGATACGCTGGCGCACGCTCTTGCGATTGAAGGATTGCTCGAGCAGCGTCGGCGGCACCTCGCCCTCGCGCTCGTCGAGCATCTTGACGTAGCCACCCAGGGGAATGGCGGCGATGACGAATTCGGTGCCCTGGCGGTCGTGCCAGCGCAGCAGCGGCGTGCCGAAGCCCACGGAGAAGCGCAGCACCTTGACCCCACAGCGCCGGGCGACCCAGAAATGCCCGTACTCGTGGAAGGTCACCAGTACACCCAGGGCGATCAGGGTGCCGACCAACATATACAGCCCGCTCATCTATTCTCTCCGGCCCGTCAACGACGGGCGAGCCACTCGGCCGCCAGCGCGCGGGCGCGACGATCGACCTCGAACACCGCATCGAGCGCTTCGACCGCCTGCACCGGCTGCGCGTTCAACACCGCTTCAATCATACGCGCGATATCGCTGAAGCGAATGCGTCGCTGCAGGAAGGCGTCCACCGCCACTTCGTTGAGCGCATTGAGCATGGCCGGCGCGCTGCCGCCGGCCTGCGCCGCCTCGCGAGCCAGGCGCAGGCAGGGGAAACGCTGCAGATCGGGGCGTTCAAAGTCCATCCGGCCGACGGCGAACAGATCCAGCGGCGCCACTCCCGAGTCGATCCGCTCGGGCCAGGCCAAGGCATGGGCGATCGGCGTGCGCATGTCGGGGTTGCCCAGCTGCGCCAGCACCGAGCCGTCGACGTAATCGACCAGCGAATGGATCACGCTCTGCCGGTGGATCACCACCTCGACCTGCTCGGGCCGCGCATCGAACAGCCAGCAGGCCTCGATCAGCTCCAGGCCCTTGTTCATCATGCTCGCCGAGTCGACCGAGATCTTGCGCCCCATCGACCAGTTGGGATGGGCGCAGGCCTGTTCCGGGGTGACCCGCTCCAGCTCGGCCAGCGGCGTTTCGCGAAACGGCCCGCCGGAGGCGGTGAGCAGGATGCGCCGCACGCCGACCGGCTGCAGCCCGCGCGCATAGTCGCCGGGCAGGCACTGGAAGATGGCGTTGTGTTCGCTGTCGATCGGCAGCAGGGTGGCGCCGCTCTCGCGCACCGCCTGCATAAACAGGGCGCCGGACATCACCAGCGCCTCCTTGTTGGCCAGCAGCACCTTCTTGCCCGCGCGCACCGCGGCCAGGGTCGGCTTGAGCCCCGCGGCGCCGACGATGGCCGCCATCACGCAATCGACCTCGGCAGCGGCGGCCACGACACACAAGCTCTCCTCGCCCACCAGCACCTCGGTCGCCAGGCCGGCGCCGCGCAGGCCGCTCTGCAGCTCGTGCGCCGCGCCGGCATCGGGCACCACCGCATAATCCGGGCGATGCAGCAGGCACAGGGCCTGCAGCTCGGCCAGGCGGGAAAAGCCGCTCAGGGCGAATACCCGGTAACGCTCGGGATGACGGGCGATCACATCCAGGGTACTCAGGCCGATGGAGCCGGTCGCACCCAGCACGGTGATCCGCTGCGGCGCACTCACAGCGAACCCCAACCCGCCAGCCAGAGCAGCGCGGCGAACAGCGGAATGGCCGCGGTCAGGCTGTCGATGCGATCCAGCACGCCGCCGTGACCGGGCAACAGATTGCTGCTGTCCTTGATCCCGGACTGGCGCTTGAACATGCTTTCGGTCAGGTCGCCGACCACCGAGATCAGCACCACCAGCGCCGCACCGGCCAGCGCCAGCAGCAGGCCACCTGCGCTCCAACCCTGCTGCAAGCCCACCGCCAGAGTGATCAGCAAGCTGGCGGCGAGACCGCCATACAACCCTTCCCAACTCTTGCCAGGACTCACCCTGGGCGCCAGCTTGCGCTTGCCGAAGGTCTTGCCGGCGAAATAGGCACCGATATCCGCCCCCCACACCAGCACCATCACCGCGACGATCAGGCCATTGGCCTGCGGCCACTGCTTGAGCAGCACCAACCCCTGCCAGGCCGGCAGCAGGATCAGCAGGCCGATCAGCAGTTTGCCGGGCAGACCGCCCCAGTAACGGCTGCTGGCGGGGTAGCCCAGCACCAGCAGGGTGGCCAGCGCCCACCACAACACGGCAGCAGCCAGCAACCAAGGCGCCAGAGCCGGAACGAGATGCAGACCATAAAGCAGCGCGGCGACCAGCGTGGCATAGGCAACGCGCAGGGGTTGCGCGGCAAACCCGGCCAGACGCGCCCACTCCCAGCCACCAAGCACGACCACCGCGCCGATAAACAGCGCGAATGCCGCCCCGTCGAGCAGGAAAAACCCGCCCAGGGCGATGGGCAGCAGCACCAACGCGGTGATGATTCGCTGTTTCAACATTAGGAACGCGCCTCGGCTTCCACCTGCTCGCTGGTCTTGCCGAAGCGACGCTGGCGGGTAGCGAAATCGGCCAGCGCCTTGCGCATGGCCTCGTGCTTGAAGTCCGGCCAATAAAGGTCGGAGAAGTACAGTTCGCTGTATGCCAACTGCCAGAGCAGGAAGTTGCTGATGCGGTGCTCGCCGCCGGTGCGGATGCACAGGTCCGGCAGCGGCAGGTCGCCGGTGGCCAGGCAGGTCTGCAGCAGCCCGGGGGTGATGTCCTCCGGCTGCAGGTGACCGGCCTGTACCTCGCGCGCCAGGCGCTGGGCAGCCTGGGCGATGTCCCACTGGCCGCCGTAGTTGGCGGCGATCTGCAGGGTGAAGCGCCGGTTGCCGGCGGTCAGCGCCTCGGCCTCGCGCATGGCAGCCTGCAGCTCGGGATGAAAGCGCGAACGGTCGCCGATGATGCGCAGGCCGATGTCGTTGTCCAGCAGCTTCTTCGCCTCGCGGCGCAGCGCACCGAGGAACAGCTCCATCAGCGCGCCGACCTCCTCGGCCGGGCGCTGCCAGTTCTCGCTGGAGAAGGCGAACAGGGTCAGCACCTCGACCCCGGCCTCGGCACACACCTCGATCACTGCGCGCACCGCGTCGACCCCGGCCTTGTGCCCGGCCACCCCCGGCAACAGGCGCTTCTTGGCCCAACGGTTGTTGCCATCCATGATGATGGCGACGTGCCGCGGCACCGCGCCCAGCTTGCTCTTGTCCATGTGGGTGTCCTGGCCGTCAGACGGCCATCAGGTCCGCTTCCTTGGCCTCCAGGGCCTTGTCCACGTCGCCGACGAACTTGTCGGTGAGCTTCTGCAACTCGTCGGCGGCACGACGCTCTTCGTCTTCGCTGATTTCCTTGGCCTTGGCCAGCTTCTTCAGCTCGGCCAGGGCGTCGCGGCGCACGTTGCGCACGGCGACCTTGGCGTCTTCGGCGACGCCGCGGGCCTGCTTGGTGTAGCCCTTGCGGGTCTCCTCGGTCAGCGCGGGCATCGGCACGCGGATGGTGGTGCCGGCGCTGCTCGGGTTCAGGCCCAGGTCGGACGTCAGGATGGCCTTCTCGATGGCGGCGCCGAGGCTCTTGTCGTGCGCGACGATCTTCAGGGTGCGAGCGTCCTCGACGGTGATAGCGGCCACCTGGTTCAGCGGCATGTCGCTGCCCCAGGCCGGCACCTTGATACTGTCCAGGATGCTCGGGTGAGCGCGGCCGGTACGGATGGAGGCCAGATTGCGATCCAGCGCCTCCAGGGACTTACCCATGCGTTCCTGGGCGTCTTTCTTGATGTCGTTGATCATTGTGCATCCTCCTCGATCAGGGTTCCTTCGGCGCCGCCGACCACTACGTTGAGCAGGGCGCCCGGCTTGTTCATGTTGAAGACCCGCAGCGGCATCTTGTGGTCGCGGCACAGACAGATGGCGGTCAGGTCCATCACGCCCAGCTTGCGATCGAGCACCTCGTCATAGGTCAGGCGCTCGAACTTCTCGGCATGCGGGTCCTTGAACGGGTCGGCAGTGTACACGCCATCGACCTTGGTCGCCTTCAGTACCACGTCGGCATCGATCTCGATGGCGCGCAGGCAGGCGGCGGAATCGGTGGTGAAGAACGGGTTGCCGGTGCCGGCGGCGAAGATCACCACCTCGCCGGTCTTCAGGTGGCGCATGGCCTTGCGGCGGTCATAGTGATCGGTCACGCCGACCATGGAGATCGCCGACATGACGATGGCGGGAATGTTCGAGCGCTCCAGGGCGTCGCGCATGGCCAGGGCGTTCATCACCGTGGCCAGCATGCCCATATGGTCGCCGGTGACCCGATCCATGCCGGCAGCGGACAGCGCCGCGCCGCGGAACAGGTTGCCGCCGCCGATCACCAGGCCGACCTGCACGCCGATCCCCACCAGCTGCCCCACTTCCAGGGCCATGCGGTCGAGCACCTTGGGGTCGATGCCGAAATCTTCCGAGCCCATCAGGGCCTCGCCGCTGAGTTTGAGCAGAATGCGTTTGTAGCGAGGTTGGCGACCACTCGTCTGCTGAGCCATTGCAAGTCTCTCCTGCGGCGATATGAATGCTGTGACGATGCCTGAGCATCGCGATTATCCGGCACTTCGACAGCGCCGACGACCGTTGGTTGAGACGGCCGCTGTTGCATTTGTCACCCCCCATTCGGCAAAGAGGCTGCACGCGCAAGCGGGCAGCCTCTCTGGGGCAACTGGTCGAACCGCCGATTACTGCTTGCTGGCAGCAACCTGGGCAGCGACTTCGGCAGCGAAGTCGGTCTCGGCCTTCTCGATGCCTTCGCCCACTTCGTAACGCACGAAGGAAACGACTTCGGCACCGGCCTTCTTCACCAGGTCACCGACCTTGACTTCCGGATCCATGATGAAGGCTTGCTCGACCAGGCTGGCCTCGGCGAGGAACTTGGCGATACGGCCCTTGACCATGTTCTCGACGATGTTTTCCGGCTTGCCGGCGATCTTCTCGGCGTTCAGCTGCAGGAAGATTTCCTTTTCCTTGGCCACCAGCTCGTCGGACACCTGGTCCGGGGAAACCACGGCCGGGTTGGAAGCTGCAACGTGCATGGCGACGTGCTTGGCCAGTTCGTCGTTGCCGCCCTTGAGGACGACCAGCACGCCGATGCGGTGGCCGTGCAGGTAGGCACCGACGGTTTCGCCGGAAACGGCGGTCAGACGACGGATGTTGACGTTCTCGCCGCACTTGGCCACCAGGGCCTCGCGAGCGGACTCGCGGGAAGCGATCAGCGGAGCGGCTTCGGTCAGGTTCTGCGCGAAGGCTTCATCGATGCTTTCCTTGACGAACGCCTTGAAGTCGTCCTGCAGAGCCAGGAAGTCGGTCTGCGAGTTGACTTCGATGATCAGGCCACGGCCGCCTTCGACGCGCACGGCGATAGAGCCTTCGGCGGCGATGTTGCCGGCCTTCTTGGCAGCCTTGATGGCACCGGAAGCGCGCATGTCGTCAATCGCCTTCTCGATGTCGCCACCGGCGGCAACCAGGGCCTTCTTGCATTCCATCATGCCTTGGCCGGTACGCTCGCGCAGTTCTTTAACCAGGGCTGCAGTAACTTCTGCCATCTTGAAAATCCTCTCGGTAGGTCTTCAACCATTCGCCCGATGAGTGGGCGAGCAAATCTGTGAGTGGCAAAAAGGGGGCCTAGCCCCCTTCTTGCACAGCGCATAACGCTAACTGCTTGGCGTTACCGCTTAGCCTTCGGCGGCTTCGGCAGCCGGGGCTTCTTCGACGAACTCGTCGGTGCCGCCGCCAGCGTTACTGCGACCACGGATCACGGCGTCGGCCATGGCACCCATGTACAGCTGGATGGCGCGGATGGCGTCGTCGTTACCCGGGATGATGTAGTCAACGCCTTCCGGGCTGCTATTGGTATCGACGATGCCGATGACCGGGATGCCCAGCTTGTTGGCTTCGGTGATGGCGATGCGCTCGTGGTCGACGTCGATCACGAACAGCGCGTCCGGCAGGCCGCCCATGTCCTTGATACCGCCCAGGCTGCGATCCAGTTTCTCCAGATCGCGGGTGCGCATCAGGG
Organism: Pseudomonas sp. NPDC077186; assembly: GCF_044543505.1. NCBI lineage: Bacteria > Pseudomonadati > Pseudomonadota > Gammaproteobacteria > Pseudomonadales > Pseudomonadaceae > Pseudomonas > Pseudomonas sp. NPDC077186. Next base: position 171,218 of record NZ_JBITWE010000007.1, read on the forward strand.
CTTCTTTCTTGGTCAGCTTGGCGAAGGTGCCGTCCTGGGACTGAACTTCCAGCTCGCGCAGGCGCTTGATCGAAGCACGAATGGTCTTGTAGTTGGTCAGCATGCCGCCCAACCAGCGGTGATCGACGAAGGGCGAACCGCAACGAGCGGCTTCTTCGCGAACGATCTTGCCGGCGGAACGCTTGGTGCCGACGAACAGGATCTTGTTCTTGCCAGCGGCCAGCTTCTCAACGAACGCCTGAGCTTCGTTGAACATCGGCAGGGTTTTTTCGAGGTTGATGATGTGAATCTTGTTACGCGCACCGAAAATGTACTTGCCCATTTTCGGGTTCCAGTAACGGGTCTGGTGGCCGAAGTGCACACCGGCCTTCAGCATATCGCGCATGTTGACTTGGGACATGATAGTTCCTTGATAAGTCGGGTTAGGCCTCCACGTATCCCAGCTTCCAACCCTTGCGGGCACCCAGGAAACCGTGTCGATACGTGTGTGGGTTTGGGCTTTCGGGCATGCCGCCCGTAAAGCGGCGCGTTTTATACCACAAAGGGCAGCCACAAGCTACAAGCATCAAGCCACAAGCCGAACAACGGACGCCGACGACTTGTCGCTTGCGGCTTGCAGCTGCCTTTTGGGGCTTGCGCCTCCTAGCTGCTAAGATACTCCCCTTTTCCGTTCGCGCCCGAGAGCTTCATATGACCGTCACCATCAAATCCCCCGACGAAATCGAGAAAATGCGCGTGGCCGGCCGCCTGGCCGCCGAGGTGCTGGAGATGATCGGCGAACACGTCAAGCCCGGGGTCACCACCGACGAGCTGGATCGCATCTGCCACGACTATATAGTCAACGTGCAGCAGGCCATCCCCGCCCCGCTCAACTACAAGGGCTTCCCCAAGTCGATCTGCACCTCGATCAACCACGTGGTATGCCACGGCATCCCCAACGACAAGCCGCTGAAAGACGGCGACGTGCTGAACATCGACGTCACCGTGATCAAGGACGGCTACCACGGCGACACCAGCAAGATGTTCATGGTCGGCAAGGTCGCCGAGTGGGCCGAGCGCCTGGCCAAGATCACCCAGGAGTGCATGTATAAAGGCATCGAACTGGTCAAGCCGGGCACCCGCCTGGGCGATATCGGCGAGGTGATCCAGAAGCACGCGGAGAAGAACGGTTTTTCCGTGGTGCGCGAGTACTGCGGCCACGGCATCGGCGCGGTGTTCCACGAGGAACCGCAGGTGCTGCACTACGGCCGCGCCGGCACCGGCATGGAACTCAAGGAAGGCATGACCTTCACCATCGAGCCGATGATCAACCAGGGCCGCCCGGAAACCCGCCTGCTCGGCGACGGCTGGACCGCCATCACCAAGGACCGCAAGCTGTCGGCGCAGTGGGAACACACCGTGCTGGTCACCGCCGACGGCTACGAGATCCTCACCCTGCGCAGCGACGACACCCTGCCGCGCACCTCGGCCTGAGCCAGGGTGCGCCGTGCGCACCAAAAACCGCAACGGTGCGCCCGGCGCACCCTACGCACCTTTAGAGGAAGGCAATTGCATGCCGCAGATGGACCCCGAACTGTTTGACCGCGGTCAGTTCCAGGCCGAGCTGGCGCTCAAGTCCAGCCCCATCGCCGCATTCAAGAAGGCCATCCGCCATGCCCGCGAGGTGCTCGACGCGCGTTTCCAGGGCGGCCGCGATATCCGCCGCCTGGTCGAGGACCGCGCCTGGTTCGTCGACCAGATACTGCAGGAAGCCTGGAAGCGCTTCGCCTGGAGCGAGGACGCCGACATCGCCCTGCTGGCCGTCGGCGGCTACGGCCGCGGCGAACTGCACCCCTACTCCGACATCGACCTGCTGATCCTGCTCGACAGCAGCGATCACGAGATCTTCCGCGAACCCATCGAGGGCTTTCTCACCCTGCTCTGGGACATCGGCCTGGAAGTGGGCCAGAGCGTACGCTCGGTCGACGAGTGCGCCGAGGAGGCGCGCGCCGATCTGACGGTGATCACCAACCTGATGGAAAGCCGCACCATCGCCGGCCCCGAGCACCTGCGCCAGCGCATGCAGGCGGTGACCAGCAGCGAGCGGATGTGGCCGAGCAAGCACTTCTTCCTGGCCAAGCGCGACGAACGCCGGGCGCGCCACGCCAAGTACAACGACACCGAGTACAACCTCGAACCCAACGTCAAGGGCTCGCCGGGCGGCCTGCGCGACATCCAGACCGTGCTCTGGGTGGCGCGCCGGCAGTTCGACACGCTGAATCTGCACGCCATGGTCGGCCAGGGCTTTCTGCTGGAAAGCGAATACGCCCTGCTCTCCTCCAGCCAGGAGTTCCTGTGGAAGGTGCGCTACGCCCTGCACATGCTCGCCGGGCGCGCCGAAGACCGCCTGCTGTTCGACTACCAGGCGAAGATCGCCGCGCTGTTCGGCTACCAGGACGGCGACGGCAAGCGCAGCATCGAGCACTTCATGCAGAAGTACTACCGGGTGGTGATGGGCATCTCCGAGCTGTCGGATCTGATCAACCAGCACTTCGAGGAAGTCATCCTGCGCGCCGGCGAAAGCGGTTCGGCTACGCCGCTGAACAGCCGCTTCCAGGTGCGCGACGGCTATATCGAGGTGACCCACCCCAACGTGTTCAAGCGCACCCCCTTCGCCATCCTCGAAGTCTTCGTGCTGATGGCCCAGCACCCGGAGATCAAGGGCGTGCGCGCCGACAGCATCCGCCTGCTGCGCGACAGCCGCCACCTGATCGACGACGAGTTCCGCAAGGACATCCGCAACACCAGCCTGTTCATCGAGCTGTTCAAGTGCCGCGAAGGCATCCACCGCAACCTGCGGCGGATGAACCGCTACGGCATCCTCGGCCGCTACCTGCCGGAGTTCGGCCACATAGTCGGGCAGATGCAGCACGACCTGTTCCACATCTATACGGTCGACGCACACACCCTCAACCTGATCAAGCACCTGCGCAAGTTCCGCTGGCCGGAGCTGGCGGAGAAGTTCCCGCTGGCCAGCAAGCTGATCGACAAGCTGGCCAAGCCCGAGCTGATCTACCTCGCCGGGCTCTACCACGACATCGGCAAGGGCCGCGGCGGCGACCACTCCGAGCTCGGCGCGGTGGACGCCGAGGCCTTCGCCCGCCGCCACAATCTGCCGGCCTGGGACAGCGCGCTGATCGTCTGGCTGGTGCAGCACCACCTGGTGATGTCCACCACCGCGCAGCGCAAGGACCTCTCCGACCCGCAGGTGATCCACGACTTCGCCCAGTTCGTCGGCGACCAGACCCACCTGGATTATCTCTACGTGCTGACCGTGGCCGATATCAACGCCACCAACCCCAGCCTGTGGAACTCCTGGCGCGCCAGCCTGCTGCGCCAGCTCTACACCGAGACCAAGCGCGCCCTGCGCCGCGGCCTGGAGAACCCGGTGGACCGCGAGGAACAGATTCGCCAGACGCAGAGCGCGGCGCTGGACACCTTGGTGCGCGGCGGTACCGACCCGGACGACGCCGAGCAGCTGTGGAGCCAGCTCGGCGACGACTATTTCCTGCGCCACACCGCCAGCGACGTGGCCTGGCACACCGAGGCGATCCTCCAGCACCCGGCCAACGCCGGCCCGCTGGTGCTGATCAAGGAAACCACCCAGCGCGAGTTCGAGGGCGGCACGCAGATCTTCATCTACGCGCCGGATCAGCATGACTTCTTCGCCGTGACCGTGGCGGCGATGAGCCAGCTCAACCTGAACATCCACGACGCGCGGATCATCACCTCGACCAGCCAGTTCACCCTCGACACCTACGTGGTGCTCGACGCCGATGGCGGCTCGATCGGCGACAACCCCGCGCGCATCCAGCAGATCCGCCAGGGCCTGATCGAGGCGCTGAAGAACCCGGACGACTACCCGACCATCATCCAACGCCGGGTGCCGCGCCAGCTCAAGCACTTCGCCTTCGCCCCGCAGGTGACCATCCACAACGACGCGCAGCGCCCGGTCACCGTGCTCGAGCTGACCGCACCGGATCGCCCCGGCCTGCTGGCGCGCATCGGGCGGATCTTCCTCGAGTTCGACCTGTCGCTGCAGAACGCCAAGATCGCCACCCTCGGCGAACGGGTCGAGGACGTGTTCTTCGTCACCGACGCCAATAACCAGCCGCTGTCCGACCCCGAGCTCTGCGCACGCCTGCAGGAAACCATCGTCCGCCGCCTGTCCGAGCCCAGCGTCCAGCCCACGCAATTTTCCATCTGATTTTCCGGAAGCCCCGATGAACCCAGCCCTCGACCAGCTCCAGCCCTACCCCTTCGAGAAACTGCGCGCCCTGCTCGGCGGCGTGCAGCCGGCCGCGGACAAGCGCGCCATCGCCCTGTCCATCGGCGAGCCCAAGCACGAGTCGCCGGTCTTCGTCGCCCAGGCGCTGAGCGCGAGCCTCGACAAGCTGGCGGTCTACCCCAGCACCCTGGGTCTGCCGGAATTGCGCCAGAGCATCGCCAGCTGGTGCGAACGGCGCTTCGGCGTACCGGCCGGCTGGCTGGATGCGGCGCGCCACGTGCTGCCGGTCAATGGCACCCGCGAGGCCTTGTTCGCCTTCACCCAGGCGGTGGTCGACCGCAGCCGGAACGGCCTGGTGGTCAGCCCCAACCCCTTCTACCAGATCTACGAAGGTGCGGCGTTTCTCGCCGGCGCCGCGCCGCACTACCTGCCGTGCCTGGAAGCCCATGGCTTCAACCCGGACTTCGATGCAGTGCCGAGCGAGGTCTGGCAGCGCTGCCAGATCCTCTTCCTCTGCTCGCCGGGCAACCCCACCGGTGCGCTGATCCCGGTTGAGACGCTGAAGAAGCTGATCGCCCTGGCCGACCAGCACGATTTCGTCATCGCCGCCGACGAGTGCTACAGCGAGCTGTACTTCGACGAGGCCAACCCGCCGGCCGGCCTGCTTTCCGCCTGCGCCGAACTGGGCCGCAGCGATTTTGCGCGCTGCGTGGTGTTCCACAGCCTGTCCAAGCGCTCCAACCTGCCGGGGCTGCGCTCGGGCTTTGTCGCCGGCGACGCCGACATTCTGAAAGCATTCCTGCTGTACCGTACCTACCACGGCTGCGCCATGCCGGTGCAGACCCAGCTGGCCAGCGTGGCCGCCTGGAACGACGAGGACCACGTGCGCGCCAACCGCGAGCTGTACCGCGAGAAGTTCGACGCCGTGCTGGATATCCTTGAGCCGGTGATGGACGTGCAGCGCCCGGACGGCGGCTTCTACCTCTGGGCCCGCACCCCGGGCGACGACGCCGAGTTCACCCGCGCGCTGTTCGCCGCCGAACATGTCACCGTGGTGCCGGGTTCCTACCTGTCGCGCGAGGTGGACGGCGTCAACCCCGGCGCCGGGCGCGTACGCATGGCCCTGGTCGCGCCGCTGGCCGAGTGCATCGAAGCCGCCCAGCGCATCCGCCGCTTTATCGAAGGACCCAACGCATGAGCAACACCCTCTATGGCATCAAGGCCTGCGACACCATGAAAAAGGCGCGCACCTGGCTCGACGAGCGCGGCATCGCCTACGACTTTCACGACTACAAGAGCGCCGGCATCGACCGCGCCAGCCTGCTGAAGTGGTGCGACGAGCACGGTTGGGAGACCATTCTCAACCGCGCCGGCACCACCTTCCGCAAGCTCGCCGACGAGCAAAAGGCCGATCTTGACCAGAGCAAGGCCATCGAGCTGATGCTGGCCCAGCCCTCGATGATCAAGCGCCCGGTGCTCGATCTCGGCGAGCGCACCCTGGTCGGCTTCAAACCGGACAACTACCAAGCCGCATTGGCCTGATTCTTCACCCTCGATTTCGTTGCAAGGAAACCATCCTATGAGCACCAACCTCTTCAGCATCGCCTTCGGCGTCGGCACCCAGAACCGCCAGGGCAACTGGCTGGAAGTCTTCTACGCCCTGCCCCTGCTCAATCCGGCCGTGGAGCTGAGCGACAAGGCCGCCGCCATTCTCGGTTACCAGGGCGGCAACCAGGCCATCGCCTTCAGCAGCGCCCAGGCCGGCGAACTGGCCGATGCGCTGAAAGGCGTCGATGCCGCCCAGGCCGCCCTGCTCACCCGCCTGGCCGAGAGCCACAACCCGCTGGTGGCCACCTTTATCCAGGAAGACGCGGCGCTGACCAGCACCCCCGAGGCCTACCTCAAGCTGCACCTGCTGTCGCACCGCCTGGTCAAGCCGCACGGCCTGAACCTGGCCGGCATCTTCCCGCTGCTGCCCAACGTCGCCTGGACCAGCCAGGGTGCGGTGGATCTGGCCGAGCTGGCCGAGCGTCAACTGGAAGCGCGCCTGAAGGGCGAGCTGCTGGAGGTGTTCTCGGTGGACAAGTTCCCCAAGATGACCGACTACGTGGTGCCAGCCGGCGTGCGCATCGCCGACAGCGCGCGTATCCGCCTGGGCGCCTATATCGGCGAAGGCACCACGGTGATGCATGAAGGCTTCGTCAACTTCAACGCCGGCACCGCGGGCCCGGGCATGATCGAAGGCCGCGTCTCCGCCGGGGTGTTCGTCGGCAAGGGCTCGGACCTGGGCGGCGGCTGCTCGACCATGGGCACCCTGTCCGGCGGCGGCAATATCGTCATCTCGGTGGGCGAAGGCTGCCTGATCGGCGCCAACGCCGGCATCGGCATCCCGCTGGGCGACCGCAACACCGTGGAGTCGGGCCTGTACGTCACCGCCGGCACCAAGGTCGCGCTGCTCGACGACAAGGGCGAGCTGGTCAAGCTGGTCAAGGCGCGCGAACTGGCCGGCCAGCCGGACCTGCTGTTCCGCCGCAACTCGCAGACCGGCGCGGTGGAGTGCAAGACCCACAAGTCGGCCATCGAGTTGAACGAAGCCCTGCACGCCCACAACTGATCCAGTAGGGTGCGCCGCGCGCACCAGCAGTCCATGTGCGACCCGGTGCGCACGGCGCACCCTACGGATAGGCTCCTATGTCACTGACTTCCCCCTGGCGCGCCGCTTTCCCCGGTATCCTCGCCCTCGCAGCCGAGGGCCAGACCTACCTGGACAGCGCCGCCACCGCGCAGAAGCCGCAGGCGGTGCTGGACGCCCTGCTCGGCTACCTGGCCGGCGGCGCCGCCAACGTGCACCGCGCCCAGCACCTGCCGGGCGAGCGCGCCACCCGCGCCTTCGAGGCGACGCGGGACAAGGCCGCGGCCTGGCTGAACGCGGCCAGCCGCGAGGAGATTGTCTTTACCCGCGGCAGCACCGAGGCGCTCAACCTGCTGGCCTACGGCCTGGAACCTCTGCTGCAGCCCGGCGACGAAATCGTCGTCAGCGCCCTGGAGCACCACGCCAACCTGCTGCCCTGGCAGCAGCTGGCGCTGCGCCGCGGGCTCAAGCTGGTGGTATTGCCGCTGGATGCCGCGGGCAGCATCGACCTGGCCCGCGCCGCCGAGCTGATCGGCCCGCGCACCCGCCTGCTGGCGGTGTCGCAGCTGTCCAACGTGCTCGGGCGCTGGCAGCCGCTGCGCGAACTGCTGGCCCTGGCGCGCAGCCAGGGCGCCGTCACGGTGGTCGATGGCGCCCAGGGCGCTGTGCATGGCCGCCACGACATGCAGGCGCTGGGCTGCGACTTCTACGTCTGCTCGGCGCACAAGCTCTACGGCCCGGACGGCGTCGGCCTGCTCTACGGCCGCGGCGAGGCGCTGGCGCAGCTGCACCACTGGCAGTTCGGCGGCGAGATGGTGCTCGACGCCGACTACCAGGACGCGCGTTTCCGCCCGGCGCCGCTGGGCTTCGAGGCCGGCACCCCGCCGGTGTCGGGCGTGATCGCCCTGGGCGCGGCGCTGGACTGGCTGGCCGGCCTCGACCAGGCCGCGGTGGCCGGCCACGAGGCGGCGCTGCACGCCAAGCTGCTGGCCGGCCTCGGACTGCGCGACGGCGCGCGCCTGCTCGGCGCGCCGCAACTGGCGCTGGCCAGCTTCTGCGTCGACGGCGTGCACAACGCCGACCTGGCCCACCTGCTGAGCGAACAGGGCATCGCCGTGCGCGCCGGGCACCACTGCGCCATGCCGCTGATGAAAGGCCTGGGGCTGTCCGGCGCGATCCGCGTCTCGCTCGGCCTGTACAACGACGGCGCCGACCTGGAGCGTTTCTTCGATGCCCTGGATCGGGCCCTGGAGCTGCTGCGATGACCAAGCCCCTGGGTTGCAGCGGTCGAACCGCGGCCGATGTCAGGCGCAAAACCGCGGCGCTAGCGAAATTCGCGGCTAAAGCCGCTCCTACGGGATCATTGCAGCCATGAACTTGCCGACTGCAGCCCAGCACGCCCTGGAGGCCTTCGCCGCCTGCCCCGGTTGGGAGCAGCGCGCGCGCCTGCTGATGCAGTGGGGCGAGCGCCTGGCGCCGCTGAGCGAGGCCGAACGCTGCGAGGCCAATCGCGTGCACGGCTGCGAAAGCCTGGTCTGGCTGGTGGCGGAAACACACGAGGGCGCCTGGCACTTTCGTGCCGGCAGCGACGCCCGCCTGCTGCGCGGCCTGCTCGCCGTGCTGCTGGCCCGGGTCGATGGCCTGCGCGGCGAGGAACTGGCGGCGCTCGACCTGGCCGCCTGGTTCGACCAGCTCGGCCTGGCCCGCCAGCTCTCGCCCTCGCGCAGCAACGGGCTCAATGCGGTGCTGCAGCGTATGCGCGAGCTGGCTGGTTAGATCCCGACATGCCGAATCAGCGTAGGGTGGGTTAGCGGCGCCAAACCTTCGAACGTTCGGCCACCGCCATCGTCGCGCGCCGCGTAACCCACCAGGCGATGGATGGCGTTGCACCGATGGTGGGTTACGCCGCACCAGGCAATGGGAGTCGATCGACAGACGTAACAGGCGCCTAACCCACCCTACGAAACGCGCGTTGCCGGGGAAGATCGCACTCCCCCCGACATCGCTACGCCGCTAGTCGTCCTTGCCGCGCTCGCGCAGCGTCAGCCCGCGGAGGAAATTGCGCAGGATCTGGTCGCCGCACTCGCGGTAGTGCTTGTGCCCGGGCTTGCGGAACAGGGCGCCGAGTTCGGCCTTGGTCATCGGCAGGTCGGCGGCCTGGAGGATGGCGTGCATGTCGTCGTCCTTAAGTTCGAAGGCCACGCGCAGCTTCTTCAGCACGATGTTGTTGCTCAGCCGCCTCGCCACCGGCAGCGGCTCGCGGCTCTCGTCCTTGCCGCGCTTGTAGAACACTAGGCCTTCCAGCACATGGGCCAGCAAGGCGTCGTTGCAGGGCTGGTAGCCGACCTCGTCGTCCTTGAGCAGGCAGGCGGAGATCTGCTCCAGGCTCACCGGGTAGTCCGCCAGTTGGCAGATCTCCACCAGCTTGGCGTCGCCAATGGCCAGCAGGTAGCGCAGGCTGCGCAGTACGTCGTTATTGGTCATTGCGGCGGTCTCAACGGAAGCGGGCGGCGATTATAGGCGCATCCGCCGTCAGTCGCGCAGTGCCTGCGCCCGGCTGGTCGGCAGCCAGGCATCGGCGTCGCCGGAATTCAGCGCCTGCTGCAGGCGCGCCAGGTCGCCGCGTTCGGCGAAATGGCGCAGGCCGGCGTTGAACAGGCGCAGCAGCCGCTCGCCCTCGGCATCGTCCTTGCGAAACAGCAGGCGCAGCGGTTCGCTGTTCAGGCGGCGCGGATGATGGGTGATGGCGCGCCCCTCGGCGCCGGGGAACAGGCGACGCAGCATGGCGTAGCCGACCGCGCGGTCCTGCGGATGCAGGTCGATGCGCCCCAGTTCCAGCAGGCGGAAGCTGGTGTCCTCCTTGCCGCTCTGCTGCACCTGCAGCAGGCCGTCCTGCTGCGCCTGGTCGAAGCGCGAGCCGTAGGAATAACCGAGGGTGGTGCCGATGCGGTAGCGCTCGAGGTCCTCGATGCGACGCCAGTCGAACGCCAGCTCGCGGCGATGGAACAGCACCACCTCGCCGCGCACCACCGGGTCGCTACAGACCCCATAGTTGAGGCGACTGGGGCTGCAGCTGTAGGGCATGATGGCGTCCAGCTGACCCTGCTGCAGCATCAGCACGTTGCGATCCCAGGGGTAGAAGACGTACTCGACCGCGTAGCCGGCCTCGGCGAACAGCGCGCTGATCAGTCGCGCCATGGCGCCGCCATCGGCGCGGCGCTGGTCGACATAGGGCGCCCAGTCGCCGGTGCCGATGCGCAGCGTCGGCTCGGCCGCCACCGGCAGCACGCCGCCCAGCAGCAGCGCCACGCAGAGGCTGGCGGCGAAGGAGCCGCCGCGCAGACGGGAAAACAGGTACGACACGGATCACCTCAACGCGCAAACACAGCGAAGCGTCCCTGCCCGAGTTCTGCCACTCCTTTTTGTCTCAGCTTAGCCAAGCAGGTCACCGCACAGGCCACCGTCAGTCGCCGCGGCCACGTTCCGCCGGGCGCCGGGCGCCGGCCACCAGCTTGTCCACCAGCTTGGCGGCGGCGGCCATGCCGAAGCTGGCGGTGACCATCATCACCGCGCCGAAGCCGCCGGCGCAGTCCAGCTTGACCCCTTCGCCGACGAAGCCCTTGGCCTGGCACACCGTGCCGTCCGGCTTGGGATAGCGCAGCTGCTCGGTGGAGAACACGCAGGGCACGCTGTAGGTACGCCCCGGTGTGCGCGAGAAACCGTAGTCGCGGCGCAGGGTGCTGCGCACCTTGGCCGCCAGCGGGTCGTTGAAGGTCTTGTTGAGGTCGGCGAGCTGGATCTGCGTCGGGTCGACCTGGCCGCCGGCGCCGCCGGTGGTGACGATCTGGATCTTGCGCCGCTTGCACCAGGCGATCAGCGCGGCCTTGGCCGGCACGCTGTCGATGCAGTCGATCACCCCGTCGAGCTGCTCGGTGATGTATTCGGCCATGGTCTCGCGGGTGACGAAATCGGCCACCGCGTGCACCACGCAGGCCGGGTTGATGGCGCGAATGCGCGCGGCCATCTCCTCGACCTTGGCCTTGCCCACCGCGCCCTCGACGGCATGCACCTGGCGGTTGGTGTTGGTGATGCAGACGTCGTCCAGGTCGAACAGCGAGATCTCGCCGACGCCCGAGCGCGCCAGCGCCTCGGCCGCCCAGGAACCGACGCCGCCGATGCCGACCACCGCCACATGCGCCGCAGCCAGCCGCGCGTAACCGTCGCGGCCATAGAGCCGGGCTACGCCGCCGAAACGTTGTTCGTCTGTGTTCATCTCACCCCCTGCAGCAAGGCGCGCATTATAGGCACGGCCATGCCTGCGCCCAAGCCCGCCGGGCGGCTCGCCCGGCGAGCGGCGCAGCCGGCGCTATAGTGAGCGCAGCAGCGAGGCTTCGCCCATGCGCAACTTCAGCGTCTACAACCCGACCCGGCTGCACTTCGGCCGCGGCCAGATCGCCCGCCTGGCCGAGGAAATCCCGCCCGGCAGCCGCGTGCTGGCCCTGCACGCCGGCGCCGACATCCTGCGCAACGGCGTCTGGGCCGAGGTGGAGCGCAGCCTGCACGGGCGCCCGCTCAGCCGCTTCGCCGGGATCGAGCCCAACCCGCAGTACGACACCCTGCTGCGCGCCGTGGCCCAGGCCCGCCACGACGGCTGCGACTTCGTCCTGGCCATCGGCGGCGACGCGCCGATCGATGCCGGCAAGTTCCTCGCCGCCGCCCTGTGCCACCCCGGCGATCCGCTGCAACTGCTGTGCGGCGCGCCGATCCGCGCGGCGCTGCCGCTGGGCTGCCTGCCGACCCTGCCGATCGGCAGCGCCCTGAGCCACGCCGAGGGCCTGGTCAGCCATGCCGAACGCCAGCAGAAGCTGCCCTTCGCCAGCCCGCTGCTGCACCCGCGCTTCGCCATCGTCGACCCCGGCCTGCACCTCGACGCGCCGCGCCAGCAACTGGCGCACGCGGTGATCGAGGCGTTCGCCCGCACCTGCGAGCGCTACCTCGGCGTCGCGGCCGACGCACCGCTGCAGGCGCGCTACGACGAAGCCCTGCTACTGACCCTGATCGAAGAAGGCCGCAAGTTGATGACCGATCCCGAGGACCCGGCCGTGCGCGCCAACCTGCTGTGGTGCGCGCTGCAGGCGCTCGACGGCCCCGGCGGCTACGGCCTGGTGCCGGCGTGCGGCGCGCGGCGGATCGCCCGGGAGCTGAGCGCGCTGTACCACCTCGCCCCCGCGCAGAGCCTGGCCGTGGTGCTGCCGGCGCTGCTCGCCGAATGCCGCGAGGCGCACGGCGCCAGGCTGCAGCAATACGCCGAACGGGTCTGGCAGCTGCCCGCCGGCGACGCGGCGCAGCGTAGCGACGCCGCCATCGCCGCCACCGCGGCGTTCTTTCGCGACCTCGGCCTGGCCACCCGGCTGAGCGAGCACGGCCTGGACGCCGAGGCAGTCCCGGAGCTGCTGGCGCAGTTGCAACGCCGCGGCCCGGGCGCCCTCGGCGAAGGCGACGAGCTCGACCCGGCCGCGTGCGAACGCATCCTGCTGCGCGCCTTATGACTGATCGGTAACCACTTTTGCTTTAAGATGGCCGACCTTTACGCCAGCCGCCGTACCGGAGCCACGATGACCGCCACCCTCTCCCCCACCCTGGAGCTCGCCTGCGACCTGATCCGCCGCCCGTCCGTGACCCCGGTCGACGAAGGTTGCCAGGAGCTGATGATGCGTCGCCTGGCCGCCTGCGGCTTCGAGGTCGAGCACATGCGCATCGAAGAGGTGGAGAATTTCTGGGCCAAGCGCGGTGGTCGCGATGGCGCCCAGGGCCCGGTGCTGTGCTTCGCCGGGCATACCGACGTGGTGCCCACCGGCCCGCTGGACGCCTGGCAGTACCAGCCGTTCGACGTGCGCGTCGATGAAGACGGCATGCTCTGCGGCCGCGGCGCGGCGGACATGAAGGGCAGCCTGGCGAGCATGATCGTCGCCGTCGAGCGCTTCACCGCCGACCACCCGAACCACAAGGGCGCCATCGCCTTCCTGATCACCAGCGACGAGGAAGGCCCGGCCCAACACGGCACCAAGGCCGTGGTCGAGCGCCTGCGCGAACGCAACGAGCGCCTGGACTGGTGCATCGTCGGCGAGCCGTCGAGCACCAGCCTGCTCGGCGACGTGGTCAAGAACGGCCGCCGCGGCTCGCTCGGCTGCACCCTCACCGTGTACGGCAAGCAGGGCCATGTGGCCTACCCGCACCTGGCGAAGAACCCGATTCACCTGGCTGCCCCGGCCCTGGCCGAACTGGCCGCCGAGCACTGGGACCATGGCAACGACTATTTCCCGCCGACCAGCTTCCAGGTGTCCAACCTCAATGCCGGCACCGGTGCCACCAACGTCATCCCCGGCGAACTGAAGGCGGTGTTCAACTTCCGCTTCTCCACCGAATCCACCGTCGAGGGCCTGCAGCAGCGCGTCGCCGCCATCCTCGACAAGCACGGCCTGGACTACCACCTGGAGTGGGCGCTGTCCGGCCTGCCCTTCCTCACCCAGCCGGGCGAGCTGCTCGACGCCGTGGCCGCCAGCATCAAGAACGTCACCGGCCGCGAGACCACACCATCCACCAGCGGCGGCACCTCCGACGGGCGCTTTATCGCCACCCTGGGTACCCAGGTGGTCGAGCTGGGCCCGGTCAATGCCACCATCCACCAGATCAACGAGCGCGTGCTGGCCAGCGACCTCGATCTGCTCACCGAGGTTTACTATCAGACGATGGTCAACCTCCTCGCATGAGCCTGATCTGCCCGATTTGCCAAACGCCGCTGGAGCCCAGTGACAGCGGCCTGGCCTGCGCCAACCGGCATAGCTTCGACCGCGCCCGCCAGGGTTACTACAACCTGCTGCCGGTGCAGCACAAGAACAGCCGCGACCCCGGCGACAACGCCGCCATGGTCGAGGCGCGCCGGCGCTTTCTCGACGGCGGCCACTACGCGCCGCTGGCCGCGCGCCTGGCGGCATTGGCCGCCGAGTACAAGCCGGCGCGCTGGCTGGATATCGGTTGCGGCGAGGGTTACTACACCGAGCAGATCGCCCGCGCCCTGCCCCATGCCGACGGCTATGCCCTGGATATCTCCCGCGAGGCGGTCAAACGCGCCTGCAAACGCGCCCCGCAGCTGAACTGGCTGGTGGCGAGCATGGCCCGCGTGCCGCTCGCAGACGCCAGCTGCGAGCTGCTGGCCAGCGTGTTCAGCCCGCTCGACTGGAGCGAGGCCAGCCGGCTGCTCGCCCCCGGCGGCGGCCTGCTGCGCATGGGCCCGACCCGCGCGCATCTGCTGGAGCTGCGGCAGAAGCTGTACGACGAGGTGCGCGACTACGACGACGAGAAGCACCTGGCGCTGATTCCGCCCGGCATGCAGCTGGCCCATAGCGAAACCCTCGAATTCCCGCTGCACCTGAGCGATGCCCAGGCCCGCGCCGACCTGCTGGCCATGACCCCGCACGGCTGGCGCGCCAGCGCCGAACGCCGCGAAGCGGTGATCGCCACGCCCTTCGAAGTTACCGTTGCCATCCGCTACGATTGGATCGTCAAAACCCAGGATTAAGCCATGCGCCAACCGGATATCGAGATCTACCTGAAAGACGCCGAGCGCGACGCCGTGGCCCAGTGGCTGGGCGAGGCCCTCGGCCCCTGCAGCGACTGGCAGCAGAAGGGCCAGACCTTCAAGTGCAAGGCCGGCGATGTGCCGGTGACCTGGCTGCCGAAGGCCGTGGGCAAGTGGCACAGCCTGTACCTGGAAAGCGATGCCACGCCCTGGGCCGACGACCTGGCCTGCGCCCGCGCCGCCCATGCCGCGCTCGGCGTGCAGGTGCGCTGTGCACCGGGCAGCTGGGTCGAGGACGAGAGCGACGAAGAAGCCGACCGCTGGATCAAGGTGGATGCCGACGGCGAAACCGAGATCGTCTGGCGCACCGAATAAAAGCGGCCGCTTAGCGGCTATCTGATGACCCTCTCCCCCAGCCCCTCTCCCACAAGTGGGAGAGGGGAGCAAAAGCAGCTCTCCGTAGCTCAACAGCACGTAGGGTGCGCCGTGCGCACCGCGGCGACAGCCATTGCGTAGCCCGCCCCCCGTTTGGTGGATGTAAAAAGCGACATCCACCCTACGCCTGACAGCAATACCCTCTCCCCCAGCCCCTCTCCCACAAGTGGGAGAGGGGAGCTATGCGTGCAAGACGACAACTCGTAACCCGGATGCAATCCAGACCAGCGCATTTCCCGGATTACCTCCAGGCTACCGATCCACACCTCGGTGATCCCACGTACGCCAGAAACGACAAGGCCCGTCATTGACGGGCCTTGTGGTGCTTCGGGCTGGAGTTCAGACCGCGGAAACGTCTTCCGCCTGCAGGCCTTTCTGGCCCTGGGTCACGCCGAACTCGACCTTCTGCCCCTCGATCAGGGTGCGGTGACCTTCGCCACGGATGGCGCGGTAGTGAACGAAGACGTCCGGGCCGCTTTCGCGCTGAATGAACCCGTAGCCCTTGGAATCATTGAACCATTTGACGGTTCCGGTCTCACGATCTGCCATTACCCACTTCTCCAACTCGCAAATTTTTATTGTCCCGAATAGGCGCTGTGACGGCTCGGTAAAAACGTTCTGTTCATCGTTCGCCAACCCCGGCAATTGGAGCATGGAGCAGGTCAAGCGAAGGGCGTTCTTGCTGCAACCGCTGGGCCGAGTATAAAGCATGAAATGTGACTGAAAAGCACTTTTTTAGAACCGAGCGCAAACCAGACAACATCGGGGTTACAGCCGGTTTTTATCCGTTTTTCGCCAGCAAATCGCGCAACTTCTTCGCCAGCCTCTGCACCTGCTCGGCGTCCAGACGATAGGCCCAATCGCTGCGCGCGGTCACCTCGCCGCCCTCGAATCCCCGGCGTTCGCCGAGCACCAGCCAGTGCTGCTCGCCCTGCTGGTACAGCGCGCCCTCGAGGCTCTGGCCGTCGAAGCCGCTCAGGCTCAACCTGAGCAGCGGCGCCTGCTTGAAAGCGATCTGCGCCAGCGGCGCGGCATCGGCGAAACGCAGGTTGGCGAACAGCGTGACCATGCCGTTGGCCGCGCCCTCGAAACTGAGCTGCTGGCCCTTGCCCAGCTGCTCCACAGTGAAGTTGTACTGCTCGGCGTCGGCCTTGCTCAGGGTCAGCGTCTCGCCATCGGCGTAGCGCAGCTCCAGGCGTTTGACGCTGGCGAAGGGAATGTCCGCGACGCGGCGGTCCAGCCAGTCCAGCTCGCGGCTGGGCAGGTCGAGTTGCTGGTCGATCAGCCACACCTGATCCTCGCCGGCGCGGCGCACCAGTTGCCCGTTGCCCTGCTGCGACGGGTTGCCCAGACGCAGGCTCAACTCGGGATGGCCATCGAACTGCAGCCGCAGACGCAGCGCCTGCTCGCCCTCCTCGCCGCTTTCCGCCAGGCCCAGGCGCGCGTGCCACTGCGCGTTGGCGGTCTTGGCCTCGACGCTGCGCGCCTCGCGTAGCGCCCGCAGCAGCTCGGCCAGGGGCTCGCGCGCGGCCGGGTAATCGGCCTTGGCCGGCACCACCCAGGCCTCGCCGCGGCGCTCGATACGCACCGCCGGCTGACCGGGCGGCTGGATTTCCAGCGCCTGCAGGCTACCCAGATAGCCCTGCTCGGCGGCCAGCCAGGGCCTGCGTTCGAGCTGTGCAGTGCCCTGCTGCTGGCGCTGCTGCAGCGCCAGGTAACCCAGCAGGCACAGCAGCAGGATGACGATCAATGCGATCAGACCTTTACGTCCCATGATCTCCTCACTGTTGAAAACGACCCGATTCGTCGGAGGCGCTTTAGCGGCGGTTGTCGCGGCTAAAGCCCCTCCCACAGACAATGCTCATCAGGCCCGGCGGCGGCGCCGCCACAGCCACAGCGCCAGCACGCCGAGGGTCAGCAGTGCCGGCACCAGGGCGATATTGATCACCTTGAGGGTGCGGCCCAGCGCCTCGATATCGGCGTTGAGCTGGTAGCGCACGTCGCGCAGCTCCTTGCGGATCGCCAGCTTCTCCTGGACGAAACGCTGCACCGCGCCCTGCTGCTCCGGGGTCAGCTCCAGCGCCTGGCTGGGGTCGTCGTTCTGTTGCAGCGCCGCCAGTTGCTGCTCGGTCTCGGCCAGGCGTGCCTGCAGCGCCTGCTCCTTCTCGCGGAAGCGCTGCTCGGCGGCGCGCTGCAACTCTTCCACCACCACGAAGGGACGACTGAAGCGGCCGCGCGAACGCACGCTGATCAGCGCCTCGGAGCCGGCCAGGTTGTCCAGCGCATTGATCGCGAAGCTGCCGTTGTCGGCCCAGGGCTGCGGAATGCGCTGGCCGAAGAAGTCCTGCACCTGCACCCACAGGCGGTCGCTCAAGATGTCGGTGTCGGCCACGGCGATCACGTTGATATTGTCCGCCTGCTTGAGGCCGCCCTTTTGCCCTTCGATGCCGTCGGGGAAGGCACTCTGCGCCGGGCCGTCGATGCGTGCGGCGATGGCGTAGCGCTCGCCGGTGGGCTCCAGTTCGCGGATCAGTTCCTCCGGGTTGCTCAGCATGGCGAAACGCTGAGCGTCGAAGGGCATGGCGTACTCGGAGCTCTGCAGCAGCGGGGTGAAGCGGGTCTTGGCGCCTTCCAGCGGTTCGAGAATGCCAGCGGTGGCGACGGTGATGCTCTCCAGCCCGGCGGTGGCGATGTCCTCCTGGTCCAGCGCCTGGCGCGGCAGGCTCAGCCAGGCGGCATGACGCACCGCACGCTGGCCCTGGCCCATGCTCACCGACATGGCATAGGAGCCGTCGCCGAGTACCTTGTCCGGCACCAGGCGCAGGCCCCAGGCCTGGAACAGCGGCGCCAGGTTGGAGGCCTTGTCCACCGCCATCTCGCCCGGCATGTCGCCGCTGTCGGCCTCGGCATAGGGGTCGACGAACACCATCAGCTTGCCGCCGCGCAGGACGAACTGGTCGATGGCGTACAGGGTCTGCTCGGGCAAATGCTTCGGGTGCACCAGCCACAGCACCGAGACGCTGTCGGGAATCAGGTCGACGTCGGCCTTGAGCTGCTCGATGGAAAACAGCTGGCGCACCTGCTCCAGCACCATCCATGGCGGCGTCGGCTGCCGCGCCATCATGTCGAAGCCACCGGTCAGGGGCAGCCCGGAGAGCACCCCGACCACCGGCAGCTGCGGCTTGGCCAGGCTCTGCACCAGGCGGCTCAGCTCGTATTCGAGATGCTCCTCCTGATCCAGGGCGAAGAACGGGATCACCTGGGTGTCGTCCAGCGCATTGGTGCCGGCCAGGCCGAAGTAGATCGAATCGCCGCCCTGCTGCAGCGGGATGCCCTGCAGACCGAACTCGGCGGCCTTGTCCTCGTCCTCGGAGAACGGCTCGGGGTCGATGATATGCAGACGGATCTTGCCGCCGGCCTGGCGCTGATAGGCCTTGAGCATCTCCTCCACGCGCTGGGCGTAGGTGCGCAGCGCCGGCAGATCCTTGGCCACCTTGTCCGAGTAGAAGAAGTACAGGTTGATCGGCTCGTCCAGCTCGCCGAGGATCTGCTTGGTGCCAGCGGAAATGGTGTAGAGCTTCTGCTCGGTCAGGTCCAGACGGGCGCCGCCCAGGCCGAGGCCGGCCAGCAGGTTGAAGGCGAGAAAGGCCGCCGCGATCAGCAGCAGCCCGGCGCCGGAATAGATCAGCTTTTTCATGGGCGCATTCCTTCAGTCGGCTTTCTTCAGATCGATGACCACGGCGGTGGCGGTCAGCCAGGCGGCGATCAGCGAGAGGAAATACAGCAGGTCGCGCAGATCGATCACGCCCTTGCTGATGGCGTCGAAGCGCACCAGGAAGCTCAGCGAGGCGATGGCGTCCACCAACCACTGCGGCGCCCAGGCGAAGGCGTCGAGCACCATGGGAAAGCCGCTGACGATAAACAGGAAGCAGGCGCTGACCGCGAGGATGAAGGCGATCACCTGGTTCTTGCTCAGCGCCGACATGCACGAGCCGATGGCGAGATAGGCGCCGGCCAGCAGCCAGCTGCCGATATAGCCGGTGACGATGGCGCCGTTGTCCGGCTCGCCCAGGTAATTGACCGTGACGATCATCGGGAAGGTCAGCAGCAGCGCGATGCCGGCGAACACCCAGGCGGCGAGGAACTTGCCGGTGACCGCCTCGAAGCGGGTGATCGGCAGGGTCATCAGCAGCTCGATGGAGCCGGACTTGCGCTCCTCCGCCCACAGGCGCATGGCGATCGCCGGCACCAGGAACAGGTAGAGCCAGGGGTGGAAGTTGAAGAAGGCGGAAAGATTCGCCTGGCCGCCCTCGAAGAAACCGCCCAGGTAGAAGGTGAACACCCCGGACAGCACCAGGAAGATCACGATAAACACATAGGCCAGCGGCGTGGCGAAGTAGCTCGCCAGCTCGCGCTTGAAGATCACCGGCAACTGGGTCATGGCTGCTCTCCCCGGGTCAGGCTGCGGAACACTTCGTCGAGCCGGCCGCGTTCCACGTTGAGTTCCTTGATGTTCCAGCCACGCTGGCCGATCAGCGCGTTGACCTGCGGGAAGATCACCTCGCCCGGCTTGGCCAGCACGCTGAAGCTGTGCTCCAGGTGGTTCTCCTCGATCCCGGCCACCCCCGGCAGCGCGGCCAGGGCGTGCAGATCCAGCGGCTCGGCGGCCACCAGGGTCACCGCCTGGTGGTAGCGCGAGCGGCTCTCCAGCTCCAGCGGCGTGCCGTCGGCCAGCAGACGGCCCTGGGCGATCACCACCGCGCGGGTGCACAGCGCCGTGACCTCTTCGAGGATGTGGGTGGAAATGATCACGATCTTGTCGCGCGCCAGACCCTGGATCAGCTGGCGCACCTGATGCTTCTGGTTGGGATCGAGGCCGTCGGTGGGCTCGTCGAGAATCAGCACCCGCGGATCGTGGAGGATCGCCTGGGCCAGGCCGACGCGGCGCTTGAAGCCCTTGGACAGCGTCTCGATGCTCTGCGCAAGCACCTTGTCCAGCTCCACCTGCGCCACGGCGCGCTCGACCCGCTGGCGCTTCTCGGCGCCGCGAAAGCCGCGCACCTCGGCGATAAAGTCGAGAAAGCCGCGCACCGTCATATCGCCGTAGCAGGGTGCGCCTTCCGGCAGATAACCGATCTGCCGCTGGGCCTTGAGGGTCTGGGTCTGGATATCGCAGCCGAGGATGCTCGCCGTGCCGGAGCTCGGCGCGAGAAAACCGGTGAGCATCTTCATGGTGGTGGACTTGCCGGCGCCGTTGGGGCCGAGAAAGCCCAGCACCTCCCCCGGCTGGACGCTGAACGACAGATCGTCGACAGCCGTGTGCTGCGCAAAACGCTTGGTCAGGTTTCTTATTTCGATCATGGCCTCTCACCAGTGCGGTCAAAGCCTGGCGCGCCGCTCGTGGGCACGAGCCAGGCCTTAAAAAAATGCCGGCGGAACTATAAGAAGTCGGACGCGCCGATTGCAACCGAGTGGCGCCCGCGGAAATTTACCGGAGGTTACCGCCGGCCGAGGACGCACTTGGGAATTCTCTAATAACGGTCGTCATTCCCGCGAAGGCGGGAAGCCAGAGGCTGCACAACACCTGGACTACCGCCGTCTTCAGAGCACCCTCAGCGATCCAGCGGACTGACCACCGCCAAACCACCGCGATTGAGCACATGGGTGTAGATCATGGTGGTCTTCACGTCGGCGTGGCCGAGCAGCTCCTGCACCGTGCGGATGTCCTGGCCCGCCTCCAGCAGGTGGGTGGCGAAGGAATGGCGCAGCGAATGCGGCGTGGCATGCTTGATCGAACCGGCACGCCGCGCCGCCTCACGCACCGCACGCTGGATGGTCTTCTCGTGCAGGTGATGACGGAAGATCCCCTGGCCGCGCGGGTCCCGCGAGCGGTTAATGGACGGAAAGACGAACTGCCAGCCCCACTCCTTGGCCGCATTGGGATACTTGCGCGCCAGGGCGAAGGGCAAGTTGGCCTCGCCAAAACCCTCGGCGAGATCGCTGCAATGCAAGCCGCGCACTTTGTCGAGATGCAGCCGCAGCGGCTCGGCGATACGCATGGGCAGCATGGTCACCCGGTCCTTCTGGCCCTTGCCATCGCGCACCAGAATCTCCCGCCGGGCGAAATCCACATCCTTGATCCGCAGCCGCAGCGCCTCGAGCAGACGCAAGCCCGAGCCATAGAGCAGGTTGGCGACAATCCAGCTCACCCCCTGCAGCTGCGCCAGCAAGGCCTCCACCTCGGCGCGGGTCAACACCACCGGCAGATGCTTGGGCTTCTTCGCCCGCACTATGCCCTGCAACCAGGGCAAATCCAGCTTGAGCACCTCCTTGTAGAAACAGCAGAGCGGCCAGGGCCTGGTTCTGCGTCGAAGCGGACACATCGCGCTTGACCGCCAGATGCGTCAGAAAAGCCTCGATCTCCACCGCGCCCATCTCCGCCGGATGCCGATAGCGATGGAAGCGGATATAGCGTTTTGCCCACTCGGCATAGACAGTTTCGGTACGGATGGAATAGTTTCTGACTCGAATCTGCTGGCGCAGTTGATCCAGCAGCTTGGGCTTGCCGTCATCCATGTCGCGTTTCTCCCTGAGTGCTGTCGCGTTTGCCGCGACCACCTTCAAGCTAGACAAGGACTTACAAGACGACAAGGAAGGTTATGCGACAGCTGTCGTGGGCAAACGCGACAGCCGTGTCGCCTAATTAATAGTTAGGCAACATATGAAACCGATCCCGCTGCACAACCCGAAGAGTGATCGTCGCCACAAAGCAATTATGGTTGTATTGCTAACCCTTTCTTCGTTTCTAGTTACGGAGCCCAAAACAGCAATCGGGGTGGCAATTACACTAGCTACGGTGCCATTTATTCTTATTGGATTACTTAATTTTCGATGGTGGTGGCATGTACGTTTTGGTGGAAGCAAATTTCTTACGCTGGTATTTATTACGATTATTCTGTGTATTGTACTGTCTTTAACCTACGTAGCAGAACTACTCAATCCATACATAGGTGAGCACTTCGCCTAACAAATGGTATATGGACTCTCCCCACAAGCGGTGAGGAATAGCTTTTCTAGCCTGTCGTCAGCGCGGTTGCACTCGTATATCCGGCCTGTTCTGGGCTCTATCGCCCTGACCATTCTGTAGTTCGCGCAGTGGGGGCCAAGCGTTCAAGCGATCACATGGATCAGCATTGTTATCGGCCTTGTTCCGCTGCAGGACTCGCCTGTTTCGACAGTCTCGCTTCTCACCACAACCACCAGAAAACCACCTTCCTGATTACCCCCGCCGTCAGGCGGGCCTTGCACTTTGCCAATCACCGCTGAAACGCCGTTCGTGGCACCACACCGCCCAGCAGATCCTCACCAGCTTGTTCGCCAAGGCCACCGTCGCCTTGTTGTGGCCGATCCGGTCGGCCGTCTGCACCGCCCAGAGCTGCAGCTTGGTCAGGCGCTCCGGGGTTCGCTTGCGACAGCGCTTGGCCGCCAGCAATGCCGACCGAGCGCAGTGGACCAGCAATGTACGCACGTAGGTATTGCCCTGCCCGCTGATCTTGCCCAGCCGCCGACGATGACCGCTGCTGTGCTCCCGTGGGGTCATGCCCAGCCAGGCACTGAGCTGACGACCATTGGCGAAACGCTCGGGCTGGCCGACGGCATTTTTCATGGCGCTGGCCGTCAGCACACCGATACCGCTGACCTCATCGAGTCTGCGCACGATGTCGTCCTGGGCGTGCCAGCGCTCGATGCGCGCCTCGCTCTCGGCCATGCACTGCGTGTAGAGATTGATCTCGGCCAGGATCAGATGTAGCTCCGGCTGCAACGGCGCCAGCGCTTCGCACTCGATCAGGCGATGGGCTTCACGAATGAATTCGCGGGGCTTGGGCGGTGCCTCGATACCCGCCTCGCGCAAGATACCGCGCAGCAGATTGATGCGCTGGGTGCGGCTCTTCTTCCAGGTTTCGCGCAAGCCGTGCAGTTGTTGTAGTAGCTGCTGTTCCTGGCTCTTGACCGGTACCGCATGGATATCGGCACGCCGCCCGGCCTCGAGGATGGCATCGCAATCGCTGCGATCGGTCTTGTTGCGCAGACGATAGGCGCGCACATAGCGGGCATGGATCAGTCGCACCCGATGCTCTCGCGCCTGCATTACCCGTCCCCAGTAATGAGCGGTGCCGCAAGCCTCCATCAGCCACTCGACCGGTTCCGTTTGCTGCTGTATATACCGAACGAACGCCTCACGATTCAGCCGCCTGCGCTGAGCCACCTGCCCGGCACGGACACTTTCGGCAACCTGGAAAACGGACTTGGCCAGATCAACTGCAATTCGTTTCATATCGGCTCTCCCAACTCTCAGTCACCACGGTTCTGGGTATAGAACGGTGGCGCGGGGGAGTCCATTACAGCATTCAAATCGCTCGCTCCGCTCACTGGGACGGGCTAAAGCCCGCCCCTTAACCAAACGTTAGGCCTTTATGAGACAGATCGCTGTCAGCAATAAAAAATTAAGAGGTATACCTCGTCGCCTCCGGTCTCTGGAGAAATGGGCATCACGCTTTGAAGGATTCTCACGCCCTCAATCGACACAAAAAGAAAAGTATTTCAATTGGAAAATTCCAGTCCATTCGGCACTTGTGGAAGGCAACCAAACAACCATTGAAATCCAAGCATTTTGCGTTATGCAACTTTTGAGGGCAGCGAAATATTTAGCTGACGCAGCTCCTGACAATCCAAAAGGCTATTATCGGGTAGCCTGCTTGCTTACATGGCCTTGGTTACACCAGAGCGAAGTAACTATTTTCTACAGCCAGGATTACTACGAAGGTTTTCTTGGGGAACAGAATTCACTCGCACCAGAGCGTATATCTGAAAAACTAGGGTTGCTGCTACCACAAAGCTTTATCGAACATGGCCACGACGTTACACAACCGGATGACGAAACAACTGTTCAATGGTGGTGCCTTGGTCAACAGGCCTAACAACTGGTTCAAACCGTTCGCTTCGCTCACTGGGACGGGCTAAAGCCCGCCCCTTAACCAAACGTTAGGGCTCACATATGAGCAAGCGCCAGTCCAAACAGAAGCAAAGGCAAGTGGGCCACATATCTCTGGAAGAGGTTGCATGCTCTGAAGCCAAAGCCATTTCGGCTAGACCTTTCGTGCTTAACTTTGAAAGTCACTTTGCTGGCTACTTCAACGAGCTAGGTTTAACCATTACAGTGAATAACTCTGCGTCAAGCAGTGACATAATTAAGCTCAGAAATGAGCTGCAAGAAAAATTAGAGGCATTGCTTCCAACTGACACTGCACCATTTATCTGGTAAGTCATATTCATGCGCACCAACAAAGTCATTGAAACCCTCTTCCCAGGCGATGCACGCAGAGAAGAGACAGACGAGCTAAAAGCGGTTTAGCGTGCAATGCTGAA
This sequence comes from Pseudomonas sp. NPDC077186, assembly GCF_044543505.1. NCBI lineage: Bacteria > Pseudomonadati > Pseudomonadota > Gammaproteobacteria > Pseudomonadales > Pseudomonadaceae > Pseudomonas > Pseudomonas sp. NPDC077186. The sequence continues at coordinate 195,557 of NZ_JBITWE010000007.1, forward strand.
CCCTAACTACTGGTTCAAGTCGTTCGCTTCGCTCACTGCGGGACCGGCTAAAGCCGGCCCCTTAACCAAACGTTGAGGCTGTAGAAAAACCTGCTGCCACTCAATACGCAGGCTGATAACCTCCAGTTCATTCAATCGCAGGGAGGCGCGG
>NZ_JBITWE010000008.1:0-134963 GCF_044543505.1 Pseudomonas sp. NPDC077186
CGTGGAGGGCTTGGCTCCGAGGACGATAGGGATGGTGTCGAGATGAGCGGGGCATCCACCACCGTGTTGGCGGTGGCTGTTCGCACGGGGATGCGTGGCGAACGGGGCGGGTCAGCGCGGCAATGCAGCGCCGTAGCCTTGCAGACCCAGGCTACCGACTTGCCGCGTCAGTCGAACGCAGCGCGGCGTGGTGCACGACAAGGAATCAGCATTCGGCGTGTCCGCTTTGCTCTGGGCATCGCTAAAGGCGATCGGCATCAGAGGCGCCGCCGGCCAAGGTAGGAGTATGCAGACGAGCTGCTGAGTCGTAGCGTCGTTTGCGAAAAGAGCGTTTGGAGTGCAAAATAAGTGCGTAAATTCTGCGCCAGGTGATACGCCATGAATACCGCCCTGCAAGAACCTTTCGTTGAACGGTTCCGTGAACCCAATACCCCGTATCTGTCACCGTCCAAGGTTGGTGACTTCTTCGGCTTTCGGGTGCAGGAACTGGCCGAGCGCGCGCACGTGCATCGCAATACCCCGACCGCCCGGCCCCAGGCCCCGCAGTTGCAGAAGTACCTGCAAGACATGGTGAAGGTGCTGGCCGTGGCCACCGAGATGACCGGAGATCTTGAGCGCGCGGCCTTCCTGGTGCGCAATGAGCCGCTGCGGGCCTTTGGCTACAAGACCGCCGATGACCTGATTCAGGAAGGACGGGCCGATGCGGTGATTGCCTATCTGGAATCCCTCGCCGGTGGTGCAGCCGGATGATTTTGAGAACCCTCGGCGAGGGCGGGGACGCGGCCTTGTATCGGGTCATCGTGCCGGCCTACGCCAGCTCGCCACTGTCCGGGATGGGCGCGGCGCGCCAAGGTGGTCGGTTCAACCGCCCCGAGCAGGAGGCGCTGTACCTGTCGCTGGATGAGTCGACGGCACTGGCGGAGTACAAGCAGGACAACCCGTAGTTGCGCCCGGGTACGATCTGCACCTTCTTCGTCAACGGGCTGCGCGTGGCCGACCTGAGCGCAGGCTTCGATCCCGAGCAATGGTCATCGCTGTGGGCCGATTTCGCGGTTGACTGGCGTGCGGAATGGTTCGGCAAATCCATCGAACCACCGACCTGGTACATGGCCGACGACGTGGTAGCGGCCGGACTGGACGGGATCCTCTTTCCCTCCCAGGCACGCCCAGGCGGAACCAACCTGGTGATCTACCGCAGCTCGGCCAGATCACCGACGCAGTTGCGCGTCTATGATCCGGACGGGGCGTTGCAGAAGCTCGCACTACGCTGAGTGTTTCAACTCAGATGATTGTGGATGAGCTGGTGTTGCGCTGTGGGTAGCGCGGGCATCGAGCAGGCCATAAGCACCTGGCAGTCACCGTTGGGCCACACCAGCTGCGCGCGTATGCCGTCGAGCTGCAACTGCGCCTCCCGGAAATGGCGCACCTGCGGCGTATCCCCCGCCGTATTCCGGGCACGCAGGCTGGTGACGGAGCGATCCGTGACCCATAGCCATTCCCGCGCGGCGGGTGCCGAAGCGGCCTGGCCGGCCAGGTGTTGGATCTCGACGAGGTAGCCCTGCGGCGAGGTGAACAGACGCAGGATGTCGTAGGGCAGCGGCATATCGAGGGGGCGGGTTCCGGACAAGTGGCCGATTCTGCCAGAGATGGGGTGTTTGTTCATGCTGTGGGTTCCTCCATGGGGCTACCGTGGACGGCTCCAGTCCAGTGGCAGTGAGGTGATGCCACGCGCCTGGTCGATGTGCTCGGCGATCTTGAGTGCGGCGTCGAGTTCGCTGATGCCGTGCTGCTGCATAAGCTGGTAACGCTCGGCTTTTTCTTCCGGTTCGGTTTGCGCGAGAGCGAGGTAGAGGCTGGGCGGCACGGCGCGAAACAGCAGCTCCATGCTGCGCGACAAAATCACCCCCTCCGAGAACTTGCCGGCCTCCTTGCGGGCCGAGAGCATCAGGGCCTTCTGCGCCGGGGTGAGTTCGCGGAACCTGGCGATCTTCTCCACCTCGTCCGGCGGCATGCCCAAACACAACCACCACTCCATCATGTTCAGCATCGGCTCGGCGGCCTTGGGCAGGTCGTCCAGGTTCTGCGTCGCCAGCCAGAACCAGGCACCCAGCTTGCGCCACATCTTGGTGATCTTGACGATGTAGGGCGCGAGCAGCGGGTTCTTGGTGATGATGTGCCCCTCGTCGGTGACGTTGATGATGGGCCGGCCGAGAAACTGGTCGCGCTCGGCGAGGTTGTTGACCGTGTTGATCAGCGAGATGTAGGCGATGGAGAGCTGCGCGTTGTAGCCCTCGCGGGCATAGGTTGCGAGGTCGACGATGGTGATGTCGGCCTCCGGCCAGGGCGTGCCGGGGCGGTCGAACATCTCGCCGTCGCTGCCCTGGGTGAACATGTCCATCGCATCGGCCATCTCCAGCAGCCGGGCCCGGCGCAGCTCGGGCAGGCCGGTGTCGCGGCTGCGTTCGCGCAGCGCATCGCGCACGTCGCGGGTGAGCACCGTGCGCTGCGCCTCCACGCACAGCCGCGCGGCGTCGAGGATGCACTGGCGGATCAGGCTGCGATCCGCGCGGGTCATGCGCGCCTCTTCCTTGTCCTCGCCACCGGTGATCATCAACCGCGCGGTGATCTCCAGCTCGCCGAGCACGTCGCGTTGTTCGTCACCTTCGGCCGCCGCGTGCTCGTCGTCCAGGGCATCGGCATCGAGCGTCTGTACCTGGCTGGGCGTTTCCACCAGGCGCTGGGCGTCGGCGAAGGGTGCCAGGCTGACCCCGGCCCCGGGCGCGAGCTTGACCCGATGTACGCGCAGGCCCAGGCGCGCGGCGAAATCGCCGTACAGGCCGAAGGAGTTACCCGCCTCGACGATAAACAGCCGCGGCCGGTAGATGGCCGTGATCTGGTTGAGCAGGTTATTCAGCGTGGCCGACTTACCCGAGCCGGTCGGGCCGGCGAGGAACAGGTGGGCGTTCATCTGTCGGTCGAGGCGATTGAGCGGATCGAAGGTGATCGGCCCGCCGCCGCGGTTGAACAGGGTGATGCCAGGGTGGCCGGTGCCCTGGCTACGCCCCCACAGCGGCGCCAGGTTCGCCACATGCTGGGCGAACATAAGCTGGGTGTACCACTGCTGGCGGTCTTTTGCCGGGTCGTAGACGCAGGGCAATCCGCGCAGGTAGGTGTTGAGCGGGGCCACCTCGTCTTCTTCGCGCACCGGCTGCAGGCCGGCGCCGAGCAGCACGTTGCCCAGTTGCAGGCCACGGGCGTCCAGCTCCGCCTGGTCGCGGCCACGCAGACAGAAGATCAGGGCGCCGCGGTACAGCTTGTGGGCGCTGCCGATCAGGCTGCGGGCCTGCTGCACATCGGCGCGAGCCTGCTCCGAGGCGAGGGTATCGCCCACGGCCTTGCGGCCCAGGTGGTTGAGGTGTGCTTCGAGCACATCCTGCGGGGTGATGACCAGCGTCAGGCACTGAATGGTGTCTTCCGGCAGTTGGTCGAACAGTGCGTTGATCGCCTCGCCCTTGCGCGTTTCGCCGGTGACATGGCCGGTGCTGGGCGGGCTGCGCAGGCGGTCGACGGCGATGGCGCGGTGCGGCATCCCGTCGAAATACCACAGGCCTGGCTCGACCGCCGAGCGCGGCTGGCTGAAGAACAGGCGCTGGCTGAAATCCGTGCCGCTGGCCAACTCGACCTCACCGGGCTCTTGTTCGTCCGGATAGCGGGTCAGGGCATAGAAGCGTTCGCGGTCTGCGGCAGTGTCGCCGAGCTGGGTCGGATGGGGGTTGAACCAGCGCAACAGCCAGGCATGAATGTCCTCTGCGCCCAGCCGGCGGGCACGTACGCCGGCGTTTGCCAGGCCGCCGATGAGGCGCTCGCAGACCCGGTTCAGTGCCTGCTCGGGCGATTGTCCGCGGCGCTGCGGTGCCGGGCCGACCCGGCGGTAGACGACCAGCCGCGTGCGCCGAGTCTGCCCGCGCCAGGGCAGGCGGGTGACGGTGTGATCCTCGAACAGTCCACCCGGCTTGGCGATGGCCTGCAGGTGATGGCCGAAGAAGCGCAGGTAGAACGCGGTGAAGGCGCTGCCCTGGGCGCGCGGATGGATATAGGCGCTTAGCGCGTCGAGGTAGCTGTCCCAACTGGGGTCGTCCTGGGTGTAGAACTGCACGACCCAGGGGTTGTCCTCCAGTTCGTCGAAGGCATCCTGCAGTACGTTCTCCAGGGTGTCGCGCACCTGCAGCAGCCAGGCCGGTTCGCGCCCCTCGGTGCCGACCGGCAGCAGTTCGTAGAAGGCGGCGACCGAGGTGCCGTCATCCAGCAGCATGCACTGCGACTCGGGTAGGTACTCGGCCCACGGCAGCCGATCGGCGAAGGAGGGCGCCACGTTATAGAGCGCCTGTTCATCGGCCTGGGTAGCCGGACGCCGGGTGCTCTGTGCAGTACCGGGCTCGGCGAGGCCGTGGGCGTGCAACTCGGCGACGTGGCGCGCCCAGGCGTCTGTAGGGGGCGTGGCTTCCTCGGACGGCGGCCGACGCATGAACCACGGCCAGGCCATCAGTAGTCCTCCAGCCGTTCGCCGGGCAGGGCGTACTGCACCCGCTGGTACAGCGGAAACAGCGTGGTGTAGCCGGGCACCGGCACCGGGTCGCTGCCGGCCAGGTGGGGGAACACGTACATCAGCAGATCAGGGTTTGGCAGACGATGGAACTGCCGGTAGATCTCGTTGGCCGCCGTGCGCGTGTAGCGGGCCTGCACAGCCGGCGCGGCCTGGACATCGGCCGCGCTCAGCGGCCGGCGCAGGGCCTGGCGCGCATCGAGCAGCTGCCGGGCGCTGCCGCCGCCGGTCTCCATATTCCAGATATCGAGCATCGTGGTGTCGTCGTGCGGCAGCAGTGCTTCCTTGCTGGTGGCGCAGCCACCGAGAAGCAGCGCCATGGCCAGCAGGGCCAGGCTTTCAGTCCAGGTCTTGTGCATGGGGCAGCCCTCCAAGGCGGTGATCGACGCGGCGACCGGCGGGGTCATAGTCGACGGTCAGGGGTTGTTCGAGGTGCACGGCCACCTGGGCGCCGGGCTTGACGTAGACCGCCGCGAACGCCTGGCCGTAGAGCTTGTTGACCCAGGCGGACATGTCCTGAACGCCCCCAGCGAGGATGCGGCCCATGGCCTCGTTGGCGCCGATGCCCACGGTGCCGACCGAGCCGTCGCTACTCATGTAGGAGACCTGGCCGCTGCCTTCGTCGATCAGCGAGGCGACGCCGGCACCGGCTGCGGTGATCAGGGCCTGCGAGCCCAGGTATTGTTGGGCGTTGCTGCGCCGCTCGCCGGAGACGCAGGGGATGCCATGCGGGTCGCTGATCCAGCCCAGGCCGTCTTGGGTGTCAGTGTCGTTGTTGGTCTGGCGGTTGCCGCCGCGCGCGTCGTCGTCGTTGGGCAGAGTACGGATGGTGCCGTCCTCGAAGACGAAGGTGACCGAGCGGATCTGCCCGCGCACGCAGGACAGCGTCCAATCTCCTGAGGCCGTGCCGCTGACCACGGCACCGGCCACATCCGGAATGTCGATACCGTTGGCGGTGAGGTTGTCCCGCCCGATCAGAACTTTGAAGGGGTAGGGGTCGTTAACGGTGCCATCGATGGGCACGCGGCCGACCAGCGCCGTCATGGCGATCGAACCCATCAGCGTCGAGTTGATCGGCACGGTGTACACCGCAGTGGTCTCCGGCGCCCCCGCGGCGCGGCGGCCGGCGTCGACGGCGGCGCTGGCGGTGCTTTCCAGCGTCTTCTGCGCCGGCCCGAAGCTTGTCGGAAAACTGAAACTACCGGCCGTGCCGCTGCTGCGCGACTGACCATCGTCACGGCGATCCTCCGGCTCGATCCAGCGCAGGGTGTCGCCGGGCAGGCCGTCGCTCGGCTCGAGCCCCAGGCCGACCGGCAGCTCGGCTTGCTCCTCCATGCCGATGGCATCGAGCCGCTGTTGCAGTTGCTGCAGCAGGCCCTGGGCTTGCTGGCGTTCGTGGCTGAGCTGCTGGCGGTCCTGGTGCAGTTGGTTGCGTTCACTGTCGAGCGCGCTCTGGATGCGCTGGTCGATGGCCCCTTCGCGTTGGCGCAGGCGCTGGTTCTCGTCGCGCTGGACCTTGTTGTCGCTCAGTGCGGTCTGCAACTCGCTGCGCAGTTGGCGAACCTGGGCGACCAGCGTCGCTACGGTGTCGCGCGGGGTGTCGCCCTCGATGCCGAGCGCCTTGGCTTCATCGGGCGTCAGGCGGCTGGCCTCGTCTGCGGCACCGGGCGCGTCGCTACCAGTGGAGAACAGCTTGACGGCGCCGAACACCAGCAACAGCAGCAGGGGAATCATCAACCACTTGAGCAGGCCATTACTGTGCATCGTGGCCTCCTGTGGGTGCGGGCAGGTTGAGCGCCGCGTCGATAGGTGCAATGGCCGGCAACAGGGCTTGCGCCAGGCCGTGTCCACGGGTGACGAGGTAGACCACAGTGGTGTCCTCCGGCGTGCCGCGCGGGCCCAGCGTCGGGTGCTGAAAGGTCGCGGCGAGGAAATGCCCCTGCAGCGCGCGCGGGTCCAGGTCGAGCCCGTGCGCGCTGTGGTTGCGCAGGCGCACGGCGCTGACCCACAGGTTGTCCAGGCGCCAGGCCGCCAGCGCGTGTGCCTGTACCGGCAGGGTGGGCAGCAAGGAGTCGAACGGCAGATCGCGGCGCAGGGTGACGCGCACAACGCCCGGCACCGGTTCGACGGTGCGTAGCGGGGCGTAGAGGTTCTGCGCGGCGTAGCGGGTCAGGATCACCGGCTGCGGTGTGGCCCGCACGGGAGCCGAGGCGGCACTATCGTCATCGGCCGCGGAGGCAGCCGCGGTTGATGTAGCCTCAATGATGCGCACCGGCTCCAGGGGCGGCTGACCGTCCTGGGCCGGCTCGGCGGCGATGTCGAGCAGCATCACCGTGCCGGTGTCGGCGTCCTGCAGTTGCAGCCGGGTTGGTTCGATCGGCTCGCTGGCCAGCAGGTAGATCGCACCGGCGGCGCTCTGTACGCGCAGGCGATTGCCAAGCGAGGCCGGCACGCCGACGCGAACATTGCGTTCGACGAAGACGACGCGTTCTTGATCGACCACCAGCGGCAGGGCCAAGGGCAAGCGTTCCCAGCGCAGAATCTCGGTGGCCTGGGGGGCGCTGAACGGAGCCAGCGCGAACGCCGCGAGGGCCAGGGGCAATAAACGGTTCATGGCGTGTTTTCCAGGGCAGGGACGGGCGTGGCCGCCGGATCGACAGGGCTGACAATGCGCTGCGGCGCGCCTTCGTAGCAGTCGATGACCAGCCCGAACGGGTTGCGCTGCGGGTCGACGTCGCTGCGCAGGACCTTGAGCGGGTAGCGCACCAGGGCGCGTTTGACCTGCTCCGAGGCGTAGTACTCGTCGGCCGTAACATCCAGATTCACCACCCATTCGCGGGTGGAGACGGTGCGCACGCGCAGTGTGGGGTTGTCACCGTAACCGCGGCCGGGAATCTCGTAGATGCCGCGTACGCGCCGGCGCAGCTCACCGCTGTTGCGGCGGTACTCGTAGTCCTGCTGCAGGAACGCCTGGCAGGCGGGCGTGAGGTAGGGCGACAGCACATGCAGGTTGCGCGGGTAGTCGTCGTCGCCATTGGTCGGCCAGCGCTGCAGCTGCTGCCAGACATAGAAGGTGAAGGCGTATACGCTCTCGGGCGGTACGTCCCACCAGGGGCGCGTGCTGCCCGAGCGCAGGTCGGGCGGTACATGGATGGTCAGATCGCGTGGTGCGTTCCACCAGCCGATGCCCATGACCAGGGCCAAGATCACCAGCAGACTGGCGCCGATGCGCAGGGTCTTGATGTGGGCGTCGAGCCGCAGCACTTCGTTCTTGAACCGGCTCACGGTGCCGTGCTCCTGCGTGTGCTCCAGTAACCGGAGCGGGTCACCAGCCGCTGGCCGTCGGTGAGGGTGGCGAGCGCCGGTAGACGCAGCGCGATCCACCACTGCAACCGCCGGTACAGCCAGGTCTCGGGGCGGCCGCGCTTGAGTCGGCGCAGTGCACCGCCGCCGATGAAGATGCCTGCGCTGACTGCCAGCAGGATGGCCGTGGGGACGATGGCGATCGTCACCAGCATGATGGCCAGCGCTATGCCGCTCGCCAGGCCAAGCAGACCCGACAGGCCGGCACAGACCCACAGCTCATTCGCCGTCAGCCCGCGCACCACCACCGGGTGACGGTTGAGGCGGTGCGGCAGAAACAGCACTGTCCCGTCCGTGCGGATGTCTTCGGTCATCTCGGCAGGCCTCGCTTTAGAGCACGCCGATGGCTTCGGTTAGCAGCCAGATGCCCACTACCAGCAAAATCGCACCGACCGCCACGGTCAGGCCGAACTGGCCCCAGGTCGAGCGGCCAATGTGGATCTCCGCGTAGCGGGTGTAGGCGTGGTAGCAGACGCCGACGAACATCGAGGCGACCACCAGCAGGGCGATCAGCATCACGATGTCGTAACCGTAGTTCTGCAGCGTTTGCAGGATGCCCGTGCCGACCCCGCGCGACGGGTTTTCCAGGGTGGGCAAAGCGGCCTGGGCACAGGGCGACAGCACGCCGAACAGCGGCAGCGCCGCCAGGCCAGCGAATGGACGGGGGAGAAGGGAGCGGGCGAGCGGCTTCATCAGGACGACCTCTTACGAGAGCAGGAAAAAGGTCAGCACCAGGTAGAGCACGGCGAAGCGCACCACGACAACCAGGAACTGACGATGGGAAAGCTGTTCTTCGGCCCAGCCCACGTAGGCGCTGCGTATCGCCCAGACGCCCCACAGGAGCAGCACGGCGAACACCGCACCGAGCAGCACGGTTGCCATCTCGGTCGGGGTGAAGCCGCTGTTGGTCTGGAATGCGGTGATCTGGGCGGCGTTCATGGCGCCTCCTGCGCGTCGAGCGCGGCGGCAGGCTGGCGATATCCGCCGAGCAGCTCGGCGGGGTCGCGCGGCTGGGCACGCGAGGGCGTCAGGTAATCGCGAATACCGCCGCGCACGCGCTCCAGGTCGGCGGCGAGACGGCTGTAGTCGAAGTGGTAGCGGGCACGTGCATCTGGCGGCTGCGCGGCCTGTTGCGCAACGAGGCGCTCGATGCTGTCGAGTTGGCGCAGCGCGGCGGCGAGGCGGGCATGCTCTGGTGTGGCGTCGTCGGCGCTGGCGTTACCGGAAAGATAGAGACCGAGCAGCAGTGCCAGGGTCAGACCGGCGGGTTGATGCCTGTTGGCTGGAGAGAGCAGTCGCTTCGACATTGGCCAATCCACGATGTGCGAGGAATGGCGAAATGCTCTCGGTATGCCTGGGGCGCTGCCTTAAACAATGGGAACCTGGGTGTCCCCCTATTGCTCCGACTATCGGAGCGGCTCAGCAGCCGCTACGGCTGTAGCTGGGGGCCGGAACTAAAGGTACTTCTTAAAGCTTGCTGCGGTGATGTTCACCGCCAGGCCGAGCAGCGCCGCGCTCGGCAATAGCACCAGCAGCGGATGCACGCTGACGGGCAGGGTGAGGTAGAGGATCCACGGCAGGACGGCCAGCGGCATCAGGCTGGCTTTGGCGCGGTGGTAGATGAAGCCTGACTCGCGGCCGGCACCGAACTTGCGAATATCGCGGCGAACCAGACCGTCGACCAGGCCGACGAAGGCGGCCAGCAGAAACAGTGGCAGCGTCAGCACCAGGACCAGCAGCCGCACCATGAAGGTCAGTGTCGTGAACGCGGCCGCAATCAGGTAACGCTCGCTCCAGACGTAGACCTGGCTGATGTAGTAGCGGGCGTCGCGAACATCGCCATGGCTGGGGGCGCGGGCACGCGACGATGCCTGACTCATCCAGTCGAGCAGGCCGCTCTTCACGAAGAGCCATTGGTAGGCACCCTCGACCAACTGGTGTGCGGTGCGGCCCGGCTCCTGCACCACCGCGCTGCGGGTGAAGTGGGTGGAGAGGTGGTTCAGTTCGTAGGCGAGCATGCCCTGGGCGTGACGCCAGCCCTGCTCGGGCCAGAACAGGTGCATGCCGGCGCACTCGATGAGGATCGACAGCAGCAGAGAGCCGAGCAGTACCCCGAGCAGGCGCAGCGGCAAGGTGACGAGGCTGGCGAACACGCCTTGCTGGCGGGCCTGTTCGCGCTGGGTGGTGGCGGCCGGATCCTTCATGGCCGTGCATCGGTATCTTCGGACGCGTCCGGATCGGCCTGGTGGCGGAAGCCGTCGAGCAGGTCACCGGGCAGCGGCTGATCCTGCAGGCCTGGCAGGCCCTGGTTCTCCCACCAGTCGCCAGCCTCGGCATAGTGTTGGCGCATGTAGCCAGCGAGCTGCTGGAGATCATCGGGCAGCGCTTCGTCGGGGTCGGGGGCCGGCAGCGGCATGCGGACCTTCCACAGCTGGCCGCCTTGCAGCAGGGCAAAGGCCTGGCCTTTGGGCAGGCCGACCACGTGGGCGGGCTCGATCATCGGCACGCTGGCAGTGCTGATGCGGTCCTGGGCGTTGGAGGTGAAGTCGGTCGGCCCGTGCACATCCGAGCTGTCGGTGGCTCCGCTAACCAGCGTCGTGGTGTAGACGTCCACTTTGGGCAGCTGGCGGGTGAGCAGCTCGGCGGTCGCGGTCTCGCGCACCCTCAGCATGAACAGGTTGTTGAAGTTGCCGATGACCTGGCCTGCTTTCGCCCGGTTGCCGACCCGCGCCTCGATGTCGCTGAGCGTCTGGGTATAGGCGGTGACCTGCAGCCCAGCCCCGCCGCCTTTGTTGACCAGCGGCACGAACTCATCGCCCATCAGCTCGTTGAACTCGTCCGCATGCACGTTGATCGGCACCCGCGCACCCGCCAGGGCCTCAGGCAGCCCATCATCGATGCCGAACTTGTAGATATGCCCGGCGACCGACACCAGATCGGCAAACATCGAGTTGCCAACGGCGGCGGCGACCTCGGCATCCGACAGGGCATCGAGGCCGACATAGACCACCGCGCGTTTGCGCACGATCTGCATCCAGTCGAAGATCGGCCGCGGATCGGCCAGGTCCGCATAACTCGGCGCGAGCAGTTGCGCGGTCTTGCCGGTGGTGAGCTTTTCCAGCAGCGGCAACAGGCTGGCGACGATCTTGTCGAAATAGGTCCGGTCGTAACGCACGGCACTGCGCAGGCCGTCGAGCACTGGGTCGTAGACGCGGACTTGCGACAGGTACTGCTCCAGCGCGACCACGCGCTTTTCCCGGCCGATCATGTTGCGCGGGATGTTTTTGTCGTTCAGCCGTCCTTCGAGCTGCACGATGATGTCCCAGGCCTTCGGTTCGTGCCGGGCGAAGTAATGCTGCGCGTACTCGATGAACAGCGCGTCGATATTGACCACGTGGCGCTGGATCAGCAGGTAGTCCGGGCGCTGGCCCAGCTCGACCAGGGCGCGGGCGATGATGTTGACGAAGCGCCAGGCGAACTCTCGAAACGCTGCGCTATTGCCCTCACCGGAGAGTTGCCCGGCGATGCGCGTGGCCACCTCCGAGATTCTTCCGAAGCGACCCACTGCGTTGTAACGCGCGCTGAAATCCGGCCAGCCCAGGTGGAAGACATAGAACTCGCGTTCGCGCCCGGTGCGCTTGGCCTCCACGTACATGCGCTTGAGCAGGTCGGCATCGCCTTTGGGGTCGAACACGATCACCACCTCGTGCTCGCCGGTCGCATTTCGCCGCCGAATGTCCTGGGTCACGAACAGTTCGGCCAAGCGGGTCTTGCCGACCCGGGTGGCGCCCAGCACCAGCGAGTGCCCGACCCGTTCGCCGAGCGGAAGGCTGACATCGACTTCGTTCGGCTCGATGCCATGCAGCCGCGGCAGGCCGCCGACTGGTGGCAACGGGCGCAGCGGGTTGAGTGCAATGTCCCAGGCGGTGAGCTTGGCCAACTTCGACAGCGGAAACGGCGCGAACTCCAGCCGCTCTTCCAGGCGGCGCGCCAACTGGTAGGCGGGCGTGGGCTCGACGTAGCGGCGAAACTCGGGCCTGAACGTCTGCGTCAGGCGATGCGTATGGCGTTGTTCCCAGCGAAATCCGCGGCCGATGAACAGCCGCTGCTGGCTGACCGGCACATCGCGACTGGTCATCACGTAGCGCGGCAGGCGGCGGATATTGCGCCGGTAGCGCAGGATCACCAGCGCATCGCGCAGGCGAATCGCGCCGAAGGCGAGGAAGGCCAGCGCGCTGCCCAGGCCAATCGTTGGGCTCAGCGCCAGCGACCAGGGTGCCACCAGGGACAGCAGCGCGGCGGCGGCGCAGACTGCCACGGTGTACAGCTCCACCGCTGGCCGCAGCAGCACCTCGATCGCGTGGGACTGGGCCATGGCCGGCGCTTCACTGTTCGAGGCCGGTGGCCGTGATCAGCACCGGATAGTGATGCAAGCCGAGACGCTCGGCGAGGTCGTCGCCGGCCACCGGTGACAGCGGCAGCCCTGGCACCAGCGCACGCAGCGTGGCCAGGGACTCGGCCGAGCTGACGTTGACGATCAGGCCCACGGCGCCGAGTTCGCGCAGGCGCGGCGCCCGCTGCTGCAGCCAGGCGCGTGAGTGTTGGTCGTCGCCGACGAGAAAAAACGGCGGCAGCCCGGGTGCTTTGATCGTGCGGCGCGCCACAACGCCAGGCGACAGTCGCAAGGAATGCACCGGGAGCATGCTGGCTTCGTTGACCACCCCAGCGGGCGGACGCGGCATCTCAATCCGTGGCGCGCTCACCTTGGCACGCGGCTGCAGGTTCAGGGCCTCGTAGTACGGCAGGGCCGAGGTGCCGCCACGATCGACGACGACGATCAGGGTGTCGGCCTGGACGAGCACCGGCAGCCACGGCAGAGAGAGGAAGGCGACGAGGACGGGCAGGGCGTTCATGGCAGGTTCCTCCGGGAGCTGATTTCCGGTTGATAGGCGCCCAGCACGCGGGCCAGGTGCTGGCCGACGCTGAGGCGGTAGCGCGCAGCCGGCGCACCGCCAGCAGGGCGGTGGTAACGACCGATGGCGAGCAGCCAGTCCTCGCCTTCGACGTGCTGCTCGCGCAGGATCTCGGCGGCGATGGCCAGGTTGCGGTAGGGATCAAGCAGGTCGCAGGGCTGGGCGTAGCGCTGCGGGTGGTAGCCGAGATTGATCTGGCTGAGCCCCGCGTCGATGCGTGTGGCCGGCGTGCGCCGTAGTGCCTGGCGCAGCCCGGTGCAGGCCTCGGCACGGGTGGCGAATCGCTGCGGTGTGCCGGCGACGTTGAGCGTCCACGGCCAGGGCACCAGGCGGCCACCCACGCGGGTGCCGCTCTCCTGCAGCGCCACGGCGTACAAGACGGTGGAGGGAATGCCGGCGCGCTGCGCCGCGACCTGGTAGGCCGGCGGCGGAATTTCCCCTGCCTTGACGCTGCCGAACCACACACAGGCCTGCAGCGCGAGCAGGGTTCGGCACAACATTACGGCTGCCGCTGCCATTGCCCGCCGACCTGACGCACCACCGCCGGCAGATCGCCTGGCAGCCCCAGCGACACCCAGCGGCCCGCGTCGTGATTGAGCGTGACCTGGCCGCTGCGCACCTTGGCCGGATCGATACCAATGCGCTGCGCCCAGGCTCGGATACGCGCGTCGTCGGCGCGGCTGTCGACGACGTAGATGTCGAACGCCCGACCGGCGGCCTGCAGCTTCAGAGCTGTTTGATCGCAGGTCGGACAGGCGTCCTCGACGAACAGGGCGAGCCGTCCGCTCGCCGCAGGCAACACCGGTGAGAATGCCGGACCGGCGTCGGGCAGGATGATGCGCGGCATATCGGCGTGGAGCCGCTGCCAGGCGTCGTCGTAAGCTCGTTGGTAGGCGAGCAGCTTCCCCACGCGCTGCGCTTCGGCCGCGACCTGCAGCTCCGCGTAGCGCTGCCGCTCCTGGTCGGTACGCGCTTCGATGCCCAGTGCCGTGAGCGGGTCGATGTGCGGTGAATAGACCCCCAGCGGCCCCTGCATCAGGTCGCGGTAGCGCGTCCATTCCTCGATGTTCAGCCCCCAATCCCGGGCATGCTGCTCGACGGTGCGTTCGATGGCCACCGGTCGCTCGCGGCTGGGCTTGTTGTCGCTGCTAAGGATTGGCGCGCCCTGGGCCAGGCTGCTGGTCAGCAGGAGTAGCAGGGCAGGAACGATAAGGCGTTGCCTCATCTGCCCCTCCTACCGCGCCGGAATCGGCAGGCGCCGGCTGTCGTCGCCGTGCCGGAACACGGCGGTGTTGCTTTCGATGGCTTCGAGCTGCCAGCCGGCTTCGGCCTCGCCGGTGCGCAGCAGGCGAACCTGCGCGAGCGCGTGCGAAGCCGCGGGCAAAATCGAGAGGAACTGCTCGCCGGCGCGCAGCTCGGCACCGATCACCCGGAATGGCGGCCCGATGGCCTTGGGTTTGGCTGGTGCCGCGGCGCGAGGGCGGGGCGGAGTCGGAGGGATAGGAGGAGGCGCGCTGAGGCGCATTTCCAGTTGCTCAAGGCGCGCTTGCAGCGGCAGCAGGTTGTCCGTTGCCGGCTGGTTGCCGAGCGACGCCTCGATCGCACTGAGCCGCAGCTCCAACGCCTTGCGCTCAGCCTCGTAGCGCGCCTGGGGCAGGGCGACCGGCTCTTGCTGAGCATGCTCAACCTGCTGGATCAGTTCGGCCAGGCGCTTTTCCAGCGCGGCTACCTGCCGGCTCGGTGCGCTGGTTTCGACCTGGATCGCCAGACCCGACAGCGCAACGTGATCGATCACGACGGCGGCGCTGATCAGCAGCAGCCAGGTGACTACGGCGACGCGCATCAGGGTGCCCTGCTGGCGAGGTTCACTGCCGGGCATCGTCGTCATGGCTGCAGCTCCCCGGCAGCACCTTCTATGGGAACGCTCTCAGCCATGGCTGGCGCCGCTTCGGCAGGAGCTGCGTGAGGCTGGCTGAAGCAGACGCTGCGCATGCTGTGGTCGACGTGCAGCGTTCGCGCTGGCCCAGCCAGGGTCAGCAGGGCCTCACGCAGTTGCAGCGGGCCGAGGTGATAGT
This sequence comes from Pseudomonas sp. NPDC077186, assembly GCF_044543505.1. Lineage (NCBI taxonomy): Bacteria > Pseudomonadati > Pseudomonadota > Gammaproteobacteria > Pseudomonadales > Pseudomonadaceae > Pseudomonas > Pseudomonas sp. NPDC077186. The sequence goes on from NZ_JBITWE010000008.1 coordinate 15,015, forward strand.
GCGCCGCCGGCAGCGGGAGGCTGCCCAGCGCATCGGTGTCGCCTCCGCTGCAGAGCTGATAGCCGGAGCGTTGCAATACATGCCGCAGCGCATCTCCGACGCTGGCGTGCAGCGTGCCGGGGATAGACACGTCGACCACCTGCAACAGCAGATCCTGCTGGGCGGCCGTCGGGGTCAGTTCAACCAGGGTGTAGCGGCCGTAGCGAACGACCGGGACGTACTCCGGTACCGGAGCCGGTGCCGCGACCTCAGCGGGAACGGGAGAGGGCGTGGGTGGCGTTGCGCAGCCGGCTGCCAGTGCGGCCAGCAGCAGGCAACTGCGGTAGAAACGGATGGCGTGCATGGCTCGGCTCTCGGCAAGGTCGAGCCGAGACCATCGCCCTGCAGCGAGCTTGAATCAGCAAACAATGGGAATCGCGGTGTTGCCGTTTTTACAGAGAGGTCCAAGCGGGCAGCGGACTCAGCGGCGATCAAAAAATCAGCAGATGAACCCGAGCCCCCACTCGTCGGAGGATTGGGATCTTATCGAAAGAGTTATGCACAGATTTTGTGGATAACTCGAAGCGGGCTTGTGCGGTTGGCTGCCGAGCACTGAGTTTCGATAGATTCTTGGCATCTGTGAACACGAACTGAAACCGCGGGCAAATGTGTTTCACGAGGTCTTATCACGAGGATCAAAGAGATTGGCTGATCAGCTCAAATTGCCGATACTGACAGTAAGCCAGTATCGATTTAGAGGGGCGGTCAGATCTGATGGCACGGAAGCGAAGAAACAAATCTGAAATTTCCGGGGTGGCGATTCTGGGAGTCCTGTTCCTGGGAGCGATTGCCTCCATCCCTAAAGAAGCCTGGATTGCTCTTGCTGGAGTCGGGGTTATCGGCTTCGGTGTATGGTTGATCATAAAGGCCAACAGCGACTCGTCCAGAACCGCTCCCCCTGCGATGCATCCACAGCATCGCCCTCCATCTTCGGGAAATCGGCCGAGAGCGGTAGAGACTGATCCGAATCGTGGCCTAGTGTTCTCTCTGGACGAGGTCGAGATCGAAGATCAGGCCCATACAGGCAGCACTCGGGAACTGGCACCTGCTGCGGAGGAGAAAGTCAGGCGGCGAGCGGATTCAGAATTTTTCACGGTCACTCTCGAGGTCTCGAAGCCATCCTCATATCGCCTGCCGAGTGCGCCTGCAACGCTGACGGATGAAAAGGTTCGCTGGATTCCGGCCGGTGAGTTCGTTGAAGTGGCTGGAGAAAAGATTCCCGGCGGCATGATCTATGTGGGGGCCGGGCGAACTGATCGGTGTGCTGCACCCGAGCCATCTTTGATCAACCCCAAGCTCAAGGTTGCGCGTGGTGTTGTCGACATCGCCGCGCGGCTGACTGGCTACTGGGCCAGCTACGACTCGATTTCCCCCGAGGCACGTCGCGCCTACTTGCAATGGCTGTCCAGTGGGCGCAAAGCACCTCATGCCAATATCGGCTACGTATTCTTGTTCTTCTACGGTCTTGAGCGGAGAGTATTCGTTGATGCGAAGAGCGATCCCAATGCCACTGCCGAAATCGCCGGCATCGTGTCGGAAGTCGAGCGACTTCTTGTCATCTATGGGGGGAGCGGGTCATTCAGCAACTACGCCGGTCGGTTTCTCGCGTTTCTGCGCATGGGTGAGACCCCGCCGAGACGTTATTTAGCACCGCCTCCGGACAACCAGGCCTACGGTTATGAAATGTCCATAGAGTTGCGTATTGGCCTGGGGCAACTAGCTACCGACAAGCAGCGTCTGCCCGCCGCATGGGCCTTGGCCTGGGCGCTGGCGGATCACAGTATTGGCAAACGGACGCCTGTGAGTCGTTGCCAGGACGTCTTCGCCACGTTGTTCAAGATCAAGTATGAGCAGCTTCATGGCGACGGGATGGTTCTGCCGCAGAACAAGACCAGGTTGAAGTTGCAGTACAACACCGCCTCGGCTGCTTTGCCGGTTCAAACGCTTGAGGGGTTGGGTGATATCCCCGACGTAACAGCAACTTCAGCCCCCCGCAAAAAGCTGCAGCAGATAGTCGACGAATGCACGGCGGAGCTGGAGCCCTACAGCCGATATCTCGGTCGTAATCCCGATACCCCCGAGGCCTTGGAAGGCTTGCTGCAGCTTCCCATCATGCTGTGGCCGGCGGTTGCGCGTGCCGAGTTGGATGCGCTGAAGCAGCGCATAGGCGACGGCATGGTGGTCATGAGTTTCGGCGAATTGGCGGGGCGACTGAAAAGTGCCGGAGCCCTTTCGCGGGACAAGGTGATCGCGCTGGCGCGCGCGTTGGAGTCATTGCATATCTGCATTGAGCCGGATGTATTAGCCGGCAGCAAAACACCTAAGGCGGAAGATACCGTAGCGCTATTTGCCACCCAAATCGAAGACGGGGATCTACGAGCATCTCCCGCTTACAATGCCGCCTCGGTCACCTTGGATCTAGCCTGTGCCGTTGCGGCGGCGGATGGCGACACATCTCCAGAAGAGATCATGCTGCTGTCCCGTCACGTCGATTCCTGGAACCACTTGAGTGGGGCACATCGCAAGCGACTGAAGGCCCATCTCCGTCTACAGCTCAATCAGCCGCCGACCTTGCAAAGCCTGAAGAAAAAGCTGGAGCCGTTGGCCAGTTCGGCGAAGAGAACCGTGGCGGCATTCCTTGCCCACTTAGCTCAAGTGGATGGTGAGGTGAGCCCTGCGGAAGTGAAATTGCTTGAGCGTGTCTACAAGGCTCTGCAACTGGATTCCCAGCTCCTATACGGTGACCTCCATGTGGCAGCTAGTAGTGCGTCGACGAGCACTGCTCCAACGGTTGCGTCGGTGCCAACTTCCTCGGCATCGCCAGCGTCGGTGACTGGCTTCGCGTTGGATCATGATCGGATTTTCCAACTGCAACGTGAAACCGAGCAGGTGTCGGCGCTGTTGGCCCAAGTTTTCGTGGATGAGCAAATCGTCGAGCCTGAGGAGCCCGATATCAGTGGCGCTTCGGATGACACCAGCAGCATCTGTGGGCTGGATGCTGATCACTCGGCCTTCCTTCGCTTGCTTGTCTCTCGGATGGAATGGTCACGAGAGGAGTTGGAAGCGGTAGCCAGCGATATGGATCTCATGCTCGATGGTGCGCTTGAGCACATCAACGATATGGCCTTCGAGCATTTCGATATTTCTATTACCGAAGGTGAAGATCCCCTCGAGATCAATTCTGACATCATGGGAAAACTACCGTTATGAGCAGCATCAGAGCTAAAGATCGCGATGCGGTTATTCAGTCCCTTCGTGCGGGAGTCGTTCCGCGGGCGGGTCAACACCTGATCCAGGTGGGTAGGGTTGGTGAGCTGGAGGGGCTCATTCGTGATGTTGAGCGCTTGACCGAGAGCGGTTCGGCGTTTCGAGTTGTAATTGGTGAGTACGGCGCGGGAAAGACCTTTTTCCTGAATCTTGTGCGTTCCATTGCGATGGAGCGCAAGCTCGTGACCATGCATGCGGATCTGAATCCCGATCGCCGGCTCCATGCCTCTGGTGGCCAAGCTCGCTCGCTTTATGCTGAGCTGGCGAAAAACATGTCAACGCGCACCAAGCCTGATGGCGGAGCCTTGCAGGGCATTGTCGAAAGGTTCATATCCCAAGCCAAGAGTGAGGCCAAGGCGTTCGGTAAGGACAGCGAGGCTGTGATACGCGAACAACTGGGCCAACTGACCGAAATGGTCAACGGCTATGATTTCGCTGATGTGATCGCGGCCTATTGCAAGGGCTTCGAGGAGGGCAACGAACAGCTCAAGGCCGATGCCATCCGCTGGCTGCGAGGTGAGTTCACCACAAGAACCGATGCGCGCGCTGCCTTGGGTGTACGCACAATCATCGACGATGCTTCCGTCTATGATCAGCTTAAGCTCCTGGCTCGGTTTGTCCGCTTGGCGGGCTTTGAGGGGTTGATGGTTTGCTTGGATGAGCTGGTCAATCTCTACAAGCTAGCCAATACCCAGGCGCGTAACGCCAACTACGAACAGATCCTGCGCATCCTCAACGACTCCTTGCAGGGTTCTGCCGAAGGCCTTGGATTCGTGCTCGGAGGCACCCCCGAATTCCTGATGGATACCCGCCGCGGCTTGTACAGCTATCCGGCTTTGCAGTCGCGTCTGGCGGAAAACAGTTTCGCCAAGTCTGGGTTGGTGGATCTGTCAGGACCAGTCATCCGCCTAGCGAGCCTGACACCCGAGGACTTCTATGTGCTTCTTCAGAAGCTGCGCCATGTCTACGCCTCGGGCGACAGTGCACGCTACCTCCTTCCTGACGAGGCGCTGCCTTTGTTCATGGCGCATTGCAACCAACGGTTGGGGGATGCCTATTTCCGTACACCCCGCACCACGATCACAGCATTCATCAACTTGCTGGCCGTGCTGGAGCAGAACCCGGGCGCGGACTGGAGACATTTGTTGGGGGCTGTGGAGCTGAGCCCGGATAGAGGTGGTGAAGCAGACACTCAAGTAGATGCCGACGATGAGCTCGCAACCTTCCAGCTCTGAGTCGGAGGGCTTCAGCCTTCTTGACTCCCAGATTCAGCGCTGGATATGGATGGAAGGCTGGACCTCTCTACGAGATGCACAAGAGCGGGCCATCCCCGCGCTGCTCAATGCTGATCAGGATGTCATCGTCGCCGCGGCGACGGCGGCGGGGAAAACCGAGGCCGCGTTCCTGCCCATTCTGACGAACCTGCTGAAGCAGCAGGAACCGCCTGGGTCAGTGCTTTACATCAGCCCGCTCAAGGCACTGATCAATGACCAGTGGGAGCGATTGAGCAAGCTATGCGACGAACTCGATATTCCCGTCGTTGCCTGGCACGGTGATATCTCGTCAAGCCGCAAGCACCGCTTTCTAAAATCCCCTGAAGGCGTGCTGTTGATCACCCCGGAGTCTCTTGAAGCGCTGTTCGTGAACCGGGGGACGAGTCTGCCCGGGATTTTCGCGAACCTGCGCTACCTCGTGATTGATGAGCTGCATGCCTTTATCGGCAGTGAGCGAGGCAAGCAACTGCAGTCCTTGATGCATCGGGTCGAGCAGGTGATCGGACGTCCTCTCCCGCGAGTAGGTTTGTCAGCGACACTGGGCGACATGATGCTGGCTGCTACCTTCTTGCGCCCAGCTTCCCCGAGCAAGGTGACGGTGATCGAATCGAAAGGATCGGGACAAATTCTGAAAGTTCAGATCAGAGGCTTTCAGGAACCAGAGAAAGACACACCCCAACAGCCCGAAGATAAGGAGAGCCTAGAAGACAACTCGGCCTCCGATCACGTGATTTCTGAGCACCTCTTCCAGGTGCTGCGTGGAAGCAACAACTTGGTGTTCCCTAACAGCAGGACTCAGGTCGAATGGTTTGCCGATCAGCTACGGCGTCGCTGCGAGCAAGACGGTGTACCTAATGAGTTCTGGCCACATCATGGCAGCTTGTCGAAAGATATTAGGGAAGATACCGAACGGGCCCTTAAAGCGGGGGACCGGCCGGCGACTGCGATCTGTACCACGACGCTGGAACTGGGCATCGACATCGGCAGCATCAAGATGGTTGTGCAGATTGGGCCGCCGCCTTCGGTTGCCAGTCTGCGCCAGCGTCTTGGCCGTTCTGGGCGTCGCCCAGGAGAGGCAGCCATTCTCCGCGGATACTGCAAGGAGCGTCGATTGACGGATGACTCTCCAATATCGGATCGCTTGCGCCAAGGATTGGTACAAAGTATCGCGATGATCCGACTACTGATGAGGGGATGGTTTGAACCGCCAAGAGCGCAGGGGCTGCATTTGTCGACCCTGGTGCAACAATGCCTCTCGGTGATTGCGCAGCAAGGTGGTGCCACTGCCGCCGAGTTGTGGGGGACGCTGGTACGCAACGGCCCTTTCTTGGCTGTTGAGCAGGGCAGTTTTCTGAACCTCCTGCGTGCTTTGGGTGAGCGGGATCTGATCATTCAGGAACCGGCTGGGCTTCTGCTGCCAGGTGAGTTGGGTGAGCGCTTGATCAACCACTACGACTTCTACAGTGCATTCACAAGCAATGAAGAGTTCCGAGTTGTTTGCGATGGAAGACCCCTTGGGGCCCTGCCTGTCTCGCGACCACTGTGTGCTGAACAGCGCATCATCTTCGCCGGGCGTCGTTGGCAGGTGATTAACGTTGATACGGACGGCAAGGTGATTGTCGTCAAGCCCTCCCCAGGAGGAGCTCCCCCGGCTTTTGACGGACTGGCTGCTCGAGTTCACGACAATGTTCGGCAAGAGATGAAAGCCGTACTGCAGGAAGAGGAGGTTTATCCCTACCTCGATCCAGTGGCCCAGAATCTACTGGGGGAGGCGCGGCAAAGCTTTGCTGATCTTAAGTTGAGCCATCAGAGCTTTATTGAGAGCGGAGGAAGAACCTGTCTTTTCACCTGGCAGGGCGATTGGGCCAACGATGCCTTGGCCGTCCTTCTCGAGTACGTCGGCTTGCCCACTGAGAATTCAGGACTGGTCATTGAGGTGCAGGGTGGACGAGCGTTGCTTGAAAGCAAGCTTAGAGAGGTTGCGGCTTTGAAGGAGCTTAAGGCGAGCACTGTCCTTCACAACGTTCAGAATATGATCAGGGAGAAATGGGACTGGGCGCTGCCTCCTGAGCTTCTTATGGAGTCCTTCGCCACGATGTATCTCGATCTGGAGAAAGCACAGCAAACCGCAGCTCATCTGATTGGACTTGAGACCCCTGCTTCTCTTTCGTGATGTCATGTATTGCTAGATTGAAGACAGCGTCCGGTCGCGGTAGGGACGGCAGTTACCTGCCGCCCCCCGCACAGATCCGTACGTGCGGAACTACCGCATACGGCTCCTGCCTCGGGTATGTGACGCGAAGCGAATCCTCAGGGTAAGGATGTGCATTTCTAGGTCTAGGTATGTAGAGGTCGGCAAGGCGTCCGTAGCGTGACCATTGAAGCCTATTACGCTGGCTGCGCCGTTTGAGGGCTTGCCGCCATAGACGGCAGGCCGCTGAACGAAAACCACCAAGACGTATCAGGTTTCCCGGCACCGCGTGGTAATTGAAGTAGCCCCTGACCACCCGAGTAAGCCATTGCCCTTGAGCCCGGATGGGCTCATGACGTCGGCGCTTCAGCTCATCCCGAATTGCCAGCAGCGTCGCACGCATTCGCTTCTTGACCGTCAGTCGCAGTATTTGAAAACCACCGCTTCTGTTGGTACTGCAACAGTGCGTGAAGCCTAGGAAGTCAAACGTCTCCGGTTTACCTAACCCTCGCTTCCTACGATTTCTCGCAGCAAAACGACCAAACTCAATCAGCCGTGTCTTCGAGGCGTTGAGGGATAAACCGAACCTGGCCAAACGCTCCTGCAACGTAAGCGTCCGCTCTCTACCGTCTTGACCCTCAGACTTTAATCCGCTTCAGACGCTGATTGATGTCGTCGCGGTCAAATGCCGTGGGATCGAAGGTATCGCCGTACCAGTCGAGCATGTCCAAGTATTCGGGATGTTCGGGGTCGGCAAGCGCGTCCAGAAAATCCGCGTAACCCGGTGCACCGCCGACATCCTCCGGCGGGCTGGCATTGGCGCCGTCGATGCAATACAGCACATGCGGGCACGCAATGGCCGGCAACAGCCGCTCGATCTTGATCCGGTGCTCCCAGTTGTCGCCAAAGTCATAGACGTAACGAAACGCCTTCGACCCATACAGCACCTTTGTCAGCGTCTTGCGCTGTTCCGAAACGACCGGAGGGCCCCAGTCGGGATCGGGAATACCGTAGCTTTCGCCAGCGATTTCAAACTCATGAAGATGGGTGTCACTCCAGCCCATCACCGCCTGAATAACCTGGTGCAGTTTGCTCAGGGTGATGCGCTCGGGCACGGCGACCCGGCGCCAGATGGCGGGTTTTATCCACGTCAGTTCGATGTGCAGTTGCAGGAGACGGTCGTTCGCCGGCTTGGGCAAACGGGTGACGTTGGGCATGGGTCAAGCGGCCTCATGTTCTAGGGTAGGCAGAGCAATATTCCAGGGCAGCAAGTCGTCGAGCTGATTGATTGGGTAGTCGGCGATGCGCTCCAGCACGTGCGTCAAATAAGCCTGTGGGTTCAATGCGTTGAGCTTGGCTGAACCGACCAGGCTGTAGATCGCCGCCGCTCTTTCTCCGCCAGCGTCGGAACCGGCGAACAGAAAATTCTTGCGACCCAGGGCGACTGCACGCAGGGCCCGTTCGGCGGCATTGTTGTCGATTTCAATGCGGCCATCCGCGCAGTAGCGCGTCAGCGCCTGCCAACGTGCGAGGGCATAGTGGATCGCACCGCTCAATGCCGATTTGGGCGGCAATTGCGTCAGCGTGTGATTAAGCCAGGTGTGCATGTGCGCCAGCAGCGGGCTGGCTCGCCGCTGCCGCACTGCGCGTCGTTGATCGGGCGGCTGTCCGCGAATTTCCGCCTCGATGGCGTATAGCGCGCCAATCCGTTGCAGGGCCTCAGCCGCAATCGGCGAGGCCAGTGCCTTGTGCAGGTCGAAAAACTTGCGTCGAGCATGTGCCCAGCATGCCGCCTCGTGAATCGTGCCCGAGGCATAGAGTTGCGCGAAACCGGCATAGCCATCGGCTTGCAACGTCCCGGCGAAGCCCCGGAGATGGGCTCGGGGGTGCTCGCCTTTGCGATCCGGCGAGTAGGCAAACCAGACCGCCGGCGGCGTGCTACTACCTGCGGGGCGCTCGTCGCGCACATACGTCCACAAGCGTCCGGTCTTGGTTTTACCCTGGCCGGGGGCGAGCACGGCGATCGGCGTGTCGTCGGCGTGGACTTTGTTGGCGGCCATGATGTGCTGTCGCAACCGGCTGACCAATGGCTGCAAGAGCCGGCTCGCTTCGCCGATCCAGTCGGCCATGGTCGAGCGCTCCAGGGACACGCCCTCACGCGCATAGATTTCGGACTGCCGATACAGCGGCAGATGATCCACGTATTTGGACACCAGCACATGGGCCAACAATCCCGGCCCGGCAAGACCCCGGGAAATCGGTCGGCTCGGGGCCGGCACCTGCACGATCCCGTCACAGCAGCGGCAGGCCAACTTGGGCCGCACGTGGCGAATCACCTTGAAGCGCGCCGGCACGTACTCCAGAACTTCGGCCACGTCATCGCCCAGATGACGAAGTTCGCCGCCACAGCCTGGGCACTGCGCATCGGGTCGATGGACGTGGATTTCACGGGGCAAATGCTCGGGCAATGGCTTGCGGCGTACGGGTGTACGTGGGCGCGATTGGGCTGGTGGTGGCGAGGCCAATGCGGCCTGGCTGACCTGCAACTCTTCGAGCGTCAGTTGCAGTTGGTCGAGCATGCCATCGAGTTGCTCGGAACGCCGACCGAACTGCATGCGCCGCAGCTTGGCGATCATCAGTTTCAGGTGCTCGTTTTCCCCGCGCTGGGCGGTAACCAAGGCTTTCAAGGCCTGGATGTCGTCAGGAAGGAAGTCGGTCGCGCAAGTCATGGCGCGATGTTACTGGTGTTCTCAAGCGTTGAACATCAGACTGCTCGTACCGGTGCGGTGCGCAGCGGTCGGCGCCAATCGATGCCCTCCAACAGCATCGCGAGTTGTGCCGTCGTCAAGGAGACGCTGCCGCTGGTGGCTTGCGGCCAGACGAAGCGCCCCTGCTCAAGCCGCTTGCAGAACAGGCACAAGCCATCGCCATCCCACCACAGCAATTTGATCCGGTCACCGCGCCGTCCCCGAAACACGAAGATCTGGCCGGAGAACGGATCCGCCTCAAGTTGGGTTTGCACCAGGGCCGCCAGGCCATCGAACCCCCGCCGCATGTCGGTGGCTCCAGCCGCGATCCAGATGCGAGTCCCGATGGGCGGGGCAATCATCGCAACACCTGCTGCAAGACCAGTTGCAAGGTTTGCGGGTCGGGCACGCCCTCAATGCGCAAGGTGACCCGACCGCACTCCACAACCAGTCCGCCCGGACTCGACGGCAGTGGCATTGCCTCTTCCGCTGAGGGCGTCGGCGCCTTGCTCAGGTTGACCGACAACAAAGTAACCTGGTGGGCAACTGGCCCCAGCTGCCCCTCCCGATAGTGACGGCGCCATTTGAAGACGAGGCTGGCGTTGACCTCATGCTCTCGGGCGATCAACGCGACGGATGCGCCGGGCAATAGCGTGGCCTCGACGACACGACGCTTGAACTCCACCGAAAAGTTGGGGCGGCGACTGCGGCGAGGAGTAGAGGGGGGCGTATCCACAATGGTGTCCACTAAAAAATGGTGGGCACCATTGTGGCTATTCGAGGCTAGGGCAGGCAGTGGGTGCAGGGCGGACGCTTACCCTGCAACTGCACCAGAAACTGCTGAGCCTGCCATTGCGTCCTGAAACCCACCACGCTGTCGTCCGCGTATCGCACAACAATCACATCGCCACGGGCATGCCGCTGGCGCCACTGCCTTGCCCACAGATCCAGCACGTAGTGAAGATAGATGTTCGCCAACAGTGGCGATATTACTGCGCCTTGGGGAGTCCCCTTGGTCGCAGCCACCCTACGGCCATCCTCCATAACACCCGCTTGGAGCCATTTGCAGATAAGCCCGAGCAGGCGCCGGTCTGCAATCCGGTGTCCCAGAAACATGAGCATCCATTCATGGTCGATCTCATCAAAGAACGACGCGATATCCGCATCCAATATCCAGTTCACCTTCTGGCCCTTCAGCGCGACCGTCAACGCATCCAGCGCATCATGCTGGCTGCGTCCAGGCCGAAACCCGTACGAGAATCCCAGAAAGTCCTCTTCATAGATCGCATTCAGAACGGTAACGACTGCCTGCTGTACGATCTTGTCCTCCAGAGAGGCAATGCCCAACGGGCGTTGCCTGCCATCGGCTTTGGGAATGTAGACCCGCCGCGATGGCGTTGCCCGATAGGCTCCACTGTGGAGCCTTGCGTGCAAATCGCTTACCCGCTGGAGAAGACCTTCCTCATATTCTCGCCACGACATGCCGTCCACGCCCACCGCTGCATCGCGGCGCAGGGCATAGAAGCTCTGCGCCAATAACTGCGGTGTGATGTGGTGCAGCAATGCCGTGAACTGCGTACCCTTGTTCCTTCGGGCTGCTTCACGTACACCTTCAAGTCCCATCGACGCGCAACTGATCCGGCTCAGTGTCCGGGGCGCGGGGGGCGTGTCGGTGTTTCCCTTGGCTACCTCCCTTTCCTCCACTATCTCCGCCGGGCCAGGCCCTTTGTTCGATGGCTTCTCAGGTACTACGGACGTATCCGACTTCTCAGCGACGTGAACAGCAGGGTTACGGCTTTTGGCCTTTCCTGCTCCGCCCAGTGCTTGCGCACTGGGCGCCGCTGAGATCTCCCAGTTTCTGTGCGGAGGACTTCCCGACGTGCACAGGGTCTCCGACCGCGCGGGATCAGAGCATGACTGGCGTATAACGCCATGCTCCGTGTTGCCTTCTGCTTCGCTTAACAGCATCGGCATCCCGAATTCCTGATTACGCGGCTCAATGGCTGGCCCATCGGTTTCCCCTGTCAACGCTTCACCCTGTACCTCACGGTACAGCGTGCATGACTCGGGGTCTGGTTGATTCGCCATTTCTTACCAGTATCGAACTTTCATCGACTATCCTCCGCCAGCTTTAACTGGCGCACTAAGCGAACGGGCATCACACCTTGCCGGCGGGTACCCAGTTATGCGGCAGCAGCTCGGCCAGGGCACTGGCCTTCTGCGTCGGCAGGCGCGTGAGCACGTCCTTCAGGTAGGCGTACGGATCATGCCCGTTCAGGCGGGCTGACTGGATCAGCGTCATCAAGGCTGCGCCACGCTGGCCACTGCGCAGCGAGCCGGCAAACAGCCAGTTGGCACGCCCCAAGGCCCAGGGGCGGATCTGGTTCTCGATCCAGTTGTTGTCGATGGGCAGGTTGCCGTCATCCAGGTAGCGCACCAACGCTGCCCAACGCTTGAGGCTGTAGTCGAGTGCTTTGGCGATCGCGCTGCCCTCCGGCACCTTCTGCCGCTGCCCAAGCATCCAGCTATGCAGGCCATCGATGATTGGCCTGGCTTTATCCTGGCGCAGTTGCCGTCGCTGTTCGGCGAGCAGCTCTCGCCCTTCGCGTTCCACCTCGTACAGCTGACCGATGTACTGGAGGGCCTGCTCGGCCAGTTGGCTCTGGTTGGCAGCATGCAGGTCGAAGAACTTGCGCCGTGCATGGGCCATGCAGCCGATCTCGGTCACGCCTTGCTCGAAGCTGGCCTTGTAGCCGGCGAAGTCGTCGCAGACCAGTTTGCCTTGCCAGTCGCCCAGGAAGCTGCGCGCGTGCTCGCCGGCCCGGCTCGGCCTGAAGTCGTAGACCACGGCCTTGAGGTCGGCAAAGGGGCTGGGCGCATAGGCCCAGACGTAAGCCCGCTGGGTCTTCTTTGTGCCCGGGGCGAGCATCTGCACCGGGGTTTCGTCGGCGAGGATGACGTCCTGCTGAAGCAGGCAGTTGCGCAGGGCATCGACCAGGGGTTGCAGCTGGACGCCGCAAGCGCCGACCCATTGCGCCAGCGTGGAACGCGCGATGGCCAGCCCGGCGCGGGCGAAGATCTTTTCCTGGCGGTACAGCGGCAGGTGATCGGCGAACTTGGCCACCATGACCTGAGTCAGTAGCCCCGCAGTCGGGATGCCCTTGTCGATCACCTGCGCAGGCACTGGGGCCTGGATCAGCGTTTCACATGTGGCGCAGACCCACTTGCCACGGATATGCCGCTCGACGGTGAAGGTGCCCGGGGTGTAGTCGAGCTTCTCGCTGACGTCTTCGCCGATGCGCTTGAGCTGGCAGCCGCAGGCACACTGGGTGCTGTCCGGCTCGTGAAGTATCAGCGTGCGCGGCAGCTCGGCCGGCAGCGGCGCTCGCTTGGGCTGCTGCCGTAGCGAGCGCTTGGCGGGCTCTGGTCGGGCCGCCTCAAGCTCTGCCTCGATGGCGGCGATGTCGGCATCGATCATCTCGTCGAGCAGGTTGAGCTGGTCGGCATTGAGCTGCTCGCTGCGGCGGGCGAAGCGGTGGCGCCGCAGCACGGCGAGTTCGTGGTTCAACCGCTGGTTGAGCGTTTCCAGGTGATCGACGCGCTGACTCAACTGCGCGGCCAGTTGGCGCAGTTGCTCGGGTGTCAGGTGATCGAAAGCGGCAGGATTCATGGCGCCGAGTGTGCGGATTGTCGGCCCCCTCGGCGATAGGCCATTGGCCTAATTGCACCCCGGCTACAGGAGCCTGATCTCGGCATCGGGCCCAAGACGCTGCCAAGGTAGGCCGACCACCAGGGCCTGCAACTGCTCGGGGCTGAGTTCCAACTGCTGTCCCTGCCAATTGCCCGACCAGACGAAGCGCCCTCGATTGAGCCTGCGAGCGGCCAGCCAGATGCCGAAGCCATCGTGCACCAGCACCTTCATCCGGTTGGCGCGCTTGGGCGGCAAGACGATCCGCAGCATCGGCTTGGCACGCGCGCAGTTTGGTCTGACGATCAAATCAGCGGTGTACAACCTGAAAAGGATGTCGAGCCTGCTGGAGATGGCGTGATGATGACAACAGGTCGGTTTATCCGGCCTGCATTACCCCCATTGCGATAAGCACTGACCGCATATTCTTTGTGCTGGGCACCTCTTCACGCCTTGTGTTCAGGTCAGAATCGGGTTTTTAGAGGTGCCCGATAGGGGCAGAAGGGGAAGGGCGACCAGTGGTCGTGTGCTGTGCCCCTGCAGGGCTGGATGTTGCCAGCCCTGCAGGGCGCTGGGGCTCAGAAGGGGTAGGGGCGTGGGGTGTACTGGATCGACACCCAATGGTCGGTGGTGAGTTCGGCGATGATCCAGTCGCTGTTGAAGCGCCCCAGGCCGCTGTTCTTCTCGCCACCGAAGAGGTTGCTGGGGTCATCGTTGACGGAGATATCGTTGACGTGGGTCATCCCCGCCTCGATCTGCTGGGCGAAGCGTACGCCGCGTGCTTCATCGCGGGTGAACACTGCGCTGGAGAGGCCGAACTCGGTGGCGTTGGCCAGCTCCAGCGCATGCGCTTCATCGCGTGCGCGGATCACCGGCGCGATCGGACTGAACTGCTCGCTCTGGGCCAGGGGCGATTCGTTGGCGACGTCGATGAAGATGTGTGGCGGCAGGAGCAGGCCGTCGACGCGCCCATCCAACACCAGTTGTGCCATCGATTGCTTGGCGGCCTCGATACGCGACACTGCGCCTTCGAGCTGGCGCGAGTTGATCAATGGGCCGATCACCGTGTCGCTGTCGTTGGGGTCGCCCACCTTGAGAGTGCGCACCCGCTCGACGAAGGCTTCTACGAAGCGATCATGAATGCTGGCATCGACGATGATGCGGTTACTGCTCATGCAGATCTGCCCCTGATGCAGGAAGCGGCCTACCGTGGCGCCCTGTACCGCGCGCTCCAGGTCGGCGTCGTCGAGCACTACGCAGGGGGCGTTGCCGCCCAGCTCCAGGCCCACGCGTTTGAGGGTTGGGCCGCTCACGGCCAGGCCGCCGATATGCCGCCCAACGCGGGTGGAGCCGGTGAAGGAAATGAACTTGGGAATCGGGTGCAGGGTGAAGGGATCACCGATATCGGCCACATCGCCGACCACCACGTTGAGCACGCCGGGCGGTAGCCCGGCTTCCTCGTAGAGTTTGCCGAGCAGCAGGCCTCCGGTTATCGGGGTGTCGTCGGCGGGTTTGACCACCACGGCGTTGCCCAATGCCAGGGCCGGTGCGATCGAGCGGTTGGACAGGTGCATCGGCCAGTTCCAGGGACTGATGACGCCCACCACGCCTAGCGGCTTGCGATACACGCGGCTTTCCTTGCCGGGGATGTCTACCGGCAGGATTCGGCCCTGCACGCGGGCTGGCATGCTGGCTGCGGCCAGCATAGTGGCGCGCACGGCGGCCCACTCGATCTCCGCCTTGGTGCGGGTGCTGCCCGACTCACGGATCAGCCAGTCGACGATCTCGCCCTGGCGTGCATCCAGGATAGTCACGGCGCGCAAGAATACCGCCGCCCGTTCACTTGGCAGCAGGGCGGCCCAGTCGCGTTGAGCACTGGCCGCGCTGCGATAGGCCAGGTCGAGATCGGCCTGGTTGGCGAGGCTGATTCGGGTCAACAGGGCGCCGTCGTAGGGGTTGTGATCGTCCAGTACCTTGCCAGAGCTGCCAGTGCACCAGCGGCCCGCGATGAATTGTCCGGTGAAGTCATGCCATGGTTTGGCTATGAGGCTCATCTTCAAGCTCCTTATTACGTGAAAGAAATTAGGGGGTGGTGGCGAGGCGGGAAAGGGTTCGCGCTGCGAGTTCAGCGTTGCTTGCGGCATGCGCAAAGGCCGGCATATCCGGACAGTCTTCTATGTGGAACGGCGCTGTCGCTGCGATGCAGGAGAGTGCGGCATTGACCAGTTCGCTCGCGCAGCTGTCGTTCATCACAAGTGAGCGCAGCAGCGGGCGCGTGCGCGCATGGGCCACCGCGAGCCTATGCGGCGTTGTCGCGCGGCGGGTTTGTCTGGCGATGCGTCGTGCCAGAGCTAGGCGCCGAGCTGCCGGATGCGCGGGGTGCCACAGCAGCAGAGCAGCCGCCGCAGCCTGCACGCCCAGCAGAATCGCCAGGGTTTGCATGGCGACCAGCTCAAGGTCACTTGGCAAATTCACGCCGGGTTGCGCTGTAAGCAGGAAGGTCATGTTCAGGTCGATGGCCAGTTTGGCTGTTCTGGAATGGGCCATCAGGCCGGCACCGATCAGCAGGAAGGGGGAGATGCAGAGCAGCAACTGCCAATCGTTCTCTACTTGGGGCAGCAGCCAGAGACGGGCGATCATGCCTGAGCTGGCCCCCAGCAACGAGCCGATGAATACATCCTTGACCGCGGTCTTGGCGTCGTTGTGGCTGGAGAACAGCGAGGCGAACAGCACGGCAGTCATGGTCATGATGGCGCCTTCGCCCCAGCCGCTCAGACGCCATACCAGCGCGGCACCGAGCAGTGCCGACAGCGGTCTGCCGGCGGAGGTGCATGCGGCACGCCAATCATGGTTGAGCAAGCGGGCGCGCCAGTTGACGCTGCCATGTGGATTTCTGAGACGTTGCTGCAATCGCTCGAGGGCCAGCAGCAATTGCGGGTGTTCAGGCGTTGGTGAGCGCAGTGCAGCGATCAAGGTGTCAAGGTTTTCCTGCTCACTGCAACTATCGTCGAAGCGTGCGTTGCAGAGCGGAGCACTTTGTGCCTGCGTCAGCGCATGCACGAGGGCGATGACGACGAGCAGTGCATCGATCACCTCATGGGCATGACGCACTCGCTGGCGCCCCGCGCGCGAGCCTGCGGCGGCGAGGTCGAGGACGCCATCGAGGGTCTTGATGGCGCCTAGCATGCGGCTGAGATTGGCGCCCTCCGCCGTTTGCGCAGGTGCAACCATGCACCAGTGCAGGCAGTCGCTGACCAGCGCATCAAGGCGTTGCTCGAATAGAACGCTCGGCTCGGACTTGGCGGTGAAGAGCCAGGACACGCAGGAGGAGCAGAGAATGCCAAGTAGTGTGCAGATGACTCGCCCGCTGGCGAGCTCGGGATCGAGCACTGGGTCGGCCAGGCCGAACAGGGCAACAATGGCGGCGGTATAGCCGGCCAGCACCCAGGCGTAGTTGCGAAAGTGGCGGAAGAAGTTGCCGATGGCGGCACACAGCGCCAGCCAGAGCGCCAGCAGGCAGAGCAGCAGGTTGGGCCAGGCGAAGAAAAAGTACAGCAGTAAGCCGCCGACCAGCGCACCGACAACGCTGCCTGCCATGCGCGCGATACAACGTTCGATGAACAGGCCGCGGGTTGGCTGGGTGACCAGCCACACCGTCATCGCCGCCCACCAGGGGTGATGAATGTCTGCCGCGTTGGCCAGAGCCAGGGCGAACAATGCCGCAACAGTGGTGTGCAGGCTGAATATGAGAGGGGCGCGCGCCTGGGCCAGTGCCTGGCGCGCGCATTGCGAAAACACGCCGATCATGACAATCGGCACTGCTGGCTGTATTGCGACATTTTTTGCTCGGTGGCAGACCAGGAACCATGCAGAGACATGAGAGTGCGCAACGGGATGTTGGGCCGCGCGATGTCGTTCGGTATCACCTCGCAGTCATGCACCATTGCGGCATAAGATGCCTTGATCCAGATCTCATGAAGCAGCTTGCCGTTCGGGCTGGTTTTGAAATAGACCATGTCCGGTGAAACGTCGCCTTTTGCCTCGTGGCTGTGACCGGGTCGACCCTGGGGTGCGCGGTGAATGTGGCTGACTTGATCTGCCTTCTCGGGCCGTAAACGCCCAGGGTTTCCAAAGTAAGCGGATCCATGGTGTAGGGCAGGGCATCTGCCTTCATGGTCAGCAGCACACTGTTGTGCTAGAGCACGGTGGATCACTCTGCCTCCGTCGTATGTAAGCAGAACAGAAATGGCGCGCGAGCAGTTGGCATGGATCTATAAATGCCTACATAAAAGGAAGGTGTCTGCAGCGACTGAGCGATCAAAATGGACGGTGACGTGCCAGGGTACGAACCGGGGCACGCTGGCATGAATTGGCGATCAGTCTCGCATGTGCCTTGTTGCCCCGGAAGCACACCAGCGTTGCGCTCAAGCTCTTCCAAGGAGCCCTGATCGCTACCTGTACGGAAGTCACTATCGGCAGCCGTCAACATTGCGTGATAAGGACAGCCAACTAATTTGGCGTCATTCTTGTATTTGCTGATGAAATGCTCAGGGAACCGAGCGTCCAATTCTTTATGTTCAGCACGTATGCGCGCTTTGTCGTCGCTAGACATCTGCAGTCGTTCTTCAATATAGGCATCGGTCGGATCGTCAGAATTTTCTTCCATCTGCCAAAAAATATACCCCATGAGTTTGGGAAGAATTTCTGCAGCCATCGGATCTGGCGGGTCGATCTGTACCGTTTTCAAGGTGGTAGGCAGCGACATGGCTCGGATTAGCTGATGACCGAACCAGTGAAGTTGAGGGGGGGGAAATCTGAAGACGAACTGCCCATGTAACGCAGATACAACGAGGTTGGCTCTTTCAAAGAAGGGTCTTGGGGTGCTCTCGTAATCCTCACAGAATTTGACTAAGCCCTCGAAGCTGTCTGGATAGCCCGTGATCGGTTGGTCATTCTCTGCGCGGAAAAGTTTTGCCATGTCGCGCCAAAAAAGATGGGATGCAATTTTTTCTTTTTCAGAGATATCTGGGACGCCAATTTTAACTTCCAGACGATGTATAGTAATAGCTGCAAAGGCGCAGACATATACGTAATCTTCGTTGTAGGAGAATGCTCCCGGATACTGCTTGGCCCAGTGCGCATGAAGATTGTTGATATTTTCGACCGACTTTATGGTTCGCTCGTCATTGGGTCCAAAATACCACCACAGTGCATTGGCACTACCAGTCTGCTCAACACGAGAAGTGGAGAGAGCCAGTACCTTCCCGCCATCTTCACGCCATACCGCCTTCGCCCCCCAATCTGTTACAACAAAATTGGGGAAACTCAGTGCATAGATGAAATTTTGCATGAAATCGTTCAAGCCGTAACTGCTTGAAAGCTTCCATATCTCAATATAGTCCTTGTGCGCGTCAAGGGTCCCGATTTTTTCTCTGATCCATTTTTTGGCGTGCTCATTGTTTTTCTCCGAGTTGTCTTTCCGGTTGTGATGTGTGGAAATTAAGCAAGTGTTGCGGTGCACGTAAACTTCGATTAGTGTTCGCGCTTGTAAATGCGCGGCGGCGTTCAAGTAAGCCATCGCCTGTAATGCGATGCCAAGAGCATTAACAATAGGGTGATAAGCAACCTTTGGAAGACTGCTTTAATCTTAAGCGGTCGCAGGAAACCTCCATCGGGAGAAAGCGGTCTGATGGGTGTACTTACGATTTATCACTTGGGGATATACATAAATCATTCGCGCAGAACGACGTTGCTTGGTCATCAGACACCTCTCTATGGCGAGCATTCTCGACCTAAATGAGTCTCCGGGATCAGTAGACCACTACAAAAACCGACCTGTTCGACTACATCCGCTTTTACAATCACGTCGCCGCCACTCGACGCTGGGCTATCTCAGTCCGGTTGAGTTTGAGCGGCGAAATGCGAGCAGCTCTTAACTATCTGTCCACCAGTTCCGGGACAGGCCAAACAACGATTATATTCTGTCAGGTTTGAGCTTAAGAACGGCATTAGCGTCAACTGAAGCAGCGTCTAAACCACCTCGTTTTACTTAAATGAAAAAGAGACATCCATGTCCTTAAGAAGGTATCACTCGCCGAGACCCCTTAGCCCAGAGAACTGACGCAGGATCGTCGTCTCGTACAGCGCTTCTTCCATGGCAGGATCGCTGTAGCCGAACCAGTTTTGCATCAGGTGCACACGCAGCATCGCCATCAGCGGGTAGGCCGGACGACCACCTTCACCCTTCGGGTAATGCGGCTCGATCAAGGCAAGCAACCCCTTCCATGGCACCACCTGATCCATCTCGATCAGGAACAATTCCTTGCGGGTCTGTTTGCGCTTGCCGGCGTACTCGGCATAGGCAAAAGTCATCTGCTTCATCGGGAAACTCGGGCAAAGAGATCGGCGTATTTCACCAGATTCGGGAAGTCTTTTTCAGACAATCCTTAGCAGGGCGTCATGACACCTAAAAACTACTTACTTCGGTCGTAGGCTTCTCTGCTTTGCTCATACAGGTCAGCAGTGCTTGGATAGCTATTTGACGGCATCACTGATTTACCGACTGTTAACATCTTCCGGACTCTCGGATCCTGCCGAGTCTGCGGAACGCAGATGCGGACAACCGCCTTGCATCTGGCGAGCCTTCAGGGCTGAAAATGGGCAACCCTTCGTTTGAGCATTTCGGGTCTTCAGTCGGCGCTCCTCGAAGGTGTCTAGAGGATCCGGCAGGACCTTTTCACCGAACCAAAAGAACCAAGCGGTCAGCTTCCTAAGCACAGCAGTTCCTAAAGCTGACGGCCGCTTTATCGAAAAGGCTTTCAGCACGTGCTCTGGGTAAAGGGACGCGATCCACTTGTAGACCAAAGGATGCAGAATCTTCGGGAAGTAGCGAACGGCAAACTGACTCATGATAGCTTCAACTGCAGGTGGCCCTATTTTGTGAGGAGGGACCTCTTCGGCCTCCCATTTGTCCATGAATTCCATGATGCCATCAAACGAATCGGGGAACCCGACTAACTCTTCGCCTGTGCCTGCGTTACGAAATACTTTAGACATATTTGTCCAGTAGTGGACCGCAGCCACTTTCTCTTTATCGGAAAAACCAGGTAAGCCTACTCGACGAAGAAGCCTATGCATGCCAGCAGCTTCATAACACAAAGTATAAATATAAGTGCCATTACGGCTAAAACTTTCTGAGAATTTTTTAGCGTAATGCTCATGAAGCTTATTAATGGACTCGACGTTCTTCAACGTTAATTCATGTGATGATCCATAGTTCCACCAAACCTGCATTTTCCAAGACGTATCGTCAGCCCTCGCGTCCGGACGGCTTAGAATCTTCCCTGAGCCTTCATCAAACAATGGTAGGGCATCGAGTTCACGCACAAAGAAGTGAGGGAACGTGACAGTGTAGATCAAGTTCATGATGAAATCGTTGGGCCGATAGGCGGATGACAGCTTCCAGATTTCATCAAAGTCGGTGGTAGGATCAAGGCTATTTATGCGCTTAGCGATCCACTTTCTAGGCATGTTCAAGACCTCATCTTGTTATTGTTTTGATGTTTTAAATGACTCCTACTAAATGCTATGCCTCTCAGACCTACGTGTCATTAGACACAGAGTACAATTTTTTTCGAAAAATTCGTACTAAGGTACAGGATGTGCCAGAAAGGGTTAGTCGCGCGATTTCAGGTCAAGCAATGCCAGTGCGCAGCACAATGAAAAATCAAACTCCTTTATCGGTTTGCCCAGGATATCTTCAACAGCTTGCAGTCGATACACAACCGTATTCCGATGAATGCCTAAACTTTCCGCAGCATGCAGTAAGCTATTTCCTGAAAGCAGATAACTCTTAAGAGTTTCTCTATAGCTCTCGATTTTTTGGTCAGTGCTTGTCAATTCTCCCAGCGTAGATTGTATAAACCAGTCTGTAAGCTCTTTATTTCTGATGAAAATCGCCGTAGCAGCGTGCGTAGGCCATTGTAATACCCTACCAACTGAGTACTGCTTACCTACCTCCAACAACGCACGAGCTTGCACGTGAGATCGCCTGAAGCCCTCAATGCCTCTGACGGTCTCTCCTAAGCAATAAGTCCCGACATCTGCGGACTTTAAGGAAGTAGTCAAATTGGAAATTTGCTTTTTCAATGGCGGAGTACCGGTTGCAATCCAAAGCCACGCTCCATCTGCCTGAGGCAAGTGAATCAAGCTAGACTTTGAAATTAGCTCACCGATGGCCCGCTGGGTATCTTTGGTAGCTTTTGAAGCAGCACGAGCCGAAGAGATTATAATAGCAGTGTAAAATTTATCAGCATCTACCCCTAGATTACTCTTAAAAGCCTCGATCACTTCCGATCCGATAGACGATCCACCTTCTATAAGCTCTTCCACTAGTCTTCGCTTCGAAACAATAGACTCTTCCAGTAATAACTCTTTTTCGGCCAGGCAACCTTCAAAGAAATCTTTAACTGCATCATCAAATACCAGCGCCAGCATCACAACGAGCTGCGACATATTTTGGCGCTCAATGGATACATCTAAGGAATCTAAAATCTCCTTAGTCCAGAGCCCTTGCATCTCTCTTATGCCTTGAACGATGCTTTCAAAATATACATCCATGCGCACTGCCTTATATGCCATCGCGCGCATAGATTCGGACAACCCGACATCAGCATCCTGGCCCGACATTCTGACGAGCAGTTGCAATATCAGAAGCTCAAGACTCTTAAGAACCTCCATATCAGGGAAGCTGCCAAGGTATGAAAACTTTGATTTAGCCACAGCCAGCGAGCGCTGAGACAACTCTAATCCCCATGCAACTTCTTTCTCACCAACCTTTGAAATAGCAAGTTCCAGAACTGCCGGCGTAACAATAGCTTGGCTTAAAACCTGATCTGCCCTGCAAGAGGGTTGAAAGTAAGCGAAGACAGATCTCAAGTTTTCCATATAACCCCCGGTCAATCTAGAGCCGAACACTGCAGGTTTCGATTTCATAGTCATCAGGAGTAGTATAGCAGCTTGAAGCCTAGAGATGCCGAGGCTCATGAAGCTGAGCTTTCGGCTTCGTAAACTTAAAAAGTAATCGAATGCTCTGGCATCCGATTACCTTGTTTATGCTTGCGCTTTCACTTGTTGCCGATCTGCTTATCCAAGCTAGAACATATGCAACCAGCGAAGGGTTATAGAGTTTTCTACCTTAAATCTATTTTCCACGCTTGACTCGCGATAGGCCGTTACAAAGAATTTATCTTTATCAAGGTCAATCACTAGGCCAGGACCAAAACCGAGCGTTTTTTCTTTGGAATCCGAAATACTATGCCCGTTGATCTGGTCGTCGGTAATTTGCTTCAGATAATAGCCGCTGACGCCCACGGTGAGATAATCGTTAACTTTATAACCAACATTATAGTTAATCGATGCACTCTGTCCGGCTTGCGTATCGTCAACACCCTCGTCGAGAGGGAGACTGCTCGCTGGGTCATTGTTCTTGAAGTTGTAGTAATACTGAGGCCGGAGGCTAATCGACCACTTGGGGCTGAGTAGGAGTGTCATCGCCCAATATGTGTGAATGGACCAGAAATTGTTGCCAATATTGAAGTCTTTATTGTTGTCGTACTTTCCAACTGGCATCGTCACGCCGGCATTCAGTCGCGAAACGAAGAACGGATTCCCATTTATTGTAATCGGGTCATACTGAACGAACAGCGATACCGTCGGATCGCCCAACCCAAATCCATTGTCCTTGAGTTTTACCCCTGGAAATGGCGGTGCATTTTGAAAGCGTGCATCCAGCGAAGCCATCGGCACGATCACATCAACGCCAGGGTGACCACCCAAGATTTTTTGATCTGTTTTAAACAGATAGCTGTACTGATTGATAACGGAATAGACATCCATTTTGGGGTCATTAAAAATAGGAATGTCTTTTCCATCAC
This sequence comes from Pseudomonas sp. NPDC077186, assembly GCF_044543505.1. Taxonomy (NCBI): domain Bacteria; kingdom Pseudomonadati; phylum Pseudomonadota; class Gammaproteobacteria; order Pseudomonadales; family Pseudomonadaceae; genus Pseudomonas; species Pseudomonas sp. NPDC077186. The sequence goes on from NZ_JBITWE010000008.1 coordinate 38,156, forward strand.
CATCTTTTATGCCTTTATTGTGGGCATATGAAATATACGTCTGCCAGGCACTTTCTCCCGGTTGCCCCCCAAAGCCGTCATAAAAGCTTGTTGCTCCTAAGTTCAAACCAGTAGGAAGTGTAACGGTGGGCTGGACGGCGAGCGCCTTGCTTACATCAAAGGCAAAAAGTCCAGTCGCAGCTATCGCTGCAAGTACATAACTACGCATAACTTTAGCCATCATCACAAACCGCCTTATTTTTATTTGAACGGAACTAAATGCGAGCAGATTAATTGAAACAACATCTCAAGCAATCTGTCGAATTATTTGAGATTAATTTCACTTACCTATCTGCTAGCTATCGTTGGGTCTAGCCTCTTGATACCGAAAAAGCGGAGCCGCCTTTCCCCGCTTTCTAAGAAAAAGCTTTTCAGAACGGATAATTGTGACCTGCTTGCTGCCAGGTTACCCAGTGAGCTCTGGTGAATTCGTCGATGGCATAGCTTCCATTGAATCGACCTAGGCCAGAGTTTTTTTCCCCTCCAAAGGGCGCGTTTGGCTGGTCATCGATGGTGATGTCGTTGATATGCGTAATGCCTGCAACGATACCGCTTGCGAAGCGCAAGCCGCGATCCATGTCTCGCGTAAATACTGCGCTCGAAAGCCCAAACTCGCTGGAGTTAGAGAGCTCCAAAGCATGCTCTTCGTTTCGAGAAATGACCAAAGGCATGATCGGCCCGAATGTTTCGTCGTATGCCAGCTCGTGATGTGGTGCGACCCGTCCATAAACATGTGGTGGAAGAACCAAGCCTGATGCAGCTCCGCTATGGAGGCACTCAAGACCATCGCGGTTTGCTCGGGTGATTTTGTTGAGCAAACCCGTCAGTTGGCTCTGGCTCACAACTGGTCCGATCACCGTCTCAGCCAGGTTAGGGTCACCCACAGAAAGCTTCTGAACTCGCTCCACTACGAGGGCAGCAAAGTCGTTATAGATCTTTTGATCAACAATGACCCGATTGACACTCATGCAGACTTGGCCCTGATGCAGGAAGCGACCCACCACTGCCGCATGGGCTGCGGCCTCGATGTCGGCGTCGTCCAATACGACCAGTGGGGCGTTACCACCAAGTTCGAGGGCTACGCGCTTGATGTATTTTCCGCCGACAGCAATGCGCCCCACACTGCGGCCGATGTCTGTCGATCCTGTAAACGAAATCAAGCTTGGAACGGAGTGCTCTACGAAGGCATCACCGATTTCGGAGCCGGCGCCAACGATCACGTTTACCACCCCTGGCGGGAAGCCAGCTTCCTCGAACAGGTGGGCTATCAAAAGACCACCGGTAATGGCCGTATCGCTAGCTGGCTTCAAGACTACGGTATTGCCTAGTGCTACCGCTGGCACTACTGAGCGCATGCTGAGATAGAGCGGGAAATTCCAGGGGCTGATGACACCAATGACCCCGAGCGGCTCACGAAATACGAAGCTTTGCTTGCCCGGTTTATAGCTGGTAAGGACTTTACCTTCCACCTGGTAAGGGAGAGTGGCGCTTTCACGAACCATGCTAATGGTATGGAAACACTCGAAGGTTGCTTTTCCACGGGTACTGCCTGACTCGCGAATAAGCCAGTCAATAATTTCATCGCTACGGGACTCCATGACCGAAGCCAAAGCATTCACCAGCGCGACACGCTCAGCAGGAGCTACCTTCGCCCACTGCTGCTGAGCCTGCTTCGACCCTTGATAGGCCTCATCAAGGTCCTGTACAGATCCAAGCTGCATGTCGAGCAACTGCTCATTGTTATAGGGGTTGCGGTCGTCGAGACGACGTTCCGAGCGTCCCATGCTCCAATTGCCGTTGATAAATTGCTGGCCGGTGATTTTGTACGGAAGCAGTGTCGGCTTATTCATTTCTAACAACCTTCCTATCGATGATTTGGCTACGGAGTGTTCGAGATCAGACACCTTGAGCTTGCTGCTCAGCGAGGCTGTCCTGTGCCGGCTCAGGTTTCTTTACGTACGCGCGCGTGACCCGGTTAGTCCGATCAGCACTTGGCGAAAGGCAGCAGACCGCTCTGGGTATAGCGCCCGAAATGGCACCCAAAATTTGGCGGGTCGCATAGGACCAGAGGGCAGAGGATTGCGGGGTGCCCGCTGTGAGGGCCGCTTGTCTGGAGGCCCTCGCCAAAGCTGCGCCCAATTGCCAGGCAGGGCTGTGCAGAAGCAAAGGGGCCACGGGTATCGCGACAAGCGTGAGAGGCAGCAGCAGAGCCTTCTCTAGCTCGCGAGAGGGGCTGCTAAGGTCGGCAGGCAGAGCTTGGCTCATGAGTGGGTACCTCGCACTTCAAGGTGCTTTTTGTAAGAATTGGTGCAATACGATAATTCCGCTTTTTTTGATCCGCGTCAACAGAGTTATCTCATTAGGATAGTTTTTGTTTTCTTGGCGAGAGGCGGTTTCCCTGTACACTCCGCTGGTACTAGCCAGCAACAGGTTTAGAGGAGATTCGCGGTGCGGCATGAGTCCCGTGACACCCAAGATAGAGGGCCCGAGGAAGGAAAATCGGGCTCGCTGAATCGCTTAATGCTTCTGCTTGAACTTTTCAGCAGAGAGGGAAAAAGTGATTGGTCAGTAGACGAAGCGGCCATCGAGCTAGGGCTTTCGGCTAGCCATACATACCGTTATTTCCGCACCCTCTCAGGCGCTGGCTACATCAGCGCCTTCACCCCTGGGCGCTATGTACTCGGCCCTGCAATCATCGCGCTGGATAGGAAAATGCGGACAGGCGATCCGATGATTCAGGCGGCCCGATCACTGATGAATGAAATGCTTGTGCCTGCTCCAGCAGGCTGCATCGCAATTCTGTGCCGATATTTCCAAGGCCAGGTCATGTGCGTTCATGAGGAGTTCACCACTCGCTTCCAGCACGACGTTAGCTACGAGCGCGGACTTCCACGGCCTCTATACCAAGGCGCGGCATCGAAGGTCATTCTTGCTCACCTCCCTCTGCGACAAGTGAAAGCCTTCTATGAGGAAGTACCGAAGGAGTTCGAGCGCTTCCACCTAGGTGCAAACTGGTCCGAATTGAAGCAGGCGTTACGAGCACTCAGGGAGCAACAGGCTGTGATCACTTCAGGCGAGTTGGGCAACAGTGCGGCTGGCATCTCGGCGGCGATCTTCGATGACAAACGGGTGATCGGAAGCATAAGCCTTGTAGTACCAGCAGCCCTAGCATCTGATGAGGTGAAAGCTCAGTTGGCTCCCGTAGTAGCTGCTGCGGCTCAGACAATGAGCAACACGATGGCTGCTCTGGCGGCGAACTCTCTCTGATTAGTCCTTCATGGCAAGGTCGGCAGTGCGGGGCAGCGGCAGTGCGCCGGAGTACTGCCGGTATCACAACCGAACAGACACTGGGTGCTGCGCTGTTCCATTAGAAGCTTCAAAGCACATCCCAGGTGTAGCTGAAGATGATCCGATACTCGTCTATGTCAGTGCGATAATTCGAGCGCGCAGCCGCGTTCCGAAGGCGAATACCCAGTCCTTGAAGTGAGCCGCTCTGCACTACGTAAGAGAGATCAAGGTCTCGCTCTGTGTCCTTCCCTTCATAGCCTCGCCCGGTCTTCACATTGCCCCCGGCCACGTAGCGCGCGGTAAGCGCTAGGCCTGGGATACCCACTGCGACGAAGTCGTAGCGGTACTTGAGCTGATACGAGATTTCGTCGGTAAACGAAAAGTCGTAAGTGGGCAGTTCATTGCTCAACGGTGCAATATTTGCGAACACGCGCGGGAAAGCCGTTTCACCGTACATCCGCTGGTAACCCAACGAGAATGTATGACCTGCCTTCGTTGCGGAAACCATGCCATGAAGCGCCCGGTTGTCCACATCGCCGATCAAATGGGCGCCGTCTTCAACCGCATCATAGAGCCCGAGAATGCCTGCCAATGACCAAGAGCCCAGAGAGCCTTTATGCTCAACCCCGAGGTACGTCTGGCGATAAATGTCCTCCAACTGACCTATCCATCCGCTCAGCGTCGTTCTGTTGCCGTTGAACGTGTAATCCCCACCAACATAATTAAAAGCATCGCTGCTGGCATTGCGTTGAGGGATGTGGCCAAGCATGGCAATGAGCTTTTCGTCGCCAGCCTCGTTGCGCAAGCTGGTGGAATTCAAGTGACCACCTTGAAGCTTCAACCCCTTGAACTCTGTACTGCTTAATGAAATGCCCTGGTAAGAGGGAGGCAGCAGGCGTATGTCGCTGAAGGTGAGAAGAGGGTTATCCGGGAAGAGCTCGCCGACACGCAATTCCGTGTTCGACAACCTGGCTTTGAATGTCAGCCCTAACCGGCTGTACTCATCGGCGGGGTGGCCGTCATCCTGGACGGGTAGCAATCCAACGCCTACGCGCCCAGGTCCGCTATCCAGCTTTATGCCCAATCTAGCTGTAGCATCGACGCCCAAGCCAAGGCTGCCAGGCGTATAGCCCGACTTGAAGTTGAAAATGAATCCCTGAGCCCATTCTTCCGCCTTCGAGCGCTCCGTACCCCTGATATCGGAGTAGTTGCGTTGGAAGTAGTAGCTTCGGGTTTGTAGTGTTGCCGTGGCTTCGGACAGAAATGCCGGCGCGTCGCCGGCAATGCAGCGCTCAGTAAGGCAAAGCGCTGCCAGCAAGGTAGCGTATCTCGCGTTCATGAGTTCACTCGTTATTGTTTTTGTAAGACGAGAACTTCAAAAGACAACCTGCGGAGGTCGGGTTCGACCTCCGCAGGCTTGATTCAGATCACCGCGTCATAAAGCCAGCTCAGCCCGTCGTAAGCCTGTTCGGCCGTACGCTTCGCAAGCATTCCATTACGCAGCTCCGCTACAACTCCTTCTGCGTGATAGAAGTCACCGTGGACACGGGCCATCACTTGGCACCGTCCGGTGCGCAGATAGCGACGCGCCTGGTATTTTTCAAAGGCCCCGGCATACCAACCATTGGCCCTGGACATTTCATCGGCGAGTACAACTGCGTCTTCCATGGCCATGCATGCGCCTTGTGCCAGGTACTGCAGCATTGGGTGAGCAGCGTCACCTAGGAGCACGGTTCGCCCCGAGCACCACTGCTTGACCGGCTGACGATCACACAACACCCACATGCGCCAGCTGTCGATTTTGGACAGCAAGGCCTGCACCGTTGGGCAGGTACCGGCGAAGCGTTTGATTAACTCATCGCGATCACCCTCGGTGTTCCACCCTTCGACATATTTATCACTGTGGAACACCGCCACCAGGTTGAACAGTTTGCCGCCACGTAGTGGGTACTGAACCAAGTGGCACTTCGGTCCCCCCCAAAGAATCATGGCATTTCGGCGGAACTCGACCGGCACATCCTCAATAGGCAGGACTGCTCTGTAGGCGATATGGCCGGATACGACTGGGGCACCATCACCTACGATTCGTTCCCTTACTTTGGACCACAGACCATCCGCGCCGATTAGGGCACTAGCCTGAAAAGTCTCACCTTTATCGGTGAACACGTTTACGGAGGTCCCCGTGTCCTCGTAGCTTATGACCTTCGTCGCTACCTGAAATTGAACCAACTCAGATTCACGGCAGGCCTCCAGCAGAACGCTATGCAGGTCGGCACGATGGACCAGGGAATACGGATACTTGAAACGGTCGCGGAAGGCGGCGCCTGTTGGGATCGAAGTGATCTGCTTTTCGGTAACACCATCCATAAAGATCAGGTCGTCGGGCAGCACCGCCAACTCGGCTACCTTATCGGCGATACCCAGCGTCTCCAGCACACGATAGCCATTTGGGCCTACCTGGATGCCCGCGCCTACTTCACGAAACTCATTCGCCTGCTCAATCAGACGTGATGCGATACCTTTCTGCGAGAGAGCGAGAGCGGCCGCCAGGCCTCCGATACCTCCACCGACGATAACGACTGGATTGGCCTGGCTCATGACTGCACTACCTCAACGCTCAACTGGCCAATGTTGTCGATGCGAGCATTGATTCGATCACCGGCAACAATGGGTGCCACGCCCTCCGGAGTGCCTGTGAACAGCAGGTCACCCGGCTCCAGGGTGTAGTACTGGGAAGCGAACTCGATCAGCTCGGCTACATCCATGATGAGGTCACGGGTATTAGCGTGCTGTCGCTTTTCGCCGTTGATGTCCAGGACCATTTCCAGTGCATGAGGATCGGACAGCTCATCTGCAGTAACCAACCAAGGGCCAAGCACGGTGTAGGTGTCCAGAGACTTGCGCAGGCTTCGCTCTTCCGGACCACGGATAGTGATATCCAGGCCGATGCTGTAACCAGCAACGTAGGAAAGTGCGTCACGAGCGCTGACATTCTTAGCGCGTTTCCCAATTACTGCTACCAACTCGATCTCATGATCGGTACGGCGTTCGGGCAAACCGATGACGACCTGTTGGCCGGCGCCGATCAGCGAGCTCGTCGCTTTCAGGAAAAGACCAGTTTCCTGAATCTTCCTGACGTTCGCGCGTGTGAAGGTCGCTGGATCAGCGATCGCCTCGTCCAGGTGCGCTTGATAATTCACCGGCGCTGCGACGATTTTTCCAGGATTCGCCACTGGGCTAAGCAGTGTTACCTCGTTCAAAGGGAAGGACGATGCACCTTCTCTCAACCGAATAATTTCCGGCGTCAGCTGCTCCAGGTTGGTAATCAGCGCATCGGTCTGGGGATAGGGATAGCCCGAGGTCGGCAGCTGACGCAGTGCTTCAGAAACATCGTAAACGGTGTTGGCTTCGACGAGTCCGAGGCGATTGTCGTTAAAAAAGCAGAGTTTCATATTTACTCCTGGTTTTCTTCATCAGGGTTGTTTGTCTCGCTGCGCCAGAAGCCCAAATGCTCTTGCAGCGGTCGATCGGAGAAGCTGAACAGCACGCATCGCTCGTCTGTTTCAAATGAGCGCCATGCCCAGCCCGGAATGACGAACACATCGTCCTTGCAGGCAGTGAATTCTTGATCGCCAACTTGCACGCGCAGGCTCCCTTCCACGACGCAGCAAACGGCGCCATCGGTTTCGCGGAAACGCTGACCGCTAAAGCCCGCTGGGAACATCTGCATGAATGCCCCCATAGAGCGAATCGGCGATAGGCCGTTGGTGGGATTGGTGAACATCAACTTGATGCCCGAGCACTCGTCCACGTCCTTAGCGAGCGAAAGTTGTTCGAGAGCTGCGAGTGTTCGGGTGTACGGGTAGTGGAACAGCGGGCTGACAGGTCCCGACGGCTCATCGTTAACGGGACGTAGACCCGATGCAAAACGAGCGCTCGCATCACCCGTTGGATGGCTCAAAGCCTGGCGGGCTTGTGGATCGTCAGCTGAAAAGCCGGCGTTAAGAAGTTGCACCACTGGCACATCAAGGCCATCCAGCCACATGACCGGATCGTCACCTTCGGCGCCGTGGTCGTGAAACACGTTGGTAGGGGTGATCACGAAATCCCCTGGGTGCATCATGACTTTCTCGCCACGAACAGTGGTGTAGCCGCCTTGCCCACTGAGAATTAACCTGAGCGCAGAGGCCGTATGTCGGTGGCTCGGTGCAACCTCGCCAGGCAGGATCATCTGGATCCCGGCGTACAACGAGGATGTGGCCTGCGACTTGCCGCGCCGTGAAGGGTTTTCAAGCACCAGCACACGTCGCTCCGCATCCTCAGCAGAGATAACTTCGCAGGCCATTTTCATGTTCTGGCGGATGGTGTCAGCTCTCCAAACGGCGACATCATCGACCTGCTTGGGCTCACGCGGAGTGAGTCCTCTGAGCACCTCCCAGAGGGGGGTCATGTTGTCGCTCGCGATCAGTTCCCTGAATGCAGAGGTGGTCATGGGGTATCTCCTTTAACTTGCTGTGGAGGAATCAGTCCGCGGACAGTCCGGGTTTGCGCTGAAGCTTGGGCTGGGCGATATGGCGGCGGAACAACTGCAGCGCGAAGAAGGCCAGTACCATCATGGCGGCGAGGAAGCCGAAGAACCGTGCGCCTGACCCGGCCAAAATCCAGGGGCCTATGAACGCGCTGAGCACAGCCCCAGTTCGGCCGACTGCAGCCGGCAGACCAACACCACTGGCACGCATCGAGGTGGGAAAAATTTGTGCAGCAAGGACGAAGACCACTGCCTGGGTTCCTGGCACGCAGAGCCCCAGCAGCAACAGCACAACAGCTACCACTGGCAAGGTATTGACCTCTGGCCCGAGCGGGAGCGCCATCAGAGTCAGGCAACAAGCCACAGCCCCTACACACATAAGCAGCACGGTTCTGCGCGAGCCCAGGCGGCTGAACAACCATCCACCACCCACGCCACCAATCAATCCGCCCAAGCTGAATATGGACATGCTCGCGCTCGCCATGCCCACGCTGTAGCCGGCCTCCACGAACAGTGATGGAGACCAGGTGAACATCAGGTAGCTTGAGAGAATTACTGTAAAGAACGCGCACGCCAGGATGAGGGTGTCGCCACCGTACTCACTGGTGAGAACGGCTCCCCATGATGCGCGTGGTTGCTGGACTTTTTCGTGGCTGTCTTCGAATACCGTTTCGGCCTCAATGGGTTGTCCAAGGCGCTGGACAATGGACCGGCAATGCTCAGGTTTTCTGTTGCGAGCAACGAGGAAACGGAGTGATTCGGGCAAGCAAGGCACTAGCACGAATGCCAGCAGCACTGGTCCGCAGCCTGCAATTAGGAAGAACGTCCGCCACCCAAGAAGCGGAAGAACTTGAGAACCCAGTAGCCCGACCACAATGCCGCCGAACGGAAGCGCACTCATGCCGATCGCAATTGCGAGACTGCGGCGATGCAAGGGCGTGTATTCGGCAAGCATCGCTGTGACGTTTGGCATTGCGGCCCCCATTCCCAACGAGGCCAGCACCCTGCATACGCCTAGAAAAGTCACATCGTTGGCAAACGCACTGAGCATCGTCATGGCACCAAAAGTCAGTGTCGAGGCCACCAAGGTCCATTTCCGGCCAATGCGGTCACCTAACAACCCACCAAGCGCCGTGCCCAGTGCCATGGCGATAAAACTGAAGCCCAGAACCGGGGCAAAAGCGGCGCGACCAACACTCCACTCACCGGCGATGGTCGAGAGCGACAGACTCAGAACCTGAGCATCCACGCCGTCGAACATCATGACGAGCGCCACTGCGAGAAGGATTCTTTTCTGGAAAGGCGTCCACTGCCCGTGATCAAGGAGAGGGGCAATGTCCACGACGGGTAATGCGCGCTGATTCATGGCAGGCAGTCCAAGGCTGGTTTTGTTATTTTTTACCGCCAAACGATAATTGTGCGTTTTTTGCTGAGTGTCAACGAAATTATTTCATTAGGATAATTTTGTCGCATTCCGGGATGGCGCCTTTGCTTGTACACTCGGGTTTTCACTTCAGAAGCAACGCGAAAAGGGGTTGGCGGTGAGTCGGCAGCAGGAGATCGATGTGCCAGAAAAACCACTCGAAGAAGGCAAAGGCAGCTCTCACGACCGCCTGATGCGTTTGCTTGAGCTCTTCAGTAGTGATGGGAAAAATGACTGGTCTGTAGACGAGGCGGCGGTCGAGCTTGGCTTGTCGGCTAGCCACACCTACCGCTACTTCCGTACGCTCTCGGGTGCGGGCTACATCAGCGCATTCACACCTGGACGCTATGTTCTTGGCCCAGCCATCATTGCTCTGGATAGGAAAATGAGGACTGGCGACCCGATGATTCAGGCCGCCAGAGCGGTGATGAATGAAATGCTCTCCTCGGGGCCGGACGGCTGCACAGCGATTCTGTGCCGCTACTACCGAGAGCAGGTGATGTGCGTGCACGAGGAATTCAAAACTCGCTTCGCTCAAGAGATCAGCTATGAGCGCGGACTGCCAAGGCCCCTCTACCAAGGTGCAGCGTCCAAAGCCATCCTCGCCCATCTGCCCCTGCGGCAGGTCAAGGCCTACTACGAAGATGTACCCGTTGAATTCCAACGTTTCCACTTGGGCTCAAACTGGACCGAGGTCAAACAGGCCCTACGTCGTCTGAGATCGCAGCAAGTAGTTATGACGGCAGGCGATCTAGGCCACAGCGCGGCGGGGATCTCGGCGCCCATCTTCGATGACAAACGAGTCATTGGCAGCATTAGCTTGGTAATCCCAGTGGCAGCAGCCTCGGATCAACTGAAGGACAGACTCGCTCCCGTGGTCTCAGCTGCTGGTCATACCATGAGCCGGGCGATGGCCGAGCTGGCTGCTCACTCAGCTTGAATAGCTGATCGCAGCCAAGCTCAATGACTTATTCAGGAAACAGCCAAGGCTCGCTAAGCCGCCGGCGTAGCTCGTAAGCCCTGACGTCATTTGCGTGTTCCAGAGCAACGCTGATTTCATCCAATCCTTCTAGCAGGCATTTTTTGCGGAAGGCATCGATCTCGAATATGTCGACTTCACCATCTGGACTCACTACCCGCTGTCCCAGCAGATCAATCGTCAGTGTGAGGGGCAATTCTGCTTCTGCCAGGTCAAACAACTGGTCAACACGCGACTTGGCTAATACGACTGGCAGAAGTCCATTTTTAAGGCAATTGCCCTGGAATATTTCCGCAAAACTGCTGCTGATCAAGACCTTGATTCCGAAGTCACGCAAGGCCCAAGGGGCATGCTCACGACTTGAACCGCAGCCGAAGTTCTCGCGGCAGAGCAGTATCTGCGCGGATCTGAACGAGGCCTTGTTGAGCACGAAGTCCTTGGCGAGAGGACGAAGGGAGCAGTCATCTCCCGGCTGGCCTTCGTCCTCATAACGCCAGTTATCGAACAGATAATCTCCATAGCCATACTTGCTGATGAGCTTCATGTACTGCTTAGGCAGGATGGCGTCGGTATCCACATTGGCCCGATCAAGCGGGGCCACTACACCGCTGAACGTCTCAAAATTTTTCAATTCTGAAGTCTCCGTGCTCATAAGGTTCGAGGGTCGACAAAGTGACCCGCCAGAGCTGCTGCCGCAGCGGTAACCGGGCTGACGAGATGTGTCCTTCCACCTTGGCCTTGTCGGCCTTCGAAGTTACGATTCGATGTGGAAGCACAACGCTCACCTGGCAACAATCTGTCCTCATTCATGCCAAGGCACATCGAACATCCTGGCTCTCTCCATTCGAATCCAGCATCGCTAAAGACTTTGTCCAAGCCCTCAGCCTCTGCCATCGCCTTGACTGCCTGGGAGCCAGGCACTACCAAAGCTTGGCGAATGCGCTTGGAGATTTTCCGACCCTCGACGATGCGTGCAGCTGCCCGAAGGTCTTCCAGTCGTGCATTTGTGCACGAGCCAATGAAAATCTTGTCCAGCTCCACGGCTTGGATCTGGGTACCTCCTTGCAACCCCATGTACTCCAGGGCATGAACCATAGCTTGGCGAATGCTCATATTAGGTTCATCTAGGGGGTCGGGAATTTGACCCGTCACATCGCATGTCATTTGCGGAGATGTACCCCATGAAACCTGCGCAGTAATCTCGCGGGCATCTAAGCGAAGCGTCTTGTCGAAAATAGCTCCCTCATCGCTGCGAAGGCCGCGCCAGTAAAGACACGCTGCATCCCACGCTTCACCCTTAGGGGCGTATGAGCGACCGTGGAGATAGGTCAGAGTGGTTTCATCTACACCGATGAGGCCGACACGGGCGCCGGCCTCAATGGCCATGTTGCACAGGGTCATGCGCGCCTCCATCGACATTCCCCGTACGGTCGAACCACTGAACTCGATCGCATAACCCGTGGCACCAGCGGCCCCGATCTTTCGAATTATGAACAGTGCCAGATCCTTAGCCGTTACACGCCATGGCAAGGTACCCTCGATCTGGATGTTCATGGTCGCCATACGGGAGACAATTAAGCACTGCGTAGCCAGTACCTGTTCGATTTCAGAAGTACCAATACCAAACGCCAGCGCAGCAAATGCACCGTGCGTGCTGGTGTGGGAGTCGCCACAGACAATAGTCATGCCTGGTAACGTGGCACCCAGTTCGGGTCCCGTTACGTGAAGAATGCCCTGACCATGCTCACCGAGACGGTACTGCTTCAGGCCGAACGTCTCGCAGTTTCGCTCCAACGTTTGTACCTGAGTTCTCGCTAATGGATCGCGAATTCCCATCTCCAGCTCACGAGTTGGGACATTGTGATCGGAGGTAGCAATCACTGTGTCTCCCCGCCAGGGGCGGCGGCCAGCGACGGATAATCCTTCGAAAGCCTGGGGGCTCGTGACTTCATTGACCAAATGACGATCAATGTAGAGCACGGCCGAGCCGGTCGGCCCTTCCCGTACGGCATGAGCATTCCATAGCTTGTGAAGTAGTGTTTTGGGCATTATTGAAACTTCCAGGTATGGGCGCTTGTGTTCACGAAGGTTGGCTACCTCCAGCTACTGAACTGCTGATCGGTGCATGCTCAACGATTATCGGTGCTTGAGTAAGTGTGGATAACCGAAGCCATGGACCATCGATCCTGTCCTGCTCGTTACCACTGATGGCCCCAGCTAGCCCCTTTTATCGAAAGGAGACTCAAGGTTCACGCGCTGTGGTGGCACCATGAGACTGCCGATGGTTTTATCGCTGACTATTGCGGAAAGACATGGGGAGGCAGATTCTTCTGAATCCGTTAATGTCACGTGCCATAGGTTTTCGGGTGGCAAGCCGCTCTGCAGCCAGTATCTCCTGACCGCGTCCAGCATGCGGATTGGTCCGCACACGTAGACCAAAGTGCTTTCATCAACGCTATCGATAATGGCATCAATTCTGACCCTCTCCTGAAGATCCCCAGCGTAGAACTGCAGGTTTTCACCGAGCAGGTTATGCAGCTCACACAAGGACGCAGCCTGTGAATGTGCCTTTGCGGCATAGTGCATATCGACCTGTCTCCCGCTTGCAACCAAGCTGCGGACCACTCCTAAGAGTGGCGTGCCCCCAATGCCTCTGGTAATCAACACGTATCTCATGGCGCCGTAGCTCAATGGCAGCGAGTTTCCGAGACTGGTGGTTGAGCCTCATCTCCTGGAATCAGGACCACATAAAAGCAGAGCCGCCACGGCTTTGGGGGTCAAGTTTTACCGCGATTGTCAGGGCCTGGGCTTGGAGATCGTACTCGACGACCGAATACGTCCGGCTCAAGGTGAACGGCTCATTCGGCACTGAAAAAATCACATGGCTCCCAGTTTTGAGATCAACCTTGCTATCCAGTTGGAAGCGTAAGGCCTTGATATCTATGGCAGAGTAAAACGTATCAATGACTCGCGCAGTCACGTCCTGCCCTTCAGTCCTCAACTTTTTGAGTCTGAGCTGCTCGGGTTCCAGGGGGTAGATTGGATGAGACACAGGCTGCTTCTCCTGCTCATGCTGAGCGGCCAAAATTATCGTCATGCGAAAATAATGCTAAAAAAAACAGAAATCAAGATAAATTATCCTAATGAGATAATTGTGCGTTTAAGCTTATACTCTGATTCGGGCCATGATGGCTGGTCTGTGGTGATGGGATGTAAGCCCCTTCGCCATCGATGTGTCCCTTTCACCTTCGGCGTCAGCGTGCAAGATGGACAGACGACATATGGCCACACAGCCAGGGGGAGAGCCGACAGGGATTGGATACTGAGGTGTGCAATTCGGATATTGCTATATGTCGCTCGCGCCATAGCATTAACTGCCCGAGGTCTGTGCACCTCCCAGGGGTGGACGCACCGCCCGGTTGCACACCATTCAGACTGTGGCAATCCAATAACAAGAATAATTTGAGTTCCGCACGCCCACGGAGCATGGGGCTGGAGAGCAACAATGTCCAAAATCACGAAGCGGCTTTACCTTGCAGCAGTTCAAAGCGGCGGCATCATTGCCTGCTTGGCTGCGGCCTTATTTCCCGAGGACTTAAACACCTGCCTATCGATTGCCGTGTCATCCTTGTTCCTTGCAGGATGGCTGTACCACTTTGAGAGAATTGAACGGCTAGAGATTCGCATCGAGGTTCCTTACGAGGTGCTAGTGCCCCGTGAGCTCGCTAATGAATGCCTCGACACCCCTGAGCGCATACCTCTCGACCCCCGACTCCGCGAGCACTTGGGAGAGCTGGGCCTTTCAATTACTCATACTGAGCAGGAAATGCGCTTTGCTAACCAGCTAGCCCGCGATGCGAGTAGCAAGGTCAGCGCCAGCTACACCAGCATCCAGAACAGTGCTGAAATCTTCAGAGAGCTGGATCTTTCAATGAGCAAACTGGACCAGGCGTTTAACGAGCTCGGCGGCCAGTCGGTGGAGATCACTGCGCTGGTTGGTAGCATCCAAGACATTGCACGGCAGACTAACTGTAAGCGAACGGGCATTACACCTTGCTGGCGGATACCCAGTTGTGCGGCAGCAGCTCGGCCAGAGCGCTGGCCTTCTGCGTCGGCAGTCGTGTGAGCACATCCTTGAGATAGGCATACGGATCATGCCCATTCATGCGCGCCGACTGGATCAGGCTCATGATTGCCGCCGCCCGTTTGCCGCTGCGTAGCGACCCGGCAAACAGCCAATTGGAGCGACCTAGAGCCCACGGGCGGATCTGGTTCTCGACTTGGTTATTGTCGATGGGCACGGCACCATCCTCGACATAGCGAGTCAGTGCCAACCAACGTTTGAGGCTGTAATCCAAGGCTTTCGCCGTGGCTGAGCCGTTGGGCACCCGATCACGCTGGGCCAGCATCCAGGCATGCAGCGCGTCGAGGATCGGTGAAGCCTGTTCCTGTCGTATTCGCCCGCGTTCTTCATCGCCCATGTCGCGCACTTGGCGTTCGACTTCGTACAGCCCAGCGATAGAGTGCAGCGCCTGTTCGGCCAATTGGCTTTTGTTCGCCGCGTGCAGATCGAAGAACTTGCGGCGGGCGTGGGCCATGCAGCCGATTTCGGTGATGCCTCGCTCGAAACCGGCCTTGTAGCCAGCGAAGTCGTCGCAGACCAGCTTGCCATTCCACTGGCCAAGAAAATTGCGCGCATGCTCGCCGGCACGGCTGGGGCTGAAGTCGTAGACCACGGCCTTCAGATCGGCGAAGGGCGTGGTGCTGTAGGCCCAGACGTAAGCCCGATGGGTTTTCTTCTCGCCCGGCGTGAGCATTTGCACCGGGGTTTCGTCAGCGTGGATCACGCGTTGGGCCAGCACGGCTTCGCGCAGGGCATCGACCAGCGGCTGGAGCTGCACGCCGGTTTGTCCGACCCACTGCGCCAGTGTCGAGCGGGCGATGGTCAGGCCGGCACGGCCAAAGATTTTCTCTTGCCGGTACAGCGGCAGGTGGTCGGCGAATTTGGCCACCATCACGTGAGCCAGGAGGCCGGCGGTGGGGATGCCCTTGTCGATCACCTGGGCCGGTACGGGTGCTTGGATCAGTGTTTCGCACTGGCGACAGGCCCATTTGCCACGCACGTGCTGTTCGACGGTGAATACGCCGGGCGTGTAATCGAGTTTTTCGCTGACGTCCTCGCCGATGCGTTGCAGCTGGCAGCCGCAGGCGCACTGGATGTTCTCCGGCTCATGACGAATCACAGTGCGCGGAAATTGTGCCGGCAGCGCTGTGCGCTTGGGCTGTTGGCGGGGTTCGGCTGGAGTAGCAGGGGGATTGACGGCTTTCAACTCCGCCTCGATGGCGGCAATGTCAGTGTCGAGCAGGTCATCCAGCAAGCTGCCCTGGTCAGGACTCAGTTGCTCGCTGCGCTTGGCAAACTTGTGCCGTTTGTACCAAGCGATTTCGTGTGTGAGCTGCTCAATGATGGTTTGATCGCGGTGGATCTTCTTGCCCATCACGTCGACCTGCGTCAGTAACTGCGCGGCCAGTGTGCGCAGTTGCTCAGCTGTCAGTTGGTCGAGATTGGGCGAGGAAGTCATGCCGCTGATTGTGCCAGAGCAGGCGATCAGCGGAGATAAACCGATGGGCTAATGGCAGGGGCTACAGCACTGTGATCGCGCCGGCTGCACCGACCCGCTGCCAGGGTAGACCCAGCACCAAAGCCTGAAGTTGCTCGGTGTCGAGTTCGACTTCCGAGCCGTGCCGGATGCCTGGCCAATGAAACTTACCCTGGTGCAAGCGCCGCGCGGCGAGCCAGATACCCACGCCGTCATGCACCAGGACTTTCATGCGGTTGCCGCGGCGATTGGCGAAGAGATAGGCGCAGTGCGGCTTCGCCGCACCGAACACGGCCACCACACGCGCCAACGCGGTGTCGGTGCCGGCGCGCATGTCCATCGGCTCGGTGGCGAGCCAGATGGCATCGATGCGGATCACGGGGTGAGCCCACGCACAAAGCGGGCGCAACCTTCAGGATCGGAGGCTGGCCATTTCACCGTGACCGATTGCTCGCCAAGGGACAACTCAATGAGTGCGAACGCCTCAGTTGTTCGTTTAGGCGTGGCCCTCAATGGCACGAACGCCGGCAACGCCGCTGGTAGCTGATCTCGGTAAAGCGGCAGCCACTTGCGAATAACGTTGGCGTTGATGCCGTGGCTGATGGCAACGCTGGACCGAACACGACAACCTGCTTGAACTGCGTGTCCACCGCTCGGTGGATGCCCAGGTCGGTGAAGTGTCGGGTGAGCCAGCCAACCAGCTCCGGGTCGAGCACATAGGACGGCACGATGAAGATGAGAATCCCGCCGTACTGCAGCAGCGGCAGCGTCTTCTGATAGAACAGCTTCTCCAGCCTGGCACGGCCTCTGCCGTCGTAGCCGATAGTGCCGTTGGCATCCTTCGACAAGTCGCCATAGGGCGGGTTGAGCCACAGCAGGCCGAAGCTCTGCCGGGCGATCAACGCATCCATCAAATCACCTTGGAGGCAGTGATCGACCAGCCTCCGTGCATGGTTTGCCCGTTCTAGGTCGTACTCCACCGCATAAGCGGTGGTCTGATCACGCCCGAGGGCGTGCGCGGCTTCTGCAATGGCGACGCCTTCGCCGGCGCAAGGATCGAGAATGCACATCGGCCCATCGCTGGGCATCAGTGCGCTGAGCGCTCGTTCGAGGGTGGCTTCGTCGGTCGGGTAGTAGCCGTTCTTGGCGAAATTCCGTGCGAGCCTGGGGAACATGAGGGCCATGGAAGTCTCCTGATTGGCGGGGATGAATGGGGCGAACACGCGGGGCGCACGCGTTCGCACAGGTACATCAAGCCACGGCTTGCAGCGGCAGGTCGGTGATTGCCGGTTGCTGTGGCGGGTAGGCGGTGAATACGCCGCAGCGGATCAGCTCGCCCAGCGCTTCGGTCAGCGCTGGAACGTCCAGCTGCAGGCGCAGTCCGCGCAGGGGGCCGAGCGCCACCGGCAGATCCTGGAGCATGTGGTGCTCGCGCAGCAGCGCCAGTACCGGTGCTTGCCAGTGATCCAGCAACGGCAGCGGACAGGTGTCCCTGACCAGCTGCCATAGGCGTGACGTCGGATCGCTTACCGAGCGCGGCAGCAGCGCCAGGGCGCTGGCCGTGCTCTTGTCGGGCCGTATGCAGCGCCGGTCGAACAGCCAGAGGTTGACCATCGAGCCGAACAGCGTGCGACGATAGGATCGGGTCAGGCGTTTTTCCAGACGCTCGACCGTGCTGATGAAGACGGGGACAGAGCCCCCTTGCTCGGTGATGAGGTGGAACGAGTCCAGCCCATTCTCGTCGTGGCCCAGGGTCAGCTGGGCGAGGAACTGCTGGATAGCGGTATCCCGCGCCCAGACCGAGATGAAGATCAGGTTTCCCTGTTCGTCACGGATGCAGGCGTCGGCCATCAGGTCGGCGCATTCGTCGATGCGATGCAGCGTGGCAGGCGATGATGGGGTCGGCATGGTGATGTCCTCGAAGAAGTGGGGGGCAGCACCGCCTGCAGGGGAAGGTGCTGCCCCGAGGGGATGAAGGGAGGCGGAATATTCCGGCTCGAACTGTTGGGCGTGTGGGCTGCAACGAAGCGTCTCGGCCCGGCCAGTTCTCGATTACGAGCCGCAACCGACCGGGCAATAACCCAGTTCGATTCCGTGCGCGCAATAGCCGTGTTCAGCATTCCAGTTTTGGGTTTCCTGTCTCTCGGCAGGTGTCGCGTAACCCCATTCCTCTGTGGCTATTTGCAGAGCCTGTGCGCGCTGGCATTCGGGCAATTGCTCGATGTGCGTATCAATCGCTGCACTGAGGCGATCGACGTAGTAGTCGTAAGACAGGCCGCAACCATTTCTGGCTTGTGTGGCTGCCGTCTTGCAGACCGCCAGCCAGGCTTGCTCATCGAGCGCAGAGCAGGTAACCCCGATGGGCTGTGGCTGGGAATTGCAGGCGGTGGTTGGCATGCTGGAGTCCTCCAGAAAAGCCGGAGCCCTCCCGCGTGGGGTAAGGAACCCCGGCGGGTGGATGAAACGCCGCGGATGCGGCGAGGCAGGTCACGCAGCCTGTTGGTCAGGCTGCCGATTCCATTGCTGCGACTTGAAGTCGAGCGCGTAGCCCAGCACACCCAGGCGCGCGATCTGTAGACGCAGCGTGCGGCGATCGATGGTCGAGTCCAGTTTCACCGACTCGCCCAGCGGCCAGAGCAGGCCGAACAGGGCGGCATCGTCGCTGTCGGGACTGCCGGAGGCAGCGACCGCAGCGCCGGGCGCATCCACGCCGAAGGGCCTGGTGTCGATCAGGGGATCCGTCGAGGCTTGCACGGGAGTGGACACTGGAGCTGGCGTTGTCGCCGGTGTCAGAGGCTGCGCGGCCAGTTCCTCGTCGAGCGGATCGACTTCCTGGGTGGCGAAGGCATGGGCCTCGGCCTTGCTCAGTTTGTCGATGCCCGACAGCGTCATGCCGTCCAGACTGGCGCGGATCTCGAAGCGCATGCCATCACAGGTGGGATAGGCCTTGGAGTCGATGTAGCGGATGACGAACTCCCCGTCGTACTTGCCTTCGGGGTACTGCTCCAACTCCGCATCCTTGACGGCAAACTTGCCGATGGGGGTGACCAGGCGGCCGACGTTGAACGGCCCGTTGCGGCCGTGGATGGTGCGCAGCGTGAGCTGGCCGGGTACGACGATGGATGATGCAGGTAGCGGCAGGGCGGCTGAGGCGGCCATGGCGGATCTCCTTGCGATAAGGGTGAGGATGCGGGGCATCCATTTAATGAGTGAAAGAGCGGACCACACCCGCCAGGGGCGTGGTCCGCGTGACCTCAGGCCTTCAGCTGTTGCATGCCTTCGGCGAGCATCCACAGTGCGCGGTTGAGCCGCACGTTCTGATCGATGCCCTGGACCGGCCGGGTACTCTGGCGACGGCCACGAGCGTTGCGTCCATTCAAACCGCCTTTGACCAGGTTCTCCTGAATGCGATTGAAGGTGGACCACAGGTCGCTGCCGCGGTCATCGACGCGGCGGGGCATCAGCACCTGCGCCTCGGTGATCGGCACCACCTGGTTGGGCGTGTCGTACTTGAGCGCCAGTGCAGAGCGGGCCAAGACCTCCTGCTCGCCTTCGTCCAGGGTGATCAGGCGCATCGCATCGCGCGAGGCCTGCACCTGCTCGAAGCCATGCAGGACCTCGTAGGCACCTTCGATCACCTGCTCGGCGACATTGCCTTTGTGATGCACACGGACATCAGCGACGGTGTTACCGCAGACCAAGCCGTTGTGGCAGACGAACCTGAACATGCCGGCGAGCATCTGGTAGCTGCTGGTGCCGTCGTGCGAGTTGAGGAGGATGATTTCATTCGCTTCGTTGCCGTTGATCTGGCTGGCGTGGCGAAGGCGGATCATGTGTTTGGTGAATTCGCGGCGGTCCTCGTGGCGCACGCGGGTCTGGCACACCATGAACGGCTGGAAACCTTCTCCGCGCAGCTCGGCGAGTACCGACGCGGTGGGGATGTAGCTGTAGCGCCCGGACCGGCTCTCATGCGGGGTATCGGCAAAGATCGACGGTGCCACGGTGCGGATCTGATCATCGGACAGCGGATGATCGGCGCGCAGGATCGGCGAGCGGGGAGCGAAACGAGAGGCGAGTTGCATGGTCGTTCTCCTTGAGAATGGCGGCAATCGCATGCGCGGCCCGAAGGCCGAAGCGGTGATTGCATGGAATGAAAAGCCCCGAAGGATGGGGCTATGACGGGAGGTGGTGCGTATGCCGCCGACACCGAAGTGCCGGGGCATGGGGGAGAGGAAGGGGAAGGGGCAGGGACAGGAGCAGGTCCTGCGGGTTAGAACGAAGCCACCTGCGCGGGCTCCTCGACAGGAGCCTGAGTGGTCGCGGTGGGTTGTGGACCACCGCTTTCGTCCTCGGCGCGAACCGTCTCATCGGACGCGGGAGCGTCTTCGTGAGCGGGCGCTTCGGACTCCAGCGGATAGACCTGTACCCCATCGACTTTGATCAGGCCGATGCGCATCAGCTTCGACCTCAGGCTGCCGCCGACTTCACCAGCGTGCTCGCCTTTGCTGCGGACATAGGCCTCGGCCTTCATGTCGTTGAGCGTGAAGGCCAGCAGCACCTTCTTCTTCGCTTCAACGGCCTGAATGCAGCGCTGCACCAAATGCTGGGCGCTGTCGTCGGCGACGGTGGTCTCGATATAGCGATACTCGGGGTCGTCGACCGGGCCGGCCAGGGCTGCGATGGCGCACGACAGAAATGGATCACCGCCGTTCGGGATCATCCTGGGATTGTTCAAGTAGCCGATACCGCGGGTCAGTAGCTCGTGATACTCGATTTCGTCCAGGGCACTGCGCTCCAGCAACTCGGCCTTGAGTAGCCGAGCCTTCATGCTGGCCGCCGGATCCCCCGAGGGACGACGGAATGGATCGATCCACAGGTCGCCGAGACGAAAGCGCACCAGCGGCCGTTGCTGGGGATCATCGATACCGATGTAGGGTTGGACGAGTTGCTTGGCTTCGGAACCGGAAACCCGCACGTCGAAGTAGCGCCGGGTCGGGTTCTTTGCAGGCCCGACCAGCGCCGCCACGGTGCAGGCGAGAAAGGGAGTGGCTTTGCGGCCACCCTTTACCGGTACTTCGCGCACGCGCTGGATGTAGCCGATGCCCGAGGTATGGATGTCGAAGTACGACTTCGGGTTGGAGGTAGTGCTGCTCATGGTGAATCTCCTGACTTGGGAACAAGAACACGGAGACACACCGACCCAGAGCGGGGAGGTGCGTAACCCCGCGGTGGGTTGAGGAACATCTGCATCCACCACCGGCAAGCCGGTAGTCGTTCGCGCGAGGGATGCGCTGCGAACGGGCTCGGTCACGCGGCGGAAACCGCGGGCAGCCTGAAGGCCGAAGCTGCCTGGCATGTCGCTGACAACGTCAGCGGAACATGAGGGGGAGGTTGGTGCTACGCGAATTCCTTGGCTACGGGGAATCGGTAACTGGTGGCGACCTTATTTGTCAGTCGCCGGAATAGAGATAGGTTTGGTGGAGTATGTTGATTGTGTGCTTTCAATCAGCGGCCGTCTGAACAGGCAACAATCTGCTGTTTCAAACGGCAGGTGCGTCTGAAACAGCAGTTGTCAACTGATGCTGCGAGGAAAGGATGCACGTAAATGATGCAGCAGATTATTCGATAACGCCGCAGGGAGTTTCGCGGTCCCCTTATTGGACAGCTGAATCGCGACGATCTTGTTACATTCGACGAATTTCACTTGGACTTTTTCCAGCACATGCTTGCGATCAGCTAGCAGAACATCAGTGGCTTCTCGCACATCTTTTATACCTTTGAGCAAGATTTTTCCCGTCACCCCTTCGTCTATTTCAACGCCTGAGACCTGGAGCGAGTCGACAGTGATTTGTTCATCCACGGAAACTTGCAGAGCCGAAACCCACTCACTCAGGTTAACAGTAGGAGATGTTACTACCAGGTTGAAATTGCACGCTTCAAGCAGGCGGCTGATCAGTTCCTTGATACTACGCTGGTAATTTCTGAGCTCAATGTGGGGAGGCGAATCGAAAAGGGTGAACTCTGTCGTTCGGTACCCAATTCGATCGAGCACCTCTTCACTACCAAAAGGAGTCGAAATCACCTCTTGGTAATTGTACTTCTCGATGTAACGCCCCTCGATGTAGTCATCCCGGATTCGCTCGATAGCGAAGCCATCCATCCTCTCATCCGTGAATGGCATTTCGATGAGTCTCTTCCCTACTGCTCGAATCGACGAGGGCCATTGGGCATTCAGCCATCTCACCCTGTTCATGCCGGCTCTCCTTGCGGTTCAGCACTCACTAGCGCTTGTGCTCTTAGATCCCTGATAACCTTCGCAGCGGTTTCTTCGATGATGCCCAGATAGGTTTCTTTGTCCTCGGCGTTGACCGGTCGGATCGTCTTGGTGTACTCGAGTTCGACGATCCGATAGGCACCTCGGACGAAGTACTTGAAGCCTTTCCCTTGTACCGGATCCTCAAAGGCGGCTTCAAACTCCACCATCGGTTGCGGGGCCCTGTTCAATACCGAGCGCCAGATGATCGATGTTATGAAGAAGCCCTTCCGAGTCAGACTCTGGTACTCCTCTGACGCCAGCAGCGTCTCGCCCTTCAATGCGACATTCTTGACCAGAGCCAAGGCTTCCTCTTTGGCCACCTCAGCTTCCTGGTCATCGTCCAGGTCGAGTTCGTCCTCCTCTGGTTCCTGAGGCAAGCGCTCCACCTTCACGCTGGTTACGTTCTTCAATGAGAAGCCCGTGAGATTGCTGATCAGGGATGTAAAGAACTCCGTGCGCAGGGCAGGGGACTGGAACTCGCCGAGCTCGATGCGGATGGCGGGGATTTCAACCTTGGCCTTGGTATCCAGCTTGTCCTTTAGCTTGGAGTAGATGGTTTTTACACGATCGTTGGCTGGCATCCGAATCACCGTCTTGTCCGCCGAGACGTGGAACTCGATCGAGGCCTCTTTGGGGGTGCGCTGGACGAGCCGCGTCTTGCCGTAGTCGACGTCGAAATACTTAATATTGGCGACCACTTGGTTGCCGTCCTTGATCTGCTGAGTGACCTTCTCGTCCTCGGGAGATTCTTCAATATATTCCCGGAGAACTTCCCGGATTCCCTCCAAGGTCAGCGCGATTGGCAGCGTCACCGAAGTGAGCTTTTCCTGTCGGCCGGAGTGCTCCCGCTGTTCCAATAGGGTGTTCAGATCATGGTAGTCGTGGGGGAGGAGCGAAATGGCACTGACTAGATCATCCCGGCTATCCTTCGCGGAGTAGAAGATCCCCCTGTCCTTCGCGAGTTCAAGCAGAACCTTTTCATTGATTTTCTGCTTGGCTGACATCAAAGCGTCGTGAATTTCCTTGTCCGTTGCACAGTACTGAAGCGCGTTTTTGATCATTGGCGGGACAGCTCCAGTTCACAGAAGGTGGTGCGTACGTGTTCAAGTTTTCCGAAGTCAATGGCGTCCAGTATCTGTCTAAGTTCGTCCCCTCCTTGGTAGTCAGCAATGTACTGGTCTTTTGCCTTAGAAAAATTAGCCGAAGCGTTTTGGTGCGGATCAACCAGGCGGATCGTGACTTCCGTTTCGGATTTGATTACCTGATAGTGCATTAGGTACTCGATGAGGTACAGAAACTCATCGGTCGTGATTCCCCGCTTGCGCATGAAGATTACGAAGCCCTGTCTGCTACCTTTCTTTGGGTTCACGTAGGACAAAATGATCCAGGGCGCGGTCAGCATATCTAGCGTCGCAGCCTTGGCGTGCTCCAATTGAACATTCTTCCTGCGAACTAGGTGAGGGTAATAGAATTTGCAGTTATCTCGCTCCGGCAGCAGGCCTGCACCTCCGCGTAAATGGATGATCTCGTGGTGAACGTTGTTCAACCAGTAGATATCTTCAGGCCCCATCACAACGATCTTGGAGCCCTTCGGGATGTCTAGGTCGTCGCATTTCACTTTTTCAAGGATCTTGGCGAAGTCCTTGTCATATTCGTTATCGTGGTTGTAGACGAAAAGCAGCCCTTGGATATTCGCCGAAACATCCGGATGGATGTAGGTGTCGCTGAACTCTTGGCTAATCTCGGCGCATCGAAGGCTCTTGGCTAGGCTCTCGATTGCCTCCCGGATGGTCTGTGTTTTAATAGTGCCCTTTGCGTAGCTCTTGAGGTCGCAGTTCACATAGGTTCGGGACTGTGAGTACGGCTCGTTGTACCAAAAGACGACATCGGAGGGATGGGTCTTAACCTCGTGTGCCTCCTGACTTTCGCACGACCAATTGATGTTGGTGTGCTCCATGCGTCCCCAGAGAAACTCGTTGAAAATTCCCTTCGACAGCTTCTCTGCCATCTTCGCGATGTTGATCGTCTCGGCCATGATTTCCTGGGCTCTTTATGTTGGTCAAACGGTGCATGCACCATGATGGCACTGATACTGGCGCAGTAAACACGATGGCTGAGCCGGCCACAAGGTGACCACCTGTTTGAACTTGGCATTACTCCTTTTCCGCAGGCAATGGCACGGCGTTGGAGCTGATGGGCGTGGAGTTGGGCTATGTCACGAGCCAGAGCATTAAAGTTCTGGTGCGACCGCAGCTGAAGCTGATGCTGGTCAGAGGCATCTTGAACGGCAATGCATGTGGACGTTTCTTAAGCCTTGGAGACGGGACTTGTGAGTTGATGCAACGCGAAAAGAAGAAAGCCCCCGCGAACGAGGGCTGTGGAGTTGACGATCAGTCATGGTTGAAATTCGGCTCCTCAATGCCGGACAGGCTTTGCTCCAGACAGGCACTGCACCTGGATGCGCCGCCAACTGCCATCCTCGATCAATTGCTCCAGCGTTTCCCCTAGCGCGTCGAAGAATACTTGATTGATGCGTGCGACGAGCTCTCCATCGCGTTTCAGCTCGATCGCATAGAGGTCATCGGCGCGTTCGTACAGCAGTGTGACCTGCCCTTGGAACTTTGCGGTGGCCACGGTGAAGCTGATCGCCGGCGGCGTCTTGATGATGTCGTCGGGTAGTGGATCGACAACGGAAAACTCCCGTGCGCCGGCATCCACCAGCAAGTGGGTGATGTTGCGAAAACCATCGGGAGCCGGCAGCTGTTCGAGCTGGTTGATGAGCTCCTGCAGCTCCGTGCAGCGTGGTTGCGGGAGTGGCAGCTTGGCGGGTGCGGAACCGAGAATGTGCGTTTGCATTGTGAAGGGTGTGCCGTCAGCGGCGTACTCGGTACGTTCTTCCGGTGTGTCCGCTCGTAGACCGTCGAAACGGCGCCGGGCATACGGCTGGACCTGCACCTTGGCACCTTCAACAGGCACTTCAGTCAGCAGTGAGCGATCGAGCACAGCGAATTCGGCCCGGCCGATCTTGACGACAATGGCGTCGCCGGTGTCGGCGATCACCTTGCCCTCGAACGGTTTCGGGTCGATGTGGAAGCCCCACGTCGAGACCTTGGGTTATCCGTCGAAGATATTGAACTTGAACGAGCGGACATTGCGGGGAACGTGACCTGCGACCAGAGCGGGCATTTGTGCGCGGATGGCTTGGGTATCCATTGGAGGCTCCTTGATTAGAAGGGGACTCCCGCCCGCAAGGGAGGGTGTCCCTTGAGGGGTGGATGGCGCGACTGGCGCCGGATAACAGTGCAACCCGTGCGGTAAACCGCACCGCAGCCTTGAGGGTCTTGGCTGTCCGGGATGTTGGCGGCGCCAGCGAACATGCGGGTCACGATGGGGCGCAGGTGAGCGATTTGCGCGAGGCAAACCGAACCCGCTGGGCACCGTATTGACCGTCCTCCCAGAAGGAAAACGCCCCTCGGCGAGGGGCATGGGAAAGCCTGCGGAGCACTTCGAGTTCCAGGCGCTATACCTGATACAGCCTGAGCCCGTCGAGCGTGGCGGCATCGCCATCCAAAATCAGAACGCGAACGTCGGCAGTGGCCGCCTGATGCAGGACTTCTACTAACGACGGCGGGACGCGCTGAGCCAGATGCTCCTGCCGTAACTGCTCAGCCTTGATGCCTTCGACCTGTAGCAGGTTGGCGCTGGTCCAGGGCGTGGCGATCAGCTTCACCCCGACAGCCGGTGAGCAGGGGATGGGAAAGGCGACGAACAGCAGGCCGGTGGGCGTTTTCGTAGCCGCCATGTCCTCCAGGTAGCGCATCGCACCCTCGGTGACATGCGCACTGCTGATCTCCCAGCAGCGACTGTAATGCCCGGTCTCGAAGCTCAGGCGCTGAACCACTTCGCGCGCGGATTCCAGGGTCTGGGCATCGCCGATGTGACTGGGGGCGCCGTTGTCGTCGCCGTAAATGCTGTAGAGCACAGCCAGGATCATGCCGGTTCCGCTACAGAGTGCATCGAGCTCTGGCGCAACCTCCTGACCTTCAGTGACGAGCACGAAATCGTCGCTGAAGATGCAGCGACGGTGGATCAGTTGTGCGTCCGGCACATGGTTTTGCGAAGCATGCAGCGGTAGATAGGTCACTGGGCAGCGGTCGTCGTAGCCGATGACGGCGACTCGCTGAATATCGAAGCCGTGGTAACCACGGGTAAAGGGATTGATCGGGCTGTTCATGGTGTCGCTCCTGTCGAAAAAGATAGAGGGACATGGCCCCCAAGGGACGCACGTCCCTCGTGGGCTGGAAAAAAGGGTAGGCTGAGAGCGGCAGGCTCACCAGCCGTCGTAGTGCAGTACCAGCTCGGCGATGATCTTGCGGCGCTCCAGATCGAGACCGCCAAGATCGGCAAGCCCCTCGAACTGGCAGCGTTTGAGCATCGCGCCGCCTTCACTGGCGTTGTAAAAGCTGACCATCGCGGAGAGGAACAGCCGTTGGCCGCTGCTCAACACGCCGAGGGCCTCGTTAAGCCGCTGCACATTAGGTCGCAGCTGCCACTTGCTCGTGGCCTGCTGCAGCCCGGCACGAGTGCCATCGCCGAACCACTCGGCACCGGCGATGTGAACGCCGCGTTTCCATGCCTGCAGAAATGCCGCAGGGGCATTGTCGAAATGCAGCATTTCCCGCGCGATCTGATCAAGGACGTCTGGGGGTAAAGACTGATTCATGATGGTCTCCCGATGGGTAGGGTTCAGGGATGGAGGCGCTGCTGCCAGTGCCCTGTGCTCAGGGGCCGCTCTGCAGCTTCGTATGAGCGGAAGTACTCGACGGACTCGCGCGAGACCGGGCCGTTGTGGTCGGCAGTGCCGATGAAGTAGCCGGCGGCGCTTTGCCGTACCTGCAAGGGCAGGCGTTGACTCACGTAGGTCAGGGCCAGGTAGCCGATGGGTTCGGCTCGGGTCTGAGTGGTGCAGGGTGACGCGGGAGGGGCATAGGACATGGAAAGCCTCCTGGCTGAAATAGAACAAAGCACCGACGCCTGGCCGGCGTTCGTCCACGAGCTGGTGTGGGGCGGACGGGTTGGGGCGGCGCGGAAGATTCCGCGGTGCAGCCGAGGCCCCGTGCTGCGGGCATGGTGTCGACCGAGGTCGACTACACATGGGAGCAGCTTCGAACGGCGAGGGGAGGCGAGTCAGCGGGAAATGGGAAACCGGTGGCCTCCAGAATTTGCTGGCGGCCGGAGCACTCGCGTTTGTGCTGCAGGGAAATCCCTCGTTGTCAGTTGGGCTGAGGGGGCGGCTAATTCAGTCGCTGGCTCGGCGACGATGCGCCGTTGTACTGGGCGGGCAGGAGAAAAGAGGCCGAAGGCTTGGGCCTTCGGCTGTTGAGGAAGACACCACCTGTGCGCTGAGGTAGGGCGTGGCCGTCGTCAAAGCCATCCGCTACGTAGCGATTGCACTCGACCCGTGTCGTGGCTGGGGTCGACATCCTTTGGCACGCATCCGCGCACAAAAGGAACCCGTTGTTTCGCCGGTGGGCGCCGGCACTGAATACCATTCGACCCGAAGGGTCTCCTGGTGCCTCGTCCTCTTATCGAGACAAGGCACCAGGGGACCCTTCATCGCGACACTCAGCAGATCAATCTGTTCGTGCATTACGGGCGGAGGATGAGTCAGCCTTCCCGTCGACCCAGCGACATGCTGGCGACGTGCACGCGTTGCAGAAGGATGTGGCGTGCTGGGTTCCCCGCGGGCACGGGGGGTGCGCATCGACCGCGGTCGATACGATGGGGAGCGGGACCGGCAAGCTATTTCGAGATCTGCCGCGGCTTGCGCAAGGTGCTGCGCTTGGCGCTGGTCTGCCGGCCATACTGGACGGGCAGGGTGCCTTTGCAATCGGGATAGTGGCAGCAGGACCAGAAGGGGCCGGTCTTGCCGGTGCGTTGGCGGGTGGCGCTGCCGCACAGGGGGCAGGCGGGGCCCTCGGGGAGTTTGATGGCCAGGCTGGCGCCGCGATATTGCTGCACCAGCTGAGTGATCCACATGGATTGCTTGGCGACGAAGGTCTCCAGCGTCATGTCGCCGGCCTCGATCATATCCAGGGCCTGCTCCCAGACGGCGGTCGTACCGGGATCGGTGATGGCCGCTGGCACCGCATCGATCAGCGTGCCCGCCGCTTCGGAGGTACGCACGGTGCGACCTTTCTTGAGCAGGTAGCCGCGGTCGAGCAGCCCTTTGATGATGCTGGCGCGCGTCGCCTCGGTGCCGATGCCCGTGGTCTCTTTCAGCTTCTGCTTCAACCGCGGGTCGGTGACCAGCTTGGCGACGCCTTTCATGGCCTTGACTAGATCGCCCTGGGTGTAGGGCTTGGGTGGCAGCGTCTTGAGCGCCTTCAGATCCACCCGGCCGACCTGGCAGGACAGTCCTTCGCGTAGGGCCGGCAACACCTGGCTGCGCGGTGCTGCGTCGCCGTCTGTGTTGTCCGTTTCCGACATGGCCAGCAGCTGGTGCCAGCCGGGGATGATCACCTGCTTGCCAACGGCTTGCAGGGTCTGACCGCCGCACAGCAACTGGGCGGTCGTTCGGTCGAACTCGTGATGGGGCAGAAACTGCGCGAGGTAGTGCGCACGGATCAGCCTGTAGACCGCCCGTTCCTTGTCGCTCATGGCCGCCAGGTTGGCTGGTTCCAGCGTCGGGATGATGCCGTGGTGGGCCGACACCTTGCCGTCGTTCCAGGCGCGTGAGCGCTGGGTCCGATCGAGTTGCTCAAGCAGTGGGCGCAGGCTGGGATCGGTGGCGAGCACAGCCGAGAGCACGGCCGGTACCTCGGCGAACATGCTTTCGGGCAGGTAGCCCGAATCCGAACGGGGATAGGTCATCGCCTTGTGCGTCTCGTACAGCGACTGGGCGATGTCCAGCGTCTCCTGCACGTCCAGCCCGAATCGCCGCGAGCACAGCTCCTGCAGCGTGCCCAGGTCGAAGGGCAGCGGCGGCGCCTCACGCACGCGCACCGTCTCGACCGACACCACCTGGGCGTTGCCGGCCGCGCGCAGGCGATCGGCGGCTTGCTGGGCGACCGCCTGCTGCAGGCAGCGGCCGGCGTCATCGCTGCAACCGTCCGGCGCGATCCAGTTGGCGAGGAAGGATTGCCCGCCTGCCGATAGCGCGACTTCGACGACCCAATACGGCACCGAAACGAAGCGCGCGATCTCGCGGTCGCGGGTGACCACCAGGGCCAGCGTCGGTGTCTGCACCCGGCCGACCGAGAGCACGCCGTCGTAGCCGGCCTGACGCCCGAGCAGGGTGAACAGGCGGCTCAGGTTCATGCCGACCAGCCAATCTGCCCGGGAGCGCGCGAGCGCCGTGTAGTAGAGCGGCAGCGTCTCGTTCGACGGCTTCAGCGCGCCCAACGCCTTGCGAATGCTCGCGTCGTTAAGTGCCGACAGCCACAGCCGTTGAATCGGCCCGCGATAGCCGCACAGCTCGATGATCTCGCGGGCGATCATCTCGCCTTCGCGATCCGCGTCGGTGGCGATCACCAGCTCGCTGGCCTGGCCGACCAGCTGTTTGACGATCTTCAATTGCGCGGCGGTTGTAGCTTTCGGCTCGACCCGCCAACGCTCGGGAATAATGGGGAGCTGCTCAAGGGCCCAGCGCTTGTACTGCTCGCCGTAGGCTTCCGGTGGAGCCGCCTCGATCAGGTGGCCAATGCACCAGGTCACCACGCTGCCCGCTCCGCTGTAGCAGCCATTGCCGCGCTGACCAGCCCCCAGCACACGGGCGATGTCTTTGCCCTGGGAAGGTTTCTCGCAAAGGAACAGACGCATACGGCCTCCGGGAAGGGGCATCGAGTGAGCCTCAGCATGGCCATCCGCGGCATCGGCGGCAGCAAATAACGTGGTAGCGGCCGTTCCCCAGTTGTGCGGTGGTAGGTGTCCTCCAGCGATGAGAACAGGGCCGGTGTCGCCCAATCACCAGCAGCTTCGTTCACGGCGGCGCCGGAACTCAGTGGACGTCCATGGAACTATCCCCCGGGGATAGTTCCATGGAGCGCTTTTGCGGTATCACTCGGCCGGCTGGGCGGGCTCGTTGGCCGGTTTCGGGCTCAGGGTTACGGCATCGATCCGGTACGGCAGGATGCCGACACGGCGCGCCTCGATCTTGAAGGTCACGCGTTCGTTCTCGTCGGCGTCCTCCCACTCATCGCGTACCGTGCGACCTTCCACCAGCACGCGCATGCCTTTCTGGTACAGGGTTTTCCAGTGCTCGGCCTCGCGGTGCCACAGCTCCACGGGCGCCCAGTAGCCACCGCGGTCGTCATAGCCTTCCTTGGTCGGAACCGGGTTGTCGAAATACACGTTCAGGCGCAACAGCCGCCTGGGCTCGTCGTTGCCGCTCGGAAACTCCCTGAA
This sequence comes from Pseudomonas sp. NPDC077186, assembly GCF_044543505.1. NCBI lineage: Bacteria > Pseudomonadati > Pseudomonadota > Gammaproteobacteria > Pseudomonadales > Pseudomonadaceae > Pseudomonas > Pseudomonas sp. NPDC077186. The sequence continues at coordinate 68,735 of NZ_JBITWE010000008.1, forward strand.
CTCCGGTGCCGAACCGATGTTGCCTTCGCCAACAAAGTGCGTGCTCATAATGACTCCTTGGAACAAGTGGTGCGGATGGACGCAGCGCTTCCGGGGACGCGCTGCAGGTAAAGCGATTCGGCCTGGGCCAGCTTGCTGGCGCACTCCTGAGCCTGGCGACCCAGCGTGTGCAGCAGGCTGATCTGCATATTCAGCACGATGCGCTGGACCTCCATGGCGTAGAGGTCATCAATTAGGGTGTCAGGCGTGGCGTTGCTGCTGATCAGCGCCTGCCACAGCGCCACGCCCATGGCCGAGCGATTCGGCTTGCGCCAGCGCAGAAAGGTCGTGCCGGCGCCCGTGGTCTGCTGGGCCAGTTCCACGGGCAGCAGGCGGAAGGGGTAGGCATTCGCCTGCGCCAGGACGCGCTGCTGCGCCAGCTTGATCAGCTCATCGCGAAGCCTGTGGCACTGGCTGGCCCACTGGGTAAGTGCCCCCTTACCTTTAAAAGGCTGTAAAAGGCCTTTTAGAGAGGCGGCCTGTTCTAGCTTGAGGAAGTCGGCCTGTTCCAGGGGGTAAAAGCGGCGGGCTGCCGCAGAACTCGAAGTCGAGGTCATGCGGAGGCCTCCTCGTCATCGCTGGCGGCGGCCAGGGCCATGTCCGCGTGTTCACCCAGCACATCGTCGTCACTGGCATCCGCTGCATCCTGCGGTGCCGAGGCGGCCAGCGCCGAGCGCCGGATGATCGGCGGTGCGTAGCGCGAGCGCAGCGTGCCTTCGAGTACGTCCTGCGGTAGTTCCCCGAGCTTCTCCAGGGCCGCTCTGGCGGCGGCATTCTTGGCGGCGAAGTCATCGCGGGTGCAGCCCGAGTAGCGGTACTGCTGTGAGAGCGAGAACAGGCTGCGCAGCGCGTGGGCGCCTTCGTGGAGCCAGCGCTCGAGTGTGCTGCGATCGATCAGCGCGGTGTGGTGGGCGAGGATCAGCTTGCGCGCCAGGTCGTCGTAGTCGGCCAGCAGGTACACGGCGAGGAAGCCGAGCTGGGCGTTGACGAACAGCGGCAGCTTCACCGGCTGCACGTTCAGGTTCTCGCCCAGCGACAGCGCCGGTGGCACGTCGGACAGGGCCTGGTCGACCTGTTCACGCAAGCTCTGCAGGCTGTCCTTGGTCTGCGCCAGTTTTTCCTCGATCCGCAGCATCCACCAGTCCGAGTACGGATCGTCCTGCTCGGCGCCGCGCTTGATCTTGTTGGCGATGGCGATGAAACCGTTCAAGCCGACAATGCCGGGTTTGCCCTCGCTGGCCGCGCGACCGTGCCAGATGCGCGAGGCGTGATGGGTGTGCAGCGTCAGCGACATGGCACTGCGCAGCGATCCGAGGTTCAGTTGCAAGGAGGTGTCGGTGGCCATGGGGACGACTCGCGTAGGGGGAACGAGTCGCCAGCTTGAGCAGCGCGCAGAAGGCGGTCAGTCAACAAAGCGCAGCCAGCGTCAGCCGGCTTTGCCGAGCGGAAGGCTGGCTGTAGCAACTATCCCCGGGGGATAGCTCCATGGAGATCCAGTAGGCAGGTGGGCAGTGCTGGCGAAGAGCAGGGCAGCGGGTCGCCTCCGGAAGGCTGTCTGTTGCAACTATCCCCCGGGGATAGCTCCAGAGAGGTCCAGGGAGGGTTGCCCGACCGTCATTTGGGGTGTAACAGGGCATGCAGCTGGGCGAGGTGGCTGTGCACCACCTCGGGGTTCGCTGTTCGGGATGCGGGAGGCGGATCGGCGGCGACGGTCGTGTGCTTGTCCTGTCCGGCCCAGGGATTGAATTCTCCGCGAATGGCCGCCTGGATGATGCCGAACAGGTAGCCGGCGGGTTTACGCACCACGCTGCTGCGACAGCGCACGGCCCATTCGTCGAGCACGGCTTGCCGCTGTTCGGCCGGCACTTGCTGCAGGGCCACCAGCGCGCCCGCCTGCTGCTCTTCGCGCAGCGCCAGAAAGCGCTCGGGCAAGCGCAGGCCTTGGGGTTCGCGCGCACGCAGTACTGTACTTACTGATTTACTAAGTACTTCAGTACGGTCCTGCTTCGGATTCCGAAGCGGGCCGGTTTTGCTGGCTTTCGCGCCTACTTCGGAATCCGAAGAGGACGGTTCGCGATTCCGAAGAGGGGCATCGGCGCCTTCTTCGGAATCGTGTTGGGGCCGGTCCTGTGGATAACTTTCCGGGGAGCTGACGCCGCCCTGCGTCATGCGCTGTACCAGCACCTGCAGCCGCGTAGGCAGCGTGCGGCCGCTGAGCATGGGGTCTTCGCCGAGCTCTTGGATGACACAGTGGCCCACCCGCTGGATGGCCTTGCTGGCATGGGTGAGAGCATGGCTCACCAGGCCCAGATACTCCGGGTCGAGCTGCATGGCTTCGAAGGGCGTGAGCGGTTCGTCGTGCAGGACGTACAGATTGCCCTTGATGCGCCCGGTCTTGGCATCGCGCCGGCGGCGCACGAGGCTGAGCCAGCGTGTCAGGCGCAGCAGCGTCAGCGCACGTGCCACGGTTTCGTACGACGCCTGCTGCGTGCAGGGCATCGAGGCCAGGTAGGGCCGCAGCTCATCGTAGGTGGGAAACGCCGTCACGCCATCGGCGTTGAGCATGAGCCGGATGATTTGCCAGGCATTACGCTCTAGCGGCGTCAAACGCCGGTCGAGAAACAGCGCCCGGGGCACACTCTCATGACGATTGCCGCTGTAGAGAAAGCCATCGCTGGCGGGCGTGTGCTCCCGATGGGGAGGCAGGTCTCGCAGGGCGTCGTCGAGCAGCGTTGCAAGCGCGGCGGGGCCAGCCGGCGAGACCATGGGTCACACCAGGCCTTGTTCGATCCAGCTGGCTATGGCCGCCCAGATCACCGACATGGGCAAGGCGAGGGCTTCGGCCAGATCCATCGTCAGTTCCAGCATCGTGCTGTCGTCATCCAGTGCGATGCCGCGCTCGGTGATACCGGCCTTCCACTGCTTCCACAGGGCCATCTCCTGTTCCTCACTCAGCACCGGATGCCGCCCTCGGCGCTTGGGCAGGCAAATGATGTCGCGGCGCAGGGCGACCTCCTGATGGGTCAGCCCGTAGAACTTGCTGACCATCTCGGTACTGGCCCCCAGGCGCAGCATGCGATCGATCGTGGCGATCTCCTGCTCGATGTCGCGCATCTGGCTGACCAGGCGCCAGAGGACGGCCGTATTGACCGTCACCGAACACCAGGGTACCTGGGCATTGGCCAGCAGGCTCACCAATGCCGGTTGCTTCAGTACGTCCAGTTCCCGCTCGCTGAACCCCATCGACTGGCAACGGCGCAGTTGGCCGTTGCGCAGGTCGTGCAGCGCCTGTGCAACCACAGCTTGATTAAGTGGATGAGGTGCCGACATGGTTCCCTCCGGCCTGTTTCAGGGGGTGGCCTCATCTGGATTGGCCTCCAGATCCAACAGCCGGCGTGCCAGCCGGACCAGACGGAACAACTTGACCAAGCCGTTATCGCTGAGACGGGGCAGGGCGTCTGCGTCGCTGATGCAGCCTCCCAGCAACAGTGCTCCCAGGCTGGCTGCCAGGTGCACATCACCCTGATCCGGCTCCTTGGCGTAGGGGCGACTCAAGGCGCGTAGCAGTGCCAACACCACCTGGCCGAAAGCCGATGGCGACAGGCCCGGACCGGGAGCAATACAGGTGAACCCTATGCCGGTTTGGACTGCTTCGATGCAGCCTGGCACCTCGGCTTGCTCGGCGATCTCCTGGGCGAATTGGGCGATGTGGATGCGCAGGCGATCGGGTGAGTCCAGTCCCGGCTCGATGTACCAAACGTCGCTGATCGGGAAGAGTCCGCCGGCTTGCACTGGAATTGCCTGCAGCACAGTGTCCGTGAAGGTAGGGATAGCATCACCGGTATGCTCGGCGACCATGTGTTGGATGGTTTGCAGTCGCTCTGTGTTACCGGCCGGTGAGACGATGTGTCCCTGCAAGCGCACTGCGGCATCATCCTCACCGGAGGAAGCGCCTGCCCGAGGTGTCTTCACTGGCGACGGCAGTGGGGTGGCGTCGTTGTTCGGTGCGTTTCCGCAAGCACCGACTGCCGCGCCATCGCTGCGAGAGCCATCCGGCAAGTTAGCGCCTGCGCGGGCGGTGTTGACGACGGTAGCGGTTTCGACGGGCGGCTGGGGTGGACTGTTTACCGCACGTTGACGGTGTTCGGTACTGTCGACATCGAGCGCCAGCACGTTGTAGTCGAGATCGAGCAGCTGCGACATCTGGCCGATCAGCTCGTCCTGGACGCGGTTGACGGAAAAGCTATCGGGCTGGCCATCGAAGGGGGCAAGGGCGTCGTGGAACAGCGTCTCGAAATCGACGACCAACGCCTTGCCGCTCGCATACTTTTCCCAGGTGATCTCTGTGGCTTTGCGCAATACCGCCAAGCGTTCGACCTGATGCCGGCCCAGACCGTTGTACAGCACGTTGGGAATGCTGGGCAGCAGGTAGCGCACGGTGTCTTGCATGCGGCTGATATGCGATTGATGGATGGGATAGCCGTCGGTGCTGAGGCGGCGGGCCAGTTCCGACTGCGACAGCGACTTGCCGCTTTCCTGCTCGTAGAGTTCGCGGGCTTTTTCAACGCCGAGCGCCCGCTCGATGAACGTCAGGCCGCCGTGCAGCTCGTTCTCCGCCAAGTGCCCGGTCAGTGCGACGATCTCGCCGCGCTCCGGCCACGGCCGGAACAGGCAGGGAATGCGAAAGAAGCGTTCGTCCTTGGTCTCCGACCACAGCTCGCGCAGGATTGCCAGGCGGGTGTTGCCGCCGTTACGAATGATGAAGTGCTCGGCACCGGGCCGCCGGGTAATTGGTGGCGGGGCATCCAGACCCCGCTCACGGATGGAGGTTTTGATTTCGTCGTACAGTGGGTTGCGCGTCAGGCGGGGATCCAGCTCGTAGGGGCGCAGGTCATCGAGCGTGACCACCATCGGCGTGTCGGTCAGCGGGTCGCTCAACACCTGTGCGGCAGGGCCGGAGCGGGAAAATCCCTCGGCCAGTAATTGGCCGGCCATTTCCTCAGGCGTGACAGTCGCCATGACGGCCTCCCTACGTGCTCTGGCTTACCTGGTCGTCGCTCACCGGTGAGCGCGTGAAGATCGGTGGCAGGCCTGGCTTCACCAGCTTGAGCTGTCCTGCAGCTGTGCGGCGGACGTCCCAGCCTTCACGCAAGGCGAATTCGATCAGCGCCAGGAACCGCGAAGCTTCACGGCAGCGCTCAGAGGTGCTCGACATGGGACGGCCTCCTGCCGACGCGACCGGTCACGCTGGCAAACGGCTCTTGCCACTGGGGCAGCAGCTCACTGGCCAGGGCACGCATGATCTCCAGCGCCGCCGGCGCCTGGCGCCCGCTCGGGCGTCGGTATTCAGTCCGGTGCACGGGTTGGCCCGCAGTTGCCGCCCGCGGGAAGGCTTCGATCGCGGGCAGTTCGCTGCCCAATATCCGCACCTCGCTGTGCTCACGAAAGATCAGCCGCAGCGTCTGCTGCACCAACTTGGCGTTCGACGAGACAGCGGGCACGCGATTGAGCAGCAGATGCACGGGCGGCGGCTGGATGCCCAGATAGTGGTACGGGGCGATCGCATCGATAAGCTGCAGTGTGCCGCGCTGCAGTTCCCGCGCTGCCAGAATCTCCGGGGTGATCGGCGAGACGGCCAGGTCGGCGGCGAGCAGGGCCATCTCCAGCATGACGCTGCGCGCACCCTGCGTATCGATCAGCACCAGGTCGTAATGCGGCTGGAACAGCGGCAGCAGGTTGCGCAACCGCAAGCGCCCATCGGCCGCATGCAGCAACAGCGTACCCAACTGTTGGTGCTGGTCGTTGGACAGCACCACGTCCAGGTTGGGCACGGAGGTCTGGGAGACCAACTGCGGCAGCGACTGCTCATTGAATGCCAGCAACTCGTAGATGCCGCCGGCGGCGCGCTGGGTGAGCGCGTAGTAGGACGACAGCGTCGGCTGGACGTCGAGGTCGATCAACAGAACCCGCTGACCGGCGTCGGCGATAAAGCCGCCCAGGTTGGCGGCAACGGTCGTCTTACCGACCCCACCTTTGGTCGAAATGATGGCGATCACGTGCATGACCCGCTCCCTGTCCGTGGTGGCGCCGTGTCAAACGCGCTCTTTGAGGCGTTCGGTGATCCAGCTATCGATTTCGGCGGAGTCCCAGCCGACGGCGCGAATCCCCAGGCGCAAGGCCCTGGGGAACTTGCCTTCCTTCATCAGGTTGTAGATGTGGGCGCGCTTGAAGCCGGTTCTGGCTTCCACTTCGGCGCGGCGCAGGATGCGATGCTCGGCAATCGCGTTTTGCTCAGTGGACATCGTGGTCACTCCTTTATGCTTGGTAGCACTCGTAGGGGTGACAGGCAGTAGAAAGGCGTCACTCCATTGGCGCATCAAACAATCGGATCGTGCTGACCACCTGATTTACAAGAACGGCCCTTGGTCGCTCTAACTTCGCACTGCTGTCTGGCATCCGCCGTCCAGCCGACCCGCAAGGCGGGCACTATTGATAGGACGTCGAGGGTAATCAAGATAGAAAAGACGCAGCGTTCTACTGCGGAAGGGATGAGGTGGCGCCCCCGCATTTCTGGGTCGCGGCGGTGACTAAAAAGGTTGGTGGGCAATGCCAGTGCCTGCCATCTACTTCTGGGGCTGATTCGGCGGATATCCAGTGCGCTGCACTGCAAGAGATGGCACAGGCTCCGGGACGGGGCGACCTTAAAGGTCCGACTGGTGACGGAAAAAAGATCTTGACGCGCCAGCGCTGGGACGGATCGGATTCTTTGAGATCCCACATCAGCCGATGGTCACCTCACCAATTTGCCGGGCGCGGTCGATGAATCGGCTGAGGGCCTCGGGGCGTGGCTGATCGAGCAGGGTGATGAACGTCGCTGTGCTCGGTACATCGTCCGTGACGGGGTGGACGATCACGTCAGGATGACTGTACAGCGTGATCTGCGAAGCCAGTCCAATGCCAATGCCGTAGCCAGCAGCAACTAGCATTACCATGGGCTCGTGCCCGGAAACGTATTCGGCATCCGCAGGAAACGGCAAAGAGGCCGCGTAGAACCAGCGATGAATCACGTCGTATCCACCCGCACACAGCTCTGGATGGCACAAAATCAGCGTATGTCGAGCAATTTCCTGTAGAGGGATTTTTTCCAGGGAGAGAAGAGGGTGGTTTCGCGGGATGGCAATGATGGGGCGATCGGTCCAGACGATTTCCTTGACCAGCCCTGCGCTGAGCTCGGTATGGACAGTGAAGCCCGCATCGATCTGATCATGCACCAATGCTTTGACCATCTCGCTGACAGTCATTTCTACGATTTTGACCTCGGTGAGGGGCTCTTCCTCTCGGCAGCGCGCCAACAGTTTGGTCAGGTAGGGCTGAGCAAGGCTGTCTGTCAGGCCGATGCGCAGCCGGCCGCGATAGCCTTTCTCCGCCGCACGGACACGACTCTGTGCGTCCTCTACAAAGCTGAGTATGCGTCGTGCTTCATCCCGGAAGACTTCTCCGGCCCAGGTCAGGTGCATGCCTGCCTTCGTGCGTTGAAATAAGCTGACCCCCAACCCCGACTCCAGCTCTTTGATGGCGCGTGACAGGGGGGACGGCTCGATATGAACTCGTGCCGCAGCCCGCGAGAAGCTCAGTTCTTCGGCGACGACCAGGAAATAGCGCAGATGACGTATCCGCATGCAATAGCCTCCGTGCTTGCTTGGTTCCTCTTGGATGGATCGCAGTAATCCCCCTCACGTGGGGCGCATGCGACTCCTTCGTTGAAGAGCCTTCTTTGAAGCTCCTTAGCGGGTTCTAGTCCCGCCTGGTGATGCCGAACCGTCCGGGTTGCCCCGGGTGGCGCTCCACCGCCGTGAGAGCTTGGGCGGTTGATGGCACAATAACCTCACTTGATCATGGGATGCACCATCAGTAAAAGAACAAGTGCCCAGGCGTCAACGAGTCGGCGAGGGGCGCACAGAAAGGTTAGGTGCCGACCTCCACCCTCTCAAAAGAAAAATTGAAGCCAGGGGTTGCCTGGCTCCTCAAACAAGTCCATAATTGCGTCCGCTGCTAAGGCAGTGGTTGCGGAAAATCTTTTTAAATCAAAAGGTTAGAGGCTTGGTTCTAGTCTCGTTTCCCGCTCCAAATAAACGAAAACGCCGCTCGATCGAGCGGCGTTTTCGTTTCTGTCGTTCGTAGTCTGCAAAAGGCCCGCCGGTCATGTCGTGCGGGCCTTTTGCGTTTTGCTGGGGTGGTTAATGCTTGGCGCCGTCGGTGGACAGGGCCAGCAGCTGCTTTTCCTGGTTCCAGTCGAACGGCTCGTCGTTCTGCTCGGCCTCGAAGCGGCGCTCGTCGAGGGCCTGGTACAGGGCGATTTCCTCGTCGGGCATGAAGTGCAGGCAGTCGCCGCCGAAGAACCACAGCAGGTCGCGCGGCACCAGGTGGGCGATCTGCGGGTAGCGATGGAAGATCTGGCTGATCAGGTCCTGGCCCTGGTACTGGCTGGATACCGGATCGCGCGGCAGCTCGGCGAGCAGCTCGTCGTAGCGCTCGAGAAACAGCGCGTGGCTGTCGTCCAGGACCTGCTCGGCTTCGCCCAGGGCGACCAGGATGCCGCGCAGGTGGTTGAGCAGGGCGAGATGGTGTTCGAGGTGGCTGGCCATGGTGCGATTCCTGTTGGGTAAAACGGGCGCAGGAGTATAGAGAGCCTGGCGCCCGCTGTCCCGTTTGGGCTTGGGCAGCCGTGGGAGGCGCTTCAGCGGCGATGAAGCCCCTCCCACGGTTCGCCTGGCTTAGCGCACCTTGCCGCGGCCGAGTTTGAGCTCCTCCTTGGCGAAGTCGTCGACATCGATCACCCGCCGCCGCGCGGCCTCGGCGGCCTGCAGGCGCTGGCCCGTTTCGCCGTCGAGCAGGCCGGTGGCGATGGCCGCCTCGATGGCGTCCTGGCCGGGAGCGGGCTGCAGGCTGCCGTCCTTGAGCGCCTGTTGCAGACGCTTGCGTGCATCGCGGCTGGCGTCGATCAGCTGCAGCGCGTGTTGCAGGGCGCCGACCGCATCCTGCTCGGCCTGCGGCCGGTAGCAGCCATCCAGCAGCGCCTCCAGTGCCGGATCGCCGGCCGGGCGGCCGAGAATCGCCGCCACTTCGGCGTCCAGCGCGTCGCTCGGGCCGCGGTGACGGCGGCCGAGGGGGAACACCAGCACTTTGAGCAGGCAGCCGAAGGCGCGATTGGGGAAGTTATCCAGCAGCTCGGCCAGGGCCCGTTCGGCGTGGAACAGGTTCTCCTCCATGGCCCAGCGCACCAGCGGCTGCACGGTTTCCGGGTAGTCCAGGTCGTGGTAGCGCTTGAGTGCCGCCGAGCCCAGATAGAGGTGGCTGAGCGCATCGCCCAGGCGCGCCGACAGGCGTTCGCGGCGCTTCAGCTCGCCGCCCAGCAGCATCATGCTGCTGTCGGCGCACAGGGCGAAGGCCGCGGCCAGGCGGCCGAGAGCGCGGAAATAGGCTTGGCTCAGGTTGTCGCCGGGGGCCTGGCCGAAGCGCCCCAGGCTCAGGCCGAGCAGCAGGCTGCTGGCGGCGTTGCCGACGGCGAAGCCGATATGCTGCATCAGCAGGACATCGAACTCGGCCAGCGCTTGGTCCTTGTCGTCGCGCCCGGCCAGGGCCATTTCCTTGAGCACGTAGGGATGGCAGCGGATGGCGCCCTGGCCGAAGATCATCAGGTTGCGCGAGAGGATGTTGGCGCCTTCCACGGTGATGGAGATCGGCGCGCCTTGCCAGGCGCGGCCCAGGTAGTTGCTCGGGCCCATGATGATGGCCTTGCCGCCGTGCAGGTCCATGGCATGGCTGACGCACGCGCGGCCGCGTTCGGTGAGGTGGTACTTGAGGATGGCCGACAGCACCGAGGGCTTCTCGCCGAGGTCGACGGCACTGGCGGTGAGGATGCGCGCGCTGTCCATCAGCCAGGTGTTGCCGCCGATACGCGCCAGGGCCTCCTGAATGCCTTCGAAGGCGGCCAGCGGCACGCCGAACTGTTCGCGGATCTGGCTGTACTGGCCGCTGACCAGGCTGGCGAGCTTGGCCGCACCGGTGCCGCCGGCGGGCAGGGAAATGGAACGGCCGACCGACAGGCAGTTCATCAGCATCATCCAGCCCTTGCCCAGGTACTCCTGGCCGCCGATCAGGTAATCGAGCGGGATGAATACGTCCTTGCCGCTGTTCGGCCCGTTCATAAAGGCAGCGCCCAGCGGCAGGTGGCGACGGCCGATCTCCACCCCGGGGGTGTCGGTGGGCACCAGCGCCAGGCTGATGCCGAGGTCTTCCTCGTCGCCCAGCAGGTGCTCGGGGTCATAGGCCTTGAAGGCCAGGCCGAGCAGGGTGGCCACCGGCGCCAGGGTGATGTAGCGCTTCTCCCAGTTCAGGCGCAGGCCGATGACTTCCTCGCCCTGCCACTGGCCCTTGCAGACGATGCCGGTGTCCGGCATGGCGCCGGCGTCGGAGCCGGCCAGCGGGCCGGTGAGGGCGAAGCAGGGAATGTCCTCGCCGCTGGCCAGGCGCGGCAGATGGTGCTGGCGCTGCGCATCGGTGCCGTAGTGCAGCAGCAGTTCGGCCGGGCCCAGGGAGTTGGGCACCATCACGGTGGAGGCCAGGTCGCCGCAGCGGGTGGCCAGTTTCATCGCCACCTGCGAGTGGGCGTAGGCGGAGAAACCCTTGCCGCCGTATTGCTTGGGAATGATCAGGGCGAAGAAGCCGTGCTGCTTGATGTGCTGCCAGGCCTTTTCCGGCAGGTCCAGCTGCTGGCCGACCTGCCAGTCGTTGACCAGGGCGCAGAGCTCTTCGGTGGGGCCGTCGAGAAAGGCCTGTTCTTCGTCCGTCAGCTGCGCCTTGGGGTAGGCCAGCAGCTTGTCCCAGTCGGGGCGGCCGCTGAACAGCTCGCCGTCCCACCACACGCTGCCGGCCTCGATGGCGTCGCGCTCGGTATCCGACATCGGCGGCAGCACGCGCTGGAACCAGGCGAACAGCGGGCCGCTGAACAGCTGACGGCGCAGATCGACCAGCAGCACGAAGGCCGCCACGGCACCGGTGAGCGCCCACAGCAGCAGTTGCAACCAGCCGGGCACCGGACTCAGCAGCGCCATGGCCAGCAGGTAGGCGGCGGTGATGCCCAGCGCGGGCAGGGCGGCGCTGCGGCTGTGGGCCAGGTAGGCCACGCCGAGCAGCAGGACCAGTAACCAGATAACGAGCATGTGTGTTCCTCCATGAGTGACAGCGGACGACGCCACGAGCTTAGTCGCGAATTGGCGGCAAGGCGGGGCAGCTTGGCCGGATCGCCGTTTTTATGGCGCGATCGGCGCGCTTAGACTGGGACAAACCCTTGGGAGCACGACCCATGCAGAGCTACCTGCAACCCGGCCGCTTCATTGACAGTGACCACCCTGCGCTAATCGAGTTCGCCGAGCGTTGGCGCGGCGCCGGGCGCGATCCGCAGGGCCAGGCCGTGGCGCTGTACCGCGCGGTGCGCGACCAGATCCGCTACAACCCCTATGTGTTCAGCCGCGAGCCGGCGACGCTGAAGGCCAGCCACGCGCTGCTCGCCGGCGAGTCCTACTGCGTGCCCAAGGCCAACCTGCTGGCGGCCTGCGCGCGGCATTGCGGCATTCCGGCACGCATCGGCCTGGCCGACGTGCGCAATCACCTGTCGACGCCGCGCCTGCTGCAGTTGCTGCGCAGCGAGGTGTTCGCCATGCACGGCTATACCGAGCTGTTTCTGGGCGGGCGCTGGGTCAAGGCCACGCCGGCCTTCAACGAGGCGCTGTGCCGGGTGTTCAAGGTGGCGCCGCTGGAGTTCGACGGCGTCCACGACAGCGTCTTCCACCCCTATAACGACCAGGGCGAGCGCTATATGGAGTACCTGGTCGATCACGGCCAGTTCGCCGACTTGCCCGAGCAGCTGTTCTTCGACCACCTGCAGCGCTGTTATCCGCATCTGTTCGCCGCCGATGCGGCATTCATGAGCGGCGACCTGCAGACCGAGGCGGCTGTTATCGACTGAATCGATAGTCAAGATCGCCAGGGCGGGCTTTTCTCCGCGCGTCGGCCTGGGTAGGGTGCAGGTCGGCATGCGCCGATGGCCGCAACACGCGGTTGCAAATCGTCGCCCCTGCCCCCATCTATGCTGTCTTCACCCTCGCGCGGGAAACCCCATTTTCATGAGCTCCGCCCTGACCATCCGCCAGTTGACCAAGACCTACGGCAACGGCTTCCAGGCCCTGCACGGCATCGACCTGGACGTCGCCGAAGGCGACTTTTTCGCCTTGCTCGGCCCCAACGGCGCCGGCAAGTCCACCACCATCGGCATCCTCTCCACCCTGGTGAACAAGAGCGGCGGCACGGTCAGCGTGTTCGGCCACGACCTCGACCGCGAGCCGTCGGCGCTCAAGCGCTGCCTGGGCGTGGTGCCGCAGGAGTTCAACTTCAACCAGTTCGAGAAGGTGTTCGACATCGTCGTCACTCAGGCCGGCTACTACGGCATCCCGCGCAGCATCGCCAAGGCGCGCGCCGAGCAGTATCTGACCCAGCTGGGCCTGTGGGAAAAGCGCAACGTCGCCTCGCGCGAGCTGTCCGGCGGCATGAAGCGCCGCCTGATGATCGCCCGCGCGCTGGTGCACCAGCCGCGCCTGCTGATCCTCGACGAGCCCACCGCCGGGGTGGACATCGAACTGCGCCGCTCGATGTGGAGCTTTCTCACCGAGCTGAACCAGCAAGGCATCACCATCATCCTCACCACCCACTACCTGGAAGAGGCCGAGCAGCTGTGCCGCAATATCGGCATCATCGACCACGGCCGCATCGTCGAACACAGCAGCATGAAGGACCTGCTCAAGAAGCTGCACGTCGAGACCTTCCTGCTCGACCTCAAGGACACCCACGCGGCGGCGCCGCAGCTGCAGGGCTACCCGGCGCGGCTGCTCGACGACCACACCCTGGAGGTGCAGGTGGAGAAGAGCCAGGGCCTCAATGCGCTGTTCCAGCAGCTGGCGCAGCAGCGGGTGGAGGTGCTCAGCCTGCGCAACAAGACCAATCGCCTGGAGGAGCTGTTCGTCTCCCTGGTGGAAAAGAACCTGGCCAAGGTGGCGTCATGAATACCCAGTACCTCAACAGCGAACTGGCCGCCAACCTGGTGGCCCTGCGCACCATCGTCCACCGCGAGGTGCGCCGTTTCCTGCGCATCTGGCCGCAGACCCTGCTGCCGCCGGCGATCACCATGGTTCTGTACTTCGTCATCTTCGGCAACCTGATCGGCCGGCAGATCGGCGACATGGGCGGCTTCAGCTACATGGAGTACATAGTGCCGGGGCTGATCATGATGTCGGTGATCACCAACAGCTACGGCAACGTGGTGTCGAGCTTCTTCGGCAGCAAGTTCCAGCGCAACGTCGAGGAGCTGCTGGTGTCGCCGGTGTCGCCGCATACCATCCTCGTCGGCTTCGTTGTCGGCGGCGTGCTGCGCGGCCTGGCGGTGGGCTTCATCGTCACTCTGCTGTCGCTGTTCTTCACCAAGCTTTCGGTGCATCACCTGGGTGTGACGGTGCTGGTGGTGCTGCTGACGGCGACCATCTTCTCCCTGGGCGGCTTCGTCAACGCGGTGTTCGCGCGCAACTTCGACGACATCTCGATCATCCCCACCTTCGTGCTGACGCCTTTGACCTACCTGGGCGGGGTGTTCTATTCGATCACCCTGTTGCCGCCATTCTGGCAGGCGGTGTCGCTGGGCAACCCGATCCTGCATATGGTCAACGCCTTCCGCTACGGCATCCTCGGCGTGTCCGACATCCGCATCAGCGTGGCCATCGGCTTTATGCTGTTGGCCACCGCGGTGCTGTACACCCTGTGCATCCGCCTGCTGGTCAGCGGCCGCGGCATGCGTCAGTAACGGGTAGAAAACATAGGGAAATAGCTTGCCCCGCTGTCATTGAAGTAGCAGAAGGTTAGACTCGGCTTATACATACAAGAGGGGTTGTATATGGCCGTGCTGCTGCGTTCCCTGCCACTGCTGTTGTCGGCGCTGCTCGCCGGTCAGGTGCTGGCCGCCGATGGGCCCCTGGTGGAAGTGGTGCCGGTCAAGCAGATGGCGGTGCGCGACGAGCTGATCACCTTCGGTTCGCTGCGCTCGGATGAGTCGGTGATGATTCGTCCGGAAATCGAGGGGCGCCTGGCCAGCCTGCATTTTCGCGAGGGCCAGGCGGTGACCGCCGGCGACCTGCTGGTCAGCCTCGACGACGCCATCGCCCGCGCCGAGCTGGCCCAGGCCCGCGCCAACCTCGACCTGGCGGAGAAGAACCACCAGCGCGCGCAGATGCTGTTCCAGCGCGGCGCCAGCAATGCCCAGGCCCTCGACGAGGCGCAGAGCCAGTTGCAGGCCGCCCGCGCCAGCCAGGCGCTGGCCCAGGCACGGCTCGACAAGACCCAGATCAAGGCGCCCTACGACGGCGTGCTCGGCCTGCGCCAGGCCAGCGTCGGCGACTACCTCAGCGCCGGGCAGAACATCGTCAACCTGGAAGTACTCGACCCGCTGAAGGTCGACTTCCGCATCCCGCAGAAGGCCGTGGCCCAGGTACGCCTGGGGCAGACGGTGGAAATCAGCCTGGACACCTACCCGGGCGAGCGCTTCCAGGGCGAGATCTTCGCCATCAACCCGCGCCTGGACGAAGTCGGCCGCAGCCAGGCGATCCGCGCCCATATCGGCAACGACGACCGCCGTCTGCGCCCCGGCCAGTTCGTCCGCGTCTCGGTGATCCTCGCCGAGCGCGCCGAGGCGCTGGTGATTCCCGAGGAGGCGGTGATGCCGGTGGGCGAGCAACTGCTGGTCAACCTGGTGGTGGACGGCAGCGTCGAGCAGCGCGAGGTGCGCCTGGGCAAGCGTTTCGACGGCCTGGTTGAGGTGCGCGAAGGCCTCGAAGGCGACGAGACGGTGATCAGCGCCGGCTGGCAGAAGGTGCGCCCGGGCCTGGCGGTGCGCAGCAAGAGCGGGGAGCGCCAGCGGTGATCCTCTCCGATATCTGCATCCGCCGGCCGGTATTCGCCACCGTGCTGTCCCTGATCGTGGTGCTGCTCGGGCTGATGGCCTACGATCGCCTCAGCGTGCGCGAATACCCCAATATCGACGTGCCGATCGTCACGGTGAACGTGATCTACCCCGGCGCCAGCCCGGAGATCATGGAATCGCAGGTGGCGCAGCCGATCGAGGACGTGCTGTCCGGTATCGAGGGACTGGACTTCGTCAGCTCCATCAGCCGCTCGGAAAATACCCAGATCACCGCCCAGTTCCGCCTCGGCAGCAATGCCGACGAGGCGGCCAACGACGTGCGCGACCGCCTCGGCCGGGTACGGGGTCTGCTGCCCGACGAGATCGACGAACCCATAGTGCAGAAGGTCGAGGCCGACGCCCAGCCGGTGATCTGGATTGCCACCTACAGCGACCGCTACAACGCCATGGAGATCACCGACGTGCTGGAGCGGGTGATCAAGGATCGCCTGCAGACCATTCCCGGCGTCGCCGAGGTGCAGATTCGCGGCGCGCGCACCTTCGCCATGCGCATCTGGCTCGACCCGGAGAAGCTCGCCGCGCACAACCTCACGGTGCAGGACGTGGAGGACGCCCTGCGCCGGCAGAACGTGGAGATTCCCGCCGGGCGCATCGAGTCGCGCGAGCGCGAGTTCACCGTGCTGTCGGAAACCGACCTGAGCACGCCCGAGCAGTTCAACGCGCTGATTCTCGACGATTCGCAGGGCTACCTGCTGCGCCTGGCCGACGTCGGCCATGCCGAGATCGGCCCGCGCGACGAGCGCAGCGTGGTGCGCTTCAACGGCCGCCCGGCAGTGTCCATGGGCATGATCAAGCAGGCCACGGCCAACCCGCTGGACATCTCCGACGGCCTCGAGGCGGCCCTGCCGGAAATCCGCGCGCTGCTGCCCGAGGGCATGCACATGACGGTGGCCAACGACAACTCGCTGTTCATCCGCGAGTCCATCGACAACGTCTTCATCACCATCTGGGAAGCGGTGGGGCTGGTCATCCTGATCATCTTCATCTTCCTCCGCTCGTTGCGTGCCACCCTGATTCCGCTGGTGACCATCCCGGTGTCGCTGATCGGCGCCTTCGCCCTGATGTCGCTGATGGGCTTTTCCATCAACACCCTGACCCTGCTGGCGATGGTGCTGGCCATCGGCCTGGTGGTGGATGACGCCATCGTCATGCTGGAGAACGTCCACCGCCATATCGAGGCGGGGATGAAACCCATGCAGGCGGCCTTCACTGGCAGCCGCGAGATCGCCTTCGCGGTGATCGCCATGACCCTGACCCTGGCCGCGGTGTTCGCGCCCATCGGCTTCATGCAGGGCACCACGGGCAAACTCTTCACCGAGTTCGCCTGGACCCTGGCAGGCGCCGTGCTGGTGTCCGGTTTCGTCGCCCTGAGCCTGACGCCGATGATGTGCGCGGTGCTGCTAAAGCCGCACCAGGCCGGCGAGCGCCACAGCCGGCTGTACAACCTGATCGAACGCTTCCTCAACGCTGTCACCTACAGCTACAAGCACAGCCTGGATCGCGCCCTGCGCGCCTGGCCGCTGGTGCTCGGCGTGTTGCTACTGGCCTTCCTGCTCTGCGCCTGGCTGTTCAATGGGCTGCGTTCGGAGCTGGCGCCGACCGAGGACACCGGCACCATAGTCGGGGTGTTCAACGGCCCGGACGGCGCCACCATCGACTACACCGCGCGCTACGCGCGAGAGGTGGAGGCGGCCTACGCGAGCATCGCGGAAACCAACCGCTATATGGTCATCGCCGGCTTTCCCACGGTGGCCCAGGGCATTTCCTTCATGAAGCTGGAGGACTGGGCCGAGCGCAGCCGCAGCCAGTTCGAGATACGCAACGAGCTGCTGCCCAAGCTGCAGGATATCGCCGGCATGCGCGTGTTCCCGGTCAACCGCCCGCCGCTGGGGCAGAGCGCGCGCAACCAGCCGATCAACTTCGTCATTCGCTCGTCCATGGAGTACGCCGAGCTGCAGGGCTATGTCGAGCAACTGCTTGCGCGGGTGCGCGACTATCCGGGGCTGGAAAGCCTGGACAGCGACCTCAAGCTCAACGCGCCGCAGCTCAAGGTGGCGGTCAATCGCGAGCAGGCGGTGGCGGTGGGCACCGATGTCGCCACCATCGGCCGCAGCCTGGAAAGCCTGTTCGGCAGCCGCCAGGTGACCCGCTTCAAGCAGAGCGGCGAGCAGTACGACGTGCTGGTGCAGCTGCAGGACATCGACCGCAGCAACCCGCAGGACCTCGACCGAGTCTACGTGCGCGACCGCGAGGGCGGCATGGTGCAGCTGTCCAACCTGATCTCGGTGCGCGAGACCGTGGCGCCGCGCGAACTCAACCACTTCAACCAGCTGCGTGCGGTGACCATCAGCGCCAACGTCGGTAGCGGCTACACCCTGGGCGAGGCGCTGGAGCATCTGGAGGCCGCCGCGCGCGAGGTGTTCCCGCCGGATACCCAGTACGACTACACCGGCACCTCGCGCGACTTCAAGGAATCCAGCGCCGGCATCGCGCTGATCTTCGCCCTGGCCCTGGCGTTCATCTTCCTGGTGCTGGCAGCGCAGTTCGAGAGCTTCAGCGATCCCCTGATCATCCTCTTCAGCGTGCCGCTGTCGATGGCCGGCGCCTTGCTGGCGCTGACCCTGTTCGGCGGCACTCTGAACATCTACTCGCAGATCGGCCTGGTGACCCTGATCGGCCTGATCACCAAGCACGGCATCCTCATCGTCGAGTTCGCCAACCACCTGCTGCGCGAGGGCAAGGAGCTGCGCGCCTCGGTGATCGAGGCGGCGGTGCAGCGCCTGCGGCCGATCCTGATGACCACCGGGGCCATGGTCCTCGGCTCGCTGCCGCTGGCCATCGCCACCGGCGCCGGCGCCGAGAGCCGCCAGCAGATCGGCCTGGTGATAGTCGGCGGGTTGCTGGTGGGCACCTTCTTCACCCTCTACGTGATCCCCACCCTGTACCTGCTGCTGCGCCGCTGGCAGCCGCTGCGGATGATCGACGAGCAGCCGGCTGTTTCGTAGCCCGGATGCAATCCGCGAGCGGCGAGCCGGGCAGGAAAATGTCCCCGGATTGCATCCGGGCTAGGGAAGTTCTGAAAAAGCCATTTATCGTCACTCCCGCGAAGGCGGGAGCCCAGGTACTACGCAGGTTCTGGATTATTCCCCCTGCGGGCCAGCGCAAGCGCTGTTCAGCGATAAAGCTGCTGTCCCGCCTGCGCCCGGCTATTTCAGCGTTTCCCTAGGCAGCGGTAGGAACGCTCTGGCACCGCGGATCAGCGGCGCAGATAGGCGGCGAAGTCGATGTCGCCGGCGGAGAGGATGGCCTGCACCCGGTTGTGCACGCCGAGCTTGCGCAGGATCGCCGAGACATGCGCCTTGACCGTGGTTTCGGCGATATCCAGGCTGTAGGCGATCTGCTTGTTCGATTCGCCCTTGGTCATGCGTTCGAGCACCAAGAGCTGCTTGCGCGTCAGCGCCTGCAGCAGCTCCGGCGGGATGCTGGGGTGGTCGGCGTGGTGGCGGTGGCCGCCGCTCTTCTGCGCACGGATGATGTCCGGCGGCAGGTAGACGTTGCCGTCGAGGATCTGCGCGATGGCCTCGGTCATCTGCGCCCGCGGCGAGGACTTGGTGATGAAGCCCACTGCGCCGTAGGTGATGGCCTGCAGCACGATCTGCTTGTCCTGCTCGGCGGAGACGATCACCACCGGGATGGTCGGCGCCTCGTTGCGCAGGTTCATCAGCCCGCCCAGGCCGTGCATGCCGGGCATGTTCAGGTCGAGCAGGATCAGGTCGAGATCGTCGTGCGCCTGGGTCAGCTCCAGGGCGCTGTCCAGGTCGGCGGTCTCCATGATCTCGCTGCCGGGGAAGCCGTCGGCGATGACGTTGTGGATGGCCTCGCGAAACAGCGGGTGGTCGTCGGCAATCAGAATCTTGTACATGGCCTTTCACCTCGTTGTTGTGATTATGGTGCGGCGTTGGGGATGAAGAAAGCGCCGGGCAGCTCGGCCGGCTGGGCGGGCACCAGGGGCAGGCCGGCCTGCTGCCAGGCGTCGATGCCGTCACGGTACCAGTACAGCTGGCGGTAGCCCAGGCGGTGGGCGCGGCGCGTGGCGTTCCAGCTCAGCCAGCAGTCGGAGCGGCAGTAGAACACCAGCGGCCAGTCCGGGTCGCCCTGGCTGATATTGCGCAGGTGGGTCTCGAAGTAGCGCTGCCAGCGCGGCTCGAGCCGGCCGTCGCCGGTATTGGCCAGCCACAGGCTGCCGGGCAGGTTGGCGTGGGCCTGGTCCTCGATGAAGCGGCCATTCAACCAGGGGCGGCGGTAGACGTCGATCAGGCGGGTGTGCGGCTGTTCGCGCAGCAGGCGTTGCAGGGCCGGGGTGTCGAGGGTGCGCGCGCCGTCGAGGGCGGCCGGAGTGGGGCTGCGGTATTGGGTCTGGCGATAGCCGTCGGCGGCGAACAGGGCGACCTCGGCCAGCGTCAGGGGCGCTAGCAGGCTGGTGCCGAGGAGCAGCCCCGCGTGCAGGGCAAGGCAGTGTTTCATGAGCGTGGGCCTCTGTTCTTTTTATGGGGGTATTAGAGGCCCGGACTGCTGCGTTGGAAATTCTACGATGGAGAGCAAAAGCAGTACCAAAGTAGTAGAAGTCGTAATGGCCAGCGGCCAGAAGTGGGCTCAACCCGTCTTGCGCAGCGCCGCGTGCTGCGGGTTGAAGCTGGCCACGGCGAGCAGCGTCAGCAGCAGGGTCAGGCCGCTGCAGATCAGCAGGGCATCGAGGTGCAGGCGCAGGTAGAGGGCGTTGCGCACCAGCTCCACGGCATGGGTGAAGGGGTTGAGCGCGCACAGCCAGTACAGCCACTCGCTGGATTCGCGCATCTTCCACAGCGGGTAGAGCGCAGAGGACAGGAAGAACAGCGGGAAGATGACGAAATTCATCACCCCGGCGAAGTTCTCCAGTTGGCGGATGCCGTTGGACAGCAGTAGGCCCAGGGCGCTGAGCAGCAGCGCCACCAAGAGCAGCGCCGGCAAGGCGGCGAGCAGGCCCCAGGCCGGCGGCTGCACGCCGTAGACCCAGGCGATGGCGAGAAAGGCATAGACCTGCAGCAGCGAGATCAGCGCGGTGGCCAGCAGCTTGGCGGCGAGCAGGAAGGCGCGCGGCAGCGGGCTGGTGAGCAGTACGCGCATGCTGCCCATCTCGCGGTCGTAGACCATCGCCAGCGAGCCCTGCATGCCGTTGAACAGCAAAATCATGCAGGCCAGGCCGGGCACTATGTAGGTGTCGTAGGTGATGTAGGTGTCGTAGGGCTCGATGATGGCGATGCCCAGCGCGGCGCGAAAGCCGGCGGCGAATACCAGCAGCCACAGCAACGGCCGCACCAGGGCGCTGAGAAAGCGCGAGCGCTGCAGCACGAAGCGCAGCCATTCGCGCAGGACTATGCCGCGCAGGCAGTGCCAGTAGGCGCTCATGCTTGTGCTTCCTTTGCGGAACCCACGGGATTTGTGGGAGGGGCTTTAGCCGCGAGCTCTTCGATATCGTGGATCTCGCGGCTGAAGCCCCTCCCACCATTGGGCCGAATCGCCTCGCGCACATAGCCGCGGCCGAGGGCCTCGTCGCCGGTCAGGCGGGCGAAGCTGGTGGCCAGGTCGCCGAATTCGGCGGCCTTGCCGCGGGCCACGCGCTCGCCGCGGTGCAGGATCAGCAGTTCGTCGCTCGGTTCGATCTCGTCCAGCAGATGGGTGGTCCACAGCACGCACAGACCCTGCTCGCGGCACAGGTGGCGCACGTGGCGGCCGAGCGCCAGGCGGCTGGCCGGGTCGAGCCCGGCGCTGGCTTCGTCGAGCAGCAGCAGGCGCGGCTGATGCAGCAAGGCGCGGGCGATCTCCACGCGGCGGCGGTGGCCGCCGTTGAGCGTGCGTACCTTGTCGTGCCGGCGCTCGCCGAGGTCCTGGCGCTGGAGCTCCTCGTCGATACGGGCGTTGGCCTGGCGCCTGGGCAGGCCGTGCAGGGCGGCGTGGTAGGCGAGGTTCTGCTGCACCGAGAGATCCAGGTCCAGGGTGCTCTGCTGGAACACCACGCCGAGCTGGCGCAGCGCCTGGCGCGGTTCGCGGGCCAGGCTGTGGCCGAAGATGCGGATGTCGCCGCTCTGCAGGTCGTACAGGCGGGTGAGCAGGGCGATCAGGGTGGACTTGCCGGCGCCGTTGGGCCCGAGCAGGGCAGCGAAGCGGCCGGGTGCCAGCTCGAAATCCAGACCATGCAGCGCCTGGCGTGCGCCATAGGCGAAGCCGACGCCGCTCACCTGCAGGGCGTTCATGGCGTTACCACCACGCCCCAGGGGTAGCGGCCGACCTTGATCGACTTGCTCACCTTGAGCGTATCCACGTCGATCACCGAGACGTCGCCGCTGACCCCGTTGGTGGTCAGCAGGCGCTGCTGATCCGGGGTAAAGGCCATATGCCAGACGCGCCGGCCCACCAACAGGTAGTCGAGTACCTCGTAGCTCTTGGCATCGACCACCGCCACATGGTTGGCCGGGCCGAGGGCGACGAAGGCGTACTTGCCGTCGCCCGAGAGCTTGACCCCCACCGGCTGCACCTTGTCCGGGTGCACACCCTTGATCTCGAAGCGCAGCACCTTGAGGATCTCGCGCGCCTCGACGTCCAGCACCGTGACCGTGCCGCCGATTTCGGCCGAGGCCCACAGGCGCTTGCCGTCCTGGTCGAACTCGACGTGGCGCGGGCGCTGGTCGACCAATGTGTTGTCCACCAGTTGCTGGGTGCTGGTATCGATCCAGTGCAGCATGTTGGTGGTCTCGCTGGTGTTGACCGCCCACTTGCCGTCCGGGCTGACCGCCATGCCTTCGGGCTCGACGCCCACCTCGATCTGCGCCAGCACCTCGTCGCTCTGGGTGTCGACCACGGTGACCAGCGCATCGTCCTCGTTGGAGATGTACAGCCAGCGGTCGTTGCGGTGCAGGGCGAACTGTTCGGGGTCGGCGCCGGAGGGCAGCTCCTTGACGATCTGGCGCGTGGCCAGGTCCATCACCTGCACCCGGTCCGAATCGCTGGCGCAGATATAGAGCAGCTTGTTGTCGGAGGACAGCAGCAGCCCGCGCGGGCGCATGCCGACGGCCAGAGTGGCGGTGACCTCCAGCCTGTCCAGGTCGATCACGCTGATGCTGTCGTCCTTCTCGTTGGACACATAGGCGGTGGCGGCCAGGGCCGAGTGGCAGGCCAGGCCGAAGGCGACGGCGCAGGCGAGAGGGGTAAGGCGCATGGGGTTGATCCTCTTGTTATGGTCGTTTGCGGCCGGGTTTAGGCGGGGGTTGATCTGTGGGAGGGGCTTTAGCCGCGACAGTCGCCGCTGAAGCGCCCCCCACAGGGGCTATCCATGCGGCGTACCGGCCAGATCGCAGCTCACTTCCGGGCGGTCGTAGCCGAGGCTGTCCATTTCGTTGTGCGGGTGCAGGAACCCCTCCTGCGGCGAGCTGCTGACCAGGGCGCGCGGGTGCACCAGCGCGATGGGCTGGCGCAGCTCGCCGTTCCACGGGCGGAAGCTCAGCTTGCGGCCCTTGAAGCCGTCCAGCGGCAGTTGTTCGTTCAGCAGCAGGCGGCGGATGGACTGCGGGTCGACGTCGCGCTGTTTGGTGATGGCCGTGGCCAGGCTGCGCACGGCCATCCAGGCGGCGAAGTCGCGGTCGTTCATCCAGCGTCCGGCCAGCTCTTCGAAACGCTTCTGCAACTGCGCGGCGCCGAAGGTCTCCACCGTCTTGTGCCAGGCGGTCGGGGTCAGGCCCTGGGTGCCGGCTACCGGGCGCGGGTACCAGGTGTTGTAGGGCAGGTACTCGCCGAAGTCGCCGCGCTCGTCGGCCACCAGCACCACGTCGTACTCGCTGGCCTGGGTGAACAGCGGCATCTCCGCCTGGGCGCTGCGGCGCTGGTCGTTGTCGAAGCTCCAGGGCTTCTCGGCGACTATCTTGTGGCCGAAACGCTTGGCCGCACGCCTGAGCGCGTCGGCGTAGGCGAGGTCGTCCGCGGTGTTGCCGGTCACCAGCAGCCAGCGCGTCCATTTGCGCACGGCGAGAAACTGCGCCAGGGCGTCGGCCAGCATGGCGCGGCTGGGCAGGGTGTGCAGCACGTTGCCCAGGCACTGCTCGCGGCGCAGGCCGTCGTCGGCGCTGCCGGCGTTGAGCAGCAGGCTGTCCGGTAGGCGCTGGCTGAGCTGGCGCAGGGTAGCGGCGGGGGCGTTGATCACAAATAGGCGAATGCCGGCCTGGTGCTGCCGCTGGGCGGCGGCGAGCAGTTCGTCCGCATCCTCATGCTCGACGCTTTCCAGGCTGTAGCCCTGCTTGAGGAAGCGTCCTGTGCTGTTGCTGTCGGCAATCGCCAGCTCGGCGCCGCGGCGGCCGGCATCGAGCGGCTCGGGGATGACATTGGACAGCAGCGGGCCGCGCGGCGGCAGGTGGGCCAGGTAGCCGATGCGCACCTGCAGCTCATTGGCGCAGGCGACGCCGGCGCAGAGCAGGGCGAGAACTAGCAGGGCGGACTGGCGAATCTGGCGCATGGGGCGGCTCCCGGTCGGATGGCCCCAGCATAGGAACAGCCCCCGCCTCGGGAAATATGCCCAAAGTACCAGTGCGCCGGTACCAAGGTAGTAAACCGCAAAGGTCGTCCGCTCCCTAGCATGGTCACCAGGCCCATAAAAACAACAGGTGAACCCCCATGCGCATCATCAAAGTCCTTACGCTGCCGCTGCTGCTGATCCTTAGCCTGCTCGGCGTCGACAGCCTACACGCCGCCGGCGACATGACCCGCCGGCCGGTTGCCTTGCCCGACCTGGTGCTGGGCAACGAGGAAAGCGACTACGCCATGTCGCAGAGCGAGTACCAGCTGCAGACCGGCCAGGCTTACCAGCTCAAGATCATCGCCAGCGGGCAGAAGGAATACGCCTTCCAGGCGCCCGAGTTCGCCACGTCCATCTACCTGCGCAAGGTCGAGGCCGGCGGCGTTGAGATCAAGGCGGTGACCCTCACCGAGCTGGAGTTCGAGGACGCCGGCGAGGCGCAGATCTTCTTCCTGCCGGTCAAGCCGGGCAAGTTCCGCTTCTATGCCAAGGGCCTGGAAGGCAAGGGCATGCTCGGTCACTTCGTGGTCAAGTAGCGTGGTCAAGTAGATGACCGCCCTCGGCCGCATCAACCTCGGCGTCAGCCTGCTGTTCGTGCTGGTGACCCTGGCCGGCTTGGCGCTGCTGCTGCGCCAGGCCAGCCACGACGTGCGCCGCGAGTTGCTGGCGGCCGAGGCGGTGGTCGAATACCTGGGCGAAGTGGCGCGCAACAACCCTGCCAGCCTGCGCCCCGAACTGACCGACAACCTGCGGCATATCCGTGTCAGCTGGCTGCAGCCGGGCGAGCAACCCAAGGTGCAGAGCGAGAGTGCCATCGAACACTGGATCGCCGAGCGCCTGCTGGGTTCATCGTCGCTGGTGGCCGACGTCTGGCCACTGGACGATGGTCGCGAACTGCGCATCGTCCTCGATCCCTTTGACGAGATCGAGGAGATCCAGGACTCGCTGCTGCAACTGCTGCTGCTCAGCGCCTTCGCCTTGGCCTTGAGCCTTTTGACCATCCGCTTTGCCGTGCGCAGCGGCCTGGGCGTGCTCGACGAGCTGCTGGCCGCCCTGGGCCAGGTCGGCGCCGGCCGCTTCGACATCCGCCTGCAACACCACGGCCTGGCCGAGGCGCAGCGCCTGGCCGGGCACTTCAACGCCATGGCCACCACCCTGCAGCAGGTGCAGGCGGACAACGCCGAGCTGACCCAGGCGCTGCTGGAGCTGCAGGAGCGCGAGCGCACGCGCCTCGGCCAGACCCTGCACGACGACCTCGGCCAGTACCTCAGCGGCATCCGCGCCCAGGCCTGCCTGCTCAAGGTGATCGCCGACCGGCCGCAGCAGGTGCAGGACACCGCGCGCCTGCTCGACGACAACTGCGAGCGCCTGCAGCAGGGCTTTCGCAGCCTGATCCGCGACCTCTACCCGGTGGTGCTGGAGCGTCTGGAACTCGGCCCGGCGCTGCAGCAACTGGCCGCCGACTGGCAGCAGGCGCAAGGCATTCGCTGCCGCCTGCAACTGAGCGAACAACTGCCAAGCCTGCCGCTGGCGAGCAAGGCCCATCTCTATCGGCTGGTGCAGGAGGCGCTGACCAATGTCGCTCGCCATGCCGATGCCAGCGAAGTGCGCATTCGCCTGCAACGCCGTGGCCAGGGCCTGCGCCTGTTGGTGCGCGATAACGGCCAGGGCACGGCACTGCCGCTGCGCCCCGGCATCGGCCTGCGCTCGATGCGCGAACGCAGCCGCAGCCTGGGCGGCGAGCTGCGCCTGCACAGTCGCCCGCAAGCCGGCTGGGCGCTGTGCCTGAATATTCCTCTGGAGGCAACGCGATGAAGGTTCTACTGGTAGATGACCACGCCGTGGTGCGTCAGGGCTACGCCAGCCTGCTGCGCGCCCTGTTGCCGGACGTGCAACTGCGCGAGGCGTGCGACGGTGAGCAGGCGTTGCAGCGGGTGCAGGAAGAGATTCCCAACCTGGTGATCATGGATATCGGCCTGCCCGGCATCAGCGGCCTGGAAACCACCCGGCGCCTGCGCCAGCGCCTGCCACAACTGCGCGTGCTGTTCTTCAGCATGCATGACGAACTACCCCTGGTACGCCAGGCACTGGACGCCGGCGCCATCGGCTACCTGACCAAGAACTCCTCGCCGGAAGTGCTGGTGGAGGCGGTCAAACGCACCTCCGCCGGCCACGCCTATATCGAGCAGCAACTGGCCACCCAACTGGCCTGCAACCCCGCCAGCAGCGACGGCCTCGACCCACGCCTGCGCGAGCTGACCCAGCGCGAGTTCGAAATCTTCGTCATGCTCGCCCGCGGCCTGCCACCCCGGCAGATCGCCGAGAAGCTATGCATCAGCGCCAAGACCCTGTCCAACTACCAGACCCTGGTGAAGAACAAACTGCAGATCAGCTCGCAGGCGGAGCTGGTGCATCTGGCGATTGATAGTGGGGTGGTAAGGGTGGGGTTGGAGAGTGCCTGATTCAGGGTGGGTTCGCGGCTGAAGCCGCTCCTACGCAAATCAGCGTTCGGCCGCAGACCGTAGGAGCGGCTTCAGCCGCGATGTTCATGAGCGCTTCGCGGCTGAAGCGAAATGCCTCCCAGCCGCTCCTACGGGGTAGAGGACGGGTTGGTGTTGGCTGTGCGCTCTGTTGGTGGGCTGAAGCGGATCGCCGCCCGGCCCGCCCTACGGTGTTTGGGTGGGCTTACGGGCGGGGATCAGTCCCAGCCCTTGGGGCATTGCACGCAGCCGGGCATGTTGGCGTCCTGGAAGTTGCCGAAGCGGGTGCGGGCACCGGTGAGGTTGGCGTTCTCTAGGTTGGAGCCGCCGAGCTTCACTTCCTGCAGGTTGGCGTCTTCCAGATGCGCACCTTTCAGATCGGCCTTGCTCAGCCAGGTCATTTCCAGATTGGCCGCCTGCAGTTGGACGTTGTGCAGCTTGGCGCCGGAGAGGCGGGCGAACTCCAGGTTGGCGGCGCGCATGTCGGCGCCTTCGAACTGCGCGGCCTGGGCGAACAGGCCCCAGCCGCTGATGGCCACCAGGCTGGCGCCGGACAGGTCGGCCAGGCGCAGGTTGCTCTGTTGCAGGCTGGCGCGGTTGAGTTTGGCGCCGCGCAGCTTGGCCTTTTCCAGATTGGCCAGGTCGAGGTTGACGTGGCGCAGGTCCGCGCCGGAAAGGTCGGCGCCGGAAAGATTCATGCGGCGCATGTCCAGGTTGCGCAGGTCGGCGCCGCGCAGGTTGGCGTTGGGGCATTGGCTGTCGGGTTCGATGCGGCAGCCGTTGATCTGCGGCACGCCGTCGCTCTCGGCGCCGATGGCGTGGCTGCCGATGACCAGTAGCAGAACCGGGATAAGCAGAGGCAGGTAGTTCATGGCAGTACCTCGGGGTGGTTATTGGTGAGGCGGTCGCGGCTAAAGCCCCTCCCACAGGCAGCGTGCATGGCGCACCCTACGGTGCGCCATGCGTTCAGCCTTTAGCGTTTGGCGGTGGTCTTGTCCCAGCTCGGCAGCTTGAACACCCAGAAGGAACCGCCCTGGGCGACCGGTTTGGTCAGGTCGGCCATGTCGCCACCCCAGAGAGGTACGGCACCGCCGTAGCCGGCGGTTACGCCGATGTACTGCTCGCCGTCCTGTTCCCAGGTAACGGGCGGGGAGATGATTCCGGTGCCGACCTGGAACTTCCACAGCTCCTTGCCGTTCTTGGCATCGAAGGCCTTGAAGTAGCCGTCGCCGGTGCCGGTGAACACCAGGTTGCCCTTGGTGGCCAGCACCCCGGCCCACAGCGGCAGGCGCTCCTTGTGTTCCCAGGCGACCTTGCCGGTGGTCGGGTTCATCGCGCGCAGGATGCCGACGTGGTCGTCATACAGGCGCTTGATACGGAAGCCCATGCCCAGGTAGGCGGAGCCCTTTTTGTAGGTGGCTTCCTCGGCCCAGTAGTCTTCCTTCCAGTGGTTGGCCGGGACGTAGAACAGGCCGGTGTCCTGGCTGTAGGCCATCGGGTTCCAGTTCTTGCCGCCGAGGAAGGGTGGGGAGACTTCGACCACTTCACCCTTGCTTTCACCGGGCTTGGGCTTGGGCGGACGCTGGCCTTCGACTTCCACCGGGCGACCGGTTTCCAGGTCGATGTGGCTGGCCCAGGTGATCTTGTCGACGAAGGGGAAGGCATTTTTCAGTTTGCCGTTGCTGCGGTCGACCACGTAGAAGAAGCCGTTGCGGTCGGCGTGGGCGGTGGCTTTGGTGACCTTGCCGTCCTTGTCCTTGTAGTCGAACAGCACCAGCTCGTTGTTGCCGGAGAAGTCCCAGGCGTCGTTGGGGGTGTGCTGGTAGAACCACTTCACTTCACCGGTGGTGGGGTCGACGCCGACCTGGCCGGAGGTGTAGAGGCTGTCGTAGTCCTTGGGATCGCCGCCGTCGCTGGTGCGCGCCCAACCGTTCCAAGGTGCCGGGTTGCCGGCGCCGATGATGATGGTGTTGGTCTCGGCATCGAAACTGGCGCTCTGCCACGGCGCACCACCGCCCTGGCTCCAGGCTTCCTTCTTGCCGGTCGGGTGGTTGGGGTCATCCGGCCAGCTCGGCGCCTTGATGTCGCCAGTCGGGGTGCTGTCCTTGCCATTGAGGCGGCCCATGTGGCCTTCGACGAACGGACGCATCCAGACTTCTTCGCCAGTCTCCGGATCGCGGGCGAACAGCTTGCCGACCACGCCGAATTCATCGCCGGAGCTGCCGTGGATGACCAGTACCTTGCCGGTCTTGCCATCTTTGACGATGGTCGGCGCGCCGGTCATGGTGTAGCCGGCCGAGTGATCGCCGAACTTCTTGTTCCACACCACCTTGCCGGTGTCCTTGTTCAGCGCCACGACGCGGGCGTCGAGGGTGCCGAAGTAGATCTTGTCGCCATAGATGGCGGCGCCACGGTTGACCACGTCGCAGCATGGGCGGATGTCGTCGGGCAGGCGGTGGCTGTAGGCCCACAGGCGCTTGCCGGTCTTGGCGTCGAGGGCGAACACGCGTGAGTAGGAGCCGGTCACGTAGACCACGCCGTCGTGGATGATGGCCTGGGATTCCTGGCCGCGCTGCTTCTCGTCACCGAAGGAGTAGCTCCAGGCCGGGGTCAGCTTGAACACATTGTCGGCGTTGACCTGAGCCAGTGGGCTCCAGCGCTGGGCGTTGGTGCCCATGCCGTACTGCAGCACGTTGCTGGTGGTGAGATGGTCATTGGCAATGTCGTCCCAGGTGACCGGTTTGGCCAACGCCCCCTGGCTCAGCGCCAGGCCGCCAGCCAGCATCAGGGCAAGCGCCAGGGGGCGCGGGGTGCTGGGTAGGTTTCTTGTTGTCATGGTTGTGCTTCCCGTTGAAGAAAGTGGTCGCCGCAGTGGCAAGCCGATGGTGGAACCCGGCCACCTTTGCGCCTACGGAAAAACTCCCGCCTTTGCCGGGAGGATTTCCCGGTCGGCCCATGACTTGGCCTTGCTGCCAAGGCATCGCCAACACCCCCTCACAAGCCCTACTACCAAGGGACTAGAACGCGACCACCAAAGCAGCATTCGGCGCGTTGCACGGCCTTTCTAAGATGGTCGCCACGAGCTCTGTAAGGGCTGTCTTGCGTGCATTAGATGAGGGCCTAGCCATGAACAAGAAGATCCAATCCACCCTGGCGCTGCTGTTGCTCGCCGCAGCGACCAACCTCTGGGCGCACGGTGATGTGGTACCGCAGGCGGTGAACACCGATGGCCTGGAACCGCTCGGTGAGCAATGGCTGGACGAGAACCCCTATCGCGACAAC
Source organism: Pseudomonas sp. NPDC077186 (assembly GCF_044543505.1). Lineage (NCBI taxonomy): Bacteria > Pseudomonadati > Pseudomonadota > Gammaproteobacteria > Pseudomonadales > Pseudomonadaceae > Pseudomonas > Pseudomonas sp. NPDC077186. The sequence goes on from NZ_JBITWE010000008.1 coordinate 98,217, forward strand.
CCGCGCGCCATCGAGATCGGCTCTTCTGCCTACAACCAGAACTGCGCCGCCTGCCACGGCCTGGAAGCCAAGTCCGGCGGTATCGCCCCGGACCTGCGCCTGCTCGAGCTGGGTGCCATGGGTGACGAGTGGTACAAGGAACGGGTGATCAACGGTGCGGTGCGCGATGGCCGCGTGTACATGCCGAAGATGGCCGACTTCCTCAGCCAGGAAGCGCTGTGGGCGGTGCGTACCTATCTGGAGAGCGTGCACGTCGAGGAGTAAGCGCTTGATGATAAATCTGCTGCGCTCGGCATCTCGCGCTCCGGCGGTGCTCGCAATGCTCATGTATTTCAATACATTCCGCTTGCTGCGCGCAGGCTCAGCGCGACCTGCCATTGCTGGCGACGATTTCTTCATAAGCGCTCGCGTCATGCGCCGGCTGATTCTCCTGTGTGGCCTGCTGCTAGGCCTGGGCACTGCCCAGGCGCAGGTGCGCGACTTCGATCGCATCAGCGAGTCGGGCACCCTGCGCGTGGCGCTGTACCAGAACTTCCCGCCCTACAGCTACGAGCAGGACGGTCAGCCGCGTGGCGTCGACTACGAGCTGGCCAAGGCGTTGGCCGAAGGGCTTGGGCTGCAGCTGGAAGTGATGTGGGCGCCGCCGGGTGAAAAGCTCGATGATGATCTGCGCGACTATATCTGGCGCGGCCGCGTCACCGCGCAGGGCGAGCTGGCCGACCTGATGCTGCGCGTGCCCTACGACCGCGAGTTCTCCTACAAGCGCAACGAGCTGGGCGAGCTGATCAACGAGCTGGTGGTGATGTTCGGCCCTTACCAGCGCGAGCGCTGGCAGTTGGCCCATGACCGCCGCCGGCTGGCCGAGGTGCCGAGCATCGCCGTGCTGCGCCAGCATCCGGTGGGGGTGGAGGTGGAGAGCGTGCCCTCGTTCTACCTCAGCTCGTTCAAGGGCGGCATGCTCAGCAAGCAGGCCCATCACTACCCGACGCCGCAGCTAGCCTTCGCCGCCATGCGGGCCGGCGAGGTGGATGCGGTGATGGCGCTGCGTGGCGAGGTGGACTGGCTGGTGCACGAGGCCGATGACCCGCAACTGGCACTGGCCGAGAACGCCTACCCGGACATGGGCCGGCAGATCTGGGAAATTGGCATGGCGGTGCACGAAAGCAATCGCCAGCTGGCCTACGCGGTCGAGGAGCAGCTGGAAAACCTGATCCTCGATGGCTCGCTCGAGCGCCTGTATGCGCGCTACGGGCTGCGCTACGAGAAGCCTGAACAATACCAATAGGGCGCGAGCCGGAGGTGGACGATGGATTGGCGGACCCTGGTGTTGCTGGCCCTGTTTGCCTGGGCCTGGGAAGCGCGGGCCGCCGCGCCCGATCCGATCAGCTCGGTGATGTGGGACTACCATCACCAGCGCCTGCTGGGCGGGGAGCCTTTCGTCTTCGACGACCAGATTCGCCTCGAGGTGCCGCCCTTCGCCGAGGACGCGCGCCAGGTGCCGATCCAGATCGACGCCAGCGCCTACCGCGGCAGGGTCAAGCGCATCCTGGCCTGGGCCGAGCTCAATCCCATCGCGCAGATCTTCGACTTCGCACCGGGCGAGCTGCTGGAGCCGAGCCTGGCCATTCGCATTCGCGTCGAACAGGCCACGCCGATCCGCGCTGCGGTGCTGACCGACGATGGCCTCTGGCATATCGGCTCGGCGCAGGTGGATGCCGCCGGCGGCGGCTGCACGGCGCCCAGCGTGGTGCGCGCCGAAGCCGGTTGGGAGGAGCGCCTGGGCCAGGTGCTGGGAAAGCGCTTCGTGCGTGGCGAGCACAGCCGCCTGCGTTTGCAGGTTTCCCACCCGATGGACAACGGCCTGGTCGGCGGCATCCCCGAGTTCTACATCGAGCAGGCCGAACTGCGCGGCGAGGACGGGCAGGTGCTGGGACGTATCGAGCTGTTCCCGGCAGTCAGTGAGAACCCCACGCTGAGCTTCGACCTGCGCGGCAAGCAGCCTGCCGCGCTGTGGTTGCGCGACAACAACGGCAACGAATTCCAGGCCGCGTTCTGACCAGGGCTCTATTCGCCGCGGGGCGCGGCTCCTACAAGAAGCCGGAGCACGTAGGTTGGGTTGAGCACGTAGGTTGGGTTGAGGTGCGTAGCGCCGAAGCCCAACGTGCCATGTCGCGAGATACCGTGGCGCCATGCGGCGTTGGGCTTCGCTGTGCTCAGCGCCAACCTACCGACGCAGGCCACCAGTTGGGTCCACCGTAATACGCGGTGGGGGCACGTAGGTTGGGTTGAGATGCGTAGCGCCGAAGCCCAACGCGCCATGTCGCGAGATGCCGTGCTGCAACACGGCGTTGAGCTTCGCTGTGCTCAGCGCCAACCTACCGACGCAGACCACCAAGTGGGGTCCACCGTAATACGCGGTGGGGGCACGTAGGTTGGGTTGAGGTGCGCAGCACCGAAGCCCAACGCGTCATGTCGCGAGATGCCGTGCTGCAACACGGCGTTGGGCTTCGCTGCGCTCAGCGCCAACCTACCGATACACGCCGCCAGTGGAGTCCACCTTGATGCGCGGTGGCTGGGATTACAGGGGGAAGATCATGCGCTGGATGCTGTTGCTGCTATGCCTGGCCATCGGCCTGGCTCACGCCGAGTTGAACTACCAGCTGCAACCCCGGCAGATCGCCGACGGCGTCTGGCTGGTGGAGGGCAGCACCGACAACTTTGCGCCGGACAATGGCGGCAATATCCTCAACGTCGGCTTTATCGAAACCGTGGACGGTGTGGTGGTGATCGATACCGGCCCGTCGCGCCGCTACGGCGAGGCGCTGCGCCAGAGCATCGAGAAGGCCATCGGCAAACCGGTGGTGCGCGTGCTGCTGACCCACCATCACCCCGATCATGCGCTGGGCAACCAGGCCTTCGCCGATGTGCCCATCGCCGCGCTAGCGGGCACCAGCAAGCTGCTGGCCGAGCAGGGCGACGCCATGGCGGAGAACATGTACCGCCTGGTGGGCGACTGGATGCGCGGCACCGAGGTGGTGCTGCCTAGCGAAGAGCTGCACGAAGGCACGCTGGAAATCGGCGGCCGGCGCCTGCAACTGCTGGCGCTGCGCGGCCATACCGGCGCCGACCTGGCGATTCTCGACGAGCGCACGGGCGTGCTGTTCGCCGGTGATCTGCTGTTCTACCAGCGCGCGCTGACCACGCCGAACAGCCCCGGGCTGGATGTGTGGCTGGCCGACCTGGACCGGCTAGAAGCGCTGCCGTGGCAGCACATCGTACCCGGCCATGGCCCGCTGACCATGGACGCGGCGCCCTTCATGCAGATGCGCGATTACCTGGGTTGGCTCGACGGGCTGCTGTGCGACGGGGCGGAGCAGGGCGCGGAGATGAACGAACTGATCCGCGCCCCCATCCCCGAGCGCTTTGCCCAGGTCAACCTGTCGCGCTATGAGCTGATCCGTAGCGTCAGCCATCTATACCCGCGCTATGAGCGCAACGCCATGGGGCGGGTGGATCGTCAGGATTAGAGACTTGCGGTGTCATCGGTGCGCACGGCGCACCCTACGCGAACGTGGCCACAGCCTCGTAGGGTGTGCCGCGCGCACCAGCTTGTGCTGGAAGTACCCTGTGGGAGGGGCTTTAGCCGCGACTGGCGGATGAAGACATCGCCGCTGCAGCGCCTCCCACTAGAGCTCCTCGTCGTCGCGAATCAGCACGTAATGGCGACCCTGCTCGGTTTCTTCGTGGTCGTAGACGTAATACATCACCACTTCGCCCAGGCTGGCCTGCACGGCCAGGTAGTCGCCGCTCTCGGCCATGAAGAATGCCTTGGTGGCCGGCTTGGCCAGGCACTCGATATGGGCGGTGACGAAGTGCGCAGGATCTTCCTCGCCGAAGTAGTCCTCGCGCTGGCGCGCATCCCAGTCGACGGGCGGCTCGAAGGCGCCGGTGAGGATCACCTTGGCGTCGCCCAGATCCAGCTCCTCGCCGTCCGGGTCCTGCTCGTCGGGGCGATAGACAGTGCAGTCCAGTGCATCGGGATGGTTGAGGATTTCCTGGCGAGGGTGGGGCACGGGCGTCTCCGATCAATAGGTGCGGGGCGGCCCAGTGTCGGGCAAAGCCGGGGCTGCCGCAATCGCCATGATCGCAGGCTGTGGGGCAGGTATTGCTACCAAGGAAGGAGGAAAATCGGCTGGGGGTGCAATTGTTGGGTGACGGGTGTGGGCGAAGAATTTGCGCCAGACCGGGAAAATTTCCCGGCAATAACAATGAACCCGCAGAGGTAGCCGCAATGAAACACGCCGGTCTTCGCCAGCCCTTCCTCCTCACCGCACTCTGTGCCGCCATGCTGATGCCGTCCGCCGCCGCGCTGGCGGTCACCGACGCCGAAATCCTCAAGGACGCCAGCAGCACCGACGAGATCGTCACCAACGGCCTCGGTCTGCAGGGTCAGCGCTACAGCCCGCTGAGCATCCTCAACGAGCAGAACGTCAAGGAGCTGCGCCCGGTATGGACCATGTCCTTCGGCGGCGAGAAGCAGCGCGGCCAGCAGGCGCAGCCGCTGATCAAGGACGGCGTGATGTACGTCACCGCCTCCTACTCGCGTGTATTCGCCGTCGATGCGCGCACCGGGCGCGAGCTGTGGCAGTACGAAGCACGTCTGCCTGACGACATCCGCCCTTGCTGCGACGTGATCAACCGTGGTGTCGCCCTGTACGACGACCTGGTGATCTTCGGCACCCTCGACGCCAAGCTGGTGGCGCTGAACAAGGACACTGGCAAGGTGGTGTGGCGCAAGAACGTCGCCGACCACAAGGCGGGCTATTCGATCACCGCGGCGCCGCTGGTGGTCAACGGCAAGCTGATCACCGGCGTGTCCGGCGGCGAATTCGGTGTGGTCGGCAAGATCGAGGCCTACGATCCGAAGAACGGCGAGCTGCTGTGGAGCCGCCCGACCGTCGAAGGTCACATGGGCTACGTCTACAAGGACGGCAAGGCCATCGAGAATGGCATCAGCGGCGGCGAGGCCGGCAAGACCTGGCCGGGCGACCTGTGGAAGACCGGCGGCGCCGCGCCCTGGCTGGGCGGCTACTACGATGCCGACACCAACCTGCTGTTCTTCGGTACCGGCAACCCGGCGCCGTGGAATTCGCACCTGCGTCCCGGCGACAACCTCTACTCGTCCTCGCGCCTGGCGCTGAACCCGGACGACGGCAGCATCAAGTGGCACTTCCAGACCACACCGCACGACGGCTGGGACTTCGACGGCGTCAACGAGCTGATCTCCTTCGACTATCAGGAAGGCGGCAAGACCGTGAAGGCGGCGGCCACCGCCGACCGTAACGGCTTCTTCTACGTGCTCGACCGCACCAACGGCAAGTTCATCCGTGGCTTCCCCTTCGTCGACAAGATCACCTGGGCCAAGGGCCTGGACAAGAATGGCCGGCCGATCTACGACGACAGCAACCGCCCGGGCTCGCCGAGCGCGGCGGAGAAGGGCAAGAGCGTGTTCTCCGCACCGGCCTTCCTCGGCGCGAAGAACTGGATGCCCATGGCCTACAGCCAGGACACCGGCCTGTTCTACGTACCGTCCAACGAGTGGGGCATGGACATCTGGAACGAGGACATCGCCTACAAGAAGGGCGCGGCCTACCTGGGTGCCGGCTTCACCATCAAGCCGCTCAACGAGGACTACATCGGCGTGCTGCGCGCCATCGATCCGAAGACCGGCAAGGAAGTCTGGCGCCACAAGAACTATGCGCCGTTGTGGGGCGGGGTGCTGACCACCAAGGGCAACCTGGTGTTCACCGGCAACCCGGAAGGCTACCTGCAGGCCTTCAATGCCAAGACCGGCGAGAAGGTCTGGGAATTCCAGACCGGCTCCGGCGTGATCGGCTCGCCGGTGACCTGGGAAATGGACGGCGAGCAGTACGTCTCGGTGCTGTCCGGCTGGGGCGGTGCCGTGCCGCTGTGGGGCGGCGAGGTGGCCAAGCGTGTCAAGCACCTGAACCAGGGCGGCATGTTGTGGACCTTCAAGCTGCCGAAGGAGCTGGTCGCCAAGCGCTGATCGGTTAGTACGCCAGACGATGGCCGGACTTGTCCGGCCATCGTCGTTTCCGGCGCCTGAAGCTGCGTCGGGAGAATTTCCGCCGGGCGCAGCGCAAGACCAGGCAGGCGGGTCTAGCCTTTAGCGTCCATAGCCTCTTATCTCGCTGCCGAAGGCCCGTGCCAGACCGCTCGCCGCTCTACTACCAAATGACGAGACGATCGGTGCCATGGGCGCATACCGAGGTTTCCGGGGGCTTCCTAAGATCGAACCATGACTCGCTTCCCCGATTGGCAGCGGGCTCCGACAACAAGAGAGGTCAGCATCATGATTTACGCGAAACCGGGTACCCCAGGCGCCGTCGTCAGCCTCAAGCCGCGCTACGGCAACTACATCGGCGGCGAATTCGTCGCCCCGCTCAGTGGCCAGTATTTCAGCAACACCAGCCCGGTCGACGCCTCGGTGATCGCCGAATTTCCCCGTTCCAATGCCGCCGACATCGACAGGGCGCTGGACGCTGCGCATGCCGCCGCCGACGCCTGGGGCCGCACCAGCGTGCAGGAGCGCTCGCACATCCTGCTGAAGATTGCCGACCGCATCGAAGCCAACCTCGAGCTGCTGGCCGTGGCCGAGACCTGGGACAACGGCAAGGCCGTGCGCGAGACCCTCAACGCCGACGTGCCGCTGGCCGCCGATCATTTCCGTTACTTCGCCGGCTGCATCCGCGCCCAGGAAGGCAGCACCGCCGAGATCAACGACGGCACCGTGGCCTATCACTTCCACGAGCCGCTGGGCGTGGTCGGGCAGATCATCCCGTGGAACTTCCCGCTGCTGATGGCCGCCTGGAAACTGGCTCCGGCCCTGGCCGCCGGTAACTGTGTGGTGCTCAAGCCGGCCGAGCAGACCCCGCTGTCGATCACCCTGCTGATGGAAATCATCGGCGACCTGCTGCCGCCGGGCGTGCTCAATATCGTCCAGGGCTTCGGCCGCGAGGCCGGCGAGGCGCTGGCCACCAGCAAGCGCATCGCCAAGATCGCCTTCACCGGTTCTACCCCGGTGGGCTCGCACATCCTCAAATGCGCCGCCGAGAACATCATCCCGAGCACCGTCGAGCTGGGCGGCAAGTCGCCGAACATCTTCTTCGAAGACATCATGAAGGCCGAGCCGGCCTTTATCGAGAAGGCCGCCGAAGGCCTGGTGCTGGGCTTCTTCAACCAGGGCGAAGTGTGCACCTGCCCGTCGCGGGCGCTGGTGCAGGAGTCGATCTATGACGCCTTCATGGCCGAGGTGATGAAGAAGGTCAAACAGATCAAGCGCGGCAACCCGCTGGACACCGAGACCATGGTCGGCGCCCAGGCCTCGCAGCAGCAGTTCGACAAGATCCTCAGCTACCTGGAGATCGCCCAGCAGGAAGGCGCCCAGCTGCTCACCGGCGGTGCGGCGGAGCAACTCGAAGGCGACCTGGCCAGCGGTTACTACATCCAGCCGACCCTGCTCAAGGGCACCAATGAAATGCGCGTGTTCCAGGAGGAGATCTTCGGCCCGGTGATCGGCGTGACCACCTTCAAGGACGAGGCCGAGGCGCTGGCGATCGCCAACGACACCGAATTCGGCCTCGGCGCCGGCGTGTGGAGCCGCGACATGAACGTCGCCTACCGCATGGGCCGGGCGATCAAGGCCGGTCGCGTGTGGACCAACTGCTACCACCTGTACCCGGCGCATGCTGCCTTCGGCGGCTACAAGAAGTCCGGCGTCGGCCGCGAAACCCACAAGATGATGCTCGACCACTACCAGCAGACCAAGAACCTGCTGGTCAGCTATGACATCAATCCGCTGGGCTTCTTCTGATCCAACTGCGGCGCGCTCGCTCCGGCGCGCCGCCCTTTGCACGGCGAGCAACCCTACCCGGGTGGATCTGCGGGCAGCCATCAGCCTGAACGGCAGCAGACCCTTATCGCGACGCGGCTTCGGCCGCGTTTTTTATTGCCGATGCGTAGCTATCCCTAGGGCGTTCGCGGGGGGCGCCTGGGCTGTGCGCACCAATTTGCGCGGTCTTGCGCTGCGCACGGCGCACCCTACGGCTTGCACTCACCTACCAATGCCAGCCGAATCTCCTCCCAAAGTACCATTTGGCCGCCCGGTCCCCGGGGGCTTAATGGAGTTGCCGGAATGCCCCGGCGCAATAACAAGAGGACCGCACCATGTGGACTAAACCCGCCTACACCGACCTGCGCATTGGCTTCGAAGTGACCATGTACTTCGCCAACCGCTGATCGACCTTGGCCCCGGTCCGTCCGGGGCATCCCCGCTGGTGACTTCCATGCATATCCAGATTCTCGGTTCCGCCGCTGGCGGCGGTTTTCCCCAGTGGAACTGCAACTGCCGCAACTGCCGTGGCGTGCGCGCCGGTACCCTGCGCGCGCAGCCGCGCACGCAATCGTCCATCGCCATTTCCGATGACGGTGAGCAGTGGATCCTGTGCAATGCCTCGCCGGATATCCGTGCGCAGATCGAAGCCTTTCCGGCGCTGCAACCAGCGCGCAAGCTGCGCGACACGGCGATTGCCGGCATCGTCCTGCTCGATAGCCAGATCGATCACTGCACCGGCCTGCTGACCCTGCGCGAAGGCTGTCCGCACCAGGTCTGGTGTACCGAGATGGTGCATCAGGACCTGACCACCGGCTTTCCGCTGTTCAACATGCTCGGCCACTGGAATGGCGGCCTGCAGCACCAATTGATCGAGCTGGATGCAAAACCCTTCGGCATTCCGGCCTGTCCGGCGCTGAGCATCACCGCCATCGCCCTGCGCAGCAGCGCGCCGCCGTATTCGCCGCATCGCGGCAATCCGCATCCGGGCGACAACATCGGCCTGTTCATCGAGGACAGCCGTAGCGGCCGCAGCCTGTTCTACGCCCCCGGCCTCGGCCAGGTGGACGAGCACCTGCTGAGCTGGATGCGCCGTGCCGATTGCCTGCTGGTAGATGGCACCCTGTGGCGCGACGACGAGATGCGCGTGTGCGAGGTCGGCGAGAAGCTCGGCAGTGAGATGGGCCACCTTTGCCAGAGCGGCCCGGGCGGCATGATCGAGGTGCTCGACGGCCTGCCTTCGGCACGCAAGGTCCTTATCCATATCAACAACACCAACCCGATTCTCGACCTGGATTCGCCCGAGCGCACCGAACTTGACGCGCACGGCATCGAGGTCGCGTTCGATGGCATGAGCATCGTTTTGTAAGCTGTGCGCACCGGGGAGTTCTGATGAGCCAAGCTGCCATGACACCTGCCGAATTCGAGCAGGCGCTGCGCGCCAAGGGCGCGCTGTACCACATCCATCATCCGTTTCACCGCGCCATGTACGAAGGGCGCGCCACCCGCGAGCAGATCCAGGGCTGGGTAGCCAATCGTTTCTACTATCAGGTCAATATTCCGCTCAAGGATGCGGCGATCCTCGCCAACTGTCCGGATCGCGAAACCCGGCGCGAGTGGATTCAGCGCATCCTCGATCACGACGGTGGGCCCGGTGAGGAGGGCGGTATCGAGGCCTGGCTGCGCCTGGCCGAGTCGGTCGGCCTCGACCGCGAGCAGGTGCTGTCGCAGGAGCTGGTGCTGCCCGGCGTGCGCTTCGCCGTCGATGCCTACGTCAACTTCGCTCGCCGCGCCAGTTGGCAGGAGGCGGCCAGCAGCTCGCTGACCGAACTGTTCGCCCCGACCATTCACCAGTCGCGCCTGGACGCCTGGCCGCAGCACTACCCCTGGATCGATGCCGCCGGCTACGACTACTTCCGCAACCGCCTGAGCCAGGCGCGGCGCGACGTCGAGCATGGCCTGCGCATCACCCTCGAGCACTACCGCACGGCCGAGGCCCAGCAGCGCATGCTGAACATCCTGCAGTTCAAGCTGGACGTGCTGTGGAGCATGCTCGACGCCATGAGCATGGCCTACGAGCTGCAGCGCCCGCCGTACCACTCGGTGACCGCCGAGCGCGCCTGGCACCGGGGGATCGCCTTATGAACTTCGGGCAAGCGGTGCGCATGGCGCACCCTACGGCCGAGTCTTTTGTAGGGTGCGCCGCGCGCACCATCACGGAGCCGCAACCATGACCTCGACCATCCTGCCCAACGTGCCCGCCATCCGCCGCGGCTTTCGCCTGCAGTTCGAGCCGGCCCAGGGCTGCCACGTGCTGCTCTATCCGGAGGGGATGATCAAGCTGAACGACAGCGCCGGCGAGATTCTCCAGCAGGTCGACGGCAAGCGCTCGGTGGCCGAGATCATCGGCAACCTGCACCAGCGCTTCCCCGACGTGCCGGGCATCGACGAAGACATCCTCGCCTTTATGGAGGTGGCCCATGCTCAGTTCTGGATCGAGCTTCGCTAAAGCCGGCCATGAAGCCGGGCCGCCGCTTTGGCTGCTGGCCGAACTGACCTACCGCTGCCCGTTGCAGTGCCCGTACTGCTCCAACCCGCTGGATTTCGCCCAGCAGGGCGCCGAGCTCAGCACCGCCGAATGGATCGAGGTATTCCGCCAGGCCCGTGAGTTGGGCGCCGCGCAGCTGGGCTTTTCCGGCGGCGAGCCGCTGGTGCGCCAGGACCTGGCCGAGCTGATCGCGGCGGCCCGCGGCCTGGGCTACTACACCAACCTGATCACCTCCGGCATCGGCCTAACCGAAGCGCGCATCGCCGAGTTCGCCGATGCCGGCCTGGACCATATCCAGATCAGCTTTCAGGCCGCCGACGAGGAGGTGAACAACCTGTTGGCCGGCTCGAAGAAGGCCTTCGCCCAGAAGCTGGCCATGGCCCGTGCGGTCAAGGCGCACGGCTATCCCATGGTGCTGAACTTCGTCACCCACCGGCACAACATCGACAGTATCGAGCGCATCATCGAGCTGTGCCTGGAGCTGGAGGCGGATTTCGTCGAGCTCGCCACCTGCCAGTTCTACGGCTGGGCCGAGCTCAACCGCGCCGGCCTGCTGCCGACCCGCGCCCAGCTGGAGCGCGCCGAGCGCATCACCAACCAGTGGCGCGACAAGCTGGCGGCCGAGAATCACCCGTGCAAGCTGATCTTCGTCACCCCGGACTACTACGAGGAGCGCCCCAAGGCCTGCATGAACGGCTGGGGCAATCTGTTCCTCGACATCACCCCGGACGGCACCGCGCTACCCTGCCACAGCGCGCGGCAGCTGCCGGTGCAATTTCCCAATGTGCGCGAACACAGTCTGGATTACATTTGGCGCGAATCCTTCGGCTTCAATCGCTTTCGCGGCGACGACTGGATGGCCGAACCCTGCCGCAGCTGCGACGAGAAGCACAAGGACTTCGGCGGCTGCCGCTGCCAGGCCTTTATGCTCACCGGCGATGCCAGCAACGCCGACCCGGTGTGCAGCAAGTCGGCCCATCACGGCGTGATCCTCGCCGCCCGCCAACAGGCGGAGGAGGCGCCGCTGGGGCTGGAGACCCTGCAGTACCGCAACGAGAAGGCCTCGCGAATCATATGCAAGATCTAGGGTGCGCCAGGCGCATCGATCCCGACGATATCTGGAGCGCCGAGCAGGCCGCAGCCGCCAGCGCCGACTTCGCCGAGCTGCACGCCGCCCACGGCGGTGTGCTGTGGGTGGCGTTCGATCCGCTGCAGGCCCGTTGCGGGTTGTTCTTCTGCCGCGACGGCGTTGTGCGTGAGCTGACCCCGCCCGGATTTTCCGTACGCAGCCGCGTCTACGAATACGGCGGAGGCGCCTGCTGTGCCACGGAGCAGGGCGTGGCCTTCGTCAACGAGAGCGACCAGCAGATCTATCATCTGCCGGTGGGTCGTTCCGTAGGAGCGGCTTCAGCCGCGAACCGCTTCGCGGCTGAAGCCGCTCCTACGGGGTATAAGCCACAGGCGCTCACGGCTCGTGCCAATTGCCGCTATGGCGACCTGTTATTTGTCCCTGCCTGGCAGGCGTTGCTGGCGGTGGAGGAAAGCCATGAGGGCAACGCGGTGCTGCATCGCCTGGTGCGCATCGGCATCGATGGCCAGCGCGAGGTGCTGGTCGAGGGCGCCGATTTTTACGCGGCGCCTGTGGCCGACTCCGAGGGCCAACGTCTGGCCTGGATCGAGTGGGATCGCCCGCACCAACCCTGGGTCGCCACGCGCCTGTGCCAGCGCGAGTCGGGCCAGCCCAGCCGGGTGCTGGCCGGGCAGGCGGGTGATCGATCACTGCAGCAGCCGCGTTTCGATGAACAGGGCAGGCTCTGGGTGCTGAGCGACCAGGCAGGTTGGTGGCAGCCCGAGTGTGTCGATGACGACGCGAAGCTGGAGTTCGCACCCTACGATCACGCACCGGCGCCCTGGCAGCTGGGCGGTCGAACCTATCTACCGTTGGACGATGAGTTCCTGCTGACTCGTTTCGAGCAGGGTGTCGGTGTGCTGGTAGGGTGCGCCGTGCGCACCAATTCTTTGAATGCCGATACCGCTGGTGCGCACAGCGCACCCTACGAAGGGCGACTGGCTGGAGATTTCACCCGCTTCCGCTCGCTGGCCGCCGATGCCGAGCATTTCTACTGCATTGCCGCCGCACCAGATCGTCTGCCGGCGGTGCTGGCGATCGGCAGGGCCGACGGCGCGATACGGATGCTGGCTGGCGGCGAACAGCCCTTGCCCGAGCAGCAGCTTTCCCGCCCCGAGCCAATGAGCTGCGAGGTAGGGCAGGGCGAGCGCTGCCATGGTTTGTTCTATGCGCCCGTTGCCGTCGAAGTACGCCCGCCGCTGCTGATCTTCCTCCATGGCGGCCCCACCTCGGCCTGCTATCCGGTATTCGACCCGCGCATCGCCTTCTGGACGCTGCGCGGCTACGCCGTGCTCGATCTCAACTATCGCGGCAGCAGCGGCTACGGTCGCACCTATCGCCTGCGCCTGGCCGGCCAGTGGGGCGAGCTGGAGGTGCAGGACATTCGCGCCGCTATCGACACGCTGGCCAGCGAGGGCCGTATCGATCCGCAGCGTGTATTCGTCCGCGGGGGCAGCGCCGGCGGCTTCAGTGCGCTGCGCGCCCTGGCCGAGCTGCCCGGGCTGCGCGGCGGCGCCAGCCTCTACGGCGTCAGCGACCCGCTGGCGCTGCGCCGGGTTACCCACAAGTTCGAGGCGGATTATCTGGACTGGCTGATCGGTGATCCCGAACGGGATGCCGAACGCTATCGGGCGCGCACACCGCTGCTGCAGGCCGAGCGCATCGCTGCGCCGCTGATCTTCTTTCAGGGCGGGCTGGATGCGGTGGTGGTGCCGAGCCAGACCGAGGCCATGGTCGATGCGCTGCGCCGGCGGGGATTGCCGGTCGAATATCAGCTGTTCGCCGAAGAACGCCACGGTTTTCGCCAGGCCGCCAATCTGGCCGCGGCGCTGCGCGCCGAGCATGCCTTCTACCAGGCCCTGCGCTAGGCGCAGGTCGCATTGCATTGGCCGAGCAATGCAGTAGGCTGGAAGCCATTCCATAACAACAAGATCAGGCCGTTGTATGAGCCACGATTTGAGCCAACTGCGTAAATTCGTCTCCCCGGAGATCATCTTTGGCGCCGGGTCCCGGCACAATGTCGGCAACTACGCCAAGACCTTCGGCGCACGCAAGGTGCTGGTGGTGTCCGACCCCGGCGTGGTCGCCGCCGGCTGGGCCGGCGATATCGAGGCCAGCCTGCAGGCCCAGGGCATCGCCTATTGCCTGTACACCCAGGTCTCGCCCAACCCGCGGGTGGAGGAGGTGATGGCCGGCGCCGAGTTGTATCGCAGCGAGGGCTGCAACGTGATAGTTGCGGTCGGCGGCGGCAGCCCGATGGACTGCGCCAAGGGCATCGGCATCGTCGTCGCCCACGGCCGCAGCATCCTCGAGTTCGAGGGGGTGGACACCATCCGCGTGCCCAGCCCGCCGCTGATCCTGATTCCGACCACCGCCGGCACCTCGGCCGACGTCTCGCAGTTCGTGATCATCTCCAACCAGCAGGAGCGGATGAAGTTCTCCATCGTCAGCAAGGCGGTGGTGCCGGACGTGTCGCTGATCGACCCGGAAACCACCCTGAGCATGGATCCGTTTCTCAGCGCCTGTACCGGTATCGATGCGCTGGTGCACGCCATCGAGGCCTTCGTCTCCACCGGCCACGGCCCGCTCACCGACCCCCATGCGCTGGAGGCCATGCGCCTGATCAACGGCAACCTGGTGCAGATGATCGCCAACCCGGCGGACATCGCCCTGCGCGAGAAGATCATGCTCGGCAGCATGCAGGCCGGGCTGGCCTTCTCCAACGCCATCCTCGGTGCGGTGCACGCCATGAGCCACAGTCTCGGCGGCTTCCTCGACCTGCCGCACGGGCTGTGCAACGCGGTGCTGGTCGAGCACGTGGTGGCCTTCAACTACAGCGCGGCGCCGGAGCGCTTCAAGGTGATTGCCGAAACCCTCGGCATCGACTGCCGCGGCCTGACTCACGCGCAGATCCGCCAGCGCCTGGTCGAGCACCTGATCGCCTTCAAGCGGGCCGTGGGTTTCCACGAGACGCTGGGGCTGCATGGCGTCGGCAGCTCGGACATTCCCTTCCTGTCCAGCCATGCCATGGACGATCCGTGCATCCTCACCAATCCGCGCGAGTCGACCCAGCGCGACGTCGAGGTGGTCTATGGCGAGGCGCTCTGACGAGGCGCTGGCCGGGCTGCTGGGGCTCAGCAGCCAGTCGGCGCGCAAGAGCCACTACCCCGAGCTGCTGGCGCGCCTGGAAGAGCTGGAAACCGAGCGTAACCGCTACAAATGGTTGTTCGAGCACGCCGTGCACGGCATCTTCCAGGCCAGCCTGCAGCAGGGCGTGCTGGCGGCCAACCCGGCCATGGCGCGCATGCTCGGCTACGACGATCCGCAGCAGGTGCTGTGGTCGCTGAACGACCTGGCGCGCCACCTGTTCGTCGGCGGTTTCGACGAGCTGGCGCGGATTCGCGAGCAGCTGGGCCGCGGCGCCGCCCTGGTCGGCTACGAAACCCAGTTGCGCCGGCGCGACGGCAGTGTCATCGACGTGCTGATGAACCTGCTGCTCAAGCCCGAAGGCGAGGGCCTGTTCGAGGGTTTCGTCGCCGACATCACCGAGCGCAAGCAGGCCCAGCAGCGCCTGCAACAGCTCAACGACGAACTGGAGCGCCGGGTCGCTGCACGTACCTACGAGCTGCTCGAATCCAACCGCAACCTGCAACGGCAGATCGAAGAGCGCGAGCGCATCGAGCAGGCCCTGCGCGAGGCGCGCGACGCCGCCGAGGCGGCCAACCGCAGCAAGGACAAGTACCTGGCCGCCGCCAGCCACGACCTGCTGCAGCCGCTCAACGCGGCGCGACTGCTGATCTCCACCCTGCGCGAGCGGCAGCTGCCGAGCGCCGAGCTCAATCTGGTGGAACGCAGCCACCTGGCACTGGAAGGCGCCGAGGATCTGCTCACCGACCTGCTGGACATCTCCAAGCTGGACCAGGCCGCGATCAAGCCGGATCTCGACGTCTATCGCCTGGAGGAGCTGCTGGCGCCGCTGGCTTCGGAGTTCGAAAGCGTCGCCAGCGCCAGTGATTTGCGCCTGCGCGTGCGCATCCTCGACTGCGCGGTGCACACCGATTTCCGCCTGCTCACGCGCATCCTGCGCAACTTCCTCAGCAACGCCTGTCGTTACACCGAACGCGGCGGCGTGCTGCTCGGCGCGCGCCGGCGCGGCCGGTTTGTCGAGCTGCAGGTATGGGACAGCGGTCGCGGCATCCCCGCCGACCAGTTGGACAAGATCTTCCTCGAGTTCAACCAGTTGGACGTCGGCCGCGCAACCGAGCGCAAGGGCGTCGGCCTCGGCCTGGCCATAGTCGAGCGCATCGCGCGCATGCTCGGTTATCCGGTGCGGGTGAGTTCGCAGCCGGGGCGCGGCTCGCTGTTCAGCATTCGCGTGCCGCTGGCCGCCGAGCGCCCGCAACGGCCGGCGCAGCCCGTGCCGCAGACGCTGCTCGGCGACCCGCTGCCGGGGCGGCGCCTGCTGGTGATCGACAACGAAGAGGCGATCCTGCACAGCATGGCCGCGCTGCTCGGCCAGTGGGGCTGCGAGGTGGTCACCGCACTGGATCTGCCCGAAGCGCTGCAGCGCCTGCAGGGCAGGGCGCCGGAGGTGATCCTGGCGGATTTCCACCTCGATCACGGCGTGCTCGGTTGTCAGGTGATCCAGCAGCTGCGCGAGGCGTTCGCCCGGCCGATTCCCGCGCTGATCATCAGCGCCGACCGCAGCGATGCCTGTCGCCGCGAGCTGCAGGCGCTGGGCGCGCCGCTGTTGAACAAGCCGGTCAAACCGGGCAAGTTGCGTGCGGTGCTCAGCCAGTTGCTGCAGGAAGTGTGAGCGGCTGCAGATTTTCGGGGTGAACCCGGACGCCTGCCATACTGTCTATTGGCTACCTAGCCGTCCCAGGAGACAACCACAATGACCATGTCCATGCACCCCGTTCTGCGCCGTCTGGCGTTCTTCACCGCGCTGCTGCACCTGCTGCTGGTGGTGCAGATACCCGTCGCCAATGCGGCCATGATCGGCACCCACGAGTTGCTCGCCGAACAGCAGCACCAGGTGGATCAGGCGCAGTTGATGGCCATGCTCGACGACGAGCAGGTCAAGGACAAACTGGTGGCCATGGGCGTCGAGCGCGACCAGGTGGAGTCGCGTATCGCCAGCCTCACCCCGGCCGAGCTGGCGCAGTTCAACCAGCAGCTGGATCAGGCGCCCGCCGGTGCCGGCGTGGTCGGCATCATCGTGCTGTTCCTGGTGATCTTCATCATCACTGATATGCTGTGCGCCACCAACATCTTCAATTTCGTCAAATGCATCAATCGCTGATTCGCCTCGCCTGTATCGCTTCAGTCGTTCTACTTGCCGCCTGCGCTCGGTCTCCGCTGTTATCGCCGGAGGCCGAGCGTTTGCCTGAGCGGGTCGAGCTGAGCGACGTGCCGTTCTTCCCGCAGGACGCCTACCAGTGCGGCCCGGCGGCGTTGGCCACCATGCTCAACCAGCGCGGCGTGCTGACCACCCCGGGCGTGCTCAAGGATAAGGTCTACCTGCCCGGTCGCGAAGGCAGCCTGCAGGTGGAGATGGTCGCCGCCGCACGCAGCCACGACATGCTGGTGTATCCGCTGCAGCCGCGTCTGGAGGCGCTGCTGGCCGAGGTGGCCGCCGGCAATCCAGTGCTGGTGCTGCAGAACCTGGCGTTCGACTTCTACCCGCAATGGCACTTCGCCGTGGTGGTCGGCTACGACCGTCGCGAGCGCACGCTGATCCTGCGCTCCGGCACCACGCGGCGCCTGGTGGATGATTTCGCCAGCTTCGACCAGAGCTGGGCGCGCGGCGGGCGCTGGGCGGTGCTGGCCTTGCCGCCGGAGCAGTTGCCGGCGCAGGCCGACATGCGCGCCTGGCTCAAGGCCGCCAGCGATCTGGAGCAGACCGGGCGCAAGATGGCGGCGCAGCGCGCCTATCGGCGTGCCACCCAGGCCTGGCCCGAGCAGGCGCTGAGCTGGTTCGCCCTGGCCAACAGCCGCTATGCCGAAGGCGATCGCCAAGGCGCCGAGCAGGCGCTGCGCGCCAGCCTGCAGCGCGAGCCGGATTTCGCCGCCGGCTGGTTCAATCTGGCCCAGTTGCTCGGCGAGCAAGGCTGCGGCGAAGGTGCGCAGCAGGCACAGGCCTGCGCCCGGCGCCTGGCCCCGGAGGATGCGCGCTTTGCCGCGCCGCTGAAGGCGAGCGTCGCAACGGGTCAATGTCAGGCCTTGCCGGCCTGTCCATAAGGCAAACGAAAACGGCGCCCGAGGGCGCCGTTTTTGTTCCTGCGGTCGTTACACGCCCAGCTTGTCGCGCAGGGTGTAGTACCAGGCGCCGAGGGCGCTGAACGGCACCTGGAACATCCGCCCGCCGGGGAAGGGGTAGTGCGGCAGTTCGGCGAAGGCGTCGAAACGCTCGGCCTGGCCGCGCAGCGCCTCGGCCAGCACCTTGCCGGCCAGGTGGGTGTAGGTCACGCCGTGGCCGCTGCAGCCCTGCGAGTAATAGATGTTGTCGCCGAGGCGACCGACCTGGGGCAGGCGCGACAGGGTCAGCAGGAAGTTGCCGGTCCAGGCGAAGTCGATCTTCACGTCCCTCAGCTGGGGGAAGGTCTTGAGCATCTTCGGCCGGATGATCGCCTCGATATTGGCCGGATCGCGTGCGCCGTAGACCACGCCGCCGCCGAAGATCAGGCGCTTGTCGCCGGCCAGGCGATAGTAGTCGAGCAGGTAGTTGCAGTCCTCGACGCAGTAATCCTGCGGCAGCAGGCTGGCGGCCAGTTCGTCGGACAGCGGCTCGGTGGTGATCACCTGGGTGCCGCAGGGCATCGACTTGGCCGACAGCTCCGGCATCAGGTTGCCGAGGTAGGCGTTGCCCGCCACCACCACGAACTTGGCCTTGATCCGCCCTTCGGGGGTGTGCACCACCGGGTTGGCTCCGCGGTCGATGCGGGTGGCCGGGGATTGCTCGTAGATCACCCCACCGAGCGACTCCACTGCGGCGGCCTCGCCCAGCGCCAGGTTCAGCGGGTGGATATGCCCGCCGCTCATGTCGAGCATGCCGCCGACATAGTTGTCAGTGGCCACCACCTCGCGGATGCGCTTGGCGTCCATCAGTTCCAACTGGGTGTGGCCATAGCGCTCCCACAGCTGCTTCTGCGCTTCCAGGTGGCCCATCTGCTTGTCGGTGAGCGCGGCGAACACGCCGCCGTCCTTCAGGTCGCACTGGATATCGTACTTCTTGATGCGCTCACGGATGATGCGGCCGCCCTCGAAGGCCATCTGCCCGAGCAACTGCGCCTGCTTGGGACCGACGCTGCGCTCGATCACGTCGATGTCGCGGCTGTAGCTGTTGACGATCTGCCCGCCGTTGCGCCCGGAGGCACCGAAGCCGACCTTGGCCGCCTCGACGATGCTCACCTTGAAGCCGTTCTCCAGCAGGAACAGCGCGGTGGACAGGCCGGTGTAGCCGGCGCCGACGATGCAGACGTCCGTTTCCACTTCGCCTTGCAGGGCAGGGCGTTGCGGCACGGGGTTGGCAGAAGCGGCGTAGTAGGATTGTGGGTATGCCGTGTGCGCCATTTTGAACCTCTGTTCTTTATTTTTTACGAATGAGCCGATCCTACCTGAGTTGAAAATGCCCGGCTAGTGCCTGTGCAAAATATTCAACGAAGCCGGTGCGAATAAAAAATTTGGCCTATTTCAGTGAGTTAGCGAAAAAACCTGTTGACGGCCAAAAACTTCTGCGTAGAATGCGCACCCATCGAAGGCACATAGCTCAGTTGGTTAGAGCACCACCTTGACATGGTGGGGGTCGTTGGTTCGAGTCCAATTGTGCCTACCAAATCGATAAAAAGGGGTCGTTGATACGACCCCTTTTTTATTGCCCGTCATTCGTGGCGGCAAAAACTTCCGGGAATTCCGCCCGGATATTGTTGGTGGTTGCTTGTCAGGGATCAGGCTTTCTGAAAGCATCCGCACTCTTTACTTCCAGTGACTCTGGTTCGGTTCTGGTTGGCCCTCGGGGCTCCTGCCATCGTTCGGCAGGTATACCGCCGGATCGCTTCCTGGCTCATCCCAACCCACGTGACCTTTGGTAGGGGTCACCACTAGGAGAGGAGGCGCCATGCCCATCATCACTCTTCCCGACGGCAGTCAGCGTTCGTTCGATCATCCGGTTTCCGTGCTGGAAGTCGCGCAATCCATTGGTGCGGGCCTGGCCAAGGCCACCCTGGCCGGCAAGGTCAATGGTAAGCAGGTCGACGCCTGCGACCTGATCGAGGCCGACGCGACCCTGCAGATCATCACGCCGAAGGACGAGGAGGGGCTGGAGATCATCCGTCACTCCTGTGCTCACCTGGTTGGGCATGCGGTCAAGCAGCTCTATCCGAACGCCAAGATGGTGATCGGTCCGGTCATCGACGAAGGCTTCTATTACGACATCGCCATCGATCGTCCCTTTACGCCGGAAGACATGGCGGCCATCGAGAAGCGCATGGCCGAGCTGATCGACAAGGACTACGACGTCATCAAGAAGATGACCCCGCGTGCCCAGGTCATCGAGCTGTTCCAGTCCCGTGGTGAGGAATACAAGCTGCGCCTGATCGACGACATGCCGGACGAGCAGGCCATGGGGCTGTACTTTCATGAGGAGTACGTCGACATGTGCCGTGGTCCGCACGTGCCGAACACCCGCTTCCTCAAGGCCTTCAAGCTGACCCGTATCTCCGGCGCCTACTGGCGTGGCGACTCGAAGAACGAGCAGTTGCAGCGCATCTACGGCACCGCCTGGGCGGACAAGAAGCAGCTGGCGGCCTATATCCAGCGCATCGAAGAGGCCGAGAAGCGCGATCACCGCAAGATCGGTAAGCGCCTGGATCTGTTCCATACCCAGGAAGAGGCGCCGGGCATGGTGTTCTGGCATCCCAATGGCTGGACCCTGTACCAGGTGCTCGAGCAATACATGCGTCAGGTGCAGCGCGACAGCGGCTATCTCGAGATCAAGACGCCGCAAGTGGTCGACCGTAGTCTGTGGGAGAAGTCCGGGCATTGGGCCAACTACGCCGAGAACATGTTCACCACCGAGTCGGAAAGCCGCGATTACGCGATCAAGCCGATGAACTGCCCGTGCCACGTGCAGGTATTCAATCAGGGCCTGAAGAGCTATCGCGAGCTGCCGATGCGTCTGGCCGAGTTCGGCGCCTGCCACCGTAACGAGCCGTCCGGCGCACTGCACGGCATCATGCGCGTGCGCGGCTTCACTCAGGACGACGCGCACATCTTCTGCACCGAAGAGCAGATGCAGGCCGAATCCGCCGACTTCATCAAGCTGACCCAGGCGGTCTACGCCGACTTCGGCTTCACCGACATCCAGCTCAAGCTGTCCACTCGTCCGGAAAAGCGCGTGGGTTCCGACGAGCTGTGGGATCGCGCCGAGGCGGCCCTGGCGGCGGCGCTCGACAGTGCCGGGCTGGCCTATGACCTGCAGCCGGGCGAGGGCGCCTTCTACGGGCCGAAGATCGAGTTCTCGCTGAAGGATTGCCTGGGGCGCGTGTGGCAGTGCGGCACCCTGCAGTTGGACTTCAACCTGCCGGTGCGCCTGGGTGCGGAGTACGTGTCCGAGGACAACAACCGCAAGCATCCGGTCATGCTGCACCGGGCGATCCTCGGTTCCTTCGAGCGCTTCATCGGCATCCTCATCGAGCACTACGAAGGGGCGTTCCCGGCCTGGCTGGCGCCGACCCAGGCGGTGATCATGAATATCACCGACAAGCAGGCCGATTTTGCCCGCGAAGCAGAGAAAACTCTCAACCAAAGCGGTTTTCGTGCCAAGGCTGACTTGAGAAACGAAAAGATCGGCTTTAAAATCCGCGAGCATACCTTGCTCAAGGTTCCCTATCTCTTGGTTATTGGAGATCGGGAGGTTGAGACACGATCCGTTGCTGTGCGCACCCGTGAAGGCGTCGATCTGGGCTCCATGCCCCTCGAGCAGTTCGCCGCGCAATTGCAGCAAGCGGTTTCCCGGCGCGGTCGCCAAGATTCGGAGTAATAACTATTAAGCGTGAAATGAGACAGGATAAGCGGGCCGCTCCCAAGGCGCCGATCAACGAGAACATCACCGCACGTGAGGTTCGCCTGATTGGCGCGGACGGTCAGCAGATTGGTGTGGTTTCCATCGATGAAGCGTTGAGCGCTGCCGAGGAAGCCAAGCTGGATCTGGTGGAGATCTCCGCGGACGCGGTACCACCGGTTTGCCGCATCATGGACTACGGCAAGCACCTGTTCGAAAAGAAAAAGCAGGCTGCTATCGCGAAGAAGAACCAGCACCAGCAGCAGATCAAAGAGATCAAGTTTCGTCCAGGGACGGAAGAAGGGGATTACCAGGTAAAACTACGCAACCTGGTACGTTTCCTTGAAGATGGGGACAAGGCCAAGGTATCGCTACGATTCCGCGGTCGTGAGATGGCCCACCAGGAACTGGGCATGGAGCTGTTGAAGCGGGTCGAAGCCGACCTCGCCGAACTCGGCACCGTTGAACAGCATCCTAAGCTGGAAGGACGCCAGCTGATGATGGTCATCGCTCCCAAGAAGCGTAAATAACCTCCCGGGCACTGGCAGGCCTGATGGTTATCAGTTGTTAATGAATGCGGAGTACCAAACATGCCAAAGATGAAAACCAAGAGCGGCGCTGCAAAGCGCTTCCTGAAGACTGCTTCGGGCTTCAAGCACAAGCACGCTTTCAAGAGCCACATCCTGACCAAGATGTCCACCAAACGTAAGCGTCAGCTGCGCGGCAGCTCGCTGATCGGCCCGTCGGACAAAGCTAAAGTCGAGCGCATGCTGCGCGTTCGTTAATCGGTCAAGATATTTAGAGGTAATTACTCATGGCTCGTGTTAAGCGTGGCGTTATCGCTCGTGCTCGTCACAAAAAAATCCTGAAGCTCGCCAAGGGCTACTACGGTGCGCGTTCGCGCGTGTTCCGCGTCGCCAAGCAGGCGGTGATCAAGGCAGGCCAATACGCCTACCGCGACCGTCGTCAGCGCAAGCGTCAGTTCCGTGCTCTGTGGATCGCCCGTATCAACGCCGGTGCTCGCGTCAACGGTCTGTCCTACAGCCGTCTGATCGCTGGCCTGAAAAAGGCGTCGATCGAAATCGACCGCAAGGTCCTGGCCGATCTGGCAGTGAACGAAAAAGCGGCGTTTGCTGCGATTGTCGAGAAAGCTAAGGCCGTTCTGGCTTAAGTCCCCCGACAATCACCGGGCTTGCCATCACCGGGCTTGCCCGGTGGCAACGTCAAAGATAGGGGAAGAGCCTTCAAGCTCTTCCCCTATTTCGTATCTGGAGTCCGTACATGGAAAACCTGGATGCATTGGTCTCGCAAGCGCTAGAGGCCGTGCAAAACACCGCAGACGTCAACGCCCTGGAACAACTCCGGGTTCAGTATCTCGGCAAGAAGGGCGAGCTGACTGCCCTGATGCAGACCCTGGGCAAGCTGTCGGCCGAGGAGCGTCCGCAGGCTGGCGCCCTGATCAACGCCGCCAAGAACCAGGTTCAGGACGCCCTGAACGCCCGCAAATCCGTGCTTGAGCAGGCCCTGCTCGCCGAGAAGCTGGCGTCCGAGCGCATCGACGTGACCCTGCCGGGCCGCGGCCAGGCCTCCGGCGGCCTGCACCCGGTCACCCGTACCCTCGAGCGTGTCGAGCAGTTCTTCACCCATATCGGCTACAACGTCGCCGAGGGGCCGGAAGTCGAAGACGACTACCACAACTTCGAGGCGCTCAACATCCCCGGCCACCATCCGGCGCGGGCGATGCACGACACCTTCTACTTCAGCGCCAACATGCTGCTGCGCACCCACACCTCGCCGGTGCAGGTGCGCACCATGGAGTCGCAGCAGCCGCCGATCCGCATCGTCTGCCCCGGCCGCGTCTATCGCTGCGACTCCGATATCACCCACTCGCCGATGTTCCACCAGGTCGAAGGCCTGCTGGTCGACGAGGGCATCAGCTTCGCCGACCTCAAGGGCACCATCGAGGAGTTCCTTCGGGTGTTCTTCGAGAAGCCGCTGGGTGTGCGTTTCCGTCCGTCCTTCTTCCCCTTCACCGAGCCGTCGGCCGAGGTCGACATGCAGTGCGTGATGTGTTCGGGCAAGGGCTGCCGTGTATGCAAGCAGACCGGCTGGCTGGAAGTGATGGGCTGCGGCATGGTGCATCCGGACGTGCTGCGCATGAGCGGCATCGATCCGGAGAAATACTCCGGCTTCGCCTTCGGCATGGGCGTCGAGCGCCTGGCGATGCTGCGTTATGGCGTCAATGACTTGCGCCTGTTCTTCGATAACGACCTGCGGTTCCTGGCGCAATTTCGCTAGTACCGCCTTCGTCATCGAATTCGTTTAAGGAGAACAGACAGTATGAAATTCAGTGAACAGTGGCTGCGCAGCTGGGTGAACCCGGACGTGTCGCGCGACGAGCTGGTCGCTCGCCTGTCCATGGTCGGCCTGGAAGTGGACGCGGTGATCCCGGTCGCCGGCCAGTTCAGCGGCGTGGTGGTGGGCGAGATCCTCAGCGCCGAGCAGCACCCGGACGCCGACAAGCTGCGCGTGTGCCAGGTCAGCAATGGCAGCGCCACCTTCCAGGTGGTCTGTGGCGCGCCCAATGCCCGCGCCGGCATCAAGATCCCCTTCGCCATGATCGGCGCCGAGCTGCCGGGCGACTTCAAGATCAAGCAGGCCAAGCTACGCGGCGTGGAGTCCCAGGGCATGCTCTGCTCGGCCTCCGAGCTGCAGATCAGCGACGACAACAGCGGCCTGATGGAGCTGGCGGCGGACGCCCCGGTCGGCCAGGACATCCGCGCCTACCTGGGCCTGGACGATGCCAGCATCGAGATCGGCCTGACCCCCAACCGTGGCGATTGCCTGTCGCTGGCCGGCCTGGCCCGCGAAGTCGGTGCCATCTACGGTGCCCAGGTGTCGGCGGTGTCCGTTGCGCCGGTCGCGGCCGTCCATGACGAAGTGCGCCCGGTCGAGGTGCTGGCGCCCAAGGCCTGCCCGCGCTACCTGGGTCGCGTCATCCGCAATGTCGACCTGTCCAGGCCGACCCCGCTGTGGATGGTCGAGCGCCTGCGTCGTTCCGACATTCGCAGCATTGACGCCGCCGTCGACATCACCAACTACGTGATGCTCGAACTCGGCCAGCCGATGCATGCTTTCGATTTCGCCGAGATCAACGTCGGCATTCGCGTGCGCATGGCGGAAGAGGGCGAGAAGCTGGTCCTGCTGGACGGCCAGGAAGTCAGCCTGCGCGCCGATACTCTGGTGATTGCCGACCACAACCGTGCCTTGGCCATCGCCGGCGTGATGGGTGGCGAGCACAGCGGCGTCAGCGACAAGACCCGCGACCTGTTCCTGGAAAGTGCCTTCTTCGACACCATCTCGGTGGCCGGCAAGGCCCGTTCCTATGGCCTACACACCGATTCCTCGCACCGCTTCGAGCGTGGCGTGGACTCGCAGCTGGCGCGCAATGCCATGGAGCGCGCCACCGCGCTGCTGCTAGAGATCGTCGGCGGCGAAGCCGGCCCGATCATCGAGGTGGCCAGCGCCGCCGATCTGCCGAACGTCGCGCCGATCACCCTGCGTGCCGAGCGCATCAGTCAGATGCTGAGCATGGACATGGACGGCGCCGAGGTCGAGCGCCTGCTCACCGCCCTGGGCCTGGGCGTGACCGCTCAGGGCGCCGGTCAGTGGCAGGTCAGCGTGCCGAGCCATCGCTTCGACATCAGCCTGGAAGTGGACCTGATCGAAGAGCTGGGTCGCCTGTACGGCTACAACCGCCTGCCGGTGCGTTATCCGCAGGCGCGTCTGGCCCCGCAGGCCAAGGCCGAGGCCCGTGCCGAGCTGCCGGCCCTGCGTCGCCTGCTGGTCGCTCGCGGTTATCAGGAAGCCATCACCTACAGCTTCATCGATCCCAAGCTGTTCGAGCTGTTCAACCCGGGCGTGGCGCCGCTGCAGCTGGCCAACCCGATATCCGCCGACATGGCCGCCATGCGTTCCTCGCTGTGGCCGGGCCTGGTCAAGGCGCTGGAGCACAACCTCAACCGTCAGCAGTCGCGCGTGCGCCTGTTCGAGAGCGGCCTGCGCTTCGTCGGCCAGCTCGAAGGCCTCAAGCAGGAAACTATGCTGGCTGGCGTGATCAGTGGCAGCCGCCTGCCCGAAGGCTGGGCCAATGGTCGCGAGAGCGTGGATTTCTACGACCTCAAGGCCGACGTCGAAGCGCTGCTCGGCTATGCCGGTGCTGCCGATGTCTTCAGCTTCGTGCCGGGCGAGCATCCAGCCCTGCACCCGGGCCAGACCGCACGCATCGAGCGGGAAGGGCGTCTGGTCGGTTTCATGGGGGCGTTGCACCCGGAGCTGGCCAAGACCCTGGGGTTGGATCAGCCGGTGTTCCTCTTCGAGCTGCTGCTGGCCGAGGTGGCGGCCGGGCGTATGCCGGCGTTCAGTGAGCTGTCGCGCTTCCCCGAAGTGCGCCGCGACCTGGCGCTGCTGGTCGATCGCGAACAGCCGGCCGAGGCCGTGCTCTCCGCCATCCGCGAGGCGGCGGGCGAGTGGCTGACAGACCTCAAGCTATTTGACGTCTATCACGGTAAAGGTATTGATCCGCTTAGAAAAAGCCTGGCAGTCGGCTTGACCTGGCAGCATCCATCGCGCACTCTTAATGACGATGAGGTGAGTATTACTACGCAAAATATCCTCACCTGCCTCGAACAAAGGTTCAACGCCACGTTAAGGAAGTAGCGTATGGGGGCTCTGACGAAAGCTGAAATGGCGGAACGTCTGTACGAAGAGCTCGGCCTGAACAAACGGGAAGCCAAGGAGCTGGTGGAGCTGTTTTTTGAAGAGATCCGCCAGGCTCTTGAGCTGAACGAACAGGTCAAGCTATCCGGGTTCGGTAACTTCGACTTGCGCGACAAGCGCCAGCGACCCGGCCGCAACCCGAAAACAGGAGAGGAGATCCCGATCACGGCTCGCCGTGTGGTCACCTTTCGTCCAGGGCAAAAACTGAAGGCCAGGGTCGAGGCATATGCTGGAACCAAGTCATAACGACGAGCTACCGGCGATACCCGGCAAGCGCTACTTCACCATCGGTGAAGTCAGCGAGCTCTGCGCGGTCAAACCCCATGTCCTGCGTTATTGGGAGCAGGAGTTTCCACAGCTCAATCCGGTCAAGCGGCGGGGCAATCGCCGCTACTACCAGCGCCAGGACGTGCTGATGATCCGGCAGATTCGCGCGTTGCTCTACGATCAGGGCTTCACCATCGGCGGGGCGCGCCAGCGTCTCTCCGGCGACGAGGCCAAGGACGACACCACCCAGTATCGTCAACTGATCAAGCAGATGATCGTCGAGCTCGAGGACGTGCTGCATGTCCTGCGCAAATAGGGCAAAAGAAAAAGTTGCCTTAATTCAAAAGCTTAATGTATAGTTCCTCCCGCTTTCGGTAACACGTAAGCATCGTCGGGGCGTAGCGCAGCCCGGTAGCGCACTTGCATGGGGTGCAAGGGGTCGAGTGTTCGAATCACTCCGTCCCGACCAACAAATCCCTACATCAAAGCCTGGTCAGTGATGACCGGGCTTTTTTGTGTCTGCGAATTCCTTCATCTGCCTCAACGTTGTCGGTACCGATCCGCGAAGCTCGGTATTCAATCCCTCTCCACTGAATCGAGCGATGCCAGTTCCCCGCCAGTTGGCGATGCTTGAAATGGCCAAACGTTCTCGACGCACCTGGTCGCCAATTACTGGCAAACTTGCCCATCGTTATTTGCAAGGAGCCAGTCGATGCCCGCCAGTCCGGAGCTGTCCCCCGGTCTTATCGTGATCCACGGCAACCATCTGGAAGAGTTGCGCGCGTTGGCGGTGCAGTGGATGCGTCGTTATCCGCTGCGGCCGCTGGAGAACGAGGTGCTGCTGGTGCAGAGCAACGGCATCGCCCAGTGGCTCAAGTTGGCGCTGGCCGAGCGCGACGGTTGCGGGATCGCCGCGGCGTTGGACGTGGATCTACCGGCGCGTTTTCTCTGGCAGGCCTACCGCGGCGTGTTGGGCAAGGACGCGATTCCGCAGCAGTCGCCGCTGGACAAGGCGCCGCTGACCTGGCGCCTGATGCGCCTGTTGCCGAGCTTGCTGGCCGAGGAGGCCTTCGCCCCCCTGCGGCGCTTTCTCGCCGACGACCAGGACCTGCGCAAGCGCCACCAGTTGGCCGAGCGCCTGGCGGATCTGTTCGACCAGTACCAGGTCTATCGCGCCGACTGGCTGGCGGACTGGGCGGCGGGGCACGATCGCCTGCGCACCTCGCGCGGCGGCGAGCGCTTGCTGGACGAGGCCTCGCGCTGGCAGCCGGCCTTGTGGCGGGCGTTGCTGGCGGATGTCGGCGCGGAGCACCTGGCGGACAGCCGCGCCGGCGTGCATCCGCGCTTCGTCGCGCGTCTGGCCGAGCTGGACGCGCCGCCGCCCGGTCTGCCGCGGCGGATCACCGTGTTCGGTATCTCCTCGTTGCCGGCCCAGGTGCTGGAGGCGCTGGCCGCCATGGCGCGCTTCAGCCAGGTGATGCTTTACGTGCACAACCCCTGCCAGCACCATTGGGGCGATATAGTCGAGGACAAGGATCTGCTGCGCCACGAGTACCGTCGTCAGCAGCGCAAGGGCAAGCCGGCCGGACAGATCGGTCTGTTCGACCAGGAAGAGATGCACCAGCACGCCCAGCCGCTGCTGGCCGCCTGGGGCAAGCAGGGCCGCGACTACATCAACCTGCTCGATCAGTACGACGAGCCGCAGCGCTACCGCGAGGCGTTCGAGCGTATCGACCTGTTCAGTCCGGCGCGCGACGACAGCCTGCTCGGCCAGTTGCAAAACGACATCCTCGACCTGCGCCCGCTGGCGGAAACCCGCACCACCTGGCCGCCGCTGGACCCGGCGCGGGATTGTTCGCTGCGTTTTCACATCGCCCACGGCGCCCAGCGCGAGGTGGAGGTGCTGCACGACCAGTTGCTGGCCTGCTTCAGCGAAGACCCGAGCCTGCGCCCGCGCGACGTGATCGTCATGGTGCCGGACGTGAACACCTATGCGCCGCATATCCAGGCGGTGTTCGGCCAGTTCGCCAGCGACGATCCGCGGCACATTCCCTTCACCCTGGCGGACCAGGGCCTGCGCGGCAAGGAGCCGCTGCTGATCGCTCTGGAACATCTGCTGCGGTTGCCGGACAGCCGCTTCAGCGTCAGCGAAGTGCTCGACCTGCTGGACGTCGCCGCGCTGCGCGCGCGCTTCGGCATCGCGGAAGAGGAGCTGCCGACCCTGCGTCGCTGGCTGGAAGGCGCCGGCGTCCGCTGGGGCCTGGATGCCCGTCAGCGCGAATCCCTGGGCCTGGGCGCAGACCTGGAACAGAACACCTGGCGCTTCGGCCTGCGCCGCATGTTGCTGGGCTACGCGGTGGGCGGGGCGGGGGCCTATGCCGGCATCGAGCCTTACGACGAGATCGGTGGCCTCGACGCCGCCCTGATCGGCCCGCTGACCCGCCTGCTGGAAGCCCTCGAGCGCCAGTTGGAAGCGCTGCGCGAAGCGGCCAGCCCGGCGAGCTGGGGCGCGCGGTTGCGCGACCTGCTGGAGGGTTTCTTCCTGCCTCAGGACGACCGCGAGGAGGTGCTGCGCACTCAGCTGCTGGACGCCCTCGACGCCTGGCTGGCGCTGTGCGAAACCGGTGGCCTGGCAGAGACGTTGCCGCTGCCGGTGGTGCGCGAAGCCTGGCTCGGCGATCTCGATCAGGGCCGCCTCAGCCAGCGTTTTCTCGCCGGCGCGGTGAACTTCTGCACCCTGATGCCTATGCGCGCCATTCCCTTCCGTCACGTCTGCCTGCTCGGCATGAACGACGGCGACTACCCGCGCAGCCAGGCGCCGCTGGACTTCGACCTGATGGCCGGCGACTACCGCCCCGGCGACCGCTCGCGCCGCGAGGACGACCGCTACCTGCTGCTGGAGGCGCTGCTGGCGGCGCGCGAGCGCCTCTATATCAGTTGGGTGGGCCGCAGTATTCGCGACAACAGCGAGCGCCCGCCGTCGGTGCTGGTGGGCCAGCTGCGCGACCACCTCGGCGCCGCCTGGAGCCTGCTTGGCGGCGGCGACCTGCTGTCTGCGCTGACCACCGAACATCCGCTGCAACCCTTCAGTCGTCGCTACTTCAGTGTCGAGCCGGCGCTGTTCAGCTACGTCCACGAATGGGCCGCGCTGCATGGCCAGGCCGCGTCCGCCGTGGCCCAGGGGGCGTTGCCAGCCTGGGAAGACGGCCAGCAGATCGGCCCCGAACTGTTGCAGAGTTTTCTCCGCGATCCGGTGAAGTGCTTCTTCACCCGTCGTCTCAAGGTGTTCCTCGATGAAGAGGAGCAGGCCCGGCTGGACAGCGAACCCTTCGCCCTCGACGCGCTGGAGCGCTACCAGCTGCAGGAGCGCTTGCTGAAGGCCGCCGTGCTGACCCCGGACAGCGACGCCGAGGGTACCCTGCTGGCGGCCGCCGACCGTCTGCAGCGCAGCGGCGTGCTGCCGCTGGCCGGTTTCGGCGAGCAATACCGCGATGCCCTGCTGGCGCCGTTGCCGGCGCAACTGCAGCGTTATCAGGGGCTCTGCCTGTTGTGGCCGGAGCTGCTGGAGTCGCCGCAGCGACTGAGCTTCAGCGCCGCCGACGTGCAGCTGGACGGCTGGCTCGGCGGCCTGCGGCGCCAGGCCGACGGCAGCCTGGCGCGCCTGGAGCTGCTGCCCGGCGCCCTGGCCAAGGACAAGACCTGGAAGTGGCATCGCCTGCTGCGCCCCTACGTGCTGCACGTGATCGCCGCCGCTTGCGGCGCGCCCATCAAAACGCTGTTGGTGGGCGAGGATCAGGCCCTGGCCTTCGAGCCGCTGCCGACCGAGCACGCGGCGCAGCTGCTCACCGGTTGGCTGCAAGCCTGGAATGCCGGCATGCAGGCGCCGTTGCCGGTGGCGTTGAAGACCTCGCTGGCCTGGCTGCAGGAGGAGAACGACGACAAGGCCAGAACCGTCTACGAGGGTGGCTACAACCTCAGCGGCGAAGTGGTCGGCAGCGCCAGCCTGGCGCGGCAGTTCCCCGACTACGCCGCGCTGACCGCCGATGGCCAGTTCCCGGCCTGGAGCGAGCGACTGTACCGGCCGCTGTTGCAAAGCCAGCCCTTTGCCCTCGAGGAGGATAGGCCATGAGCCCGTCGCGACGTCCCCTGGCCCTGAGCTTTCCGCTGCACGGCAGTCGCCTGATCGAGGCCAGCGCCGGTACCGGCAAGACCTTCACCATTTCCGCGCTCTACCTGCGCCTGATCCTAGGCCACGGCGGCGAAGCGGCCTTCCGCGAGCCCTTGCTGCCGCCGCAGATCCTGGTGGTGACCTTCACCGACGCCGCCACCCGCGAGCTGCGCGACCGTATTCGCGCACGCCTGGTGCAGGCGGCGGCGCTGTTTCGCGGCGACGGCGAGGCCGATGCGCTGCTGCACGAGCTGCGCGCGGACTTCCCCGCGGCCCAGTGGCCCGACTGCGCCCGCCGACTGGAGTTGGCCGCGCAGTGGATGGACGAGGCGGCCGTCTCCACCATCCATGGCTGGTGCCAGCGCATGCTGCGCGAGCACGCCTTCGACAGCGGCAGCCTGTTCAGCCAGACCCTGGAGACCGACCACAGCGAACTGCTCACCGAAGTGGTGCGCGACTACTGGCGGCAGCACTGCTATCCGCTGCATGGCGCGGCGCTGGCGTGGGCGGCGCGTCACTGGGGCGCGCCGGCCAACCTCGGCGCGCGGCTGCGGCCGCTGCTGGGCGAGGAGGGCGCGTCCGGCGACCAGCCGCTGGGCGAGCTGCTGGAGCGAGCCCTGGCCGATCGCCAGCGCGAACTGGAGGCCCTCAAGACGCCCTGGCGCACCTGGGCCGACGAGTTGCAGGCGCTGCTGGATGCGGCCGTCGCCGCCAAGCAGGTGGATGCGCGCAAGATCCAGGCGCGTTACTACAACCCCTGGCTGAGCAAGCTGCGCGACTGGGCGAGCGGCGAGGAGGATCGCCTGGAGCTGGGTACCGGCTTCAGCCGCCTGACCCCCGATGGCTTGGCCGAGGCCTGGAAGGGCGCGCCGCCGGCTCATCCCGCACTGCTGGCGATGGTCGCCCTCAAGGCGCGGCTCGACGAGCTGCCCGATCCCGGCGATGCCGCGCTGCGCCACGCTGCCGCCTGGGTGCGCCAGCGTTTCGACCGGGAGAAGCGCCAGCGCGCGGAAATGGGCTTCGACGACATGCTCAGCCGTCTCGACGCCGCCCTGCAGGGCGACAACGGCCCGCGCCTGGCCGAGGTGATCCGTCGCCAGTTCCCGGTGGCGCTGATCGACGAATTCCAGGACACCGACCCGCTGCAGTACCGCATCTTCGACACCCTCTACCAGGTGGAGATCAATCGCGACGACTGCGGCCTGTTCATGATCGGCGACCCCAAGCAGGCCATCTATTCCTTCCGCGGCGCCGACATCCACACCTACCTGCGCGCCCGGCGCGCCACCGCCGGGCGCCACTACAATCTGGAGAAGAACTTCCGCTCCAGTGAGGACATGGTGGCGGCGGTGAACGGCGTATTTCTGCGCGCCGAACGGCGCGAGGGCGGGGAGGGAGCCTTCCTGCTGCGCGACGACCTGCCTTTTATCGAGGTGGGCGCGCAGGGCCGACGCGAAATCTGGAGTGTCGACGGCCAGGCGCAGCCAGCCCTGACGGTGTGGCACCTGGCAAGCGACGAGCCGCTGGCCAAGGGCGCTTACCTCGATGCCCTGGCCGGCGCCAGTGCCGGCGAGATCGTGCGCCTGCTGGATCTGGGCCAGCAGGGGCGCGCCGGCTTCAGTGGGGGGGATGGATTGGTCGCCCTGCGCCCCAGCGATATCGCCGTGCTGGTGCGCGACTTCAACGAGGCCCAGGCCATCCGTGGCGAGCTGGCCGCCCGCGGAGTGCGCAGCGTCTACCTGTCGGACAAGGATTCAGTGTTCGCCGCCCAGGAGGCCCGCGACCTGCTGCTGTGGCTGCGTGCCTGCGCCGAACCGGACCAGGACCGGCCGCTGCGCGCGGCCCTGGCCAGCGCCACCCTGGGCCTGGCGCTGGACGAACTGGAGCGGCTCAATCTCGACGAGCGCATCTGGGAACGCCGGGTCCTGCAGTTTCGCGACTATCGCCAGCGCTGGCAGCGGCAGGGCGTGCTGCCGATGCTGCGCCAGTTGCTGCAGGACTTCGCCCTGCCGCAGCGCCTGATGGGTCGCGAGGACGGCGAGCGGGTGCTGACCAACCTGCTGCACCTGGCCGAGTTGCTGCAACAGGCCGCCGCCGAGCTGGACGGCGAGCTGGCGCTGATCCGCCACCTGGGCGAGCTGCTGGCCGGCGAGGGCCAGGCCGCCGAGGAGCAGGTGCTGCGCCTGGAAAGCGACGAGGCGCTGGTGCGGGTGGTGACCATCCACAAATCCAAGGGCCTGGAATACCCCCTGGTGTTCCTGCCCTTTATCTGCGCCTTCCGTCCGCTGGACGACAAGCAGCCGCTGCAGGTGCATGACGGCCAGCGCCGCCGCCTGGTGCTCAAGGCCGACGAGGACAGCCTGGCGCGCGCCGAGCGCGAGCGGCTGGGCGAGGACCTGCGCCTGCTCTACGTGGCCCTGACCCGTGCACGCCATGGCTGCTGGCTGGGCGTGGCGGACCTGAAGATCGGCAATGGCAAGAAATCGCGGCTGCATGAGTCCGCCCTCGGCTACCTGCTGGGCGGCGGTGTGCCGCTGGCCGCTAGTGCGGATCTTGCCGGCTGGCTAGCGCCATTCGCGGACGCGCCGCGCAGGGCGCTGGCCCCGGTGCCGCAAGCCGGCGAGCAGCGCTATCGGGCGCAGGACGACGAGCAGTTCGTCCCCCGTTGGCGCACCCCGGCACGGCGCGCCGCCGAGCACTGGTGGATCGCCTCCTACAGCGCCCTGCGCCTCGACGAGGACGCGCCGGCCACGGTCAACCGCTATGAGGACACCGCACCGGACAGCCCGGCCATGCAGAACGCCGGCGACGACGAGAACTCGGAACTGGCCCTGCCGCCGCTGCCGGCCTCGGCCGAGGGGCTGCATCGCTTTCCCCGCGGTCCCAATCCCGGCACCTTCCTCCACGGCCTGCTGGAAATGGCGGCGCAGGAGGGCTTCGCCCAGCTCGCCGGCGATCCCCTGGCGCTGCGCGAGGCGCTGGCGCGGCGTTGCCAGCGGCGCGGCCTGGAAAGCTGGATCGATCCGCTGCAGCAATGGCTGCAGGGCTTGCTGGTGCAGCCGCTGCCGCTTGGCGGCGGCGAGGCGGTCTGCCTGGCCGAGCTGTCGCAGTACCAGGCGGAGTTGGAGTTCTGGTTCGAGGCGCGGGCGGTCGACGTGCGCCGCCTGGACGAGCTGGTGCAGCGCTGCGAGCTGCCCGGCATCGCCCGGCAACCGCTGCGCGCGGACACCCTGAACGGCATGTTCAAGGGCTTTATCGATCTGGTGTTCGAGCACCAGGGGCGCTACTACGTGGCCGACTACAAGTCCAACTGGCTGGGCGTAGACGACGGCGCCTACACCCATGACGCCATGGCCGCGGCCATGGCTAGCCACCGCTACGACCTGCAATACGTGCTCTACGTGCTGGCCCTGCACCGGCAGTTGCGCCTACGCCTGGCGGATTACGATTACGACCGTCACCTGGGCGGCGCGCTCTATCTGTTCCTCCGTGCACCGGGATCGGGTGTCTACCTGGCGCGGCCGCCGCGTGAGCTGATCGAGCAGCTCGATGCACTGTTTATGGGTGAAGCCGAGGAGGCCGTGGCATGAATCCGACCCTGTCGCCGGCGCTGCGCGATGGCGCCGAACTTTTCGCCCTGTTGGCCGCTTGGAGCGAGCGCGGCTGGCTGCGGGAACTGGACCGCGCCCTGGCGCAGTTCCTCGCCGAGCTGGATCCGGATGCCTCGCCGCTGCTGATCCTCGGCGCCGCGCTGGCCAGCCATCAACTTGGCCAGGGGCATGTCTGCCTGGATCTGACGGCGACCCTGGCCAACCCGGACTTCACCTTGTCCCTGCCGCCGGAAGGCGAGGACGCCGAGACCGCGACGCTGCTGCCGTCCCAGGTATTGGCGGGACTCGAGCTGGAGCAGTGGCTGGCAGCCTGCGCCGGCAGTTCGCTGCTGGAGGCCCCAGGCGCGCCGCTGGTGTTGGCCGGTTCCTGCCTCTATATGCGCCGTTACTGGGACTACGAGTGCCGCGTGGCGAGCAATATCGCCCAGCGCCTGCAAGCGGGTTCCGCGGCTCCGGCCGATCTCCCGGCGCGTCTGGCCACGCTGTTCCCCGAGCCCCTGATCCTGGCTGGCGAGCGCCTGACCGATTGGCAGAAGCTGGCCTGCGCTCTGGCGGCTCAGGGGCGCTTCACTCTGATCACCGGCGGCCCCGGTACCGGCAAGACCACCACCGTGGTGCGCCTGCTGGCGTTGCTGCAGGAGGCGGCGATGGCCACCGGGGCGCCGCTGCGTCTGAGTCTGGCGGCGCCCACCGGCAAGGCGGCGGCGCGCCTCACCGAATCCATTGGCGCGCAGGTGGCCTCGCTGCCGATGGCGGACGCCGTGCGGCAACAGATTCCCAGTACGGTGACCACGCTGCACCGTCTGCTGGGCAGTCGTCCGGACAGCCGCCACTTCCGCCACGACGCCGGCAACCCGTTGCCGCTGGATGTGCTGGTGGTGGACGAGGCGTCGATGATCGATCTGGAGATGATGGCCAGCCTGCTGGACGCCCTGCCGGCTCATGCGCGGTTGATCCTGTTGGGCGACAAGGATCAGCTGGCCTCGGTGGAGGCCGGGGCGGTGTTGGGCGATTTGTGCCAGGAAGCGGAGGTCGGCGGTTACAGCGCCGCGACCCGCGCCTGGCTGGAGGCGCAGACCGGCGAGCGGATGGCCGATCCGGCGCTGGTGCCGGGCGAGCAGGCGCTGGCCCAGCATATCGTCATGCTGCGCCACTCGCGGCGTTTCGCCGGCGCCTCCGGCATCGGCCGTCTGGCTCGCGCGGTGAACCAGGCCGATGCCCGGGCGGCTCGCGCCACCCTGGCGGCCGGCAGCGACGACTTGCATGTGCTGCGTCTTGCCGGCGAGCAGGATCGCGCCCTGGAGCGTTTGCTGCTGGAGGGCCTGGTGCGCGGCGAACGCCGAGCCCAGGGCTATGCCCATTACCTGCAGGTGATGCGAGCGGGGCGCCCGGCGCCGGACGCCGATATCCAGGCCTGGGATGGCTGGGCGGGCAGGGTGTTGGCGGCCTTCGATCAGTTCCAGTTGCTTTGCGCGGTGCGCAAGGGGCCTTGGGGCGTCGAAACGCTGAACCAGTGCATCGCTCAGGCGCTACAGCGTCGTGGGCTGCTGGAGCAGGAGCATGGCTGGTACGAAGGGCGACCTGTGCTGGTGACCCGCAACGATTACAGTCTGGGGTTGATGAACGGCGATATCGGTATCGCCCTGCGCCTGCCCGAGCCGCCGGAGTTCCCCGGTGCACCGTTGCGCCAGGTGCTGCGCGTGGTGTTTCCGCGCAACGACGGCAGCGGCGCGTTGCGTCATATCCTGCCGAGCCGGTTGAGCGCGGTGGAGACGGTGTTCGCCATGACCGTGCATAAGTCCCAGGGCTCGGAGTTCGCCCACTGTGCGCTGATCCTCCCGGACAGCCTCAACCCGGTATTGACCAAGGAACTGGTGTACACCGGCATCACCCGGGCGCGGCACTGGTTCAGTTTGGTGGAGACCCGCGCCGGCATCTTCGAGCAGGCGGTGCTGCGGCGGGTGGAGCGGCGCAGCGGTCTGCGCGAGGCCTTGGAGAGCTGAGGGCGTAATTCTTTTCAGAAAGGTGTTGACGTGCCTTCCTCAGGCGGTAGAATGCGCGCCACTTCAGCGTTGAAGCTCTTCGAAAACTTCTTGTTAATCAATAAGTTAAGTTTAAAAGAGGGGTTGCAAAGCTGGATCTGGCGTGTAGAATGCGCGCCGGTCGGCAGGGTAGTGGTTGGATCCTGTCGGTGCTTCGGTCGAATGGATCGAAGGCGGTAAAAGAGGTGGTTGACAGCGGTTTTGAACGCTGTAGAATGCGCCTCCCGC
>NZ_JBITWE010000009.1:0-75047 GCF_044543505.1 Pseudomonas sp. NPDC077186
GAAGTGCTCGTCGCCGAAGGCCATCAGGTCGAGCATGCTCGGCTGGCCGCTTTCCACCACCTCGCGCAGGCGGCTGGCCGGCAGCACCTGCTCGATCTCCTTGCCCAGCACGCTGCGCGGATCGCGGATG
This sequence comes from Pseudomonas sp. NPDC077186, assembly GCF_044543505.1. NCBI lineage: Bacteria > Pseudomonadati > Pseudomonadota > Gammaproteobacteria > Pseudomonadales > Pseudomonadaceae > Pseudomonas > Pseudomonas sp. NPDC077186. The sequence goes on from NZ_JBITWE010000009.1 coordinate 131, forward strand.
CCGACCTTCTGCGCGTACTTGTCGTTGATCCAGACGATGCGCGCCTGGCGGTTGACCGCGATGGTGCCCTCGCACTGGGCGTCGAGGTGGTCGAACAGCAGCGGCATGGCCACGGCGCGAAAGCGCTCGGGCGACACGCCGACGATCAGGCCGTGCTGGTCGAGGTCGTCACGGGAAATGGCCATGGGCGGTGGGATCCGAGCGAGGCGGTGGTCGATTATCGGAGGCGCTGCGCGAGGGAGGCAAGCCGTCGGAGGAGGGCATGTGCCGCCGCGTCGGGAGCGTTTGGCACAGCACTGTGGCGGTTGCATGCACAGCTCATCCGGGCAATTTACTGGGGATTGGACTAAAGGTGTAGGTTATTGATTCGCTGGCCAGGTTTAACCTGACGTGGGGCGTGCAGAAGCCTCTACGCGCGGGGTGGACTTTGCATGACGTGGCGCGCCGTAGGCGAGTACTCGTCGCCATTCGAGAAGCGAGATGGCGCGACGGGCTGATAGCCTGTAGCGGCTGTCTTCTGGCCGAGTGCCGATGCTCTCCAGGTACGCTTTCGATCCGAACAACCCGCTCAGGAAACTTGTAGATGCCAGCCAGCACCCGGTTCGCAGTCGCAGTACACATACTCAGTGGCTTGGCCATTCATGAGAATGACCCGCTCCCCTCGGAAATTATCGCCAAGAGTGCCAATACCAATGCGTCGGTGATTCGCCGAATCCTATCGATGCTCAACGAGGCGGGGTTCACGACCTCGCAATTGGGGCAGGGCGGAGGGGCGCTGCTCGCCAAACCGGCCGACAGCATCACCTTGCTGGATATTTTTCAGGCCGTGGAAAGCGTGCCGCTGTTTACCATGCACCGCGCTTCGCCCGATGAGGGCTGTGCGGTGGGCAAGTACATCCAGCCCGTGCTGCAGGAGAAAATAGAGGCGGCGGTCTCTGCCCTGGAGGCCGAGCTGAACCGCGTGACGGTGGCCGATATCGTCTCGCGGATTGCCGAGAGCGAGCGAGCCTGCCCTGAGCTGGATCTCTACCACGGCCGCAACTGAGCCCTTCGCCCGGATCGCGGCAATCAGGCCGTTGGCGCCGGTAGCTCCGGCAGCTCGCGTAGCTGAATCGGCAAATCGCTCAGGCGTTCGACCAGCGCCTGCGCCCGCTGCAATGGTGCGCTGCTCCACAGTGTCAGCGGTGTGATCCGCTGTCCCGGGTTGAGCGCCCCGATAGCGCTCAGTCTGCGCCGCACTTCGGCGGTCACCGCCGGCGAGGGGTCGATGATGCGGATGTCGGGGCCAGCGACCTTGGCGATAGCGTCGAACAGGAAGGGGTAGTGGGTGCAGCCCAGTACCAGGGTGTCGACGCCTTGCTCGAGCGCGGGCGACAGCAGGTCGTTCAATCGGGCCAGCAGCCCGGGGGAGTGCAGGTCGCCGGCTTCGACGTGGTCGGCCAGACCCGGGCAGGCCACGAACAGTACCCGGGTCGTACCGCTGTAACGATCGCGCAAGCGCTGCAGGCTGGCGCTTTCCAGCGTGCGGGTGGTCGCCATGACGGCAATCGCGCCGCTGCGGCTGCTGGCGGCTGCCGGCTTGATGGCCGGCTCGATGGCGATGATGGGGATGGCGAAGCTAGGTCGCAGCGCTGCCACGGCCACCGCGGTGATGGTGTTGCAGGCGATCACCACCGCCTTGCACCCCTGCTGCACGAGGAACTGAATGATCTGTGCGGCACGTGCAGTGATCCAGGGCGTGTCGCGGTCGCCGTAGGGGGCGTAGCCCGAATCGGCGACGTAGATCAGTGCCTCGTGTGGCAATTGCGCTCGAATGACCCGCAGCAACGACAGACCGCCGAGTCCGGAGTCGAGTACGCCGACGGGCGCCGCAGGGTTCACTGGCGCCACTCCTGCCACTTGCCGCGCAGGCGCGGTAGCCATTGCGCCGGGCCGAGCTGGGCCTGCAGCAACATGGCCAGAGCGCCGGCCAGCATGCCCCAGAACGCCGAGCCGATGCCCAGCAGGGTCACCCCCGAAGCGGTGACCAGGAAGGTGATCAGCGCCGCTTCGCGGTGCTGCTCCTCCTGCAGCGCGCTGGCCAGGCCGTTGCCGATGGTGCCGAGCAGCGCCAGGCCGGCGATGGCCAGGATCAGCTCGCGGGGAAAGGCCAGGAACAGGGCGCCGATGGCGCTGCCGAACAGCCCCACCAGCAGATAGAAGAAGCCGGCGGCGACCGCGGCCGTGTAGCGCTTGTCGGGGTCTTCATGGGCTTCCCGACCGCTGCAGATGGCGGCGGTGATGGTCGCCAGGTTCAACGCATAGCCGCCGAACGGGGCCAGCAGGGTGGTGGCGACGCCGGTCCAGCCAATCAGCGGGGAGCTGGGCGTCCGATAGCCGGAGGCGCGCAGCACGGTGAGTCCCGGCAGGTTCTGCGAGGCCATGGTCACGCAGAACAGCGGCAGGGCGATGCCGATCATGGCCGTCAGGGAAAATTGCGGCGTGACCCACTCGGGGCGCGTCAGGCTCGGCTCGACGGCGGAGAAATCCAGTTGTCCGCGACTGGCGGCGATGGCGATGCCCGCCAGCAAGGGCGCCATGACCGCATAGCGCGGCAGCAGACGGCGGGCCAGCAGGTAGGCGACGAACATGCTGAAAACCAGACTGAACTGGCTTTGCAGGGCGGCGAAGGCATCCAGGCCGAAACGCAGCAGGATGCCGGCGAGCATGCCCGAGGCGATGGCCAGCGGCACGCGCTGGACGATGCGCTCGAACCAGCCACTGAAACCGCACAGGGCGATCAACAGACCGCAGACGATAAAGGCGCCGGTGGCTTCCGCCAGGCTGATGCCGGCGGCGCCGCTGGCCAGGATCGCCGCGCCGGAGGTCGACCAGGCGATGGCGATAGGGGCACGGTAGCGCAGCGACAGGGCGATGCCGGTAACGCCCATGCCGATGCACAGGGCGAGCATCCACGAGCCGATCTGCGCGGGGCTCGCCCCCAGCGCCTGGGCGGCCTGGAACACCAGTACCGCGGAACTGGTGAAACCCACCAACACGGTGACGAAGCCGGCGTTGACCGCGGAGAGGGAAATGTCATTGAGCAAGCGCATGGCTGCATCCTGTAGCGGTTGCGGTAAACCGGAGCGGCGGCCGTGCGGGCCGCCGCCGGCATCATGGCGTTACGCCGAGGCTTGCTGCTCGTCGCTGACCGCCTTGACGAAGGCCGGGTGGGCGCGCACGGCGGCGATGATTTCGCGCGTGCGCTCACCGATGACGATGTCCACCGGGAAGTACTCGCCCCAACTGGCGTAGACCGCCAGCATCATGTCCACCACCGTCAGGCGGCTGCCGCAGACGAAGGTGCTCTGCTGCAGCTGCTTCTCCACCGACTCCCAGAGCGAGCTGATGATGCCGCTGGCGGCAGTCAGCGCCTGTTCCTTGACCGGGCCGTCGGGCAGGTTGCGGCCGATGAAGAACAGCCGCCCATAGGCCGGATGCAGCGTGGCGTTGGCGAACATCAGCCACTCGATGAAGCGGGTTTTTTCCAGGCCGCCTTCGGGCAGCATCTGGTTCTTATGCTTCTCCAGCAGGTAAAGGATGATGGCCGCGCCCTCGCGGATGACCTGGCCGTTGTCGACCAGCACCGGCACCATGCCGCGCGATTCGAGGCGCTCGAAGTCCTGGGCCTTGCTGCGGTCGACGATCTCCACCTCCTGGCGGAGTTCGTTGAGCAGGGCATGGATGGCCAGCGAGCAGGCACCTGGCATGTAGTAAAACTTGTACATGAGTTTCTCCCATCATGGTTGCGAGCGAAGCGCTCATCCTGTTGCTCGAGCCGCTATGGCTCTGCGGTTGCCACCGGGGCGCTCGGGGGAGTCGATCCCGGTGTGGCATGGCGTTCCAGCATCCATGCCATGTGAAGTAGTCTATGTAGTGCTAGTTTCTTATGTATACCTAATGATGTTTCGTTAGCTTATTTAGTGGTTACCATCCGGTAACTTGATTTCGAGGAGCCTGGCCATGCTGCCCAGACGTCGCAACACCGTTTCCCGCCCGCCGGCGAACTGCCCGCTGAGCGAGTGCCTGAACATCATCGGTGGCGCCTGGACGCCGAACATCATTTGGTACCTGAGCCAGCAGGCGCGCCGTTTCAGTGAGCTCAAGGCCGATATCCCAGCCATCTCGGCCAAGGTGTTGAGCGCCCGCCTGAAGAAGCTGGAAGCCGATGGGGTGGTGATCCGCCAGGTGTTGCCGACCTCGCCGCCGAGCGTGGAGTACAGCCTCTCGCCGCTCGGGCAGGAATTGAAACCGGCCATCGAGGCCATCGTCGCGGTCGGCCACCGCCTCAAGGACATGGCGCAGCAGCGGATCTGAGCGTTCAGGGCAGGGCATGGAGCAGCTTCCACAGGGTCATCGCGCCGAGCAGGGCGAGCATGCCCAGCAGCACCGGCCGAATCAGCGCTGCGCCGTTGCGGATCGCCGCTCGGCTGCCCAGCCAGCCACCGAGCATGTTGGCCGCGATCATCGGCAGGGCTACCGCCCAAACCACCTGGCCGGCCCAGACGAAGGCGGCCACGCCGCCCAGGTTGGTGAGCAGGTTTAGCGGCTTGGTGGTCGCGGTGGCAGCCAGCAACTCCAGTTGCAGTCGCGCGTGCTTGACCAGGGTCAGGAACAGTCCGGTGCCCGGCCCCGAGAAGCCGTCATACAGCCCGACAGGGGCCAGGCAGGCAATTATTCGCAGGCGTGAGGGCGCTGGGCCGCTCCGCGCCTGTCTGCCCGGCCTGACCAGCAGGGCCACCAGCAGAGCGCCGACCAGGCAGGCGAGCAGCACCAGTTCGAGTAGCCAGCCCGGGGTATGCAGGGCCAACTGGCTGCCGAGGAAGGCGGCCAGGATGCAGGGCAGGGCGGCGATCCGCACCACCCGCCAAGCCACCTGGCCATCGAGCATGTAACGCAAGGTGGCGCTGGCCGTGCCGGTCAGGGCGACGGCCTTGTTGGTGGCCAGCACGCTGAGTGGCGGCAGACCGCTGAGCAGCAGCAAGGGCATCTGGATCAGGCCGCCGCCTCCGGCGATGGCGTCCATGTAGCCGGCGCAGAGCGCGGTCAGCGCCAGGCCGGCCAGCCAGTACCAGGTCAGGCCCTGTACCTCCATGTCCATGGCCGGTTCAGCGTCCCAGGCGCTTGCGTCGTTCGCTGACCTGCTCGCCGCCGGTGCCCCAGTTGTCGGTGTCGACTTCGTCGATCAGCACGAAGGTCGTCGCCGGATCCTTGTCCAGCACCTCTTGCAGCAGGCGGGTGACGCCGGCGATCAACGCGGCTTTCTGCGCGCGGGTCACGCCGAGGTCGGTGACCTTGATGTTCACGTAAGGCATGTGGCTCTCCTCGGGTATGGGTTCAGTCGCAGGCGCAGCCTGGGACGATGCTGGCTTGGGCGGTGTGTGCGCCGGCGAGGGGGAAGCCGCTGCGCTTCCACCAGTCGAGGCCGCCGATCAGTTCCTTCACCCGGAAGCCGAGGCGGGCCATCTTCAGCGCGCCGGCCGTGGAGGCATTGCAGCCGATGCCGTCGCAGTAAACGACATACAGCGCATCGCGGCGCAGTTCGCCGGTGTGTTCTGCGGTCATGCGCTTGTGCGGGAAGCTGAGGGCGCCGGGAATATGTGCCAGGTCGTAGGCCTGCGCGGAGCGAGCGTCGAGTACCACGACGTTTTCCTGAGCCTTTTGCGCCTCGGCGAGATCCCAGGAGTCGATCTCGAATTCCAGTTTGTGGGCGTAATGGTCGAGTTGCTGTTGCATGGACACTTCCTTTCCGTGGTCTGAAGGCGGAGCCGAAGCTCCGCCAAGGCATGGGCTCAGGCGCCGATGAAGCGGCGCTCGCGATCGGCATCGAAGTAGGGGCTGTCGACGATCAGGCTGCCGTCTTCCTTGCAGATCTCCAGGTGGAAGCGGGTTGGGCCGGCATAGCCGTAGTGGTTACGGGGGATCTCGATGCTGTGCGCGCGCGCCAGGTCGTAGCGCGAGTCGTCGGCGATGAAGCGCAGCGAGAAGGCGTCGCGGCTATCGAGCTCGCCCTCGCCGAGCGGCACGCTACGGTGGATGACGTATTTATCGAAGAGCAGGACGTCGCCCAGTTCGAAGTCGTCTTCCACCGAAAAGTATTCGAGCAGCCGGCCGATGCCCGAAGAGTTGAGCGGTTCGTCGCGCAGCGCCACATAGTCTTCGAAGGCGATGCCGCCGGATTGGATGCGTTCGTCCAGGCAGCGGAAGACCGCGGGGTCGATGTAGTCGTACATGAACTCGCCCGAGATCACATCGCGTGGCACGTAGCGCATGCCGCCGCCTTGCTGGCGGGTGTCGATGCGGTGCAGCGGCGCCCAGAGCGTGGTGCCGTAGTCTTCGGAGCGATTGAAGCCGAAGCTCTGCGACTCGATGTGCCAGGTGAAGCCCTTGCTCAGGTTCTTTTTCAGACCGAAGCCAACCCCCTGGGTGAAGAACAGGCGGCGTTCGGTCAGGTCGGTCATGATGCGCTTGAAGCGCGAGTCGCCGATCAGCTCGAAGATCGCCTCGTCGTCGTTGCACAGGTCGTAGCGCAACTTGTCGAAGCCCTTCTGGTAGTGGTCGGTCGGTGTTTCCAGTTCATCGTTCACCCGTTTGCTCAGGTAGTCGATCATGTCGCGGGAGAAGAACTGCTTCAGCAGGACGAAGCCGGTGCGTTGGTAGTCGGCGATGTGCTCGTCGGTGAGGCGAAAGTCGTTGTTGAGCGTTTCCACAAACCTATCTCCATGGGTTGTTTTCGGGGGCGTCCACTTCCTGCCGCGCCTCGGCGCCTGGCCGGTGCGCAAGGCTCGGCGGGTGGCGTAGGGGCTCAGGCCTGCATCTGCAGCAGCCTTGGGGGTTCGATTTCGCGGTCGCTGGCGCGCAGTGCGAACACCTGCTCGCGGCTCAGGGCCGCCACGAAGGCGTCCAGCCACTCGTCACCGAGCGGGGTGAAGCCCAGGCCGAGCCGCTCGAGCGCGTGCAGCGTGCGGTCGTGGCAGTAGGTGACGTTGCGACTCTTGCGGCTGGCCCAGAAGCGGCCGAGCTGCAGGTCGGGGTCGCTGGAGCAGTCGAGACTGGCGAACAGCTCGGCGAAGTCGCCGCAGGCGTCGCGCTGGAACTGCAGCCCGGCGCGCTCCATGGCGGCGAACAGACGGCTCATGTCGATCGCGTGCGGGCTGTCGACGTGATAGGTACCGGGTTCGCAGGCGGCGTCCAGGGAGAGCGCGACGATGCCGCCGGCGACTTGGTCGACGGGGGAGAGCATCACCGGCTCGCCCAGCTGGCGTGGGAGGCGTCCGGCCTTGGCGCAGGAGGCGAGGAACTGCACCAGGCGGTTGTCGCGGGCATTGATCTGGAAGCGGGCGTTGCGCGAGTCGGCGGAAACGTTGCCGGAGCGGTAGATGTAGGCGTTGTGGCCTTGCAGGCGGAAGCCGTTGACCAGACGCTCCGCCCTGTACTTGCTTTGCTCGTAGTGGTTCTGGAATTCCTGGCCGATGTCCAGCGAGTCTTCGGCGAAGGTCAGCCGCTGTTGCCCCGGATTGATGCCGCTGACCGCCAGGGTGGACATGTAGTGCAGGTCTTTGTCGCGGCGCAGGGTGGCGAGTGCCAGGCAGGTCTTCACCGACTGCAGGTTGTGCCGGGCGAAGGCTTCCTCGGCGCCGAACAGCCGGGTATCGGCGGCGAAGTGGTAGATCGCGTCGAGCTGGCCGGCCAGTTCCTGGTAGTGCGCCTCGCTCAGACCCAGGCAGGGTTCGCCGACGTCGCCTTCGTGGATGCTCAGGCGCTCGCGGAAGCCCGCCAGGTCAAGCCCGGGGAAGTACCAGGCGAACAGGCGTTGCAGGCGCGGGAACGTCGCTTCGCCGCTCTTGCGCCGTACCAGGCAGTGGAGGTGTGCCGTGGAGCCGAAGAGCAGCTCCTTGAGCACGTGGATGCCGATATAGCCGCTGGCGCCGGTGAGCAGGATCTGCCGATAGTCGCGATGGCGCTGCTGGCGAGTCTGAGCCAGCAGTTGGCGCGGGGCGTAGTTGATCAGCCCGGTGCGAGTGCCCGGCTCCAGCAGGAGTTGGGCGGCGTCCTCGTCCAGGCCGCCCTGGGCGCTCAGGCGGGCGCCGACGTCGAGCATCAGGGCGTGCATCTCGGCGGCCTGTACGCTGCGGGGGAACGAGAGGTCGATCAGTACCTGGCCATCGATGACCCGGGCACTGAGTTTCAGCTCATGGCAGCGGTTGTTCTGGGGGTGACGGGCCTGGCCGAAGGCATATCTGGCTGGCGTGAGGGCGAAGCGCCGGTCGTGGCTGAAGTTGACGTCGCCCAGGTAGTTGAAGCAGATCGCGGCGCAGGGGCGGTAGTGACCCTGTTGCACGGGGCGATGCAGGCCATAGCCGATGCCAAGGTGCTCGACCTCGGCGAAGGCCGTGGCGACCCGTTGCACCGCCGCGTCGTGATCGAGGTCGGCCAGGTCGAGGCGCAGCGGGAAGGTGGAGGTGTGCCAGCCGACCAGGCCGCTGGCGTCCGTGCTGTCGTCCAGGCTGGCCCGGCCATGGCTTTCGACATCCACCAGCAGCGCCTTGCTGCCGCGTTGTTGGCTCAGGCACTGGGCGAAGGTGGCCAGCAGCACTTGATGCAGCGGCATGCCGCCGCGCAGCAGCCGTTGGCTGTCGGCGGCGGAAAAACCCAGCCAGAGGCTGGCGGCGCTGCCTTCGGTATTGCCGGCGGAGAAGTAGCCGCGCGGGCTGTCGGCGTATGCGCGGGCCTGACTCAGCCAGGCGCTCTGCAGTCGCTCCTTGGCTTGTTCGAGGTGCTCGACCCAATCCCAGAAACTGTGCCGGGTATTCGACGACAGGGTGTCGGAGCCGAAGTGCAGATCGGCATAGTGGCGGGTGAGCTCGGCGCTGATGATGCGCCAGGAGATCACGTCCACCGCCAGGTGGTGGGCGACCAGCAGCAACAGATCGTCGCCGGCGCTGACCTTGAACAGATGGGCGCGGAAGATGCGACCTGCGCCGAGCGACAAGGAGCCCTGTACCCGCTCGCCAATGCGCTCGACATGGGCCTGAATGTCCGCCTCGCTGCTGCCGGGGATGAACGAAACGCTGAGGATATCGTTGCCATCCTGCACGACATGGCTGGTGTAAGGGCCTTGGGCATCTTCTGCGTAGGCCATGGCCAGCGACGGGTGCCTGGCCATCAGGCGGGTCAGGGCGGCGTTGAGCAGGGCGATGTCGATTTTGTCTGCGCTGCGTAGCAGCAAGGCCTGGTTGTAGTGATCGGGGAACGCCAGGCGCTGTTCGAGCAACTCGCGTTGGGCGGGAGAAAACAGGCGCAGGTTCTCCAGCTTGCGGGCTGTGGGGTGTTCGGCCCGCTCATGGCGCTGGGTCGCCAGGCTGTCCAGCAGCCCCTGTATGCTGGGGCGCTTGAGGAAACCGTGGGCGGTGACCGGGTGCCCCTGTTCCTGCAACTCGGCGATCATCTGGATGGCGTCGAGCGAGTCCCCACCCAACTCGAAGAAGCTCTCTTCGTCACGGGCGTTGGCCAGGCGCAGGTGCTTGCAGAACACCCGGCGTATTTCGCCATGTCGCCCGTCCGCGGCGGGGCGCTCGGTCGGCTGGGTTTGATCCGCTCCGGCGCCGCTGTTCAGTTCGGCGAGCAGTGCCGTGCGCAGTTCGGCGAGCTGGGTCTTGCCGTTGGCGTTGCGGGGAAATTCGCTCAGGCGGCGGATCAGCGCCGGGAGCATGTAGCCGGGCAGCAAGTCTTGCAGGCGATCCTTCAGCCAGGTATCGGGGGCGTCCTGGCGAGGGGAGCGGATCGCCGCCACCAGCCGCTCGCGGCCGCGTACCTCGACGACCAGCACCGCCGCGTCGTCGACGCCGTCGATGCCGCGCATGACGTTCTCGATATGCTCCAGCTCGACCCGGTGGCCGTTGATCTTGACTTGCCGATCTACCCGCCCGAGGAAATGCGTCAGGCCGTCGGCATCCAGATTGACCAGGTCGCCGGTGCGATAGAAACGCATGTTGCCGTGCGGCGATTGCAGCTCGACGAAACGCTGCGCCGAGGCCTGGGGGTTGCCGCGGTAGCCCTGGGCGACCGAGGGGCCGCCGATGTACAACTCGCCACGCCCGCTGCTGGCGAAGCTGCCCGTTTCGTCGCGTACGCACAGGCGGGTGTCGCCAAAGGGCCGGCCGATCGGCACGGCCTCGCCTGGCAAGGCGTCGAGCTGATCGACGCTGGCCAAGGGGTAGACGGTGACGCCGACCGTGGTTTCGGTCGGGCCGTAGTGGTTGAACAGCCGATCGACGCGGGCGGACTCGAGTATTCGGCGAACGAGGGGCTTGGCCAGCGGCTCGCCGCCGAACACCAGATATTTCAGTGCCGGCAGTCGTGCCTCGTCGTGGAAGATCGCACGCCAATGCGACGGGGTTATCTTGAGGAAGTCGATGCGCCGCTCTTCCAGGTAGGCGCGAAGGGCGCTGGGGTCCTTGCGTACCTCGGTGCCGAGCAGGTGCAGGCAGCCGCCGCTGGCGAGAGACAGCAGCAGGCAGGTATTGCCCAGGTCGGCGGCGAGGGTGCTGACATGGGCGTAGTGAAGGCCGTCGGCCACGTCCAGGCTACGGCTGACGCCCTGGATGTAGTGGGCAAGGTTGGCATGGCTGACCGACACCCCCTTGGGCTCGCCGGTCGAGCCGGAAGTGAAGAGCACATAGGCCGTTTCATCGCCGTCCGCGCGGGCCTGCGCGCCTGCCTTGGGGCCCTGCAGGGCCGCCTGGATATCCAGGGCATGCACGCCGCGTTGACGCAGGGGGGCGAGATGATGCGTCGCGCAGAGCACCACTGCCGGCTGCATGGCGGCGAGGCGCCGGTAGTGCTCTTCGCTCACCCCGTCTTCCTCGACGAAGGTGTAGGCCGCCCCGGCCTTGAGCACGCCGAGCAGTGCGGTAATCGCGTGAACACCACGGTCGGTGTAGATCGCCACCAGCGCCTGGTCGGGCAGGCCGTCGAGTGCCAGGTAACCGGCCAGGCGCGAGGAGAGCTGTTCCAGCTCTGCGTAGGAAAGCGAGGTGTCGCCAGCGACCACGGCGGGTTGATCCGGTGTCGAGGTGCTGAACTTGCGGAGTCTGTCTAGCAGCATTTCATCAAGCTCCTGTCGAATCTCGGGGTAGGGGTTGCGGCGTTCGACTAGAGGGCGATGCCATACGCGACGAAAGCTTCGCGGGTTGGCGGGTGGTCGAGCACCCCGGTGCGCTGCAGCAGCTTCACCAGGTTGGCTCTGGTCGTGGCGATGTAACCGTCGAGCCTGGCCGCGAACTCGCTCTGGGTTTGCGCCAGGATGGTGGCCGCCTCGTTGTCGTCGAAACCGCAGGCGAGCAGGATGCGGCGATCCAGCGAGCGGTCGGCGTCGCCGGCGAGGTAGTCGTCCAGGTAGGCGGGCAGCATGCGCCCGATGACCAGTCGGGTTTCTTCCGGCAGGCGCTTCCAGTGGGCACTCATCAGCTTGGCGAAGTAACTGGCGTGGCGACCCTCGTCGGAGACGTGGTCGGTCATGACCTTGGTGAAGGCCTGGGAGGCGCCCTTCTCGCGGCCGATGCTGATCAGGTCCTTGGTCAGGGTGTGTTCGGCCAAGGTCACCGAGATCAGCTGGAAATCGTTGTGCATGGCCGGCGGCAGCTGCTCGAAGGCGCGTCGGACGGCGTCCAGGTTGCCGTTGCTCTGCGGCACCTCGAGCGGTTCTATGCCGGTCATGGCCTTCATCTGGATGATGTAGTCCAGCGCCACGTGGGCGTGGTAGCCCTCGTCGATCACCACGGTCAGGGCGTCGAGTTTTTCCTCCTCGCTGGCCCCGGCGATCACGTTGTTGATCAGGTTCAGGCTGCAGTCGATGACGAAACGGGTCTCCAGCAAGCCGATCTCGTACATGTACTGGTAAGCCGACTGGGCCAGTACATAGGCCACGCCGTCATGGCCGAGGGCCTGCACCTTGGGGTGCTCGCTGAGCAACTGGCGGGATTTCGGGTAGGTGAATTCGCCCTTGGCGGTTTCCGGTACCAGGATGCGCTGGCTGTTGCGCACGGTTGCCGAGGCATACCACTTGTTGACCGATTCGAAGAATTGGGACGCGGCGAGTTCGACGGCGGCATTCATATGACTTCCTCCTTGATTGATATGGCTGGGGGCGTGAGCGGGATTTAGAACGGCATCAGCACGGGGAAGGCTTGGCGGTGAGCGGCCAGGGCTTCGCCGGCGGCTTCGCCGAAGGCGGCGGCGAAGGTGCGCAGATCCTCGTCGCTGTGCGCTGCGGAGACGAAGATCGGTTCCTCGAGCGACGGCGCCATGAGGAAGCCCTTGTCCAGCATCAGCTGGTGAACCTTGGTGTAGAGCTCGTAGTGCTGGGTTTTCACGTCCTTGTAGGACTTCATCGCCCGGTGGCTGTCGCGGAACGCCACACCGCCCAGGGCGCCGTAGCGGGTGAACAGGAAGGGGATGTTGTGAGCGTTGAACGCGCTGCGCAGGCTCGACTCGAGCAACTGGCCCTTGCGTTCGAGCTCCTCGTAGAACCCCGCTCGTTCCATGACGTCGAGGGCGGCATTGGCGGCCGCCATGGTCAACGGGTTGGCGGCGAAGGTGCCCGACTGGAACACCGTGTTGCCGATCGCTACGTGCTGCATGTAGCGCGCTTTGCCGGCATAGGCGCCGATGGGGGCGCCGCCGCCGATGATCTTGCCGAAGGTGATCAGGTCGGGGTCGATGTCCATCAGGTTGCAGATGCCGCCGTAGGTGAAGCGGAAGCCGGTGACCACCTCGTCGAAGATGAACAAAGCGCCGAACTGATCGCACAAGCGACGGATCTCGGCCATGAAACCCGGCTGCGGGCGGACGAAACCCATGTTCGTGGCGTACGGCTCGACGATGACCGCGGCGATGGCGTCGCCATGCTCGGCGAACAGGCTCTTGAGCTGCGCCTCGTCGTTGTACTGGCAGAGCAGCACTTCGCGGTTGAGGTTGTCCGGGATGCCCTGGGTCACGCCCTTGGTCTTGATCCCCGAGCTGGTCGGACTGGCCAGGAGCACGTCGGAATGGCCGTGGTAGGAGCCGACGAATTTGACCAGCAGGTTGCGGCCGGTATGAGCCCGGGCGATGCGGGTGGCCGTCATCACGGCTTCGGTGCCGCTGCAGACGAAGCGAATCTGTTCGATGGCCGGGGTGCTGGCGACGATGCGCTGCGCCAGCCGGTGCTCCAGCGGCGAGGTCAGGCCGAGCACGGTGCCCTGAGCGGCTTGGCTGCCGATGGCCTCGACCACGGCGGGGTGGGCATGGCCGAGCAGCAGGGCGCCAAATGCGTTGAGGAAGTCCGTGTAGACGTTGCCGTCGACGTCGGTGAGCTTGGAGCCCTGGGCCGACGCGGCGCAGAGCGGATGACCGCCGACCTGGCGAAAGGCCCGCATTGGCGAGCTGACACCATCGGGGATGACCGGGAGGGCGAGATCGAACAGGTGTGCAGAGGTTTTAGTGGAGCGCATTCTTGTTGGTATCCCTAGTGATGCCGATGGGTAGGGCGCCTCTGGTACTTCGCTCCTCCAGGGCGTTCGGTTTGCAGGTAGGACATTAAATGTATCTGTGTTGCAAACACATTAACAATTAATGGTGATTAGGCTGCAGAGCAATCGAGCCGCTGTGGAACTGTGGGGTAGTGCACATATCGGCAGCGGCTGCACCATGGTGGTGCCCGCGCCGAGATCCGTTGGGCTGGTCGGATGGGCTCAGGTCACGCCAAACGATAGTGGCGCTTCTTGCCCAGGCCGCCGCTGGCGGGCTGCAGGCCTTGGCGCAGCGGGCTCCGGCTGCCGTCCGGGCGCGTGCGGTCGAGCTACCGCGCCGCAGCGGGCGCCAATCAGCGGCCTTGGTCCAATGGCATTCGCCGCGCGCTTCTGGAATAGTTAGGCGGCTAAGCGTAACCCGCTGGCCCCTGCCGTTCGCCCACAAGGCAGCCCGGCAGTCGTGACACCCGCCGTGTCCCCCTCGCGCGCCGACCAGGCGCGCCAGGCGAGCCACCCGCTCGCCGCTGGATCGCCCAGGTGCAGCCTGCGCACACAACGACAACGACCAAGATCCATACAAGGACGCCCCGATGAAACTCAAGCGACTCTTCTCTGCGCTGGCCGCCGGCGCCGCGCTGACCGCCCTGTGCGCCGCCGCGCAGGCGCGTGAATACTCCGTGTCCACCGTGCTGTCGGACGCCTTCCCCTGGGGCCAGGCCGCGCAGAAGTGGGCCGACCTGGTCAACGAGCGCTCCGCAGGGCGCATCACCCTGCGCGTCTATCCCAATGCGCAGCTGGTCGCCGGCGACCAGACCAAGGAATTCTCCGCCATGCGTTCCGGCCTGATCGACATGGCCGTGGGCTCGACCATCAACTGGTCGCCGCAGGTGCCGGAACTCAACCTGTTCTCCCTGCCGTTTCTGATGCAGGGCGACGCCGACCTCGACGCCATCACCCAGGGCGAGGCCGGCAAGCTGGCCTTCGCCGCCATCGAGCAGCGCGGCATCGTGCCGCTGGCCTGGGGCGAGAACGGTTTCCGCCAGCTGTCCAATTCGGCCAAGCCGGTGCGCAGCCCGGCCGACCTGGCCGGCCTGAAGATCCGCGTGGTCGGCTCGCCGCTGTTTCAGGACACCTTCAATGCCCTCGGCGCCAACCCCACGCAGATGAGTTGGGCCGACGCCAAGCCGGCGCTGACCACCGGCGCGGTGGACGGCCAGGAGAACCCGCTGTCGGTGTTCGACGTGGCGCGCATCGACCAGGTCGGGCAGAAGTACCTGACCCTGTGGGACTACATGGCCGACCCGCTGATCTTCGCGGTCAACCAGCGCGTGTGGAAAGCCCTGCCCGAGGCCGATCGCGCGCTGCTCAGCCAGGCCGCCATCGACGCCGGCAAGTGGGAGATCGAGCTGTCGCGCAGCGCCCAGGCCCAGCGTCTGGCCGATATCCGCGAGCGCGGCGTGGAGGTGATCGAACTGAGCGAGGCCGAGCGTGCCGCCTTCGCCGCAGCCACCGCCGGCGTGCAAGAGAAGTGGGCGCCGCGTATCGGCGAGGCGCTGATGGACGCCGCCCGCCAGGCCGTGGCCCAGCCCTGATCCGTTTTATCTGACCGCAAGTCCCAGGGCTCTGGGGCGTGGTGCTGGAAGTCTGTGGCGCGACACCGATCCGCCCCCCTCGCCCATTTATGGGCGAGGGGGAGGGCGAACAGCCGCCGCTGAACCACGCCAACACGGTCATTCGAGGTTCCTATGAGCAAGCCAATCGACGCGCCGCTGGAGCGCGTGCTCGCCACCCTGGCCCTGGTGATCATCAGCCTGATCAGCCTGGCCAACGTGGTGGTGCGTTATTTCACCGATGCATCCTTCGCCTTCACCGAGGAAATCTCGGTGTTCCTGCTGGTCATCCTCACCTTCGCCGGCGCCTCGGTGGCCATGCGCAGCAACCGGCATATCCGCATCGGCCTGCTCGAGCGGCTGTTCCCGCGCCTGCGCACGCCGCTGATCCTGCTGCAGTGGCTGGCCGGCGTGCTGGTGCTGGCTCTGGTGTGCTGGTACGGCGGCCAGTTCGCCTGGGAGGAATACCAGTGGGACTCGGAGTCTCCCGGCCTCGGCCTGCCCAACTGGTGGTACGTGGTCTGGCTGCCGCTCCTGGCGCTGCTGCTGTTGGTCCGCCTGAGCCAGATGACCCTCGATCGCCTGCGTGGGAGGCTCGGCGATGAGCCCTGATCTCTGGCTGATCCTCAGTTTCGCCGTGCTGCTGGCACTCGGCGTGCCGGTGGCCTTCGCCCTCGGCCTGTCCGGCGCCATCGGCATCATCGCCGGGCTGTCGCCGGACATGCTCGCCACCCTCGGCACCAACACCTACAACGGCGTGGCCAAGTACCCGCTGATCGCCATTCCGCTGTTCATCCTCACCGGCCTGGTGTTCGAGAAGGCCGGCGTGGCCTTGCGCCTGGTGCGCTTCGCCCAGGCGCTGATCGGCCCGCGCCACGGCGGCTTGGCCATGGTTGCGGTGCTGGTGTGCCTGATCATGGGCGGCATGAGCGGCTCCGGCCCGGCCGATGCGGCGGCGGTGGCCATGGTGATGCTGCCGAGCATGACCAAGGCGGGTTACCCCAAGCCGTTCTCGGCGACGCTGATCGCCGCCTCCGCCTCCACGGCGATCCTGATTCCGCCGTCGATCGCGCTGATCCTCTACTCCATCGTGGTGCCGGGCGTGGACCTGCGCGCGCTGTTCGCCGCCGGCCTGTTCCCCGGCATTCTCGCCGGCCTGGTGTTGTTGCTGCCGGCCTGGCTGCTGTCGCGTCGTTATGGTTGGGAATCACCGGAGGAGGGCGAGCGGCCACCGCTGGGCGAGAGCTTCAAGCAGGCGCTGCCGGCGCTGTTCGCCCCGGTGCTGATCCTCGGCGGCCTGCGCAGCGGCCTGTTCACCCCCACCGAAGCGGCGGTGGCCGGGGTGGCCTACGGCGTGCTGGTCGGCCTGCTGCTCACCCGCGAGCTGAACTGGCGCAGCCTGTGGAAGCTCTGCGGCGAGGCGGCGGTGATCTCTGGCGTGGTCATGCTGATCATCGCCCTGGCCGGCATCTTCGCCTGGGCCGGCACCATGCTCGGCACCTTCCGCCACCTGGCCGAATGGCTGATCTCGCTGTCGGACAACGGCTGGGTGCTGCTGGCGCTGGTGATGCTCGCCGTGCTGCTGGCCGGCATGCTGCTCGATGCCATCTCCATCTACCTGATCCTGATGCCGATCCTCATCCCGGTGATGCAGCACTTCGGCTGGAACCCGGTGTGGTTCGGCATCCTGCTGGCGATGAACATCGCCATCGGCCAGTTCACCCCGCCGGTGGCGATCAACCTGATGGTCACCGCCGAGGTGGCCAAGATCCGCCTGGAGCAGACCGTCGGCTGGGCGGCGCTGTTCGTCGTGGTGATGTCCAGCGCCCTGCTGCTGGTGGCGATCTTCCCGGAAATCGCCCTGTGGCTGCCGCGCGTGCTCGGCTACGCGGTGTAGCGCCGGCCAGCCCGCGGCGTTTGCCGGCTATAGTGAGGGGACGGTGCGCGGCGGGGGGCTGCGCACCATCGAGGGCGGCGGTGCCGGGCGGACTGATGGTCGATGGCAAGCGAGACGACGACAAGGAGCTGACGACGGGGCACTGCGCGGGGCTGCGCGAAGCCGGCAAGCGCGCGCTGATGCGCACCATCCTGCTCGCCACCGGCCTGACCCTGGGCGGCTTCGCCGTGCTGCAGACGCTGGCCGGCAACTACCCCTTCGCCCTCCTCGAACTGCTCTGCACCGCGCTGCTGCTGTACGGCGGCTGGCGCATCGAACGGGCACGCCAGCTGGACCTGTGGGTGTACCTCTACCTGATCCCCACCTTCGCCTTCATCCTCTACATCATCGTCATGCCGGACGCCTCGTCCGCCGCCTTCGTCTGGGTCTACATGATCCCGCTGCTGGCCTACCTGCTGCTGGGCAAGCGGCGCGGTTTCGTGCTGAGCGCGCCCTTCATGCTGGCGGCGCTGCTGCTGTACTTCGTCGACAACCGCCTGCAACTGGACGCCGCCGGCCTGATCGACCTGGGCAACGCCACGCTGTGCGGCGTGCTGATCCTGGTCTTCGTGCACATCTACGACGGCCTGCGCATGCAGGCCTACGAAGAGCTGGAGCGCCTGGCGCAGACCGACTCGCTGACCGGAGTGGCCAGCCGCGGCAGCTTCCAGCACGCCCTGCAGCGCGCCGTCCAGGAGGCCGAGCGCAGCCACGGGCAACTGGTGCTGGTGCTGCTCGACGTCGACCACTTCAAGCAGGTCAACGACCGCTGGGGCCACGAGGCCGGCGATATGGCGCTGCAGCATATCTGCCAGATCCTCCAGCAGCGCCTGCGCGTTACCGACCTGCTCGGCCGCCTGGGCGGCGAGGAGTTCGGCCTGCTGCTGCGCCATACCGACAGCGCCGGCGCCGACCCGCTGGTGGAAAGCCTGCGCCAGCAGATCGCCGAACAACCGCTGCAATACGACGGCCAGCCGATCCCCCTGTCCGCCACCTTCGGCCTGGCCGCCTGGCCCAGGGACGGCCGCAGCGCCGCCGAACTCTACCGCAGTGCGGATCGGCGCCTATACAGCGGCAAGGCGCGCGGGCGCAATCAGCTGGTGAGCGGGGATGTCCCGAGGGAGTTGATGCTGGACAAGTTCGATCTGCGCTTGTGAGCTGACGCGCGCTGGATCGAGCATGCAGGGAGCAACTGGCTGGCATGGGGATATTTAATTTCGGCGTGTACGGAGCGGCGGCGATACTGCAGGCCTCGAACCTCAGCCAGGAGCGACTCCATGCAAGCGGTTCTCCCTCAGATCATCGGCCTGCTGG
Organism: Pseudomonas sp. NPDC077186; assembly: GCF_044543505.1. Taxonomy (NCBI): domain Bacteria; kingdom Pseudomonadati; phylum Pseudomonadota; class Gammaproteobacteria; order Pseudomonadales; family Pseudomonadaceae; genus Pseudomonas; species Pseudomonas sp. NPDC077186. Next base: position 18,541 of record NZ_JBITWE010000009.1, read on the forward strand.
CCTTTGTGTTCATGGCCGGGCCTGTAGGCGCGACGCCGGAGGCCGAGCAGCAGCTGCGTGAGGCGGCTCGGGTTGGTGAACCCGTGGTTATCGAGGCGCTGCTGGCCCAGGGCGTGGCCATCGACGCCCAGGACGAGCAGGGCAACAGCGCCCTGCTGTTGGCCACCGCGGGCAATCGCCTCGAGGCTACGCGGGTGCTGGTCGAGGCCGGTGCCGACGTCAACCTGCAGAATTCGCGTCAGGACAGCGCCTACCTGCTGGCCGGTGCCAGTGGTTATCTGCAGATTCTCGAGCTGACCCTGGCCCATGGTGCCGACCTGCGCAGCACCAACCGCTTTGGCGGTACCGCGCTGATCCCGGCCTGCGAACGCGGCCATGTGGAAACCGTACGGCGGCTGATCGCGGCAGGCGTGGATGTCGATCACGTCAACCACCTGGGCTGGACCTGCCTGCTCGAGGCGGTGATTCTCGGCGACGGCGGCCCGGCCCATCAGCGCATCGTCGGGCTGCTGATCGAGGCTGGGGCCGACCTGCAGCTGGCCGACCGGGACGGCGTTAGCGCACTGCGGCACGCCGAGCGGCGCGGCCAGACGCAGGTGGCCGAACTCCTAATCGATGCCGGAGCCCATTGAGCCATGCACGACGATCAGCATTACCTGCAGCAGGCCGTGGCGCTGGCCCGGCAGAACTTCGAGAACGGTGGCCGCCCCTTCGGCGCGTTGCTGGTGCGTGATGGACAGGTGCTGGCGCGCGCGGTCAACGAGATTCACCTCAGCCAGGACCCGACCGCCCATGCCGAGCTGCAGGCCATCCGCAGCGCCAGCCGCCAGCTCGGCCCGCGTCTGGACGGCTGCGTGGTATACGCCAGCGGCCAACCCTGCCCGATGTGCCTGGCCGCCATGCACCTGTGTGGCGTCAGCCGGGTGGTGTTCGCCGCGAGCAACGCCGAGGGTGAGCCCTTCGGCCTGTCGAGCGCTGCCGTCTACCAGCAGATGAGCCTGCCGCTTACCGAACAGCGGCTGCCCATCGCCCATTGCCCGCAGCAGGAAATGGCCGACATCTACGCGCGTTGGCAGGCTCGCCAGGTAGCGTTTTAAGGACGTTTTTTAGTTATTGGGCGAGAAGAGGACGGGCGTGTTTTCCAGCTCGATAGGGTGAACCAGTAAATAAATCCGTCCTCTTTTCTTCGGAGGGGGTGTCCGGGAGAAGAGACTGGCTTTCGCCCGGACTTGATCATTGAGGTATAGCCCGCGCTGGTGTAGTGCAACTACAGAAGCGCGGATCTACCGGGTCTTGTGCTGAGCAGGAAAACCGCTTGAGGCTATTGAGCGAAGCTCTGCGCGAAGGCCGCGATTTTCTGGGTAGCCTGATAGTCAACCAGCTGCAGACCGCGTTCTTGGATGCTGTCCTTGGCTATCTGCACCGCTTTGCGGTGGCGAGGCGAATCGTTCTCTGCCGGGGCGGCAACAGGGATTAGCACGTTTTTCAGCTCAATCACCCCTTCCCGCTCGGCGCGCACGAACTTCATCAGCCACTGATCGCAATGGTCGAGGATTGCGCTCGGTTCGGCCTGGTCAAAAGCTAAAGGCTTGATGGCGGCAACGACTTCATTACGGTGAACCAGGGGTAGGTGCAGCTTGGTCAGATCACCGGTGAGGGTGTCATCGCGGAAGCTACGAATAGAGGCTTCCGTGAACAAGGTGCGAATTTCACGAACCATGACCTCTTCACGACGATCACGCGCCATGCCTTGGCGATCGATATAGCGGCCAAACAGCTCGTCAAGGGTCGCGTCAAAGTTTTCCACCAGGATCGAGCGCATGGGGCTGAAGCGAATCAGCGACTCTTTGGGCTCGGTCAGGAAGCGGAAATGGTTAACGATTTGGCTCTCTTGTGCTTCTGCCGTCATCGCTCGCACAGCATCCAGTTCGTTTTGGGCTATTTCCATGGCCTTGGCAAACAGGTTGTTGCACTCGAAGAAGTGATTGACCCGTTTCAGGTTCTTACGGGCAAGCCTGTACTCCATGCGCCCGATAGCCGGGGCCGAGAGAACGATGCCGACATTGGCAAACTCTTCGGTTTCGGCAAAAGGCGCGAAGCGCACGATGCTGTAAAGACAGGCGTATTTCATTGCAGGACGCTCCAGAACTCGTCCGAATTGCAGCGCAGCAGATTACTTTCGATTTCTTCGAGCAGAATGTCGAGTCCCTGTTTGCCGATAGATTCACACCATTCATCGGGTATGTCTGAGCATAGGTCACGAAAGCGTTTGGCAGTGTCGTGCATCCGCTGGCTGTATTCAACTTTGTCGACCATGTCGAGGTGCCATGCCCGGTTGCATGGGCCAAACACATGGCTCCGAGCGAACTCATGAGCATCCTGCGGCCAGTGGAACGCCTGGTTATGGTCGATCAGCTGCAGCTGATTGTCTGTGCTGCACATCAGCAGATTGGGGCGGCCGCCCAGTGGCCCTAGCTGACGATCACCGTTTCCAACCCAGTAGTCAAAGATGAAAACGGCTTTTTGCAGTTCGACAGAAACCTGCAGTGCTTGCGAATACAGCAGGTCGGCAGCGTCCGCGATATAGGCCAGAGCAAAGCTGTCACCCGGCCCTAGGTCGCTGCGTGCTTCAGGGTTGTAGCGCAGTAGGGCCGGGTCAATATAGATATAGCCGTGCTCGGGGATTGGCAAGCCAAAGTCGGCGGCCAGTCGGGCGCACAGCAGCTCCGCAATGCGTTCGGAGGGCGGTAGCTCTAAACCTTTGGCTACATAGTGTCTGCCGTTGCTGGCACGGCATAGGAAGGGCCGTGTCATACCGCCCTCCAGTCGCCGGATGATCTCCACCGCTTCTATGTAGTTACTCTTTGCCATTGACGGCTTCCTTATACATCAGCTGGCCAGACGATACTGTTCTGCGTCCTGCTGCACCATGCCCAGTTCTTCTAGGGCATCCAGCACGGCCTGTACGGCGCCCCCGGGGAGCGTTTGAACTGGGGCGGCGAGGGCGTCGGCAGGCAGTGGGCCTTGGCTGAGTGCGTGGCGCACGGCGGCGCCCTGTTCGCGCATTTACTTGTGGGAAAAGGGAACGGATTTATTTCTTCCGCTGTCATTCCTCATAGAAATAGTCGCTATCAAGCTTCGGCAGCTTAAGCAGTCGTGAGGTGACACCGACCTCGTGATCCATCATGAGGTTGACCAACCGACTGCCATCCACCAGCACCATGCCTTCTACGGAGCGGGAGAAGTCGATTGCCTGTGCTGTAAAGCCTGAAGTGGTGATAAACACGCCACGCTTGGCTTTCTGTCCGGCAAGAGCGCCATAGAAGGCCTGCAACTCCGGCCGCCCAACCGTGCCCTGCCAGCGTTTGGCCTGGACGTAGACCTTTTCCAGGCCGAGCTTGTCGAGCGAGATCACGCCGTCGATACCGCCATCGCCGCTACCACCAACGCGCTGCAGGTCGTTGCGGCTAGCGCCGTAGCCAAGGCTGTGCAGCACATCCAGCACTATGACTTCAAAGCGGTTGGGGCTGACTTGCAGCAGGTTATCCAGCAGGTCGGCAGCCGTTGCCTCGCGCAGTTCGCGTAGCGCCTGCTCCAGGCGGTCGTCAGGGCTAACGGTGGCTGAGTTGAGCGCCGGTGCAGTCTGTTCTTGCCCGTCGAGGGGGATGGCGTCGGTCGGGCTCTTGAGTTTTACGTCCATAAAGCCGATGGCGAGCCGTTCCACTTCATCGGCGGCGAGTGGCTGGGGATGTTGGGCGGCGTAGGTAATGCCTGCGTCAGTCAGCTTCCAGTAGCCACGTTTGGCGCTGCTGGACAGGCCGGCGCGCTTGAGGCGGTCATGGGCCCAGCCTGCGCGGTTCTTGTAGGTGGCTTGGCCGCTGGCAATCAGCTCTTGGCGCTGCGCTTCCGACAGGTTCAGCGCATCGGCAGCGGCTTCATGGGCGTCACGTGCTGACGCGCCTTCGGGGGTTGCGGCCAGGTGGCGCAGGATCGGCTCAATAAACTGGTCGTAGGTTGGAACGGACATCGTGGCTCCAGGTGCTGAGTGATGCAGCTATTGGTCTTGCTTGGCGAGCCAGGCGAGGTCATCGGCGCGCTTCTTGGTCATATCCAGAAAGCATGAGGCACTGTTGACGCTGTCGATGGTGCCGCCAGTCAAACTGCCAAGCAGGGCGCAATCGGCATCGCGGAATTTGATCCATAGCCGCTGCGCGTCGCGCAGTTGTGTTTGCTGGGTGGGTGTTAGCGCCTGCATGGCGGCTTTGTAATTCTGGTTCAGGCGGGCGTCTTGCTGGTCCGTCTCGCTGCCCATGCAATCGAGCATATTCAGCGTCACGCCGCCGGACTCATCCATGCAGGCGGTATAGGTCGTGCTGTAGCCATCGTCTGCTGCGTGTATGCCAACGCTGAGCGTGGTAACGGCAATGGCCAGCAGCCAGGTTTTGCTTGATTGCATGATGAGCGTCCCGCGTATCGATGGATGGGTATTAAAGGCTTTGCATGGTTCGGCACTTAGGGAACGCCGAACACCCCCAAAACTGCTGCCCAGCCTTCGCCCCCGATTTCACGGTGCGTACCAGCAGCGCGCTTCCGCATTTCGGGCATTGCCGCTCGGCCGTCGGATCGCTGCGGCGCTTGAGGTTTTGTACATGCTCGCGGTGGGTGGCAAGCGTCGGTGCGCGGCGGCCGCTTTGCAGGGCCTGCAGCATGGCGTCGACTTCGGCCGCGCTGAATACCGGCTGCGCGAATGACTTGATATAGCGGATAAAGCCGATGCCCTGGGTGACGTTGGCCGGCATCTCGGTCTTGAAGGTGCTGCCGCCGACGAAGGTGATGACCGAGTGCAGGTGCTCGGGGCTGACGCCCAGGGTGGCTTCCAGGGCCTTGAGGTGCTTGTAGTTCTGCCGCAGCGGGTTCTGGAACTTGAAGCTGCGTTTGTAGAGTTTCTGCGTCCACTGCGCCTGCTGCTCGCTGCCGAAGATCCAGCCGCTCATGTTCTTGGTTTCCAGCACGAAGATGCCGTAGGGCGAGAGGAATACGTGGTCGATCTGCGTGGTGCCGTCCGGGGTGTTCAGGGTGACGTTGTGCAGGCGGCGGTAGGTCTGCTGGTCCAGCTGCCAGTGGGCGAACAGCCGCACCAGCAGCTCGCCGATCTGACCCTTGGCCCAGGGCGACTTGAGCAGGCCGATCAGCAGGGCCGCCGGGATGAACCAGCTCAGCATGCCCCAGACCTGGGCGACTATCGGGCTGTAGTCCATTTTTCTTCCTTGAGCAAAGCCGCTTGAAGGGCACCCGTTTCACGGGCGAGCCGGCGTGCCGAAATCCAGGCGCCTGGCACTGCCCTGGATAATGGCTAATTGCTTTGTATGGCTCAAGGGGGCGCGACCATTGTCCTATGGCCGGCGAGTGCGATGCGGCGGGTCGTCAGGGCTCAGGTGGCACGCTGTATCCGTGGCGGTGTGAGGGAGCCTGTCCTCTGCGGTTATCCCCGGGTGAGCCGATTAGGAATGTTATTCGGCTCACCTTGTGAGCCGAATCATGCGCTGCATTCGCTAAGGTGTCGGTTCTGTAGGCTGGTGCAGCAAGGCGCTGCAAGCAGGCCCGCGTAGCGTTGAATGCGTCGTACCGCGGTGACAGGTGGCCGCCTGGTGGGCCAGAAACACGAAAGCCGCGCAATGCGCGGCTTTGAAGGTGGTGGGCCCAGCAGGACTTGAACCTGCGACCAATCGATTATGAGTCGAGTGCTCTAACCAACTGAGCTATAGGCCCCCAGAAGGCCGGCGGATTATACCGGCGCGCTCTCGCCAGTGCCAACCGCGTGACCGGGCGAGAGAAACTTGCGGGCGAAGGCGTCGGCGGGCAGGGGGCGGCTGACCACGTAGCCCTGGATCTGCAGGCAACCCTCGGCGGCCAGGCACAGCTCCTGGGCCTTGGTTTCCACCCCTTCGGCGATCACCGTCAGCTGCATGCTCTGGCCCAGGGCGATGATGGCGCGGGTGATCGCCAGGTCGTGCGGGTCGTCCGGCAGGCCGCGGACGAAGGACTGGTCGATCTTCAGCACGTCCAGCGGCAGGCGCTTGAGGTAGCTGAGCGAGGAGTAACCGGTGCCGAAGTCGTCGATGGCCAGTTGCACGCCGAGCTGCTTGAGCTGGTGGAGGATGCCCAGCGCTTCCTCGGCCTGGTTCATGATGAAGTTTTCGGTGATCTCCAGCTGCAGCCGCTGCGGCGCCAGGCCGTGCTGTTGCAGCAGCTCGTCGATACGTGCGAGCAGGTTGGCCTGGTGCAGCTGGGCGCCGGCCAGGTTGACCGACAGCGGGCCGAAGCTGCCATGTTCCTCCTGCCAGTGCTGCAGCTGGCGGCAGGCCTGCTGCAGCACCCAGTCGCCCAGCGGCAGGATCAGCCCGCTTTCCTCGGCCACCGGGATGAAGCGATCCGGCGGGATATCGCCGAACACCGGGTGCGGCCAGCGCACCAGGGCCTCGGCGCCGACCAGGCGCTGGCTGCGCAGGCAGAGTTTCGGCTGGTAGTGGAGGCACAGCTCGTCGCGTTCCAGGGCGCGGCGCAGTTCCTGTTCCATGGCCATGCGCTCGTTGACCTGGAAGGTCAGCGAACGGGTGTAGCGCTCGCTGCGGTTGCGCCCCTTGGCCTTGGATTGGTACATGGCGGCGTCGGCGTTCTTCACCAGGGTGGCGACGTCGGCGCCGTCCTTGGGGTAGAGGCTGATGCCGATGCTGGCGCTGATGAAGAACTCGTGGTTGTCGATCTGGAAGGGCGCGGCGAAGCACTCCAGCAGCTTCTGCGCGACCTGTTCGGCGTCCTGCGCCTGGTGCAGGCCGGGCAGCAAGATGATGAATTCGTCGCCGCCGAGGCGGGCCACGGTGTCGATGTCACGCAGCTGCAGCTTGAGGCGCTCGGCGATGGCCTTGAGCAGCAGGTCGCCGACCGGGTGGCCGAGGCTGTCGTTGATCTGCTTGAAGCGGTCGAGGTCGAGAAACAGCACGGCGCCCAGCTGGTCGTCGGCGCGCGAGCCTTCCAGCGCGCTGCGCAGGCGGTTCTCGAACAGCAGGCGGTTGGGCAGGCCGGTCAGCGGGTCGTGGTGGGCCTGGTGGTCGAGGCGGGCCTGGGCGTGCTTGAGGCTGGAGATGTCGGCGAACACGCCGACGAAGTGGGTGATCAGGTTGTCGGCGTTGCGCACCGCGCTGATGGTCAGCCATTCGGGGTAGAGCTCGCCGTTCTTGCGCCGGTTCCAGATCTCGCCCTGCCAGTGGCCGTTGGCCGCCAGGCTGTGCCACATGGCGGCGTAGAAGGCGCCGTCGTGCTGGCCGGAGGCGAGCAGGCTGGGGCGCTGGCCGAGCGCTTCGGCCTCGGCGTAGCCGGTGATCTGGGTGAAGGCGCGGTTGACCGCGGTGATGCGCTGCTCCAGGTCGGTGATCATCACCCCTTCGGCGGTGCTCTCGAACACGGTGGCGGCCTGCTGCAGTTCCTCCTGCATCTGCTGGCGCTCGGTGATGTCGCGGGCGATGGTCAGCAGGCAGTCTTCGCCGCCGATCGGCAGGGGCTGCGCCGACAGCTCGCACAGGCGCAGCTGGCCGTCCTTGGTGCGCACCGGGGCGATCATCTCGCGCACCCGGCCGCGCAGGCGGATGCCCTCGACCAGACGCCGGCGATCCCGCGGGTCGGCCCAGATGCCCAGGCTCAGGGTGCTCTGCTCGGCGATCTCGTCGAGGCGGTAGCCGGTGATGCGGCTGAAGCCCTCGTTGGCTTCGACCAGCAGGCCGTCGCGCAGGCGGGTGATCAGCAGGCCGTCGGGCGAGGCGTGGAAGGCCTTGGCGAACTTCTCCTCGGAAATCTGCAGCTGCTCCTGGGTGGCCTTGAGCTGGCTGATGTCGCGCACCACCACCACCAGCGCGGGGGTGTCGGCGAGCTGGAAGGCCTCGGCCGAGATCAGCCCGGTGAACAGGCTGCCGTCGGCGCGGCGGAAGGGCAGCTCGAGGTTGCGCAGATTCTCGTCCTGCAGGCGCAGCAGCAGGTTCGGGCCGATGCCGGGCACGCCCCAGATATCCAGTTCGGTGGCGGTCTTGCCGATCGCCCGTTCGACGCTGACGCCGGTCTGCTCGGTGAACGCGGCGTTGACCTCGAGCAGCACGCCGTCGGCGCGGCGGGCGATGACCAGGATGTCCGGGCACTGCTGGAACACCGAGGCGAACTTCTGTTCCGACAGGCGCAGCGCCTGCTCGGTCTGCTTGGTCTCGCTGATGTCGATCATCAGCCCGCGCACCACCTGGCGGTCGCCGCGCTGCAGCAGGGTGATGATGTCGCGCACCCACACGCTGCGGCCGTCGGCGGCCTGCAGGCGGTATTCGAGCACGTGATCCTGGCCGGCGCTGCAGTGCTCCAGGCACTGGCGCAGGGTGTGCTGCTGGTCGTCCGGGTGCAGGTGCTGCTGCCAGAAGCCCGGCTGCAGCCAGTCGCCTTGCGGGTAGCCGAGCAGCTTCTCGGCGTGCGGCGAGACGTAGGTGAAGCGCAGGTCGCCCGGCTCGGCCTCCCAGGCGATGGCCGAGAGGCTTTCCACCAGGTCGCGGAAGTGCTGTTCGCGGCTGCGCAGCTCCTGTTCCAGCTCGGCGCGGCGGCGCATTTCGCTGTGCAGGCGGCGGTTGATGCGCAGGATGATCGCGATTACCGCCAGCAGGCCGAGCAGCGCGGGCAGGCCGTAGAGCAGCGTCTCACGCCAGACGCGGCGGCGATCCAGCACGCCGCCGACCCAAGGGGCCTGGAGCGCGGCGATTTCGCTGGGGCCGAGTTCGGCGAACAGCTTGTCGAGGATGCCGATCAGTACCGTCTGGTCGCGTGGGGCGGCCATGGCCAGCTGGTAGCGGTAGGGCGTTTCGCCACTGATGAACAGGCCGTCGAGCTTGAGCTGGCGTAGGCTCCAGACGCTGGAGGCGAGGTCGCCGACCAGGGCGTCGGCCTGGCCGGTGGCCAGTGCCTGCAGGGCTGCTGCGACGCTGGGCAGCGGTTGCAGGTTGAGGTCAGGGTGGCGCTGGCGCAGTAGCTCGTGCGGCGCGTAGTTGGCCACCACGGCGATCTTCAGCCCGTATAGATCGTCCATGCGCCGCGGCTGCGGGCCGCCGCTGCGGGCCAGGATGACGATGGGGAAGTCCAGGTAGGGGCGGGTGAAGGCCAGGTAGGTCTGGCGTTCCGGGGTCGACATGATGCCGGGCAGCAGGTCGATCTCGCCGCTGCGGGCTCGCGCCAGCACTTCGCCCCAGCTGCTCGGTTCGACCGGTTGCAGGCGCACGCCCAGGCGGCTTTCGATCAGTCGCACGTAATCGGCGGCCAGGCCCTGGTAGCGGCCCTGATCATCGCGGAATTCGAAGGGCGGCCAGGAGGCATCGACGCCCAGGCGCAACTCGGGATGGGCAGCCAGCCAGCTGCGTTCTTCCTCGCTGAGGGTCAGGGCCGAGGCCGGGGTCGTCCAATACGCCAGGCACAACAACAGAATGGCCGGCAAGCGTGGCATAGCAGCCTCGTTTCGGAACCAGTATCTGTCGCAGTGTAGACCGGCTGCCGCATAGATGGCAGTTTGCCTGCGCGCTAAAGCAAAACCCCCGGCCTGGGCCGGGGGTTCTGGTGTCACTCGTCGAGGAAGGAGCGCAGGTGCTCGCTTCGCGTCGGGTGGCGCAGCTTGCGCAGCGCCTTGGCTTCGATCTGGCGGATACGCTCACGGGTGACATCGAACTGCTTGCCCACTTCCTCGAGGGTGTGGTCGGTGTTCATGTCGATACCGAAGCGCATGCGCAGGACCTTGGCTTCACGGGCAGTGAGGCCGGCCAGCACTTCGCGAGTGGCTTCCTTGAGGCTTTCGACCGTGGCTACGTCGATCGGGGACTGCATGGTGCTGTCCTCGATGAAGTCGCCCAGGTGCGAATCTTCGTCGTCGCCGATCGGGGTTTCCATGGAGATCGGCTCTTTGGCGATCTTCAAGACCTTGCGGATCTTGTCCTCGGGCATCTCCATGCGCTCGCCCAGCTCTTCCGGGGTCGGTTCGCGACCCATTTCCTGGAGCATCTGGCGGGAGATGCGGTTGAGCTTGTTGATCGTCTCGATCATGTGCACCGGGATACGGATGGTGCGCGCCTGGTCGGCGATCGAGCGGGTGATCGCCTGGCGAATCCACCAGGTGGCGTAGGTCGAGAACTTGTAGCCGCGACGGTATTCGAACTTGTCCACCGCCTTCATCAGGCCGATGTTGCCTTCCTGGATCAGGTCGAGGAACTGCAGGCCGCGGTTGGTGTACTTCTTGGCGATGGAGATGACCAGGCGCAGGTTGGCCTCGACCATTTCCTTCTTGGCGCGGCGAGCCTTGGCTTCGCCGATGGACATGCGCCGGTTGATGTCCTTGATCTCGGCCAGGCTCAGGCTGCACTCGGCTTCCAGGTCGGCCAGCTTCTGCTGGCAGCGCTGGATGTCGGCCTGCAGGTTGCCCAGGGCTTCGGCGTACTTGGCCTTGCCCTTGGCCAGGTCGGCGGACCAGTCCATGTCGATTTCGTTGCCCGGGAACAGGCGCAGGAAGTCGGCACGCGGCATGCGCGCATCGCGGACGCACAGCTGCATGATGGCGCGTTCTTGCGCACGCAGGCGGTCGAGGGCGTCGCGCACCTGGCTGACCAGGGCGTCGTACTGCTTGGGCACCAGCTTGATCGGCATGAACAGCTCGGCCAGGGCGGCCAGCTCTTCGGTGGCCTGCTTGCTGCCACGGCCATGCTTCTTCAGCGCCTTCTGCACCTTGTCCTGCTGCTCGGCCACGGCGTTGAAGCGGCGCGCCGCTTCTTCCGGGTCCGGGCCGCCGTCGCCTTCTTCTTCCTCGTCGTCGCTGCTCTCTTCTTCCTCGTCGTCGTCGCTTTCTTCGGCGGCGGCGCCTTCCTTGACGGGGACGGGAGCGGCGGCTTCGTCGGGTACGCTGCCGTCGTCCGGGTCGATATAGCCACTGAGAACTTCGGCCAGGCGGCCGCCCTCGGTGGTGACGCGGGTGTACTCGGCGAGGATGCCGTCGACGGTGCCGGGGAAGTGGGCGATGGCGCTCATCACCTCGCGGATGCCTTCCTCGATGCGTTTGGCGATTTCGATCTCGCCTTCGCGGGTCAGCAGTTCCACGGTACCCATTTCGCGCATGTACATGCGCACCGGGTCGGTGGTGCGGCCGATATCGGTCTCAACGGCGGCGAGGGCGGCAGCGGCTTCTTCGGCCGCGGCTTCGTCGGTGTCGGCTTCGGCCAACAACAGGGCGTCCGCATCCGGAGCACTCTCGAATACGTTGATCCCCATGTCGTTGATCATGCGGATGATGTCTTCCACCTGTTCCGGATCGGAAATATCTTCCGGCAGGTGGTCATTGACCTCCGCGTACGTCAGGTAGCCCTGCTCGCGACCGCGGCTGATCAATTCTTTCAAACGAGATTGCTGTTGCGCTTTTACGGACATAACACCCTATCCACTGAAGGTCTTGGCGGGCTGAAAACAAGCCGCGGATTATACCTGATTAAGACCCTTACGCGCCAGTTGGGGAGGGGGAGACTGGTGATGCGTTACGGCTTAGCAGGGCGCGCAGCTGATCTTTTTCCTCTGCGCTCAACTCACTTAGACGGGCCTTGCGCAGCAGTTGTTCAAGGCTGCGCTCGCGTTGGCGGGCTGCAAGAGTAGTTATAGTGTCGAAAAACTGTTGTTCAAGGTTGTCCGCTGAAATCAGCCATTCCTTCTCCGCCAGGGCCCGCAGTAGGCGGCCCTGTTCGGTGCCGTGCCAGCGTGCGATCAACTGCAGCGAACGCAGCCCGGGATTTTTCTGCAGGGCGCCGACCAGGGCCACCAGCAACTGGGCGTAGGTGTCGTCTTCGTCGGCGAAGTGGCTGACGTCCTCGACCTTCTGCGCCAGCTGCGGGTGGTGCAGCAGGGTGCGCAGGGCGCTGAGGTGCGGCGATTCGACGCTGACCGCGGTGCGCGGCGCGCGCGGGGCGAAGTCGGCCTGGCCCTTCTTGCTCCACTTGCCGCCGTCCTTCTTCCAGCCGCCCTTGCCCTTGCCGGTGCTGCGTTCGTAGCCCGGCGCGGACGCCGGCTGCTCGTAGCCGCCCAGGTCCGGCGCGGCGTCGTAAAAGGCGCTGTCGGGGATGTCGGCGTAGTCCGGGTAGTCGCCGCCGGGCGCCGGGCTGGCGTGGCTCGGCTGGCTGCGCGGGGCGCTGGCGACCTGGCTGAGGGCTTCGCCGGAGAGGCCGGTGATCTCGCTGAGGCGCTGGCGCATCAGGGCACGCAGGTTGTTGCCGGGAATCTTGTCGATCAGCGGTGCGGCCAGGGTGACCAGATGCGCCTTGCCTTCCAGCGAGCGCGGGTCGGCCTCTTCGGATAGCTGCTGGAAGAAGTAGTCGGCCAGCGGCTGCGCGTGCTGGTTGATCCGAGCGCGGAAGGCGTCGGTGCCCTCGGCGCGCACCAGGGTGTCCGGGTCTTCGCCTTCGGGCAGGAACAGAAAGCGCGCGCGGCGGCCGTCCTGCAGGCTCGGCAGGGTCGACTCCAGGGCGCGCCAGGCGGCGTTGCGCCCGGCGGCGTCGCCGTCGAAGCAGAACAGCACGCTGGGCACGATGCGGAACAGGCGCTTGAGGTGCTCTTCGCTGGTGGCGGTGCCCAGGGTGGCCACGGCATTGCGCAGGCCCTGTTGGGCCAGGGCGATGACGTCCATATAGCCCTCGACCACCATGATCTCGTCGAGGTCGCGGTTGTGCTTGCGCGCCTCGAACAGGCCGTAGAGCTCCTGGCCCTTGTGGAACACCGGGGTTTCCGGCGAGTTGAGGTACTTGGGCTTGTCGTCGCCCAGCACCCGGCCGCCGAAGGCGATCACCCGGCCGCGGCTGTCGCGGATGGGGAACATGATGCGGTCGCGGAAGCGGTCGTAGCGCCGGCCGTTCTCGGCGTTCTCGATCAGCAGGCCGGCGTCGATCATCGCCTTCTGCTGCAGGACGTCGCCGCCCAGTTGCTTGAGCAGGTTGTCCCAGCCGGGCGGGGCGAAGCCGAGGCCGAAGTCGCGGGCGATCTCGCCGGTCAGGCCGCGACCCTTGAGGTAGTCCACCGCGTACTTGCGCTGCGGGTGGCTCTTCAGTGCCTGGCGGTAGTGCTCGGCGGCGGCCTCCAGCAGCGGGTAGAGCGGCGAATCCACCGGCTGGCGCGGCGTGCGCCCGCGACCGCCTTCCTCGCGCGGCACGTCCATGCCGGCGCGCTTGGCCAGCTCCTCGATCGCCTGGGGAAACTCCAGCTGATCGTGGTCCATGACGAAGCCGAGGGCGTTGCCGCCGGCGCCGCAGCCGAAGCAGTAGTAGAACTGCTTGTCCGGGCTGACGGTGAAGGAGGGGGTCTTTTCCTTGTGGAAGGGGCAGCAGGCGCTGTAGTTCTTGCCGGTCTTCTTCAGCTGGATGCGCGAACTCACCACGTCGACGATGTCGGTGCGGTTGAGCAGGTCATCGATGAAGGATTGCGGAATCAGGCCGGCCATAGGGTGCTCAGCATACTGTCGCGGCGCGGGGCTGGACAGCCTCGGGCAGAAAGCAGAAAACTCCGCTCATTCGCCGAACGGCGAGGCGGAGTTTCCTGAAATGCAATACCCGGCCTAGGCCGGGCATTCGGGCGTTGCGTGTACTTATTAGTACAGGCGGACGCTGCGACGCTGCTCGCGCTGCACTTTCTTGGCGTGACGCTTAACAGCGGCAGCAGCCTTGCGCTTACGCTCGGAGGTCGGCTTTTCGTAGAATTCGCGGCTACGAACTTCGGCCAGTACACCGGCCTTTTCGCAGGAGCGCTTGAAACGACGCAGGGCTACGTCGAAGGGTTCGTTCTCTTTAACTTTGACGGCTGGCATCCAGGTCGTACCTTCATTAATTACCGGGGTGAACGCGTTCCCGGCAGAAATGGCTCGGGTTGCGTCGGTTTTTAAGGGTTGCGGATGTTACCGCCTCGCCGTGCGGAATGCAAAGGCCTTAGGTCGAAAAGCAGTAGCCGCTCCGCCGAGCGGCGCTTATCATGCGCGCCTTTGTTCCCCGCGGCAAATCAAGGCTCAAGCTCCATGCTCGTACTGGGATTGGAAACCTCCTGCGATGAAACCGGCGTCGCGCTCTATGACAGCGAGCGCGGCCTGCTGGCCGACGCGCTGTTCAGCCAGATCGACCTGCACCGCATCTATGGCGGCGTGGTGCCGGAACTGGCCTCGCGCGACCACGTCAAGCGCATGCTGCCGCTGATCCGCCAGGTGCTGGACGAGGCCGGGCGCGAGCCGGCCGATATCGATGCGCTGGCCTACACCGCCGGCCCCGGCCTGGTCGGCGCGCTGCTGGTCGGCGCCTCCTGTGCCCAGGCCCTGGCCTTTGCCTGGGGCGTGCCGGCCGTCGGCGTGCACCATATGGAGGGTCACCTGTTGGCGCCGATGCTCGAAGAGCAGCCGCCGGCCTTTCCCTTCGTCGCCCTGCTGGTGTCCGGCGGCCACACCCAGCTGGTGCGGGTCGATGGCATCGGCCAGTACCAACTGCTCGGCGAGTCGCTGGACGACGCCGCCGGCGAGGCCTTCGACAAGACCGCCAAGCTGATGGGCCTGAATTACCCCGGCGGGCCGGAGATCGCCCGGCTGGCTGAGCAGGGCACGCCGGGGCGTTTCGTCTTCCCGCGGCCGATGACCGACCGTCCCGGCCTGGATTTCAGTTTCAGCGGGCTGAAGACCTTCGCCCTCAATACCTGGCAGCAATGCCGCGACGGCGATGACGACCTCGACCAAGCCCGCCGCGACATCGCCCTGGCCTTCCAGCAGGCGGTGGTCGAGACTCTCACCATCAAGTGCAAGCGTGCGCTCAAGCAGACCGGCCTGAACAGCCTGGTGATCGCCGGCGGGGTGAGTGCCAACAAGGCCCTGCGCGAGCATCTGGAACGCATGTTGGGCGAGCTGAAGGGCAAGGTGTTCTACGCCCGGCCGCGTTTCTGCACCGACAACGGCGCGATGATCGCCTATGCCGGCTGCCAGCGGCTGCTGGCCGGGCAGCACGAGGATCTGGCGATCAAGGTGCAGGCGCGTTGGCCGATGGAAAGTTTACCGAGCTGCGAGCCGCAAGCTGCAAGCGGCAAGTGAGCGCGGCTTTTTACTTGAGGCTTGTCGCTTGAAGCTTGCCGCTGCTTAAAAGCGGCGCTCGCGGCCGGCGAACAGATCGCGCAGGTTGCCGCGGTGGCGCCAGACGATCAGTCCGGTCAGCACGCAGACCGGCAGCAGCGCCGCCGGTTGCTGCCAGGCCAACAGCGGCAGGGTCAGCGGCGTGGCGATCAGCGCGGCCAGCGAGCTGGTGCGGGTCAGCACGAACACCAGCAGCCAGGCGCCGATGGCCAGCAGTGCGGCCGGCGGGTAGAGGCCCAGCAGCATGCCGGCGGCGGTGGCCACGCCCTTGCCGCCGCGGAAGCGGAAGTACAGCGGGTAGAGATGGCCGAGCACCGCGGCCAGGCCGATCCAGGCCTGTTGCTGCAGGTCGAGGCCGAACAGTTTGGCGATCAGGATCGGCAGCAGGCCCTTGAGCAGGTCGCCGAGCAGGGTCAGTACGGCGAGTTTCTTGCCGGCCACGCGCAGCATGTTGGTGGCGCCGGGGTTGCCCGAGCCGCTGGCACGTGGGTCTGGCCCACCTGCAAGTCGGCTGAGCAGGATGGCGAAGGACAACGAACCGAGCAGGTAGGCAAGGATTGCCAGGAGCCAGAACATGGTGGCCATTCCAGGGCATGGGGTGGCCCGATTCTAACGAGGTGCGGCGCCCTTGTCGTGGCGTGGCGTCGAGAGTGCGGGTGGAGAGCGCGGGTGGACAGAGTATTTATCGAGGGCCTGGAGGTCGATACGGTGATCGGCGCCTACGACTGGGAGCGCGAGATTCGCCAGTGCCTGCGTCTCGACCTGCAGATGGGCTGGGACAACCGTCCGGCTGCGGCCGGCGACGACCTCGCCCAGGCGCTCGACTACGCCAGCGTTGCCGCGCGGGTGCAGGCCTTCGCCGAGGCGTCGCAGTTCATCCTGGTGGAAACCTTCGCCGAGCGCCTGGTGCAGACCCTGATGGAGGAGTTCCACATCCCCTGGATGCGCCTCAAGCTGACCAAGCCCGGCGCCGTACCGGCCGCGCGTGGCGGCGTGGGCGTGGAGATCGAGCGCGGATGCCTCTGACTCGGGTCTACCTCGGCCTCGGCAGCAATATCGAGCGCGAGGCTCACCTTGGCGCCGGGCTCGATGCCCTGGCCGGCCTGCTCGGCGACATGCGCTGCTCGCCGGTATTCGAGAGCCATGCGGTGGGCATCAAGAGCGGCAACTTCTTCAATCTGGTGGTGACCGGGCAGACCGAGCTGCCGCTGCTGGAGCTGGATCGCCGGCTCAAGTTCATCGAGGCCGACAATGGCCGCTACGCGCCGGAGCGCAAGGGCCTGCCGCTGGACATCGACGTGCTGCTGTACGGCGAGCAGGTCGGCAACTTCAACGGACTGGTGCTGCCGCGCGCGGAAATCCTCAAGAACGCCTTCGTGCTCTGGCCATTGGCATTGCTGGCGCCAGAGGTGTGCCACCCGGTAGACGGCCGTTCGTTCGCCGAGTTGTGGGCGTCGGCGCAGATCGATCAGCAGCTATGGCCGGCCGCCTTCCAGTGGCGCGGGGTCGAGCTGACGCCGGCGGAGCTGCTGCAGGCGAGCCCTTCGTAGCCCGGATGCAATCCGGGGCTTGGCCCCAGAACCGCCCCGGATTTCATCCGGGCTACGGTTTCTGCCGTTCCTTGTAGGCCTTGAGCGCCCGCAGGCGTTCGCGAGCCAGCGACTCGCCCAGCTCCGCGCCCTTCAAGCCCTTTTCCAGCAGCGGTTTGACCGCCACCTGGCGCGCCGTCTCGGCGGCGCCGAGCAGGTAGGCGGCCTGCGGGTATTCGCGTTGCTCCAGGCCCAGGCGGCCGCGGGCATCCATCTCGCAGGCGGCGACGAACTCGGCGAAACGCTGCGGACGGCGGAATACGTCGAAGCGTTGCAGCAGTTCCAGCAGGGTCGAGGGCTTGAGTTCCAGCGCGCGATGGCCGTGGGTGTGGAATTCGCCGACCAGCAGCGCCAGCTCGGCGCAGTCGCGCGGCGCCTTGCAGCGTTGGTTGATGGCCTGGATCAGGCGCAGGCCCTTGGGCTCGTGGGCGATATGCCGCGGCCACTGGTCTTGCGGCGTCAGCCCCTTGCCGACGTCGTGCAGCAGGCAGGCCCAGCGCACCGTCAGCGGCTGCTCGTGTTCGGCGCACTGGCGCAGCACGCTCAGCACATGCACGCCGGTGTCGATTTCCGGGTGATGAGCGGCCGGCTGCGGCACGCCGAACAGCGCGTCGACCTCCGGCAGCAGGGCGGCCAGCGCGCCGCAGTCGCGCAGCACCTGGACGAACAGGTCCGGGCGCGGCTCCATCAATGCACGGGAGATTTCCTTCCAGCTGCGCTCCGCGGTGAGGTGGGCCAGTTCGCCGGACTCGGCCAGTTGGCGCATCAGCGCCAGGGTTTCCGCCGCCACGCTGAAGCCCAGCGGCGCATAGCGGGCGGCGAAGCGGGCGACGCGCAGCACCCGCAGCGGGTCTTCGGCGAAGGCCGGGGAAACGTGGCGCAGCACGCGCTCCTGCAGGTCGCGCTGGCCGCCATAGGGGTCGATCAGCCTGCCCTGGTCGTCTTCGGCCATGGCGTTGACGGTCAGGTCGCGGCGGATCAGGTCTTGCTCCAGGGTGACTTCGGGGCTGGCGTGGAAGACGAAGCCGCCGTAGCCGCGCCCGCTCTTGCGCTCGGTGCGGGCCAGGGCGTATTCCTCGCCGCTGTCTGGATGCAGGAATACCGGGAAGTCGGCGCCCACCGGCCGATAGCCCAGCGCGAGCATCTGTTCGGCGCTGGCGCCCACCACCACCCAGTCGATTTCCTCGACGGGGCGGCCGAGCAGGCGGTCGCGCACGGCGCCGCCGACTTTGTAGATCTGCATCGTTGTTCCTCCGCTGAGTGCGGAGGATAGCGGCTGGCCGGCTGCGCGGGGTAGCCCGGATGCACTCCGGGGATTACGCGGCCGGATTGCCTCCGGGCTATGGCGTGGCCTGGGGAATCTGTTCGATCAGCGCCTGGGCGGCGCGTTCCAGCAGTTCGGCGCTGTCGCGCGCCGGGCTCAGGCCGGTGCTGATCAGCCCTTCCCACAGCACGCGCTGCTCCAGGTCGGTGAGGCGCAGGCGTAGCGTGCCGGTTTCGTCGCGCAGGCGATGGATCGCCTGGTAGGGGCCGAGGGCGTTGGGTGGCGGCACGTCGACCTTGAAGGTCAGCGGGCCGTCCTGCACCGCCAGCCAGTAGTACAGGCGCAGTTGCGGCTGCTGGCTCTCGTGGTAGCCACGGGCCGACAGGCCATGGCGCAGCAACTGCGGCAGCTGGCGGTAGCGCTCGGGGAAGGGCGGCGCGCCGGCCAGGCTGTGCTGCGGGTCGATCAGTTCGAAGCTGTGGCGCCCGGCCAGCGCGGGGTCGGCGGGGCTGAGGATCTGCGCCTGGGGGATATGGCTGGCGCAGGTGGCCAGTCCCAGGCACAGCAGCAATACCAGAAATACACGCATGCACGGCGTCTCGCGGAGTCTGCCGCCGATGCTGAGTGCGCGGCGCATGCCCGGCAACCGATCAAATGGGTGGAATGATCAGGTCGAGGCGCGGGTAGTCGCCTTCGCCCTCCGTGTCGCCGCGCGGCGGCACGTGTTGGGTGGTGATCAGCTGGTCGCCCTGGCACACCTCCAGGTGGATGTCGAAACCCCACAGGCGGTGCAGGTGCTTGAGCACTTCCTCGGTGGAGTCGCCCAGCGGCTTGCGGTCGTGCTGCTGGTGGCGCAGGGTCAGCGAGCGGTCGCCGCGGCGGTCGATGCTCCAGATCTGCACGTTGGGCTCGCGGTTGCCCAGGTTGTACTGCGCCGCGAGCAGCTCGCGGATGGTGCGGTAGCCGGGCTCGTCGTGGATCGCCGGCACCAGCAGCTCGTCCTTCTGGTCGTCGTCGAGGATGCCGAACAGCTTGAAGTCGCGGATCACCTTGGGCGAGAGGAACTGCAGGATGAAGCTCTCGTCCTTGAAGCTGCTCATGGCGAACTTGAGGGTGGTCAGCCAGTCGCTGCCGGCGATGTCGGGGAACCAGTGCTTGTCCTCCTCGGTGGGTTCCTCGCAGATACGACGGATGTCGCGGTACATGGCGAAACCCAGGGCGTAGGGGTTGATGCCGCTGTAATAGGGGCTGTCGAACGGCGGCTGGTAGACCACGCTGGTATGCGACTGGAGGAATTCCATCATGAAGCCGTCGGTGACCAGGCCTTCGTCGTACAGGTCGTTCATCAGGGTGTAGTGCCAGAAGGTGGCCCAGCCCTCGTTCATCACCTGGGTCTGGCGCTGCGGATAGAAGTACTGGGCGATCTTGCGCACGATGCGGATCACCTCGCGCTGCCAGGGCTCCAGCAGCGGCGCGTGCTTCTCGAGGAAGTACAGGATGTTTTCCTGCGGCTCGGCGGGAAAGCGCTTGCTGTCCTTGTCGCTACCCTTTTCCGCGCTCTTGGGGATGGTGCGCCACAGATCGTTGATCTGCCTCTGCAGGTGCTCCTCGCGATCCTTCTGGCGCTTGCGCTCCTCCTCGGCGGAAATCGGATAGGGCCGTTTGTAGCGGTCGACGCCGTAGTTCATCAGGGCATGGCAGGAGTCGAGCAGCTCCTCCACCGCATCGATGCCGTGGCGTTCCTCGCACTGCATGATGTACTGCTTGGCGAACACCAGGTAGTCGATGATCGAGCTGGCGTCGGTCCAGGTGCGGAACAGGTAGTTGCCCTTGAAGAAGCTGTTGTGGCCGTAGCAGGCGTGGGCGATCACCAGGGCCTGCATGCAGATGGTGTTCTCCTCCATCAGGTAGGCGATGCAGGGGTCGGAGTTGATCACGATCTCGTAGGCCAGGCCCATCTGCCCACGCTTGTAGCCCTTCTCGGTGGCCAGGAAGTGCTTGCCGTAGGACCAGTGGTGATAGCCCAGCGGCATGCCCACCGAGGCGTAGGCGTCCATCATCTGCTCGGCGGTGATCACCTCGATCTGGTTGGGGTAGGTGTCCAGCGCGTAGCGCTCGGCGATGCGCGCGATTTCCTTGTCGTACTGACGGATCAGCTCGAAGGTCCATTCCGAGCCGGTGGAGATGGGCTTGCGTTCCTTCTTGCTGGCACTCATGTCACGCCTCCTTCAGGTCGCGAGCCGGCGCTGGAACAATTCGCGGAACACCGGGTAGATGTCCGCCGCCGACACCAGTTGCTGCTGGGCGAAGGTGTCGGCGAATGCCTCGGCCACCTGCTCGTACTCGAACCACAGCGCCTGGTGTTCGCGCGGGGTGATCTCGACGTAGGTGAAGTACTGCACGAACGGCATGATCTGGTTGATCAATATATCCCGGCACACCGGCGAGTCGTCGTTCCAGTTGTCGCCGTCCGAGGCCTGGGCGGCGTAGATGTTCCACTCGTTGATCGGGTAGCGCGCGGCCATGGTTTCCTGCATCAGCTTGAGCGCGCTGGAGACTATGGTGCCGCCGGTCTCGCGGGAGTAGAAGAACTCCTCCTCGTCCACCTCCTTGGCGCTGGTGTGGTGGCGGATAAACACCACCTCGATCTTGTCGTAGTTCCGCTTCAGGAAGAGGTAGAGCAGGATGAAGAAGCGCTTGGCGATGTCCTTGGTGGCCTGGGTCATGGAGCCGGAGACGTCCATCAGGCAGAACATCACCGCCTTGGAACTGGGGTTGGGCTGCTTGACCAGCAGGTTGTACTTGAGGTCGAAGGTGTCGAGGAAGGGCACGCGGTGGATGCGCGCGCTCAAACGCTCGATTTCCGCTTCTATTGCCTGGATATCGCCGAAGTTATCCGGTTCTTCCCGGCGTAGACGCTCCAGTTCGGCCTTGGCCTCGCGCAGCTTGGCGCGGCTGGAGCCGGACAGGGCGATGCGCCGCGCATGGGCCGAGCGCAGGGTGCGGACGATGTTGATGCGCGAGGGGTTGCCTTCGTTGCTGATGCCGGCGCGCACCGTCTTGAAGGTGTCGCTGCCGGTGAGGTGGCGCTTGACCAGATTGGGCAGTTCCAGGTCCTCGAACATGAAGTCGAGGAACTCCTCCTGGGTGATCTGGAACACGAACTCGTCCATGCCCTCGCCGGAGTTGCTTGCCTTGCCGCTGCCGCGCCCACCGCCGCCACCCTGCGGGCGGGGAATGCGTTCGCCGGCGGTGAACTCCTTGTTGCCCGGGTGGACGATGGTCTGCTTGCCGCCGCGGCCGTGGTGCAGCACCGGCTCGTCGATGTCGCGGCCGGGAATGCTGATCTGCTCGCCGTGCTCCATGTCGGTGATGGAGCGCCGGCTGACGGCCTCCTCGACCGCCTTCTTGATGTGCTCGCGGTAACGCCGCAGGAAGCGCTGGCGGTTTACCGTGCTCTTGTTCTTGCCGTTCAGGCGCCGGTCGATCACGTAGCTCATGACGTCTCCCTAGCACGCCCGTGGCCACGGGCGTGCGGCGGATAGCCCGGCGCGCGGCGCGCGCCGGGTGCGGATCACTGCGACTTGCGTACCCGCAGATACCACTCCGACAGCAGGCGCACCTGCTTCTCGGTGTAGCCGCGCTCGACCATGCGTTTGACGAAGTCGTTGTGTTTCTGTTGTTCCTCCTTGCTGCCCTTGGCGTTGAAACTGATGACCGGGAGCAGGTCCTCGGTGTTGGAGAACATCTTCTTCTCGATGACCACGCGCAGCTTCTCGTAGCTGAGCCAGGTGGGGTTCTTGCCGTTGTTGTTGGCGCGGGCGCGCAGCACGAAGTTGACGATCTCGTTGCGGAAGTCCTTCGGGTTGCTGATGCCGGCCGGCTTCTCGATCTTCTCCAGCTCCTCGTTGAGGGCCACGCGGTTGAGAATCTCGCCGGTTTCCGGGTCGCGGTATTCCTGGTCCTGGATCCAGAAGTCGGCGTACAGCACGTAGCGGTCGAAGATGTTCTGCCCGTACTCGCTGTAGGACTCGAGGTAGGCGGTCTGGATCTCCTTGCCGATGAACTCGATGTAGCGCGGCGCCAGGTATTCCTTGATATAGCGCAGGTAACGCTCGCGCACCTCGGCGGGGAACTGCTCCTGCTCGATCTGCTGCTCCAGCACGTAGAGCAGGTGCACCGGGTTGGCGGCGATCTCGTGCGGGTCGAAGTTGAACACCTTGGACAGGATCTTGAAGGCGAAGCGGGTCGACAGCCCGGCCATGCCCTCGTCGACGCCGGCGCTATCGCGGTATTCCTGGATCGACTTGGCCTTGGGGTCGGTGTCCTTGAGGTTCTCGCCGTCGTAGACGCGCATCTTCGAGTAGATGTTGGAGTTCTCCGGCTCCTTGAGGCGGCTCAGCACGCTGAACTGGGCGAGCATCTTTAGGGTGTCCGGGGCGCAGTGGGCCTTGGCCAGCGAACTGTTGATCAGCAGCTTGTCGTAGATCTTCACCTCGTCGGTGACGCGCAGGCAGTAGGGCACCTTGACGATGTAGATACGGTCGATGAAGGCCTCGTTGTTCTTGTTGTTGCGGAAGCTGTGCCATTCCGATTCGTTGGAGTGGGCCAGCAGGATGCCGCTGTAGGGAATCGCGCCGAGACCCTCGGTGCTGTTGTAGTTGCCCTCCTGGGTGGCGGTCAGCAGCGGGTGCAGCACCTTGATCGGCGCCTTGAACATCTCGACGAACTCCATCAGGCCCTGGTTGGCCCGGCACAGCGCGCCCGAGTAGCTGTAGGCGTCGGCGTCGTTCTGCGGGAATTCCTCGAGCTTGCGGATATCCACCTTGCCGACCAGGGCGGAGATGTCCTGGTTGTTCTCGTCGCCCGGCTCGGTCTTGGCCACGGCGATCTGGTTGAGGATCGAGGGGTAGAGCTTGACCACGCGGAACTGGCTGATGTCGCCGCCGAACTCCTGTAGGCGCTTGGTGGCCCAGGGCGACATGATCGAGTTGAGGTAGCGCCGCGGGATGCCATAGTCCTCTTCGAGGATGGCGCCGTCCTCGGTGGCGTTGAACAGGCCCAGCGGTGACTCGAACACCGGCGAGCCCTTGATGGCGTAGAAGGGCACCTTCTCCATCAGCTGCTTGAGCTTCTCGGCCAGCGACGACTTGCCGCCACCCACCGGGCCGAGCAGGTAGAGGATCTGCTTCTTCTCTTCCAGGCCCTGGGCGGCGTGACGGAAGTAGGAGACGATCTGGTCGATGCACTCTTCCATGCCATGGAAGTCGGCGAAGGCCGGGTAACGGCGAATCACCTTGTTGGAGAAGATGCGCGACAGACGCGAGTTGGTCGAGGTGTCGAGCAGCTCCGGCTCGCCGATGGCCATCAGCAGGCGCTCGGCCGCGGTGGCGTAGGCGCTGCGATCCTGTTTGCACAGTTCGAGGTACTCCTGCAGCGAGTACTCCTCCTGGCGGGTCGCTTCGAAACGTTGTTGGAAGTGGCTGAAAATACTCATGACTTCACCTCGCTCGATGCTGAAAGCCGGTTCGGGTTCGGTCGTGCGGGTGCTTGGTAGCCCCGGCCTGGGACTTGGCCGGGAAGAATCCCCCAGAACACCTAAAGGTCGTTACCGATGGCCCGATGCCGGTTGGCCGGCTCTACCTTGAGTTGGATGGCCTGAGCTACAGGATAGTTCTTTCTGGCGAGGGTCAAGGCGGGTACAAGGATAACCAGATGTTACCGTCCGTCGGGAAGTCGCGGCAGGCCAGAGGGGGCGCGGCCTGCCAGTCCACAAAAATTATTCTGCCGGGCTTTGCGCGGTGTCGTCGGGGTAGGTGGCGCGCCACAGCTCGAAACCGCCGTCGAGGCTGTAGACCTGGCTGAAACCCTGACCGACCAGGTAGGCGGCGGCGCCCTGGCTGGAGTTACCGTGATAGCAGGAGACGATCAGCGGTGCGTCGAGGTCGGCGTTGCGGATGAAGTCGTGCAGCGAGTGGTTGTCCAGGTGGCGCGAGCCCTGGATATGGCCGGCGGCAAAGCTTTGCGGGTCGCGGATATCCACGATCACGGCGCCTTGCTGGCGCAGGGCCTGGGCCTGCTGGGGGGAGATGCGCTGGAATTCGTTCATGGTTGCTCCTTGGGGCAGGTGCAGCGGTGACGTTCGCCGCTGTCGACGTTGAGCAGGGTCATCGCACCGCCCCACACGCAGCCGGTGTCCAGGGCGTACAGGCCAGGCTCCTGGCAGTTGCCTTCGAGGGCGGCCCAGTGGCCGAAAATGATGGTTTCGCCGCGCATCTTGCGCTGCGGGTGGCTGAACCAGGGGGCGTAGCCGGGCGGGGCGCTGCCGACGCCTTCCTTGCTCTTCAGGTCCAGGGTGCCGTCGGCCTTACAGAAGCGCATGCGGGTGAAATAGTTGGTGATCACCCGCAGGCGGGTGGTGCCGTGCAGGTCCTTGTGCCACTTGGCCGGCTCGTTGCCGTACATGCCGTCGAGAAACAGCGGCAGGCGGGCGTCGTCGCGCAGCGCCTCCTCGACCTCGGCGGCGCGGCGCAGCGCCTTGGTCAGGCTCCACTGCGGTGGGATGCCGGCATGCACCAGGGTGACCCGGCGCTCGGCGTCGTGGTGCACCAGCTTCTGCAGGCGCAGCCAGTCGAGCAGGTCGGCGCGGTCCGGCGCGTCGAGGATCTCGCGCAGGGTGTCGCCCTTCTTCAGGCGCTCGATGTTGTGCGCCGCGGCCAGCAGGTGCAGGTCGTGGTTGCCCAGCACGCAGGTCACCGCCTGGCGGATGGAATAGAGAAAACGCAGGGTCTCCAGCGATTGCGGGCCGCGGTTGACCAGGTCGCCGACCAGCCACAGTTGGTCCTGCGCCGGGTCGAAGGCCACCCGCTCGAGCAGGCACTGCAGCGGTCGCAGGCAGCCCTGGATGTCGCCGACGGCATACAGCGCCATCAGTGCAGGGCTCCGGGCACGGCCAGGCGGAAGGGCGCGATGACGGCGTCGAAGCGTTTGCCGTCCTCGGCGAGCATCTGGTAGCTGCCCTGCATGGTGCCGACCTGGGTGGTCATCACCGTGCCGCTGCTGTAGGTGTGGCTGGCGCCCGGGGCGATCTGCGGCTGCTGGCCGACCACGCCGGCGCCGCGCACTTCCTGCACGCGGCCGTCGCCGTCGGTGATGATCCAGTGGCGCGACAGCAGCTTGGCCGGTAGCTGGCCCTGGTTGCGGATGGTCACCGTGTAGGAGAAGGCGTAGCGGCCCAGCTCCGGCTGCGATTGCGCGGCCAGGTAGCGGGTGACGACGCTGACGTCGATCTGGTAGCGAGGGTCGGACATGCGGTTAACCCGTGTGGCGTATGGCAGTTTAGCCCTGGCCGGCGGCCAGGTGCGTCGCCAGTTGATCGGCCAGGCGGACGAAGGCGGCCAGGTCCAGTTGTTCCGGGCGCAGGCTGCCATCGACGCCGGCGGCTTCGATGGCCTCGGCCGGCAGCAACTGCTTGAGGGTGTTGCGCAGGGTCTTGCGTCGCTGGTTGAAGGCTTCGCGCACCACCCGCTCGAGCAGGCGATGGTCCTTGGCCGGATGCGGCAGCACCGCGTGCGGCACCAGGCGGACGATGGCCGAGTCGACCTTGGGCGGCGGGTTGAAGGCGCCGGGACCGACGTTGAACAGGTGTTCGACCCGGCAGTGGTACTGCACCATGATCGACAGACGCCCCCAGTCGCCGCCGCCGGGGCCGGCGGCCAGGCGCTCGACCACTTCCTTCTGCAGCATGAAGTGCATGTCGCGGATCAGCGCCGCGTTGTCCAGCAGGTGGAAGATCAGCGGGGTGGAGATGTTGTACGGCAGGTTGCCGACCACCCGCAGGCTGCCGGGGGCGGCCTCGAGGCGGGCGAAGTCGAACTTCAGCGCATCGCCCTGGTTCAGGCGAAAGCGCGGGTTGGCGCCGAACTTGCTCTGCAGGATGGGGATCAGGTCGAGGTCCAGCTCGATCACGTCGAGCTGCGCGCCGCTGTCGAGCAGGCCCTCGGTCAGCGCGCCCTGGCCCGGGCCGATCTCCAGCAGGCGCTCGCCCTCCTTGGCGCGGATGGCGCGCAGGATGCGGTCGATGACGCCGGCATCGTGCAGGAAGTTCTGGCCGAAGCGCTTGCGCGCGCGGTGTTGGTATTCGGACATGGCAGGGCAGCTCCAGGCTTCAAGCTGCAAGCATCAAGCAAGCGCGCAAAGCGAAAAAACGAAGTCGGGTAGTTTAAGGCAAAAAGCGACAACAGCCGTAGCCCGGATGCAATCCGGGCTGGGCTGCCGTCTACTTGCGGCTGGTCGCGGCTGCCATCTGGTAGGCGGTTTCCAGAGCCACCTGCAGGCTGCCGGTGTCGATATTGCCGCTGCCGGCCAGGTCCAGCGCCGTGCCGTGGTCCACCGAGGTGCGGATGATCGGCAGGCCCAGGGTGACGTTGAGCGCCGCGCCGAAGCCCTTGAACTTGAGCACCGGCAGGCCCTGGTCGTGGTACATGGCCAGCACCGCGTCGGCGTGGTCCAGGTACTTGGGGGTGAACAGGGTGTCGGCCGGCAGCGGGCCGATCAGCTTCATACCCTCGCCGCGCAAACGCTCCAGGGTCGGCTCGATGATCTCGATTTCCTCGCGGCCGAGGTGGCCGCCTTCGCCGGCATGGGGGTTGAGGCCGCAGACCAGGATGCGCGGCGCGGCAATGCCGAACTTGCCCTGCAGGTCGGCGTGCAGGATGCGCGTGACCCGCTCCAGGCGCTCGGCGGTGATGGCGGCGGCGACGTCCTTGAGCGGCAGGTGGGTGGTGACCAGGGCGACGCGCAGGCCGAGGGTGGCCAGCATCATCACCACCTGCTCGGTGTGGGTCAGCTCGGCGAGAAACTCGGTGTGGCCGGAGAAGGCGATGCCGGCTTCGTTGATCACGCCCTTGTGCACCGGTGCGGTGATCATCGCGGCGAAGCTGCCGTCCAGGCAGCCCTGGCCGGCACGGCTGAGGGTTTCCAGCACATAGCCGGCGTTGGCCGGATCGAGGCGACCGGCTTGGCCCGGGGCGGCCAGCGGGGTGTCCCAGACATACAGGCTGCCGGCCGGCGCCGGGGTGCTCGGCCAGCTACCCGGGGCGACGTCCAGCAGCGCGATGGGCAGGCCGAGTTGGGCGGCGCGCTCGCCGAGCAGCTGGCGGCTGGCGATGGCCACCAGCGCCTCGGGTTGCGCCTGGCGGGCCAGCAGCAGGCAGAGGTCGGGGCCGATGCCGGCCGGTTCGCCGGGGGTCAGGGCAAAGACTCGGGGTGCGCTCATGGGCATTCTCGGTTGCGCCGCGGGGGCGCCAGTTTACGCTGCCTGGGCCGATAACGAAAAAGCCCGGCGCGGGGCCGGGCTCTTGCGGGTGAACCGCCGTTACAGCTTGGTCTCGACGTAGGCTTCGTCGCGGATCTGGCGCAGCCAGGCCTGCAGTTCCTCGTCATACTTGCGGTTGCGCAGCAGGTTGGCCGCCTGCTGCTCGCGGAACTGTGCGCTGCTGTCGGTGGCGCGGCGGCCCATGACCTGCAGCACGTGCCAGCCGAACTGGGTCTGGAACGGCTTGGACAGCTCGCCGCTGGCAGTCTCGCTCATCACCTGGCGGAACTCCGGCACCAGCGCGTTGGGGTCGATCCAGTTGAGGTCGCCACCATTGAGCGCCGAGCCCGGGTCTTCCGAGTAGCTTTTGGCCAGCTCAGCGAAGTCCTCGCCGGCGACGATGCGCTGGTACAGGCGCTCGACCAGGCGGCGGGTTTCCTCGGCGCTGCGAATCTCGCTGGGCTTGATCAGGATATGGCGCACGTGCACTTCGTCGCGCACCTGGGTGTCGCCGCCACGCTTTTCCAGCAGCTTGAGGATGATGAAACCGCCCGGCGTGCGCAGCGGCTCGGTCACTTCGCCCGGGTTCAGCGCACTGACCATCGAGTCGAACGGCGGCGGCAGCTGACCGGCCTTGCGCCAGCCCATCTCGCCGCCTTCCAGAGCGGTTTCGCTGGCCGAGCGGGAAATGGCCAACTGGGCGAAGTCGGCGCCCTGCTGCAGCTGCTCGTACAGCTCGCGGGCCTGGCGGTCGGCCGCCTGGATCTCGCTGGCCGAGGCGCCTTCGGAGACCGGGATGAGGATATTGGCCAGGCGGAACTCTTCCGACAGCTGCATCTTGCCCAGGTCGGAGGCGAGGAAGTTCTGCACTTCCTGGTCCGTGACCTGGATGCGCTCGGCCACCCGGCGCTGGCGCACGCGGCTGATGATCATCTCGCGGCGCACCTGGTCGCGGGCGTCGGCGTAGGACAGGCCGTCACGCGCCAGGGCTTGGCGGAACTGCTCGAGGCTCAGGCCGTTGCGCTGGGCGATGGTGCCCATGGCCTGGTTCAACTCCTCGTCGGTGATGCGGATGCCGGAGCGATCGCCGATCTGCAGCTGGATGTTCTCGATGATCAGGCGTTCGAGCACCTGCTGGCTGAGCACGTGTTCGGGGGGCAGGGCGCCGCCGCGTTTGCCGATGGTCTGCTGCACCTCGCGCAGGCGGGCGTCGAGCTGGCTCTGCATGACCACGTCGTTGTCGACGATGGCCACCACGCGGTCCAGCGGGCGGACGTCGGCCTGGGCCGTCGCCGCGAGCAGCGCTGCGCCCAACAGCAGGGGGCGCAGGCAATCAGAAAGCTTGGTCTTCACGTTCACGGTAACCTTGAATGCCTTGGTCGAGGAAAGTTTCCACCTTGTTGCCCACTACGCCGCCGAGGCCCTTGAGGACGATCTGCAGGAAGATGCCGCGGTCGGGCTCGTCGTTGCGCGACGGGTTGAGGCTGACTTCGTCGTAGTCGATCCAGTAGCGGTTGATCAGGCGCAGCTTCCAGCAGCAGCTGTCGTACTCGAAGCCGCCGAAGGCCTCCAGGGTACGGTTGCGGCCGTAGTCGTACTGCCAGCGCGAAATCAGGCTCCACTGCGGAACCAGCGGCCAGATGACGGAGAAGTCATGCTGGTCGATCTTGTAGTAGTTCTTGATGTAGTTCGGGTTCGGCGAACCGTCGCCCAGGGTCGGGTTGCCGTAGTCCGGGTTGGTGGTCCAGGTGCCGCTGTCGCGGTCGTAACGCACGGTGTCGTTGCGGTAGCGATAGCCGAGGTTGACCACCTTGTTCGGGTTGTCTTCCGGCTGGTAGTGGAACATCGCGCTGCCCGATCGGGTGCGGTGGGTATCCGGGTCCCAGTTGAAGGTCGACGACACGCGCCAGTCGCGGTTGAAGCGGTACAGGTACTCCAGCGCATAGGGCGAGACGTCGGCGGTGGCGTCCGGGCGGGTGCGGTAGTCGATACCGGCCAGCTGCACCTTGCGGTCCTCGAAGTAGAAGGCCTGGCCGATGCTGAAGCGCTGGCGCTCGAAGCCGTTGGGCTCGATCCAGCGGCTGGTCACGCCCAGCGACAGCTTGTTCTCGTCGCCGATGCGGTCCTTGCCGGAGAAGCGGTTTTCGCGCCACAGCGAGGCGTAGCTGAAGGTCGGCTCGCCGCTGTCGAAAATCGGGATGTCGGTCTGGTCTTCTTCCGGCACATAGAGGTAGAAGGCGCGCGGCTCCAGGGTCTGGCGGAAGTCCTTGCCGAACAGCTGGGTGTTGCGGTCGAAGTACAGGCCGCTGTCGAGGCTGAACAGGCCGACGCCGCGGTTCTGCGTGCTGTCGAACTCCTGCTCGGCCAGCAGGCTGTTCTTGCCCTGCTGATCCAGGCTGATGTCGTAGTGGGTCTGGCGGTACTTGACCTGCGGCTTGAGGAAGCCCCAGGTCCAGTCCAGCGGCAGGGCGATGCCCGGTTCCAGGTGCAGGCGCTCGCCGTTGGCGCGCGCCAGGCCTCGGAGTTTGGTGTCGTACCAAGGCTCGTTGTCTGGTTGATAGTTGCCGGTGCGCAGGTCGCGGTCGAAGCGCACGTATTCGCTGCCGTAGGTGAAGTCCAGGCCGCCCGGATTGAACGGCAGCTTGCCGTCCAGGGTGAGCTGCGGCAGACGGTCGTACGGCGTCACGTCGGTGATATTGGCCAGCTCGTAGGCGTGCAGGTTGAGCCGCGCGCGGTAGCTGTCGCCGCGGTAGGTCAGGCTGCCGCGCTGGTTGACGTAGGTGGGCGTGTCGATACCCAGGTCGGTGTCCAGGTCCTGGAAGTAGTAGGGGTCGCTGATGTCGGTGTAGTCGACCTCGGCCAGCAGGCGCGAGTTCAGGCCCTGCTTGTGCTGCCAGCTATATAGCCAGCGCTGGTCTTCGTACTCGGACTGCAGCTTGCGCTCGTCTTCGCTGTCGTCGAGGTAGGCGGCGCCGATCTGGCCTTCGCTGCTCTCGGTCAGGTAGCGGAACTCGCCCTCCATCAACAGGCCGCGGTTGGCCATGTAGGTCGGGTAGAGCGTGGCGTCGTAGTTCGGCGCCAGGTTGAAATAGTAGGGTGTCTGCAGCGAGAAGCCGTTGTCGCTCGACGTGCCGATGCTCGGCGGCAGGAAGCCGGACTGGCGACGGTCGTCGATCGGGAAATAGATGTAGGGGGTGTAGAACACCGGGATGTCCTTGACCCGCAGCGTCACGTTGGTCGCGGTGCCGAAGCCGGTGGCCGGGTTCAGGGTGACGTTGTTGCCCTTCAGGTGCCAGGCGTTGTCGCCCGGCTCGCAGCGGGTGTAGGTACCGTCCTTGAGGCGGATGATCGCGGTCTCTTCGCGCTTGGCATAGAGTGCGCTGCCGCGGACATGGGCTTCGTGCATCACGTACTCGGCGTTGTCGATCTTGGCTTCGCCGTTGTCCAGTTGCAGCTCGGCGCGGTCGCCGACCACCAGCATGCCCTTGTCGCGCAGACGCACGTTGCCGATCAGCTCGCCACGGTTCTCGGTCTGGTGCAGGCTGGCCTCGTCGGCTTCCACCTGCATGCCGGACTGGCGCAGGATCACGTCGCCGGCGAGGGTCGCCACCTGCTTTTCCTGCTCGTAACGCGAGGCCTTGGCCGAGACGAACATCGGCGCTTCGTCCAGCGGCGTGTCGTCGTCCATGCCCGGGCGCAGCGGCTCGACATAGGCGCCGGCGCAGTAAGGGCCGGCTTCGGCCAGCTGGGCGGCGGTCAGCTTGTCGCGCGGCACCCAGTCGAGGTGGCTGTAGTCGGCGCTGCGCGAGGCCAGGGCGCGGCCCTTGCTCTCGGTGACCAGGGTGGCGGTTTCCTGCTTGGCGCCGGCTTTGCCGCTGCTGGCGTCGCTCGCGCTGACGGCGCTGGCGCTGTGCTGAGGACGGGGCGGCAGGCTGGCGGCAGGGGCCTTGGGCGCGCAGGCCCAACCGCCGCTGGGCGATACCTGGCAGTCGAACTGCTCGGCGGCGAAAACCTGTAGGCTGACGGCGGGTTGTAGGGCCAGGAGACTGCCGGTGACCAGCAGCGGGAATTTCTTGCGGAACGCGGGGTATTTTACTGCCATCTTGTTAGTCCGGGCTTCCTGCGCGCTATCGGCCCAGGGGCCGCACGCCTCTCGATGGGCTGAAAAAGATGCTGGATAATAAAGCATGACCCGCGCAACGGCTAGCGCCGTCGGAGACCCCCTGATGCCTGAACACGATGTACGTCTGCAACAGCTGCACACCTGGCTCGCTCAGCAATTACCCGCCCTGTTCGCCGCTCGCGGCTGGGGCCAGGTGCCGCCTGCGCAGCTGACGCCCGCCAGCAGCGACGCCAGTTTTCGCCGCTATTTCCGCTGGCAGGCGGGCGAGCGCAGCCTGATCCTGATGGACGCGCCGCCGCCGCAGGAGAACTGCGCGCCCTTCGTGCGCATCGCCGCACTGTTGGCCGGCGCTGGCGTGCATGTGCCCGAAGTGCTGGCCGCCGATCTGGAGCAGGGCTTTCTGATCCTGGACGATCTCGGCCACCAGACCTACCTGGAGGTGATCGACGAGCACAACGCCGACGCCCTGTTCGACGATGCCGTCGAAGCCTTGCTGCTGCAGCAGCGCCTGCCGCTGGACGGCGATCTGCCGCATTACGACGAGGCGCTGCTGCGCCGCGAGCTGCAGCTGTTTCCCGAGTGGTACGTGCAGCGCCATCTGAGCCATGAGTTCGACGCGAAGCAGCAGGCAGCCTGGCAGCGCATCTGCGCCCTGCTGATCGACAGCGCCCTGGCCCAGCCCAAGGTGCTGGTGCACCGCGACTTCATGCCGCGCAACCTGATGCACAGCGCGCCCAATCCCGGCGTGCTGGATTTCCAGGACGCCGTCTACGGCCCGGTCACCTACGACATCACCTGCCTGTTCAAGGACGCCTTCCTCAGCTGGCCCGAGGCGCGCGTGCGGGGTTGGCTGCAGGGCTACTGGGAGCGGGCGCAGGCGGCCGGCATCCCGGTGCAGCCGTCGCTCGACGAGTTTCTCCGCGCCAGCGACCTGATGGGCGTGCAGCGCCATCTCAAGGTGATCGGCATCTTCGCCCGTATCTGCCACCGCGACGGCAAGCCCAAGTACCTCGGCGACGTGCCGCGCTTCTTCGCCTATATCGAGGCGGTGCTGGCGCGCCGGCCGGAGCTGGCCGAGCTGGGCGCGCTGCTTGCCAGCCTGGCGCAGGCCGAGGTTGCTCGCGCATGAAGGCCATGATTCTCGCCGCGGGCAAGGGCGAGCGCCTGCGCCCGCTGACCCTGCACACGCCCAAGCCGCTGGTGCGCGTCGCCGGCGTGCCGTTGATCGAGTACCACCTGCGCGCCCTGGCCGCCGCCGGCTTCGCCGAGCTGGTGATCAACCACGCCTGGCTCGGCCGGCAGATCGAGGAGCATCTCGGCGACGGCGCGCGCTTCGGCCTGCGCATCGCCTATTCCGCCGAGGGCGAGCCGCTGGAAACCGGCGGCGGCATCTTCCAGGCGCTGCCCTTGCTGGGCGATGAGCCCTTCGTGCTGGTCAACGGCGATATCTTCACCGATTACCCCTTCGCCGAGTTGCGCCGTCCGCTGCAGGGGCTGGCCCACCTGGTGCTGGTGGACAACCCGGCGCACCACGCCCAGGGCGACTTTCGCCTCGCCGACGGGCGGGTGGGCGAGCTCGACGGCGCAGGTACGGGCCTGACCTACAGCGGCCTGGCCGTGCTGTCGCCGGCGCTGTTCGCCGACTGCCAGCCGGGCGCCTTCAAGTTGGCGCCGCTGCTGCGCCGGGCCATGGCCGCGGGACTGGTGAGCGGCGAGCGCTACGCCGGACGCTGGGTGGATGTCGGCACCCACGAGCGCCTGGCCGAAGTCGAGCGCCTGCTGGCGCAGGGGCGCTGAGGTGCTCTGGCCGGTGACCCTGCTCGGCGCCGTGGCCGGTCTGGCGCTGGCCAGCATTCCCGGCGCCCTGCTCGGCGGGCTGCTCGGTCAGGTGCTGGATCGCCGCCTGCGTCTGCACGACTGGGCCAACCTGCGCGAGCGCCTCGGCGGGCGCCCGGCGCCGGCCGACGAGGAGCTGCTGTTTCTGATGCTCGGGCGCCTGGCCAAGAGCGACGGCCGCGTGCTGCCGAGCCATATCCAGCAGGCGCGCTCGGAGATGCAGCGCCTGGGCCTGGACGAGTTCGCCCAGCGCCGCGCCATCGAGGCCTTCTCCCGCGGCAAGACCGCTCGCGACAACCTGCGCGCCCCGCTGCAGCGCCAGGCCGAGCGCGGCGAGGCGCTGTTGCGCGCGTGCTGGCGCATGGCCTGGGTCGACGGTCGGGTCGGCGCGGCGGAGCACGAGCTGATGCTGCTGTGGGGCAAATGGCTGGGCTGGAACGGCGCCCGCCTGGAGGCCCTGGGCGAGGAGTACGCGCCGCGCCGCAGTCAGCCGCCGGCGGCCAGCGGCGGCAGCTACAAGGAGGCGCTGCGGTTGTTGGGGGTGGCGGCCGACAGCGAGCCCGAGCAGGTCAAGCGCGCCTATCGCCGCCTGCTCAGTCGACACCATCCGGACAAGCTGGCCGGGGCCGGGGCGTCGCCTGCGCGCCTGCGCGAAGCCACCGAAACCACCCGCCAGCTGCACCAGGCCTATGCGCTGATTCGCGAGCGGCGCGGCTGGCGTTAGCCGCCGCTCAGCGCGCTCGGCGCCGCGGCGCGGATATTCAGGCTCAGCCAGCCGCGCAGGCGGCGATACAGTTGTTCCTGCTCGACGCCGCGATTGCCCGGCAGGGCCTTCATCGCCACCTGCACGTAGGTCGGGTGCTTGACCCTCTTGCTGGCCTGCAGGCGCCTGAGCGCGGCCTGGCGGTCGCCGGCCTGGTCCTTGTAATAGAAGTCGCCGGTGGCCAGTTCGAGTTGCGGCACCAGCTCGTCCAGCGCCGGGGAAAAGCCGGCCGGTACGGCGGCGGCCACCAGCAGCAGGTTGTGGATATCCTCCGGCTGGCGTTCGGCCAGGTACTGGGCGGCCCAGTAGGCGCCGCTGCCGTGGCCGAGCAGGACGATGCGGCTGGCCTGCTGCTGGCGGGCGAAGGCGATGCCGGCGTCGATGCGTGCCATCACCCGCTGCGCATGGGCGCTGCGGCGGGCGTCGTCGTCCGCCGCCGGATCGGGCGCGGCGCTGGGCGCCGTCTCGGCTTCGCCCGGGGCCTCGCCGTCGGCCGCAGTCTCTGCGGCTGCGCTGGTCGGCGGCTCGGGCAGACGCAGCGGCGGCGCGTCGTGGTCCGGATCGGGCAGGGTCAGGCTCAGGCTGTGCCAGCCGCCATCGGGCAGCTTGCGCCGCAACGGGCCGACGGCGGTGGCGCCGTCGGCGTTTTCCGCAGCGCCGGGCAAGAGGATCACCGCGCCACTGGGTTCGCCGACATTGGCCGGCAGCCAGAGGGCGAGGAAGCGCTCGTCGCCGGCCTGCAGCCACTGCTGTTCGCGCTGCTCCAGACGCTGTTGCAGCGCCTGGGCCTCGCTGACGCTGCGCTCGGGCAGAGCCGGGCGCTCGGGCGCGGCGTCCTCGCTCGGCGTCTCGGCTGCCGCGGCGCTGCCGAGTGGGCTGCCTTGCTGTTCGGCCAGGGCGGGCAGCGCCAGCAGCAGGGCCAGGGCGAGCGGGGAAAAACGTGCGGGCATGACGGGCTCCTCGGGCAATCTGCCCTGCAGCCTAGCCGGTTCCGCCGGCGCTTGTCAGCGACCGCGGGCGGCGCCCGACCTTGGGTCGGGGCTGCTACAATGCGCACCTTTTCGTGAATGCCTCCCGAGGTGCGCCATGCAACCCTTCGCCATCGCCCCGTCGATCCTCTCCGCCGACTTCGCCCGCCTGGGCGAGGAAGTCGACAACGTGCTCGCCGCCGGGGCGGACATCGTTCACTTCGACGTGATGGACAACCACTACGTGCCCAACCTGACCATCGGCCCGATGGTCTGCGCGGCGCTGCGCAAGTACGGCATCACCGCGCCGATCGACGCGCACCTGATGGTCAAGCCGGTGGATCGCATCATCGGCGACTTCATCGAGGCCGGCGCCTCCTACATCACCTTCCACCCGGAAGCGTCCGAGCATATCGACCGCTCGCTGCAGCTGATCAAGGCCGGCGGCGCCAAGGCCGGTCTGGTGTTCAACCCGGCCACCCCGCTGGACGTGCTCAAGTACGTGATGGACAAGGTCGACATGATCCTCTTGATGAGCGTCAACCCCGGCTTCGGCGGGCAGAAGTTTATCCCCGGTACTCTGGACAAGCTGCGCGAGGCGCGCGCGCTGATCGACGCCAGCGGCCGCGAGATCCGCCTGGAGATCGACGGTGGGGTTAACGTGCAGAACATCCGCGAGATCGCTGCGGCGGGCGCCGACACCTTCGTCGCCGGCTCGGCGATCTTCAACCAGCCGGACTACAAGGCGGTGATCGACGCCATGCGCGCCGAGCTGGCCCAGGTGCGCGGATGAAACCGCTGCGCGCGCTGTGCCGCGGCGAGCTGCCGCGCCTGGTGATGTTCGACCTGGACGGCACCCTGGTGGATTCGGTGCCGGACCTGGCCGAAGCCGTCGACCGCATGCTGGTCGAACTGGGCCGCGAGCCGGCCGGCGTCGATCGCGTGCGCGACTGGGTCGGCAACGGCGCGCGGGTGCTGGTGCGCCGTGCCCTGGCCGGCGGCCTGGAGCATGCGGCGGTGAGCGAGGCCGAAACGGACGCCGCGCTGGCGCGCTTTCTCGAGATCTACGCCGACTGCCACCAGCTGACCGCCCTCTATCCGGGCGTACACGAGCTGCTCGAGGCGCTGAGCACGGCGGCGGTGGAGCTGGCGGTGGTGACCAACAAGCCGGAGCGCTTCGTCGCGCCGCTGCTGGAGCAGGTCGGCCTGGGCGGCTACTTTCGCTGGATCGTCGGCGGCGACACCCTGCCGCAGCAGAAGCCCGACCCGGCCGCGCTGCTGCAGGTGATGCGCCTGGCCGGGGTCAACGCGGCGCAGGCGCTGTTCGTCGGCGACTCGCGCAACGACGTGCTGGCGGCGCGCGCCGCCGGCGTGCCCTGCGTGGCGGTGAGCTACGGTTACAACCACGGTCGGCCGATTGCCGAGGAACAGCCGAGTCTGCTGGTCGATAGCCTGGCCGAGCTGCTCTGACGGTTGCTTAGGCCGAGCGGCTGCGCTACCGTGGCCGCTCTCCTTATTCCCCCGCCTGTCGAGATCGCACCGTGGTGGTCAGCTGCAAACTCTGGATGAAAGTGATCAAGGCCCTGGCCCGTTGGCGCTGGCGCGCCTGATTTCGTCCGGTCGCCGCGCGCGACCCGTTTGCACCCGACCGTTTTCCCCGAGCCATGAGGCTGATCATGACCCATGAAGAATTCCTGCGTTTAGCCGGCGAAGGCTACAACCGCATTCCCCTGGCCTGCGAAACCCTGGTGGATTTCGACACGCCGCTGTCCATCTACCTGAAACTGGCCGATGCGCCCAACTCCTACCTGCTGGAATCCGTGCAGGGCGGCGAGAAGTGGGGGCGTTACTCGATCATCGGCCTGCCGGCGCGCACCGTGCTGCGCGTGCACGGCCACGACATCGTGGTCAGCACCGACGGCGTCGAGGTCGAGCGCCTGCAGAGCGCCGATCCGCTGGCCTTCGTCGAGCAGTTCAAGGCGCGCTACAAGGTGCCGACCATCGCCGGTCTGCCGCGCTTCAACGGCGGCCTGGTCGGCTACTTCGGCTACGACAGCGTGCGCTACGTCGAGCAGAAGCTGGCCAGCTGCCCCAACCCCGATCCGCTGGGCACGCCGGATATCCTGCTGATGGTCTCCGATGCCGTGGTGGTGTTCGACAACCTGGCCGGCAAGATGCACGCCATCGTCCTCGCCGACCCGGCTCAGCCCGATGCCTTCGCGCAGGGCCAGGCGCGCCTGGGCGAGATCCTGCGCCAACTGCGCCAGCCGATCACTCCGCGTCTGGGCGTCGATCTCGGCGCGCCGCCCGGCGCCGAGCCGGCGTTTCGCTCCAGCTACAGCCGTGGCGACTACGAGGCGGCGGTCAGCGCGATCAAGGAATACATCCTCGCCGGCGACTGCATGCAGGTGGTGATCTCCCAGCGCATGACGATCGAGTTCAAGGCCGCGCCCATCGACCTGTATCGCGCGCTGCGTTGCATCAACCCGACGCCCTACATGTACTTCTTCAATTTCGGCGACTTCCACGTGGTCGGCAGCTCGCCGGAGGTGCTGGTGCGGGTCGAGGACGGCCTGGTCACCGTGCGCCCGATCGCCGGCACCCGCCCGCGCGGCGCCAATGAAGAAGCCGACCTGGCGCTGGAAGAGGACCTGCTGTCCGACGCCAAGGAGATCGCCGAGCACCTGATGCTGATCGACCTGGGCCGCAACGACACCGGCCGCGTGTCGCAGATCGGTTCGGTCAAGCTCACCGAGAAGATGGTCATCGAACGCTATTCCAACGTCATGCATATCGTCTCCAACGTCACTGGGCAGCTGAAACCCGAGCTGTCGGCGATGGACGCGCTGCGCGCCATCCTGCCGGCCGGCACCCTGTCCGGGGCGCCGAAGATCCGCGCCATGCAGATCATCGACGAGCTGGAGCCGGTCAAGCGCGGCGTCTACGGCGGTGCGGTCGGTTATTACGCGTGGAACGGCAACATGGACACCGCCATCGCCATCCGTACCGCGGTGATCAAGGACGGTGAGCTGCACGTGCAGGCCGGTGCCGGCATCGTCGCCGACTCGGTGCCCGCCCTGGAGTGGGAAGAAACCCTGAACAAGCGCCGCGCCATGTTCCGCGCCGTCGCCCTTGCCGAACAGACCGCCGAATAAGGGGAGCGTGACATGCTGCTAATGATCGATAACTACGACTCCTTCACCTACAACGTGGTGCAGTACCTCGGCGAGCTGGGTGCCGAGGTGCAGGTGATCCGCAACGACGAACTGAGCATCGCCGAGATCGAGGCTTTGCAGCCCGAGCGCATCGTGGTCTCGCCCGGCCCCTGCACGCCGAGCGAGGCGGGTGTGTCCATCGAGGCCATCCTGCATTTCGCCGGCAAGCTGCCGATCCTCGGCGTCTGCCTCGGCCACCAGAGCATCGGCCAGGCCTACGGCGGCGACGTGGTGCGCGCGCGCCAGGTGATGCACGGCAAGACCAGCCCGGTGTTCCACCAGGACAAGGGCGTGTTCGCCGGGCTCAACAAGCCGCTCACCGTGACCCGCTATCATTCTCTGGTGGTCAAGCGCGAAACCCTGCCGGACTGCCTGGAGGTCACCGCCTGGACCCAGCATGACGACGGCTCGGTCGACGAGATCATGGGCCTGCGCCACAAGACCCTGAACATCGAGGGCGTGCAGTTCCACCCCGAATCCATCCTCACCGAGCAGGGCCACGAACTGTTCGCCAACTTCCTCAAGCAGACCGGAGGCGTGCGCGCATGACTATCAAGGAAGCTCTCAACCGGATCGTCGCCCAGCTCGACCTGAGCACCGAGGAAATGCAGGACGTGATGCGCGAGATCATGACCGGCCAGTGCACCGACGCGCAGATCGGCGCCTTCCTCATGGGCATGCGCATGAAGAGCGAGACCATCGACGAGATCGTCGGCGCCGCCAGCGTCATGCGTGAGCTGGCCGCGCCGGTGGTGATCGATGCCGAGCGCCTGGTCGACACCTGCGGCACCGGCGGCGACGGCATGAACATCTTCAACGTCTCCACCGCCGCGGCCTTCGTCGTTGCCGCGGCCGGCGGCAAGGTGGCCAAGCACGGCAACCGCGCGGTCTCCGGCAAGAGCGGCAGCGCCGACCTGCTGGAAGCCGCCGGCGTCTACCTGGGGCTCAAGCC
The DNA here is from genome assembly GCF_044543505.1 of Pseudomonas sp. NPDC077186. Lineage (NCBI taxonomy): Bacteria > Pseudomonadati > Pseudomonadota > Gammaproteobacteria > Pseudomonadales > Pseudomonadaceae > Pseudomonas > Pseudomonas sp. NPDC077186. The sequence continues at coordinate 57,754 of NZ_JBITWE010000009.1, forward strand.
CGAGCAGGTGGCGCGCTGTGTCGAAGGCGTCGGGGTCGGCTTCATGTTCGCGCCGTCCCATCACGGGGCGATGAAGCACGCCATCGGCCCGCGTCGCGAGCTGGGCCTGCGCACCCTGTTCAATATGCTCGGCCCGATGACCAACCCGGCCGGTGCCAAGCATCAGGTGATCGGCGTGTTCAGCCAGGCACTGTGCCGGCCGATGGCCGAGGTGCTGCAGCGCCTCGGCAGCCAGCACGTGCTGGTGGTGCACGCGCAGGACGGCCTGGACGAGATCAGCCTGGCCGCGCCGACCTTCATCGCCGAGCTCAAGGACGGCGTGGTCAGCGAGTACCGCATCCAGCCCGAGGACTTCGGCATCAAGAGCCAGAGCCTGATCGGCCTGACCGTCGACAACGCCGAGCAGTCGCTGGAGCTGATCCGCGATGCGCTGGGCCGGCGCAAGACCGACAACGGCCAGAAGGCCGCCGACATGATAGTGCTCAACGCCGGCGCCGCGCTGTACGCCGCCGACCACGCCAGCAGCCTGCGCGAAGGCATGCAGCTGGCCCACGACGCCCTGCACACTGGGCTGGCGCGCGAGAAGCTGGAGGAGCTGGTGTCCTTTACCGCAGTATTCAAACAGGAGAACGAAGGGTGAGCGTGCCAACCGTACTGGAGAAGATCGTCGCCCGTAAGTTCGAGGAAGTGGCGGCGCGCCGCGCCCAGGTCAGTTTCGCCGAGATCGAGCGCGCCGCCCGCGCAGCCGATGCGCCGCGTGGCTTCGCCCGCGCGCTGTTGGAGCAGGCGGCGCGCAAGCAGCCGGCGGTGATCGCCGAGATCAAGAAGGCCTCGCCGAGCAAGGGCGTGTTGCGCGCCGACTTCGTGCCGGCCGATATCGCCCGCAGCTACGAGGCCGGCGGCGCCACCTGCCTGTCGGTGCTGACCGACATCGACTTTTTCCAGGGCGCCGACCAATACCTGCAGCAGGCCCGCGCGGCCTGCGCGCTGCCGGTGATCCGCAAGGACTTTATGGTCGATCCCTACCAGATCGTCGAGGCGCGCGCCCTCGGCGCCGACTGCGTGCTGCTGATCGTGTCCTGCCTGGAGGACGGGCGCATGGCCGAGCTTGCCGCGGTGGCCAAGGACGTCGGCCTCGACGTACTGGTCGAAGTGCATGACGGCGACGAGCTGGAGCGTGCGCTGAAGACCCTGGACACGCCGCTGCTGGGCATCAACAACCGCAACCTGCACAGCTTCGAGGTGTCCCTGGAAACCACCCTGGACTTGCTGCCGCGCATCCCGCGCGAGCGCCTGGTGGTGACCGAGAGCGGCATCCTCAACCGCGCCGATGTCGAGCTGATGGAAATCAGCGAGGTCTATGCCTTCCTGGTCGGCGAGGCCTTTATGCGCGCCGAGAGCCCAGGCGGCGAACTGCAGCGCCTGTTCTTTCCCGAGCGTGGGCGGCCGGCGGTGATCGGCAACGATCCCGATTGATACCTGCGCGTATAAAAAAGCCGGCTTCCTTGCCGGCTTTTTTATACGCGCTGTTGTTCAGCGAGTGCCGAAGACCACCATAGTCTTGCCCTTGACGTGGACCAGGCCCTGTTCCTCCAGGGACTTGAGCACGCGGCCGACCATCTCCCGCGAGCAGCCGACGATGCGGCCGATTTCCTGGCGGGTGATCTTGATCTGCATGCCGTCCGGATGGGTCATTGCGTCCGGCTGCTTGCACAGGTCGAGCAGGGTGCGGGCGACGCGGCCGGTGACGTCGAGGAAGGCCAGGTCGCCGACCTTGCGCGTGGTGTTGCGCAGGCGTTCGGCCATCTGGCTGCCGAGGGCGTAGAGGATGTCCGGGTCCTGCTGGGTCAGTTCGCGGAACTTGGCGTAGCTCAGCTCCGCCACTTCGCATTCGGTCTTGGCGCGCACCCAGGCGCTGCGTTCCTTCTCCGCGCCGTCCTTCTCGAACAGGCCCATCTCGCCGAAGAAGTCGCCGGAGTTGAGGTAGGCGATGATCATTTCGCGGCCGTCGTCGTCTTCGATCAGGATGGTGACCGAACCCTTGACGATGAAGAACAGGGTTTCGCAGCGGTCGCCCGCATAGATGATGGTGCTTTTCGCCGTGTAACGGCGGCGGTGACAGTGTGCGAGGAGTTTGTCGAGGTTCTTGATTTTAGGTGTAAGGGTAATAGCGACCATGCCCGAGTCCCGAATATAAAAGAGATAAGCCTTTGTCCAACAGGCAATTTCTTATTGGTTATCCGTACCAGTGTGCCAGCAATCCGGCGCCAGCTTAACAGACAGGCTATGACCGGGGCGCTTTTTGCGACCTGGCTAACATAACGCCGGGGAACTTTAGCGCATTGGCCGCCCATCGGTTCGTGTGGTGCCTGTGCTAACCTGCGAGCCTTTGCAACCGAGGGAGTCTGGATCGATGAAAGCGCGTGTGCAGTGGGCCGGCGAAGCCCTGTTTCTCGGCGAGTCCGGCAGCGGCCATGCCGTGGTGATGGACGGTCCGCCGGAAGCCGGTGGCCGCAACCTGGGTATTCGCCCGATGGAGATGCTGCTGATCGGCCTCGGCGGTTGCAGCAACTTCGACGTGGTCAGCATCCTGCGCAAGTCGCGGCAGCCGGTGGAGAGCTGCGAGGTGTTCCTCGACGCCGAGCGCGCCGGCGAGGAGCCCAAGGTGTTCACCAAGATCCACCTGCATTTCGTGGTCAAGGGCCGCGGGCTGAAAGAGGCCCAGGTCAAGCGCGCGGTGGAGCTGTCGGCGGAGAAGTACTGCTCGGCCTCGATCATGCTCGGCCGTGCCGGAGTGGCTATCAGCCATGACTACGAGATAGTCGAACTCTGAGCTGGAAGCGCCAAGCTTCAAGCCGCAAGTGAAAGCCGAAGAGGGCGCCATAGGGCGCCCTCTTCGTTATCTTCTTGCTTGCAGCTTGCAGCTTGCAGCTTGCAGCTTGCAGCTTGCAGCTGTCAGATGCGGTAGCTGCTCTTGGTCATCACCTTGGACAAGAGGGTCATGCCCAGCTTGACCGGCGCGGGGAAGCGCAGGCCGCCGGCTTCCAGGGCGCTGTCGGCGTGCTGCTGCTCGTCGATGCGCATCTGCTGGAGAATCGCCCGCGACTTGGCGTCGCGCTCGGGAATCTGCTCCAGATGCTCGTCCAGGTGCTTGCACACCTGATCCTCGGTGGCGGCAACGAAGCCCAGGCTGACCTTGTCGCTGACCAGCCCGGCCACCGCGCCGACGCCGAACGACAGGCCGTAGAACAGCGGGTTGAGCAGGCTCGGCTGGCTGCCGAGCTCGCGGATGCGCTGCTCGCACCAGGCCAGGTGATCGATCTCCTCGTCGGCGGCTTGCTCCATGGCGCCGCGCACCTCGGGCAGCCTGGCAGTCAGCGCCTGGCCCTGGTAGAGCGCCTGGGCGCAGACCTCGCCGGTGTGGTTGATGCGCATCAGCCCGGCGATATGGCGGCTTTCCTCGCTGGACAGCTCGGCCTCGTTCTCCACGATGGCCGGCGAAGGACGGCTGGAGGCGCCGCTGAACGGCAGCAGGGTGCGCAGGGCGGCATCGGCCTGCAGCAGCAGGCGGTCGACTGGGGAGTACTGGCGTTCGCTGGCCATGGGGCACCTCCGGGGAACACGAAGGCGCCAGTTTACTGCAAAGCGTGGCGACGAGCGCGCCTCGCCGCCGCGACCGACTGGCGCATCAGCCCGGCGGCCAGTGCAGTTGGCGCTGGCCGAGCACGTGCATATGGATGTGGCCGACGGTCTGGCCGCCCAGCTCGTTGCAGTTCATCACCAGGCGAAAGCCCTCGTCGCAGCCCTGCTCGCTGGCCAACTGCTGGGCGGTGTACAGCAGGTGGCCGGCCAGCGCCTTGTCGGTTTCGTCGAGGTCGGTGAGGGTGGCGATATGGCGCTTGGGGATCACCAGAAAATGCACCGGCGCCTGCGGGCCGATATCGTGGAAGGCGACGAGCTGATCGTCCTCGTAGAGCTTGCGCGCCGGAATCTCACCGGCGACGATCTTGCAGAACAGGCAGTCCATGGGTAGCCCCCGGGGCCGTTGCTGGAGTCATTGAGTTTAGTGTTGTACGGAGAAGCCGGCCAATCGTCGGCGTTCACAAGGAGCGGCGGTGAAGAACGATATCCACGATCTCGGCCTGGTGCTGGATTCCAAGGTCAAGCTGGTCGTCATCGAGTCCTGGGACGAACTGCGTGTGCTGGAAACCCTGACCGGCCTGGCGGTCAAGCGCGGCCTCGGCCTGCACACCTGGTCGGTGACCGAGGGCCTGCAGCGCCTGGGCTTCGGCGGCGCGCCGCTGGGCGAGGAGGCGAGCCTGGAACCGGAGGCGGCGTTGAAGCTGATCAAAGCCGACCAGCTGCCCAACCTCTACGTGCTGTGCGACCTGCATCCCTACTTGGAGGACAATCCGCGCCTGGTGCGCCTGCTCAAGGAGATCGCCATGAGCGAGGCGGCGCACAAGCCGACCCTGGTGCTGGTGTCCCACGCACTCAGGCTGCCGGCCGAGGTGCAGCGGTATGCCGCGCGCTTCAGCCTGGCGCTGCCGTCGGAAGACGAGCTGCTGAGCATCGTCCGCGACGAGGCGACGCGCTGGAGCGAGCGCAACCGCGGTGCGCGGGTGCGCACCGACAACCGCACCCTGCAGCAGGTGGTGAAGAACCTGCGCGGCCTCAGCCACGCCGAGGCGCGGGCGCTGGCGCGCAATGTGATCTGCGACGACGGCGCGATCACTCAGGAAGATATCCCCGAACTGAACAAGACCAAGTTCCAGCTGCTGGATCTGGAGGGCGTGCTCAGTTTCGAGTACGACACCGCGCGCTTCGCCGAGGTCGGCGGCCTGCTCAACCTCAAGCGCTGGCTGGCCGAGCGCCAGGTCGGCTTTCTCGAGGGCAAGGGCGTCGATGCGCCCAAGGGGGTGTTGCTGGTCGGCGTGCAGGGCGGCGGCAAGAGCCTGGCGGCCAAGGCGGTGGCCGGGCTCTGGGGCCTGCCGCTGCTGCGCCTGGATTTCGCCTGCCTGTACAACAAGTTCTTCGGCGAGACCGAGCGCAACCTGCGCGAGGCGCTGCGCCTGGCCGAACAGATGGCGCCCTGCGTGCTGTGGATGGACGAGGTGGAGAAGGGCCTGGCCAGCGGCGATCACGACGGCGGCGTCAGCCAGCGCGTGCTCGGCACCCTGCTGACCTGGATGGCCGAGCGCAAGGCGCCGGTGTTCGTCGTCGCCACCGCCAATGCCATCGACCGACTGCCGCCGGAGCTGGTGCGCAAGGGCCGTTTCGACGAGCTGTTCTTCGTCGACCTGCCCTGTGCCGAGGTGCGCGCGGAGATCTTCCGCATCCACCTGCAGCGCCGCGAGCTGGAGCCCGGCGCTTTCGACCTGGCGCAGCTGGCCGCGGCCAGCACGGGCTTTTCCGGGGCGGAGATCGAGCAGGCGGTGGTCAGCGCCCTGTACGCCGCTCAGGCGCAGCAGCAGGCGGTGGATCAGGCGCTGCTGCTGCGTGCACTGCAAGGCACGGCGCCGCTGTCGGTGGTGATGGCCGAGCAGCTGACGGCGCTGCGCCGCTGGGCTGATGGGCGCACGGTCAACGCCGGCTGAGAACCTGCTCACGATCTGCTGCGCGTCGGCTAAACGGCGTTGAAAACAGCCTCGGAATGCTCATTTACTTTCGTAAACTCCGCTTCCTCGGCCGCTTTCGCCGCTGTTTATCTCTAGCTCGCGAGATCGGGAGCAGGTTCTGGGGCTGCTCAACCGCGGGTATAGGGCCGGATCAGACGGCCGCTGAGTTTGCGCACCAGCCAGCGCGGCGCCAGGCGCGGGCTCAGCGCCAGCAGCCGGTTGCGCCAGCCGGGGACGATGATGGCGCGGTTTTTCTCCAGCGCGCGCACCGCGAGCAGCGCCACTTCCTCGGCGCTCATCAGCAGCTGGCTGGCGTCCAGGCGGGCGGCGTTCATCTGCGCGCTGCGGAAGAAGGCGCTGCGCGTCGGCCCCGGGCACAGCACCGAGACGCGCACGCCGCGCTCGCGCAGCTCTTCGCGCAGCGCCTCGGAGAAATGCAGCACATAGGCCTTGCTGGCGTAGTAGCTGCTCATCCAGGGGCCGGGCTGGAAGGCGGCGATCGAGGCGACGTTGAGGATCTGCCCACCGCCTTGTTCGGCCATGCGCTGGCCGATGGCGTGGCACAGCCGGGTCAGGGCCAGCACGTTGACTTCCAGCTGTTCCCGCTCGCGGCCCCAGTCCTGTTCGAGGAAGGGCCAGGCGCAGCCGAGGCCGGCGTTGTTCACCAGCAGGTCGATGTGCCACTGGCCCTGTTCCAGTTCGACCAGCAGGCCGGACAGTTGCAGCGGTTCGCTGAGGTCGCAGAGGCGAAACAGCACCTCGACGCCGAAGCGCTGGGCCAGCTCGCAGGCGATGCTTTCCAGGGCGTCGCGGCGCCGCGCCACCAGGATCAGGTTGCGCCCGCGGCGCGCCAGGGCTTCGGCCAGGGCCAGGCCGATGCCGCTGGAGGCGCCGGTGATCAGTGCATAACTGGGCATGGCGCGGGGTCACTGTCCCTGCATTTCGGCGGCGCGCTCGACGTAGCTCTGGTACTGCGGAATGGCGATGGCGGCGAGGATGCCGCTGATCGGCACCAGCAGGCACAACCAGGCCAGCAGCTTGACCGCGGTGCTGTTGGGCGGCGGCGGCGGGCCGAAGCGATTGACCCCCTGGTTGCCGGGAACGATGAACAGCAACAGGGCGAACACGCCGCCGACCACCGGGATGAAGTTGATCAGCCATAGCCAGCCGGACCAGCCGATATCGTGCAGGCGCTGCACGCCGAAGCAGATGCTCAGCACCATCATGGCCAGGCCGGCAGCCGCCAGCAGCACCATGCCCAGGGCATCGGACAGCGCGGCGGCGCCCATGCCCAGCAGCAGTGCCGGCAGCGCGCAGAGGAACATGGCCATGCTCCAGCCCAGGTAGCGCACGCGGCCGATCCGGCCGTTGACGCCGAATGCCTTGAGCTCGCCGAACTCCGGCAGTTGCTCGGCGACGTCGGCCTGCGGTGGCGCGTAGGGCGAGGCGCTGGCGGGTGCCGGCGTCGGCGCGGACTGGCTCATGGCGCTCAGCTGCGCCTGACGGGCGAGATACTTCTCGACGATGATGCCGCAGGCCGCGCACTCGTCCGCCTGGGGCTGCTGATGGCCGCACTTGGGACAGCTCATGCCGACGGCGTCGGTTGGTGCGGCATCCGCCTCGGCGTGGTCGTCGGTCGGTACCAGGCTCAGGCTGGCGGCCTGGTCCAGCTCCTTGCGTACCTTGGCGCCGGCCTTGTGCAGGGCGCTGAGGTACTGGTCGGCCTCGTTTTCCGCGAGGTCGCGCTTGAGGGCCACCTGGGCGCCGCTGAACAGGCCGTTGATGCGCGCCATATCGCTCTTGAACAGGCGGGCGAGGTTGTCCTTCACCGACTCCAGCGTCATCTCGGGCATCAGTTCGCCGTCGAACACTATCTTGTAGCGCGGTTGATTCATGCGAGCTTCCTTGTCTGCGGGAAGTGGAGGTGAGCTAAGCCTAGAGTGCCGGCAGGCCAATACACAAGCGGCCTGCACCACAGTTCGTGCCAGTCTTTCAGCCGCCGGGCAGGGCGGCCCAGCGGCCGACCGCTCGGCCGCCGCGCAGCAGCTGCAGTTCGCCGAAGTCGCCGAACAGGCCCGCGCTGACCGCCGGGCGCAGAAACACCCAGTCGTCTGCGCGCAGGCCGCTGGCGGCACTGCCGATTAGGCGCTCCTGATTGGCGCTGCGGCCGTACAGCGGATCGTAGGCGAGGCCGGGCGGCGACACCGGCGTCGCCGGCCAGCGGCCGCCATGGAGGTAGTAGGCGCGCTGGCGATTGCGATTCCAGGCGGCGAGCAGCGGCTGCGCCGGGTGCAGAAAGGGCAGGGCGCCGTCGACCGCCTTGAGCACCGGGCTGGCGATCCACAGCGCCGCTTGGTGCTGCTCCAGCAGCGGCGTGTCGAAGTCGCCCGGCTTGAGCAGGGCCGAGCCGAGGGCGACTTCGTTGAGCGGGCTGTCCAGCCGGCTGTGCAGGGCATAGGTCAGGCTGCCGCCGCCGTTGAGCAGCGGCTGCGCCGGCCACAACTCGGTAAAGCCTCGCGCCACCGCGACGAACTCGCGGTAGCGCGCGTTGGCCTGGGCGAACGCACGCTCCTGGCTCAGCCAGGGCGGGGCGTGGGCGACCTGGGCGTCGTAGCCCATCAACCCCTGCAGCTGGAGCTGCCCCGGTTGCCGGCGCAGCCGCTGCAGGGCCTGGCCCAGCGCCTGGGGATCGGCGAAGCCGCCGCGGGCCAGGCCGATATCGATTTCCAGGGCGATGCGCAGTGGTTGCCCCAGCGCCCTGGCCAGCTCGGCGTACTGGCTCAGGCGCGCCTCGCTGTCGATTAGCCAGGTGAGCTGGCGCGCGGGGGCGAAGCCCAGGTGCTGCGGCAGCTGGCGATAGAAGTGCAGCGCCGCCTGTGCCGGCAGCGGCTTGCCCAGCAGCAGGTCGGCCTGCGGAAAGCTGCGCGCGAGCTGGTTCAGCTGCGGCTGGTGGAAGGCCATGAAGCGCTGGCTGCGCAGGCGCTTGGCCAGGTAGTCGAGCAGCCCGGCGCTGGCCAGCGACTTGGCCACCAGACGCAGCGCCAGGTGCTCGGGCAGCCGCTTGGCGAGCAGTTCGGTGTTGGCGTCGAGGCGATCCAGGTCGAGCAGCAGCGCCGGCATGCCGTTGCCTTCGGCGCGCATGAGACGGTTGAGTCCGGCGAAATAGGCGTCGTGGACCTGGCCGTGGTCGCGCGGCCGCAGCGCCCAGCCCCCGAGCAGGCCGAGGGCGGCGAGGCCGAGCAGCTGGCGGCGCTTCATCGCGGCCAGCGTTGCCCCAGTTTGCCGGCCTGCTGCAGGGCGGCGCGGTACTCGCCGTCCAGGCGCGCCACCAGTTCGCCGACCGCGGGCAGGTCGTCGATGCCGCCGACGCCCTGGCCGGCCGACCACACGGTCTTCCAGGCCTTGGCCTCGTCGTCCACCGGCTTGAGCTTCTCGCCGTAGTTGATGTCGGCCTTGTTCTGCAGCTGCTTCAGGTCGTAGCCGGCCTGCTCCAGGCTCTGGCGCATGAAGCTGGCCGGCACCCCGGAGACCGCCGGGGTGTGGACGATATCTGCGGCGTGGGCGGCGAGGATCATGCGCTTGTAATCGTCGGAGGCGTTGCTCTCCTGGCTGGCGATAAAGCGCGTGCCCATGTAGCCCAGGTCGGCGCCGAGCAGTTGCGCGGCGAGCAGCTCATGGCCGTGGTTGAGGCAGCCGGACAGCAGCAGGGTCTTGTCGAAGAACTGGCGGATCTCGGCGAGCAGGGCGAAGGGACTCCAGGTGCCGGCATGGCCGCCGGCGCCGGCGGCGACCGCGATCAGGCCGTCCACGCCGGCTTCGGCGGCCTTTTCCGCATGACGGCGGGTGGTCACGTCGTGAAACACCAGGCCGCCGTAGCCGTGTACCGCATCCACCAGTTCCTTCACCGCGCCGAGGCTGGTGATGACGATGGGCACGCGGCGCTCGACGCAGATCGCCAGGTCCGCCTGCAGCCGCGGGTTGCTGTGATGGACGATCAGGTTGACCGCGTAGGGCGCGGCGTCGGCGCTCAGGCTGGCCTCGATCTCGTCGAGCCAGGCGCGAAAGCCGGCGCTGTCTCGTTGATTGAGTGCGGGAAAGCTGCCGACTATGCCGGCGTTGCAGCAGGCGCTTACCAGCGCCGGGGTGGACACCAGAAACATCGGCGCGGCGATCAGCGGCAGGCGCAGGCGTTGTTCGAGCAGGGTGGGCAGGGACATGACGGTTTCCTCAGAAAGGGCGGACGACCACCAGAATGACGACTCCCAGCAGCGCCAGCACCGGCGCCTCGTTGAACCAGCGGTAGAACACGTGGCTGCGACTGTTCTCGCCGCGGGCGAAGCGCTTGAGTTGGGCGCCGCACAGGTGCTGATAGACCACCAGCGCGATCACCAGGGTGAGCTTGGCGTGCATCCAGCCCTGGGCGAAGTAGTAGCCGGGGTTGAGGCTCAGCAGCCAGATGCCGAGGCCCAGGGTGGCGACCATCGAGGGGATCATGATGCCGCGATAGAGCTTGCGCTCCATGGTGCAGAAACGCTCGTGGCTGGCGGCGTCCGTGCTCATGGCGTGGTAGACGAACAGCCGCGGCAGATAGAACAGGCCGGCGAACCAGCAGACCATAGCGACGATATGCAGCGCCTTGAGCCAGAGATAGAGCATGGTCGTTCCTTGCGCGAGAAAATGCCTTCGATAGTAGAGGCAGGCGACAGTCTGCGTCACCTGCGCGGTTGGAGCTTGGCCGATGCGGCTTTATCATCGGCATCTTTCCAATGGCTTTTGCAAAGGGGCATGTGATGATCAAGGTCGGAATCGTCGGCGGCACGGGTTACACCGGTGTCGAACTGCTGCGCCTGCTGGCGCAACACCCGCAGGCGGAGGTGGCGGTGATCACGTCGCGCTCCGAGGCCGGCCTGCGTGTCGACGAGATGTACCCCAACCTGCGCGGGCACTATCCGGAGCTGGCCTTCAGCGTGCCCGACGTCGCCACCCTGGGCGCCTGCGACGTGGTGTTCTTCGCCACCCCGCACGGCGTCGCCCATGCCCTGGCCGGCGAACTGCTGGCCGCCGGCACGCGGGTGATCGACCTGTCCGCCGATTTCCGCCTGCAGGACGCCGAGGAATGGGCCAAGTGGTACGGCCAGCCGCACGGCGCCCCCGATCTACTGCCTGAGGCGGTGTACGGCCTGCCGGAGGTCAACCGCGAGGCGATCAAGGGCGCGCGCCTGATCGCCGTGCCCGGCTGCTACCCGACCGCCACCCAGCTCGGCCTGATCCCGCTGTTGGAAGCCGGCCTGGCCGACAAGGCCAGCCTGATCGCCGACTGCAAGAGCGGCGTCAGCGGCGCCGGGCGCGGTGCCAGCGTCGGCTCGCTGTTCTGCGAGGCCGGCGAAAGCATGAAGGCCTACTCGGTCAAGGGCCACCGCCACCTGCCGGAGATTCGCCAGGGCCTGCGCCTGGCCGCCGGCGGCGAGGTCGGGCTGACCTTCGTGCCGCACCTGACGCCGATGATCCGCGGCATCCACGCCACCCTCTATGCGCGCGTGGCCGACACCACGGTCGACCTGCAGGCGCTGTTCGAGCAGCGTTACGCCAATGAGCCCTTCGTCGACGTGATGCCGGCCGGCAGCCACCCGGAGACCCGCAGCGTGCGCGGTGGCAACGTCTGCCGTATCGCCGTGCACCGTCCGCAGGGCGGCGAGCTGGTGGTGGTGCTGTCGGTGATCGACAACCTGGTCAAGGGCGCCTCCGGCCAGGCGGTGCAGAACATGAACATCCTCTTCGGCCTCGACGAGCGCCTCGGCCTGTCCCACCCGGCCCTGCTGCCGTGACACCGGGCTGGGAGGTCCGCGTCAGTGACCCGCGCCGCGAACGCCGGCGCCGTGTCCTGCTGCTCCTGTTGCTGCTGAGCGTGCCGCTGGCTTTTGTCCTCGGCCTGTGGTGGGGCGAGCGGCAGACGCAGGACGAGCAGGCCGACTTCCAGGCCCAGCTCACCCGCCTGGCCGAACAGGAGCAGGAGCTGGAGTTGCTGCGCCAGCGCCTGGCGGTGGTCGACAGCAGCGAGAAGGTCACCCAGCAGGCCATGGAGCAGAACCGCCGCACCATCAAGCTACTCGAGGAACAGATCTTCAAGCAGCAACAGGACCTGGCTTTCTACAAGGGCGTGCTGGCGCCTGCCAGTCGTCGCGAAGGCCTGCGCATCCGCGCCTTTGAGCTGCAGGCCACGGACGCCCCGCGACGTTTCCGCTACAAATTGCTGCTGAGCCGGGTCGGCACGGGCGACGAGCCGCTGCAGGGGCAGCTGCGCGTCACCATCGAGGGCCGACAGGGCGGCAAGGAGGCCAGTCTGGAGCTGTCGGCGCTGTCCGACGAAGTGGACGAGGCGTCGATTCCGTTCTCCTTCAAACACTTCCAGTCCTTCCCCGAAGCTGGACGCTTCGCCGAACTGGAGCTGCCGGAAGGCTTCGAGCCGCGTCAGGTCAAGGTTCGCGCCGAGGTCAAGGGCGACAAGCCGCTGGACCGTACATTCGAATGGATAGGTGAGGAGTGACATCCGCCAATGTGGAATAAAGACAAGGCCAAACCCGACTTGCAGCGTTTCAGCGGCAAGACCAGTCTGATCGCCGCCGGTGCCGAACTGGTGGGCGACATGCGTTTTCAGGGGGCGGTACAGGTGGACGGCCGGGTCACCGGCAATCTGCTGGCCAGCGAGGGACTGGTGCGGGTGAGCGTCGGCGGCCTGGTTGAAGGCGAGGTGCGCGCACCCCATATAGTGATCGACGGCGAGGTGAGCGGCGATGTGTTCGCCAGCGGCCATCTGGAGCTGGGCGCGCGCTCGCGGGTGCGCGGCAACCTGCACTACGGTCTGATGGAAATGGCCATGGGCGCGCAGATCGAAGGCCGCCTGTGCCATGTGAAGGACAGCGTGCGGCCGCTGGAGCTGCCCGAAACGCTGGACACCGAGCAATAGTTGACCAATTTTCTGGGGCAAGCGGATAATGCACGCCCAACGCAGTATGGCGCATGGCGCCGGGAGTCACAGCATGAGCGTCGAAACCTTCACCCCCGCCCCTTTGCACTTCACCCAGGGTGCGGCCAGCAAGGTGAAGACCCTGGTCGATGAAGAGGGCAACCCGCGTCTGAAACTGCGCGTGTTCGTCACGGGCGGCGGCTGCTCGGGCTTCCAGTACGGCTTCACCTTCGACGAGGACGTGGCCGAGGACGACACCATAGTCGAGCGCGAAGGCGTCAGCCTGGTGGTCGATGCCATGAGCTTCCAGTACCTGGCCGGTTCCGAAGTCGACTATCAGGAAGGTCTGGAAGGCTCGCGCTTCGTGATCAAGAATCCCAACGCCACCACCACCTGCGGCTGCGGTTCGTCGTTCTCGATCTGAAGTTTTCGCAGGATGACAAACGCCGTGCTCGAAGCGCGGCGTTTTCGTATTCAAGCCGGATAGATGGCGCCGAGTACGCGTAGTCCTTTCGCGCCGGTAACGCTCGGGCGGTTGCCTGGAATACCTTCCAGCGCGCAGTGGGCCAGCCAGGCGAAGGCCATGGCTTCGACCCAGTCCGGATCGACGCCATGCTCGGCGCTGCTGCTGACTTCGGTGTCCGCCAGCAGCTCGCTCAACCGCCGCATCAGGCAGGCGTTATGCGCGCCGCCGCCGCATACCAGCAGCACATCGGTACGGCCCTGCGCGCTGCGCAGGGCGCCGACTATGCTGCGCGCGGTCAGCTCGACCAGGGTCGCCTGCACGTCCTCGGCGGCCAGCGGCGGCAGTGTTTGCAGATGGCCAAGCAGCCAGGCGAGATTGAACAACTCGCGGCCGGTGCTCTTGGGGCCTTGTGCCGCGAAGAAGGGATCGCTCAGTAGCCGGTTCAGCAACTCGGGCTGCACCCTGCCGCTGGCCGCCCAGGCGCCATCGCGGTCATAGGCGAGGCCCTGGCAGTGCTGAATCCAGGCGTCGAGCAGGACGTTGCCCGGGCCGCTGTCGAAACCCAGCACGTCCTGGCCGGGCGAGAGCAGGCTGAGGTTGCTGAAGCCGCCGACATTGAGCGCCGCGATATGTCGTTCGCTATCGCCGAACAGTGCCTGGTGGAAGGCCGGTACCAGGGGGGCACCCTGGCCGCCGGCGGCAACGTCGCGGCGGCGGAAGTCGGCGACCACGCCAATGCCGGTCAGCTCGGCGAGCAGGGCGGGGTTGCCGATCTGGATGGTGAAGCCGCGCGCAGGCTCATGGCGCACGGTCTGGCCGTGGCTGCCGATGGCGCGAATCTGTTGCGGAGTCAGGTTGTGCTGCTGCAGAAGCTCATTGATGGCGGCGGCGGCCAGTTCGACCCACTGCTGTTCGGCCATCGCCGCGCGTGCCAGCTCGTCGGCGCCCGAGGCGCACAAGGCCAGCAGGTCGCTGCGTAGCCGATCAGGCATGGGCCGGTAGAGGGTGGCGAGCAGGCGCGTGTGCTGCTCTTGCTCGATCAGCGCGATGTCCAGTCCGTCCAGGCTGGTGCCGGACATCACGCCGAGATAGAGAGGCATGGCTTAGCGCTGGTTGGCGGCCAGCATGGTGGCCTTTTCCTGGTCCATGCGCGCCATCAGCGGTTTGCTCAGTTGCATGAAACGTTGCTTCTCGCTGGCGGCGATGGGGTCGGCCATCGGCAGCTTCTGGCTCAGCGGGTCGACGTGCACGCCGTTGACCTGGAACTCGTAGTGCAGGTGCGGGCCGGTGGATAGGCCAGTGGTGCCGATATAGCCGATGATCTGCCCTTGCTTGACGCTGCTGCCGTTGCGGATGCCCTTGGCGAAGCCCTGCATGTGGGCGTAGAGGGTGCGATAGCGCTGGCCGTGCTGGATGATCACGGTGTTGCCGTAGCCGCCGTGACGGCCGGCCAGGCTGACGCGACCGTCGCCGGCGGCCTTGATCGGCGTGCCGCGCGGCGCGGCGTAATCCACGCCCTTGTGCGCGCGAATCTTGTTCAGGATCGGGTGCTTGCGGCCGGTGGAGAAACGCGAGCTGATCCGAGCGAAGTCCACCGGGGTGCGGATAAACGCCTTGCGCATGCTTTCGCCGTTGGCGTTGTAGTAACTGGTGGTGCCCTGCTTGCTGGTGTAGCGCACCGCGGTGTAGGTCTTGCCGCGATTGGTGAAGCGCGCCGAGAGGATGTTGCCGGTGCCGACGCGCTTGCCGTTGACCACCTTCTCTTCGTAGATCAACTCGAACTCGTCGCCCTCGCGGATATCCATGGCGAAGTCGATGTCGTAGCCGAACACATTGGCCAGTTCCATGGTCAGGCCGTGGGAGAGGCCGGCGCGTTTGGCGGAGAGAAACAGCGAACTGTTGATCACGCCATGGCGGTAGGCGGTGACCACCTCTGGCTTGACCAGGTCGCGCTGGAAGTCGAAGCCCTTGTCGCTGCGACTCAGGCGGATGGTTTCCAGATCGTTCAGCTTGCTCTGCAAGTGCTTCAGCTTGCCGGCTTCGTCCAGTTCGAACGCCAGCACCTGGCCGACCTTGAGACGGCTGAACTGCTTGGCTTCCTTGCTGCTGTTGAGCGCTTCGTGCAGGTCGTTGGCGCTCAGGCCCACCTTGGCGAACAGGGTCGACAGCGTATCGCCATTGCTGACGGTGACGTTGTGTTGGCTGGGATCGGTGGGGGTAGAGTCGGCTGTTTCGAGATTCTTATCATCAGCGTCATGTCCGGCGCTGTGTTCGGCGTTCTCCGCGCTCTGCTCGATCTTGGCGAAAGGCGAGGCGGCGCCGCTGGCGGGCTGTCCCGCTCGGAGGTCGTCCTTTTCCTGCAGTACCAGTTCGGCATCGTTGCCGAGATCCAGGTCGAGGAAGGTCTTCTGCGCTTCGACTTCGCGCGAAGGAAACACCAGCAGAGCCAGGCTCAGCAGCGCAGCTACACCGCTAGCGGCCAGGATATGGCTCTTCGGGTAGGGCGGGGCTTTGGGGGTATTTTGCGTCATGGCGTGAGGCGTTTTCTTGGAATATGCATTAACTGTATAAAATATAACCAAAATCGGCGTGGGGCAACCCTTGACATGCCGGGCGGAGACATACGGGCGCTTGCCTGGGGCAAAACTTGTAATTAGTTCGCGATCTTGTATGGTTGGTTCCCTTTCATTTTCGAGTGGTCGCGAGTCCTGTCATGAAGTCGGTCGAAGAGCAGCTGGCGCTGATCAAGCGCGGTGCGGAAGAGGTTCTGGTTGAAGCGGAGCTGGTCGAGAAGCTCAAGCGGGGTCAGCCGCTGCGGATCAAGGCCGGTTTCGATCCGACCGCGCCGGACCTGCACCTCGGCCACACCGTGCTTATTAATAAGCTGCGTCAGTTCCAGGAGCTGGGGCATCAGGTGATCTTCCTGATCGGCGACTTCACCGGCATGATCGGCGACCCCAGCGGTAAGAGCGCCACCCGCCCGTCGCTGACCCGCGAGCAGGTGCTGGATAACGCCGAGACCTATAAGCAGCAGGTGTTCAAGATCCTCGATCCGGCCAAGACCGAGGTCGCCTTCAACTCCACCTGGATGGATGCGTTGAAACCGGCCGACTTCATTCGTCTGGCCTCGCAGTACACCGTGGCGCGCATGCTCGAGCGCGACGATTTCGACAAGCGCTACACCAGCAACCAGCCCATCGCCATTCACGAGTTCCTCTATCCGCTGGTGCAGGGCTACGACTCGGTGGCGCTGAAAGCCGACGTCGAGCTCGGCGGTACCGACCAAAAGTTCAACCTGCTGATGGGGCGCGAGCTGCAGCGCGCCTATGGTCAGGAGTCGCAGTGCATTGTCACCATGCCGCTGCTGGAAGGGCTGGACGGCGTGAAGAAGATGTCCAAATCCCTGGGTAACTATGTCGGCATCCAGGAAGCGCCGGGGGTGATGTACAACAAGCTGGTGTCCATGCCGGATGCGCTGATGTGGCGTTACTTCGAGCTGCTCAGCTTCCGCTCCATGGAAGAGATCGAGCAGTTCAAGTGCGATGTCGAGCAAGGCGCCAATCCGCGCGACATCAAGATCAGGCTGGCCGAAGAAATCGTTGCCCGCTTCCATGGCGAGGAGGCAGCGGCCACTGCGCATCGTTCTGCCGGTAACCGTATGAAAGAGGGCGAGTTGCCCGAGGATATGCCCGAGGTGGAGCTGACCTCGGCCGAGGATATGCCGATTTCCTCCGTCCTTAATAAGGCGGGGTTGGTGAAGAACGCCGCCGTTGCGCGCGACCTGCTGGGCTCCGGTGGTGTGCGCGTGGATGGCGAAGTGGTCGATCGGGCCTTCCTGTTCAAGGTGGGGGCGACCCACGTTTGCCAGGCCGGCAAGAAGGCCTTTGCACGCATTACGCTCAAGGTCGAGTAACAAAACTGCAATTTGTGCTTGACGCGCATTCTCCTGGCGGTAGAATGCGCGCCACTTCAGCGTTGAAGCTCTTCGAAAACTTCTTGTTAATCAATAAGTTAAGTTTAAAAGAGGGGTTGCAAAGCTGGACCTGGCGTGTAGAATGCGCGCCGGTCGGCAGGGTAGTGGTTGGATCCTGTCGGTGCTTCGGTCGAATGGATCGAAGGCGGCAAAAGAGGTGGTTGACAGCGGTTTTGAGCGCTGTAGAATGCGCCTCCCGCTGACGAGAAGATGTTCGGATCGAAGGCGCAAGCGGTTGAGTAGAAAAGAGTTTCTCCGGAAACAAATTCGAAA
>NZ_JBITWE010000010.1:0-65543 GCF_044543505.1 Pseudomonas sp. NPDC077186
TGCCGGGTAGCTATGTTCGGAAAAGATAACCGCTGAAAGCATCTAAGCGGGAAACTTGCCTCAAGATGAGATCTCACTGGAGCCTTGAGCTCCCTAAAGGGCCGTCGAAGACTACGACGTTGATAGGCAGGGTGTGTAAGCGCTGTGAGGCGTTGAGCTAACCTGTACTAATTGCCCGTGAGGCTTGACCATATAACACCCAAACAATCTGCGAAGGCATAGGCCGGAGACAGAGGGTGTCGATGGTGAAGTCGACAGAAAGCCGAAGATTTGCGAGAGCTACAGGCCCAAGGGCCAGCCAAACGACTGTCACATACCCAATATGGGGTCGCGTCTAAACCACGATACCCCAACCGAATTGCTTGACGACCATAGAGCGTTGGAACCACCTGATCCCATCCCGAACTCAGTAGTGAAACGACGCATCGCCGATGGTAGTGTGGTGCTTCACCATGTGAGAGTAGGTCATCGTCAAGCTCCTATACGAAACCCCAGATCGCATCAGCGGTCTGGGGTTTCTTCTTTGTGCCGGGAAAAACAGTGGCGAGGGCATCGCGGCGCCTGCCGGGGCATCGTCAAGCTTCTCTTCCATCAACGTATCCTCACAGGCATCAATAAAAAGGCCACCTTGAGGTGGCCTTTGGTGTTTATGGACAACCATCAATCGCCGCGGTACTCGCAGCCGCTGGTGCAGGTCTCGTGGATGCGCACGCGCGACAACTCCGGCAGCAGCGGTTTGACCTGTTGCCAGATCCACTTGGCCAGCACTTCGCTGGTGGGGTTTTCCAGGCCGGGGATGTCGTTCAGGTAGTTGTGGTCGAGTTGCTCGTAGATCGGTTTGAAGATCGCCTTGATCTCGGAGAAGTCACGAATCCAGCCGGTATAGGGGTCGACCTCGCCCTCGATATGCAGGGCGACGCGGAAGGAGTGGCCGTGCAGGCGGCCGCATTTGTGGCCTTCTGGCACATGGGGCAGGCGGTGGGCCGCCTCGAAGATGAACTCTTTGAACAATTCCACAGTACAGCGCTCGCGTGAGATGGCCTGCGATCAGGCCCTGAGCCGCGCAGTTTATCAGGTCTGTCCAGACGCCTGGGCGTTCAGCAGTCGGCGTATCTGCTGCACCAGGTAACGGTGGAAGCGCCGATCATGCCAGTAGGCCATATGGCTCAGTGGCGTATGGCGCTTGTACCAGGGGCCGACGGGCAGGGCGCGATCTTCATGCACCAGGGCGGCGTAGGCGGGGATGGCGCGCAGCGGGTAACCGAGCGGGTCGGCCGGTGCGTAGACATTCAACCAGCGCGCCTGCTGGCGTACCGCGTCGCTCAGGCAGTGGCCGGGAAAGCGGATCGGCTGTACCGGGTCGTAAGCGAAGGTGAACAACGGGATGTTGCAGCCGAAGGTGACGATGCCGGCCAGGGTTTCCAGGGCCAGAAAGGGGTCGTGCGGGCAGCTGGGGGTGGCGTTGAGCTTCTGCTGGTCCCAGGTGAAGTTGGAGAAGATGTGCCCGCCCAGGGAGTGGGTCAGCACCAGCAGCGGGGTCTGCGGATCGACCTGGGCGCGCAGGGCATTGAGGCCGCTGCGCAGGCACTGGTGCACTTCCTGATAGGTGGTGTCGTAGGCCTCGCTGACCTTGCGGTAGCCGGCAGCGTCGCCGAGAAACAGGGTGACGATACGGCGCAACCAGCGCCAGCGCACGGGTTCGCGCTCGATGCGGGCGAGGAAGGCGTGTTCGCGTTTATCCAGCACGCTGGCCCAGTACAGGGTCTGAAAGGCGACATGCCGGGCGTCGTCGCCCAACTGGCGGCGCAGGCCGCGGATCAAGCCCTGGGCGAACTGGTGTTGCCCCTCGTGGTCGCGGCTGTCGGGCTGGTTGCCGATGCCGTGGATGATTGCGACTGCCAGCTTCATACATCCTCCCTGATGTGCAGCAGCCTACCCAGTGGTGCTGGCCGCGTCCATCACAAGGGCAGCAGGCGTTCGCCCAGGCGACCTTTGTCGACCAGTTCGAGGAATTCGTCGCCGAGTCGCACGCTTTCCGCCATCGCCTGACGCCAGTAGCGTTCGCGGCCGGCATCGTCGCCCAGATAACGCTTGAAGTCGCTGCGGTCGGGCAGCTTGCCGTTGGGCAGGCGCGCCAGGTACTCGCGTGAGGGCGCGAGCAGCAGCACGTCCTGCAGGCGGGTGCGGTCGCCGCGGCGCCAGGGCATGCTCTTGTCGAACCAGCCAGGGATCACCCGGTCGGTGAAGTGCGGGTAGAGGACGATGTCCTCGCCGCTGTAGGGCAGGTCGAGGTGGTAGTCGAGCAGCCCGCCGTCGCGGTAGGCGCCGGGCGCAAGCCCGGGAATCTCGCGGATTGCCTCCATCACCATGGGGATCGAACCGGACGCCAGCAGGGCGTGGCGCAGGTTCTCCGCGCTGAGGGCGTGGAAGTGCGAGCGGAAGTCGTGCAGTGGCGCCAGCGGCGGCAATTGCCGGGCGTCGTGTAGGATCACCCGGTCGAAGTGGCGGGCCAGGCGCTGGCGGGCCAGCAGGTTGTTGCCTATCACCGAGGACAATCCCAGGCTCAGCTTGCCGCGGTGGTCGTGCTGCAGCAGGCCGTGGCTCTTCACCACCACGATATGCAGGCGATGGTGCGGGTTGGCGACGATGGCGGCGTCCTGACCGGCGAGCAGTTCGTGCAGCATCTGGCGGCAGCTGCCGGACACCTCGGCCATGCTCACGCCCTTGGCGAAGCGCTGTGCGGTGTACAACTCGCCGAGGCGCCGGATGCCGGCGGCGGCGTCCGGCAGGCAGGCGCTGGCGAAACGCCAGGAACCGATGGAGGCGCCGATCAGCGCGCGTTCGCGCGGCGCGCGCGGCAGCCAGTCGCCGAACAGCGCCAGATCCAGGCCCTGGATGCCGAGGCCCTTGGGCCCACCCGCGGCGCCGGGCAGGATGCCGACATCCGCCGGGCTCAGGCCCTGCTGGCGAATCCGCGCCAGGGCTCTGGGGCCTGCCCTGAGGGTCAGGGCAGGGGACTTGATATGGATCGCGCTCATCGCTGCCTCCGTCACGCAAGCTGGCGATTATAGGGCCATGGACGCGCAGGCCAAGTGACTTCAGCGGCTGAATGACGCCGGCAATTCAGCTTGAATTAAGTGCCTGGGCCTAGAGTGGCAGGCATCGAATCACTCGCCGGAGGATGCCCCATGAACCTGTTGACCCGCCTGCTGGCCATCACTGCACTTGCTAGTGCCAGCCTCATTGCCCATGCTCGCGACCTGGGCCCGGACGAAGCGCTGCGCTTGCGCGACGCCGGCACCATCAAATCCTTCGAGCTGCTCAACCAAGCCGCGTTGGCCCAGCACCCGGGTTCGCGCATCGAGGAAACCGAGCTGGAGGACGAATACGGTCGCTACATTTACCAGATCGAGCTGCGCGATCCGCAAGGCGTGCAGTGGGACCTGGAACTGGATGCCAGCACCGGCGAAATTCTCAAGAACCACCAGGACGATTGATGAGCTTGCGTAGCACCACGGCATTTTTGTTGCTCCTGGCCGCCAGCCTTGCCGCCGCCCCGGGCGTGGCCCGCGATCTCGATCAGGACGAGGCCCTGCGCCTGCGCCGCGAGGGCGTGATCATGCCCTTCGAGCAGCTGATGCAGCGCCTGGAACAGCAGTATCCGGGCGCCACCCTGCTCGAGGCGGAGCTGGAGGAGGAGGACGGCGTGCTGGTCTACGAGGTGGAAATCCTCACCACCCAGGGCGTGGTACGCGAGCTGGAGCTGGATGCCCGCGACGGCAACATTCTGAAGGACGAGGAAGACGACTGATGCGCCTGTTGCTGGTGGAAGATCATGTGCCCCTGGCCGACGAATTGACGGCCAGCCTGAGTCGCCAGGGCTATGCCGTGGATTGGCTGGCCGACGGCCGCGACGCCGCCTACCAGGGCGCCAGCGAGCCCTACGACCTGATCATTCTCGACCTCGGTCTGCCGGGCAAGCCGGGGCTGGAGGTATTGCAGGAGTGGCGCGCCGGCGGCCTGGCCACGCCGGTGCTGGTGCTGACCGCGCGCGGCTCCTGGGCCGAGCGCATCGAAGGCCTCAAGGCCGGCGCCGATGATTACCTGACTAAACCTTTTCATCCTGAGGAATTGGCCCTGCGTATCCAGGCGCTGCTGCGTCGCGCCCATGGCCTGGCCAACCAGCCGCAACTGGAGGCCGCCGGCCTGCAACTGGACGAGAGCCGCCAGTGCGTCACGGTCGGCGGCGAGGCCGTCGATCTGACCGCCGCCGAGTTCCGCCTGCTGCGTTATTTCATGCTGCATCCGGGGCAGATCCTGTCCAAGAGCCATCTGGCCGATCACCTGTACGACGGCGAGACCGAGCGCGACTCCAACGTCATCGAGGTGCACGTCAACCGCCTGCGCGGCAAGCTGGGGCGCAACGTGATCGAGACGCGCCGCGGCCAGGGCTACCGTTTCACCGGGGAACAGGCTTGAGGTCGATCCAGCGCCGGCTCAGCCTCGGCCTGGCCGGCGCCCTGCTGCTGGTGGGGCTGATGTTGGCGCAGGCCAGCCTCTGGGTGTTCGACCGCGGCCTGCGCGCCTACCTGGAGGAGGATCTGCGCGACGAGGCGCAGGGCCTGCTCGCCGCTCTGGTGCGCGGTCCGGCCGGCTTGCAACTGGACGAGCGGCGCCTCGATCCGTCGTTCCAGCGGCAGTTTTCCGGGCATTACTTTCGCATCGACTTTGCCGACCGCAGCTGGCGCTCGCGCTCGCTGTGGGACCGCGAACTGCTCAAGCCGCACGGCCCGGGCATGCAGGCGGAACTCGGCGATGGCCCGCAGGGCCAGCGCCTGCTGGTCTACCGCGCCGATTACCGACGTTATGGCGAAGACCTGTCGATCAGCGTGGGGCAGGACTACGAGCCGGTGCTGCAGAGCTTCCGGCGCATGCAGTGGCTGGGCCTGGGCATGGGCGGGGCGGCGCTGCTGCTGATCCTGGTTGCCCAGCGCTACACCGTGCGCCGCGCGCTGCGCCCGCTGGAACAGGTGCGCCGGCAGATTGCCCAACTGCAACAGGGCCAGCGCAGCGAACTGGACGCCGAGGTGCCGGAGGAGCTGGAGCCGCTGGTGGCGCAGATCAACCACCTGCTGGCGCATACCGAAGACACCCTGAAACGCTCGCGCAACGCCCTGGGCAACCTAGGTCATGCGCTGAAGACGCCGCTGGCGGTGCTGATCAGCCTGGCCGGACGCGACGAACTGGCGGCCTACCCGGCGTTGCGCGCCAGCCTGCGCGAGCAACTCACGCAGATCGAACAACGCCTGAGCCGCGAGCTCGGCCGCGCCCGCCTGGCCGGCGAGGCGCTGCCGGGGGCGCGTTTCGACTGCGCGCAGGAGCTGCCCGGGCTGTTCGCTACCCTGGCGATGATCCACGACCGCGGCCTCGACCTGGATTGGCAGGCGCCCGCCGGTCTGGTGCTACCGCGCGATCGCGAGGACCTGCTGGAGCTGCTCGGCAACCTGCTGGACAACGCCTGCAAATGGGCCGAGCGGCGGGTACGGCTGTCGATCGAAGAGGGCGCCGCGGGCTATCTGCTGTGCGTCGACGACGACGGCCCGGGCATCGACGCCGAACGCCGCGAGGCGGTGCTCGGCCGTGGCACCCGCCTGGACGAGCAGGTCGCCGGGCACGGCCTGGGCCTGGGCATAGTGCGCGACATAGTCGAGGCCTGGGATGGCCGCATCGAGCTGCAGGACAGCCCGCTGGGCGGGCTGCGGGTGGCGGTCAGTCTGCAGAAGCGCTAGGGCCGGGTGGATGACGCTTTTTTCATCCACCACAGACCCCGTGGGAGGCGCTTCAGCGGCGACAGTTCGCGGCTAAAGCCCCTCCCACAAGCGCTGCGGTCGGTGCTGCGGCGTATGACCATGGTGATGGGGTATGGCACAACGCGATCCAGCGTCTGCAAGGGCTGCGTCCAGCGCTGCTAACCCACGCAAGCGCACCTCTGCCCATCACATACCGTTGGCGAAGGCCGGGTTGTCGAAGCCGATGGCCTCGCGTACCGGTTGCAGGGCGCGGGCGTAACGCACCAGTACGTCGAGGGCGTAGTCGATGCGGGCGCGGATGCGCTCGTCGGCCTCATCGACCGGCTGCGGGCCGTTCAACAGCTTCTCCACCTGGCGCACGATCAGGTGCTCCGGCAGGTAGCACAGGCGGCAGTTCTTGTAGCTGGAGGCGCGCAGCTCGCTGATCGGGTAGGCGCCGCCGACGCCGGAGGACACGCCCACCAGCAGCCCCGGCTTGTGCGCCAGTTCGGCCTTGCTGGCGTAGATGAAGAAGTTCTTGATCGCCGGGCAGGCCATGCCGTTCCACTCCGGGGCGAGGATCACCACCGCGTCGGCGGCGGCCAGTTGCTGCCGGTACAGATCCCAGGGACCGGTATCCTCGGCCGGCCACAACGGCAGCGGGGCCAGGCCCAGGTCGATGACGTTGCTGCGCTCCGGCGTGGTCTGCTCCAGTTCGATCAGGCGCTGGCGCAGAAAGCGCGCGACCTTGCCCGACTGGCTGTTGTTGCGGCTGGAGCCGGCGACTAAGGCGATATTGAGCATGCTGTTTCTCCCTTGGTAAGCATGGATGAGGCGATGCACCGCGCGCGGCGCGAATAGATCCGCCGCTGCAGGTGCGCACGATTGGCGGCGGCATGGCGCAAAAGAACGCGCAGGCTAGGCCATTGCCCGCCTGCGCGGCAAGGGAGCGGCCGCCAGAATGACGGCCGTTTCGCGTCACACGCGGAACTGGTCCATCAGGCCCTGCTGGTGGTTGGCCAGGCGATTGAGGTTCTGGCTGACCTGCGCCGATTCCGCGGCCTGGCTGCTGATGGCCTCGGTGACGTCGCGGATCGAGGCGACGTTGCGGTTGATTTCCTCGGCCACCGAACTCTGCTCCTCGGCGGCGCTGGCGATCTGCAGGTTCATGTCGGTGATCAGGCCGACCGCCTGGCCGATGCGCTGCAGCGCCGCCACCGCCTGCTGCACCTGCTCGACACTGCCCTGGGCCTGGCGATGGCTGCTGTGCATGCTGCTGACCACTTCGCGGGTGCCGTTTTGCAGGCCCTCGATCACCTGGCGAATTTCCTCCACCGAGTCCTGGGTGCGCTTGGCCAGGTTGCGCACTTCGTCGGCGACCACGGCGAAACCGCGCCCGGCTTCGCCGGCGCGAGCGGCCTCGATGGCGGCGTTGAGCGCCAGCAGGTTGGTCTGCTCGGCGATGGAACGGATCACCTCGAGCACCGAGCCGATCTGCTCGCTGCTGCTGGCCAGGCCTTCGACCTCCTGCATGGCCAGGTTCATCTCGTTGGCCAGCAGCTCGATGGTGCTGGTGGTCTTGTCGATCACCTGCAGGCCCTCGCGGCTGGCCTGGTCGGCGTTGCGCGCGGCCTCGGCAGCTTGCGCTGCGTTGTGCGCGACGTCCTGGGCGGTGGCGCTCATTTCCTGGAAGGCGGTGGCCACCTGATCCACCTCGCGGTATTGCTGCTGCATGCCGGCACTGGTCTGGCTGGCGATGGCGGCGGACTGGTCGGCGGTGCTGCGGGCGTCGAGTACGCTGCTTTTGACGTCGGCGATGATCGGCTGCAGCTTGTCGAGGAAGCGGTTGAACCAGCCGGCCAGCTCGCCCAGTTCGTCCTGCTTGGCATATTGCAGGCGGCGGGTGAGGTCGCCTTCGCCGCTGGCGATGTCCTTGAGCATGGCGGCCACGCCGAGGATCGGCCGGGTCACGCCGCGGGCGGTCAGCCACATCAGCAGCAGGCCGGCGAGCACCGCCAGCAGGCCGAGCAGCAGCGCCGCCAGGCTGTCGCCGGCGCGGCGTTGGTCGAGCTGCTCACCGAGCTCGATGGCACGCTCCAGCAGCACCTGCTCCGGCACCTCCACCAGCACGCTCCAGGGTTGCGCCTCGGGGATCGGCTGGAACGGGCTGAGCACCCGCAACATCTCGCCGTGGTCCAGCTCCGCGGCGCGGCCGGCCTGGATCAGTCCGCGCAGCTCGCCGGCATGCTCGGCGTAGGCCTTGTCCACCGCCTGGCTGAGCAGCGCGCCGTCGCGGCTGTGGCCGGCGAGCAGGGCCGCGGGGCTGAAGATGCTGATATGGCCCTGGCCGTCGTAGAGCTCGCGATTGGCCTCCTGGCTGATCTGCTGCAGGCTGGCCAGGCTGATGTCGACGCCCATCACGCCGATCACCTTGCCGTCCAGCTCCAGCGGGAAGGCGATGCTGGTCATCAGCGTCTGCTGGCCGCCGACCTCGTCGTAATAGGGCTCCAGCACGCAGGCCTGGCGAGTGTCGCGCGGGCAGGTGTACCAGGCGTTGTAGGGCACGCCGTTGGCGCCGGGCGTGGTGTCGCCGAGCAGCTCCTCGGTCATCGACTCGGACTCGAGCGCGCCTGGGGTGGGCTGCGCCCAGTACAGCGAGAAGCGCCCGGCGTCGTTGCTGCCCAGTTCGGCCTGGTCGGCGAACAGTTCGTCCTTGCCGTCCAGCGCGTTGGGCTCGAACACCAGGTACAGGCCGAGCAGCGCGGGGTTGGCCTCCAGGCTGGTGCGCACCTGGCGGGTCAGGTCCTCGCGCAGGTCGAAGGCATCGAGAAAGCGCTGTTCCGCCTGCTCACGGAGGAACAGGATCTGTCGCGAGAAGCCCTTGCCGTACTGATAGGCGTCCATGAAGTAGCGCTGGATGCGGATCGCCTGCAGTTCGCCGCGCGCCTGCAGGCGCAGCTTGGCGCTTTCCTCCAGCATGCCGTACGAGGCCTCGCGCACCAGGCCGGCGCTGCGGCTGGACTGGTACTGCGAGGCGCCCACCAGCAGGGTGACGATGGCGAGCAGGCAGAGGCCGGCGAGCAGGGTGATCTTCCACTGGATCGAAAGACGGCTGAACAGCATGGTGCGTTCCTTTCTTCGATGGACTAAAGCTGGTTATCGGTACGCCGGCGGCTTTCTTGATCGGCGCGCGTGCGGGATCGGGATTATGCACGTTTTGCTCGAAATTCTGAACGTTTGCATTTTTGACAGCCTTGGCCGCATGCGGCAGAGTACGCGGCTTTTTTCGGCCCGGCGCCCGCGCCGGCATTTCTGTAGGTGGAGCGGTTTATGAACGCAGTAATAGCGGCGGTCGGCATCATGCTGATCCTCAGCCTGTGCCGGGTGCACGTGGTGGTGGCGCTGATCGTCGGCGCGCTGGCCGGCGGCCTGCTCGGCGGCCTGGGCGTGGAGGGCACGCTGAGCGCCTTCAACCAGGGCCTCGGCGGCGGCGCCACGGTGGCGCTGTCCTATGCGCTGCTCGGCGCCTTCGCCGTGGCCATCGCCAAGTCCGGCCTGGCCCATGCCCTGGCGGACAAGGCGTTGGCGTTGGTCGGCCAGCAGGACGCGGCCGGCGGCGGCCTGCTCAAGTGGCTGCTGATCGCCCTGCTGCTGGCGGTGGCGATTTCCTCGCAGAACATCCTGCCGATCCATATCGCCTTCATCCCGCTGCTGGTGCCGCCGCTGCTCTACGTGCTGAGCAAGCTGCAGCTGGATCGCCGGCTGATCGCCTGCGTGCTGACCTTCGGCCTGATCACCCCCTACATGTTCCTGCCGGTGGGCTTCGGCGGCATCTTCCTCAACGACATCCTGCTGGCCAACGTGGCCAAGTCCGGGGTGGACGTCAGCGGCGTGAACATCACCCAGGCCATGGCCATTCCGGCGCTGGGCATGCTCTTCGGCC
Organism: Pseudomonas sp. NPDC077186; assembly: GCF_044543505.1. Classification (NCBI taxonomy): domain Bacteria; kingdom Pseudomonadati; phylum Pseudomonadota; class Gammaproteobacteria; order Pseudomonadales; family Pseudomonadaceae; genus Pseudomonas; species Pseudomonas sp. NPDC077186. The sequence continues at coordinate 9,733 of NZ_JBITWE010000010.1, forward strand.
TGCTCGTGGCGGTGCTGTTCAGCTACCGCGGCAAGCGCGTCTACGACCTGGCGAAGATCGAGCAGGCCGAGCGCGTCGACGTGCAGTACAACCCGCTGAGCCTGCTGGTGGCCGGCGTGGCCATCGCCGCGGCGTTCGTCGTGCAGCTGTGGCTGGACTCGATGATCATCGGCGCCCTGGCCGGCTTCGTGATCTTCTCGGTGTCCGGCGTGGTGCGCTGGAAGGAGGCCGACGGGCTGTTCACCGAGGGCATGAAGATGATGGCGATGATCGGCTTCATCATGATCGCCGCCGCCGGTTTCGCCGAGGTGATGAAGGCCACCGGCGAGGTCAAGACCCTGGTCGATGGCGCCGCCGCGCTGATCGGCCACGACAAGGCGATCGGCGCGCTGCTGATGCTGCTGGTCGGCCTGCTGGTGACCATGGGCATCGGCTCGTCCTTCTCCACCATCCCGATCATCGCGGCGATCTTCGTGCCGCTGGGCGTGCAGCTGGGCTTCAGCCCGCTGGCCATCGTCTGCATCGTCGGCACCGCCGGCGCTCTCGGCGATGCCGGCTCGCCGGCCTCCGACTCGACCCTCGGGCCGACCGCCGGGCTCAACGTCGACGGCCAGCACAACCATATCTGGGACAGCGTGGTACCCACCTTCCTGCATTACAACCTGCCGCTGCTGGCGTTCGGTTGGGCCGCCGCCATGCTGCTGTGACGGTTTGAGTGCGCGCCGGCTTAAGTGTTCGGCGTCACGGGTCGCTTAACTCCTGCACGGGGCTGCCGATACATCGGTAGCCCCGTTTTCGTTCAGCCCGGCCCTCGAGGACAATAACAATGCGCCTGACATTGAAAACCAAGGTGATACTGCTGGCCCTGATTCCGGTGATCCTGTTCGCCCTGGTGCTCAGCGGCACCGCTGCCCGGGTGCTGCAAAACCTGGCAGCGGACGAGGTAGCCGAGACCCGCGAGCGCCTGCTGCAGGAAAAGCGCAGCGAACTGCAGCATTACATCCAGATCGCCCAGGGGGCGGTGCAGCACCTCTACGACGGCGCCAGCCAGGGCGATATGGCCAGCCGCGAGCAGGCCATCGCCATCCTCTCGAAGATCAAGTTCGGCGCCGACGGCTACTTCTTCGGCCACGACTCCAACGTGGTGCGCCTGTTCCGCGGCGACAGCCCGGTGGACGTCGGCAAGAGCCTGGCCGACCGGCGCGATCCCAACGGCGTGTATATCAACCGCGAACTGGTCAACGTGGCGAAGAACAACAGCTACTTCGTCAACTACTCCTCGCCGCTGCCGGGCAACGAGACGGTGCTGGTGCCCAAGCTGGCCTACAGCTATTACCTGCCGAAGTGGGACATGGCCCTGGGCACCGCGCTCAATCTCGACGGCGTCGAGACGCAGATTGCCGAGGTCGAGGTGGAGATAGAGCGGCGCATCGGCACCATCATCACCAGCATCCTGGTGGTGGCGGCGGTGCTGCTGGTGTTCGGCGTGGTCGGGGTGTGGCTGGGTAACGCCTTCCTGCGCCCGCTGCAGCAGATCAAGGCCAACCTCGACGACATCGCCGCGGGCGAGGGCGACCTGACCCGCCGCCTGCCGATCACCAGCGAGGACGAGCTGGGCCAGCTGGCGGGCTCGTTCAACCGCTTCGTCGAGAAAGTCCACGGCCTGGTGCGGCAGATCGTCGAGATGACCGGCCAGCTCACCGAACTGGTCGGCCAGGTCTCGGCCCAGGCGCAGCGTTCCGAACAGGCCATGGAACAGCAGCGTCACGAGACCGATCAGGTGGCCACGGCGATCAACGAAATGTCGGCGGCCGCCCACGAGGTAGCCAAGAGTGCGCAGAACGCCGCCGAGGCGGCGCAGCAGACCGACCACGAGGGCCAGGCGGCGAAGCGCGTGGTGGACGGCAGCATCCAGCGCATCCACGCCCTGGTCGAGGACATCCGCAGCAGCGGCGTGTCGCTCGACAGCCTGCAGCAGGACGTGCAGTCCATCGTCAGCGTGCTCGACGTGATCCGCTCCATCGCCGAGCAGACCAACCTGCTGGCGCTCAACGCGGCCATCGAGGCGGCCCGTGCCGGCGAGGCCGGGCGCGGTTTCGCCGTGGTCGCCGACGAGGTGCGCGCGCTGGCCAGTCGCACCCAGCAGAGCACCCAGGAAATCCAGGGCATGATCGACCGCCTGCAGCAGGGCACCCAGGATTCGGTGACCGCCATGCGCCGCTCCAGCGACGCCGGCGAAGTCACCAGCGAGCAGGCCAACAAGGCCGGCGCCTCGCTGGATGCCATCGCCCAGTTGATCGCCACCATCAACGCGATGAACGCGCAGATCGCCAGCGCCGCCGAGGAGCAGACCGCGGTGGCCGAGGAGATCAACCGCAGCGTGCACCAGATCGCCGTGGCGGTGGACAGCGTCGCCGACGAGACCCAGCAGGGCGCGCAGACCGCTCGCAGCCTGGCCGGCCTCGGCGAGCGTCTGGGCGCACTGGTGCGGCAGTTCCGGATCTGAGGCGCCCCGCGCATCGAGCGATGCGCGGGCCGGGTTCAGCTGCGGCTGGGGTTCAGACGATCACGCCCTGGCTGCGCAGGTAATCGTCGTAGGTGCCGCTGAAGTCGGTCACGCCGTTGTCGCTCAGTTCGATGATGCGGGTGGCCAGGGAGCCGACGAACTCGCGGTCGTGGCTGACGAAGATCAGCGTGCCCGGGTAGTTCTCCAGCGCGAGGTTGAGCGCCTCGATGGATTCCATGTCGAGGTGGTTGGTCGGCTCGTCCATTACCAGCACGTTGGGCTTTTGCAGGATCAGCTTGCCGAACAGCATGCGGCCCTGCTCGCCGCCGGAGATGACCTTGACCGATTTGAGGATCTCGTCGTTGGAGAACAGCATGCGCCCCAGGGTGCCGCGGATGGTCTGCTCGCCGGTGGTCCACTGGCCCATCCAGTCGAACAGGCTGACGTCGTCCTCGAAGTCGTGGGCGTGATCCTGGGCGTAGTAGCCGACGTCGGCGCTCTCGGTCCACTTCACCGCGCCGGCATCCGGCGCCATCTCGCCGACCAGGGTGCGCAGCAGGGTGGTCTTGCCGATGCCGTTGGGGCCGATGATGGCCACGCGCTCGCCGGCTTCGACGGTGAAGCTGAAGTTCTTGAACAGCACCTTGTCGTCGAAGGCCTTGGACAGCTTCTCGACGGTCACCGCCTGGCGGTGCAGCTTCTTGGTCTGATCGAAACGGATGAACGGGCTGACCCGGCTGGACGGCTTGACCTCGGCCAGCTGGATCTTGTCGATCTGCTTGGCGCGGCTGGTGGCCTGCTTGGCCTTGGAAGCGTTGGCCGAGAAGCGGCTGACGAAGGTCTGCAGTTCGGCGATCTGTGCCTTCTTCTTGGCGTTGTCGGCCAACAGCTGCTCGCGCGACTGGGTCGCGGCGGTCATGTACTCGTCGTAGTTGCCGGGGAACAGGCGCAGTTCGCCGTAATCCAGGTCGGCCATATGGGTGCAGACCGAGTTGAGGAAGTGACGGTCGTGGGAAATGATGATCATGGTGCTGTTACGCGCCGTGAGGATGTTTTCCAGCCAGCGGATGGTGTTGATATCCAGGTGGTTGGTCGGCTCGTCGAGCAGCAGCACGTCCGGATCGGAGAACAGCGCCTGGGCCAGCAGCACGCGCAGTTTCCAGCCCGGCGCCACTTCGCTCATCGGGCCGAAGTGCTGCTCCAGCGGAATGCCCAGGCCCAGCAGCAGTTCGCCGGCGCGGGATTCGGCGGTGTAGCCGTCCATCTCGGCGAACTCGCCCTCCAACTCGCCGACCTTCATGCCGTCTTCTTCGCTCATTTCCGCCAGCGAGTAGATACGGTCGCGCTCGGCCTTGACCTTCCACAGCTCCTCGTGGCCCATGATCACCGTGTCGATCACGTTGAATTCTTCGTAGGCGAACTGGTCCTGGCGCAGCTTGCCCAGGCGCACGTTGGGTTCGAGCATCACCTGGCCGGCGGACGGCTCCAGATCGCCGCCGAGGATCTTCATGAAGGTCGACTTGCCGCAGCCGTTGGCGCCGATCAGGCCGTAGCGGTTGCCGTTGCCGAACTTGACGGAAACGTTCTCGAACAGCGGCTTGGCGCCGAACTGCATGGTGATATTAGCGGTGGAGATCAATTGCTTGTCCTGCGGGGGCTGCGGTGGTTAATCGCCTTTCCCGGTTCCTGCACCCCGTGCCTGCGACGTCGATTGTGGCAGGCAGCTGGGCGAACTCGTTCCTGTCGAAGGCCGAGTTCAGCCGCTGGGTATGGGTCGAGGGCAACATCCACACGCGCTGCCCCGGGCCGGCTTGCGCTGAAGCCATGGGGGCCGGCCTGTCGTCAGGCATGTGTTGGCGTGGTCTGTCGGGCGTCGTATCGCCGGCGCTTGGGGATGCCCTGGGCAGCCAGCGCGGCGTGAAAGCGCGCAATGGTACCACTTGGCGGCATGATCCACAGCCCGCGCTTGCGCCACGGGAAGACGAAAGGGCGTTCGCGTCTGGTCGGCATCCAGTGCCGAATCATGTACCCGCTGCCTATTGTGAGTTCTGTGACGTCGTCCCACCCGCTGTGGGGGGGGATAGGGTGCGCTCGCCAGCCTAGGATTAGGTTTGGCTGGCTGCCCGGCACGCAGATCAGCCACGGCGCTTGGGGGCACGGCCATCTCGAGTTCGAGGCCGAGCCGCCTATGTCGCCGATGCCTATGGCGGCTATGCGATGGGGTGGCGCCCAGTGGCAGCCGTTCTTACCACTTGCCGAGCGCACACCCACACTGGAGAACGCATATGAGAGTCGCGCCAACGGCCTTGCTGGCCGCCATCGGTCTGGGGCTGGCAGCCCCTGCATCGGCTGCCGATACGCAGCAACTGGCACAGATCGCCAAGGAGGCCTACGTCTACGGTTACTCGCTGATCACCACGGAAGTCACCCGCGTGCAGATGACCAACGTGACCGAGGTGGACAACGAGCATGCGCCCATGGGGCAGTTCATCAATGTCAGGCGCTACCCGCCGGCCGAGTACCGCGGCGTGTCGGCGCCCAACGCCGATACGCTCTACTCGGTCGCCTGGGCGGACCTGAGTGAGCCGCAGGTGTTCAGCCAGCCCGACATGGGCAAGCGCTACTACCTGATGCCGATGTACAGCCTGTGGATGGGCATCTTCCATTCGCCCGGCGCCCGCACCGACAGCGGCGCCGCGACCCACTATCTGCTCACCGGTCCCGGCTGGAAGGGCGAGGTGCCCGAGGGCATGCTGCACATCGAGTCGCCCAGCCGCAAGATGCTGATCCTCGGGCGCACCTACGCCGATGGCAGCGAGCAGGACTACCAGGCGGTCAACGCCCTGCAGGCGCAGCTCAAGCTCACCCCGCTGTCGGCCTGGGGTAAGCCCTATGAGCCCAAGACGCCGGTGGTCGACCCGAACCCGGGCTTCAGCATGACCGCCAAGCCGCAGGAGGTGATCCTCGGCATGAGCACCGAGACCTACTTCAACAAGCTCGCCGCGCTGATGTGCGAGGAGGCGCCACCGGCCGCCGAGGACGGCCCTATCCTGGCGCGCATGGCCAAGCTGGGCATCGAGCCCTGCAAGCGCTTCGCGATGGACAAGCTGGACCCGGCACTGCAGAAGGCCCTGGCGAACCTGCCGGCGGAAGCGCTGAAGGAGATCGGCGCCAATCAACACTCCCTGGGCAGCAAGGTCGACGGCTGGACCTACACCAAGGGGCTCGGCGTCTACGGCACGCACTACATGAAGCGCGCGGTGGTCGCCGCCTTCGGCTGGCCGGCGAACGTCGAGCAGGACGCCGTCTACCCCTACACCACGGTCGACAGCGAGGGCCAGACGCTCAACGGTGCCAACCGCTACAGCCTGACCTTCGCCAAGGGGCAGACGCCGCCGGTCAACGGCTTCTGGTCGATCACCATGTACCAGGTCGACAAGGGCTGGTGGTTCGTGCCCAACGCGCTGAACAAGTTCACCGTCAGCCCGCGCGACGATTTGCAGTACAACGCCGACGGCTCGCTGACCCTGTACTTCCAGCACGAGTCGCCCGGCAAGGACAAGGAGGCCAACTGGCTACCGGCGCCTAAGGGGGACTTCCTGCCGATGCTGCGCATGTACTGGCCGAAAGCAGGGACGCCTTCGATTCTTGACGGAAGTTGGAGCCCTCCGCAGGTCATGCGAGTCGACTGATGATCTGCCGTGAGCGGTCGATATTTGCCGCACGAGGCGTGCGCATGCCTTGAGGTCAGTTGCTTCGGCGATGCGGAATCCATTCAGCCTGCAAATCATTTAAAGATGCGAGTTTGAGCTGGGGGTGTTTCGTAAGTCATGCTGGCAGGGTGCTGCTGCCCCAAGTTTGAGGCGGTGACACCCCATCCACGCCCTCATTTCCTGTCGCTGTTTCTCCAGCTCTGTGGCGATGTGCCCATCCAGGCCCTGAACGCACGAGAGAATGCGTTCGGGTCCCGATACTGCAAGGTTTGGGCAATGGCGGATATGGGCAGGATCGTATGCCTGAGTAGTTGCAGAGCCAGATTCCGTCTGGACTCGGAGATCAGCTGCTGCAAATGGGTGCCTTCGACTTCCAGGCGGCGTCGTAGCGTGCGCTCATGCAGTGCGACTTGAGTGGCTATATCCCCGGTGCGCGCTTTCCCTTCGAACAGCAAGGGATAGAGCAGCCGCCGGACCTGCTCGGAGATCGTCAGGCTGGCGGTGGTCGACGTTATGGCTCGCTGCAGTAACTGGTGCATGTGCGGCGCAGCCGAGGCTTGTCTTCGATGCAGGTGTTGATTGTTGATGACTAACCCTGAAACGGGTGCATCGAACTGGACCGGGCAGCGGAAGGCTTGCTCATGGTAGGCGGCATTGGTGGGTTGGCGGTAGGCCAACTGCACCCGAATAGGGGCCCAGCCAGGGCCAAGGAGTTCCCGAAGTACTTGGAGGCCTATCATGATCACGCAGTCTATGACGCGGGCAGGATTGGTCAGGTCGTGACGGTGAATCACATAGCCGAGCAGACTGAATTGACCTGACAGGGGGAGCAGCAGAGGGGTGCCTCCCCGATCATGCAGCTGGGTGTGCGCCGTTAGGTCATGCAGTGCTTCGTGAACGGTCTCGGCGAAGCGCATGAGCTGGCCTACCGGCCCCAGGTCTTCGAGTATGAAGCGTCTGCCCACTAGCAGCCCGATGTGGCCGCAATGGGTATGTTGAGCGGCCGTGTTGAAAAGCCGTGCAATGTCCTGGTAATCGAGGCAATGCTCGCCATCGTTGATGAACTGATCCAGATCCAGCCTTGCGTTTCTGAAGACTTGCCGCGGGCTTCCGCCTAACTGGGCGATGATTTGCGGTAGCGCATGCGCGGGGCCTGTACGCAGTTCTCCAGGGTTCTTGGCGAGTAGAGGGACCCTGGGATAATTGGCGATGAGGGGGGGCGAGTGTTGCAAGTCGGTTTTCCTGTGCCGCGGATGCGGAACCTCGTCGAAGGATAGACGTTGCACCGCAAGCAGCTCCACTGCCTTGACGGTACATTGGCGCGATGCCGCCGGATATACAAATGCAACCGCGCTAACGACAGGTGCAAAGGCAAAGCTTTGCTCGCTACTTGTGGGAGCGTCCATATAGGCTTGTTAGAGAGCGGTACGGCAGCGTGCAGACTGCTGTACCGTCTCGGGCTATTCGAGGGAGGTCCGAGTCCGTTCGAGTGTCATTTCAAGTACGCGACTTTCAAGCTGGAAATTTCGCCGTTGAACTTGAAGGGCTTGCGATCGAAATAGGCGAGTGACACAGGAGAGTAGCTGTCCTGGCCTACATCGAAGGCATCGTTGGCGGTAAAGGTCAGCGGCGCCGAGCGAGGCACCTGACCCTTGATCACTTCCTTGCCATCTATGCGGATGGCCACGGAGAGCGGGCCTGAATGCTTGTCGTCGATCTTCCGTGTTTCCACCTCGATCTTGACCTTGCCGGTGGGAAGAGGGCTGGAGGACTCCAGTAGCGTCCTTTCCACTTCGAACAGGTTGTACTCGTAGGACAGCTTGCCCTTGTCGACCCACAGTGCGAGCCCGCCGGAGAAGGCGCCCAGGGCATACAGTACGCCTTGGGAGTCCGCGCTCAGTTCGGTCTCGATGGTGACCAGGTTGCTTCTCGCCCCTACTTTGGGAGCGGTGAATTCTGGAACGCCGAACACTTCCTGGGTGTAGTGAAACTCCGTCGCGGGGTTGTGCGGCGCATCCTCCGGGTGGAACACCACAGACCACAGGCCACCGCCAACGGGATAGACCTTGTTGGCTTCTGCGTCGGCGGAGAAGGCCTTTTTCAGTTCTTCAACCTTTTGCGGATGGTCTTTGGCCACGTTGTTGGCTTGCGAGAAATCCTTGCTCAGGTCGTGGAGTTCCCAGGCATCCTGATCCGGCGACCATTTCAGGATGGCCGGATCGATCCCCGGTACCCAGGGTACGCGAGGGCCGAACACCGAGGCGATCCAGTCATCCTTGTAGTAGCTGCGGCTGCCCATCACCTCGAAATACTGGCCATTCTTCTGGCCCTTGGCATCGGGGGCATTGAAGGAGTAGGCCATGCTGACGCCGTCGATGGGGTCCTGGCTGATGCCGTCGACCAGCTTGGGCGGCTGGATGTCCAGCACGTCGTAGATGGTCGGGACGATGTCGTTGACATGGTGGAACTGCGAACGTGGCTGCTGGTCGGGCTTGATCTGCTTCGGCCAGGACACCACCAGCGGCGTGCGGGTACCGCCGAAGTGCGCGGCCACGAGCTTGGTGGAACGATGCGGCGTGGAGCCTGCCCAGGCCCAGCCCGCGTGGTACATGTTGTCGGCTTTGGGGGAACCCAGCACGTCCATGCCGCCGAGTTCGTTCATGGTGCGGATATGGTCCTTGATCTCGGTGGCGATGCCGTTCTGTGCCAGCAGCTCGCTGATGGTGCCGTTCTGGCCCTCGGCGCTGGAGCCGTTGTCGCCCCACACGTAGAAGATCAAGGTGTTGTCGCGGATACCGAGCTCGTCGAGGGTCTCCAGCAGGCGGCCGGCCTGGGTGTCGGCATGCTCGGTGTAGCCTGCGAACACTTCCATGAGGCGGCGTTGGAACGGCTTTTCGTCGTCCGGGATATCTTTCCAGGCGGCGAGGGAGTCGGGACGGGGCGTCAACTCGGTGTCCTGGGGAATCCAGCCGAGCTGCTTCTGCCGGGCGTAGATGGCCTCGCGCATGGCATCCCAGCCACCGTCGAAGCGGCCTTTGTACTTGTCGGCCCACTCCTTGAAGATGTGGTGTGGCCCGTGTGAGGCCCCCGGCGCCCAATAGACGAAGAAGGGGCGGTCCGGTGTGAGCGCGCGCACCTGCTTGATCCAGGATACGGCCTTGTCGGTCATGTCCTCGGTGAAATGATAACCCTCCTTACCGCGGGACGGGTCGAGGCGAACGGTGTTCTCGACGACGGCGGGCTCCCATTGCGACGACTCGCCGGCGAGGAAACCGTAGAAGTAATCGAAACCCACCCCCTCGCCAGCCGGCCAGTCGGTGTAGGGGCCTACCGCCGTGGTCTCGTTGGCCGGGGTGTTGTGCCATTTGCCGAAGGCTGCGGTCGCGTAGCCGTAGTAGCCCAGTACCTTGGCCACAGTGGCCGAGGTGCGGGGAATGCGGCCGGTATAGCCATCCCAGTCGTTGGCCAGTTCGGCGATCTGGCCATAGCCTACGCGGTGATGGTTGCGCCCCGTGAGCAGAGCCGCTCGAGTGGGTGAGCACATGGCTGCGTTATGGAAGCGGTTGTAGGAAACCCCTTCCTTGGCCAGACGATCCAGCGTGGGTGTCTGGATCACGCCGCCAAAGGTGTGCGGCAGAGCCGGCCCCACGTCGTCCAGCATGACCACGACGATGTTGGGGGCGTTAGCGGGGATGTGCGACTGTTTCGGCAGCGGGCTGTAGGTCGAGGTGGCGATGGTCGGGCCGGCCTTGCTCCCCGAGGGCGTGGGAGGAAAGGGCAGCGAGTCCTGAGCGTGGACCGGGACGCTCATGGTCATGGCGGTGCTCACCGCCAATGCCATGAGGCTGCACTTGAAGCAAAACGTGGAGCTTTTCATGGTGACTCTCCTTATCTGCTGACACACCTGAAGCCCACATGACATGTGGAGGTGTCGATGGCTTCCGCGTGTCGTGCTGCGGGGCGATAGCGGCGGCAGTAGTTGGGCGCGCATAGGTGCGAGCCGCCCTTCAGTACCTTGCGGGGGATCCTGATTTCGGGTTGGCAAGGGTCGTAGCTTTCTGCTTCCCGGCCGCCGCGTGGGTTCTTGGGAATGCAGCAGGGCTTCAAGGCATCGGTTGCGTGTTCGGGCGCATACCAATCCGAGGTCCATTCCCAGACGTTGCCGATCATGTCGAACAGACCATGGCCGTTGGCCGGGAAGGCCCGAACCGGGGACGTCCTCAGGTAGCCGTCCTGCAGTTCGTTAACGCTAGGGAAGCTGCCCTGCCAGGTGTTGGCCATATGCCGCCCTTCAGGGGTGAATTCATGACCCCAGGCATATTCGGCTCGATCCAGTCCGCCCCGGGCAGCCAGTTCCCACTCCGCCTCGGTGGGCAGATCCTTGCCTTGCCAGCGGGCATAGGCCAGCGCATCCTGGTAGGTAATGTGCACCACAGGGTGGTCGTCCAGTCCTGCCAGGTCGCTGCCGAGGCCATAGGGGCGGTACCAGCAGGCACCCTCCAGAAAACTCCACCATTGCGTCCAGTCGCGCAGGTCGAGCACCCCGCGGCGGGGCTGGAATACCAGGGATCCCGCATACAGCATGTCTGGCTGGATGCCAGGGTAATCGGCGGGGTCAGGGGGCTGCTCGGCGAATGTCCGATAGCCTGTGGCCGCGACGAAACTGGCAAACTGCGCGTTTGTCACCGGGGTCTCGTCGATGAAGAAATCATCGACGGCGACGCGATGTGCCGGCGCCTCCTCGGGGTAATGTTCGTCCGAGCCCATCCAGAAGGTTTGTCCGCGGACGAGGATCATGCCCTCACGCGAGTGAGTGGCGATATCCGTGTTCCTTATGGTTTCCAGCACCATGTCGTTTCCTTGCTGTTGGATAAGTTGCTGGAGCAGGTGCGGCCAGCTCGGGAGCGGCCGGCTTAATCGGCAGGCCGAGGCGCTACGGCGACTATAGGCGTCTCCTGCCTGCCGGGCGCGTTGCCTTAGTGGAACTTCAATACGTCGGTGGTCAGCTCATCGATGATCGGCTTGAGGTCGGCAAAGGTGATGGCCTGTTTGTCGTTGCTCAGCGTCTTGCCGAAACCCTTGCGTACGACGCGCATCACCGGTTTACCGGTGCTGGTGTCGATGAACTCGCCTTCCAGGAACAGCTCGGAGTTCTGGTCGCGCTCACCGCTGGCTGCCATGGCGCCGGCGATCACCAGCGCGACGGGGATGACCTCGTAAGGCTTGAGCCCCTCGGTGCTGCTGCTGACGCCGGTGATGGCACCACGGAATTCAAGGGTGCTGGGGCCGGAGGAAAAGCCCACCAGCTGGAAACGCTCGGCAAATGCCTGGGTTAGCCGGTTGTTGGAATATTTCAGCAGTTCAGCATAGGTCTGCTGGCCGATACGGTCGGTGGTCTGTGGGGTGGGATGGAAGCGTACCGACTGATAGATCAGCTTGTCGTAGTCGGCGACATTGAAGCCAGGGGCCACCCAGCGCAGAACTTTCTGACCGCTTGCCGTTTCAACCGGCGTCAATCCTTCGTAACTGGGAAGGAACCCGGAGTATTGTGTCTGGCTTACGGTCTTGCTGGTGCAGCCGCTCAGTAGCAGCGTGGCGGCCAGTGCGCCGCCGACAATCACTGTCTTCACCTTCATGGATCAATTTCCTTGTTGGGTAAAATCGGGCTATGGCAGGGGCAGAGGTAGCCTGCCGGAACGTGCATTTCTGACGCGGCACCAGGGCAGGGCGAGGGCACTCAAAAGCGCCAGCTCGCACTGGCGCTGAGCGCCTGGATCCAGGCGTCTTCGAATTCACCGGAAATCCGTTTGGGTGCGTTCGGTGGCAGCGGTTTCGCCTGGTCTATCGGCATGTCGCCGAGCCAGACCAGTTCATAGCTCAGGTTCAGGTCGGTCTGGCTGTCCAGGGCATAGGTCAGCCCAGTGCCGAAGCGCCAGGCCTCCCCCATTGGCACGGTGAGGGTGCGATCATCGTCATCCACCGACGAACTGTCGTAACCGACACCGAAGCTCCACAGCCACCGCGGGTCGAATCGGAACTGTGTACCGAGGGACAGGTGCCAGGTATCGCGGTAGTTCGCCTTGACGGTGGCGGAACGGGGGGTATCGCTGTCCAGATCGATCCCCACTTCACCAAACCTGGACCAGTCCTGCCAGTTGGCGCTGGCCAACAATGCCCAGCGCTCATCGAGCTGATGATAGAGGCTGAGCGTCAGGGTCTGGGGTACGTGCATCTCGATGCGCGTATCGGCGCCGAGCACGCCGCGCTCACGCAGACGGTCGCTGACGAAGGGGCCGACGCCTTCGAGGTCCAGGCCATCTTCGAACTTGACGTCGATTTCGCTGGTATAGCTCAAGCCAAGGCGTGTTCCAGGGCGCGGGGCATAGATGAGCCCAAGGTTGGCGCCGTAGCCCCAATCGTGATCACGATACTTCAGCCGGCCATCCGGACGGTCGAGCACGCCCAGCGGGTCGTTGTCCACTGCGATCCGGGTATCGAGCATCCCGTAGAAGGCCCGCAGGCCGATGCCCACGGCCCATTGTTCGTCGATGCGGTAGGCCAGCGTCGGCAGCAGCGTCATGCCGAGGATTTCCCCCTCCTGCATGAAGTAGCGGCCGCTCCAGTCGTTGGTATAGTCGAGGCTGAGGCCGAAGTCGCCGTAGCTGGCAAAACCCACCGACCAACCATCGCCCAGCTCGTGACTGACAAAGAAACTGCCGCCCGGCGACCACTCCATGGCGTTGCCGCTGTCGCCGCCAGCGATGTTGGTGCCAGCGTCGGTCTTGAAATCAAGATTGCTGTGCAGCACCTGAAGACCGGCGCTGATCTGAGTGCCCGGCAGCCAGGCGATGCCGGCCACGTTGCTGGCCAGGGTGGCGGGGCCTTGAGCCCGGGCCGCGGCACCCGCATTGGCCAGGCCTACGTTGTCCGTGGCGGTTTCGTAGAGCATCAGCCCACCCGCGAGCAATTGGCCTGGTAGCGCCAGAAGGGCGGCTGTAAGGGCCGTATGAAGATGTAGGTTCATCTCGTTATCCTTGGCCGGATGGGTCCGTGCGAGCGCTGGTGCAGCCCTTCACCATACAAGTGTCCTACACCGGACAGGGCGAGGATCGGCCCCGCACTGGCAGCAGTACAGGAGTGATAGGTTGGCAGCGGTACGAGTGCCCACTCTACTGTAGCTTTCGAAAATCCATCTTGCATTTTTGGACAGGCCTAGGGGTTCACCGGGGCAGCGGGCCTGGCCTCATGCGTTGCCCAGCGTGCTTGCGCATTGCGCCCCGATCATCCAGGCCCCCTCGTCGCCGGGAGGCTACCCCATTAACACGGACACTTTCGAGTAAGCTCGGTACTGCTGGATACCCGCCCCGCTGCTGGCGCGCTGGAGCCAGGAGGCAATCGAGCCGCAGGCTGCGGCGGAGCCCGTTACTCGTGCCGCGCAGGCCACGGTGGCCTGCTGACACTCAAGGAACAGGATGTCCTGCAGTTGCTGGCGCGCAACATCTCCAACAAGCAGATCGCTCTTGCCCTCAACGTCGGCGAGGAGAGGGTCAAGTGGCACCTGAAAAACCTCTTCGGCAAGTTCCGGGCCGGCACCCGGCGGCACGTGGTGGATCGTACCTACCTGCTCGGCATTCTCGAGACGGAGCGCTGGCTCACGGAGTATGAAGAACCTGTCATTTCCTCAATGATTCCGGAGGTGCCAGGCGTTTGAGGGCTAGATTGCAGAGGATAGGTTCAAGCCACGCCAGCGATGCTGCAGGCTTTCGAGTACCGACCAGTACGGGGATATGCGGCCTCCGGGAATCGGGGCTGGTTCGGCCAAGTCCTTGCCCGCCCCGATGAGCGTATTTTGATAAAAATAAGCGCAATTGCTGAAAGGCACCTGCGTGACGTCGGGCCAAGATGCTGCCGTGAAACATTCGGAACCGATGAGCAAGTGCCGATGCAGATCTGTTTGCTCGGACATCCCGATGTTCTATATTCGCAGCGGATGGGCCGCAGCCAGTGCAATGGTGTGCCTGTTACGCGATACCTCCCGGTCGATAACAATCAAGCGCATGCAAAGGAACAGCTTCCAATGAAACCCAAACATAGGATGTGCCTGGCCGTCCTGGCCCTGCTGAGTTGCGGATCGGTTGCGGCGGCCGAGGATAAGACGCCGGGCTACAACTATCGGATTCCCGACAAGGTCATGACCCCGGACTCGGTCGAAACCCGGCTCGGTACGTTGCGCTTCTTCGACGGCATGCCGGATGCGCCGACGGTCGAGGCGCTATACGACAACCTCGATCTGATGCGAGGCGTGGAGACCTTCCTCAGCGGTATTCCCGCCACCTCCATCGAGGGGTTGCGCCTCGGTCACCTCAGCATGGGGGTGGATGCGTCGAACAAGGCACTGATCATGGACAAGTTGCTGGATTCGGCGCCGCTGATGCTGACCGGCAACACCGATACGGTCTATTTGTCGGTGTTCCTGAATCTCGAGAAGGACGGCGCAACCGTTGTCGAGATACCGCCAGGCTCGGGCCCGGGCACCGTCAACGACGCCTACTTTCGCTTCGTCGCGGACATGGGCGCGCCTGGCCTCGACCGCGGCAAGGGCGGCAAGTACCTGATCCTGCCGCCGGACTACCAAGGCGATCTGGAGCCGCCGGTTGGCGGCATGGAAGCGGTCGTCGAAGGCGAGAAGTACTTCGTGTCCAAGTCGACCAGCTACGTCAACTGGCTGATCCTGCGCGGCTTCCTGGTGGACGGCAAACCCGATGCCGCCACCCGGATGTTCGAGAGCGGGGTCAAGGTCTATCCGCTCGCCAGCAAGGGCAATCCTCCCAAGATGGAGTTCGTCAGCGCCTCGCGAAAGTTCTTCAACACCATCCACGCCAACAACTTCAACTTCTACGAAGAACTGCATACGGTGATCGATCGCGAGCCGGTGTCGATGCTCGACCCGGAGCTGCGCGGCCTGTTCGCCGCTGTCGGCATCGAGAAGGGCAAGCCTTTCGCCCCGGACGCGCGGATGCAGAAGCTCCTTACCGAGGCGGTCGCCATCGGTAACGCCACCGCCCGGGCAATCAGCTTCCGGCCGCGTTTTGCTGACGCCCCTCTGTATCCGGGGAGCGCATGGACCCATGCCTTCATCGGCGGCGACTATCAGTGGCTGGCGAATAAGGGCCTGGGCGGCCGTAACCTGGATGCGCGGACGTTGTTCTTCTACCAGGCCACGGTCAATACCCCGGCCATGGTGCTGAAGATGGTCGGGGTGGGCTCGCAGTACGCCTATGCGGCGACCGACAGCCAGGGCGCCTATCTGGACGGTAGCAAGCCCTACAAGTTGAACATTCCCGCCGATGCGCCGGCCAAGAACTTCTGGTCCGTGGTGATCTACGACCCGCAGACCCGCTCCGAGCTGCAGACCGGCCAGACGTTTCCCAGCAAGAACAACAAGCGCGACGAGCTGATCGCCAACGCCGATGGCTCCGTTGACCTGTATTTCGGTCCGCAGGCGCCTGAAGGCAAGCAGGCGAACTGGATCCAGACCGTACCCGGAAAAGCCTGGTACACGCTGTTCCGGCTGTACGGCCCGCTCGAGCCCTGGTTCGACCAGACCTGGCGCCTCGGTGAAATCGAAGAAGTGAAATAGCGGCGCCGGTAGACGTTGCCAGATACGCAGGATGGGGGGTAGGTCTTCGCAAGGCCTGCCCCCTTTCTTGTGGGCCGGCATCTCTCCCGGCAGACTCGCAGAGCGCAAGGCGCAGGCCACTACTGCTGGCGGCTGGCGAGTCGGGCGCGAAACTGCGCAGGTGTCACCGCATGGATCGTCCTGAAGCTGACGGTCAGATGGCTCTGGCTGCTGAAGCCGCACTCCTGAGCGATATGGGCGATAGGCATTTCCGAGAGGGTCAGCAGCCTCCTGGCTTGCTCTAGGCGGGTCGCCAGCACATAGCGGTGCACCGGCATGCCCACGGCTTCCTGAAACAGACGCCGGAAATGCGCCGAGCTGACACCGGCATAACTGGCCAGGGCATCCACCGACAGATCGCCCGCAAGATTCTGATGGATCTGGTTGAGCACCGCCTGCAGGCGGGAGAAGTGTGCGTAGCGCGGGCTGATATTGACGCTGCAGGGCGTGGTCAGCAGTCGATAGCTCTGCTCCAGCATCAATGCCGCCAGGCGCGCCACATAGCCCTGGTCGGCTCCTTGACCTTTATAGAGTTCGCTCACCAATTGTTGCGCCGCGGCGCCGGTCAGCTGATCGCTGAACGAGAGCGGCTGCCCGCGCGATTCGGCCAGCAGCGTGAGGTTGGCGGCGATGTCGCTGCCGCCCTCGAGAAAGTAGAAGACCACGAAGTCCACCGGGCCGGTGTAGTGCCAGTGCGTGGCAACCCCCCGCGGCACCAGGATCGACTGGGTCGGCAGGTTCTGGCTGCGCCGCCGGTTCTGCTCGCCTTCGTCCACCGGGCCGCCGCCGAACTGGTTGATCAGCGCCGTGCAGTCGAGCCCGGAAACCACGCGCTCGCCGGTCTGGTACATGTAGCGCTCGACGAACAGGGGGATATCGCCGTGGATATGTCCTTCGAGGATGGGCGTCTGGCCCAGTTGCTCGCGCACGGAAAGCCAGCTTGGACGTGACAAACCTCGGTACTCCTCAATGAGCGGATTTTGACAAATATAGGGGCATTTGCTGAAAGGCACCATCGCGCAGCAGGGGCAAGATGAGAGCCGTGAGAACAAGAGCGCGAGGCGCCGAAGAAAATGCAACTGAAAACCCAACTGACCCTGCCAAGCGTGGGCCTGAGCGGCTTCGAGACTCCTCTCGCTGAGGAGGAAGCCGCCATCCAGGCCTCGGTTCATCGATTTGCCCGCGAGGTCCTGCGACCCCTGGGCGTCGAGCTGGACAAGATGAGCGCCGATGAGGTGGTCGCACCCGGCTCCCCTTACTACGCGGTTTTCGCCGAGTACGCCAAGCTGGGCTTGAGCCCCGAACTGCTGGGCGAGCTACCGCCGGAAATGGCCGTGCGCCTGGAGTCGCTGATCGGTGAGGAGCTGGGCTGGGGCGACGCCGGTCTGGGCGTGTCCCTCGGCGCGGCCGGCTTTCCGCTGCAGATGGCGGTGGCGAGCGGTAATCGGGAGCTGGTGGAGCTGTGTGCCGACAAGATCGGCTGCTGGGTGATTACCCAACCGGACAAGGGCAGCGATGTGCAGGTGTTCGATATGGCCCGCGAGTGGGTCCCCGGTCAGCCCGGCAACAAGGGCAACCTGTGGGGGCAACTGCGTGGCGACGACCTAGTGATCAACGGCCAGTGTTCCGCCTGGGTGTCGAACGGCGCGGTGGCCCAGGTGGCTCTGTGCTACATCGGCGCCGATTATGGCGACGGCTTCTTCGCGGCGGATGGCCGCCCCCACGGCATGGCGGTGATAGTCCCGCTGGATCTGCCGGGGGTGACCCGCGGCAGGGCGTTGGACAAGATCGGCCAGCGTGCCCTACCGCAGGGCGAGATCTACTTCGACAACGTACGGATACCCAAGCGCTATGCGGTGGCATTGCGCGACGAGTACTACGGCAACATGGCCTCGGCCTGGTCCTTCGCCGGGACCCACATGTCCCAGGTGTTCACCGGCCTGGCGCGCGCGGCCTTCGAGATGGCGCTGCAGTACTGCCACGAACGCAAGCAGGGCGGCCGCCTACTGATCGACCATCAACTGACCCGCTATCGCCTCGGCGACATGTTGCGCCGGGTCGAGCTGGCGCGTGCCACGGCACGTCGCTCGCTGGCCTTCGCGCGTCTATCCCCCAGCAGCCATCCCTACGCAACCGCTTCGGCCAAGGTGACGGTCACCGAAGAGGCCATGCGGGTGGCCGACGAGGCGCTGCAGCTGTTCGGCGGGGCAGGCACCTCGCGTGAATACCCCATCGAAAAACTGTTCCGCGATGCCCGCGCCGCGCTGATCGAAGACGGCGAGAACCGAGTACTCACCATGCGCCTGGGGCTGCTGGCTCAGCAGCTGTATGCCGAAGGCTGGGCGCAGAACTGACTTCCTTCTCCAACAAGAATTACGAGGAAACACACAATGGCCAAGTATCCAGTAGTTGTTTATGGCGCCAGTGGCTACACCGGCATGCTGATCATGGACTGGTTGATCGACCAGAACATTCCCTTCACGGCCGTGGCCCGCAGCGCTGCTCGCGTCAAGGAAATGATGGCGCAGCGCGTGGTGCGTCTGGAGTCGGCGACCTACGAGATCATCGAGTGCGAGCACAATGTGGAGGCGCTGACCAAGGCCTTCACCGGCGCCAGGGTGGTGTGCAACACCGTGGGGCCCTTCGTCAACTTCGGCCTGGTGGGCGTCGAGGCCGCGCTCAAGGCTGGCTGCCACCACATCGATACCACCGGTGAGCAGAGCTATATCCGCGCGGTGCGCGACCAGTTCGGCGAGCTGTATCGCCAGGCCGGCCTGCTGGTGTCGCCGTCCCTGTCCTACATGTACAGCTATGCGGAAATCGCCGCCGAACTGGCCCTGGAGCACCCGGGCATCGATGCGCTGGAAACCAGCACCCTATGCCGCGGCCCACGTGAGGGCGTCGCCGGGGTGACCGTGGGTTCTACCGCGTCGATCTTCGAGATGCTGCGCGTGCAGCAGTGCTACCTGTGGGACGGCAAGTTGAAGGAGCATGCGGCCCACGCCTCGTTCCAGATCAACTCGCCGCACTTCATGCAGTCGGTCTTCGCCTTGCCGTGGGGCGGTACCTCGCTGCCGGTCTATTTCGAGAACGACTCCCGCGTGCGTAGCTGCGTTTCCTGCGTCGGTTTCTACGACAACGACGTGATGCAGAAGGTGCACCAGCTGGGCTACAAGTGGGAGCAGGAGTACAAGGATCTGCCCAGCGAGCATCAGGACGTGGTGATCAAGCAGGTCGTCGACTCCACCACGCCGAGCATGCCGCCGCGCGAACGCACCACCCAGGTGCGCATGGTCGATACCGCCATCGGCCGCGGCCAGCTTTCCGCCGTGCGCGCCGAGGTGTTCGGCACCACCGCCTATATCGCCACCGGCGCGCTGCAGACCGCCGGCGTGATCAAGCTGCTCGACGGCGAAACCAGCAAGGTCGGCTTCGCCTCCGGCTCCAAGGCCTTCGGTCACCGCTACCTGCTGGGCTTCCTGGAAGAACGCGGCCTGGCCCGCGCCACCGTCACCCAGCTGTAACCATCTGTCTGGGGTATGGCTCTCGCGACAGGGCCGTGCCCATTGCGAGGAGCCTCATGGCCATCATCGACTTCTTTGACCGCGGCTGGCGCGGCAATCCGCAGGGCAGCGCCTATATCCAGGACGACCGCCACCACAGCTTCGACGAGGTGGGAGCGCTGTCCTGCCGTATCGCCAATGCGTTGCTGGCGGAGGGCCTGCCCAAGGAGACCAAGGGCGCCATCTGGGCCGGCAACGACGTCACCGCCTGGACCTGCACCCTGGGGCTGTGGCGCGCCAACATGTGCTGGATTCCGGTGGGCGCGCGCAACTCGGTGGAGGAGAATCACCATGTGCTGGACAGCTTCGATTGCGAGGTACTGTTCTTCCAGCAGGCCTTCGCCGACACCATCGCCGGGCTGCAGCCGCGCCTGCCGAAGATCAGGCGCTGGATCTGCATAGACGGCGAGGCGCCGGCGGTAGCCGGCAGCCTCTCGCTGCAGCACTGGGTCGAGCATCAGTCGGCCGACAGACCCGTGGTGGCGGTGGAGCTGGACGACGTGATCATGCTCTCCGCCACCGGCGGCACTACCGGTGCGCCCAAGGGGGTAATGAACACCCACCGCAGCGCGCAGACCTTCTGCGCGCACTTCATGATGCGTTGCAGCTACGGCGGCAACGAGCGCCCGGTCAACCTGGCGGCGGCGCCCATGACCCATACCGCCGGGCTGCTGTCGCTACCCTGCACCGCGCTGGGCGGCACCGTGGTGGTGGTGACCAAGCCCGATCCGGCGCTGCTGCTCGGCGGCATTGCCAAATACCGGGTCACGGAGTTCTTCCTGCCGCCTACGGTGATCTATCGCCTGCTCGATATTCCGGGGCTGAAGGAGAAGGTGGATTTCTCCTCCCTGCGCTACTTCATGTACGGCGCCGCGCCCATGTCGGTGGACAAGCTCAAGCTGGCGATCGAGACCTTCGGCCCGGTGATGATGGGCGGCTATGGCCAGACCGAAGCGCCGGCCTCCATTGCCTTCCTGCGCCCGGACGAACACTTCGACGGCGCCGGCAATATCGCCTCGGACGAGCGCCTGTCCTCGGTAGGGCGCCCCAACCCGTTGATCGGCTGCGAGATCATGAGCGACGACGGCGCCATCCTGCCGCAGGGCGAGACCGGCGAAATCTGCGTGCGCGGCGATCTGGTAATGAAGGGCTATTACCAGGCTCCGGAGAAGACCGCCGAAACCCTAGTCGACGGTTGGCTGCGCACCGGCGATATCGGCCATGTCGACGCCGAGGGCTACCTGCACATCACCGATCGCAAGAAGGACATGATCATTTCCGGCGGATTCAACGTCTATCCGAGCGAAGTGGAACAGGTGCTGTGGAGCCATCCGGCGGTACAGGACTGTGCGGTGATCGGCGTGCCCGACGCGCAGTGGGGCGAAGCGGTGAAGGCGGTGGTGGAACTCAACGCCGGCCAGGAGGTGGCTGCCGAAGCGCTGATCGCGCTGTGCAAGGAAAAACTCGGTTCGGTGAAGGCGCCCAAGACTGTCGACTTCGTTGAAGTGTTGCCGCGTAGCCCGGCGGGCAAGGTGCTGAAGAAGGACCTGCGCGCCCGTTACTGGAACGCCAGCGCGCGCAAGATCTAGGAGGCCGCCATGAGCACTATCTATATCGCCGGTATCGCCATGACCGTGTTCGGCCGCCATCTGCAGCGCAGTCTCGAAGACCTGGCCGGCGAGGCCCTGCATGGCGCCCTGAGGGATGCCCGTTGCAGTGCTGCGGATGTAGGCGTGGCCTACTACTCGGGCATGACCAACGGCCTTTTGCAGGGCCAGATATCCATTCCCGGTCAGGTGGTTTTCAGCAAGATCGGCATTCACAGCATTCCGATCTTCAACGTGGAGAACGCTTGTGCCTCCGGCAGCTCGGCCGTGCACCTGGCGGTGCAGAGCCTCAAGGCCGGGGCCACGGATGTGGCACTGGCACTGGGTGCGGAAAAGATGAACATCAGCGACAAGGCCAAAGCCTTCGCCGTGTTCGAGGGCGGCTGGGATGTCGTGCGGGCCGAGGAAAACTATCGGACCCTGGTGAGGATGGGCGAGGGCGTGGAGATTCCCGAGGGTTCGGAATCGGATCGCCCCTACAGCAAGTTCATGGCCATCTATGCTGCCATGTGCCGTTTCCATATGCGTACTTTCGGCACTACCCAACGGCAGATCGCCGCGGTATCTGCCAAGAACCATGGGCATTCGGTGTACAACCCCCATTCCCAGTTCCGCCGGCCATTCACCATCGAAGAGATCCTGGCGGCGCCCCCCATCACCTATCCCATCACCCTGCCGATGTGTGCGCCCCTCTCCGACGGCGCCGCGGCCGCGATCCTCTGCACCGAGGAGGGGCTCAGGCGCATCGGCGCCGACCGCAGCCGTTGCATCAAGGTGGCCGCCAGCGTGATCCAGAGTTTCAGCCATCGGCCGCTGGAACGGCCCGAACTGCACCTGGGCCGGCGCGCCGCCGACCTGGCCTATGAGATGGCCGGCCTGGGGCCGCAGGACATGCACGTAGCCGAGGTGCACGACGCCTCCGCCATGGGCGAGATCATCCAGGCGGAAAACCTGGGGCTGGCGCCCCTGGGCGAAGGCGGGCCGGCAGCCGAACGCGGCGACTTCACCCTCGGCGGACGCATCCCCATCAATACCTCCGGTGGCCTGGAATCCAAGGGCCATCCGTTGGGCGCCACCGGCATCGGCCAACTGTACGAGCTGGTGACGCAGTTGCGCGGCGAGGCAGGTGAGCGCCAGGTCGAGGGCGCGCGCCATGCCATCCAGGAGAACGGCGGCGGCCTGCAGGGCGTAGAAGAAGCCGCGCTGGCCATCCACATTCTGAGCAAATAGAGAACGACAAGAAGATGAACGCACTCCTGAAAATCGGTTGCCTGGCCATCTACCTGCTGGCGTTGGTCGGCCTCTTCATGCCGCTGCCTTTCGGCGCCGAAACGGCCCTGCGCTATGTGGCCGCCATGCTGCTCTCGGCCCATCTGCTGGAGGCATTGGTCATGTTCCGCCATGTGCGCCGCTACCCAGGGCCGCTGGCAATCAGCCTGCTGCTGACATTGCTGTTCGGCTTCCTGCACTGGTGGCCGCTGCGTCAGCGCTGAGGTGCCAGTCATTGTGGTCTGCTCTGGAGAGATGAAGATGTTCGAGAACAAAGTCGTGGTGATCACCGGAGCCGGCTCCGGCATCGGCCGGGCGCTGGCCGTACAGCTTGCCGAGGCGGGCGCGCGCCTTGCGTTGTCCGACATCAATGAGGCGGATCTGCAGGACACCCTGCAGCAGCTCGCGCCAGGCACCGATGCGCGCGCCTACCGCGTGGACGTGGCGGCCCGGGACCAGATGTTCGCCCATTCCGACGAGGTGCTGCGCGACTTCGGCGCCGTCCATTACCTGATCAACAATGCCGGCGCCACGCTGGTCGGCTCCGTGGCCAATACCGATATCGACGAGTACGAGTGGCTGCTGAACATCAACCTGTACGGCGTGCTATACGGCACCAAGGCGTTCCTGCCGATCATGCAGCGCCAGGACGAAGGCTGCATCGTCAATATTTCCAGCATCTTCGGCCTGTTCGCCTACCCCTGCCAGAGCGCCTATAACATCTCCAAGTTCGCGGTGCGCGGTCTTACCGAGTGCCTGTGGCAGGAACTACGGGGGACGGGGGTGCGTGCAGTGTGCGTACACCCGGGCGGCATCAAGACCAATATCGAGCGCGCGGGTCGCCGCGTGAAGCTGGCCGGGGACGTGGAAGGGGCGTTTGCCGACAGGGCCGAAAAACTGCTGGTGACGCCGCCGGAAAAGTGCGCGGCCGAGATCATCGACGGCCTGCGCAAGCGCAGGAAGCGCATCCTCACCGGGCATCTGTCGCGCACGACCCATTGGCTCGTAAGGCTGCTACCCAACAGCTATCCGGCTGTTCTGCGCTGGATCGGCTGACGCGGCTCGCGTATCAAGCAGTGAAGGGTTCCCCCCCGTCGAAGGGGGCGCTCGATCAGGCCGAATCGCCGTACTTTGCCTTGCGCCGCGAGGCGGGGCAGGGCTTCGTCAGTCATGCCCCGCACGCCTAACAAGAACAATGGAGCGAAGCCATGCTGGGTTTGATGCAGGACCACCCCCTACTTATTTCCTCGGTGCTCGAACATGCCCTGAGATGCCATCCGACCGGGCAGATTGCCTCGCGGACGGTCGAAGGCCCCATGCACCACTGCACCTACGCCGATATAGGGCGCCGCGCCAAGCAGATGGCCAACGCCCTGACCCGGCTCGGCGTCGAACCGGGCGAGCGCGTCGGCACCCTGGCATGGAACGGCTATCGGCACCTGGAGCTGTACTTCGCCGTGTCCGGCATGGGCGCGGTGCTGCACACCATCAATCCCAGACTGTTTCCGGAGCAGATCGAGTTCATCGTCCGCCATGCCGAAGACCGCGTGCTGTTCTTCGACCTCAGCTTCGCCGCGCTGGTCGAACAGCTGGCGCCGCAGCTACCCGGCGTGAAGGCTTTCGTGGCGATGACCGAGCGCAGCCACATGCCCGATATCCGGGTGCCCAACCTGCTGTGCTTCGAGGAACTGATCGCCGACCAGAGCGAGGACTTCGCCTGGCCGAGTTTCGACGAGCGCCTGGCGTCCTCCATGTGCTACACCTCCGGCACCACTGGCAACCCCAAGGGCGTGCTGTACTCCCACCGCTCCTCGCTGCTGCACTCGCTGGCGCTGTGCACCCGCGAGGGCTTCGGCTTGTCTTCGCTGGACTCGGCGCTGCTGGTGGTGCCGATGTTCCATGTCAACGCCTGGGGCATGCCCTACGCCTGCGCCATGAGCGGCGCCAAGCTGGTGCTGCCGGGGCCGGCTCTGGACGGCGAAAGCATCTACGAGCTGATGCGCAGCGAGCGGGTGACCCTGGCCCTGGGCGTACCCACGGTGTGGATGATGCTGCAGCAGCATGTCGAGGCCGAGCAGCTGAAGCCTGCCAAGGAGCTGTGCCTGGAGCGGGTGGTGATCGGCGGCGCGGCGGCGCCGCGCAGCCAGGTCGAGCGCTTCGAGCGCGACTTCGACACCCGGGTCATGCACGCCTGGGGCATGACCGAGATGTCGCCGCTGGGCACCCTCTGCGCGCCCCTGCCCAAGCATGCCGGCGCCGATCTCGAGGCGCGCCTGGATCTGCAGGCCAAGCAGGGCAGGGCGCTGTTCGGCGTGGCGATGAAGGTGGTCGACGACGAAGGCGTCGAGCTGCCTCATGACGGCCGCTCGGCCGGGCACCTGCTGGTGAAGGGGCCGTGGATCGCCAGTCACTACTACCGCCAGGCCGAGACCATCCTCGACGCCGAGGGCTGGTTCGATACCGGCGACGTCGCCACCATCGATGCCGACGGCTACATGCAGATCACCGACCGCGCCAAGGACGTGATCAAGTCGGGGGGCGAATGGATTTCCTCCATCGACCTGGAGAACGCCGCCATGGGCCACCCGGCGGTGGCCGAGGCGGCGGTGATCGGTATCCCCCATGAGAAGTGGCAGGAGCGTCCGCTGCTGGTGGTAGTGCTCAAGCCGGGCAGGTCGGCGAGCAAGGCGCAATTGCGCGACTTCCTCGCCGGGCGCGTGGCCCGCTGGTGGCTGCCGGACGACGTGGCCTTCGTCGACCAACTGCCGCACACCGCGACGGGCAAGCTGCAGAAGATGAAGCTGCGCGAACAGTTTCGCGACCATGTGCTCGACGGAGACTGAGAGCAGAACCCGGTTTGCCGACTGGCGCAGCAGCGGAATCTGCACCAATACTGGTGGGCACTGACGTTCTTCCCTGTCCGAGGCGCCGTAAGTGGAAAGGATCGAGCCAGAGCTGGTACTCAAGACCACCCCGCCGAGAAGCCAGAAGACCGCCTACCGCCGCGAGCGCCTGAGCCTGGAGGTGGACGGGCTGGCTTCGCGCACGGCCATTTCAGTGCATGCGCCGGCTGGGTTCGGCAAGACCTGGCTGCTGACGCAATGGCGCCGCGAGCTGCTGGCGCGGGGGGCTGTCGTCGGTTGGCTGACGCTGGACAGTCGCGACGACGGTGTGCGTTTCGTTCAAGGACTGACGGCCGCCATGCTGGTGGCCAGTGGTCGGCAGGTGTTCGCCAGCTCGGCCAACCAGATCATGAGCAGGCATGACGCCCTGGGCGATATGACCGAGTGGTTGGCCGAGGTGGCCGACATGGGCGGCCAAGTGGCGCTGCTGCTCGATGAGGTCGATGCGCTACCCGATGCCACCATCCGCGGCGCACTGACCTACCTCTTGCACAATGCTCCGGCGAATCTGCGTGTATTGATGGCCTCGCGCCGCCGCCTCAACCTGCAAGCCGCCGAGTTGCAGGCGCGCGGCGCCTTTCTCGGGCTCGGCCTGGAGGTCCTGCGCTTCCGTGTCGAGGAAACCATCGCGGTGCTGGCCAGCCGCTTCGGCGAGGGCCTCGACATCGACCTGCGGGTGGAACTGCACGAGCTCACCGAGGGCTGGCCGCTGGGGTTGCAACTGGCCGTGGCGGCCATCGAAAGAAGCACGGGCCCCGAGCGGGCCATTCACGAGCTCAAGGCCTGCACCGGGGATATCCGTCGCTATTTCGTCGACAGCCTGGTGGCAAAACTCAAGCCGGAGCAGATCGACTTCCTCACCTGTATCGCCCTGCCGGAAAACCTCCACCCCGAGCTGTGCAGCGCGCTGAGCGCCGACCCGCGGGCAGGCGAGCGGATGGCCGAACTCTGTGTCAGTACGCCGATCTTTGCCGAGGGCCTGGGCAGCGATTGGGTGCGCATCCATCCGCTGGCCCGCGAGTTCCTCCTGCAACGCGTGGCGCTGCTGCCGCAGATGCGGCGCAACGAACTGCACCAGCGGGCCGCTGCCTGGCTGGAGGCGCGCGGCTTCTTCGAGGAGGCCGCACGGCACTACCTGAGCGCCGATCTGCCGGCCCAGGCCTACGACATGATCGAGCAGTGTCTCTACGAGATCATGCTGCGCGGCCAGTTCAGCCGGGTCATCGAGTGGGTCGGCGAACTGCCCGCCGAGGAGGTCGAGTCACGTCCGCGCATGTGCCTGGCGGCGGCCTGGGCATTGGCCATGAGCGATCATCCGGAGCAGGCCACGCGTCTGATCGTCAAGCTGCAATCCGACCCCTCGATCGACGAGGAAGCCGGTTGCGAGGCCGCTGCCATTGCCTCCGCGGCGGCCTATTTTTCCGATCGCCCGGACGAGTCGCAGGCCATCATCGGGCGCTGGATCGAATCCCCGCCCACGTCTTCGGTAAAGGCGCTTGCCTTGCTGGCCAACCAGCAGTCGCGACTGGCGTTGTTTCGTGGCCAGGCGGAGATAGCGCGACGCGTTTGCCGTCGAGCGCCCCAGTACAGCTGGACGGATGGTCTGGACGCGATCCGTGGTTTCGCCGAGTGGGTAATCGGCGCCAGCTACCTGTGGGAGGGGCGCATGCTGCCTGCCGCGGAGAGCCTGCGCCGCACCTTGCAGCAGGCCGAGCATGACATAGGCCGACGCAGCACGGTGGCGACCTTCCTCGCCAGCTCGCTGGCAGCGGTTCTGCTGGAAAGCAACGAGCTCGACGAGGCTGCCACCATATTGGCGAACCGTCTGGACGTGATCGAGCGCCTGGCCAGCCCCGATGCGATCGTATTCGGTTTCGTCACGGCGGCGCGGTTGGCCAGCCTCAACGGGCAGGCGCACCGCAGTCACGACCTGCTCGAGGCGCTGTACGCGCTCGGCGACGAACGGGAGGTGCCGCGGTTCCAGGTCGTATCGCTGGGCGAGCAGATTCGCCTGCATGCGCTGCAGGGCCGGGTGGATACCTGCCAGGTGCTCTGGCAGCGGCTCGAGGAGGTGATTCCGCCCTGTTTCCACGACCCCGACAGCCTGCTGGCGCCGGAGCTGCGCCTGCACGTCGGGGTCGCCCGCGCCTACGTGCTGCTGGCGCAGCGCGGCTGGGCCGAGTTGCTGGCGGTCGCCGCCGAACTGCATGAACTCGCCAGCAGGGTGCGGCGCGGTCGGGAGCTGGTCCAGGCGCTGCTGTTCAAGGCCCTGGCGTTGCGCGAGACGGGACGCGACGGCCAGGCCAGCCTGCAGGAGGCGCACAGCCTGGCGAGCGAGTACGGCATGCGTCGGGTGCTGCTGGATACCCACCCGCTGCTGGTGCGCTGGAGCCAGGAGGCAATCGAGCCGCAGCCTGCGGCTGGGCCAACGCCAGCGGCGGAACCCGTTACCCGTGCCGCGCCGGCCAAGGTGGCGCCGAGTCGCCTGTTGACGCCCAAGGAGCAGGAGGTCCTGCAACTGCTGGCGCGCAATCTCTCCAACAAGCAGATCGCGCTCGCCCTCAACGTCGGCGAAGAGACGGTCAAGTGGCACCTGAAGAACCTGTTCGGCAAGTTCCAGGCCGGCACCCGCCGGCATGTCGTGGATCGCGCCTACATGCTCGGCATCCTCGAGGCGGATCGCTAGGGCGCGTTGCGCGCGACGCTGGCGCCACGCCTAGCCCCCCGTTGCGCCCGCACGGCCCCCCAGACGCAGGGGGGGGCACAAGTGGCGAACGGGCATACCTTCTTCTCCATCGATTTCATGGCCCGCAGTCGTGCTCCGGCGGGCGCCGAACCATGGGGAAGCATCATGTCGCAACGAGTGCTGATCGCAGGAGTAGGGGTCACCCCCTTCACCCCGTTGACCACGCGAAGCCCGCTGCCCGAGCTCGTCGGGCAGGCGGTGCGCATGGCGCTCGACGATGCGCGCATCGACTACGACCTGGTCGATCAGGTGTTCATGGCCAGCGTCAACTGCGGCGTCGGCGTCAGCGAGCAGTTGCTGATGCAGGTCGGCCTGTCCGGCGTGCCGATGTTCTGCATGCGCGACGGCGGCGTGTCGGCCAGCAGCGCAGTGCACCTGGCGCGCAACAGCATCCTGGCCGGCGAGGCCGAGGCGATCCTGGTGCTCGGTTTCGAAGACATGCGCGCCGGCATCAGCAAGCGGACCCTGTTCGGCCTGGACGACTTTCCCAGTGAAGACCTGGGCGATGCGCTGTTGCCCGCCAACCCCTTGAGCATGATCGCCCAGCGCGACCATCCGGCCGCGCTGTATGCGGCGCAAATGGCCTGGCTGAAGGACCGGCTGGGCGTCACCGACGCCTGCTTCGAGGCGGTGGTCGAGCGGGCCCGGAAACAGGCCCGACAGCACGGCGCGGCCCTGGCCGATGCGCTCCAGCAGGACGGCTGGCTACCCCCCTACCTGTGTCCGCCTGCCTCTGGCGCGGCGGCGCTGCTGCTCTGTTCGCAGGCCTTCGCCGCGCGCTACGGCGCGCGCGGCGGGGTGGCCCTGCTCGGCAGCGCGCGGGCCGGCGAGACGCTCAGCGAGCTGGCGGCCGGCAACCTGCTCGACGTTCTGGGCCGCGCGGCCACCCGCAGGGCCTGCGCCCAGGCCTGCGCCCAAGCCGGGGTCGGCGTCGAGGATCTGGACGTCGTCGAGCTGCACGACCAGAGCGTGGGCGACTTCCTGATGTTCAGCGCCGCGCTCGGGCTTTGCGAGGAGGAGGGCGTCGGCGAGTTCGCACTGCGCGCCGCGGCGAAGCCCGCAGTCTGCCCCTCGGGAGGGCTGCTCGGATGCGGCCTGGTGCCGGGGGCCAGCGCCCTGGCGCAACTGGCGGAGCTGGTTCGCCAGCTGCGCGGCGAGGCGGGCGCCCGACAGGTGGCGGGAGCCCGCACCGGCCTCCAGCACAGTGCCGCCGTCGGGCGTTCGGTCACGGTTGCGATTCTCCAGCGGCTCTGAGGCCGCGACCGCAGCATTCATCACCACACAGCGAGTACCACGATGAAGAACAACAACAATAAAAACTGCCACCCCTTGCGTCCGAGCCTGCTGGCCTCGGCCGTGCTGGTCGGCCTGGGCAGCCTGCCCGTGCACGCCTTCGAGCTGGATACCGGCATCGACGACCTGCAGGTACGCTTCGACAACACGGTCAAGCTCAACTACGCCCAGCGTGTGGAGAGCGCCAACTCCAAGCTGGCCAATGCCTGGAACAACAACGACGGCAACCGCAACTTCTCGGCCGGCAGCGCGGTGTCGCAGCGCATCGACGTGCTGCACGAGCTGGACGTGGTCTACCGCCGCCAGTTCGGCTTTCGCATCAGCGGCAACAGCTGGTACGACCATGCCTACGACAAGGTCGGCAGCGTCAACGCCGCGACCAACCAGTACGAGGGTGGCGTCGCCGATTCGCGCGGGCTGAGCAGCTACGCCGAGCGCTATTTCAACGGGCCGTCCTCGGAGGTGCTGGACGCCTTCGTCTTCGCCAGCGTGGAGCTCGGCGAGGAGTCGCTGCTCAGCGCCAAGCTCGGCAGCCATACCCAGTACTGGGGTGAGAGCATCCTGGCCTTCGCCCATGGCAACAGCTACGGCCAGTCCGGCCTGGACATCGCCAAGGCCCTGGCGGTGCCGGGTACCGAGGCCAAGGAGCTGTTCATCCCGCGCAATCAGATCTCGATGAACCTCAACCTGACCCCGGAGCTGTCGTTCGGCGCCCAGTACTTCCTCGACTGGGACGCCTCGCGCCTACCCGAGTCCGGCACCTACCTGGGCTTCAACGACGCGATCCAGCATGGCAGCGACGACCTGGCGCTGATCGCCCAGCCCAATCCGGGCTTCGGCCTGCTACCCGGCGCGCCGCAGTTTCTCTACCTGACCGGCGGGCACACCCATACCCCGGACAAGCGCGGCGACTTCGGCCTGATGGTCAAGTGGAGCCCGGAGTGGCTAGACGGCACCCTCGGCCTGTACTACCGCAACACCTCCGACGTGCTGCCGAACCTGGCGCTGCAACCCGGGGCGGTCGGCATACCGCAGCTGATCTCCGGCGTGGTCGGCAGCTACAACCAGTTCTATGTCGACGACATCGACGTGTACGGCATCAGCCTGTCGAAGAACATCGCCGGCGTCAGCGTGGGCCTGGACCTCAACTATCGCGAGAACATGCCGCTGGCCAGCGTTCCGGCCAACGTCAACCCGGCCGCTGCGGCCATCGGCGCGCCGGGCTTCATCGCCGGCTTCGACGGCGACAACGGCGTGGCGCGCGGCAAGACGCTGCATGCGGTGGTCAACGGCCTGACCACCTTCGCCGACACCCCGGTGTGGGACGGCGCCTCGCTGCTGGTCGAACTGGCCTACAGCCGCTGGCTGGACGTGACGGAAAACCAGCAGCTGTTCAAGGGCGAGGACTGGTACCGCGGCGTCGACAAGGTCACCCGCGACAACTACGTGCTCGGCGTCAACTTCACCCCGACCTGGTACCAGGTCTTCCCCGGCGTCGATATCCACCTGCCGCTGACCTACAACGTCGGCCTCAACGGCCACTCGGCCGTGCAACTGGGCGGCAACGAGGACTCCGGCAGCTACTCGGTGGGGATCGCCGCCGACGTGCGCAACCAGTACCGCTTCGACCTCAAGTACGTGGACAACTTCGGCCCCTTCGATACCTGCGAGTCGCCGACCGACGGCGCGGCGCCAGGCAATCCGGCCAACCCCTATGCCTGTGTGCCGGGCCAGACCACCGCCTTCGCCGGCACCCCGGCTCAGCTGAAGGATCGCGGCATGGTCACCTTCACCTTCAAGACAACCTTCTGAGCAACGATCCGGGAGATCAGAGATGACCCTTATCCAATCCTTGATGGCCAGCGCGCTGTCGCTGGCCGTGGTCGCGGCCGCCCAGGGCGCGGTGTCGCCGGAGCAGGCCGCGCAGCTGGGGCAGAGCCTCACCGCGGTCGGTGCCGAGCAAGCCGGCAACGCCGACGGCAGCATCCCCGCCTACAATGGCGGCCTGACCACCGTGCCGGGCGGTTATCAGGCCGGCAGCTCCATGCGCCTGGACCCCTTCGCCGACGAGCAGCCGCGCCTGGTGATCGATGGCAAGAACGCCGCCGAGCATGCCGACAAGCTGACCGTCGCGACCCAGGAGCTGCTCAAGCGTTTCCCGTCCTACCGCCTGGACGTCTATCCGACCCATCGCACCGTTGCCTTGCCGCAGCGCCTGCTGGAAAACACCCGCAAGAACGCCACGGCGGCACGCACCGCGGGCGAGGGGTTGGCGCTGGAAAACGTCCTGCCGGGCGTGCCCTTCCCGATTCCCAACGATGGCCACGAGGCCATGTGGAACCACCTGCTGCGCTATCAGGGCCACGCGATCAACTCCAAGTACGATTCGTGGAACGTCGACGCCTCGGGCAACGCGTCCCTGGCCACCACCGGCGACGCCTATCTGGAGTACCCGTTGTTCGCCCCCGAGCGCAACGACGTGCCGGCCAAGCCGGAGGACCTGTACTTCAAGACCAAGCTCTACTACCAGGGCCCGGCGCGTCGCGCCGGCGAGGCGATCCTGCTGATCGACGCGGTGAACCCGCTGAAGAAGCCGCGGCGCGGCTGGCAGTACCTGCCCGGGCAGCGCCGGGTGAAGCTGGCCCCCGACATCGCCTACGACACGCCGAACCCGGGTTCGGCCGGCAGCTCGACCTACGACGACGCCTGGGTATTCAACGGTGCGATGGACCGTTTCGACTTCAAGCTGGTGGGCAAGAAGGAGATGTACGTGCCGTACAACACCTACAAGCTCAACTACCACGAGAAGGCGGCCGACATCACCACGCCGAACCACGTCAATCCTGACCTGGTGCGCTGGGAGCTGCACCGCGTGTGGGTAGTCGAGGCGACTCTCAAGCCGGGCAAGCGCCATATCTACAGCAAGCGCACCTTCTACCTCGACGAGGATAGCTGGATCGCCCTGGCCTCCGATGCCTTCGATGCCCGTGGGCAGCTGTATCGCGGCGCCTTCGCCCATATGGCCTACAGCTACGACGTGCAGGCGCCGAACTCGGACAACCACATGTTCTACGACTTCGTCTCCGGCAGTTACAACATTACCGGCATCTACGGCCCGCACGGTGGCGTGAAGTACATCGAGCCGCTCTCCAAGATCCAGTGGGCGCCCGATTCCCTCGCCGGAACCGGTATCCGCTGATTCAGCGCCATGCCACCGGAGCCTGAAGGCGCCGGTGGCCCTCGACGAGATCGAAGCATGAATATTCTCAAGTGGGCCCAGTGGACCGCGCTGCTGGTAGCGCTGAGCGCGCCGTTCTGCCGCCCGGTGGTGGCGCAGGGCTTCGTCGACGTGCTGGATACGCCGGCACAGATCAGCCCGTTCGCCCAACACGGCCTATTGGTTGGCCTGGCCGGAGCCGGCGAGCGCCTGGTGGCGGTCGGTCAGCGCGGCCACATCCTCTATTCCGACGACCGTGGCCAGAGCTGGCGGCAGGCCAGCGTGCCGGTCAGCTCCGACCTGGTAGCGGTGCAGTTCCCCACCGCCAGCCACGGCTGGGCCGTCGGCCACGACGGCGTGGTGCTGCACAGCGCCGATGGCGGGGCGAGCTGGCAGCGTCAATTCGACGGCCGCCGGGTCGGCCCCGTCATGCTCCAACACTACCGCGAGCTGGCGCGCGCCAACCCGGACGACGAAACCCTGAACGCGCTGGTCGGCGAGGCCCAGCGCATGACCGAGGAGGGCGCCGACAAGCCGTTCCTGGATGTCTGGTTCGAGAGCGAGCGGGTCGGCTACATAGTCGGCGCCTTCAACCTGATCTTCCGCACCGAGGACGGCGGCCGTAGCTGGACGCCCTGGATGGAGCGCACGGACAACCCCAGCGCGCTCAACCTGCATGCCATCCGCCCGGCCGACGGCGAGCTGTATATCGCCGGCGAGCAGGGCCTGCTGCTGAAGCTCGATCGCGCCAGCGGGCGCTTCGAATCCAGCCCCACGGGCTACGCCGGTAGCTTCTTCGGCCTGCTCGGCAAGCCGGGCGTGGCCCTGGTGTTCGGCCTGCGCGGCAACGTCTTTCGCAGCGTCGACGCTGGCGCCAGCTGGGGCCAGGTCGAGACCGACCTGCCGGTGAGCATCACCGCGGGCACCCTGCTTGCCGACGGTCGCCTGGCGCTGCTCAGCCAGGCCGGCCATCTGCTGCTGAGCCGCGACGACGGCGCCAGCTTCCAGCTGCAACCCCAGGCCGCCATGGCGCCGGTGGCTGCCGCCCAGGCGTCCGGGCCGCAGGCTCTGCTGCTGGTCGGCACGCGCGGCGTGCGCCAGCTGCCCGTGCAATGACAGAGAGATAGAGAAATGGGTAACTACGAGCACGACGGCATGCCGGTGGTGCGGGAACTGCCGGGCTTCGATTCGCGCTCCGGCAGCCTGCTGGAACGCAGCATCTTCAACAACCGCCTGCTGGTGGTGCTGGCCTGCATGCTGGTCACCCTGGCGCTGGGTTATGCGGCGGCGACCCGCCTGAGCCTGACCGCCAGCTTCGAGAAGATGCTGCCGCAGAGCCAGCCGTTCATCAAAAACTACCTGGACAACCGCGACTCGTTGCGCGGCCTGGGCAACGCCGTGCGGGTGGTGGTGGAGAGCACTGAGGGCGACATCTTCGATCCCGCCTACCTGCAGGTGCTCAAGGAGGTCAACGACGAGCTGTTCGTCACCCCGGGCGTCGACCGCGCCTGGATGAAGTCGCTGTGGACCCCGGCGGTGCGCTGGACCGAGGTGACCGAGGAGGGCTTCCAGGGCGGGCCGGTGATGCCGGACTCCTACGACGGCTCGGCGGCCGGCGTCGAGCAGCTGCGCCTGAACATCGCCCGCTCCGGCATAGTCGGCAGCCTGGTGGGCAACAACTTCCGCTCCAGCATGATCTTCGTGCCGCTGCTGGACAAGGACCCGGTCAGCGGCCAGGCCATCGACTATCACGCCTTCTCCCGGGTGATCGAGGACAAGCTGCGGGCCAGGTACGAGAACCAGGACGGCACGGCGGTGAAGATCCGCGTGATCGGCTTCGCCAAGCTGATCGGCGACCTGCTCGACGGCCTGCTGCAGGTCATGGCCTATTTCGCCGCCGCGGCGGCGATCGCCACCGCCGTCATCTACGCCTACACCCGCTGCGTGCGCAGCACCGCCCTGGTGGTCAGCTGTTCGCTGATCGCCGTGGTCTGGCAGCTGGGCCTGGTGGCGCTGCTCGGCTACGCGCTGGACCCGTTCTCCATCCTGGTGCCTTTCCTGGTGTTCGCCATCGGCGTGTCCCATGGCGCGCAGAAGATGAACGGCATCATGCAGGACGTGGGGCGCGGCACCCATCAGCTGGTGGCCGCGCGCTACACCTTCCGCCGCCTGTTCCTCGCCGGCCTCACCGCGCTGCTGGCCGATGCCGTGGGCTTCGCCGTGCTGATGCTGATCGACATCCCGGTGATCCAGGACCTGGCGATCACCGCCAGCATCGGCGTGGCCGTGCTGATCTTCACCAACCTGGTGCTGCTGCCGGTGCTGCTGTCCTACCTGGGCGTCAGTGAGCGTGCCGCCGCGCGCAGCCTGCGCCACGAGCGCGAGGAGGAGCGCGGGCGCGGCCTGGGCGCCGTCTGGGGCTGGCTCGACCGCTTCACCGAGCGGCGCTGGGCGAGCGTCACCCTGGCGGTGGCGGCGATCCTGGCGGTGGCCGGCTTCGCCGTCAGCCTGCAGCTGAAGATCGGCGACCTCGACCCCGGCGCCCCCGAGCTGCGCGCCGATTCGCGCTACAACCTGGACAACGCCTACATCACCGCCAACTACTCGCTGTCCAGCGACCTGTTCGCGGTGATGCTGAAGACGCCCAGCGAAGGTTGCCTGAAGTACGAAAGCCTGGTCGAGGCCGACCGCCTGGGCTGGCTGCTGCAGCAGCAGAGCGGGGTGCAGACCACCGTGTCGCTGGTCAACGCGGTGCGCCAGATCACCGCCGGCTCCTACGAGGGCAACCCCAAGTGGCTGACCATCGCGCGCAACCAGAACGTGCTGAACTACGGCGCCCAGCAGGCCTCGGTGAACAACCCCGAGCTGTTCAACACCGACTGCTCGATGATGCCGGTGGTGGCCTACCTGAGCGACCACAAGGCCGAGACCCTGGATCATATGGTGCAGGTGGCGGAGAACTTCGCTCGTGAGCACAGCACCGACGAGCGCCAGTTCCTCCTGGTGGCCGGCAGCGCCGGGATCGAGGCCGCCACCAATATCGTGGTGCGCGAGGCCAACCGGATCATGCTGCTGTATGTCTACGCCGCGGTGACCCTGCTCTGTTTCGTGACCTTCCGTAGCTGGCGCGCGGTGCTGGTGGCCGTGCTGCCGCTGATGCTCACCTCGATCCTCTGCGAGGCGCTGATGGTCTGGCTGGACATGGGGGTGAAGGTGGCCACCTTGCCGGTGATCGCCCTCGGCGTCGGCATCGGTGTGGACTACGCGCTGTACCTGCTCAGCGTGCAACTGGCTCAGCAGCGCGCCGGAGTACCGCTGGCGGCGGCCTACCGCAACGCGGTGGCCTTCACCGGCAAGGTGGTCGCCCTGGTCGGCGTCACCCTGGCTGCCGGCGTGGTCACCTGGGCCTGGTCGCCGATCAAGTTCCAGGCCGACATGGGCATCCTGCTCACCTTCATGTTCCTCTGGAACATGATCGGCGCGCTGCTGCTGATCCCCGCACTGTCGCACTTCCTGCTCAGGAAGGCGTCCTGAGGTCAGTGCCGTGCGCTGCTGAGCTTTGCGCAGCCACACCTGCCAGGCCTCCGAGCGGTCTGGTAGGCCATCGCACGGAAACGCCGCTCGGCGCGGTGGTTGCGGCTGATGCGGCAGGTCTAACCCGCTGGCGCCGATAGGCGGTTACTTGCGACTCCATCATCGTTGGCAGGAGGGAACCGATATGCGCCTGGCTGGGCTGTTGTTGCTGGGATGGCTGTATGCGCTGAGCGCCTGTGCGGACGAACAGGCGCAGCACCTGCACGAGATCCGTACGCGTAGCGCGCTGCTGTGCTCCAGTGCCTTGCTTTATTTCAACCCGGCCCACAAAGAACCGGACTCGCGGGTGCTGGCGGCCAGCTACGACAGCCTGAACCTGCTGGCGACCCGCACGGTTCAGCTCGGCCAGCCGGAGCCGATGGCCACGCACCTGGGCGACATGCAGCGTCTGTTCAAGGACCTCGAGCGCCTGCCCCGGCAGGAGGCCGCCAGCTATCCGCTGTTGTTGCAGCAGATGCTGCGCCTGCAGCGAGCCATGGCGGCTTGGGCCACGGCGCAACTGCGGCGGGACGAGCGCGCAGTGGGTTCGCTGACCCAGGCGCTGCGCCAGCAGAGCCTGGACATGGCGCATTTGCTGCTCGACTACCAGGCGCGCAGCTATCCCCTGGCCGGAGAGGCCTTTGCGTGGCTGGCGGCGAGCGAGCGCCAGGCGTTGGACCAGCGCCTGAACCAGGGCTTTGTGTCGCTACGCGCGAGCGATGCGGCTCTGTCCGAGCCGCTCGATGCGGCGCGCAAGGGCTATCGCTTCGTGCGCACGCGGATACTGGCGAGCACGGTCGGGCAGTCTTCGGGTGGCGTGGAGTTCTACCTGGCGCGCAGCGTCATCGACATAGACGAGCTGGCTGCCCAGGCCGATGTGCCGATGGCGGAGTAGGGCGGCAAGCACTGCCCCGGCGAGTGTTGGTATGGCGAATGCGGCGGATTGGCCGAGCGAATCTCCGAGAGAACGGCTCACAGCCCGTAACGCTGGCGAATCTGCTCCACCTGCGCGGTCTGCTCCAGCAGGAAACGGTCGAATTCGGCGATCAGCTGCGGCCGCTCGGCGCTGGACAGGTAGTAATGATCCTCCACGTAGGCCAGCTGCGGGTCGAACACCAGCGCGTTGGGCGTGAGACCCAACTGCTGCAGTTGATGGGCAGCCACCCGTGGGCTGAGGTACACCGCGTCGACCCTGTCGCCCAGCGCCATGCGCAGCAGGGAGTCGATGCGGCTGTTCTGCACCAGGCGGATGCGCCCGGTGCGGATGTCCTCCAGGTAGGGCCAGGGGGTGAAGCCGTTCACCGTACCGAGCCGGCGGATGCGCCCCGAGCCCTGGTCGAGGTACGCCGGCTTGACCAGGATCCCGTCGAGGTAAGGCACCGTCGGCTGGCTGTAGTGGATGAGGCGACCGGCCTTCTCCTCGGCGTTCCATAGCGGGTGGTCGGGGTACCGCAGGTCGACGCGGCCGGCAAGAAAGTCGCGATCCAGGCGCCGCACCGGCAGCGCCGTGTAGACGAAGCGGTAGCCGCGCTCGGCGGCGAAGGCGTCCAGCAGCTCGCGGGCGTAGCCGCGGTACTCGCCGTCCTGCACCTCGTAGTAGGGCAGATAGGGTTGCAGCTCGACGCCGACGCGGATCGTCTCTCGGGCCTGGGCATGCAGGCACAGGCAGAGCAGGGGCAGGCAGAGCAGAGTCTTCATCGCAGCCGCCGCCTCAGGTGCGAAAGCGTACCGCCTGTTGTTGCAGGCCGCTGGCCAGTTGCGCCAGTTCGCGGCTGGCTGCGGAGTTCTGTTGGGCGGCGCTGACGACCTCCTGAATGCTGTCGTTGAGGTTGGTGATGTTCAGGCTGATGTCGCCGGCCACTGCGGTCTGTTCCTCGGTGGCGGTGGAGATCTGCACGCTGCCGTCGGCGATGCAGTCGACCGCCGCGGC
Source organism: Pseudomonas sp. NPDC077186 (assembly GCF_044543505.1). Classification (NCBI taxonomy): domain Bacteria; kingdom Pseudomonadati; phylum Pseudomonadota; class Gammaproteobacteria; order Pseudomonadales; family Pseudomonadaceae; genus Pseudomonas; species Pseudomonas sp. NPDC077186. Next base: position 47,732 of record NZ_JBITWE010000010.1, read on the forward strand.
GATATGCTGCAGCACTTCGCCCGAGCGTCTGGCGTGGCCAACGCTTTCGTCGGCCTGGGTGCAGGACTGGCGCATGGCGTCGACCGCCTGGCGGGCACCTTCCTGCAGGGCGGCGATCATGCTGTGGATGGACTCGGTGGCTTGCTGGGTGTTGCTCGCCAGGCTGCGCACCTCGTCCGCGACCACGGCGAATCCGCGTCCGGCCTCGCCGGCTCGGGCGGCCTCGATGGCTGCATTGAGGGCCAGCAGATTGGTCTGTCCGGCGATGTTCTGAATGACCGTCAGCACGCTGCCGATCTCCTCGCTCTTGGCATGCAGGCGGTCGATCACGCCGGCGCCTTGCTGGACCCGTGCGCTGAGCTGTTCGATGGCCTGCACGTTGGACTGCACCAGGCCACTGCCCAGATGGGCTTCCCGCCGGGCGTCGCCGGCATTGCCGGAGGTGTTCTGCGCGCTGCCGGCCACCTCCTGGATGGCCGCGCTCATCTCGTGTACCGCCGTGGCAACCAGGGCCGCCTGCTGGCCCTGCTGGGCGGTGGCGTCGCTGACCTGGATGCTGATCGTGCTCATCTGCTCGGAGGCCGCTGCCAACTGGCTGGCCGTGTCGCCGAGGTGGCGGATCAGGCCGTGGAAGTGCTCGAGCAGGGCATTGAGCTCCTGCGCGGTGGTGGCCAGCTCGTCGCGACCCTCGACCGGTGCGCGCAGGGTCAGGTCGGAGTTGCGGCGAACCTCGCCGATAAGGCTGCACAGGCGGCGCAGGGGGCGGATGATCGAGAGGGCGATGATCCAGGAAGCGGCGAGCACCAGCAGTAGGGCGAGCAGGCCCACCGCGACGAAGAGGTTGCGCGTTTGCAGGTAATCGCCGTGCGTCGACTCGCTCAGTTTCCGACCCTCGTCCAGTTGCAGTTGCACCAGGCTATCCAGCTCGCTGCTCAGCGGGTCGAAAACCCGGTAGAGCTGGCGGTTGAAGCTGCCGGCATCCTGCGCGCGCAGTGGCTCGCCGAGCTGGCGCAGATAGCCTGCGGCCAGGCCGTCGGCCTCCTGCAGCAGCGCCCGGATGCGCTGCAGGCGCTGGCGCTCATCGCTGGTCAGGCGCGTTGCGGCATAGCTGCTCAGGGCCTTGCCGGTCTCCTGCCGGGACGTGGCGAAAGTCTGGCGCAGCTGTTCGTCGGCGATCAGCCCGGCGCGGTACTTGTGCAGGGCATCGACCATGTCCACCGCATAGGCGTCGGCCATGGTCTTGATCTGGCTGATCGGCTGCATGCGGTCGACGAACAGCTCCTCGAAGTGCCGGTTGAGCCGGCTGGCGATGTCGAGGGCCAGGGCCATCACCAGCAGCAGGGCCGCGAGCGGCGCCAGGGTCAGGATCAGCAGGCGACGCTGGATGGAGAGGCTGGCCAGCATGGTGGGTTTCTCCTTGGGCTGGGGGCTACAACTTGATCAGCAGCGGGCCGCGGAAGGCCTGCATGATCAGCTCGGCGGGCTGGCCATGGGCGACGAGCTTGGCCATGGCGTTGAGGTAGGGGGTGAGGTGGCGGAAGTAGCGCTGGTAGCCGGCGCACAGGTAGTTGAGCCCGGGTTTGCCGTCCGGTGTGTCGATGAAGCGGTTCTTCGGGCACTCGCCGTGGCAGGCGAACAGGTAGTCGCAGCTGCGGCAGTAGTCCGGTAACGTCTCTTCCTTGGCCGCGCCGAAGGCCTGCTGCGCGGGGGAGGCGAGCAGCTCGGCCGGGTCCTGCTGGCGGATGTCGCCGAGGCGGTACTCGGGGTACATGTAGTGATCGCAGGAGTACAGGCTGCCGTCGTGCTCGACTATCGCCGCCTTGCCGCAGCGCGGGGCGAACAGGCAGACACTGGGCGGCAGCTGGCACCAGGCGGCCAGGGCCCACTCGAAGTTCATCACGTGCACGCTGCCGACGTCCTGGCGCACCCATTCGTCGAAGATGGCGTTGAGAAATTCGCCGTAGGCCTCGGCCTCGACGCTCTGCGCCGTCACCGTCGCAGTGGTTGCCTGCACGTCGCGCAGACGCAGCTCGGGCGGGGTGGCGAACTGTTGACCGCGTGCAGCGTCGGGTAGGCTCGGCGCGCGCTCGACCACCGGGTTGAACTGGATATGGCGCACGCCGGCCTCCTTGAGGAAGCGATAGACCTCCAGCGGTTGCTGCGTGGTCTCGCGCGTCACGGTGACCAGCACGTTGTAGGGCACCGCGTGCTGCTGCAGCAGCGCCAGGCCGCGCATGACGTCGTCGAAACTGGAGCGGCCGCGTTTGTCCGGGCGGTGCAGGTCGTGCAGCTGGCGTGGCCCGTCGAGGCTGATGCCGACGGTGAAACCCTCGCGGGCGAGGAAGGCGCACCAGGCGTCGTCGAGCAGGGTGCCGTTGGTCTGCAGGGTGTTGCGGATGCGCTTGCCGCCGGCGAACTGGCGCTGGTAGTCCATGGCGCGCTGGAAGAACTCCAGGCCGAGCAGGGTGGGCTCGCCGCCCTGCCAGGTGAACTCCACTTCCGCGCTGCGCTGCGCCGCGATATAGCGCTGCACGTAGGCGCGCAGCACCTCGTCGGACATGCGGAAGCGGTTGCCCGCAGGGTGCAGCCGCTCCTTCTCCAGGTAGAAGCAGTAGTCGCAGTCGAGGTTGCAGATCGGCCCGACGGGTTTGGCCATCAGGTGCAGGCCTTGCGGCTGAAGGTCGCTCATGGCGCAGGCTCAGAGATAGCCGATCTTGCGCGCATCCTTGAGCATGAGGCTGCGCAGCAGGCCCAGCGACAGTCGCTTGAGCTGGAAGATCAGGCGGGCGAAGGGGCCGACCAGGATCAGGTCGCGGCCCTCCTTCACCGCGCGCAGCATGCTCTCGGCCACCAAATCCGGGCTGCAGCCCTTGCGCAGGTAGTAGTCCTGCAGGCGGCCGAGCTGCTCGTCGCTGACCGAGGCGGCGATATTGCTGCGGTTGGCCACGATCGGCGTGTTGATCACGCCCGGGCACAGGGTGGTGACCTGCACCTGGGTGTCGTGCAGTTCCATCTTCAACACCTCGCCGAGGCCGTAGACCGCATGCTTGGACGCCGCATAGGCGGCCATGCTGGGGGAGGGGAACAGCGCTGCCGCCGAGGCCACGTTGATCACCTGGCGCGGCCCGCCGGCCTCGATCATGCGCGGGATAAAGCAGTAGCAGCCATGCACCACGCCCATCAGGTTGATATCCAGCACCCGCTGCCAGTGTTTCAGGTCGCTGTCGAGGAAGCGCCCCAGGTAGCCGACGCCGGCATTGTTGACCAGCACGTCGAGCGCGCCCTGGGCCACATGGATGCGCGCCGCCACTTCCGCCATGGCGGTGGCGTCGCTGACATCCACCGTGTAGGCGAAGCATTCGCTGCCGGCATCGGCGATCTGCTGGCGCAGCGACTCCAGGGTCGCCGCATCGATATCGCACAGCAGCAGGGTGGCGCCCTGGCGGGCGAAGGCCAGTGCGGCGGCGCGGCCGATGCCGGAGGCGGCACCGGTGATCAGGACTTTCTTGTGCTTGAGGTCGGCGATGGCCATCTGTGCTCCTCGGGGCCACGCCAGGCGCGGCCCTGCAGTTGGGTCAGGGGGTGTAGCGGACGAGCAGGTCCTGCACCTTGCCCTCGAAGGCGAAGGGCGCGCGCTCGAAGTAGTCCAGGGCCACCGGCGAGCCGAGGTCCTCGGCGACGTCGAAGGTCTCGCTGGCGGTAAAGGTCAGCGGCGGGGCGAAGGGCGTCACCCCGCTGGCCACTTCCTCGCCATCGACCAGCAGGCTCAGTTGCACCGGCGCGCCGGGCTTGGCGGCAGTGGGCTGGGTGCGCACCTCGATGGTCGCGCTGCCGGCGCCCAGCGGACGCTCGGCACGCAGCTTGATGCGCGCCACGGCCATGGCGTTGTACTCGTAGACCACATGCCCTTCATCGAGATAGAGGGTCACGCCGCCGCTGATGCCGCCCAGCGCGTAGATCACCCCGTTGGCCTTTTCCGGCAGTTCGACCTCGGCGCGCACCAGGCTGCCGCGGCTGCGCAGGTTGGGCGCGGCGAACTCCGGCAGGCGCTTGGTGCGCGCGTCGAAGCGCCACTCCCGGCGACCGTCGCCGGCCAGCACCGTCGGGTCGAGGAAGGGATACAGCCCGGCGCCTATGGGGTAGACGTGGTTGGCCTTGGCCTGCGCGTCGAACTCGGCCTGCAGCTCGGCGAGCTTCTCGGGGTGTTTGTCCGCCAGGTCGGTGGCCTGCGAATAGTCGCTGCGCAGGTCGTACAGCGCCCAGCGGTCGTTCTGCGGCTGCCAGCCCATGAACTGGGCGAAGCCCTGCACCCAGGGCTTGCGCGGGCCGAACACCGAGGCCATCCAGCCGTCCTTGTAGAGGCCGCGGCTGCCGAGCACCTCGAAGTACTGCGGCGGCTTGCGCGACTCGGCCTGCGCCTCGGCGAAGCTGTAGCGCATGCTCACGCCGTCCAGCGGATCCTGGGCGACGCCGTTGACCGATTGCGGCGACGCGATGTCGAGGAGGTCGTAGACGGTCGGGGCGATGTCGTTGACATGGTGAAACTGGTTGCGCACCCGCTGGTCCGCGGCGATGCCCTTGGGCCAGGACACCGCCAGCGGCGTGCGGGTGCCGCCGAAGTAGCCGGCCACCAGCTTGGTGCCGGGGAAGGGACCGGAGCCGGCCCAGGCCCAGGCGGCGTTGTACATGCTCTCCAGCTTGGCCCCGCCCAGCGCCGGCAGGCCGCCGTACATGCTGTCGAGCACCTGCAGTTGCTGTTCCTTGGGGAAGGGGATGCCGTTCTGCGCCAGCAGCTCGCTGATGCTGCCTTCCATGCCTTCGGCAGAGGCGCCGTTGTCGCCGAACACGTAGAAGATCAGGGTGTTGTCGCGTTCGCCCTGGCGTTCCAGCTCGTCGAGAATCTTGCCGGCCTGGGTGTCGGCATGCTCCATGAAACCGGCATACACCTCCATCAGGCGGGCCTGGTAGCGCTGCTGCTCGGCGCTGAGGCTGTCCCAGGCCGGCAGCTCGGCCGGGCGCGGGGTCAGCCGGGCGTTCTGCGGAATGAAGCCGAGGTCCTTCTGGCGGGCGAAGGTTGCTTCGCGGTAGCGATCCCAGCCGCCATCGAACTGGCCCTTGTACTTGTCCGCCCAGCTCGCGTTGACCTGGTGCGGGCCGTGCACGGCGCCTGGGGTCCAGTAGAGGAAGAACGGCTTGTCCGGCGCCAGGGTCTGCTGTTCGTGCAGCCAGTTCACCGCCTGCTCGGCGAGGTCCTCGCTGAGGTGGTAGCCCGGCTCGCGGGGCGGTTCGATGGGGCTGGTGTTGCGGTACAGACGCGGCTCGTACTGGGAGGTCTCGCCGGCGAGGAAACCGTAGAAGTAGTCGAAGCCGTAGCCGGTGGGCCAGGTATCGAAGGGGCCGGCCGCCGTGGTGTCGTGGGTCGGGGTGTTGTGCCACTTGCCGAAGGCCGCAGTGCTGTAGCCATACTGCTTGAGCACTTCGGCCATGGTCGCCGAGCTCTTGGGGATTTCTCCGGTGTAGCCGTCCCAGTCGGTGGCCAGTTCGGATATCACGCCGTTGCCCACCCGATGATGGTTGCGCCCGGTGAGCAGCGCGGCGCGCGTCGCCGAGCTGATGGCGGTGGTGTGGAAGGCGTTGTAGCGGATGCCGCTGTCGGCGACCCGGCTGAGGGTCGGCGTATGGATGCCGCCACCAACGGTATCGGCTTGGGCGAAGCCGGCATCGTCGAGCATGATCACCAGAATATTCGGCGCATCGGCCGGCAGCTTTGCCTGGGCCTGACGCTTCTGGTGGCGGGACTCCTGCAGGGTCGGGCCGGCATCGCTGGCGGACGGGGTGGGAGGAAAGGGCAGGCGATCCTGCGCCGCGGCAACCGAGGTACCGAGGAGCGTGCCGACCGCCAGGGCGATCTCTCCCGCACGAGGCTTGTTGATCATGAGGGCTTCCGTCTGGTTGTGCTATGACGAGACCCGCCGGCTCCGGCGGGTGGGGAGGGGCGTCAGACCGAGAAACTGGTGATGTCCTTGGCCTCGATGCCGCTGGCCTTGCAGTAGGCCAGGTAGCGCTCGACGCCCGACTTCCAGTTCTCGATGGCGCAGAGGTTGTCGTTCTCGTCGAAATACAGCAGGTCGCCCTGGACGATATTCAGGGTGATGATCTCGTCGCCGTACTCGGCCAGGGCAACGGGGGTGTGGCTGGTGCCGGCGGTCTCGAAGACCACGCCGCCTTCCTTGGAGATCCAGTCGTGCTCGAGGTACTTCCAGGCGCCCTTGATGGTGTAGACGATCACCGTGCCGGAGTGGTGGTGCTTGGGCATGGTGACGCCGGCGGGCGACTTGAGCAGGGTGATGGTTTCCCCGCGCACCGGGTCGCACTTGATGTATTTGACGAGTACCTCGTCGCTGTAGGGCGCGAAGGGCACCCAGGGCAGGTCTTCGGCGTTGATGGCGGCGGTGTCGATCGATTCGTACAGCATGGGCGGCTCCTTGGCTCAAACAGGGTGGGATTCACACCTCGCCGATTCTGAGCGGCAGCCCGCTGCCTTCCACCCCCCTTGTCAGGGGGTGGCTCCTGGCGATCTGCCGGTAGCGCGTTCTCGCCTATGTCGGGCCGGGGCCCGCGACCGCTACTGGAAATCCCGACTCTTCACCTCGAGCCCGATCAGCAGCGGGCTCAGGTCGACCAGGCGCCCGGCGATCACGTGGCGCACGCCGTCGGCGCTTTCCAGGTGGCCGTCGATGCGCAGCAGGCGTGACTGCAGCAGCACCCGGCGCTGGCGCTCGGCCAGGTCGTGCCAGACCACCACGTTGATCATGCCGAACTCGTCTTCCAGGGTGACGAAGATCACCCCGCTGGCGGTCTGCGGGCGCTGGCGGCCGATCACCAGGCCGGCGACGCTGACCGGGCGGCCGTGCTCGACCGCGCCCAGTTCGCGCGAGCTGCGGCAGCGTTTGGCCTTCAGCCGCTGCCGCAGCAGCGCCAGCGGATGCGGGCCGAGGGTGGTGCCGAGGGTGGCGTAGTCCGTCAGCAGATCCTCGCCGACCGTCGGCTGCGGCAGCGCCACGGGGTCCTCGCGGCTGGAATGGCCGGCGAACAGCGGCAGCTGCGGCTCCACCCCGGCCACTGCCCAGCGGGCGCGGTAACGGTCGCCGGCCAGACCGCGGAGGGCGCCGGCGTCGGCCAGGCACTCGCGGGCGCGGGCATCCAGTGCGGCGCGTCGGCACAGGTCGTCCACATCATTGAAGGGCGCCGTCTGCCGCGCCGCCTCGATGCGCAGGGCATCCTCCTCGCGCAAGCCGCGCAGCATGCACAGCCCCAGGCGGATTGCCGGCTGATCGCCGCCGCTTGGCTCCAGGCTGCAGTCCCAGGCGCTGTGGCGCACGTCCGCCGGGCGCACCTCGATGCCGTGGCGGCGGGCGTCCTGCAGCACCTGGTCGGGGCTGTAGAAACCCATCGGCCAGCTGTTGACCAGGGCGCAGGCGTAGGCGGCCGGCTCGTGGCATTTCAGCCAGCAGCTGGCGTAGGTGAGCAGGGCGAAGCTGGCGGCATGGGATTCGGGAAAACCGTAGCTGCCGAAACCCTCGATCTGGCGGAAGATGCGCGCGGTGTACTCGGCCGTGTAGCCTTTTTCCAGCATGCGCGAGGTCAGCCGCTGGCGATGCGGTTCCAGCCCGCCGTGGCGCTTCCAGGCGGCCATCGAGCGGCGCAGCTCGTCGGCCTCGCCGGGGCTGTAGTCGGCGGCGACCATGGCCAGTTCCATCACCTGTTCCTGAAACAGCGGCACGCCGAGGGTGCGTTCGAACACCGGAATCAGCTCTGCGGAGGGGTATTGCACCGGCTCCTCGCCGTTGCGCCGGCGCAGGTAGGGATGGACCATGTCGCCCTGGATCGGCCCGGGGCGGACGATGGCGACCTGGATCACCAGGTCGTAGAAGGTCTTTGGGCGCAGGCGCGGCAGCATGGCCATCTGCGCCCGCGACTCGATCTGGAACACGCCGAGGGTGTCGGCGCGGCTGATCATCGCGTAGGTCGCCGCATCCTCCTGCGGCAGGCCGGCCAGGGTCCAGCGCGTGCCGCGGTAGCGCTCGATCAGGGCGAAGCAGCGGCGCAGCGCGCTGAGCATGCCGAGGGCGAGGATATCGACCTTGAGCAGGCCGACCAGGTCGAGGTCGTCCTTGTCCCACTGGATTACGGTGCGCTCGGCCATGCTGGCGTTCTCCACCGGCACCAGGGTCTGCAGCGGGTGCTCGGAGATGACGAAGCCGCCCGGGTGCTGCGACAGGTGGCGGGGAAAGCCGACCAGCTCGCCGCTCAGGGTCAGGATGCGGTGCAGCGACGGGCTGTCCGGGTCGAAGCCGGCCTCGCGCAGGCGCTCGGCGTCCGGCATGCGGTTGCTCCAGCGTCCGCAGCAGTCGGCCAGGGCGCCGACCTGGTCGGGCGGCAGGCCGAGCGCCTTGGCTACGTCGCGCAGCGCGCCGGCGCCATGGTAGGTGCTGGCTACCGCGGTCAGCGCGGCGCGCTGGCGGCCATAGCGGCGAAACACGTACTGGATGACTTCCTCGCGGCGCTCGTGCTCGAAGTCGACGTCGATATCCGGCGGCTCGTTGCGCTCGCGCGAGAGAAAACGCTCGAACAGCAGCCGGCTGCCCGAGCCGTCCGGGTTCAGTTCGGTGATGCCGAGGGCGAAGCACACCGTGGAGTTGGCCGCCGAGCCGCGGCCCTGGCAGAGGATGTGCTGCTCGCGGGCCCAACTGACGATATCGTGCACGGTGAGAAAGTAGCTTTCGTATCTCAGCTCGGCGATCAGCGCCAGCTCGTGCTCGACCTGCGCCCGTACCTGGGCGCTGGCGCCGTTCGGCCAGCGCCAGCGCAGGCCTTCTTCGACCCGATGACGCAGCCAGGAGCTGGCATTGTGCCCGGCCGGCACCAGCTCGTGGGGGTACTGGTACTGCAGCTGGCCCAGATCGAAGCGGCAGCGCTCGGCCAGCCGTAGCGTTTCGTCGAGCAATTCCGGTGGATACAGCTCGGCCAGCTCCTCGCGCCGGCGCAGGTGGCGCTCGCCGTTAGGGAATAGCCAGGCGCCGGCTTCGGCCACCGGCAGGTGCTGGCGGATGGCGCTCATGCAGTCCTGCAGGGCGCGGCGGCCACGGGCGTGCATATGCACGTCGCCGCAGGCCAGGGCGGGAATCTGCAGGCGCGCGGCCAGGGCCTGCAACTGGCGCAGGCGGGCGCCGTCGTCGGCGCCGCGGTGCAGTTCGATGCCCAGCCACAGGCGGTCGGCAAAACGCTGGCGCAACCAGCTGCCCTCGCTATCGCTGGCCTGCGGCGCGGCCAGCCAGATGGCCAGCAGGCCGGCCAGCGGCGTGTCGAAGTCCTCGCGCAGCAGGCGGTAGCGGCCCTTCTCGGCGCGGCGCCGGGCGACGGTGATCAGCCGGCACAGCGCCTGGTAGCCGGCCAGGTCCTCGGCCAGCAGCACCAGCTTGGGACCGCCCTCGATGGGCATCTCGCTGCCGACGATCAGCGCCAGGCCGGTCTCCTTGGCCGCCTGCCAGGCGCGCACGATGCCGGCGAGCGTGCATTCGTCGGTGATCGCCAGGGCCCGGTAGCCGAGCCGTGCGGCACGCTCGAACAGCTCGCGGGCGCTGGAGGCTCCACGTTGAAAGCTGAAATTGGACAGACAGTGCAGCTCGGCGTAGGCGGGCGTCATGCGAACCAGCCATGCAACAGCAGCGGGCCGCCGCCGACCGGGCGAAAGGCCCAGGCGCGCTGGCCGCTGCGGGTTTGCACCAGGTAATAGTCGCGGCGCAGGTCGCCGCCGTCCCACCAGCCGGATTCGATGCGCTCGGGCCCGGCGAGGATCAGCAGGCCGGCCTCGGCCAGCGGCTGCGGCTCGCCCAGCAGCCAGGCGGGACGCGGCCCGACGCTGGGCAGCGGCGGCGTGCGGTTGTCGCCCTCGGCCTGCCAACTCTGCTCCGGGCGGTGATCGGCGCGGGCGCCGAGGCCCTGCACCGCCTCGTCGCCGAGGCGCGCGCGCAGGCGTTCGCGCAGTTGCTCCCAGGGCAGCGACTGCTGCGGACGCTCGTCGAACAGCTGGCGGTGCTGCGGGGCGAAGGCCGGCAGCTCGCGAGCCTCCAGGCGCAGCGCCAGCACCGGCGCCGGCAGTTGCAGCTGCTCCAGGCGGCCGCGGGTCAGCTCCAGCAGCATGGCCGGGTCGCGCTCGGCGCTGAGCAGTCCCACTGTCAGCCGACTGGCCGGGCGATTGCGGTGCTCTAGATGCAGGGTGAAACGCTGCACGCCGCTGTCGCGCCCGGCCAGGTAAGCGGCCAGATCGGCGGTCAGGCGGCGCAGCGGAAACAGCAACGCCTGGTGCGACTCGACCTCGAAGTTGAGCTCGATGCGCGCATCGAAGCGATCCGGCGGGCGGTAGAACTCCAGGGCCAGCGCCCGTTCGCCGAGCAGGTTGTCGAGGTGGCGCAGCAGCTCGGCCGGAAAGCGCCGCGCCAGGCCGTCGCGTGGCATAGCGAGCAACTGTTGCAGGTTGCGCAGGCCCATGCGGGCGAGGGCGGAGGCGGTCTCGCGGGGCAGGCCGATACGGTCGACAGGCAGGGGCTCGAGCGCGGCGCGCAGCTCGGCCGCGTCGCTGATCGCCAGGCCGTCGTGGACGTTGGCCAGCATGCGTGCGGCGACCGGATTGGGCGCCAGGCAGATGCGCTGCTGGAAGCCCAGCTCGCCCAGTTCCCGGCGCAGGCGCGCCTCGAAGCGCGGCCAGGGGCCGAACAGACCCAGGCTGGAACCCACCTCCAGCAACAGACAGCGCGGGTAGTGCAGGCTGACCTGGGCGCTGAAACCATAGGCCCAGGCGGCGAGAAACTGCTGCCAGCGGTCGATGGCGGCCAGATCGTAGTCGGCGCTGGCGAAGCCGCGGGTCAGCGCCTGGGCCGCGCTGAGCAGCTGGCCGGGCTTGAGGCCCAGCGCGCGCGCCGTCGGGTTGACCGCCTGCAGCACGCGTCGCTGTGGCGGGCCGCCGAGCAGCACCAGCGGCTCGGTCGGTTCGGCACGCTGGCGCATGACGCCATCGAGCGCCAGCTGCGGCAGCAGGATGCAGGCCCAGAGCGGGTTCATCTCAGGACCAGGCCGCGGCCGGCAGCGGCTGCGCCGGGGCCAGGCCGCCGCGGCACTTGAGTACGCGCAGCTGCGCCGGCCGGGCCTCGATGGCCAGGCGCAGGGCCGCCGGTGACGGGTTGATCGCCTCGCCCAGCGGGCGGTAGGCGAAGGCCAGGGTCTGCCCGGTCTCGGCTGCCACCTGCAGGCGGCGCAGGGCGCGATCCTCGGCCTGCTGCGGCCAGCACAGCACCGCGCCGCAACTGCCCGAACGCAGGCATTGCTCGGCTGCCCACAGGGCGTCGCGGCCGCGGGCCTGGACGATGCTCAGCTGGCGCAGATCGACCTGCGCCGCCAGCCAGGCCTGGGGGTAGGGCAGGTGGGGCGGGGCGATGAGCACCACGCGCTCGCCGGCCTGGGTCAGACGCGCCAGGGTCGGCCAGAGCAGGCGCAGTTCGCCGATACCGGGGGCGGCCACCAGCAGTTCGCTCAGCGCCGCCTCGGGCCAGCCGCCGCCGGGCAGCAGGGCGTCCAGCGCGGCATGGCCGGTCGTTTGGCCGCTGGGCGCGCGGCCAACGTCCTGGGCGCGCCAGAGGCGGCGGCTGTCGAAGAGGTGCTCGAGGGCGACCACGGAAGACATGGCGTTGAAATCGTCCAAATACTGTTTATGCATACAGTATTCGGTTTGCCCGGCACCCGGTCAAGGCGCCGGCCGTCGGTGGGCCCTCTGGATACGTCGGCCGTGAGCAGTGAAATCCAGGAGAGGTACTGCCGATCTAGATGGCCGGCTCGATTGTTGGGGGGCGCGCAATACTCCACCCAATAAACAAGCCCCGCACGGGGCGGGGCTCGTTCTACAGCGCTGGGATCAGGCCTGCACGACCGGGATCTTGGCGTTGGCCGCCGCTTCGCGGAAGTCGGCGATCTGGTCGAAGCTCAGGTAGCGGTAGATATCGCCAGCCATGCTGTCGATGTTCTGCGCGTACTGCATGTACTCCTCGACGCTCGGCAGCTTGCCGATGATCGAGGCGACCGCGGCCAGTTCGGCGGAGGCCAGGTAGACGTTGGTGGCGTCGCCCAGGCGGTTGGGGAAGTTACGGGTGGAGGTGGAGACCACGGTGGAGCCGGTCTGCACGCGCGCCTGGTTGCCCATGCACAGCGAGCAGCCGGGCATTTCCATGCGCGCGCCGGCGCGGCCGTAGATGCCGTAGTAGCCTTCCTCGGTCAGCTGGTGGGCGTCCATCTTGGTCGGCGGGGCCAGCCACAGGCGGGTCGGGATACCGCCCTTGACCTTGTCCAGCAGCTTGCCGGCGGCGCGGAAGTGACCGATGTTGGTCATGCACGAACCGATAAATACTTCGTCGATCTTGTCGCCGGCCACGCTGGACAGCAGACGGGCGTCGTCCGGGTCGTTCGGCGCACAGAGTACCGGTTCGGTCACCTCGGCCAGGTCGATCTCGATGATCTCGGCGTACTCGGCGTCGGCATCGGCCGCCAGCAGCTGCGGCTTGGCCAGCCAGGCTTCCATGGCCTGGGCGCGACGCTCCAGGGTGCGGGCGTCGCCGTAGCCTTCGCCGATCATCCAGCGCAGCAGGGTGATGTTGGAGCGCAGGTATTCGGCGATGGCCGCTTCCGGCAGCTTGATGGTGCAACCGGCAGCGGAACGCTCGGCGGAGGCGTCGGACAGCTCGAAGGCCTGCTCGACGGTCAGCTCGTCCAGGCCTTCGATCTCGAGGATGCGGCCGGAGAAGATGTTCTTCTTGCCCTTCTTCTCGACGGTCAGCAGGCCCTGCTGGATGGCGTAGTAGGGGATGGCGTGGACCAGGTCGCGCAATGTGATGCCCGGCTGCAGCTTGCCCTTGAAGCGCACCAGCACGGATTCCGGCATGTCCAGCGGCATCACGCCGGTGGCGGCGGCGAAGGCCACCAGGCCGGAGCCGGCCGGGAAGCTGATGCCGATCGGGAAGCGGGTATGCGAGTCGCCGCCGGTGCCGACGGTGTCCGGCAGCAGCATGCGGTTCAGCCAGCTGTGGATGATGCCGTCGCCCACCTTGAGCGACACGCCGCCGCGGTTGCGCATAAAGTCGGGCAGGCTGTGGTGGGTGTTCACATCCACCGGCTTGGGATAGGCGGCGGTGTGGCAGAAGGACTGCATCACCAGGTCGGCGGAGAAGCCCAGGCAGGCCAGGTCCTTCAGCTCGTCGCGGGTCATCGGGCCGGTGGTGTCCTGGGAGCCGACGGTGGTCATCTTCGGTTCGCAGTAGGTGCCCGGGCGCACGCCTTTACCTTCAGGCAGACCGCAGGCGCGGCCGACCATCTTCTGCGCCAGGGTGAAGCCCTTGCCGCTGTCGGCCGGCTGCTCCGGCTTGTTGAACAGGGTCGACGGAGCGAGACCCAGCTCGGCGCGGGCCTTCTCGGTCAGGCCGCGGCCGATGATCAGCGGGATACGGCCGCCGGCGCGCACTTCGTCGAGCAGCACGGGAGTCTTCAGCTCGAAGCGGGCCAGCACTTCTTCGCTGCCCTGTTTGCAGACCTTGCCGGCATAGGGGTAGAGGTCGATCACATCGCCCATATCGAGGGCGGCCACGTCGAACTCGATCGGCAGGGCGCCGGCGTCTTCCATGGTGTTGTAGAAGATCGGCGCGATCTTGTTGCCGAAGCAGAAGCCGCCGGCGCGCTTGTTCGGGATATGGGGAATGTCGTCGCCGAAGAACCACTGCACCGAGTTGGTGGCGGATTTGCGCGAGGAACCGGTGCCGACCACGTCGCCGACATAGGCCACCGGGTAACCCTTGGCCTTGACCGCCTCGATCTGCGCCAGCGGGCCGACCGCGCCGGGTTGCTGCGGCTCGATACCGTCGCGGGCCATCTTCAGCATGGCCAGGGCGTGCAGCGGGATGTCCGGGCGCGACCAGGCGTCCGGCGCGGGGGAGAGGTCGTCGGTGTTGGTTTCGCCGGGCACCTTGAACACGCTCAGGGTGATCTTCTCGGCCAGCGCCGGGCGGGCGGTGAACCATTCGCCGTCGGCCCAGGACTGCAGCACGGCCTTGGCGTTGGCATTGCCGGCCTTGGCGCGCTCGGCCACATCGTGGAAGGCATCGAACATCAGCAGGGTGTGCTTGAGCTGCGCGGCGGCCACCTCGGCCAGCTCGGCGTTATCGAGCAGCTCGACCAGGGTGGCGATGTTGTAGCCGCCCTGCATGGTGCCCAGCAGCTCGACGGCGCGCGCTTTGCCGATCAGCGGCGAGGCGGTTTCGCCTTTGGCGATGGCAGAGAGGAAACCGGCCTTGACGTAGGCGGCTTCGTCTACGCCGGCCGGTACGCGGTGGCTGATCAGCTCGAGGAGGAAGGCGGCTTCGCCGGCCGGCGGGTTTTTCAGCAGTTCGACCAGGGCGGCGGTCTGTTCGGCATTCAGCGCCAGGGGCGGCAGGCCCTGCTCGGCACGTTCGGCGACATGGTGGCGGTAGGTTTCAAGCACGGTTTGCTTCCTCGGGACAGAAGACCAATCTGGCGCGGTCTGGACGGTGTATTCGGGTGCGGGCAGGGCGTGCCCGGCCGCACCGGTGTTCTGGGGGTTACTTCTTGGTGGCGAACAGCGCATCGAGCTTCTGCTCGAAGGCGTGGTAGCCGATGCGGTCGTACAGCTCGGCGCGGGTCTGCATCAGCTCGATCACGTCTTTCTGGTGGCCGCTCTGGCGGATCGCGGTGTAGACCGCTTCTGCCGCCTTGTTGGCGGCGCGGAAGGCCGACAGCGGGTAGAGCTGGATGGCCACGCCGACCGAGGCCAGCTCGTCGCGGGTGAACAGCGGGGTGGCGCCGAACTCGGTGATATTGGCCAGCACCGGGACGTTCAGGGCATCGACGAAGCGCTGGTAGGTCGGCAGGTCGTAGGCAGCCTCGGCGAAGATGCCGTCGGCGCCAGCCTCGACATAGGCCTGGCAGCGCTCGATGGCGGCGTCCACGCCCTCGGCCTGGATCGCGTCGGTGCGGGCGATGAGGAAGAAATCCGGGTCGGTCTTGGCATCGGCGGCGGCGCGCACGCGGTCGACCATTTCCTCGCAGGAGACGATTTCCTTGCCCGGACGGTGGCCGCAGCGCTTGGCGCCGACCTGGTCCTCGATATGCGCGGCGGCGGCGCCGGCCTTGATCAGGTTCTTGATGGTGCGCTCGATATTGAAGGCGCTCGGGCCGAAGCCGGTGTCGATGTCCACCAGCAGCGGCAGGTCGCAGACATCGGTGATGCGGCGCACGTCGGTGAGCACGTCATCGAGGGTATTGATGCCCAGATCCGGCAGGCCCAGGGAGCCGGCCGCGACGCCGCCGCCGGACAGGTAGAGGGCGCGGAAACCGGCGCGCTTGGCCAGCAGCGCATGGTTGGCGTTGATCGCACCGATCACCTGCAATGGCGTCTCGATGGCGAGGGCCTGGCGGAAGCGCTGGCCGGGGGTCTTGACGGAGGAGGCTGATTGCATGATTGGCCTTTGGCTGGTTGTGTGTCGACAATATTTCAATGGCTGGTCGAAAATTACTCATTAATGTAGCCTTGGTCAATCTGCGTATATTGAAGTGTCGACAATCAATAGGCTTTGTCATGAAATGACAGCCGCTTGTCACTAAATGAAAAGACGTCCGGCGCCGCTGTCCCTAGATTGGACGCATGCGGCGAGGTCACCCCATCCGGCTGGATGTGCACGCCACAGCAACCGGTTATCGCCATTAAACGGAGTTCTCCATGTCTACCCCCGAAGTCTTTATCGTCAGTGCCGCCCGTACCGCCATCGGCTCCTTCGGCGGCTCGCTCAAGGATGTCGCGCTGTCGCAACTGGCCAGCAGCGCCGTCGGCGCGGCCTTGCAGCGTTCCGGCTGCGCACCCGAGCGGGTCGGTCACGTGGTGCTGGGCAATGTGATACCCACCGAGCCGGGCGACGCCTACCTGGCGCGGGTGGCGGCGCTGAATGCCGGTCTGTCCAAGGAGACCCCGGCCTTCAACGTCAACCGCCTCTGCGGTTCCGGCCTGCAGGCGGTGATTTCCGCGGCGCAAAGCCTGCTTTTGGGCGAGACCGAGGTGGCCATCGCCGGCGGCGCCGAGTCGATGAGCCGCGGGCCGTACCTGATGTCCGCCGCACGCTGGGGCGCGCGCCTGGGCGACATGCAGGCGCAGGACTATATGCTCGGCGTGCTGCACGATCCCTTGCAGCGCATCCATATGGGCATCACCGCGGAGAACGTGGCCGAGCGCCATGGCATCAGCCGCGAGGCGCAGGACGAGCTGGCCCTGGAGAGCCAGCGGCGCGCCGCCCGCGCCATTGCCGAGGGGCGCTTTGCCGGCCAGATCGTGCCGGTGGAGCTGAAGAGCCGCAAAGGCGTGCAGCTGTTCGAGGTCGACGAGCATGTGCGCGGCGACGTCGCCCTGGAGCAGCTGGCGGCGATGAAGACCGCCTTCAAGCAGGGCGGCACGGTGACCGCCGGCAATGCCTCGGGCCTCAACGACGGCGCCGCGGCGCTGCTGCTGGCCAGCGGCGCGGCGGTCAAAAGCGACAATCTGCGTCCGCTGGCGCGCCTGGTCAGCTATGCCCACGCCGGCGTCGAGCCCGAGCTGATGGGCCTGGGGCCGATTCCGGCGACCCGCCTGGCGCTGCAGCGTGCCGGCCTGACGGTGGCCGACCTGGACGTGATCGAATCCAACGAGGCGTTCGCCGCCCAGGCCTGTGCCGTGGCCCGTGAGCTGGACTTCGACCCGGCGCGGGTCAACCCCAATGGCTCGGGTATTTCCCTCGGCCACCCGATCGGCGCCACCGGCGCGATCATCGTGACCAAGGCCATCCACGAACTGCATCGCAGTGGCGGGCGCTATGCCCTGGCGACCATGTGCATCGGCGGCGGTCAGGGTATCGCCGCGATCTTCGAGCGCGTGTGAGCCGCCATGGTTAGCGCGTGCGCCGAGACCAGGCTCGAGATCCTGCGCGGCAAGGCGCTGGCGCTGTTCGCCGAACGCGGCTTCGCCCAGGTCGGCATGCGTGAGCTGGCCCTGCACCTGGGCATGGCCGCGGGCTCGCTCTATCACCATTTCGAGAGCAAGGAACAGCTGCTGTTCGAGCTGATCGAGGAGCTCTACGAGGAACTGCTGGGCGCGCCGCGCGCCGTCGCCAGGGGCAGTGCCCGGCAGCGCCTGGAACAGCTGCTGCAGCGCCATGTCGCCCTGCACGAACGGCGCCCGGCGCAGTTTCAGTTGGCCGAGCAGGAGCTGCGCTGCCTGACGCCGGCCCATCGCCTGCGTATCCAGGAGCTGCGCAGCGCTTACGAAGAGCGCCTGGCGCATCTGCTGCTGGAGGCCGGGGCGGGTGGGGCGCCGGCCTGCCTTAGGTTCGGCGTGCAGGCGCTGGTCGGCTGGCTCAACAACCTGCCGCCGGCGTGCCCGGACTTGCCTGCACAGCAGCGCCAGGAAGTGATCGGCGCGCTGCTGCTGGCAGCCCTGGACAACCTGCTCGAGCCGGCGCCGCGCCAGGCCAGCACCCGCTCATTGCCGCTGGCCTGGCCGGCGCTTGGCGCCGGCTGATCCGGCCGGCACTTTATCCATCACGGCATCGCGCATGCCCGCATCATCCGAGAGATACCAACATGGCCGATTACCAAGCCCCCCTGCGCGACATGCGCTTCGTGCTCAATGAAGTGTTCGAGGTTTCCAAGCTCTGGGCCGAGCTGCCGGCCCTGG
>NZ_JBITWE010000011.1:0-60187 GCF_044543505.1 Pseudomonas sp. NPDC077186
CTCAGCAGTGAAACGACGCATCGCCGATGGTAGTGTGGGGCTTCCCCATGTGAGAGTAGGTCATCGTCAAGCTCCTATACGAAACCCCAGATCGCTAACGCGGTCTGGGGTTTCTTCTTTGCGCCGAGAAAAACGGTGGCGTGTCGGTGAGAGTCCCAGGGGCGGCCAGGTCTTTTTTACGTGGCGGAAAACCAGAGGTTGGTGACTGTTGAGACCTGGGCGGTGAGCCAGCGTCTCGCCGTGCTAGACTCGCGCGCTTTCGTTCTGTGGTGATTGTTCTTCGTGCCCCACGCCGCCCTTGCCCATCCGCCGCGCTGGCTGACCTGCGCCCAGCTGCATCCGCAGCCGGCCGCCGGGGCGCGCGACTGGCTGTTCAACCAGGACTCGCTGACCCGCCGCCTCACCGCGTTGTCGCATGACGGTTTCTCCGTCACCCCGCTGGATCAGGGCTGGCAGCGCCTGCGCAGCGACGAGTGCACCGCCCTCGGCGTCGCCGAGGGCAGTCAGGGCTGGGTGCGCGAGGTGTACCTGCGCGGCCACGGTCAGCCCTGGGTGTTCGCCCGTAGCGTGGCGGCGCGCAGCGCCCTGGAAGGCTCCGGGCTGAACCTGGCCGAGCTGGGCAGCCGTTCGCTCGGCGAGCTGCTGTTCAGCGACCGTGCCTTCGACCGCGGCGAGCTGCAGGCCTGCCGCTATCCTGCTGCCTGGCTGCCGCAAGAGGCGTGCGCCGAACGCCTGTGGGCACGGCGCTCCTGTTTTAGCCGCGGTGCACTCGGCGTGCTGGTGGCCGAAGTCTTTCTGCCGGCCTTCTGGCTGGCGGCCGGGATCGAAATCTGAACGGCCCTGTGGGAGGGGCTAACGGCTCGGGCATCCTGCTTCGCTCTATCTCCTGCATCCATGCAGTCGCAGCCGTCACCGTCGCCGCTAAAGCGCCTCCCACCGCTCCCCGTTGCCATCCGCGATCCTGTTCCCCCGTATAATCCGCGCAACCTGCCCGGAGACGCTTCGATGTACACCCGCCTGCTGCAATCGACCAATCGCCTGCACCCACGCGCCTGGGACTTCATCCAGCTGATGCGCCTGGACAAGCCGATCGGCATCTACCTGTTGCTGTGGCCGACGCTGTGGGCGCTGTGGGTCGCCGCCGAAGGCGTGCCTAGCGCGAAGAACCTGTTCGTCTTCGTCGTCGGCGTGATCCTGATGCGCGCCGCCGGCTGCGTGATCAACGATTACGCCGACCGTAACTTCGACGGCCACGTCGCCCGCACCAAGGCGCGGCCGCTGGCCAGCGGCAAGATCCAGCCGCGCGAGGCGCTGATCCTGTTCGCCGTGCTGGTGGCGCTGAGCTTCGGCCTGGTGCTGCTGACCAACGCCGCGACCATCTGGCTGTCGTTCGGCGGCCTGGCCCTGGCGGCCTGCTACCCCTTTATGAAGCGCTACACCTTCTACCCCCAGGTGGTGCTCGGCGCGGCCTTCTCCTGGGGCATGCCGATGGCCTTTACCGCCGAGACCGGCAGCCTGCCGCCCGAGGCCTGGCTGCTGTACATCGCCAACCTGCTGTGGACCGTGGCCTACGACACCTACTACGCCATGGCCGACCGCGAGGACGACCTGAAGATCGGGGTGAAATCCACCGCCATCCTGTTCGGCGACGCCGACCGTCTGATCATCGCCAGCCTGCAGGGCCTGGCGCTGTTCTGCCTGCTGCTGGCCGGCGCACGTTTCGAGCTGGGGCTCTGCTTCCACGTCGGCCTGCTGGTCGCCGCCGCCTGCTTCGCCTGGGAGTACCACGCCACGCGCAACCGCAAGCCGATGGCCTGCTTCAACGCCTTCCTGCACAACCACTGGGCCGGGCTGGCGATCTTCGCCGGCATCGTGCTGGACTACGCCTGGCGCTGAGGCGTGCCGCGCGCCTGTCATATCGCTGCAATAATTTCGTTATCTAATGCGGCGCAGACAGATGAACGAACCGAGGCGGGACCCATGGTTGGCAAGAACATCCTGATCGTCGACGACGAAGCACCGATCCGCGAGATGATCGCGGTGGCCCTGGAGATGGCCGGCTACGAGTGCCTGGAGGCTTCGAGCTCCCAGCAGGCCCATGCCGTCATCGTCGACCGCAAACCCGACCTGATCCTGCTCGACTGGATGCTGCCCGGCACCAGCGGCATCGAGCTGGCCCGCCGCCTCAAGCGCGACGAGCTGACCTGCGACATCCCGATCATCATGCTCACCGCCAAAGGCGAAGAGGACAACAAGATCCAGGGCCTGGAGGTCGGCGCCGACGACTACATCACCAAGCCCTTCTCCCCGCGCGAGCTGGTCGCGCGGCTCAAGGCCGTGCTGCGCCGCGCCGGGCCCAGCGACAGCGAGGCGCCGATCGAGGTCGGCGGCTTGCTGCTCGACCCCATCAGCCACCGCGTCACCATCGACGGCAAGCCGGCCGAGATGGGCCCCACCGAATACCGCCTGCTGCAGTTCTTCATGACCCACCAGGAGCGGGCCTATACCCGCGGCCAACTGCTCGATCAGGTCTGGGGCGGCAACGTCTATGTCGAGGAACGCACCGTCGACGTGCATATCCGCCGCCTGCGCAAGGCCCTCGGCGATGCCTACGAAAACCTGGTACAAACCGTACGCGGCACCGGGTATCGTTTCTCCACCAAAGGTTGATCGCTGGCGCGGCGCTTCTGCGCACTCGCTCTGCTGACAAGGATGCGCTCCATCGTGAACCAAGACTGGCGTGGCGCTGTGGTGCGTCGCCTGCTGCTGCTGATCGGCGCCTGCCTGCTGCTGGGCCTGGTCACCGGCGAATATGCCTGGGCCCTGGCCGCCGGCCTGGCCGTCCACCTGGGCTGGACCCTCAGCCAGCTGCTGCGCCTGCACAAGTGGCTGCGCGAGCACAAGCCCGACGAGCCGCCGCCGGACGGCTACGGCCTGTGGGGCGAGGTGTTCGACAGCATCTATCACCTGCAGCGGCGCAACGAGAAGGCGCGCGGCCGTCTGCAGGCGGTGATCGACCGCGTGCAGGAGTCCACCGCGGCGCTCAAGGACGCGGTGGTGATGCTCGACAGCCAGGGCAACCTGGAGTGGTGGAACCGCGCCGCCGAGACCCTGCTGGGCCTGAAGACGCCGCAGGACAGCGGCCAGCCCATCGCCAACCTGGTGCGCGATCCGCGTTTCAAGGACTACTTCGAGCGCGGCAACTACGCCGAGGCGCTGGAGATCCCCTCGCCGGTCAACGACCGTCGCCGCCTGCAGTTCCATATCACCCGCTACGGCAACCGCGAGCACTTGCTGCTGGTGCGCGACGTCACCCGCCTGCATCAGCTGGAGCAGATGCGCAAGGACTTCGTCGCCAACGTCTCCCACGAGCTGCGCACGCCGCTGACGGTGATCGCCGGCTACCTGGAGACCCTGCTGGACAACGTCGAGGCGGTCAATCCACGCTGGCTGCGGGCACTGCAGCAGATGCAGCAGCAGGGCGCGCGGATGCAGACGCTGCTCAACGACCTGCTCTTGTTGGCCAAGCTGGAGGCCACCGACTACCCCTCGGACAACCAGCCGGTGGCGGTCGACCTGCTGCTGCTGTCGATCAAGAACGACGCCCAGGCGCTGTCCGGCGAGCAGCACCATCGCATCAGCCTGGAAGCCGACCCGCACCTCAAGCTCAAGGGCAGCGAGGCCGAGTTGCGCAGCGCCTTCTCCAACCTGGTGTTCAATGCGGTGAAGTACACCCCGGCCGGCGGCGAGATCCGCATCCGCTGGCAGGGCGACGAGCAGGGTGCGCATCTGGCGGTGGCCGACAGCGGCATGGGCATCGAGGCCAAGCACCTGCCGCGCCTGACCGAGCGCTTCTACCGGGTCGACTCCAGCCGCGCCAGCAACACCGGCGGCACCGGCCTCGGCCTGGCCATCGTCAAGCACGTGCTGCTGCGCCATCGCGGCAACCTGGAGATCCACAGCGTGCCGGGCAAGGGCAGTACCTTCACCTGCCATTTCGCCCCGGCGCAGGTGGTGCAGCGCGTCCGCTGAGGCCGCCTAGGCTCTTGCAAAGCGCCGCGCCAGCCCCCACCCTCTAGCGGTCATTAGCCAACCCGAATCCCCATGGACCCTTCCACGAGCCTCTCCGTTTCCACCTACTTCGCCGACTTCGGCCTCGTCCTGTTCGCCCTGTTTCTGGTTCTGCTCAACGGCTTCTTCGTCGCCGCCGAGTTCGCCATCGTCCGCCTGCGCGCCACCAAGGTCGACGCCCTGGCCGAGGCCCACGGCTGGCGCGGGCATATCCTGCGCACCGTACACAACCAGATGGACGCCTACCTGTCGGCCTGCCAGCTGGGCATCACCCTGGCCTCGCTGGGCCTGGGCTGGGTCGGCGAGCCGGCCTTCGCCCACCTGCTCGAGCCGCTGCTCGGCGCCCTGGGCGTGGAGTCGCCCAAGCTGGTGCACGGCATCGCCTTCTTCACCGCGTTCTCGATCATCTCCTACCTGCATATAGTGGTCGGCGAGCTGGCGCCCAAGTCCTGGGCGATCCGCAAGCCCGAGCTGCTCTCGCTGTGGACGGCGGCGCCGCTGTACGCCTTCTACTGGCTGATGTACCCGGCGATCTTCGTCCTCAACGCCAGCGCCAACGCCATCCTGCGCGTCGCCGGCCAGGGCGAGCCGGGGCCGCACCACGAGCATCACTACAGCCGCGACGAGCTCAAGCTGATCCTCCACTCCAGCCGCGCCAGCGCGCCCAGCGACCAGGACATGCGCGTGCTGGCCTCGGCGGTGGAGCTGGGCGAACTGGAAGTGGTGGACTGGGCCAACTCGCGCGAAGACCTGGTGTACCTGGAACTCAATGCCAGCCTCGACCAGGTGTTCGCCACCTTCCGCCGGCACAAGTACAGCCGCTACCCGATCTTCGACGAGGCCCAGGGCCAGTTCGTCGGCGTGCTGCATATCAAGGACCTGCTGCTGCAACTGTCGCTGCTGGAGATGCTGCCCTCGGCGCTCAAGCTGGGCGAACTGATGCACCCGCTGGAGCGGGTCGGCCGGCATATGCCGCTGTCGCAGCTGCTCGAGCAGTTCCGCCAGGGCGGCGCGCACTTCGCCCTAGTCGAGGAGGCCGACGGCAAGGTGATCGGCTACCTGACCATGGAGGACGTGCTCGAGGCGCTGGTCGGCGATATCCAGGACGAGCACCGCAAGGCCGAGCGCGGCATCCTCGCCTACCAGCCGGGCAAGCTGCTGGTGCGCGGCGACACGCCGCTGGCCAAGGTCGAGCGCCTGCTCGGCGTCGACCTCGACCATATCGAGGCCGAGACCCTGGCCGGGCTGATCTACGACTTCCTCAAGCGCATGCCCGAGGAGGAAGAGGTGCTGGAAACCGACGGCCTGCGCATCATCGTCAAGAAGATGAAGGGGCCCAAGGTGGTGCTGGCCAAGGTGCTCAAGCTCGACTGACGCTGCGCCGATGCCGCGCAAGGCCGGGCGGCAGCGGCGCAGCAGCAGGGCCAGGGTCACGGCGTACAGGCCGATCACCGTCAGGCCCACCCAGTGGATCTCGAACGGGGTGAACTTGAAGGCCAGCACCAAGGCGCCGAGCAGGGCGAAGTGGCAGGCCAGGAAGCGTCCGCGGCCCAGGCGTTGCACGCTGAGGCCGAGGTTGTCGCTGTACAGGCGCACCAGCGAATCCACCGAGTTGATCACGAAGATCACCCCCACGGCGAGCATCGCCAGCTTCCACAGCGGGGCGATGGCGATGTTCTCGGCGAAATGGTGGTGCAGCACGGCGAACCAGATCGCCAGCGGAATCGACGGGATGATCAGCAACGCCAGCAGCAGCTGGTAGGTCTTCAGGCCGCCGACGAAGCGCGAGACGAACTGGCCGATCATGATGCTCCAGGCGAACCACCAGAACAGGTAGAAGGCATGGTAGTCGCTCAGCGGCAGGACGAAGCGCGGCAGCTCGGCAAAGTAGCCGCTGCCGATGGCCGCCGCCGCCGCGGCGAAATGCTCGGGGCCGACTCCGCCGACCAGCGCCATGGCCAGGATCAGGGCGAAGAACAGCCAGGTCGAGGCGACGCTGAGGATCTTCAGGTAGCGGATATCGGTGCTGGAGTAGATCGCCGCGAGGAGGATCGCCACCACCGTCAGGTAGTGCCAGGCCTCGCCGACCTCGGGGGCGTACCAGGCGATATTGACCAGGAACAGGTAGGCGGTGAAGGCGCAGGTGGCGACTATCACCAGGTTGTTCACCAGCTTCACCGGGCGCAGCTCGAACAGTTTGACCTTGGGTTCGATCACGCAGAAGTAGAAGGTGGTGATGAAGTACAGCAGCCAGACCAGAAAGCCCCAGAAGCCGAAGGCCACCGCCAGCGGGTTGGAGAACTGGTAGGGCGCCTCGCTGGCGTACACCGGGAATTCGGTGAGCGGGAAGATGATCAGGCCCATGTCCAGGCCCGAAGTGAAGAGGATGGCGAGGAAGGTGAACAGCCCCACCGGCTCGCTGCCGGTGCAGCGCAGTCGGCCCCAGCGCAGCAGCACCCAGAGGGTCAGCGCGAGGAGGGCGAGGATCGCCGCGGAGAGAATCAAGTTCATCGGTGCGTGGCCTCGTGTTTCTTGTTGGAATCGCCCGGTTTGCCCCGGGAGGCCCTGGATACTGCGACAACCCCGGCCCGCGGACATATCCGAGGGCGTCACGTTGCGCACCGATTACCGCCATGCGGCGCCCCAACCTCTGTCTGGAGAGGGCGCCGCGCGCTTGGCTGGCGAACCCTATCTGGAGTAGGGTCGGTGTGAGCGGGCGTGGAGGAGAGGGCGATGCGCAAGTGGCAATGCGTGGTCTGCGGTTTCATCTATGACGAGGCCGAGGGCCTGCCCGAGGAGGGCATCGACCCCGGCACGGCCTGGGAGGACATCCCCGCCGACTGGGTATGCCCGGACTGCGGCGTGGGCAAGGCGGATTTCGAGATGATCGAAGTCTCCTGAGCGGCCCGGTTTCTTTCACTGGATCAATGGCGACGGCCCGCGGGCCGTCGCGTCGTATGCGAAGCGAGGAGTTGTGAACATGAGTGCACCCGTGGTGATAGTCGGCACCGGCCTGGCCGGCTACAACCTGGCCAAGGAATGGCGCAAGCTCGATACGCAGACGCCGCTGCTGCTGATCACCGCCGACGACGGGCGTTCCTACTCCAAGCCGATGCTGTCCACCGGCTTCGGCAAGAACAAGGACGCCGACGGCCTGGCCATGGCCGAGGTGGGCGCCATGGCCGAACAGCTCAAGGCCGAGATCCGCACCCACACCCGCATCACCGGCATCGACCCGGGGCACCAGCGCCTGTGGATCGGCGAAGAAACCGTGGCCTATCGCGACCTGGTGCTGGCCTGGGGCGCCGAGCCGATTCGCGTGCCGGTGGAAGGCGACGCGCAGGACGCCATCTACCCGATCAACGACCTGGAGGACTACGCGCGCTTTCGCGCGGCGGCGGCCGGCAAGCACCGCGTGCTGCTGCTCGGCGCCGGCCTGATCGGCTGCGAGTTCGCCAACGACCTCAGCGCCGGCGGCTACCAGGTCGAGTTGGTGGCGCCCTGCGAGCAGGTCATGCCCGGCCTGCTACACCCGGCCGCGGCGGCGGCGGTGCAGGCCGGCCTGGAAGGCCTCGGCGCGCGTTTCCACCTCGGCCCGGTGCTGGCCAGCCTCAACCACAAGGGCGCGGCGCTGCAGGCGCTGTTGTCCGACGGCAGCCTGATCGACTGCGATCTGGCGGTGTCCGCCGTCGGCCTGCGCCCGCGCATCGAACTGGCCGCCGCCGCCGGCCTGGCGGTGGGCCGCGGGGTGCAGGTCGACCGCCAGTTGCAGAGCTCCCACGCCCACATCTATGCCCTCGGCGATTGCGCCGAGGTGGACGGCCTCAACCTGCTCTACGTGATGCCGCTGATGGCCTGCGCCCGCGCCCTGGCCAAGACCCTGGCCGGCGAGCCGACGGCGGTCAGCTATGGGCCGATGCCGGTGACGGTGAAGACCCCGGTGTGCCCGCTGGTGGTGTCGCCGCCGCCGCGCGGCAGCCAGGGCGAGTGGACGGTGGAAGGTGCCGGCGGCGATATCAAGGCGCTGTGCCGCGACGCCGCGGGCAGCCTGCTGGGCTACGCCCTGACCGGCGCGGCCGTGCAGGAGAAACTGGCGCTGAACCGGGAGCTGCCGGCGCTGTTGGCATGATTGCCGGCCGTTCTGTCGGATACGCCACGAAAATGCCCGGCCAAAGTGTCGGACGAGACTGGCGCAGTGCGGTGCGGCATGCCATTCTCCCTGGGGTCTGCCGCAGCGCAGAGCTGTTGCGGCGCCTTGGGCGCTGTTCTGGAAGGACAGCACGGACACAACAACAAAAAACCGTCAAAGAGGCATCTATGCGTAAACCGGAACTCGCCGCCGCCATCGCCGAAAAGGCTGATCTGACCAAGGATCAGGCCAATCGTGTACTCAACGCCGTACTGGAAGAAATCACCGGTGCACTGAACCGCAAGGACAGTGTGACTCTGGTGGGCTTCGGTACCTTCGTCCAGCGCCACCGTGGCGCCCGCACCGGGAAGAACCCGCAAACCGGTCAGCCGGTCAAGATCAAGGCCAGCAACACCGTTGCCTTCAAACCGGGCAAGTCCCTGAAAGACGCGGTCAACTGAGCCTGTCGCCCGGAGCCGCTCGGCTCCGGGCCTCTCCCGTCTGGGTGCGTACGACGCAGCCGGCGCCTTCAGCGTCCCCACCGTGCTTTTGGCAGGCTGTAGTCCTGCAAGAAAACCACTACAATGCGCGGCCATCATCTTCGATCATTGGGGCCCGTGCATGAAATTCCGTTTTCTCCTGTGGATGCTGGGCCGCCTCATGGCCAAGGCCAGTCGCGACAACCCGGCGTTTCGTCAGCAGCTCGAAGGCCGCGATATGGTGTTCCAGCTGCATACCCTGGACGGCAAGGTGGCGCGCCACTTCATCGTCGCGGGCCAGCGCATCAGCAGCAAGCGCGGCCCGGCCAGTCAGCCCGCTTTCGCCATCGGCTTCAAGGATGCCGCCTATGGTTTCGCCACCATGACCGCGAAGAACAAGCAGCTGGCCTTCATGCAGGGCATCCAGAACAAGGACATCCAGATCCAGGGCAACCCGGCGCTGGTGATGTGGTTCCAGGGGCTGACCAAGCACCTGACACCGAAGAAGAAGGTCGATTCGGCGAAAAAGGCCGCCTGATCCCCAGTTGCGCGCGCCGTCGCTGGTCGGCGCGCCGCGCTTTGGTTAGGCTGCCCGGCAAGTCCCAGTGGAAAGCCTGGCCATGCGTCTGATCGTCCTGCCCCTCCTGCTGTTGGCGGCCGCCTCGCTGCGGGCCGAGCCGGCCTCTCCCCACGCGCTGTTGCCGTTGTTCGAACTGGCCGGTATCCATCTGCTCTGCGAGCAGAGCGCGCCCTTGCTGCAACGCGGCCAGGAGCCGGCCGAGCAGCAGCGCCTGGGGCAGCTGTTCGCCGGCCCGGCGCTGTGCCTGGAGCTGGCCAAGCGGGTCAGCGCCCAGCTCGATGCCGCGCAGCTGGCGCAGGCCCGCGAGCGCCTCGACAGCCCGCTGGCGCGGCGTTTCACCGCCGCCGAACGGGCGGTCGGCGAGCAGCCGCAGGGCCTGGTCGAGTATCGCCAGCGCCTGGCCGCGCAGCCGCCGCGCGGTGTGCGCCTGGAGCTGGTCAAGCGTCTGGATGCGGCGGCGCACACCACGGTGCTGGCCAGCCTGCTGCGTTACGAGGTGGGCAAGACCCAGGCGTTGCTGGCGCTGCGCGCGCGCGGCGAGAACCTCGACGAGGCCGAGCTGCAGGCGCAGACCCAGACCCAGGCCGCGGCCATTCGCCAGTCCAGCGCCCAGGCGGTGGAATCCTTCATGCTTTATGCCTACCGGCAGATGCCCAGCGAGCAGTTGGCCGAGTATGCCGCGCTGTACGAGCACGCCAGCGTCAACCGCCTGCTCGCCGCCAGCGTGGCGGCGGTGCCGCAACTGTTCGGCGAACGCCGCGAGCAATTGCGCCAGGCGCGCTAGGCGGCGTCGGTAGCCGCGGCAGCGTCGGGCGGAGCGCTGCGCGCTCCCCGTTGGGCTTCGCTGCGCTCAGCGCCAACCTACGCGCGCCCGTGCATGGCCCCGCGAGCAGCGCGCGGGCGGCGTCGGCTCAGTGGGGGTGCTGGAACTGCGCCGCCAGTTCGCGCAGCGCCACTTCGGCGGCCAGCACCTTGCTCACCGCGTCGTCGGCCTTTTCCCGGCTCAGGCCCAGGGCCTCGAACAGTTCATCGGGAATCTCTTCCTGCGGTCCGGCGCCGATGCCGCGGTTGCGCAGCAGGCGCACGGCCAGGCACACCAGGTTGGCGAAGGCGGCGTGATCGCCGGCGTAGCTGGGGTCGTGCTGGAAGCGCAGGGCGCAGGCCAGTTCCTCGGGCATGTCCCAGTGGCGCATCAGCCAGGCGCCGATCTGTTCGCGGGTGATGCCCAGCAGGTGCTGCTCGATATGGCTGGCCGGCAGGTGCGGGTTGACCTCCAGGTGCCGGCAGATCAGCGAGAAATGCGGCGGGAAGACGTGCGCCAGGACCAGGTAGCCGAAGTTGTGCAGCAGCCCGGCGAGGTAGGTCAGGCCCGCTTCCGGGCGCTGCGCGCGAGGCATGGCGCGGGTCAGGCCCTCGATCACCGCGGCCGTGTAGATCGCCTGCTGCCAGTAGGGCGTGGCGTGCTGCGGCTGGTCCTTGGGCAGGCTGAGGGTCTTGCCCAGGGCCAGGCCGAGCGCCAGGTTGATCACCAGGTCGAAGCCCAGCACGCGGACGATGGCGTCCTCCACCGAGCGGATCTTGCCCGGCGCGGCGTAGTAGGGAGAGGCGGCCCAGCTGACCACCTGGGCGGCCAGCGCCGGGTCGGTCTCGACCACGCCGGTGATGTCGTCCACCGTGGCGTCGGGGTCGACGCGCAGCTTGATGATCTTCTGCGCGGTCTCCGGCAGCGGCGGAATCTCGATGGTTTCCTCCAGACGCTGCTGGATGCGCCGCGCGGTGAAGGCCTGCACCGCCTGGGTGATCTCGGCGCGGTCGTCGTCGGGGCGGTCGAGGTTCGGCCTGATCGCGCTCAGCGGCTCGCCGAAGCGCGCCGCGCTGGCCTTGCTCAGCAGTGTCTTGTAAGCCTCGGTGGCAATCTCCAGCAGCACGCCGGGCTGGCCGGACTCCACCAGCAGGCTGGGTACCTGCAGCAGGCGCTCGTCGTACAGGCAGGGCGAACTGGTCAGTGGCGGCAAACCGGGCAATAGCGCCAGGCTGTGCTTGCCGAGCATGCGCTCCAGCCGTTCCGGCTTGACCGCGGTGAGTTGGCGCCCGGTGAGCTCGGCCAGGCGGCCGAGGTCGAGCAGTTGGCTGCGCGGGTAGAGCACCAGCAGCGCGCCGACCGCGTCGTCCAGCAGCACCGCCTGCAGGCGGGCGGCGGCCGGCAGGCCGGGACGCTCGGCGCAGACCCGGTAGGGCACGGCGAGCTTGTCCAGCAGCTGCAGGATCACCGCGGGCGGCTGCGGATGGGCGTTGGGGGCGAGGGCGGCTTCAGTCATTTCGGGTATCCGGCGGTGGCGCATGTGCCCCGGAGTATAACCAGCGGGCATCGGCGCGAAGGTTCGGGGCGACGGTCGCCCTGTGATTCAGTTCACACTTGACCGTATTGTTGGCCGTGACGCAACCAGCGCTCCAGCAACGGCGCGACATGCTGCGGCCAGCGCTCCAGCAGGGCGGCGGCGGCGTCGCGCACGGCCGGCAGCAGGTCGGCGTCGCGCATCAGGTCGGCGACCTTGAACTGCAGCAGACCGGTCTGGCGGGTGCCGAGCATTTCCCCCGGCCCCCTGAGTTCGAGATCCTTCTCGGCGATGACGAAACCGTCGGTGGTTTCGCGCATGATGCCTAAGCGTTCGCGGCCCAGCTGCGACAGCGGCGCGTGGTAGAGCAGCACGCAGTGGCTGGCGGCGCTGCCGCGACCGACCCGCCCGCGCAGCTGATGCAGTTGCGCCAGGCCCAATCGTTCCGGGTTCTCGATAATCATCAGGCTGGCGTTGGGCACGTCGACGCCGACCTCGATCACCGTGGTGGCGACCAGCAGCTGCAGCCGACCCAGCTTGAATTCGTCCATCACTGCGGCCTTTTCGGCCGGTTTCATGCGCCCGTGGATCAGGCCGACGCGCAGCTCGCCCAGCGCACTGGAGAGATCCTCGAAGCTGGTCTCCGCGGCCTGGCAGGTGAGCTCTTCGGATTCCTCGATCAGGGTGCACACCCAGTAGGCCTGGCGCCCCTGCTGGCAGGCGTTGCGTACCCGCTCGACCACCTCGTCGCGGCGGCTGTCGGCGATCACCAGGGTGTTGACCGGGGTGCGCCCCGGCGGCAGCTCGTCGAGGATCGAGGTGTCCAGATCGGCATAGGCGCTCATCGCCAGGGTGCGCGGGATGGGCGTGGCGGTCATGATCAGCTGGTGCGGGCAGAGGCGCCCGTCGATGCCTTTCTGCCGCAGGGCCAGGCGCTGCTGCACGCCGAAGCGGTGCTGCTCGTCGATAATCACCAGGGCCAGGCGCTTGAACCGTACTTCGTCCTGGAACAGCGCATGGGTGCCGACCACCATCGGGCAGCCAGCGGCGATCTGTTCCAGCGCGCTAGCGCGCGCCTTGCCCTTGAGCTTGCCGGCCAGCCAGGCGACGTCCAGGCCGAGCGGCGCCAGCCACTTGCTGAAGTTGAGAAAGTGCTGCTCGGCGAGAATCTCGGTCGGCGCCATCAATGCCACCTGATAGCCGGCCTCCAGCGCCTGCAGCGCGGCCAGGGCGGCGACCACCGTCTTGCCGGCGCCGACGTCGCCCTGCACCAGGCGCAGCATGGGTTCGCTTTGCGCCAGGTCGTAGGCGATCTCGGCGCCGACCCGCTGCTGCGCGCCGGTGGGGGCGAAACCGAGGTTGGCGAGGTACTGCTGCGGCAGTCTTTTCGCCGGCGGCAGCGCCGGCGCCTGCTGCGCGCGCACCTGCTCGCGCAGGCGTTGCAGCGACAGCTGGTGGGTCAGCAGCTCCTCGAAGGCCAGGCGGTGCTGCGCCCAGTGGCGACCCTCGGCGAGCTCCTCGACATCGGCGTCCGGCGGTGGCCGGTGCAGGTAGCGGATGGCATCGCTCAGCGGCGCCAGGCGGTAGTCGCGGGCCAGCTCGTCGGGCAGCCAGTCCGGCAGGCTGTGCGGGCCGAGGCGGGCCAGGGCCAGCTGGCTCAGGCTGCGCAGGCGTTGCTGGGTCAGGCCCTCGGTGGTCGGGTAGATCGGCGTCAGGCTCTGTTCCACCGGCGCCGGTTCGTCGCCGCTCTGCGCGCGGTATTCCGGGTGGTAGATCTCCAGGCCGGTGGCGCCGGGGCGTACTTCGCCGTAGCAGCGCAGCGCGGTGCCGCGCTTGAGGCCGTCGCGCTGCGCCTGGCTGAAGTGGAAGAAACGCAGGCTCAGCGTGCCGCTGCCGTCCTGCAGGCGCACCAGCAGGCTGCGGCGGCGGCCCATGACCACGTCGGCGCCGGCCACCACGCCTTCGACCACCGCATCCTGCCCGGGGCGCAGCGCGCCGATGGGAGTGATACGGGTACGATCCTGGTAGCGCAACGGCAGGTGGAACAGCACGTCCTGCAGGTTTTCCAGGCCGACCTTGGCCAGTTTCTCGGCCAGCGCCGCACCCACGCCCTTGAGCGCGGTGACGGAAACCGTCGCCAACTCGGTCATGCGGCGACCTCAGGCGCTCTTGGCCTGCGGGCTGCGGGCGACCGAGCAGAGGCGGATGGAATCGGCCAGCACCTCGATGGCGTTGGGTCGCGGGAAGCTGGCGCGCCAGGCGATGGCCACGGTGCGAAACGGCACCGGCGCGCTGAGCGGGCGCACCTCGATCACGCCCGGCGCGTAGTGATGGCTGTCGACCGCGGAGAACGGCAGGATCGACACGCCGAGGCCGGAGGCGACCATATGGCGGATGGTTTCCAGCGAGCTGGATTCCACCGTGGTGTGCTTGCCGTGGTCGTCGCCGCCCTTGCGCAGGGTCGGGCAGGCCTCCAGCACCTGGTCGCGGAAGCAGTGGCCCTCGCCGAGCAGCAGCAGGCTCTTGTCGTTGAGCAGCTTGGTGTCGATGGTGTCCATCGCCGCCCAGGGGTGGCCGGCCGGCAGCAGGGCGTAGAACGGCTCGTCATACAGCGGCTTGGTCAGCACATCGGCTTCCTGGAACGGCAGGGCGATGATGATGGCGTCCAGCTCGCCGGTGCGCAGCTTGTCGCGCAGGATATGGGTGAAGTTTTCCTCGATATACAGCGGCATGTCCGGGGCGACCCGGTGCAGCTGCGGAATCAGGTGGGGGAACAGGTAGGGGCCGACGGTGTAGATGGCGCCTATCTTCAGCGGCGCGGCCAGCTGGTTCTTGCCGGCCTGGGCCAGTTCGCGGATGCCCTGGGCCTGCTCCAGCACCTTCTGCGCCTGGGTGACTATGCCCTCGCCGACCGGGGTCAGGCGCACGGCGCTCTTGCTGCGCTCGAAGATCAGCACGCCGAGCTCGTCCTCCAGCTTCTTCACCCCCACCGACAGGGTCGGCTGGCTGACGTGGCAACGCTCGGCGGCGCGGCCGAAGTGCTGTTCCTGGGCGAGGGTGACGATATAGCGCAGTTCGGTGAGGGTCATAGTGTTTATCCATTAAGTTGCCGACAAGCATAGCCTTTGCATTGAGATGAACCAACCGGGCTACACTGCGCCTTCGCACAAATCTCAGGGAGAACAGCATGTCCGCATGCAACAGCCTGCTGATCGCCGGGTGCGGCGACGTCGGCACCCGTCTCGGCCTGCGCCTGGCCACCGCCGGTTGGCGGGTGCACGGCCTGCGCCGTACGGTGGCGCAGTTGCCCGCCGCCATCGCGCCGGTGGCCGGCGATCTGCACGCCGACGCCTGCCCGGCGGCCTGGCCGCAGGGCGAGCTGGATTACCTGGTGTATTGCGCGGCGGCCAGCCAGCACGACGAGGCCGGCTACCGCGCCGCCTATGTCGACGGCCTGCGCCACGTGCTGGCCTGGCTGGCGCAGCAGGGCCAGCGCCCGCGGCGCATCCTGTTCGCCTCCAGCAGCGGGGTGTACGGGCAGCAGCAGGGCGAGTGGATCGACGAGGATTCGCCGGCCGAGGCGCAGAGCTATTCGGCGCGGATCATGCGCGAGGCCGAGCAACTGGCGCTGGGCAGCGGCCTGCCGGCCAGCGTGGTGCGCCTGACCGGCCTCTACGGCCCTGGCCGCGAGTGGCTGCTGAGCCAGGTGCGCGGCGGTTATCGGGTCAGCGAGGAGCCGCCGCTGTACGCCAATCGCATCCATGTCGAGGATGCCGCTGGGTTGCTGGCTGCGCTGCTGCAGGCCGATGCCGCGGGTGTGCCCTTGGCCGACTGCTACCTGGGCGTCGACGACGAGCCGGCGCCGCTGCATGAGGTGGTGGCCTGGCTGCGCGGGCAACTGGGCGTCAGCCACTGGAGCGACGAGCAGCGCGTGCGCCGCGCCGGCAGCAAGCGCTGCAGCAACGCCCGCGCCCGCGCGCTGGGCTGGGCGCCGCAGTACCCGAGCTACCGCGAGGGCTATGCGGCGATCCTGGCGGGTCAATAGCGCACAGTGGTCAAGAGTCAGTAGCCCGGATGCAATCCGGGAATCGCCTGCCGCCATAGTCCCGGCTTGTATCCGGGCTACGGGAGGCATCCTTGCGGCGGCAGAGGCTGGCGTGCGGCTAGCGCCGCCTGAGCAGCCAACGTTGCGGGCCGGGTTGGTACTCGGGCATCTCGTCGAACTGGGCGCGGTTGTGCGCCTCGAAGATGCGCAGCTGGTCGCCCTCGTGGACGAACAGCCAGGGGCTGCCCTGGTCGCCCGCCTGCAGCCACAGGCTGTCGTGTTCGCCGCTCATGGCCGCGCAGTCGCCGGCCAGGCACAGGGCGAAGCGTTCGGCGCCGGGCAGGCCCTGCACCTGGCCGTCGCTGATGAAGCGCACCAGGCCGCCTTGGCCGAGGCCTTCGGCGATCAGCCAGTCGCCGCCGAGGTAGTCGCGGTACAGCGCCTGCTCGAAGCTGCTGCCCAGCGGCGCGCCATTGCCCTGGCCGGCACTGCGGGCGAAGCGCTGCTCCGGCCAGTAGCCGCTGGCCACCTGGGTCAGCTGGCCGTCCTGCAGGCTCAGCTGCTCCTGGTAGTCGCCGTAGAAGGTCACCTGCCAGCGCCCGTCGCCGGCCGCCTGCAGGCGCCCTTCGGCCAGTTCGAAACCGTTGCTGTAGCTGGCCTGCTGGCGCTCGGGGTCGATCTGCCATTCCAGGTTCGGCCCGTAGGCCAGCAGCGCCTCGCGCAGGCGGCCGCTTTCGCGCGCAGCGTCGATGGCCGCCTGGTTGATCCAGGTGCCGCTCGGGTCGTTGCTCGGGGTGCCGGCGCAGCCGACCAGCAGGGCGCTGCACAGCAGCAGGGAAAGCAGGCGCATGGCGGTCTCCATGCCGGGCGGGAAGAGAGGGCGGGGCAGCGGGCCCCGCCGCAGGACTTACTCGAGAACCAGAATAGCGTCCATTTCCACCTGCGCGCCGCGCGGCAGGGCGGCCACGCCGATGGCGGCGCGGGCCGGGTAGGGCTGCTCGAAGTAGCGGCCCATGACTTCGTTGACCTTGGCGAAGTGGGAGAGGTCGGTGAGGAAGATGTTCAGCTTGACGATGTCCTTGAACGAGCCGCCGGCGGCTTCGGCCACCGCCTTGAGGTTCTCGAACACCTGCACGGTCTGCGCCTCGAAGCCTTCGACCAGCTCCATGCTGACCGGATCCAGCGGGATCTGTCCGGACATGTAGAGGGTGTTGCCGGCCTTGATCGCCTGGGAGTAGGTGCCGATGGCGGCCGGGGCCTTGTCGCTGGTGATGACGGTCTTGCTCATGAATCGCTCCTTGGAAAAGGCAGCTCCAAGCCATGGGCCTCGAGCTGCAAGTAAAGGCGGCTGTCAGGCTACAACCTGCAAATGGCAGGCTCAAGAAACCGGCTGCTGCTTGTCGCTTGCAGCTTGAAATTTGTCGTTGGCGCTAGGCGCGTACCCGGGTGATACGCATCACGCCCTTGATCGCGCGCAGCTTCTTGATCACCCGGGCCAGGTGCACGCGGTCATGCACGCTGACCACCAGTTGCACCACGCTGATGCGGCCGTCGCGTTCGTCCATGCTGATCTTCTCGATGTTGCCGTCGGCGGCATTGACGCTGCTGGCCAACAGGGCGATCAGGCCGCGCTGGTGCTCCAGCTCGACGCGCAGTTCGACGTTGAACTCGCCGGTGACATCCTTGGCCCAGTTGAGCTGGATGCATTTCTCCGGGTTGTGGCGGATATCGACGATGTTGCGGCAGCTTTCCATGTGCACCACCATGCCTTTGCCGGCCGACAGGTGGCCGACGATGGGATCGCCTGGGATCGGTGTGCAGCACTTGGCGTAGCTCAGCACCAGGCCCTCGGTGCCGCGAATGGCCAGCGGCCCCTCGCTGCTCGGCAGCGTCTCGTCGCCACTCTCGGCCAGCAGGCGGCGGGCCACCACGTAGGCCATGCGGTTGCCCAGGCCGATGTCTTCGAGCAGGTCTTCGATGACGTCCTGACGGTATTCGCCCAACACCGCCTGTACGCGTTCGGCGGAGATCTTCTCCAGGTGCGTATCGAAGCTGGCCAGCACCTTGTTCAGCAGGCGCTCGCCGAGGCTGATCGATTCCGAGCGGCGCTGTTGCTTGAGGGCGTGGCGGATATGGGTGCGCGCCTTGCCGGTGACCACGAAGTTGAGCCAGGCCGGATTCGGCCGGGCGCCCGGCGCGGTGACGATTTCCACCGTCGAGCCGCTCTCCAGCGCCTGCGACAGCGGCGCCAGGCGGCGGTTGATGCGGCAGGCGATGCAGGTGTTGCCGACGTCGGTGTGCACCGCGTAGGCGAAGTCGACCGCGGTGGAGCCCTTCGGCAGCTCCATGATGCGGCCCTTGGGGGTGAACACGTAGACCTCGTCGGGGAACAGGTCGATCTTCACGCTCTCGATAAATTCCAGCGAGTTGCCGGCGCGCTGCTGCAGCTCCAGCACGCCCTTGACCCACTGCCGCGCGCGGGCATGGTTGCCCTTGGGCGTTTCGTCCTCGTTGGACTTGTACAGCCAGTGCGCGGCGATGCCGTTGTTGGCCATCTCCTCCATCT
This sequence comes from Pseudomonas sp. NPDC077186, assembly GCF_044543505.1. Lineage (NCBI taxonomy): Bacteria > Pseudomonadati > Pseudomonadota > Gammaproteobacteria > Pseudomonadales > Pseudomonadaceae > Pseudomonas > Pseudomonas sp. NPDC077186. Next base: position 18,207 of record NZ_JBITWE010000011.1, read on the forward strand.
CGCGGGTGCGGATCTGGATCTCGATGGGCACGCCGTGCATGCCGAACAGCGTGGTGTGCAGCGACTGGTAGCCGTTGGCCTTGGGAATCGCGATGTAGTCCTTGAAGCGGCCGGGCAGGGGCTTGTACAGGTTGTGCACGGCGCCGAGCACGCGGTAGCAGGTGTCGACCTTGTCGACGATGATGCGGAAGGCGTAGACGTCCATGATCTCGTTGAACGCCCGGCGCTTGCCGCGCATCTTCTGGTAGATGCTGTAGAGGTGCTTCTCGCGGCCGAGCACCTCGCCCTCCATGCCTTCGCGCTGCAGGCAGGCCTTGATCGACTCCTCGATCTTGTTGACGATTTCCTTGCGGTTGCCCCGAGCGCGGCGCACGGCGGCGCGGATGCGCTCGGAGCGCATCGGGTGCATGGCCTTGAAGCCCAGATCCTCGAATTCCACGCGCATGGCGTGCATGCCCAGGCGGTTGGCGATGGGCGCGTAGATTTCCAGGGTTTCCTTGGCGATGCGCCGGCTCTTCTCGTGCGGCATGGCATCGAGGGTGCGCATGTTGTGCAGGCGGTCGGCGAGCTTGACCAGGATCACGCGGATATCGCGGGCCATGGCCATGGCCATCTTCTGGAAGTTCTCGGCCTGCGCCTCGGCCTTGGTCTCGAAGTTCATCTGGGTCAGCTTGCTGACCCCGTCGACCAGTTCGGCCACGGTCTCGCCGAACTGCGCGTTGAGCGCTTCCTTGGCGATGCCGGTGTCTTCGATGACGTCGTGCAGCATGGCGGCCATCAGGCTCTGATGGTCCATGTGCATGTCGGCGAGGATGCTGGCCACGGCCAGCGGGTGGGTCACGTAGGCTTCGCCGCTGCGGCGGCGTTGGCCATCGTGCGCCTGTTCGGCGTAGAAGTAGGCGCGGCGGACCAGGTTGACCTGGTCGTGGCCGAGGTAGGCCGAAAGTCGGTCGGCGAGAGCGTCTATACCAGCCATGGGATGCTCCCTTGCTGACTGGTTTGGCTATGCGCCGCGCGACTTCGACCCGGCTTCATCGGCTTACAGAGGCTCGTTGGCCTCTTCCTCGAAGGCGGCGAACAGCGGTTCTTCTTCGACAATGTCTTCCTGGGCGACCACCTCGTAGTCCACCAGGCCGGCGGCGATTTCGCGCAGAGCGACGACGGTGGGCTTGTCGTTTTCCCAGGCCACTTTCGGCTCTTTGCCGCCGGTGGCCAGCTGGCGCGAACGCTTGGTCGCGAGCATGACCAGTTCGAAGCGGTTATCAACGTTGTCCAGGCAATCTTCGACGGTAACGCGAGCCATGGTGTTCCTCGTAACTTGTGCGGATAGGCTTGGCCCGAGCGGGCGAGCGGACTGAATAGTCTAAAAAATCACCAGCGACAATGGAAGCGCTGATTTTCTGCGGCGCCGCTCTCAGGCGGCGCGTGCCGGGTCAGGCCAGCAACTCGCTGAGCAGGCCGGCGTGGCGCTGCTGCTGGGTTTCCTGGCGCAATTGGTTGCTGCGGAAAATCGCCTTGAGGTCGCTCAGGGCGTGGGCGAAATCGTCGTTGATCACCAGATAGTCGTACTCGACGTAGTGGCTCATCTCGCTGACCGCCTCGCGCATGCGCCGCTCGATGATCTCGCCGCTGTCCTGGCCACGGTTGGTCAGGCGGTGGCGCAGCGCTTCCTGGGTCGGCGGCAGGATGAAGATGGATTTCGCCTGCGGCATCAGCCGGCGCACCTGCTGCGCGCCCTGCCAGTCGATTTCCAGGATCAGGTCGAAGCCCGCGGCCAGGGTCTGCTCGACCCAGCGCTGCGAGGTGCCGTAGAGGTTGTCGAAGACCTGGGCATGCTCGAGGAACTCGCTGCGCTCGAGCATGGCGTTGAACTGGTCGTGGTCGACGAAGTGGTAGTTGACTCCGTCCTGTTCGCCCGGACGCATGGCGCGGGTGGTGTGCGACACCGACACGCGAATCTGCGCCTCGCTGTCGATCAGCGCCTTGACCAGGCTGGTCTTGCCGGCGCCTGAGGGCGCGGAAACGATATAGAGGGTGCCGGTGGTGACGGTCATGGATGCTTCCCGGAAAACGTTATGCGAAGCCTAGCAGCGGCTTACTCGATGTTCTGTACCTGTTCGCGCATCTGCTCGATCAGGACTTTCAAATTGACCGCGGCCTGGGTGCTGCGCGTATCGAAGGCCTTGGAGCCTAGGGTGTTGGCCTCGCGGTTGAGCTCCTGCATCAGGAAGTCCAGGCGCCGGCCGGCGGCGCCGCCGGCCTTGAGCACCCGGCGCACCTCGCTGACGTGGGTGCTCAGGCGATCCAGTTCCTCGGCGACGTCGCTCTTCTGCGCCAGCAGCACCAGTTCCTGCTCCAGGCGTTGCGGATCGAGTTCTGCCTGCAGCTCGGCGAAGCGCGTCTCGATCTTCGTACGCTGGCCGGCGAGCATCTGCGGCACCAGCTCGCGCAGGGCGGCGACTTCTTCGAGGATGCTATCCAGGCGATCATTGAGCAGCTTGGCCAGTTCGCCGCCTTCACGGGCGCGGCCGGCCTTGAGCTCGCCCAGCGCCTGGTCGAACAGCGCCAGGGCGGCGGCATTCAGCGCCTGCGGGTCGGCGGCGTCGGCCACCAGCACGCCGGGCCAGCCCAGCACCTCCAGCGGGTTGAGCGGCGCCGGTTGCTGGATCAGCGCGGCCACCTGCTCGGCGGCGGCGATCAGTTGGCGGGCGCGCTCGCCGTCGACCTGCAGCGGCTTGCCGGCATTTTCCTCGGCGAAGCGCAGGGTGCATTCCACCTTGCCGCGCGACAGACCCTGGCGCAGGGCCTCGCGCACCGCGCCTTCGAGGTCGCGGAAGGCGTCCGGCAGGCGCAGGTGCGGTTCCAGGTAACGGTGGTTGACCGAGCGCAGCTCCCAGCTCAGGGTGCCGTGCGCGGTTGCCTGCTCGCAGCGGGCGAAGGCCGTCATGCTGTGAACCATGGGGTACCTCTCGGAAAGTCGGCTCGAAAGGCGGGCGATTGTAGCGCAGTGCGTCGGCCCTACCCAATTCGACATGTCGCCGGCGCCACCGGGCCCCTATAATGCGGGCAGATTTCACTCAAGAAGTAGGTATTGTCCCGATGAAACGTCCCAGTGGCCGCGCCGCCGATCAGTTGCGCTCGATTCGCATCACCCGCAACTACACCAAGCACGCCGAGGGTTCGGTACTGGTGGAGTTCGGCGACACCAAGGTGATCTGCACGGTCAGCGTCGAGTCCGGCGTGCCGCGTTTCCTCAAGGGCCAGGGCCAGGGCTGGCTGACCGCCGAGTACGGCATGCTGCCGCGCGCCACCGGCGAGCGTAACCAGCGCGAAGCCAGCCGCGGCAAGCAGGGCGGGCGCACCCTGGAGATCCAGCGCCTGATCGGCCGTTCGCTGCGCGCCGCGCTGGACATGAGCAAGCTGGGCGAGAACACCCTGTACGTCGACTGCGACGTGATCCAGGCCGACGGCGGCACCCGCACCGCCTCGATCACCGGCGCCATGGTCGCCCTGATCGACGCGCTGAAGGTGCTGAAGAAGCGCGGTGCACTCAAGGGCGAGCCGCTCAAGCAGATGATCGCCGCGGTGTCGGTGGGCATCTACCAGGGCCAGCCGGTGCTCGATCTGGACTACCTGGAAGACTCCGCCGCCGAGACCGACCTCAACGTGGTGATGACCAATGCCGGCGGCTTCATCGAGGTGCAGGGCACCGCCGAAGGCGCGCCGTTCCAGCCGCATGAGTTCAACGCCATGCTGGCGCTGGCGCAGAAGGGCATGAACGAGCTGTTCGAACTGCAGCAGGCGGCGCTGGCCGACTGACCTTTTCCCCGAGCAAGGAGCACCACCATGAGCGACGACGCGCAAACCCCGATTCCGACGCCCAGCCAGGAAGCCCGTCAGTGGGCGATGTTCTGCCACTTCGCCGCCTTTCTCGGCCTGGTGTTCCCTTTCGGCAACCTGCTCGGCCCGCTGATCGTCTGGCAGATCAAGAAGGACCTCGATCCCTTCGTCGATGCCCAGGGCAAGGAGGCGCTGAACTTTCAGATCAGCGTGGCGCTGGCGGCGGTGGTCTGCTTCATCCTGATGGTGGTGGTGATCGGTTTCCCGCTGCTGGTGCTGCTGGGCATCGCCGCGCTGGTGCTGACCATCATCGCCGGGATCAAGGCCAACGAAGGCCAGGCTTACCGCTATCCCTTCGCCTGGCGCCTGCTGAAGTAGCGACGGGCGCGCAATAAAAAGCCGGCGCGATGCCGGCTTTTTTCTAGCTGTCGATCAGACGCTGAGAATCCAGTCGTAGTCGACGATCAGCGGCGCATGCTGGGAGAAGCGCGGCTGACGCGGCAGGCGCGCGCTGCGCACGCTGCGGCGCATGCCGGGGGTGAGCAACTGATAGTCGAAGCGATAGCCCAGGTTGAGCATTTCCGCCTGCTCGCTGTCCGGCCACCAGCTGAACTGGTCGCCTTCGCGGCTGACTTCGCGCAGGGCGTCGACATAGCCCATGCTGCCGATCACCTCGTCCAGCCAGGCGCGCTCGGGCGCGAGGAAGCCCGGCGACTGCTGACAGTCGCGCCAGTTCTTCACGTCCAGCTTCTGGTGCGCCACGTGCAGCGAGCCGCAGTAGATGTACTCGCGACGCTTGCGCCGTTGCTTGTCCAGATAATGGGTGAAGTCGTCCATGAACTTGAACTTCTGGTTCAAGCTCTCGTCACCGTCCCGCCCCGATGGCAGCAGCAGGGTAGCGATACTTACCTTGTCGAAATCGGCCTGCAGGTAGCGCCCATAACGGTCGGCCATTTCAAAGCCGAGGCCGCTGATCACCGCCTTGGGTTGCAACCGCGAATAGAGTGCCACGCCACCTTGGCTGGGCACTTCACCATCGCATGCATAGAGGAAATAACCATCCAGCTGGAAAGCTTGGTCGTCCATTTCAAAGGCGGAGGCACGGGTATCCTGCAGGCAGATCACGTCGGCATTCTGGGCTTGCAGCCAGCTGAGCAATCCTCGCTCGGCCGCAGCCTGAATACCATTCACGTTCACACTGATGATCCGCATAAATGGCCCCCAAAAACACGTGCGTGTATGATACCCGAGCTCATCTCAATTAGCTAAATCCGTGCCGCCCGGGGCTTTTTCATGCAAGCGTACCAGCGCGATTTCATCCGTTTTGCCATCGAACGCGGGGTGCTGCGTTTCGGTCAGTTCACCCTCAAGTCTGGGCGCACCAGCCCCTATTTCTTCAACGCCGGGCTGTTCGACAGCGGCCTGGCGCTGGCCCAGCTGGGGCGTTTCTACGCCGCGGCCATCGTCGACAGCGGCATCGACTTCGACGTGCTGTTCGGCCCGGCCTACAAGGGCATCCCGCTGGCGGCGACCACCGCGGTGGCGCTGGCCGAGCACCACGGCCGCGACCTGCCCTGGTGCTTCAACCGCAAGGAAGCCAAGGACCACGGCGAGGGCGGCACCCTGGTCGGTGCGCCGCTCAAGGGCCGGGTGCTGATCGTCGACGACGTGATCACCGCCGGCACCGCGATCCGCGAAGTGATGCAGATCATCCAGGGCCAGGGCGCCCAGGCCGCCGGCACGCTGATCGCGCTGAACCGCCAGGAGCGCGGCCAGGGCGAGCTGTCCGCCATTCAGGAAGTCGAGCGCGACTTCGGCATGCCGGTAGTGAGCATCGTGTCACTCGAGCAGGTATTGGAATATCTGGCGGGGGATGCTGAACTGAAGCAGTATTTGCCGGCTGTGCAAGCCTATCGCGCCGAGTACGGAATCTAGTCCAGCACAAGGTATCTGCCTCTTATGCCCAAGCCGCTCCTGACCCGCTGTACGCTGCTGCTCAGCCTGCTACTGCCGTTGTCGGGGGTGGCCGCCGAGCTGTATCGCTACGTCGACGACAAGGGCGTGACGGTGCTCAGCCGCCAGGGCGTGCCGCCGGAGTTCATCGCCAAGGGCTACGAGGTGCTCAACGACCAGGGTCGGGTGCTGCGGGTGATCCCACCGGCGCCGACCGCCGAGGAGTTCGCCCGCATGCAGGCGGACAAGGCGCGCGCCAACAGCGATGCGCAGTTGCTGCGGCTGTACACCAACCTAGATGACGTCGACCGGGCCCGCGAGCGCAAACTCACCGAACTGGACGGGGTGACCAGCGTGGCGCGCGGCAACCTGCAGTCGGTGCGCACCCAGCAGGCCAACCTGCAGAGCCAGGCCGCCGACCACGAGCGCGCCGGACGGGCGGTGCCGGAGCACCTGCTGGTGCAGATCAACAACCTCAAGGACGAACAGCAGCGCTTGCTGCGCGATATCGCCCGCTATCAGGAGGCGCGCAAGAAGGCCGAGGCCGATTTTGCCGCCGACCGTGCGCGGCTGGCCGAGCTGTTCGGCGAACAGTAACGGCTCAGCGCTGCGGCGCCGTCCTCTCGAAGCCCAGAATCTTCTCCCGCAGCCAGTCCGGCATCGGCGCGCTGCTGCGCGTGGCGCCGTCGGCATGCACGTAGACGATCTCGCCGCTGGTGAGCAACTCGCCGTCGCGCCAGATGCCCAGAGCGAAGGTCAGGCTGGAGCGGCCGAGGCGGGCGGCGCGGATGCCGATCTGCAGCTGCTCGTCGAAGCGCGCCGGGGCGCGGTATTCGAGCAGGGTGCGGATGGCGAAGAAATCGCCGCCGTCTTGCGCCAGATCGGCCGGGTAGGCCACGCCGAGGGCACGGAAATACTCGGTGATGGCGACGTCGGCGTAGGTCAGGTAGTGGCCGTTGAAGACGATGCTCTGCGGATCGACCTCGGCCCAGCGCACGCGCAGGGGGTGGAAGAAGCTGAATGAGTCGCGGCGGGGCTCGTGGCTCATGGGGACTCCATAAAGAGGGGTTGGCCCGGCGTGGCAGGTGTAGGGTGGACATGCCGGAGGCTTGTCCACCGCCCTCGCCGGCCATGGTGGACAAGGCTGGCGCCATGTCCACCCTACCTCCTGCATCCCTGCAGTCGTCTCCCACGGGTGGGGGGAGGGGCATCGGAAGGCCGCGTGGCGGCCGCTGTTTAGGGACGCTTGCGGTTGGTGATCAGGGTGCCGACGCCGCTGTCGGTGAAGATCTCCAGCAGCACCGCGTTGGGCACCCGGCCGTCGACGATGTGCGCGCTGTGCACGCCGCCCTGCACCGCTTCCAGGGCGCAGCGGATCTTCGGCAGCATGCCGCCGTAGATGGTGCCGTCGGCGATCAGGCCGTCGACCTGCTCGGTGGTCAGGCCGGTGAGCACTTCGCCCTGCTTGTCCATCAGGCCGGCGATATTGGTCAGCAGCATCAGCTTCTCGGCCTTGAGCGCTTCGGCGACCTTGCCGGCCACCAGGTCGGCGTTGATGTTGTAGGACTCGCCGTCCGGGCCGACGCCGATCGGGGCGATCACCGGAATGAAGTCGCCGTGCACCAGCATGTTGAGCAGCTCGGTGTTGACCCCGGTGACCTCGCCAACGTGGCCGATGTCGATGATTTCCGGCTGGGTCATCTCCGGCGTCTGGCGGCTGACCTTGAGCTTCTTGGCGCGGATCAGCCCGGCGTCCTTGCCGGTCAGGCCGATGGCGCTACCGCCGTGCTGGTTGATCAGGTTGACGATGCTCTTGTTGACCTGGCCGCCGAGCACCATCTCCACTACGTCCATGGTGGCGGTGTCGGTAACGCGCATGCCGTCGATAAAGTGGCTCTCGATGCTGAGTCGCTTGAGCAGATCGCCGATCTGCGGGCCGCCGCCGTGCACCACCACCGGGTTGATGCCGACGGCCTTCATCAGCACGATATCGCGGGCGAAGCCCTGCTTGAGCTCCTCGCTTTCCATGGCGTTGCCGCCGTACTTGATCACCAGGGTCTTGCCGACGAAGCGGCGGATATAGGGCAGGGCTTCGGACAGTACCTTGGCAACCTGGGCGGCGGCGTCACGCTCGAGGGTCATGGGGGGCTCCTGGAACAAATCGATCAAAAGGGCAGTTGCAGGTCGGGGGCGACCTTGTGCAGTTGGCCGCGGAACACATCCTGGATACGCTCCAACTCTTCCTGGGTGTCGGCCTCGAAGCGCAGCACCAGCACCGGCGTGGTGTTGGAGGCGCGGATCAGGCCCCAGCCCTTGGGATAGTCGACGCGCACGCCGTCGATGCTGGTGAGGTTGGCTTCGCCCCACTGGCCTTCGCGCTGCAGGCGCTCGATCATGCCGAACTTGCTCTGCTCGGTGACCTGGATGTTGATCTCCGGGGTGGCGATGTCGCTGGGGAAGGCGCTGAACACGTGTTCGGCGTCGCGCTTGTCGAGGCTGAGGATTTCCAGCAGGCGCGCGGCGCTGTAGATGCCGTCGTCGAAGCCGTACCAGCGCTCCTTGAAGAAGATGTGCCCGCTCATCTCGCCGGCCAGCAGCGCGCCGGTTTCCTTCATTTTCTTCTTGATCAGCGAGTGGCCGGTCTTCCACATCACCGGGCGACCGCCGTAGCCGCTGATCAGCGGGGTCAGGCGGCGGGTGCATTTGACGTCGAAGATGATGTCGGCGCCGGGGTTGCGCGACACCACGTCCTTGGCGAACAGCATCAGCAGGCGGTCCGGGTAGACGATGGTACCGGTGTTGGTCACCACGCCGACGCGGTCGCCGTCGCCGTCGAAGGCCAGGCCGAGGTCGGCGTTTTCCGCTTTGACCCGGGCGATCAGGTCGACCAGGTTCTCCGGCTTGCCCGGGTCCGGGTGGTGGTTGGGGAAGGTGCCGTCGACTTCGCAGAACAGCGGGATGACGCTGCAGCCGAGGGCCTCGATCAGTTGCGGGGCGATCACCCCGGCGGCGCCGTTGCCGCAGTCGACCACCACGCGCAGCGGCTTGGCCAGGGCGATGTCGTCGCGGATGGTCTTGAAGTAGCGCTCCAGCACGTCGACCTGCTGCACGCTGCCGACGCCGCTGGCCAGGTCGTTGTTGTCGATGCGCGCCTTGAGCGCCTGGATCTGCTCGCCCGCCAGGGTGTCGCCGGCGATGACGATCTTGAAGCCGTTGTAGTCCGGCGGGTTGTGGCTGCCGGTCAGCATCACCGCGGAGCGGCCTTCGAGCACGTTGGCGGCGAAGTACACCACCGGGGTCGGCACCATGCCGACGTCGGTGACCTGGCAGCCGCAGTCGAGCAGGCCCTGCACCAGTTGCTGCAGCAGTTCGGGGCCGGACAGGCGGCCGTCGCGGCCGACGATGACGTTGGGCTCGCCCTGCGCCAGGCTCTGCGAACCGACGGCGCGGCCGATCCAGTAGGCGGTTTCGGCGGTCAGGCTGTCGCCCACCACGCCGCGGATATCGTAGGCGCGGAAGATGTCGGCGGGGAGGGTCGGGGCGCTTTGGCTAATGGTCATTGCGGATGTCTGCTCCAGTCCCAGGAGATCCTGGTCTTCGTCGAGAATGTCGATATCGAGGATATCGGTGTCCTGGAACAGCGGATTGACCAGCTCCGCCGGCTTGCTCGCGGGCTGGGCGGCGGGGGCCGCGGCTGTTCCGTTGCCTGTGGCGCTGCCGGCACTGTCGTTGCTGCGGCGCGGCAGGCGCGCCAGGCTCTGGGCCAGGCTGTCCAGGGCCGGCAGGCTCAGGCTGAAGGCTTTGACGGCTTTGCCCGCGGAGAGTTCTTTGAGCATCTGCCCGAGCTGCTGCACGTCGCCGAGCAGGCGGCGCTGTTGCGTGCCCTGCAGCAGCATCAGGCCGATCAGCGCGCCGCCCAGGGCGAGCAGGGCGGCGAGGCCGAGCAGGGCCGGCGGCAGGCCGCTGGCCAGGGCCGGGCCGGGGGCGAAGCTGAGCGTCCAGTTGGGGTTGCCGGTGGCAAAGTTCTGCGCCGCGCCGCCGTCGCTCTGGCCACGCTGCAGCAACACCTGGGGCGCGGCGTTGCCGAATTTCTGCACCAGTTGCAGCTGGCCGAGCTCGGCCGGCAGCGGCGGCAGGCTGGCGAGCAGGCGCTGGAGGTCGACGGCCAGCAGCAGGGTGCCCTGCGCCGGCTGGTTGTCGTTCAGGCGCAGCGCCACGGCGCTGTAGGCCAGCCAGCGCTCGCCGAGCCGATAGGCTTCCACCGCCGGCTGCTGGCCGCTTTCGGCGCGGCGCAGCAGGTCCAGCCCGGCGAAGTTCATCGGCGCGGCGCGGTTGCCGTCCTGCACCGCTTCGGCGCGGCGGTTGAGGTGGACGTCGACCACGCCGTCCCAGTAGCCCAGGCGCCGTTCGGCGTCGCGCTTCTGCTGGCTGTCGCCGCTCTGCAGCGCCTGCAGCAGCTCGGGGTTGCGCGCGGCGGCGAGGCTGTCGGCCTGCAGCTGCTTGAGCGCTTGCTGCACGGCGGCGGCCTGGCTGCTGCCGATGGCCTGGGTCAGCTCGGCCTGGCGGGCCTGGCTGTCGCTGCTCTGGGCAAACCACAACAGGGCGCCGCCGGCGCCGATGCCGAGAGCGGCGGCGAGCAGGCCGGGCAGCAACGGGCCGAGCGCTTTGCCGGCCGGCTGTTTCGCCGCCGCGGCGCTGTTCGGGGGGCTGTCGGCTTCCTTGGCGGTGCGCTTGAAGAGTTTCACGCGGGGGGCTCCTCGGCGGGACGTCCTGTGGGGGGAATTAAGCTCAGTGGCTGCCGGAGTGGCCGAAGCCGCCGGCGCCGCGCTGGCTCTCGTCGAACTCCTCGACCAGCTCGAAATGCGCCTGCACCACCGGCACCAGCACCAGCTGGGCGATGCGCTCGCCGACGGCGATGCGGAAGGCGCTCTGGCCGCGATTCCAGCACGACACCATCAGCTCGCCCTGGTAGTCCGAGTCGATCAGGCCGACCAGGTTGCCGAGGACGATGCCGTGTTTGTGGCCCAGGCCCGAGCGCGGCAGGATCAGCGCGGCCAGGTTCGGATCGCCGATATAGATCGACAGGCCGGTGGGGATCAGCAGGGTCTGGCCCGGCTCGAGAACGACGTCCTCCTCGAGCATGGCGCGCAGGTCGAGGCCGGCCGAACCGGGCGTGGCGTACTGCGGCAGGGGAAAGTCCTGGCCGAGGCGGGGGTCGAGGATCTTGGCTTGCAAAGCGTGCATGGTCAGTTCTTGTTCAGGCGGTCTTTGATAAGGGTGATCAACTGGCGGGCGATCTTGCCCTTGCTGGTCTGGGCGAAGCTGCTCTGCTGCAGCTCGCGGTCGATCACGGTGATGGCGTTTTCCTCGCTGTTGAAGCCGATGCTGGGGTTGGCCACATCGTTGGCGACGATCAGGTCGAGGTTCTTGTCGCGCAGCTTGCGCGAGGCGTATTCGAGCAGGTTCTCGGTCTCGGCGGCGAAGCCGACGCTGAACGGGCGATCGGCGCGGCCGGCGATGGTGGCGAGGATATCCGGGTTGCGCACCATTTGCAGGAGCATGCCCTCACCGCTGGCCGGGTCTTTCTTCAATTTGTGCTGGGCGACCACTTCCGGGCGGTAGTCGGCCACCGCGGCGGCGGCGATCAGCACGTCGCAGGGCATCGCCGCCTCGCAGGCGGCGAGCATGTCGCGGGCGCTGACCACGTCGATGCGGCTGACCCGATCCGGCGTCGGCAGGTGCACCGGGCCGCTGACCAGGGTCACCCGCGCACCGGCCTCGGCGGCGGCCTCGGCCAGGGCGAAGCCCATCTTGCCGGAGCTGTGGTTGGTGATGTAGCGCACCGGGTCGATGTTTTCCTGGGTGGGACCTGCGGTGATCAGCACGTGCAGGCCGTCCAGCGCCTGGCGCTGGAAGCAGTCGGCGGCCAGTTGCGCCAGCTGCTCGGCTTCCAGCATACGGCCGAGGCCGACGTCGCCGCAGGCCTGGGCGCCGGCGGCCGGGCCGAACAGGCGCATGCCGCGGCTTTGCAAGAGTTCGAGGTTGGCCTGGGTGGCGGCGTCGCGCCACATCGCCTGGTTCATCGCCGGGGCCAGGGCAATCGGCGCATCGGTGGCCAGCACCAGGGTGGTCAGCAGGTCGTTGGCGATGCCCTGGGCCAGGCGCGCGATCAGGTCGGCGGTGGCCGGGGCGATGAGGATCAGGTCGGCCCAGCGCGCCAGCTCGATATGGCCCATGGAGGCCTCGGCGGCCGGGTCGAGCAGGTCGAGGTGCACCGGGTGGCCGGAGAGGGCCTGCAGGGTCAGCGGGGTGATGAATTCGCGCCCGCCCTGGGTCATCACCACGCGCACTTCGGCGCCTTGATCCTTGAGTCGGCGCACCAGTTCGGCGCTCTTGTAGGCGGCGATGCCGCCACCGACGCCGACGATGATGCGTTTGCGATACAGCCGCTGCATAGGCCTGCCTTTTATATACAGGTGGATGTGCGCCACGGTGCCAACGCCTCCCCAGGCCGGCCCCGCGTAAAGTCGGGTAGGGATAGGCCATTGCTGGCCCATCCCCCCCTAAGAACCGTACGTGCGGCTTTCACCGCATACGGCTCAAGCCTACGTGAAACCAAGTAGCTTGGCCGGCAACGTACGGAGGTGCGTCGGATTCTACAGCTATAAACCGCTAAACCGTAGAGGTGTATCTTTTTGCTGGCTGTGAAGCCGCGCGTGGCAGTTTGGATGAAGCAATACGCGGTTTTGCAGATTGTCCGAACCGCCGTCCACACGTCTTATGACGTGATGGTCATGCCATCCGGTTTCCTTGCTCACCGCTTGCCCGCACGAGGCGCAAACACCCCGCTGTCTGCGGAAGAGGCTGAGGATTTGTCCTCGATAACGCAGCTTGTGCTGCATTCGCTGGACTCTCAGCGCCTCCCACTTCAGTTCGTGTTCCACGTCGTAGGGGTTGTAGTCCCCCGGAAGACGTTTGTGGCGCACGATTGCGGTTTTCGCCATCTGGTACAACTGGCGATATTGCTCTTCTCCTTTGCCATTTTTGTAGGGGTACGCAAACACCCATTTCTGCCCGCTTATGGATCGGAAGTATTTATTCCTGATCCAGTCAGCTGACTTCCTCGGATGCCTACGCTTCACCCACCTCCAGATTCGCCAAAAGATCAGGTGATCCAGCTTGCTGAAGGTTTCCTTTGCTACGACCGGGGAGTGATATTGCGCCCACCCCTTCAGTACCGGGTTCAGTTGGCCGATCAACGCTTCCTGCGTCATAGCCCCGCTGCTTTTGATGATCTCGCGTACCTTCCGATAAAACGCAGAGGCGTTCTTCTTCGAGGGCTTGATCAGCAGCTTGGCTTTCCGGTGTGGTGACTTCGGCACGTACTTCCTGAAATTCCACCCCAAGAAATCGAATCCCTGGTGAATGTGCGTGATGTGCGTTTTCTCCCGGGACAGCTCAACCCCTCGTACCGACAGGAATTGCTCTACCCAGGGTTTAACCTCTTCTTCCAACAGCTCTTTCGAGGCTGCCAGGATCACGAAGTCATCCGCATACCGTACACATTGCACCTTGGTCTTCTCGGCCTTCTTGATTCCCAGCTTCTTCGCCAGATGGCGTTTCAACTGAGTTTCCAGACCGTTCAGGGTGGCGTTGGCCAGGCAGGGGGAAATGATCCCGCCCTGCGGTGTCCCGGCTTCCGTAGCCATGAGTTGTCGCCGGTCGATGACCCCGGCTCTCAACCATTTGCGCAGCACCTTCGTGTCCATCGGGACATTTCGGCACAGCCACTCGTGATTGATGTTGTCGAAGAAGCCTTTGATGTCCCCCTCCAGAATCCAGGTCGGCGCCACGGTGGGCGACAACAGGTGGAAGAGTTCAACCATGGCGTCAGCGGTCGAGCGGTCAGGCCGGAAGCCATAACTTTTCGGATCGCTGGTGCTTTCTATTACAGGCTCCAACGCTTGCAGATACAGCGCTTGCATGGCCCGATCCAACATCGTCGGGATACCCAGTGGGCGCTTTTCCTGCTTGCCGGGCTTCGGTATCCAGACCCGCCGTAGCGGTTTGGGCCGATAGCCTCGTTGTTTCGACAGACGTTTCACGGCATGGAACTTGGCTAGGGGCGTACCCCAGGTTTCTCCATCGACGCCCGGAGTCTTGCGACCCCGGTTCTCCGTGACTCGCCTTACAGCCAAGCAGCGACCGTAAAACGAGCGAGTCAGCATCCGTTGCAGGCGTTTAACCCTGCGCCAGTTACCTTCCCGTGTTGCCTGCGCAATCTTCAGCTGCGTTCTCCGAACGGATTGTTGAACTTTGGCCCAATCGAGATCGTGCCAGTTCGCCCCTCCGCCTGAGGACGCAGACGCTTCCGGTGTTGCTGGTTGCGTTTTCATACAGTCCTCCCGAGATGAACGACACTCAGGACGGACTACTCCCCTATGGGCAGTAGTTCGCCCATAGGGTCGTTTTTGGTTATCGCTGGAATCAGCGGCTGTTTTTGCGCTCGTAGACCAGATGCACGTCAGCCAGAGTTATCCCCTGCCGGTAATGTTCCAACCGGTATGCCACCCGTTACAGGCGACCGTTCGCTTCTTGCATCCTCCCATTCCCCACACCCATCAGCGCCCCTTGCGGTTTGCCTGCCTGCCCGATGTTGCTGGGCAGGCGAGTGGTCGGGATTGCCACGTTCCCCGAATCGCATCAATTACCCGTTTAGGCTTCGTCTTTCCCCCGGTAGTCGTATTGGTACCGCAGCGCATCATCCCACTGCGCTGTCCGACTACATGCCGATTTTGGCTAAGGCCAATAATTGCCGTAGGCCTATCCGTAGTTACGAGGGTTCTGCCGACGATTCACATGGGTTAGCCATGCGGGTTGGGTCATTAGCCTCGGCGCGTCCGTGCAATTCGGACACATAGTGTTCTCCGTCACCGGATAACACCCTCTTGCGAGCGAGACATTGTCGATCGTGCTTCACACCCCAGGGTTGGCCCCTGACGCATGTCGATCTAATGAACTGGCAGGTACATGCCAGGCTCGGTACTCCCTTTACTAGCGGAGCTGAGCAATGCGATTAGGAGCTTGACGCTCCGTGCTTGGACAAGACACCTCCAACGTCTCACGACGGCGGTATAGGCTGAGACAGCCAAATAGCCTTTGAAGATGAATGCCGCCTCAGAGGGCGACTTCACCCTCTGGGTATTTGAAATGTCTTGTAACAATCCTGAGGCCAGAATTGCACTTTGACAGCTTTTGACGACCCAATCACAGCCCCTAAAGGCTGTGTTGGTGACGTATTTCTTCCTCGACAACGAGGATTCTATACATCCCCGCGCGGGTCGTTTTGAGCGAGTCAAAACCAGGTTCTTGTGCTTTATTTCGACTTCAACCCCCTGATAGCAAAGGGTTTGGCGTCGAGGAGAAAGCTCTCCGACCAAGCACGACACGATCATACGTGTCGCACAAGATGGGCTACGATAGCACAGCGCCCGCAGCGGAGCAGCGGGCGCCTGGCTCGACAGGGAGGTGTATATGAGCATTCGCGATTGGCCCGCGGCGGAGCGCCCGCGGGAAAAACTTCTGGCCCAGGGCGCCGCCTCGCTGACCGATGCGGAGCTGCTGGCGATCTTCCTGCGCACCGGGGTGGCCGGCTGCAGCGCGGTGGACCTGGCGCGCCAGCTGCTCGCCGAGTTCGGCAGCCTGCGTGCCCTGCTGCAGGCCGATCTGGCCGATTTCAGCCAGCACCTGGGCCTCGGACCGGCCAAGTACGCGCAGTTGCAGGCGGTGCTGGAAATGGCCCGGCGGCATCTGGCCGAACAGCTGCGCCGCGATTCCGTCCTGGAAAGCCCGCAGGCGGTGCGCGACTACCTCAAGGCGCTGCTGCGCCACGAGCCGCACGAGGTGTTCGGCTGCCTGTTCCTCGACGCCAAGCACCGCGTGCTGGCCTTCGAGGCGCTGTTTCACGGCAGCATCGACAGCGCCAGCGTCTACCCGCGGCAGGTGGTCAAGCGCGCCCTGGCGCACAACGCCGCCGCGCTGATCCTGACCCACAACCATCCCTCCGGCGTCGCCGAGCCGAGCCAGGCCGACCGGGTGCTGACCCAGCGCCTCAAGGACGCTTTGGCGCTGGTGGACGTGCGGGTGCTCGACCATTTTATCGTCGGCGACGGCGAGCCCCTGTCGATGGCCGAGCGGGGCTGGATGTAGGGTGGGCGCCGCACGGACGGTAGGAGCGGATTTATCCGCGATGGGTGTCGGCACCGAGTCGCCAGGATCGCGAACGAATCCGCTCCTACAGGTTAGGGTGTCAGGCTGACGTTGGCGAAATCCTGCCGGCCAAAGGGGCTGACTTTATAGCCCTCGACCTTGGCGCTGAGCAGGGCGAAGGCGGTGGGATGGGCCAGCGGCAGCCACAGCGCCTGCTCCTGGATGATCGCCTGCGCCTGTTGGTACAGGCGGCTGCGTTCGGCCTGGTCGCTGCTGGCCTTGCCGCCTGCGATCAGCTGGTCCAGGGCCTCGTCGCAGTAGCGAGCGAAGTTCAGCCCGGATTCGACTGAGGCGCAGGCGAATTGCGGGGTGAGGAAGTTGTCCGGGTCGCCGTTGTCGCCGGCCCAGCCCATAAACAGCAGGTCGTGCTCGCCGGCCTTGGCGCGGCGAATCAGCTCGCCCCATTCGATCACGCGGATCTCGGCAGCGATGCCGACCTTGGCCAGGTCGGCCTGCAGCAGCTGGGCGCCGAGGCTGGGGTTGGGGTTGAGCAGGCTGCCGCTCGGCCGGGTCCAGATGGTGGTCTTGAAGCCCTTGGCCAGGCCGGCCTCGGCCAGCAGGGCGCGGGCCCGTTCCGGGTCATGGGGGTAACCGGGCAGCTCGCCGGCATAGCTCCAGGTATTCGGCGGGTAGGGCCCGCTGGCCGGCTCGGCGCTGCCCTCGAACACCGCCTTGACGTAGCTGGCCTTGTCGAACGCGAGGTTGATCGCCTGGCGCACCTGCGGCTTGTCCAGCGGCGGGTGCTGGCTGTTGATGCCGACGAAGGCGGTCATAAAGGCCGCCGTCTGCGCGCTCTTGAGCGCCGCGTCGGCGGCAATCGCCTGCACGTCCTGCGGCTTGGGCGACAGGGCGATCTGGCATTCGCCGCGGCGCAGCTTCTGCAGGCGCACGTTGCTGTCCGGGGTGATGGCGAACAGCAGGCGGTCGACGGCCGGCTTGCCGGCGAAGTACTCGGGGTTGGCGCGATAGCGCACCACGGCATCCTTCTGGAAGCGCTCGAAGACGAAGGGGCCGCTGCCCACCGGCGCGCTGTTGAGTTTTTCCGGGGTGCCGGCTGCGAGCAGCTGGGTGGCGTACTCGGCCGGGTAGATCGAGGCGAAGCCCATGCTCAGGGTGGCGAGGAAGGTGGCGTCGCGGCGGTTCAGGCGGATGCGCAGGCTATGCGCATCCGGTGCCTCGACCTTGGCGATCAGGCTCGGCCACTGCATCGACTGGGCGTGCGGGTAGCCGCTGGCGGCGCTCTGGTGCCAGGGATGGGCGGGGTCGAGCATGCGCTGGAAGCTAAATAGCACGTCCTCTGCGTTGAGGTTGCGAGTGGGCGTAAAGTCGGCGGTCTGGTGGAAGCGCACGTCGTCGCGCAACTGGAAGTCGTAGACCAGGCCGTCGTCCGAGACCGACCAGCTGCGCGCCAGGCTCGGCAGCAATTGGCCCTGTTCGGCGTCGAACTCCACCAGGCGATTCATCAGCACGTCGGCCGAGGCGTTGGTGGTGGTCAGCGAGTTGTACTGCACCACGTCGAAACCTTCCGGGCTGGCCTCGGTGCACACGCTGAGGGTGGCGGCCTGGGCCAGTAGCGGGGCGCAGAGCAGGGCGGCGAGAGCCAGGCGCATGGCGAACTCCTTCTTCACGGAACGCCGGGTTGGCCGGCAAAGACCTAACCCTAGTCGATTTGCCGAGGGCTGAATACCGCTTCGGGCGACGAATGGTCGAGCCTGGGCGAACCCCGGCAGGCTCCGGGGCGGCTGGGTGGCGGGGTGCGCTCGGCTGTTTTTATCCTGCGCTTTCCCTTGTTGCGTCGGGGGCTTTCTGGTATAAAGCAGCGCTCTTTTCTAGGGGCCCGGTTCTTGTGCTTTGCAGTGCGCCCGGTAAGACCCTCGAGAAACGCGGCGCCGAGCGCCAATGACATTGAGTTTAAGCGGCCAACCCATGCCGGGTTGGGCATGTGGTTTTAGAGGGCTGAGGCATGTCGAGAGTCTGTCAAGTTACCGGTAAGGGTCCGGTAACCGGGAACAACATTTCCCACGCAAACAACAAAACCCGTCGTCGTTTCCTGCCGAACCTGCAGCACCATCGCTTCTGGGTCGAGTCCGAGAATCGCTTCGTGCGTCTGCGCGTCTCTGCCAAGGGCATGCGTTGCATCGACAAGCGTGGCATCGACGTAGTGCTGGCCGAGCTGCGCGCTCGCGGCGAAAAGGTTTAAGGAGAGAGTCATGCGTGAATTGATCCGTTTGGTGTCCAGCGCCGGTACCGGCCACTTCTACACCACCGACAAGAACAAGCGCACCACCCCCGACAAGATCGAAATCAAGAAATTCGATCCGGTCGTGCGTAAGCACGTGATGTACAAGGAAGCCAAGATCAAGTAATTGATCGGCGACCTGTCGAAGAAGCCCGCCGTATGGCGGGCTTTTTTGTGGCCTGCCATCCATGGCGGCCACCCTGCGGGCCGTCGCGTGGCGACGTCAAAAATTGCTCCCGGCAATTCTTTGTGTCTGCGATTTTTCCGCCGGTTCGCCCCAGCTGCTGTTTGCGCCAGTTTCCGTATCAGGCGTCCTGAGTGCCGCGCAGGCGGACATCGTCGGCCAGTTGGCGCAGCGGTCGCGGGCGGTCGACGAAGTAGCCCTGGGCGTAGTCGATGCCGAGCCGGCGCAGGCAGTCGAGGCTGGCCTGGGTCTCGACGAACTCGGCGACGGTGAGCAGGCCGAGTTGGGCGGCGATCTGCCGCATCGAGCCGACCATGGCCTGGTTGATCGGGTCGGATTCGATGCCGCGGATAAAGCCGCCGTCGATCTTGAGGATGTCCAGCGGCAGGTGGCGCAGGTAGGCGTAGGAGGCGAAGCCGCTGCCGAAGTCGTCCAGCGCCACCTTCAGGCCCTGGCCGCGCAGCTGTTCGATCCACTGCGCGGAGACGCCCAGCTCGCCGAGGGCGACCATTTCGGTGACCTCGATGCACAGCTTGCCGGGCGGCAGGCGGTGGCGTGTCAGCTGGTCCTGCAGCAGGCGGTGGAAGTCGCGGTCGAGCAGCGAGCTGGCGCTGAGGTTGACGTTGACCTGGGCCAGCTGCGCCAGATGCCGCGGGTTGGCGGCGAGCCAGGCGCACAGGTGCTGGATCACCCAGCGGTCGATGGCGCCGAGAAAGCCGTAGCGCGCCGCGGCGTCGAGGAACTGCGCCGGGCTGATCCAGTCGCCGCTGTGCGGGTCGCGGTAGCGCAGCAGCACCTCGTAATGCAGGCCGGCGGCGGCGTTCTGCAGCGCCTGCACCGGCTGGAAGAACAGTTCGAAGTGACCGCGCTCGGTGGCCTCGCGCAGCCGAGTGATCCACTGCAGTTGGCGCTGGTGTTCGAGCAGCGCGCCGTCGGCCGGGTTGAACTGCTGCACGCGGTTGCGCCCCTGGTGCTTGGCCAGCTGGCTGGCACTGTTGGCCCAGTTCAGCGCGGTTTCCCAGTCGCGTACGCCGGAGCCGAGGGCGAGCAGGCCGATGCTGGCGTGCAGGCGCAAGGGGCGGCCCTGCCAGTTGAAGACGAACTGCTCGACCGCCCGGCGCAGCGCCTCGGCCTGGCTCAGCGCGGCGGCGTCGTCGACCTCGCGCAGCAGCACGGCGAACTCGTCGCCGCCGATGCGCGCCAGTTCGGCGTGGCGCGGCAACTGGTGGCCGAGCTGGGCGGCCAGTTGGCGCAGCAACTGGTCGCCGGCGGAGTGGCCGCAGAGGTCGTTGACCTGCTTGAAGCGATCCAGGCCCAGGTGCAGCAGGTGGCTGAAGCGGCGCCTGGCGGTGCCGTTCAGGGTCTCGGCGAGCAGCCGTTCCAGCTCGCGGCGGTTGCGCAGGCCGGTCAGCGTGTCGTGCGCGGCCAGGCGCTGCAGGCGTTCCTCGAGGGCGCGACGCTCGCTGAGGTCGACCACTATGCCCTCGATGCCGTCCTGGTTCGGCCGCCGGTGCAGCGACAGGTAGACCCAGCGTTCGCGCTGCTGCAGGTCGTGCAGCGGGCATTCGCAGCTGACGGCGCCGGCCTGGGCGTCGAGTTGCTCCAGCAGCTCGCGCCAGCGCTGCTCGCCGAGCAGGCGTTGCAGGGTCAGGCCCTGCAGGCTGGCGCCATCCGCCGCGTCGCCGAGCAGGCGCGCCAGGCTCGGGTTGGCCTCCAGCAGGCTGCCGTCGCGGCGGCAACGGAAGATGCCCTCGCCGCTGTGGCGGAACAGCGCCTGATACTGCTCGAGGTTGTCGATGGCCTGCGCCTGGCTGCTCAGCAGCACGCGGCGCACGCGCTCCAGCTGCTTGTCGAGCAGGGCGCCGAACAGCAGCATGCTCAGCGCCGGCAGGTAGGCGTAGAGGTAGTAGAAACCGGCCGGCAGCGGGATCAGCCCGGCGCGGCTCAGCGGCACCAGCAGCATCAGCAGCAGCGCCATGCTCCAGCACAGCAGGTAGCCGGGCGCGTAGGGGCGACGCAGGCGCACGCCGAGGCTCATCAGCAGCAGCTGGTAGAGGCCGCTGAGCAGGATCAGCAGGTTCAGCGTCTGGTAGGTGCGCGGGTGGTCGAGCAGCAGGCCGCCCAGGCTGACCAGCAGGGTGGCGGCGAACAGCGCGTCGCGCAGCCAGCGCAGGCGGCCCAGTTCCAGGCGCAGGGCGCTGGCGATGAACAGCGAGCTGAAGAGCAGCATGCCGGCGGTGGACAGGTTGACCAGCCACGGCTGCAGGCCCGGCCAGTGCCCGCCGAGCAGACCGACCAGGCCGTGCAGGCTGGCGTTGTACAGCGCCACGCACAGCGCGGTGAGGCTGAAGTAGGCCAGCTGTGGCTCGCGCAGGGTGCTGTACTTGATCAGGTAGAACAGCGCCAGGGCGAGCAGCGCGCCCACCAGCAGGCCGCTCTGCAGCCAGCTGTGGGCGATCAGTTGCTGGCCCTGGGCGGCGCCGACCAGCTGCAGCGGCAGGTTGATCGCCGAGTCGCTCTGCACCCGCAGCAGCAGGCTGTGCGGGCCTTCACCGAGGCGTGGCAGGCTGAGGAGAAACTGCGGATGGGGCTCGCCGCGTTCCGCGAAGGGACGCTGGGCGCCGCTGTACAGCGGGCCGAGCGGCTGCGTGCCGGCGAACAGCCAGACCTTCAGGTCGTCGAGGAAGGTCTGCCCGATGATCAGCTGCAGGCGCTCGGCGGCCGGCGCCTGCAGCTGCACGGCGAGCCACCAGGCGCTGCGCGAATAGCCGATGCGCGCGCTGCCCTGCACCGGCTGGCCTTCGTTGGCGATGCGCTGCAGCACCTCGGCGGCGCTCAGCTGGCCGCTCGGGTCTTCCAGCAGCAGGCTGCGTTCGACGCTCACCGGCCGGGCCAGGTCGGCGGCGCTCAACTGCAGCAGCGGCAGCTCGCCGGCGGCCCGGGCCGCGAGGGTGCAGCTCAGGCATAGCAGAAATATCAGTGAGCGAAGCGGGTGAACCATCCTGGGCGCCTCAAGAGCAACTGCGAGGGCGCCTGAATCCGGCGGATGCCGTCCAGTCACTGGAGCGGTCGGGCGCCGGGGGATTCTAGCCGAGTGCTGGCGCGATGATTGCGCGGCGGGTCTCACCGGTTCAGGCTGGGCGACGAATGACCGCCGGCGTTGGGCAAATGCCGCCCATGCTGTAACGAAATGCACCTGCGCCGCTCCAATGAGGCGTCGTCGTCGAGGATTGTCCATGCACGCCATGCTGCCCCTGCTCGACCAGCTGGCCTTTCCGCCCATCCGTCGCGGTGCGCTGGAGGCGCTGCAGATCAACCTGACCTACCGCTGCAACCAGCGTTGTCTGCATTGCCATGTCAACGCCGGGCCGACCCGCAGCGAGGCCATGAGCGACGAGTGCCTGGCCGTGCTGCATCGGGTGATCGACGCCCATCCGGTGCACACCCTGGATCTCACCGGCGGCGCCCCGGAGCTGCACCCGCGCTTTCGCGAGATAGTGCGGCACGCGCGGCGCGAGGGCCTGCGGGTGATCGACCGCTGCAACCTGACCATCCTCGGCGAGCCGGGCCAGGAAGACCTGGCCGAGTTCCTCGCCGCACAGGGCGTCGAGGTGACCGCATCCTTGCCCTGCTACTCGCGCGAGAACGTCGACCGCCAGCGCGGCGACGGGGTGTTCGCCGCCAGCATCGCCGGCCTCAGGCGGCTCAACGCCCTCGGCTACGGCCAGCCCGGCAGCGGCCTGCTGCTCAACCTGGTGTACAACCCGCAGGGCCCCAGCCTGCCGCCGCCGCAGGCGGCGCTGGAGGCCGACTACAAGCGCCACCTGGCCGAGGACTTCGGCATCCGCTTCGACCACCTGCTGTGCATCACCAACCAGCCCATCGCCCGTTTCGGCAGCACCTTGGTCAGCAAGGGCCAGTTCGCCGCCTATATGCAGCTGCTGCGCGACAGCTACCGGCCGGAAAACCTCGATGGCCTGATGTGTCGCAGCCTGGTCAGCGTCGACTGGCAGGGCTACCTGTACGACTGCGATTTCAACCAGATGCTCGGTTTGCCGCTGCAGCTGCAGGGCCGGCTGATCGGCCGTGAGCGCGCCCATCTGCGCGACCTGCTGAACGCTCAGCTGGACGGCAACCCCATAGTCAGCCGCGACCACTGTTTCGCCTGCACCGCCGGGCAGGGCTCCAGTTGCGGCGGTGCGCTGCATGACTAGGCCGTGCGCGCGGCGCACCCCAGCAGAGGTGATCGATGCATAGCCGTAAGCTGGCCCTGATGGGCCTGATCCTGGCGCTGATCGGCGCGTTCTTCGTCTTCGACCTCGGCCAGTACCTCAGCCTCGACGCGCTCAAGGCGCAGCAGGCCGCCCTGAATGCCCAGGTCGCCGCGCAGCCCTGGCAGGCCGCCGGGCTGTTCTTCCTCGCCTATGTGCTGGTAACGGCGCTGTCGCTGCCCGGCGCGGCGCTGATGACCCTGCTGGCCGGCGCGCTGTTCGGCCTGCTGCAGGGCTTTATCCTGGTGTCCTTCGCCTCGACCCTGGGCGCCAGCCTGGCCATGCTCAGCAGTCGTTTCCTGCTGCGCGACTGGGTGCAGCAGCGCTTCGGCCGGCGTCTGGCCGGGATCGACGCCGGGGTCGAACGCGAAGGGGCCTTCTACCTGTTCGCCCTGCGCCTGGTGCCGGTGTTCCCGTTCTTTCTGATCAACCTGGCCATGGGCCTGACCCGCCTGCCGCTGCGCACCTACTGGTGGGTCAGCCAGCTGGGCATGCTGCCCGGCACCCTGGTCTACGTGAACGCCGGGCGCGAGCTGGGCCAGCTGCAGTCGCTGGCCGGCATCCTCTCGCCGGGGCTGCTCGGCGCCTTCGCCCTGCTCGGTGTCTTCCCGCTGATCGCCCGGCGCCTGCTCGATGCGCTCAAGGCGCGCCGGGTGTACGCCGGCTGGCACAAACCCAAGCGCTTCGAGCGCAACCTGCTGGTGATCGGCGCCGGCGCCGGCGGCCTGGTCAGCGCCTATATCGCCGCGGCGGTCAAGGCCAGGGTCGGCCTGATCGAGAAACAGCAGATGGGCGGCGACTGCCTGCACAGCGGCTGCGTGCCGTCCAAGGCGCTGCTGCGTTCGGCCAAGCTGGCGCACGAGCTGAGCCAGGCCGAGGCGCTGGGGATTGCCGGGGTGCAGGGTCGAGTGGATTTCGCCGCGGTGATGCAGCGCATCCAGCGGGTGATCGCCGCCATCGAGCCGCACGATTCGGTCGAGCGCTACAGCGGCCTGGGCGTCGAGGTGATCCAGGGCCAGGCGCGGCTGGTGTCGCCCTGGGCGGTGGAGGTGAACGGCGAACGGCTGACCGCACGCAGCATCGTCATCGCCGCCGGGGCGCGGCCGCGGGTGCCGGAGATTCCCGGCCTGGAGCAGGTGCGTAGCTATACCAGCGAGAGCATCTGGGGCCTGCGCCAGCAGCCGCGCTGGCTGCTGGTGCTGGGCGGCGGGCCGGTGGGCTGTGAGCTGGCCCAGGCCTTCCAGCGCCTGGGCAGTCAGGTGATCCTGCTGCAGCGCAATGCGCGCCTGCTGCCGCGCGAGGACGAGGACGCCAGCGCGCTGGTACTGGCCAGCCTGCGCGACGACGGTGTCGACGTGCGCCTGCGCCAGGTCGTCGAGCGCTTCGAACTGGTCGACGGCGAGCAGCGCGTGCTGGTGCGCGACTTAGGCAGCGGCGAGCAACGCAGCATCGCCTTCGACGCCGCGCTGCTGGCGCTCGGTCGCCAGCCCCATGTCGCCGGCTATGGCGCCGAGGAACTGGGCCTGGCGCTACGCCCCGACGGCGGCCTGGAAACCGACCAGTACCTGGCCACGCGCTTTCCCAACATCTACGCGGTGGGCGACGTCACCGGGCCCCACCAATACACCCATGCGGCCGCGCACCAGGCCTGGTACGCCGCGGTCAACGCGCTGTTCGGCGGCCTCAAGCGCTTCAAGGTGGACTACCGCACCATCCCCCACTGCACCTTCACCGACCCCGAGGTGGCGCGGGTCGGCCTGAGCGAGCGCGAGGCGCAGGAGCAGGGCATCGCCTTCGAGCTGACCCGCTTTGGCCTCGACGACCTGGACCGGGCCATAGTCGACGGCGTCGCCCGCGGCTATGTGAAGGTGCTGACCGAGCCCGGGCGCGACCGCATTCTCGGCGTGAGCATCGTCGGCGCCCAGGCCGGCGAGCTGCTCGCCGAGTACGTGCTGGCGATGAAGCACGGTCTCGGCCTGAACAAGATCCTCGGCACCACCCACAGCTACCCGACCCTGAGCGAGGCCAACAAATACGCGGCCGGGCAATGGAAGCGCGCCCATGCGCCGCAGGGGCTGCTGCGCTGGGTCGAGCGTTTTCACGGCTGGAGGCGCGGCTGATGCGGGCGCTGTGGCTCGCGCTGCTGCTGGTGGCGGCGCCGACACTGGCGGAGAACCGCCTGACGCCCTGGACGGCCGGCCCGCCAGGCGGCCCGTGGTCGCCGCCCTGGCGTCTGGCCGATATCCCCAAGATCGCGCCGGCGCAGCGCAGCTTGGTCGAGCAGGACGGCCGGCTGGTGCTGCGCATCCAGGCCGCTGCCGCCGCCGGCGGCCTGTTGCACCCGCTGGATCTGCCCGGCGAGCGGCCCTGGCAGCTGAGCTGGCAGTGGCGCAGCGAGCGGAGGCTGGAGCAGGCGCGCTTCGCCAGCCGCGAGGGCGACGACTACGTGGCGCGGGTCTATGTGCTGCTGGATTACCCGCTGGACTCGCTGGCCTTCGTCACCCGGCAGAAGCTGCGCCTGGCACGCACCTTCTTCGACCCCGACTTGCCCGCGGCGACCCTGAGCTACGTCTGGGACAACCGCCAAGCGCCGGGCCGCCATGCCCGCAGCGCCTACAGCGAGACGGTGGAGATGCGCGTGCTGCGCGGCCCGGAGGCGCCGCTGGGGCAGTGGCTGGCGGAGTCGCGCGACCTGCGCGGCGACGCCATCGCCGCCTTCGGCAGCGCGCCGCGGCGTATCCTCGGCGTGGTGTTCGCCGCCGACAGCGACAACACCGGCGAGCGCGTCGACAGCTATTTCGCCGAACCCCGGCTGGTCGCCGCGCCCTGATCGGTGGCGCGCTACAGCTCGCGCATCTCGAAATCGCCCTTGCTCACCCCGCAATCGGGGCACAGCCAGTCGTCCGGCACCTCGGCCCAGGGCGTGCCGGCGGCGATGCCTTCCTCCGGCCAGCCGGCGGCCTCGTCGTAGATCAGCCCGCAGACGATGCAGATCCAGGTCTTCATGCGCAGACCTCGCGATGCAGAGGGTTGAGCCGGCGGTCGAAGTCGTCCAGCGCGGGCATCGGCAGCGGCTGCAGGCGATCCAGATCGAGCAGATGACGGCGGTAGGCCGCGAGCAGTTCGCCGCGCGCCGCCGCGTCGAGGTAGGGCACGTGGTAGGCGGCGAACGGCGGCAGCACCTGGAAACCGACATAGCCCAAGGTGCCGCGCAGCAGCGGGCGCAGCAGGGTCTGCAACTCGCCATGGATTGCCTGTTCGTCGGCGAACATATGCGCCTGGCCGCCGAGGCTGAAGCTCAGCAGCGCGCGCTTGCCTACCAGGCCGCCGCGGTCGTAGAAGCGCAGGCCGCCGTAGCAGGCGCCGGAGACCAGCACGCGGTCGATCCAGCCCTTGAGCATGGCCGGCAGCGAGCACCAGTACAGTGGGAAGTTGAGGATCAGCAGGTCGGCCCACAGCAGCTTGTCCAGCTCGGCGGCGATATCCGCGGCCAGCGTGCCCTGTTCATGGGCATGGCGCTGCTCCAGGGCATAGACCAGGTAATCGGCGTCGCGCCGGGCCTGGAAGTCGGCGGCCGAGGCCACCGGGTTCCAGGCCATGGCATGGAGGTCGGAGACCTGCACCCGGTGGCCGGCCTGGCGCAGGGTGGCGACGGCCAGATACTTCATCGCCGTGCAGAAGGACGCCGGCTCGGGGTGGGCATGGACGATCAGTACGTTCATCGGGCATTCGCAGCAAGGGGCCGCGGTATCGCCGCGGCCAAGGTGAAGGTCAGGCGGTCTGGGTACGCTCGCCGGCGGCTTGCGGGGCGCGGCGGGTCCAGCGGTTGGCGCGGGCGAAGGTGCCGAAGTCGTTGAAGCGCACGCCCATCTCGCGCATCACCTGGTGGGCGAAGGGCACGGTCAGCTGGCGGATGTAGAAGGGCTCCTTGACCACGAAATGGTGGATCGCATGGCTGCTGCCGAAGTTGCAGCAGAATGCCTGCAGCGGCCACAGCCACCAGGGGTTGAGCACCTGGGTCTGCTGGATCACGTTGCCCGGTTCGACGTCGCCGTAGTAGTGCATGTTGGAGCTGACGAAGTGCAGGCAGAAGGTGCGCAGCACGTTGGGCCCGACCAGCACCACCACGGCGATGTTCACCACCTGCATCAGGCCCAGGGTGGTGGCCGACCAGACGATCGGGGCGCCCAGGGTAGCGCCGGCCCAGTCGACCAGGTGGAAGCCGAGGAACAGGTACCAGGTCGCCCAGTTGAGCAGGCCCAGCGGCGCGTAGACCTTGAGCGTGCGGGTCAGGATCAGCCGGCGATGCTCGGGGTTCTTCGCCCGCAGCCAGCGAATGAAGGAACTCATCATGTTGTCGCCGACCATCAGCAGGCGCGCCAGGCCCCAGGGCTCGCCGTTGGTGATGGCGCGCTCCTCCATGTCGGCCTCGCTGCCGGAGACCTTGTGGTGGTTCAGGTGCAGGTGGCGGCGCACCCAGGGGTTGATGGTGCTCGGCCGCGCCAGCCAGACCAGCGCCAGCATCAGGTTGTGCGGCACGGGGCGCTTGCGGAAGTACATCGAGTGGATCAGGTCGTGCTCCAGCTCGTGGGTCAGCGAGGCGAAGAAGGCGTTGAGCAGCAGGCAGGCCCACCAGGCCAGGTGCCCGCCGAGATAGAGCGCGGCCGAGCCGAGCATGCCGGCCAGGGCGAAGGCGAGGATGGCGGCGCCGAGGGCGTCCTGGTGCTGCAGGATCGGGTAGCGCTGGCGCAGGGCGTTGCCGTGGGCCATCACCCGTTCGCGGATCAGCGCGGCGCGTTGCTGGTCATTAAGGCTTGCGGGGGAGGGGGACATGCCGACATCCTCTTGTGCTTGGACAGTGACGCTACTGTGCCGCCGCGCCCGCCAACGCGCCCGACCGAGCACGCCAACCTGCCTACCGGACACGCCAACCTGCCATGACCGCCGAACCCACCACCCTGGCCAGCTGGACCCGCGCCCTGCGCAAGCAGCTCGACGCTCTCGGCCTGGACAGCGCCGCGCTGTGCCGCGCCGCCGGCCTCGACCCGGCGCTGCTCGACGACCCCAACGCGCGTTGCCCGCTGTCGGTCACCACGCGCCTGTGGCAACTGGCGGTGGCGGCCAGCGGCGACCCGGCGCTGGGCCTGAAGACCTCGCAGTTCGTCAGCCCCACCACCTTCCACGCCCTCGGCTACGCGCTGATCGCCAGCAGCAGCCTGCGCGAGATGTTCGAGCGCATCGTGCGCTATCACCGGGTGGTCAGCGACGCCCTGGAGCTGGAGCTGCGCCAACTGGACGACGCCTACGAGTTCCGTTTTCGCGTACCGGAAGGCAGCCCGCCGCCGGCCCCGGAGGCGCTGGACGCCTTCGCCGCGATCTACGTGCGCAGCTGCCGCAACCGCCTGGACCGCGACTTCGCCCCGCTGCTGGTGCGGCTGCAGCGCCCGGCGCCGGCCGACCCCGCGCCCTGGCAGGCGGTGTTTCGCGCGCCGCTGCAGTTCGATGCCGCCGAGAGCCTGCTGCGCTTTCCCCGCGCCGCCTTCGAGCAGCGCCTGGACGATGGCAACCCGGAGTTGGCCGAGCACAATGAGGCGGTGCTCAAGCGCAGCCTCGAACAACTTCGCGCCGCCAGTTGCAGCGAGCGGGTGCGCAGCTGCCTGGAGGCGCAGCTGCCGGACGGCGAGCCCTCGGCCGAACGCATCGCCCAGGCCCTGCATCTGAGCCTGCGCAGCCTGCAGCGCCACCTGGCCGAGGAGGGCACCAGCTACGAGGCGCTGCTCGGCGACACCCGCCACGCCCTGGCCCTGCGCCATATGCGCGATCCACGCTGCTCCATCGGCGAGGTCGCCTACCTGCTCGGCTTCAGCGACAGCAGCAGCTTCGGCCGCGCCTTCAAGCGCTGGACCGGGCAGACGCCGAGCCAGTACCGCGACGGCTTGAAGCAGCCATGAGCCACTACGACCTGCTGCTGGCCGGCGCCGGCCATGCCCACCTCGGCGTGCTGCGCCGCTGGGCCCTGGTCGAGCGTCCGCCGGGACGCATCGCCCTGCTCAGCCCCGGCCCCGAGGCCTGGTATTCGGGCATGCTGCCGGGTCTGTTGGCCGGGCGCTGCGCCGCCGCCGACTGCCGCCTGGAGCTGCAGCCGCTGTGCCGCGCGGCCAAGGTGGAGCTGATCGAAGGCGAGATCGCCGCGCTGGACGCCGCCAGCCGCCGGGTCGAACTTGCCGATGGCCGGCACCTTGCGGCCGAGTGGCTGGCGCTCAACGTCGGCGCCGCGGTGGCCGCCCCGCCGCAGCAGGGCGAGGCCATGCAACTGCTGGCGGTGAAACCCTTCGCCGGTTTTCTCGCCGGCTGGCGGCAGTGGCAGATTGAACCGCAGCCCTTGGCCATACTCGGCGGCGGCGCGGCCGGTGTCGAACTGGCCCTGGCGCTGGCCGGGCAAGTGCCGGCGCTGGCGCTGTTCTGCTCCGGCGCGCTGCTCGCCGGGCATGCCCCGGGCCTGCGTCTGCGTGCCCTCGGCCACCTGCGCCGGCGCGGCGTGCAGGTGCGCGAGCACTGCCCGATCGAGCGCATCGAGGACGACTGGCTGCTCAGCGGCGCCGAGCCGGTGTGGCGCGGCCGGCGCCTGCTGCTGGCCAGCGGCGCGCGGCCCTGGCCCTGGCTGGCGGCCAGCGGCCTGGCCCGCGACGACGCGGGCTTCGTCGCTATCCGCCCCAGCCTGCAGAGCCAGTCCCATGCCCAGCTGTTCGCCGTCGGCGACTGCGCCAGCCTGGCCGGCGCGCGGCGCAGCGGCGTCTACGCGGTGCGCCAGGGCCCGGTGCTGGCGGCCAACCTGCAGGCGGCGCTGCAGGGCCGGCCGCTGCGCCAGTACCGGCCGCAGCGCCACAGCCTGGCGCTGCTGGCCACCGGCGACGGCGGCGCGCTGCTCGGCTGGCGCCAGTGGAGCGCCGGCGGGCAGTGCTTCGGGCGCTGCAAGGACTGGCTGGATCGGCGCTTTATCCAGCGTCATCGCCTGGTGGGGTGAATCCGTAGGCCGGACATGCCACAGGCTTGTCCGGCGTTGCCAGGGATGGTGGACAAGGCTACGCCATGTCCACCCTACAGCGGCGGTTCCCGCTTGATTCGTGCCGCAGGCTGGTCCGGCGCTCCGCCATGTCAACGAAACCCGCAAGTGGCAGCCGCCTGCGACCAAAGTGCGATGGCGGCGGGCCTTCCGAGGTGCTCGAATCGATCCCATCCTGCCCGAGCTGCGCGCGTCTTTGCCGTCGGGCCCGTCGATCGCGTAGCCTGCGCCAGGTTGCGCGGGAAGTTCGAGGAGAACCCGCCGTGACCCCGTCCGCCTACAGCGCCTCGCCGCGCCCAAGAACAAGAACTCTGAGGTCGGTTATGCAAGCTGCCTTTGTCCGCTCCCCGATTGCCTGCCTGCTGCACGCCCTCGGCCTGGCCGGGTTGCTGCTGGTCTACCAGCAGACGGCGCTACCGCTCTATGTCAGCGTGCCGTCCTTGCTGCTGCTGGCGCTGTGGCCCTGGCTCGGCCCCTGGCAGCGTCGCGACGAGCCTGCGGCCGCCGCGCAGCAGCCGGCCGGCGGCGACTTCGTCGAACTCAGCCGCGGCCTGTCGCGGCACACCTGCCACAACGCGCTGTCCGCCGCCCAGGTGGCGCATGCGGTCAAGCAGCTGGCCGAGCGCCTGCAGTCGCAACTGGCGGCGGTGGCGCAGGTCAGCCAGGCCGCCGAGGCCATCACCCACACCGAGCAGGACAGCGCCGCCCGCGCCGAGCAGACCCTGGCCGCCGCGCGCCAGGTGCGCGACGCCAGCGCCAGCGGCCAGGCCGAACTGAGTCAGGCCATCGCCCGCATGCAGCAGCTCAGCGCGCAGACCCTGGCCAGCCGCGAGCTGATCGACGGCCTCGGCAGCCGCACCGAGCAGATCGAGCAGGTCACCCAGGTGATCCAGTCCATCGCCAGCCAGACCAATCTGCTGGCGCTCAACGCCGCCATCGAGGCGGCCCGCGCCGGCGAGATGGGTCGCGGTTTCGCCGTGGTCGCCGACGAGGTGCGCAACCTCGCCGCGCGCACCGCCAGCGCCACCGAGGAGGTCAGCCAGATGGTCGCCGACATCCGCCAGCAGAGCGCCGCGGTGGTCGCCCATATCCAGCGCCAGAGCGGCGAACTGGAGCAGGCCGCGCAGCAGATCGAGACGGCCGGCGGCCAGCTGCACGGCATCGCCGAACAGGCCGAGCAGGTCGAGCAGCAGGTGGCGCAGATCAGCGCCGGTACCGCCGATAACCACCAGCGCCTGGCCAGCCTGTCCGCCGCCGCCGTGCAGTTGCAGAGCGACGTGCAGGGCAGCGAGGCGCAGACCCGCCAGCTTGCCGGCGCCGCCGAACAGCTGGTGGGGCAGGCCGAGACGGTCAGCGAGCAGCTCGCCGAGGTCGGCCTGGACGCCTACCACCAGCGCGCCTACGACCTCGCCCGCGAAGGCGCCGCGGCCATTGCCGCGCAGTTCGAGGCGGATATCCAGGCCGGGCGCATCGGCCTCGACGACCTGTTCGACCGCCGCTACCAGCCGATTGCCGGCACCCAGCCGCAGAAGTACCGCACCCGCTTCGACCCGTACGCCGACCAGGTGCTGCCGGCGCTGCAGGAGCCCTTGCTCAAGCGTCACGAAGGGCTGGTCTTCGCCATCGCCACCACCCCCGAAGGCTACGTGCCGACCCATAACGCCGCGTTCAATCATCCGCCCAGCGGCGACCCGTTCAAGGACGCCGCGCGCAGCCGCGGCAAGCGCCTGTTCAACGACCGTACCGGCAGCCGCTGCGGCAGCCACCGGCAACGCCTGCTGCTGCAGACCTATATGCGCGACACCGGCGAGCTGATGCACGACCTGTCGGTGCCGATCTGGGTGCAGGGCCGCCACTGGGGCGGGCTGCGCCTGGGTTACAAGCCGGAGCCCTGAGAGCCTGCCCAACGTATGCTGCGCGTCGGCCCGGCTGCGTCAAACACAGGCGCCAGCTCGCGAGACTTTGAGCAGGCCTTGAGGCGCCGAGCGGGCCTATACTCGACGAACAGGGGACAGCCACGCGGACGACGCGTGACAGGGGGGCGGCACGCCGCGCAGGCGCCATCTGCGGTTGGCCGTGACCCGCTGGGTTGGCGCTCGCCGGAGGTCTGCCATGTCCCGTCTGCGCGTGGTTCTGCTTGCCGTGCTGCTGGGGCTCAGCGGCTGCGCGGGCAAGCCGCCGGCGCCCATCGACGCGGCCACCTGGCGCCAGGTCGACCGCGATATCGCCGCCGCCTCGCGCAGCGCCGCCAGCCAGGCCCGCGAGCAGGCGCTGGCGGCCATGGATCGCTGGCTGGATCTGGTCTACCGACAGACCGACACGGCCTATATCCCCTGGTTCTCCAGCTACTGGACCCAGCGCTGGCTGGGCTTCAAGGTCGCCTGGTACAAGCTCGACGGCGAGCGCGACGAGACCGTCAGCCGGCTCGCCGCGTACCTGCAGGAGCAGTACCAGGACCTGGTGCTGGAGCCGGTGGCCCGGGACATCGCGCCGCCGCAGATTCTCCAGCAGTCCACCCAGTTCTACCTGCGCCAGCTCGACCAGCGCCTGCCGGGCATTGCCCAGCGCCACGGCATCCCCGCGGCGCAGTTCGACCAGCATCTGCAGCGCATCCCGGCCATCGCCGTGCCGCCCGGCGCCTCGCTCTACCAGGTGCTGCGGGCCAAGCCGCTGGAGCGCCTGCCGGCCTACGCCGCACTGATCGAGCGGATCGGTGCGCAGCCGGGCAATGCGCTGGCCTGGTCGGCGCATCCGGGCATCTCACAGGTGACCCGCAGCACCAGCGAACGCCTGGTCGACGACCTCACCACCAGCGGCGCCGCCAGCGTGATTTCCTCCATGGTCGGTCGCGCGGCCGGCCTGGCGGTGTCCATCGGCGCCTCGGTGTTCCGCGCCATGGTCCACGAGCGCGAGCGCCCGGCCACCGAGATGCAGCTGCGCCGCCACCTCAACGATGCCTTCGACGAGCAATGGCTGGCGCTGGTGCGCGACCCCGAGCGCGGCGTGATGGCCGGCATCCAGCACCTGTCCGGGCAGATCGAAGCCGGCCTCGGCAGGCCCGGCGCGCTGCTGCCGCGCTACCGGCCGGTGCTGGCCGACGGGCAGCCGCTATGGCGCTACCCCTGAACGCGGCGCATTGTTTAGCGGTGGCATAACTGAATGTGTAAAAAATGCGATTTAACCGGGCTTCGCCGCCATGCGAGTCTCCTTGGCCATGACTCCCGTCGCCCCGCGTCATCGCCACCCGCCCAGCGCCAGCCCGTTACGCACGAGCCTCGGCGCCGACCGGCTCAATCCCCTGCTGACCATCATCCTCGCCTTCTGGGCGCTGTGGCACTGCCGTCACGCGCGTCCACCGGACGCCGTCCCCGCCCGCTGAATACCGATGGCTGCGCCATGCCCGCAGCCGCTGCTATCACCTTGTCTGCCTGTGCAACCGGTTCAAGAATCGAACGGGCCGTGCGGACACCGAGCGCCGAATTGGCGCAAGCGAGCGCAACATGACGACATTCGCCCCCGTGCAGGAAGCCGAGGATTTCCTCGCGCACAACCCCGATATCGAATTGATCGAGCTGTTCGTCCTCGACGCCAATGGCGTGCCGCGCGGCAAGCTGCTGCACCGCGAGGAGCTGCTGGCGCTGTATAAGAGCGGCCGGCCGCTGCCGAGCACCATGCTCGGCCTGACCCTGCAGGGCGAGGACGTCGAGGACTCCGGCCTGGTCTGGGAGGTGGGCGATATCGACTGCCGCGCCTACCCGCTGCCCGGCAGCCTGGTGCGCCTGCCCTGGCGGCAGATCCCCACCGCCGCGGTGCAGGTGTCGATGCACCCGACCGAGGGCCTGCCCGCTACCCCCGCCGACCCGCGCCAGCTGCTGGTGCGGGTGATCGAGCAACTGGAGGCCGAGGGTTATCACCCGGTGATGGCCTGCGAACTGGAGTTCTACCTGCTCGACCAGAAACCGGACGCCCAGGGCCGCCCGCAGCCGGCGCTGGACGCCGACGGCGGCCGACCGCGGCAGACCCAGGTCTACGGCCTGCGCGAGCTGGAGCAGATCGAACCCTTCCTCAAGGATCTGTACGCCGCCTGCAAGGCCCAGGGCATCCCGGTGCGCACGGCGATTTCCGAATACGCCCCCGGCCAGGTCGAGATCACCCTGGAGCACGGCCCGGCGCTGGCGGCGATGGATCAGGCGGTGCGCTACAAGCGCCTGGTCAAGGGCGTGGCCCATGCCCACGGCATGCAGGCCTGTTTTATGGCC
The DNA here is from genome assembly GCF_044543505.1 of Pseudomonas sp. NPDC077186. Classification (NCBI taxonomy): domain Bacteria; kingdom Pseudomonadati; phylum Pseudomonadota; class Gammaproteobacteria; order Pseudomonadales; family Pseudomonadaceae; genus Pseudomonas; species Pseudomonas sp. NPDC077186. The sequence continues at coordinate 52,285 of NZ_JBITWE010000011.1, forward strand.
AAGCCGTTCGCCGAGATCGCCGGCACCGGCATGCATATGCACGTCAGCCTGGCCGATGCGGGCGGCGCCAACCTGTTCGCCAGCGAGGACCCTGCCGGCACGCCGCTGCTGCGCCAGGCGGTCGGCGGCATGCTCGCCAGCCTGCTCGACTCGCTGCTGCTGTTCTGCCCCAACGCCAACTCCTACCGCCGTTTCCAGGCCAACAGCTATGCGCCGCTGGCGCCCACCTGGGGGGTGGACAACCGCACCGTCAGCCTGCGCGTGCCAGGCGGCCCGGCGCCGACCCGGCATGTCGAGCACCGCATCTGCGGCGCCGATGCCAACCCCTATCTGGCCGCCGCGGCGATCCTCGCCGGCATCCACCGCGGCATTCGCGAGGGGCTCGATCCGGGCGAGCCGGTGCAGGGCAACGGCTATGCCCAGGCCAAGGAGCTGCTGCCCACCGACTGGCTGACCTCGATCCAGGCGCTGGAACGCTCCGGCTGGGCGCGCGACGCCTTCGGCGCGGAGTTCCTCAAGGTCTTTCTCGCGGTCAAGCGCGCCGAGTACCGCCAGTTTATGGGCGAAGTCGGCGAGCAGGACTGGCGCTGGTACCTGAGCAACGCCTGAGGCCCTTACTTGAAAAGGTCGCGGCTAAAGCGGAATGCCGCCCAGCCACTCCCACATGGGACGCACGCTCCGTGGGAGGGGCTTTAGCCGCGACGACTGATGATTCATCGGTGCACACGGCCTAGAAGGCCCCGCACCCCCTACGGCGGCCAACCGCCCTGAAGGAAATGCAATGAACGCCATCACCCAACCCGTCAAACCCGCGGCCGAGCGCGCGCCGTCCTACTACTCGGCCTCGCTCAACTTCGAGACCGACTACCCGACGCTGCAGGGCAGCGTGAGCGTCGACGTGGCCATCATCGGCGGCGGCTTCACCGGCGTCGCCACCGCGGTGGAGCTGGCCGAGCGCGGCCTCAAGGTGGCCGTGATCGAGACCCACAAGATCGGCTGGGGCGCCACCGGGCGCAACGGCGGTCAGGTCACCGGCAGCCTGTCCGGCGACGAGGCCATGCGCAAGCAGATGCGCAACAGCCTCGGCGAGGAGGTGGACGACTTCATCTGGCACCTGCGCTGGCGCGGCCACCAGATCATCAAGAGCCGGGTGGAAAAATACGGCATCGCCTGCGACCTCAAGCACGGGCACCTGCACGCGGCGATGAAGCCGGCGCATATGGACGAGCTCAAGGCCTCCTTTGAGGAGGCCCAGCGCCGCGGCATGGGCGCCGAGGTGAGCCTGCTCGACGGCGCCGGCGTGCGTGCCCAGCTGGGCAGCGAGCTGTACTGCGGGGCGCTCAAGAACAGCCGCAACATGCACCTGCACCCGCTCAACCTGTGCATCGGCGAGGCCAGGGCGGCCGAAAGCCTGGGTGCGCTGATCTTCGAGCACTCCGAGGTGCTGGAGATAATCCACGGCCCGCGTCCGGCGGTGGTCACCCGCGGCGGGCGGATCGAGGCCAAGCAGGTGCTGCTGGCCGGCGACGTCTACCACAAGCTCGAGCGCAAGCAGCTCAAGGGCCTGATCTTCCCGGCCATGGGCGGCATCGTCACCACCGCGCCGCTCGGCGAGCTGGCCAAGCAGATCAACCCGCACGACCTGGCGGTCTACGACTGCCGCTTCGTCCTCGACTACTACCGCCTCACCGCCGACGGCCGCCTGCTGTTCGGCGGCGGCTGCAACTACTCCGGGCGTGACTCGCGCGATATCGCCGGCGAGCTGCGCCCGTGCATCGAGCGCACCTTCCCGCAGCTCAAGGGGGTGCAGATCGACTACCAGTGGAGCTGCGCCATGGGCATCGTGATGAACCGCATCCCGCAGCTGGGCAAGCTGTCGTCCAACGTCTGGTACTGCCAGGGCTACTCCGGCCACGGCATCGCCACCACCCATATCATGGGCGAGATCATGGCCAAGGCGATCACCGGCGACCTGCAGCAGTTCGACACCTTCGCCGCCTGCAAGCAGATCAAGGTGCCGCTGGGCGACCAGCTCGGCAACCCGATGCTGGCCGCCGGCATGTGGTACTACCAGATGCTGGAAAGGCTGCGCTGAGTTTAATTACGACGTTGAAGATGCAGTGCGGTTTGCTGAGGTCGGGCCGATAGGCGCCAAGGGGCGACTATCGGCCGATTCTGTTGAAAAAGTCCCGTCGCGATTTTTGCCCCTGAAAGAGTTTGAGCGACGTTGAAATCTGGTTCGCTCAGAAGACGGAAACTGCCTTGATTTTTACGTAGCAACGCCGAAATAGAGCGTTTTTGAGCTGCCGAAAAGCCGCTCTCTCAGAAACCGACTTTTTCAACAGAATCGGCCACAAGCAGACGTTCGGCGCTCAGTTAAACAGGGCGTCAGCAAACTCTTCCGGCGTAGGGCGCTCCGGCCATTAGGAAGTGTCTGCGGGCTGGGTGCTCCAGGGTTGTTTGCGTTTGGCCCAGATTTGCGCTGCGGCGTCCAGATGATGTCCTTCCAGCACGTTGGCACGTACTACGCGCACTCTAGAGCTGCGGTCGAGCGGACATGGGCAGCACCTCTTAACGGACGTCCGAACATTCATGGCTTGAGCTAGGTCCAATTTGGGACTGTCAGGTACTTACCTGCGGACATTTTGGCTATATTGACGGCACATGCGGGCATTTCCGTGGCGCACGGATAGCTGTATAAAGGCGTTCCTACACATCACTCATCAGATGGTTGATCCCTAGGTGAGGCGAGCAGATGAGCAAGAAAACACATTTCCAACTCCTTAATAGTGATTCGATCTGGGACGGATTCTCGTCCGTTCTGGAGCTGAACCCGGACACCGACCCTTTAGCTGAAGCTGAGCGGTTGGAGGAGCTGGCCATGCGTGCGTCGAGCCTGGCTCTTGAACTGCGTCGTGTACCCCAGCTCCGCTGCCAAACCTTCTCGGTAGAGCATGTCGTTCCGAAAGGCTGGCATGAACGGGCGCTTGAATGCCCAAACGCGCGCGTAGATGTCAAGCGTATGGACAGCGACTGGGCCAATCTCTCAGCGGACTTCATGCAGGCCATCGACAGTGCCATCAGCGTTTGGCCTTCGGTCAAGCGCGACCGCTGCGAGAGCAACGATCCGACCTAAGGACCATCGCCGCATGGCTGCGAATGAAGAAGAAGTAGCGCCGTCCCCTCAGTTGGACAGCGAAGTACAGGACGCGGTGGCAACGCTGAGTAATGACGCCCCGCCCGAGGCTGTACTCCAGATACTGGAAACTGACGAGGGCAAACAGGTCTTCCAGCAGATGGTCTCGATGGCCATCGCTGTTCACGAAGAGCGGCACTCGGGTCCATTACCTGCGCCTAAGACTCTTGCCCAATATGATCACGTCGTACCTGGCGCGGCTGAGCGTATCATTCAAATGGCAGAGCGCGAGCAAGCTCACCGCCACCAGCATGATCGCGATGTGCTGAGCCTTCGCAAAGCAGCCGTGGATCACGTCAAAGAAAGAGAAACGCGCGGCCAGCGCTTAGCCGGATGGCTTTCTCTCGCCGTTCTGCTGGTAGGTACCTACTTGATTTGGCTTGGCCAGTACAAGCTTGGTGCAGGGCTGATCGCCTCAACGATGGTCGCCATTGCAGCAGTGTTCGTCGTTAGACAGTACAGGCAGCGCTCTGAATCGAAGCCCAAGACGGAACCCTTAGAAGAAGATTAAGCCCTGCCCCGAGCGGGGCTTTTCTATTCCGCCACCGGCAACTCCCTGAACCCCATCCGCCGACCTTCCCGTCACCACTCATTCACCTGAAGCAGGGTGCATGAAGGCGCTCGCCTGCCACCGAGAGCCGGGTGATGCTCTGCATTGAACTAAGCGTCTGCTTTTGGCCCAGGTTGTGTCAAAACTTCAGCTGAAATTCAACGTGCGCGTTGTTGCGCGAAATCCCTGGAGCTTGGCCGGGCTGGAGTGCTCAGAATTCGGAGACGTGGAGATTGATCATCAAATGATCAGTGCTCGGTGCTCAAAACGTTTTTACACAGCCTCGGCCGGTTTCCTCTGATCATTGTTGGGGTTTTAGCGGCCGCCTCCCCAAACGCCCCAATTGCCGATAGAACGCCTGCGCCCCCCCTGAAACAGCCCAGGATGACTGCGTACATGCAGCCGCCCCCTCCCGGCACCTCGCCAAGCCCATCACCATCCCGGCAGGCCTGCACCGCCCTCCCATGTCCATAGGCTCAGTCGCCAATGTCCAAATCTCTGGACATGTCTGGCGCCGCCTCCGCCTAACTGTCCAAATTCCAAGACTCAGTGCTGCGCTCGGTGCGCAGATAGAGCCTAAGCCATTGTTTTATATGGGCATTAAAAGCTGGCACAGAGATCGCATTGGCGTATGGGCTAACGGCTAGCGTCGCTGCCGCGCGGAGTATTCCGTGCCGGCGCGGCCGACCTGGCCATCGTTCGAAAACAACTACAACAAGAAGGAACTCCAGCATGTCCATCAAGCATCAGCTTTCCCGCCTGACCCTGGGCCTTGCCGCCGCCACCCTGCTCGCCGGCCCGGCCATTGCCAGCGAGAAGATCCGCTGGCAGGTGCCCCTGGCCTTCCCCTCCCACCTGGTGGGCCTGACCACGCCGGTCAAGCACCTCTCCGAATCGCTCAAGGCCATCTCCGGCGGCGATATCCAGCTGCGCTACTACGAGCCCGGCGAGCTGGTGCCGCCGTTCGAGATCATGAATTCCGTGAGCAGCGGCAAGTACCCGGCCGGCTACACCTGGATCGGCTACGACCAGGGCAGCATCCCGGCGCTGCCGCTGTATTCCGGCGCGCCCTTCAATATGGAGCCGCCGGCCTACCTGGCCTGGTACTACCAGGGCGACGGCAAGCAGCTGCTGGAGGAGATCTACGCGCCGCACAAGATCCACCCCATGCTGTGCAGCATCATCGGCCCGGAAGGCGCCGGCTGGTTCGCCAAGCCGATCGAGCAGACCAAGGACTTCGACGGCCTGCGCATCCGCTTCGCCGGCATCGGCGGCAAGGTGCTGGAGAAGCTCGGCGCCTCGGTGACCATGATCCCCGGCGGCGAGATCTACCAGGCGCTGGAGCGCAAGACCATCGACGCCACCGAGTTCTCCCAGCCGGCGATCGACAAGATGCTCGGCCTCGACCAGATCATCAAGAACTACATCATGCCGGGCTGGCACCAGACCCTGACCACCTCGCACCTGCTGGTCAACCAGGACGTCTGGGACAAGCTGGAGCCGCAGAGCCGCGCGCTGATCGAGATGGGCTGCGAGTCGGCCACCCTCAAGGGCTTCGCCGAGAGCGAGTGGGCGCAGCCGACCGCCCTGGCCGACTACCAGAAGGAAGGGGTCAAGGCCCAGGTGCTGCCCGCGCCGGTGCTGCAGGAGCTGCAGCGCGTGACCAACGAGGTGCTGGACGAGATGGCCGGCCAGGACCCGATGTTCAAGCGCGTGCTGAGCAGCCAGCGCGAGTTCATGGCGCACTACGCCGGCTGGAACCGCATGGGCTACCTGCCGCGCGACTTCAACCAGCAGAACTGATCGCTCCCGCGAACCCGCACGGGCCCGGCCATGCCGCCAATACCCTTCACCGAGAGCCTGCGCGATCAGCTCCCCTCTCCCTAACCCTCTCCCCAGAGGGGCGAGGGGACTGATCGCGCAAGAGCATTGCCTATGTGAACGGCATTACGGCCATGGCGCGGTCCGTCGCGTCTTCCTGTCCGAGGTTTTCCCGATGCAGCAACCTGCTTCCGCTGCGGCGCCTGGCGCCGAGCTACCCCATAACCGTCTGTCCAGGTTTCTGGACGGCTGCGTCGCCGCCATCGGCAAGGCCAGCGCCTGGCTGTGGCTGGCCGTGCTGCTGGTGGTGCTGTGCAACGTGTTCAGCCGCTTCATCCTGGCCCGCGGCTCGATCGCCCTGGAGGAGCTGTCCTGGCACCTGTTCGGCGCCGCCATGATGCTGTCGCTGGGCTACGCCGTGGTGCGCGACGACCATGTACGCGTCGACGTGCTGCGCGAGAAGTTCCCGCTGCGCGCCCAGGCCTGGATCGAGCTGCTGGGCATCGTCCTGCTGGCGCTGCCGGTGATCGTGCTGATGATCGACAGCCTGCTGGCCTACGCCCACACCGCCTTCGTCTACCTGGAGCACTCGCAGGCGCCGAGCGGGCTGCCCTATCGCTTTGTATTCAAGAGCGTGCTGCCGCTGGGGCTGATCCTGGTGGCCATCGCCCTGATCGCCCGCGCCTCGCGCTGCAGCACCCTGCTGCTGCAGTTCCCCCGGGCCGTCGACGCGCCCGCCGAGCCAGCCAACGGCGCTCACCCGCACCCCTGATCACGAGGCTGAAATGATGGGTCTGGAACAAATTCTGGTTATCGCCATGTTCGCCGCTTTCATGGGCTTGCTGCTGCTCGGCTTTCCCGTGGCCTGGTCGCTGGCCGGCGTCGGCCTGCTGTTCGCGGTCGCCGGCCATGTGCTGGTGGAGTATTTCGACGCCGATCTCTGGTTCACCTGGAGCGGCACCATCGGCGTGCTCGACGCGCGCATCTACGGCATAGTCGCCAACGAGCTGATGGTGGCGCTGCCGCTATTCATCTTCATGGGCCTCATGCTCGACCGCTCCGGCATCGCCGAGCGCCTGATGCATAGCCTGGTGCGCGTGCTCGGCCCACTGCGCGGCGGCTACGCCATCACCGTGGTGATAGTCGGCGTGCTGCTGGCGGCTTCGACCGGCATCGTCGGCGCCTCGGTGGTGCTGCTCGGCCTGCTCTCGCTGGGGCCGATGCTGCAGGCCAACTACAACAAGAGCCTGGCCGTGGGCACCGCCTGCTCGGTGGGCACCCTGGGCATCCTGGTGCCGCCGAGCATCATGCTGGTGCTGATGGCCGACCGCCTGGGCACGCCCGCGGCCTCGGTCGGCAAGCTGTTCATGGGCGCGCTGATTCCCGGGATGCTGCTTGGCGTGCTCTACGTGCTGTATATCCTGATCGCCGCCTGGCTGAACAAGGACTTCGCCCCGGCGCCCAAGGATCGCCAGCCACTGGACGCCCGCGCCCTGCTCGACGTGCTGCTCGCCGTGGTGCCGCCGCTGGGGCTGATCCTCGCCGTGCTGGGGTCGATCTTCTTCGGCATCGCCACCACCACCGAGGCCTCGGCGGTGGGCGCCGCCGGCGCGCTGCTGATGGCCTGGTTCAGCCGCCGCCTGGATCTGAGCGTGATCAAGGAGGCGCTGTACCAGACCAGCCGCACCACCGCCTTTATCTTCGGCATCTTCATCGGCGCCACGGTGTTCGCTGCGGTGCTGCGCGGCCTCGGCGGCGACGACGTGGTGCGCGCGGCGCTGACCAGCCTGCCGTTCGGCCAGACCGGCGTGCTGCTCACGGTGTTGTTCATCACCTTCCTGCTGGGCTTCTTCCTCGACTGGGTGGAGATCACCCTGATCGTCCTGCCGCTGGTGGCGCCGGTGCTGTTCGCCATGGGCGTGGACCCGCTGTGGTTCGCCATCCTCTTCGCCCTGTGCCTGCAGACCTCCTTCCTCACCCCGCCGGTGGGCTTCGCCCTGTTCTACATCAAGGGCGTGTGCCCGCCGGGGATCACCACCCGGCATATCTACCTCGGCGTGCTGCCCTTCATCCTCCTGCAACTGCTCGGCCTGGCCCTGGTGTTCCACTTCGAGGCGCTGGCCACCTGGTTGCCCAACGAGGTGTATGGCGGGCCATGACCGCCATCGCCGCATGCGCAATGCCCTGCCCGGGTGGCAGGGCTTTCGTCATTACCCGGATCAATTGATGGAGGCCCGACTGCCATGGCCATTTCCCGTGACGACCTCGACCAGCACGGCCTGATCGTCGGCGTGTCGCCCGAGCGCTTTCGCGCCGTGGCCATGCCGCTGCTGTTC
>NZ_JBITWE010000012.1:0-35619 GCF_044543505.1 Pseudomonas sp. NPDC077186
GAGACCCTGGTCGAGGCCGAGCTGTTCGGCACCGCCCCCGGAGCCTTCACCGGCGCCGAACGCAAGGCGCGCATCGGCAAGTTCGAGGTGGCCAATGGCGGCACCCTGTTTCTCGACGAGATCGGCGACCTGCCGCTGCCGCTGCAGGCCAAGCTGCTGCGCGTGCTGCAGGAGCAGGAGGTGGAGCCGCTCGGCTCCAACCAGGTCAAGCCGCTCAACGTGCGGGTGATCGCCGCGACCCATATCGACCTGGAAGCCAAGGTGGCGGCCGGGCAGTTTCGCGACGATTTCTACTACCGCCTCAACGTCCTAGCCCTGCGCGTGCCGCCGCTGCGCGAGCGCGCCGGCGACATTCCCGCGCTGATCGAACACCTGCTCGATGACCTGGCCAACCGCTCCGGCCTGGCGCCGCTGGAGCTGAGCGACGACGCCCTGGCCCTGCTCTGCGCCCAGCCCTGGCGCGGCAACGTGCGCGAGCTGCGCAACCTGCTGGAACGGGCGCAGTTGGCGGCCGACGGCCGGCTGGATGGCGCGGCCTTGCGCGCCCTGCTGGTCGATCCGGTGGCGCCGAGTGCGCAGCCTCCCGTCGCCCCCGTGGTGACGGTCGGTGCGCGGACGCTGGCCGAACAACTGGCGCAGGCCGAACGCCAGGCCCTGCAGGCGGCGCTGGACGCCACCGGCGGCAACCGCCAGCAGGCCGCCGAACGCCTGGGCATTTCCCGCGCCGGCTTCTACGCCAAGCTGGCGCAGCATGGGCTGGGGCGCCGGGGCTAATTCTGCTCATTTGTAGGAGCGGCTGGGCGGCATTCCGCTTCAGCCGCTAATTCCGCACGCAATAGTCGCGGCTAAAGCCCCTCCCACAGAAGGTGTTGCCGGCCACGGTCACGTAGCCCGGATGAAATCCGGGAATCAGACACCCCCAAAAGCCCCGGATTAGATCCGGGCTACGACTCGGGCGTAGGGTGGATCACGCTTTATCGATCCACCATTGGCTACACCGCTAAACGCAACGGTGGAAATGAACAGCGATTTCCATCCTACAGCACCCCCAGAAATCCAGATATCTGGACAACCTCCGATCTTTCAACTCCATAAATCTGGACAAAATCCAGAAAAATGGACACCACCTCGTACCTCTCCTGCTTTCCCGCGCTCGGTCTGAAAGCCTGAAACCCCCTGGCCATAGGCCCTCCCGCCCTATCGACCAAAGTCGTAACACCCTCTGGCACGACTCTGGCTCTATATCCGGCAAGGGCGCGCTGCCGCATCCGCGTCTTCTCGATAAACGGCCCAGAGCCGCTAGAACAACAACAAAAGGAACCACCCATGGGTACCCTAGGTATTCTGATTTCCCTCGCGCTGCTGATGTACCTCGCCTACCGCGGCATCAACGTGCTGATCCTCGCTCCGCTGCTGGCCCTGCTGGCGTTGCTGTTCGCCGGCGACATCGGCCTGCTGCTGCCCACCTACACCCAGGTGTTCATGAAGGCCATGGGCGGCTACGTGATCCAGTTCTTCCCGCTGTTCCTGCTCGGCGCTTTGTTCGGCAAGTTGATGGACGACTCGGGCTCGGCGCGCGCCATCGCCCACGGCATAGTCGCGAAAGTGGGCAGCGAGCGCGCCATCCTGGCCATAGTGCTGGCCTGCGGCATCCTCACCTACGGCGGCGTGTCGCTGTTCGTGGTGGCCTTCGCCGTGTACCCGATCGGCGCCGCGCTGTTTCGCGAGGCGGGCATTCCCAAGCGCCTGATCCCCGGCGCCATCGCCCTCGGCTCGTTCACCTTCACCATGACCGCGCTGCCCGGCACCCCGGCGATCCAGAACGCCATCCCCAACCCCTTCTTCGGCACCGACGCCTTCGCCGCGCCGGGCCTGGGCGTCATCGCCGGGCTGATCATGTTCGGCCTCGGCACCTGGTGGCTCACCGCCCAGTCGCGCAAGCTGATGGCCGCCGGCGAAGGCTACGGCGAACACCGCGACGACCCGGTTGCCGAGGACAAGCGCGACATTCCCGGCTTCTGGCTGGCGCTGCTGCCGATCTTCGTGGTGATCGCGCTGAACTTCCTGATGGCCAAGCAGATTCTGCCTAGCCTCGACACCAGCTACCTGGCCAAGCCGGAATTCGGCGGCCTGCAGGATGCCAAGTCGCTGATCGGCATCTGGTCGATCATCGTCGCCCTCGGCGCCGCCATCCTGCTGCTGATCGCCCTGCATTGGCGGCGCTGGATGGACCTGAAACAGAGCGTCAACGACGGCGCCTTCGGCTCCATGCTGCCGATCCTCAACACCGCCGCCGAGGTGGGGTACGGCACGGTGATCGCCTCGCTGGCCGGTTTCGTCGTCATCCGCGACCTGGTGCTGGGCGTCTCCAGCAACCCGCTGATCTCCGAGGCGGTGGCGGTGAACATCCTCGCCGGCATCACCGGCTCGGCCTCCGGCGGCATGTCCATCGCCCTGAAGACCCTCGGCGAGCAGTACCTGACCATGGCCAACGCCGCCGGCATCAGCCCCGAGCTGCTGCACCGCGTCGCCGCCATGGCCTCGGGCTGCATGGACACATTGCCGCACAACGGCGCGGTGATCTCGCTGCTGGCGATCTGCAAGCTCACCCACCGCGAGTCGTACAAATTTATCTTCGTCAACACCGTGGCCTTCCCGCTGGTGGCGCTGGCGGTGGTGATCACCCTGGGCACCCTTTTCGGTAGTTTCTAAGGTTCGTTGCATGAGCAAGATCATAAGTGCCGCCGAAGCCGTGGCGCGCATCCCGGACAACGCCAACCTGGCCACCGGCGGCTTCGTCGGCATCGGCTTCGCCGAGCAGATCGCCATCGCCCTGGAGCGGCGTTTTCTCGCCGAACGGGCGCCGCGCGACCTGACCCTGGTGTACGCCGCCGGCCAGGGCGACGGCAAGGGCCGCGGCCTCAATCACCTGGCCCACGAGGGCCTGGTGCGGCGGGTGATCGGCGGTCACTGGGGCCTGGTGCCGGGGCTGCAGAAGCTGGCGGTGGACAACCGCATCGAGGCCTACAACCTGCCGCAGGGGGTGATCTCCCAGCTGTTTCGCGATATCGCCGCCGGCAAGCCGGGGCAGCTGTCGCGGGTCGGCCTGGGCACCTACGTCGACCCGCGCCACGGCGGCGGCAAGCTCAATGCGCGCACCACCGCCGAGCTGGTGCGGCTGATGCCCATCGACGGCGAGGATTACCTGTTCTATCCGACCGTTGCCATCGACGTGGCGGTGGTGCGCGCCACCAGTGCCGACCCCGACGGCAACCTCAGCTTCGAGCGCGAGGCGCTGACCATCGAGAGCCTGGCCATCGCCATGGCCGCGCGCAACTCGGGCGGCCTGGTGATCGCCCAGGTCGAGCGCCTGGTCGAGCGCGGCTCGCTGAATGCGCGCGAGGTGAAGATCCCCGGCATCCTGGTGGACTGCGTGGTGCAGGCCGAGCCGGCCAATCACCAGCAGACCTTCGCCACCGCCTACAACCCGGCCTTCGCCGCCGAGACCCGGGTGCCGGTGGACAGCCTGGCGCCGCTGCCGCTGGACGTGCGCAAGCTGATCGCCCGCCGCGCCGCGCTGGAGCTCAAGGGCGGTGCGGTGGTCAACCTCGGCATCGGCATGCCCGAGGGCGTCGCCGCGGTGGCCGCCGAAGAAGGCGTGATCGAGCGCCTGACCCTGACCGCCGAGCCTGGGGTGATCGGCGGCGTACCGGCCTCGGGGCTGGATTTCGGCGCGGCGAGCAACCACAGCGCCCTCCTCGACCAGCCCTACCAGTTCGACTTCTACGACGGCGGCGGCCTGGATATCGCCTTCCTCGGTCTGGCCCAGGCCGATGCGGCGGGCAACCTCAACGTGTCCAAGTTCGGCAGTCGCCTTGCGGGGGCTGGCGGCTTTATCAACATCAGCCAGAACGCCAAGCAGGTGGTGTTCGTCGGCACCTTCAGCGCCGGCGCGCAGGACATCCGCATCGAGGACGGCCGGCTGCGCATCGTCGAGGACGGCGCGCTGCGCAAGTTCGTCGCCGACGTGGAGCACCGCACCTTCGCCGGCCGCCTGGCCGCCGAACGCGGCCAGCCGGTGCTCTACGTCACCGAGCGCTGCGTGTTCCGCTTGAGCCTGGACGGCCTGGAGCTGATCGAGGTGGCGCCGGGGGTGGATATCCAGCGCGACATCCTCGCCCGCATGGACTTCGCGCCCATCGTGCGCGAGCCGAAGTTGATGGACGCGCGGCTGTTTCGCCCAGAGCCCATCGGCCTGGCGCAGTGCCTGCAAAACCTTTGAGCGAAAACGCGGGCCCGCCCTTGGGCCCGCGATTTTTTGTTCTGCCGTGGGCATCGCGCATCCGGTTGCCGGCGTTGCAAATGGCGCACCCTGCGCTGACCCAAACCGAATGCCGACGCTGGAAACAAACAGCGATTTCCGTCCTACACGCCGTAGGGTGCGCCGTGCGCACCATCGACCGCCAATGTCCTGGTGCGCACGGCGCACCCTACATGTCTGGCGGCATACAGGCAGACCATCTCCATCGCCACGGTGGCGCCGGCCAGGGCGGTGATCTCGGCGTGGTCGTAGGGCGGCGAGACTTCCACCACGTCCATGCCCACCAGGTTGATGCCGCGCAGGCCACGGAGGATCTCCAGGGCCTGGTGGGTGCTCAGGCCGCCGCATACCGGGGTGCCGGTGCCGGGGGCGAAGGCCGGGTCGAGGCAGTCGATATCGAAGGTCAGGTACACCGGGTGGCCGCCGACCCGGGCGCGGATCAGTTCGGCGATCTGCTGCGGGCCGCGGCGATGCACCTCGGGCGCGTCCAGCACCTGGAAGCCCAGGGTGTCGTCGTTGGTGGTGCGCAGGCCGATCTGCACCGAGCGCGCCGGATCGACCAGGCCCTGGCGGGCGGCGTGGTAGAACATGGTGCCGTGGCTGACGCCCTGCTCGCTGGCGTCGCTGTCCGGCCAGGTGTCGCTGTGCGCATCGAAGTGCACCAGCGACAGCGCACCGTATTGACGCGCATGGGCCTTGAGCAGCGGGTAGCTGATGAAATGATCGCCGCCCAGGGTCAGCAGGCCGCAACCGGCTGAAACGATCCGCTCGGCATGCGCCTCGATGGCGGCCGGAATTGTGTGCGGCAGGGCGTGATCGAAGTTGCAGTCGCCGTAGTCGATCACCGCCAGCCGGTCGAAGGGGTCGAACTCCCAGGGGTAGTGGCGCTCCCAGGCGCTGGTCACCGAGGCGGCGCGGATCGCCCGCGGGCCGAAGCGGGTGCCGGGCCGGTTGGTGGTGGCGGTGTCGAAGGGCACGCCGCTGACCACCAGATCCACGCCACTGAGGTCGCGCGAGTAGCGCCGGCGCATAAAGCTGGTGACGCCGGCGTAGGTCGGCTCCGAGTAGGTGCCGTAGAGGCTGTCGCGGGTGATCGCCAGGTCGTTGCCTTGGAATGCTTCCATTGCCTTGTCCTCAATACTGACTGCGAAAGGTGGTCCAGATACGGGTGCGCTCGCGCTGCTGACGCAGCGGCATCAGCTGCTCGCTGAACAGCCGCGCGCGGACCTCGGCCGGCGGGTAGATATCCGGATCGCCGGCGATGGCCTCGTCCACCAGCGCGGTGGCGGCCTGGTTGGCGTTGGCGAAGAACACGATGTTGGTCAGCTCGGCAATCGACTCGGGGCGCAGCATATGGTCGATAAAGGCATGGGCGGCCTGCGGGTGCGGCGCGTCGGCGGGGATGGCCATGGTGTCGAACCAGATCAGCGTGCCTTCGACCGGCACGCGGTACTCCACGCTGAACGGCTGGCCGGCCTCGCGGGCGTTGTCGGCGGCCATAAAGGCGTCGCCGTTGTAGGTCAGCGCCAGGCAGATCTCGCCCTTGGCCAGGTCGTCGATATGCCGGCCGCTGCCGACGTAGCGCAGGCTCGGCTGCAGGCCGGCGAGCAGTTGCTGCGCCGCGGCCAGGTCGCCACGATCGCTGCTGTAGGGGTCCTTGCCCAGGTAGTGCAGGGCGATGCTGATCACCTCCTGGGGCGAGTCGATCACGGCGATGCCGCAGTCCTTGAGCCGGCTGGCGTATTCGGGCTTGAACAGCAGGTCCAGGCTGTTGCTCGGCACCCCTGGCAGGCGCTGCGCCAGCGCCTCCTTGTTGTAGCCCAGGCCGACGGTGCCCCAGGTGTAGGGCACGCCGTACTGGTTGCCGGGGTCGGCCGCGGCCAGCTTGGCCAGCAGCTCGCCGTCCAGGTTGCCCAGGTTGCTCAGCCGGCTGCGCTCGACCGGCTGCACGGCGCCGGCCTGGATCGCCCGGGCCAGGCCGCTGGAGGCGGGAAAAACGACGTCGTAGCCGCTGCCGCCGGTGAGCAGCTTGCTGTCCAGGGCCTCGGCGCTGTCGAAGATGTCGTACTTGACGCGGATGCCGGTCTCGTCCTTGAAGCGCTGCAGCGCCTGCGCGGGGATATAGGCCGACCAGCTGTAGAGATTCAGGGCCTTGTCTTCGGCCTGCACGGCGAAGGCGCTGCACAGCAGCAGGGGGAGGATGAGCTGGCGCATCGGGAATGGCCTCTTGGTGGTGATGGGCTTGGGGTCATCCTGCGCCGGGCATTGCTTCGAATAAATACGAAGTGATCTACTCTGGCATCGACGACTATCGATGTGTGGAGTGAGCATGCTTAGCCAATTGCGCGACCTCGACCTGCAGCTGCTGCGCCTGTTCGTCACCGTGGTGGAGAGCGGTGGCTTCAGCGCGGCGCAGGGCGAGCTGGGCATCGGCCAGTCGACCATCAGCACGCAGATGGCCAAGCTGGAGACGCGCCTGGGCTTTCGCCTGTGCGAACGGGGCAAGGCCGGCTTTCGCCTGACGGCCAAGGGCGAGCAGGTGCTGGCCGCCACGCGCAAGCTGTTCGGCGCCATCGAGACCTTCAAGGGCGAGGCCCAGGGCATGGCCGACAAGCTGCTCGGCGAGCTGCGCATCGGCCTCTCCGAGGCGCTCTCGGACCAGGTGCTGGAACGCCTCGGCGAGGCCATCGGGCGTTTCCGCCGGCGCAACCAGGCGGTGCAGATCGAGCTGCTCAGCGCCATGCCCGCCGAGCTGGAGCGGCGCCTGCTGCAGGACCAGCTGCAACTGGCCATCGGCTATTTCTCCGGCAGCCAGACGGCGCTGGACTACCGGCCGCTGTTCGCCGAGCGCCAGCGCCTGTACTGCGGGCGGCAGCACCCGCTGTTCGCGCGCGCGACGGTCGCGGCCAGCGACCTGGAGGACGGCGACCAGGTGCTGCACCCCTACCGCTTCGGCGCCGCCGGCGAGCCCTGGCAGTCCAGCGTCAGCAGCGCGCGCTGCGAACAGGTCGAGGGCAGCCTGGCCTTCGTCCTGTCCGGCGCCCACCTGGGTTACCTGCCCGAGCATATCGCCGCGCCCTGGGTGGCGCGCGGCCAGCTGCGCGGCTTGCCGGACCGCTGGGATTTCACCGTGCAGTTCCGCCTGGCCAGCCACCGCGGCCATAACCCCGGCGAGGCGCAATCGGCCTTCGCCGAGGACCTGCTGGCGGCCTTCGCCCAGCGCTGAAACATCCCGGGTCTATAGTGGAAACTCCTTCCCCACCGCGCCCACAGGAGTTCCCATGAGCAAGACCTACCACGTCGCCGTGCTGGTCGGCAGCCTGCGCAAGGCCTCGATCAACCGCAAGCTGGCGCTGGCCCTGGCCCAGCTGGCGCCGCCCTCGCTGAAGCTGGAGATAGTCGAGATCGGCGACCTGCCGCTGTACAACGAGGACATCGACCAGGGCAGCCCGCCCGAGGCCTACGTAGCCTTTCGCGCCAAGCTCAAGGGCGCCGACGCGCTGCTGTTCGTCACCCCGGAGTACAACCGCTCGATGCCCGGGGCGCTGAAGAACGCCATCGACGTCGGCTCGCGGCCCTACGGCCAGAGCGCCTTCAGCGGCAAGCCCGGCGCCGTGCTGAGCGCCTCGCCGGGGGCCATCGGCGGCTTCGGCGCCAACCATGCGCTGCGCCAGTGCATGGTGTTTCTCGACGTCTACATGATGCAGCAGCCGGAGGCCTACCTCGGCGGCGCCGGCAGCTTCTTCGAGGAGGCCGGCATGCTCGGCGACGGCATCAGGCCCTTCCTGCAGAAATTCATCGACGCCTATGCCGCCTGGGTGGCGCAGCACGCCTGACACCGAGGCGGGCGGCAGGGACTAGGCTTGAGGAAAGTGCCACGAGGCTCGGCCATGCTCACCACGCCGCTCGACGAAGGCTTCTGGCAGGACGCCGGGGCGGACAAGCAGCACGCCGCACTGCGCGACGCCCTCGAGCAGCGCGCACGCGGCGGCCAGCCAATGCTCGGCTTCCAGCTGAAGAAGGCCGAGCTGGCCGGCATCGATCTGGTCAACCATGGCAGCCGCGCCGGCTTCGTCCTGCGCGATGCCGACCTGTACCGCGCCGACCTGCAGCATGCCCATCTGTTCGCCCTCGACCTGCGCGGCAGCTCGCTGATGAAGGCCGACCTGCGCCAGGCCAACCTGCACTGCGTCGACCTGCGCGACTGCAACCTGCTGGGCGTGCGCCTGGAGGGCGCGCGACTGGACAACGTGGTGTGGGATCGCCAGCTGCTGCAGGAGCGGGTGGCGCGCGAGCTGCTGCGCCGCGGCGACGCCAGCGCGGCGCAGCAGCAGTTTCAGGAGGCCGAGGAAACCTATCGCAACCTGCGCCTGCACCTGGAGCAGGCCGGGCTGTTCGAGCAGGCCGGCTACTTCTTCCACCGCGAGATGCTCATGCGCCGCCTGCAGATGCCGCGCTTCTCCACGCGGCGCCTGCTGTCCTGGCTGGTCGACCTGTTCTGCGGCTACGGCGAGAAACCGCTCAACGTGGTGCTGTTCTCCCTCGGCCTGATCGGCGTCTGCGGCCTGCTGTACTTCCTCACCGGGGTCAACCAGGGCGGCCAGACCCTGGGCCTGCGCTTCGACCGCAGCCTGCTGGGCAACCTGCAGGACCTGCTCGCCTGCCTGTACTACAGCGTGGTCACCTTCACCACCCTGGGCTACGGCGACATCACGCCCGGCGGCCTGGCGCGGCTGATCGCCGCCGTCGAAGCCTTCGTCGGCAGCTTCACCATGGCCCTGTTCGTGGTGGTGTTCGTGAAGAAGATGACCCGCTAGCCCGGCGCATATGCCGCCAAGCGCGTCCGGAATGTCGCTTGCCGCTCTAGACCGACCGGTCTACATAATCTCCCCATGAACAAGACCACCCGCGACAAGCTGATCGACGCCATGATCGACGCCCTGCAGCGCAAGGGCCTGCACGGCGTCGGCCTGAGCGAACTGCTGGCCGACGCCGGCGCGCCCAAGGGCAGCCTCTACCACCACTTCCCCGGCGGCAAGAGCGAGTTGGCGGTGGCGGCCATCGAACGTATCGGCCAGCGCGCCGAGCAGGCCTTCGCCACCCTGTTCGAACACCAGCCCGAGCCGCTCGACGCCCTCGCCGCCTGGCTGCACGGCGCCCTCGGCCAGTTGCAGGGCAGCGCCTTCGAGCGCGGCTGTCCGCTGGCCACGGTGGCGCTGGAAAGCGGCCCCGAGGACGGCGAGATCCGCGCCGCCCTGGCCACGGCCTTCGCCGCCATTCGCGAGGCCCTGAGCCGCCAGCTGCAGCGCCACGGCTACCCCCAGGCGCCCGGCCTCGCCGCGCTGTTCGTCGCCCTCTACGAAGGCGGCCTGCTGCAGGCCCGCGTCGCCGGCAGCGCCGAGCCGCTGCGCCAGGCCGCCGACGCCCTGATCCACCTGACCCGCCAGCAACGAGTGCCACTGCCATGAACCACGACCGCCCGACCATCCTCAGCGAAGCCGTAGCACTGGCGGCCCACGACGGCTACCCGCTGACCGCCACCCTCTACCACGCGCCGCAGCCCCGCGCGCAGTTGCTGATCGCCGGCGCCACCGGGGTGCCGCAGGGCTTCTACCGGCGCTTCGCCGAACACGCCGCCAGTCGCGGTTTCAGCACCCTGACCCTGGACTACCGCGGCGTCGGCCAGTCCAAGCCGGCCAGCCTGCGCGGCTTCGACATGGATTATCTGGACTGGGCCCACCTCGACCTGGCCGCCGCGGTGGAGCAGCATCGCCACGGCGAACGGCCGCTGTTCATGGTCGGCCACTCCTTCGGCGGGCATGCCTTCGGCCTGTTGCCCAACCACGCCGAGGTCGCCGGCTTCTACACCTTCGGCACCGGCGCCGGCTGGCACGGCTGGATGCCCAGGGCCGAACAAGTGCGGGTGCTGGCCATGTGGCGGCTGATCGGCCCGCTGCTGACGCGCTACAAGGGCTACCTGGCCTGGAGCAAGCTGGGCATGGGCGAGGATCTGCCGCTGGGCGTGTACCGCCAGTGGAAGCGCTGGTGCCGCTACCCGCGCTACTTCTTCGACGACCCGCAGATGCCGGGGCTGGCCGAACGCTTCGCCCGGGTCGCCACGCCCATGGTGGCGCTCAACACCCTGGACGACCTGTGGGCGCCGCCCGCCTCGCGCGATGCCTTTATGGCCGCCTACGTGAACGCGCCCTACCAGGCGCGCACCCTCGATTCGCAGGCCGAGGGCCTGGGCAATATTGGTCATATGGGCTACTTCCGCCCCGCCGCCCAGCGCCTGTGGGACGAGACGCTGGATTGGTTCGAGCAATTGCGCGTCGAGCGCCAGGCGGCCTGATCTCGTAGGGTGCGCTGCGCGCACCAGCGTGGCGGGCGGAGCATTGGTGCGCACGGCGCACCCTAGGGCGGCTTAGGCGGGAAATCCGGAAAGGTCGGGCGAACGCCCAAAAAAGAAAACCCCGCGTTTGCGGGGCCTTGCAGACTGTAGTCCTGACATCCTTGATCTGCTCACCGTCCTGGCGGCTGTCCAGTGTGTCCCTGTTCGTCGATGCGCTTCCTGCGCTGAATCCGTAAGCAGAAGAGTACCCCCGTGCCGAATCGCCCGACAGTGGCGATAAGCGGCAGCCTGTGTAAGCCATGGCTTACAGGCGACCAACCAAGCATTCGCTCGGGTTTATTTTGTGACGTGCGTCTTGCTAGACTCCGGCTTGTCCTACAAAAACAACAGACCCCGTCAACGGCGGTCATTGGGGTTCGATCATGCGCGCAGTCACCCTGTTTCTCGGTTGCCTGGCTACCGCTTTTGGCACGTCCGTCCAGGCCTCTGGCCAGACCCAGCTGGGCGATCCCAAGCAGGCCATCGCACAGGCCTTCTGGCAGGATCTCTACGGCGCCGGCGGCACCACGCTGTATTGCGCCAAGCCCTTCGACGGCGAGAGCGGCACCGTCACCGCCAGCCCGATCTACAGCAGCAAGCAGCTCAAGAGCGCGCTGCGCTGCGTCACCGACCGCCAGTGCAGCATCATGAATCCGCGCTATCCCTATATCGCCGCGGACCTGCACAACCACTACCCGGCGCTGACCCGCGTCGAGCTGGCGCGGCGCAACGCCCAGTTCGCCGACCTGGCCGACGACGTGCCGAGCAAGTTCGCCGACATCGGCTGCGACCTGAAGACCAGCTTCCAACTGGTGGAACCGCGCGACGAAGCCAAGGGCAATATCGCCCGGGCGATCTTCTATATGCACCTCGAGTACGACCTGCCCATCGTCGGCCTGGTGCCGATGTACAAGGCCTGGCACCGGCTCGATCCGCCGGATGCCGAGGAGAAGGCGCGCAACGACAAGATCGAGGCGCTGCAGGGCACCCGCAACCGCTTTATCGACGATCCGTCATTGGTGGATCAGCTGATCGCCGACTGACCCCGCTCGGTGGGAGGGGCTTAAGCCGCGACAGGACGGCCCCCGGATCGCCGGCAAGCCGGCGCCTAGGGATGTGCGCAAAGCCTAACCCCTGCGCTTATGCAGCGAGCGCAGCTTGTAGCGCTCGCCGGGATGGATCAGCCGCGCGTAGCTGACCAGGTGATCCTCCGACCAGGTGCGGCGGATCACGCTGAGGCAGGGCATGGCCGCATCGATCTGCAGCAGCTCGGCGGTGCGCGCATCCACCAGCACCGCCTCGACCACGTGCTCGATGTCCGAGATCGGGCAGCTGGCCACCAGCACCTCGTTGGGCGTGTGCTGGCTGAAGTCGCTGTCCAGGTAATGCGGCACCCAGCGCGGGTTGACGAAGCGATCCTCGAGCTGGATCGGCAGGCCGTCCTGCAGGTGCACCAGGATGCTGTGAAACACCTCCGCGCCCAGACGCAGGCCGAGACGCAGGGCCACCTCGTCGTCGGCGGCGATGGCCTCGCAGCGCACCACCCGGTTGCCGTAGACATGGCCACGGCCGCGCACCTCGGCGGCGATGTTCATCACCTCATGCAGCGGCGACTCGGCCTTGCGGTCGGTGACGAAGGTGCCGAGCCCGGCCTGGCGCACCAGGTAGCCCTGCTGCACCAGGTTCTGGATCGCCTTGTTGGCGGTCATCCGGCTGACGGCGAAGTCGCGCGCCAGCTGCTCCTCCGGCGGGATCTGGTGGTTGACCGGATAGGCGCCGTCGCGGATACGCTCGAGGAGGAAATCCTCGATGGCCTTGTAGCGCGGGGTGGGACTGGTCACTTGACGTCCTTGCTGCTGAGCGGGATGGGGGGATGATAGCGCCCGGCACCGACGAGCGGCAGGGCATGGCCGCAGATATGCGTGCGCCAAGCGCCCCCCGCGCCGCTACAGGATCATGGCGGCCAGCCAGCCGGCTGCGATCAGCGGCAGATTGAAGTGCAGGAAGGTGGGCACCACGGTGTCCCAGATATGGTCGTGCTGGCCATCGGCGTTGAGTCCGGCGGTTGGCCCGAGGGTGGAGTCGGAAGCCGGCGAGCCGGCATCGCCCAGGGCGGCGGCAGTGCCTACCAGCGCGACGATGGCCAGCGGCGAGAAGCCGAAGCTCAGCCCCAGCGGTACGTAGATGGCGGCGATGATCGGCACCGTGGAAAAGGACGAGCCGATGCCCATGGTGATCAACAGCCCCACCAGCAGCATGATCAGGGCGGCCAGACCGCGGTTGTCGCCGATCAGTTCGACCGAGCCGCTGACCAGGGCGGGCAGTTCGCCGGTGGCTTTCATCACCGCGGCGAAACCGGCGGCGGCGATCATGATGAAGCCGACCAGGGCCATCAGGCGCATGCCCTGGGTGAACACATCGTCCTGCTCGCCCCAGCGAATCACGCCGCTGATCGAGATCACCGCGAAGCCGAGCAGGCCGCCGAACACCATGGATCCGCTCCACAGCTGCACGCCGAGTGCCAGCAACAGGGCCAGGGCGATCAGGCCGACCTGCCGGGTGCCGAGCGGAGCGCCGCCGGCATCCTGGTGTTCGTTGGCCACCGTCAGCTCCCGATAGCCCCGCTTGCGCCGGTAGCTGCAGGCCGCGATCAGCAGCCCCACGACCATGCCCAAGGCGGGAATCAGCATGGCCTGGGGGGCCATCTCGCGACTCACCAGCAGGCCGCCCTCGGCGCCGGCCTGGTTGATGTTGCCGATCAGGATGTCGTTGAGAAAGATGGTGCCGAAACCAATCGGCAGCGACATGTAGGTAACGGTGATGGCAAAGGTGATGGCGCAGGCGGTCAGCCGGCGGTCCAGCTGCAGGCGGTTCATCAGGTGCAGCAGCGGCGGCACCAGGATCGGAATAAAGGCGATATGCACCGGGATGATGGTCTCGGCGGCGAAGCCGGCGAGGATCAGGCTGGCCAGCATGCCCCATTTCACCAGCGCCAGCTCGCCGCGCTGGTGCTGGCTGCGCCCCAGGCGCCCGACGACCCGCGCCGACAAGCGCTGGGCGATGCCGGTACGCGACAGCGCCACGGCGAAGGCCCCCAGGGTGGCATAGGCCATCGCCACGCCCGCACCACCGCCGAGGCCATCATTGAAGGCCTCGATGACCGCCTCGATCGGCATTCCCGCCGTCAGCCCGCCGACCACAGCCGCCACCACCAGGGCGAACACCACCGACACCCGCAACAGCGACAAGCTGACCATGACCAGCACCGCCAATACGATCGAATTCATTGCGACTCCTCTTATTGTTGTTTTTTGCGACATGAACGCCCCCATGGCCCGCGCCGAAACGCGGGCCAGGAGGATGCAGCGGGCAATCGTCAGTGCAACGAGGGCAGCATCCCGGCCGGCAGTAAAGGCGTCAGCACCCGTTCGGCCAGCAGGTCGTTCGCCGCGGCGATATCCGGGGCGAAGAAGCGGTCCTCGACGTAATACGGCACCTTGGCGCGCAGCGCCTGACGTGCCTGTTCCAGCGCAGGGGTGCTCTTCAGCCCTTCACGGAAGTCCAGGCCCTGGCAGGCACCCAGCCATTCCACGGCCAGTACGCCACGGGTGTTAGCGGCCATGTCCCACAGGCGCTTGCCGGCAGCCGGGGCCATGGAGACGTGATCTTCCTGGTTGGCCGAAGTCGGCAGGCTATCGACACTGTGCGGATGCGCCAGCGCCTTGTTCTCGCTGGCCAATGCTGCCGCCGTCACCTGGGCGATCATAAAGCCGGAGTTGACCCCGCCGTTGGCCACCAGGAACGGCGGCAGTTGCGACATGTGCTTGTCCATCATCAGCGAGATACGGCGTTCGCTGAGAGAGCCAATTTCCGCAATCGCCAGGGCGATATTGTCGGCGGCCATGGCCACCGGCTCGGCGTGGAAGTTGCCACCGGAAATCACCTCGCCTTCGGCGGCGAACACCAGCGGGTTGTCCGACACGGCGTTGGCCTCGACGCCGAGCACTTCGCCGGCCTGACGCAGCTGGGTCAGGCAGGCGCCCATGACCTGCGGCTGGCAGCGCAGCGAGTAGGGGTCCTGCA
Source organism: Pseudomonas sp. NPDC077186 (assembly GCF_044543505.1). Taxonomy (NCBI): domain Bacteria; kingdom Pseudomonadati; phylum Pseudomonadota; class Gammaproteobacteria; order Pseudomonadales; family Pseudomonadaceae; genus Pseudomonas; species Pseudomonas sp. NPDC077186. The sequence continues at coordinate 14,796 of NZ_JBITWE010000012.1, forward strand.
CCTTGTCGCAGGCGGCATGGGAACGGCCGATCTCGCTGCTGTCGCCGAGCAGGTGGCGGAAGGCGGCCGCCGCGTCGATCTGCCCGCGCTGGCCACGGGCGGCATGGATGCGCGCATCGAAGGGCGAGCGCGAACCCAGCAGCGCCTCGACGCTGAGCGCGCCGCAGACGCTGGCTGCGGCGTACAAATCTTCAGCTTCGAACAGCCCGCGCAGGGCGTAGGCGGTGGACACCTGGGTGCCGTTGAGCAAGGCCAGGCCCTCCTTGGCCGCCAGGCACATCGGCTCCAGCCCGGCGATGGCCAGCGCCTCGCTGGCCGGCAGCCACTGGCCCTTATGCCGCGCCTGACTTTCGCCGAGCAGCACCAGCGACATGTGCGCCAGCGGCGCCAGGTCGCCGGAAGCACCCACCGAGCCTTTCAGCGGAATGTGCGGATAGACCTCGGCATTGACCAGGGCGACTAACGCGTCGATCACCTTGCGGCGGATGCCGGAAAAACCGCGCGCCAGGCTGTTGATCTTCAGCAGCATGATCAGCCGCACCATGGCATCGCTCAGCGGCTCGCCGATGCCGGCGGCGTGGGACAGCACCAGCGAGCGCTGCAGTTTTTCCAGGTCGGCGTTGGCGATGCGGGTCGAGGCCAGCAGGCCGAAACCGGTGTTGATGCCGTAGGCGGTGCGGCCCTCGGCGATGATCTGGTTGACGCAGGCAACACTGGCGTCGATGGCCTGATGGGCGCTGGCGTCCAGGATCAGGTGCACGGGGGCCTGGTAGGCGGCGCGCAGGTCGGCCAGGGTCAGGTGGCCGGGTTTCAAGTTCAGGGTGTTCATGGAATCTCTTTCCTCAGCCGATCATCGGCAGGTTCAGGCCCTGCTCGCGGGCACAATCGATGGCGATCTGGTAGCCGGCATCGGCGTGACGCATCACCCCGGTGCCCGGGTCGTTGGTCAGCACGCGGGCGATACGCGCGGCGGCTTCGTCGGTGCCGTCGCAGACGATGACCATGCCCGAATGCTGGGAGAAGCCCATGCCCACGCCGCCGCCATGGTGCAGCGAGACCCAGGTGGCGCCGCTGGCGGTGTTGAGCAGGGCGTTGAGCAGCGGCCAGTCGGACACGGCGTCGGAGCCATCCTGCATCGCCTCGGTCTCGCGGTTGGGGCTGGATACCGAGCCGCTGTCCAGGTGGTCGCGGCCGATCACGATAGGTGCCGACAATTCACCCGAGCGCACCATCTCGTTAAAGGCCAGGCCGAGCTTGGCGCGCAGGCCCAGGCCGACCCAGCAGATACGCGCCGGCAGGCCCTGGAACGAGATACGTTCCCTGGCCATATCCAGCCAGCGGTGCAGGTGGGCGTCGTCCGGGATCAGTTCCTTGACCTTGGCGTCGGTCTTGTAGATGTCCTCGGGGTTGCCGGACAGCGCCGCCCAGCGGAACGGACCGATACCGCGGCAGAACAGCGGACGGATATAGGCCGGGACGAAGCCGGGGAAGTCGAAGGCGTTGGCCACGCCCTCCTCTTTTGCCATCTGGCGGATGTTGTTGCCGTAGTCGAAGGTCGGTACACCCTGCTTCTGGAAGTCGAGCATGGCCTGCACATGCACGGCCATCGACTGCTTGGCGGCCTTGACCACGCCAGCCGGATCGGTGGCTGCACGGTCCTTGTATTCGGCCCAGGTCCAGCCGATCGGCAGATAGCCGTTGAGCGGGTCGTGGGCGCTGGTCTGGTCGGTGACCATATCCGGGCGTACGCCACGGCGTACCAGCTCCGGCAGGATTTCGGCGGCGTTGCCCAGCAGGGCGATGGAGATGGCCTTGCCTTCAGAGGTGTACTTGGCGATTCGCGCCAGGGCGTCGTCCAGATCAGTGGCCTGCTCGTCGACGTAGCGGCTGCGCAGGCGGAAGTCGATGCTGCTCTGCTGGCATTCGATGTTCAGCGAGCAGGCGCCGGCCAGGGTGGCGGCCAGCGGCTGGGCGCCGCCCATGCCGCCCAAGCCTGCGGTCAGCACCCAGCGGCCCTTGAGGTCGCCGGCGTAGTGCTGGCGACCGGCCTCGACGAAGGTCTCGTAGGTGCCCTGGACGATGCCCTGGCTGCCGATATAGATCCAGCTGCCGGCGGTCATCTGCCCGTACATGGCCAGGCCCTTGGCATCCAGCTCGTTGAAGTGCTCCCAGCTGGCCCAGTGCGGCACCAGGTTGGAGTTGGCGATCAGCACGCGCGGGGCGTTGCTGTGGGTCTTGAACACGCCGACCGGCTTGCCGGACTGCACCAGCAGGGTCTCGTCATCGTTCAGATTGGTCAGGCTCTCGACGATCTTGTCGTAGCACTCCCAGTTGCGCGCGGCGCGGCCGATGCCGCCGTACACCACCAGCTCCTTGGGGTTCTCGGCCACCTCGGGGTCGAGGTTGTTCATCAGCATGCGCAGCGGCGCCTCGGTCAGCCAGCTCTTGGAGGTGAGCGTGTTGCCGCGTGGGGCGCGGATTTCGATATCGCGGAACTTGGTCATGTTGCGGGCTCCTGTGGGAACGGGTCAGTGGTGGGCGGTCAGAGCCAGCCCAGAAATTGTGCGAGGTAGGCCAGGGGGATGGCCAGCAGTAGGCTGAGCAGGGTGCGCTGCAGCCAGATCAGCAGCAGGTGGCCCAGGCTCAGCGGAATCCGCGTGGCCAGCACGCAGGGAATCGAGGCAGAGAGAAACAGCACGCTGCTGACCGAAACGATGGCGGTGACGAACTTCACCGGCACGTCGGCGTCCTTGAGCAGCATCGCCGGCAGGAACATTTCCGCCAGCCCGGCGGAGATGGCGCGGGCCACCTGCATCGGCTCATCCAGGCCGAACAGCCAGGTCAGCGGGTAGAGCAGCACGCCGAGCGCATCGAACAGCGGCGTGTACTTGGCCGCGAGCAGCCCGAGCAGGCCGACGGCGAGAATGCTCGGCAGGATCGCCGCGGTCATGCGCAGGCCGTCGAAGAAGGTTTCACGCAGCGCCGACCACAGCGACGGTGCAGTGCCGGCCTGCTCCAGCCCGGCGCGCCAGGCGCTGCCCAGGCGGCTTTCACCAGGTTGCAGCTGCGCCTCGGGCTTGGACTCGGAGGGCAGGCGCGACAGCGGGTAGATACGCGCGCTGATCGCGGTGACGCTGAAGGTCACCGCCATGGCGCCCCAGAAATACAGGTTCCACTGGCCCATCAGGCCCAGGGTCTTGGCGATGATCACCATGAACGGCGCCGACACGGTGGAGAAGCCGGTGGCGATGATCGCCGCCTCGCGCACGCTGTAGTGCCCTTGCTGGTACATGCGGTCGGTGATCAGCAGGCCCACCGAGTAGCTGCCGACGAAGGACGCCACGGCGTCGATGGCCGACTTGCCCGGCGTGCGCCAGATCGGTCGCATCACCGGCTGCATCAGTACGCCGATCAGTTCCAGCAGGCCGAAGCCGATCAGAAACACCAGCGCCAGCGAGCCCAGCGGCACGATCAGCGCCAGGCTGAGCACCAGTTTCTCGAACAGAAACGGCAGCATGTCCGGCTGATACAGCGCCTGCGGGCCGAGTTGCAGCAGGTAGGCGGCGCCGATCAGCAGGCCGAACACCTTGAGCACGCTGAACACGCTGTGGGTCAGGCTGCGCCGCCAGCTGCCGTCGAGCCAGGGCGCCAGCGCGCCGTAGAGCATGAACAGCAGCGCCACGCCGATCACCAGCGGCCGCGCGTGCAGCTGCAGGACGCTGGCCGCGTGATCGAGGAGGATGGTCGAACGCCCGCCGATCTCGAACGGCACGAAGAACAGCAGCAGGCCGATCAGGCTGTAACCGAGCAGGCGCGCCAGGGCCCGCGAGCGCGACACGCCGGCGCTCAACGGCAGGGACTCAGACATGGCGCGGCTCCTGGCCGCGGCGGCGGGCGGTGGTGAACATCGTGGTTTCCTCGTATTTGTTGTTGTGCAGGAAAGGGCCGGGCTTGCGTGCTCAGAGGCTCAGCAGATGAATCAGCCGCGCCGCCACCTTGGCGGTGCGGTGGTCGATGTCGTATTCGGGGTTGAGCTCGGCCAGGTCGGCCAGGCGCAGCTTGCCGCTGCCCTTGAGCCGCTCGATCAAGGGCTCGAGCAGCTCCAGGCGCACCCCGCGCGGCGCCGGGGCGCTGACCCCGGGGGCCTCGCAGGCCGGCAGCACGTCGATGTCGATGGTCAGGTAGAGCGCGTCGCAGCTGGCGGCGAAGGCCTCCAGCTCGGCGCCGATGGCGTCGAGGCTCGACTCGCGGATCTCGCGGTCCTCGCGCACCAGTACGCCGAGGTCGGCGGCGCGCTGGAACAGCGCGCGGGTATTGCTGGCGCGGCTGACGCCGAGGCAGGCATAGCGGAACGGCCAGCCGCGCGCAGCGCACTGCTCGGCGATCTGGGCGAAGGGGGTGCCGGAGGAATGCACATGGGCCGGGTCGCGCAGGTCGAAGTGGGCGTCGAAATTGACGATGCCGATCCGCGGGGCATGGTTGCCGGAGAGGTGTTCGGCCAGCCCGGACCAGCTGCCGAAGGCCACCTCGTGGCCGCCGCCGATCACCAACGGCAGGTGGCCGGCATCCAGCAGCGCACAGACATTGCGACCGAGGCGAGCCTGGGCCGCTTCCAGGTCGCCGTCCTCGCAGGTGACGTCACCGGCGTCATAGGCCGGCGCCTGACGATGCCAGGCCAGGTTGGCCAGCGCCTTGCGCACACTCTGCGGCGCAGCGGCGGCGCCGACGCGGCCATGGTTGCGCCGCACACCCTCGTCGCAGGCGAAGCCGAGCAGGGCCAGGCCCGGCTGGCTGTCGCCGCCGAGGGCGCGAACGCGCTGGTGCCAGCGCGCGCTGTCGGTTTCGGGATCGATGCGGCCGGTCCAGGCGCTCATGCAATGACGGTCAGCGTGCATAAACCACTTCTCCATTGAAAACGCGCTGGCGCAGGCGCCCGGCCTGCACCGCATAGGCCAGTTCGGCCGGTTGCTGGATATCCCACAGGCACAGGTCAGCAGGCGCGCCGACCTCGATCCGCCCCAGGTCGAGGCGGCCGAGGGCGCGGGCGGCCTGGGCGGTCATGCCGCTCAGCGCCTCGCGCGGGGTCAAGCGAAACAGGGTGCAGGCCAGGTTGGCCATCAGCGTCGGCAGGCAGATCGGCGAGGTGCCGGGGTTGGCGTCGCTGGCCACCGCCATCGGCACGCCGTACTGGCGCAGCAGCTCGATGGGCGGCAACTGGGTCTCGCGCAGCACGTGGAAGGCGCCGGGCAGCAGCACGGCAACGGTGCCGGCTTCGGCCATGGCGCGTACGCCGGCTTCGTCGAGGTACTCGATATGGTCGGCCGACAGCGCGCCGTAACGCGCGGCCAGGGCGCTGCCGCCGAGATTGGAAAGCTGCTCGGCATGCGCCTTGATCGCCAGGCCATGGGCCTTGGCCGCCTGGTAGATGCGCTCGCACTGCGCCGGGGAGAAGCCGATGCCCTCGCAGAACACGTCCACCGCATCGGCCAGACCTTCGGCCGCGGCCGCCGGGATCATCTCGTCGCAGACCAGGGCCACGTAGTCGTCGGCGCGGCCGGCATATTCCGGCGGCAGGGCGTGGGCACCGAGCAGCGTGGTGATCACCCGCACCGGGCGCAGTTGGCCAAGACGACGGGCCACGCGCAGCATCTTCAGCTCGTCCGCCAACGTCAGGCCGTAGCCGGACTTGATCTCCACCGTGGTCACGCCATCGGCCAGCAGCGCGTCGAGGCGTGGCAGGCTGGCGGCGATCAACTCGTCCTCGCTGGCCGCGCGGGTGGCGCGCACGCTGCTGAGGATGCCGCCGCCGGCGCGGGCGATCTCTTCGTAGCTCACCCCTTCCAGGCGCTGCTCGAACTCGCCGGCACGGTTGCCGGCATAGACCAGGTGGGTGTGGCAATCGACCAGGCCGGGGGTCAGCACCCCGCCGCGACCGGCGCAGGCGGCGCCCTGGGCTAACGCCTCGTCGAACTCGCGCACCGGCCACAGGCCGGCGATGCACTCGCCTTCGACCAGCAGATTCATGGGCTCGTCGAGCTGGGCCAGGCCATCGAAGACCCGCACGTCGCGCCACAGCTGTTTCGGGGTTGGGAATGCCGGCATGGGATTCTCCGCATTTATTTTGTATATACAATATGAGCCATCCAGGCGAGCGTCAAGCCACGCCGGGAAAAATGACCATAGGGTCACAAGGCCTTTGCAAGGCGATTAATAATGGCTGAATCAGCCGGTATAGAGCTACTTTAGCCGCGAGGAACGGCGCCGCCGGCCGCGCATCGGGCAATGACCGCTGGTCGCCCGGACACATTGTATATACATTATATTGAAGCCGCCCAGGAGGCTGCCATGCCCCATCGCCTGCTCGACCTCGCCACCGCCCGCGCCATGCCCTGGAAGAATGGCGGCGGCGCAACCCTGGAACTGGCCATCGCCCCGGCGGGCGCCGGCCTGGACGACTTCGCCTGGCGCATCAGCAGCGCGCGGGTCGGCACGGCGGGTCCCTTCTCCGCCTTTGCCGGCGTCGACCGCAGCCTGGCGCTGCTCAGTGGCGCGGGGCTGCGCCTGCAGCGTGGCGACGGCCGCGTCGAGGAATTATTCAGCGGCGGCGCGGTGGCGCAGTTTCCCGGCGAGGAGGCGATCAGCGCGACGCTGGCGGACGGCCCGGTCGGCGACCTCAATCTGATGACCCGCCGCGGTGTCTGGCGCCATCGCCTCGCTCCGCTGCGGCTGCACGGGCGGCAGGAGTTGGAGAACGATGCGGAGGTGATGCTGCTCTGGTGCCAGGCCGGCGCGGACATCAAATGCCGGCTGCCCGATGGCGAGCAGCAGCTAATGCAGAGCGGCCAGGGCTTGCTGCTGGAAGCGCAGCGCGGGCCGCTGGCGCTATACGCGCAGCAGCCCGCCCTGCTCTATCTGGCGTGGCTGTATCGAGAGGGTTGATGTCGCTTCGTAGGGTGCGCCGCGCGCACCGGCCGTACCTAGCACGAACGCCGAACGAAAAAACGCAGCTCCTTGCGGAGCCGCGCCTTGGTTTGCCGCCGTCGAACCGTCTTGCTTCCGGCAGCTGCGACCGGGGGATTGGTGCGCACGGCGCACCCTACGGCTAGAGCACGCCTATCTCCCGCGCGGTCTGGTCCACCGCCAGCTTGGTCTTGCTGACCAGCTCGTCCAGGTCGCTGCGCGTGGCCACCAGCGCCGGGGCCATGATCATGCGTCCGCCGGTGGCGCGGATGATCAGGCCGTTGTCGAAGCCGATGCTGCGGCAGCGCCAGGTCAGCTCGGTTTCGTTGGCGAAGCGCTTGCGGCTGGCCGGGTCCTCGCTGAACTGCAGCGCCGCCACCAGGCCGCAGCCCTGGATCTCGCCGATCAGCGGGTGGCCGGCGAACGCCTCGCGCAGGCACTGCTGCAGGTAGGGGCCGGTATCGACCTTGACCCGCTCGACCACGCCCTCGTCGCGCAGCGCCTTGATATTGGCGATGGCCACCGCCGCCGCCACCGGGTGGCCGGAGTAGGTCAGGCCGTGGGCATAGACCCCGCCCTGCTCCACCAGTGTGTCGGCGATGCGCTTGCTCAATACCAGACCGCCCATGGGGATATATCCCGAGGTCAGGCCCTTGGCGATGGACAGGGTGTCCGGCTGGAAGCCGAAGTGCTGGTGGGCGAACCACTCGCCGGTGCGGCCGAAACCGCCGATCACCTCGTCGGCGCACAGCAGCACGTCGTACTGGCGGCAGATGCGCTGGATCTCCGGCCAGTAGCTCTCCGGCGGAAAGATCATGCCGCCGGCGCCCTGGAACGGCTCGGCGATAAAGGCCGCGACCTTCTCCGCACCCAGTTCGAGAATCTTCTCCTCCAGCTGCAGCGCGCAGCGCCGACCGAACTCGGTCGGGCTCAGCTCGCCGCCGGCGGCGAACCAGTAGGGCTCGTCGATATGGGCAATATCGGGAATCAGTCCCCCCATCTCGTGCATAAATTTCATCCCGCCCAGCGCGGTGCTGGCCAGTGTGGAGCCGTGGTAGCCGTTCCAGCGGCCGATCATCACCTTCTTCTGCGGCTTGCCGACAATCTGCCAGTAGCGGCGCACGGTGCGGATCAGCACCTCGTTGGCCTCCGAGCCGGAGTTGGTGTAGACGGCGTGGCTGTAGTGGCTCGGCAGCAGGCTGAACAGCTGCTCGGAGAGCTCCACCACCGCCGGGTGGGTGGTGTGGAAGAACATGTTGTAGTACGGCAGCTGCTCCAGCTGGCGGCTGGCGGCGGCGGCCAGGTCCTTGCGGCCGTAGCCGAGGTTGGTGCACCACAGGCCGGACATGCCGTCGAGGTAGCGCTGGCCGTCGTTGTCCCAGAGGTGTAGACCCTCGCCGCGCACCATGACCCGCGGGCCTTCGGCATTCAGCGCCTTCTGGTCGACGAAGGCATGGATATGGTGGGCCGCGTCCAGCTCCTGGTAGTCGCGGGTGGTACGGCTGGGGATGTGGGGGACTGTCATGGCAGTGACCTCGCCTCGATGGGTTGTCGGATGCCGGGGCCAGGCCCCGGCGGGAATTTATTGGGGTACGGCGTTGGCCGTAGGGTGCGCCGTGCGCACCAATAGCGGACGGGGTGCCCGGTGCGCACGTCGTACGATCTCGGCACCCCACGCATCGATCAATTACGCGCCAGCACCTGCTCCAGCGGCTCCGGGGTGAACAGCGGTTTGCGCATCACCAGTTTGATCCACAGCACCGCGATCAGCGAGACCAGGCCGAGCACCGCGCCGGCGCTGTAGAAGATGCTCGCGGTCATCTCCGGGCTGGGCGACACGTAGTAGATCGACACCAGCATGCCGGCGATGCCGAGCAGCTGCGGCAGCGGGTAGAACGGCGTCTTGAACGGCCGCGCCAGATCCGGGTAGCGGCGGCGCAGGGCGATCACGTCGAGGTGGCAGATGATGTAGGCCAGCAGCCAGGCGATGGCTGCGGCCAGCAGCAGCAGGCCGATGGCGCCCGGGTCGTCGCCCATCAGCAGCACCGGTGCGCCGGTGATGGCGGCGACGAACAGCACCGCCACCCAGGGCGTGTTGAAGCGCTTGCTGAGCAATTTGAACTGCGGGAAGGCCTGGCCGTTGACCGCCATGCCCAGCAGCATGCGCGGGATGGCCGCCAGCGAGGTGTTGACCGTGCTGCAGGTGGCAGTGACCGCGGCGATCACCAGGAAGATCTTGCCGCCCTCGCCGAGCAGCGCGGTGGCGAACAGGTAGTGCGGCAGCGCGGCGCCGGCCAGTTCCTCCTGCGGCACGTAGAACAGCGCGCCGATGGAGTACAGGGCGATGGTGACGAAGATCACCGCGACGCCGAGGATCATCGACCAGGGAATGTTGCGTTGCGGCTGCTTGGATTCCTCCACCAGCGGGCAGACGAACTCGGCGCCGACGAAGCCCCAGATGGCCAGCGCCACCAGGGTCAGCACCCCGGCGCCGAGCGGGTTCCAGTCGTTGCTCAGCACCCCCTCCAGCGCCGGCTGGCTGCCGCCGCCGGTCACCGCGGTCAGGCCCAGGGCCAGCAGCACTATCACCATGACCAGCGCCAGGGCCGACTGCAGGCGGGCGAACAGGTCGATGCCGAGCAGGTTGAGCAGGGTGAACAGGATCAGCACGCCATAGGCGATGCTCATGCTGGGGAACACCCCGGGGTAGACCTCGGCGATGATCAGGTCGAGCAGCAGCAACTCGGCCGAAAGGGCGAACATCGCCACCACCACGTAGCCGGAGAAGGTGGCGAGGATCGCCGGGAAGTGCCCCAGGGCCACCTCGGTGTAGCTGCTCAGGCTGCCGGCGCGGGGAATCATCAGCGCCAGCTCGGAGAACGACATGACGTAGGTCAGGGCGAGGAAGAAGGCCAGGGTCAGCGGGATCAGAAAGCCCAGCCCGGCGATGCCGGCGCCCTGCAGCATCAGCACCATCACGCCCTGCGACACCACCAGGCCAATGGCCACGGCGAGCAGGGCGCCGAGGCCGAGGCGGGCCCGGGACTTGGCGACGGGCCGCTCCGTGGCCAGGGTGGAAGCGAGGCTGATATCGGGATCGATCATGGTGGTTCTCCTGCAATCTTGTTGTTGTGACAGGTGGAACGACGGGCCCGCGCGCGGCTCAGCCGCGCAGTTGAACCCAGGTGGTTTTCAGCTGGCTGTACTTGTCGAAGGCGTGCAGCGACAGGTCGCGGCCGAAGCCGGACTGCTTGCAGCCGCCGAACGGCACGCAGACGTCGAGGGCATCCACGGTGTTCACCGACACGGTGCCGGCGCGCAGGCGCCGGGCCACGCGGTGGGCGCGGTTGAGGTCGTCGGTCCACAGCGAGGCGGCCAGGCCGTAGCAGCTGTCGTTGGCCAGGCGCAGGGCCTCGTCCTCGCTGTCGAAGGTGCTGACCGCCAGCACCGGGCCGAATACTTCCTCGCGGGCCAGGCGCATATCCGCCTTCACGCCGGTGAAGATGGTCGGGGTGATGAAGTTGTCCGAGCCGTTGATACGCAGGCGCTGGCCGCCGCAGGCCAGCCGCGCGCCCTCGCCCTGGGCCTGGTCGATAAAGGCCATGATCCGCTCGCTCTGCCGCGCCTCGACTATGGCGCCCATGCGGCTGGCCGGATCCAGCGGGTCGCCCGGCTGCCAGTCGCGCGCCTTGGCCAGCAGGCGTTCGACGAACTGGTCGTGGATGGAGCGCTCGATCAGCAGCCGCGAGTTGGCCGAGCACACCTCGCCCTGGTTGAAGAAGATGGCGAAGGCGGCCTTCTCCGCCGCCAGGTCGAGGTCCTGGCAGTCGGCGAACACCAGGTTGGGGCTCTTGCCGCCGCACTCCAGCCACACCTGCTTGAGGTTCGACTGCGCGGCGTAGGCCATAAAGTACTTGCCCACCTCGGTGGAGCCGGTGAAGGCCAGGCAGTCCACGTCCATATGCAGGCCGAGGGCCTTGCCGGCCGTTTCGCCCAGGCCCGGCACCACGTTGAGCACGCCCGCCGGCAGCCCGGCCTCGAGCGCCAGCTGGGCCAGGCGCAGGGCGGAGAACGGCGACTGCTCGGCGGGCTTCAAGACCACCGAGTTGCCGGCGGCCAGCGCCGGGGCCAGCTTCCAGGCGGCCAGGTCGAGGGGGAAGTTCCACGGCACCACCGCGCCTATCACCCCCAGCGGCTCGCGACCGATGGTGGCCAGGGCATTGCCGGCGGTGGGCGCGACCTGGTCGTAGAGCTTGTCCAGCGCCTCGGCGTACCAGGCGAACACCTGCGCGGCGCCCGGCACGTCGACGTTGTAGGCGTCCAGCACCGGCTTGCCCATGTTCAGCGAGTCGAGCAGCGCCAGCTCCTCGCGGTTAGCCAGGATCAGCTCGGCCAGGCGCAGCAGCACCGCCTTGCGTTCGCGCGGCGCCATGCGCGGCCAGGGGCCCTGCTCGAAGGCGCGGCGGGCGCTGGCCACGGCGGCGTCGATATCGGCGCCGTCGCAGGCGGCGACATTGGCCAGCAGTTGGTTGGTCGCCGGGTCGATCGACGCGAAACTGGCGCCGGATGCGGCCGGGCGCAGCCGCCCGTCGATCAGTGCGCCGGTGGGGAAAGCCTGGGCGGCAGCCCGCTGCTGCCAGTCGGAGAGTTGCAACATCGCCTCGATCCTCGCCACGGCCGTCATGGGCGGCCCTTGTTGTTGTCGAGGTCGATGGTGGCGCAGGGGGGCACACAGCGAAATTAGTAAATATATGCTCGCGACTTATGAAAAAACTGGGCTGCTGGCGGCGGGCGCTGGGGTATGTTGGAGTCGCGCCGTCTGGCGCCTTCGACAAACACGGACGACTCGCCAGAGCCGCCAACGAGGTCCGCCATGGCCAGCTACACCTTGCGTCAGCTCAAGTACTTCGTGACCACCGTGGAATGCGGCAGCGTGGCCGAGGCCTCGCGCAAGCTGTATATCGCCCAGCCGTCGATCTCCACCGCGATCAAGGGCCTGGAAGACAGCTTCGGCCTACAGCTGTTTATCCGCCACCACGCCCAAGGCGTGTCGCTCACCCCCGGCGGCGCGCGCTTCTACAAGAAGGCCCAGGAGCTGCTGCGCATGGCCCGCGAGTTCGAGCAGAACGCCCTGGCCGACAACGACGTGATCGCCGGGCAGATCGATATCGGCTGCTTCGAAACCGTCGCCCCGCTCTATCTGCCGCGCCTGATCGCCGGCTTCAACGCGCTCTATCCCGGGGTGGAAATCCGCATCCGCGACGGCGAGCAGCAGGAACTGGTGCAGGGCCTGACCGCCGGGCGCTTCGACCTGGCCATCCTCTACGCCCACGACCTCGACGCCACCATCGACAGCGAACCGCTGATGGCGCCGCAGAAACCCTACGCCCTGCTGCCCGAAGGCCACCGCTTCACCGGCCAGGCCCAGGTGTCGCTGCGCGACCTGGTGCTGGAACCGATGATCCTGCTCGACGTGCTGCCCAGCCGCACCTACTTCGTCAGCATCTTCGAGGAGCTGGGCCTGACGCCCAATATCGTCTTCAGCTCGCCGTCGATCGAGATGGTGCGCGGCATGGTCGGCCAGGGTTTCGGCTTCTCCCTGCTGGTCACCCGCCCGCACTCGGAATGCACCTACGACGGGCGAAAGGTGGTGATGGTGGACATCACTGAGGAGGTCAGCGGCTCCGGCCTGGTCGCCGCCTGGCTCAAGCGCGCGCAACTGACCAAGCCGGCGCAGCTGTTCGTCGAATACTGCAAGGAGCAGTTGGCGGCGGGAGACGGGGGCTAAGGAAGCTCTGAAAAAGCCATTTATCGTCACTCCCGCGAAGGCGGGAGCCCAGGGACTACGCAGGTTCTGGATTATTCCCCTTCGGGCCAGCGCAAGCGCTGTTCAGCGATAAAGCTGCTGTCCCGCCTGCGCGGGAATGACGGTTATTTCAGAGTTTCCCTAAGGGCTGGATCAGCCGACCCGGCCATCGGCGCCAGCGCCGCGCCAACCTAGCGGGCTGGCAAGATGCGTGATGCCCTGACCGCAGCAGCGCACCCTCCCTCGACCAGGAGCGGCGCTTTGCCCAGGCGCCGAGCGCGGTCTAGGCTTGCCTCCAGGTCTGTCGCCCGGAGGCCCCGCCATGCTCAAGACCTATCGCGGCAGCTGCCATTGCGGCGCCGTGCAGTTCGAGGCTGAGCTCGATCTCGAACAGGACTCCTACCGCTGCAACTGCTCGATCTGTCGGCGCACGCGCTTCTGGGTCGCGGTGGCCAGCCCCGAGGGCTTTCGCCTGCTGGCCGGCGCGGACGCGCTGAGCGAGTACCGCTGCCATAGCCGCAAGAACCAGCATCTGTTCTGCAAGCACTGTGGCGTGCGCGCCTTCGGCATCGGCAACGACACGCCCATCGGCACTATGTACGGCGTCAATATCGGTTGCCTGGAGGGGCTGAGCGAGGAGGCGCTGGCCCGCATCCCGATCCGCTGTGTCGATGGCCTCAACGACCGCTGGCAAGAGCCGCCGGCGTTTTTTGCCCACCTCTAGCTGGGGTCACCCACGCCGCAGCAGCAAGGCGAACAGTTCGGCGTGGCCGCCGACGTTGAGCTTCTGGTAGAGGTTGCGCCGGTGCACCTTGACCGTCTCCGGCGAGATGCCCAGCTGGCGGGCGATGGCCTTGCTGGAGAAGCCCTGGAGGATCAGCCGCGCGGTCGCCTCCTCGCGCTCGGACAGGCGCACGCCGGAACGCTCCAGCAGGGCGCCGAGGCTGCCGACCGCGGGCTCGCCCACCAGCCCTTCCGGCGCGCTCAGCTCGGCGTGCCGGCGCATCGCCGCCAGCACCCAGTCGCGCACGCACAGCAGCGTGCCCAGCTCGGCCGCGTCGAAGGCCGTCTGCCGGCCCAGCGACAGGCTGAGCACCGCGCCGCGGTGATTGAGCAAGAACTGCAGCTCGTCGCTGCCGACCACATGGCGGAAGTAGCTCAGGTAGTACTCGCTCTGGCGGAACTGGTCCGGCGCCAGGCCATCGAGGCTGTACAGGCCGTCGGCGATGCCGGCGCAGGCGGCCTGGTGGAAGGGGTCGAGCAGGTACATGCCGGCGCCGTAGTCGGCCATGTCCACCGCCCCGGCGAAGTCGAAGTCGGCCAGCAGCCGCGGCGCCTGGCCGCTGCGCATCAGGCTGACCAGGGCGTTGTCCAACGGCACCAGCTGGCGCAGCAGGTCGACCTGGGCGCGCCAGAAGCCGTCGCCGCCGAGTTGGCCGAACAGGCGCGCCAGGCCCTGGTGCAACGGCAGTTCGCGCAACAGCGCCTGCATACCTACCTCCTTCGGGTAACCCATGGGGGGAATTGGTGGCCGCGGCCGGCGCCACTAGCCTGCAGTCTCCCGACCGATCAGGCCTGTCGCAGGCCAGGAGTGCCGCATCATGCTTCGTCACCGCGCCCATCTCAAGCTCGGCCTGGCCGCCTGCCTAGGCGGCTGGCTGGCCAGCGCCACGGCCCTGGCCGACAGCGTCCACGTCTACAACTGGTACGACTATATCGGCCCGAGCACCCTCGCCGATTTTCGCCGCGACACCGGCATCGCCCCGGTCTACGACACCTTCGACAGCGCCGAGGTGCTGGAGGGCAAGCTGCTCACCGGCGGCAGCGGCTACGACGTGGTGGTGGCGAGCAACTACAGCCTGCCGACCCTGATCGCCGCCGGCGTGCTGCAGCCGATCGACCACGCGCAGCTGCCGCACAGCCGCCACCTCGATCCCGAGCTGCTGGCCAAGCTGGAGTTCAACGACCCCGGCAACCGCCACGCCCTGCCCTACCTGTGGGGCACCAACGGCATCGGCTACAACCCGGACAAGGTGCGCGCCGCGCTCGGCGACCAGGCGCCGCTGGACTCCTGGGACCTGCTGCTCGACGCGGCCAACCTGGCCAAGCTCGGCCAGTGCGGCGTGGCCCTGCTCGACTCGCCGGCGGAGGTGCTGCCCATCGTCCTCCACCACCTCGGCCTGCCGCCCAACAGCCACGACCCCGAGGATTACGCCAAGGCCCAGGCGCTGCTGCTCGAACTGCGCCCGCATATCACCTACTTCAACTCGTCGCGCTTTATCAACGACCTGGCCAACGGCGAGATCTGCGTCGCCCTCGGCTGGTCCGGCGCGGTGCTGGAGGCCAGGCACACCGCCGAGCAGGCCGGCAACGGCGTGCGGGTCGAGTACAGCCTGCCCAAGGAAGGCGCACCGGTGTGGTTCGACACCCTGGTGCTGCTCAAGGACGCGCCGCACCCGCAGCAGGGCCTGCGCTTTATCGACTACCTGCTGCAGCCGCAGGTCATCGCGCCGATCAGCGAACACCTCAACTACCCCAACGGCAACCGCGACGCCACGGCGCTGATCGCCGCCGCCACGCGCAACGACCCCAGCGTCTACCCGCCGAGCGCGGCCATGGCCAAGCTGTACAGCCTGCAGCCGCTGCCGCCGCGGATCGAACGCATCCGTACCCGGGTCTGGAGCACGGTGAAGACCGGCCGCTGATCCCCTTTCCTTCCCCTCAGACAGAGAACGACCATGAGCACACGCGCCCGCGACCTGGGTATTTCTTTCGGCCAACTGCAACCCGGCCCCCTCAACGCCATCACCGACGTGCCCGGCGTGCGCGTCGGCCACAGCAACGTGCGCGGCCGTTCCGTCCAGGGCCGCGATATCCATACCGGGGTCACCCTGATCGAGCCGCGCCCCGGCAGCACCGCCGAGCAGCCCTGCTTCGCCGGCGTCCACGTGCTCAACGGCAACGGCGACGCCACGGGACTGGAGTGGATTCGCGAGGCCGGCCTGCTGAGCAGCCCGATCGCCTTCACCAACACCCACAGCGTCGGCACCGTGCGCGACGCGCTGATCACCCTGGAGCGGCGCACACCTCCGGCTGACGGGCGCCTGTACTGGAGCATGCCGGTGGTGCTGGAGACCTTCGACGGCCTGCTGAATGACATCAACGGCTTCCATGTGCGGCCGGAGCACGTCGCCGCGGCCCTGGACGGCGCCAAGGGCGGCCCCGTGGCCGAGGGCGCGGTGGGCGGCGGCAGCGGCATGATCTGCCACGAGTACAAGGGCGGCATCGGCACCGCCTCGCGCCGGCTGAGCGCCGCGCAGGGCGGCTGGACGCTGGGCGCCATCGTCCAGGCCAACCACGGCACGCGCCGCGAGCTGCGCGTCGACGGCTACCCGGTGGGGCGCCATCTGGAGCGGGCCAGCTCGCCCTTCCTGCGCGCCGAGCTGCCGCATCCGGGCATGGGTTCGATCGTGGTCTGCCTGGCCACCGACGCGCCGCTGCTGCCGCACCAGTGCACGCGCCTGGCGCAGCGCGCCGGTCTCGGCATCGCCCGCACCGGCGGCGGCAACGAGGACTGCAGCGGCGACCTGTTCGTCGCCTTCTCCACCGGCAACCGCCTGGCGCCCGCCGACTACAGCCGCAAGGGTGCCTGCACCCACGACGGCCTGCGCATGGTCAACAACGACCATATCGGCGAGCTGTTCCTGGCGGCCACCGAGGCGGTGGAGGAAGCCATAGTCAATGCCCTGCTGGCGAGCGAGACGCTCGAAGGCAACGGCCATCGGGTGCCGGGGCTGGAAGCCGCAACCTTGCTGGCGGCGCTGCGCCAGGCCGGTTGGCCGGGGGCGACGGCTGAGCCGGCGTAGGCCGGAACGATTGGCCAATGGTGGAAAACGCTGCGCGGTTTTCCACCCCATGCCGTAGCCCGGATGCCCGCCGGGAGGTTCAGGCGTCCTGCTGCAGCCACTGCGCCAGCCGCGCCAGCAGCGCGTCGCAGGCGTCCAGCTGTTGCAGGCTGACGAACTCGTCGGGTTTATGGCCCTGCTCCATGCTGCCGGGGCCGCAGATCACCGTGTCGATGCCGGCTTGGTCGAACAGCCCGCCCTCGGTGCCGAAGGCCACGGTGCTGAAGTCCCGCGAGCCGCTGAGCAGCGCCAGCAGCTCGGCGGCTTCGCCCTGCGGGTCGGTGGCCAGCCCCGGGTAGGCCGACAGCGCCTGGAACTCGATGGCGCTGGCCGCACTGACCGCACGCATCTGCGGCAACAGCTCGGTCTCGGCGTAGGCGCGCAGATCACGCGCCACCTGCTGCGGATCGTCGGCCGGCAGCGCACGCACCTCGAAGTCGAACTGGCATTCGGCCGGGACTATGTTCAGCGCCCGGCCGCCCTGGATCAGGCCGGTCTGCACGGTGGAGTACGGCGGGTCGAAACGTGCGTCGCGGCGCGCCGGCGCGGCCAGCTGCGCGCCGATCTCGCCGAGCTTGCCGATCAGCCGGGCGGCGTACTCGATGGCGTTGACCCCCTGCGGCGCGTAGGCCGAATGGCAGGCGGCGCCGTGCACCTGGCAGCGCATCGCCAGCTTGCCCTTGTGGCCGAGCACCGGGCGCATCTCGGTGGGTTCGCCGATCAGGCAGATGGCCGGACGCTCGGGGCTGGCGCGCAGTTGCTCGACCAGGCTGCGCACGCCGAGGCAACCGACCTCCTCGTCGTAGGAGAGGGCGATATGCAGCGGCCGGCGCAGCGGTCGTTCGAGAAAGCGCGGCACGGCGGCCAGCACGCAGGCGATAAAGCCCTTCATGTCCGCCGCGCCGCGGCCGTACAGCCGGCCGTCGCGCTCGCTGAGCGCGAACGGCGGCAGCGTCCAGGCCTGGCCGTCCACCGGCACCACGTCGCTGTGCCCGGAGAGCATCACCCCGCCGGCGCCGGCCGGGCCGATGCGGGCATGCAGGTTGGCCTTGCTGCGCTCGGCGTTGTAGTCCAGCCCGCAGCTCAGGCCGAGGCCCTCCAGGTAGTCGCGAACGAAATCGATCAGCGCCAGGTTGGAGTCGCGGCTGACGGTGGGAAAGGCGATCAGGCGGGCGAGCAGGTCGCGGCTGCTGGGCATGGGTATGTCCTATGTAGAACCGAAAAGAGCGCTGGAGGCTGGACGAAAGGCCGTTTCCGTAGCCCGGATGCAATCCGGGGACCTGGGTGCCAGGCCGTCCCGGATTGCATCCGGGCTACGCTTCACTCGTCCCCCGGCACGCCATAGCTGGGCGCGGCGGTGGGGTCGAGGGCGCGGGTCAGGTAGTCCTGCATCTGCGGCGCATAGGCCTGCCAGAGTTTGTCCAGCTCGCCGATGGGGTCCTGCTCGGCCCAGTCGACACGCAAATCGACCATCGGCCAGGTGAGGTCGCCAACCACCTTGAGCGCCGCCGAATGCACCGGCCCGGCTTCGCCGCCGGCGGCCATGGCGGCATGCATCGCCACCAGCAGGCGCTCGGCCAGCTGCCCCGGGCTCTGCTCGAAGGCCGTGACCAGCGCCTCGATCACCGCCGTGGAGGCCAGCAGGTTGCCGGCGGCCACGCATTGTTCGCCGGCCAGGGCGTGATGCACGCCGAGCGCCTGGCTGCCGGAAAACAGCGCGCTGCGGCCCTGGCCGTCGAGCACCGCGACCTGGCGGTACTGGCTGTAGCCGTTGCGGGCCAGGGCCCGGTCCAGCGCCGCGGCGGGCTCGTGGCCGGCCTCGAGCAGATCGAGGACCTGCGGGCCGAGGGCCGGCAGGGTGACGTTCTGCGAGGCCACCGCACCGACCCCGGCGCGCAGCCAGGGACAACGCGCGCCGACGGCGATGCTCGACGAGCTGATGGCGATGCCCAGCTGGCCGGTGTCACTGCAGCGGCCGACGATGGAAAAGGTCATGGGCGGCTCCTCAGCGTTGCCAGTCGTCCGGGATCACCGCGATCACGTCGATCTCCATCAACCACTGCGGCTGGCCGAGGGCCGAGACCACCAGGCCGGTGGAGATCGGGAACACGCCCTTGAGCCACTTGCCGACCTCCTGGTAGACCGCCTCGCGGTAGCGCGGGTCGATCAGGTAGGTGGTGGTCTTGACGATATGCGACAGGTCGCTGCCGGCCTCTTCCAGCAGCTGCTTGACGTTCTTCATCGCCTGCTCGGTCTGCGCGCGGGCGTCGCCAAGGCCGACCAGACGACCCTCGAAGTCGGTGCCGACCTGGCCGCGTACGTACACGGTGTTGCCGGCGCGTACCGCCTGGCACAGGTCGTTGTCCAGGCTCTGGTTCGGGTAGGTGTCTTTGGTGTTGAACATGCGGATGCGGGTATGGGTAGGCATCGACTTACTCCCAGGAGGCGGCTTGTTGGACGGTGCTGGCCTGACGCTGCGCGGGGTCGCGGTACTCGGCGTACTTGCGCTGCGTGGCGATGTGGTCGGCGATGTGCTTGGCGTCGTGCCACACGCCCCAGATAAAGGTGGAGCCGCGGCGCGACAGCCAGGGCAGGCCGACGAAGTACACCCCGGGTTCGCTGGACACGCCGCGCTGGTGTGCAGGCTTGCCCGCCGCGTCGAAGGCGTCGACCTGCAGCCAGCTGAAGTCCACGGCGTAGCCGGTGGCCCAGATGATCGAGGAGATGCCGGCGGCGGCCAGGTCGAGTTCGCCAATCGGCCGGCGGATGCACTCGGCGTCCGGGTAGATCCGGCGCGCCTCCGGCTCCTCCGGCAGGTCGAGGCCGTTGCGGGCGATATAGGCGTCGGCGGCATCGAGCAGCGCCAGGTAGTTCTCGTCGCCGCGCGCCAGGTTGTCCGCCAGGTCGTCCTGGAAACGCACCAGGGGGCCGTCGAACGCCTGGGTCAGGCCGACCAGGGTCATGCCCTGCTGGGCCAGGCGGCGGAAATCGATGGTCTCGCCGCCGCGCGCGCCGCTGACGGCGATGGTCACGTGCTCCTTGCCCGGCTGCGCGGCCTCGGCGTCCCACAGGCCGAGCACGCCCAGCCACCAGCAGAAGTCGCGATTGCGATAGCTGCGCGGCGGCCGGTCGTGCGGGCCAACCGAGAGGTAGACGCGACGCCCGGCGCGCATCAGCTCGTCGGCGATCTGCACCCCCGAGGAGCCGGCACCGACCACCAGCACGCCGCCCTCCGGCAGCTGCTGCGGGTTGCGGTAGGCGGCCGAGTGGATCTGGTGCAGCGCGGTGTCCTTGGGCGCGATGGCCGGGATCACCGGGCGCTGGAAGGGACCGGTGGCGGAGACCACGCGGTTGGCCTGGATCACCCCGGCAGAGGTCTCCACGGTGAAGCCGGCGCGATCGGGGTTGCGCCGCACGCGGCGGACTTCCACGCCGGTGTAGATCGGCGCGGCGAACTGGCGGGCGTAGGCCTCGAAGTAGTCCGCCACCTGATCCTTGGCGGCGAAGGCGTCGGGGTCGAGGTCGAATTCCCGGCCGGGGAAGCGGTCGTGCCAGGCCGGCCCATTGGCCACCAGCGAATCCCAGCGCCCGCTGCGCCAGGCCTCGGCGATGCGGTTCTTCTCCAGCACCAGGTGCGGCACGCCGAGCTTGCTCAGGTGCTCGCTGACGGCCACGCCGGCCTGGCCGGCGCCGACCACCAGGGTGTCGATTTCGCCGGGCAGGGCCGCCGCGTCCCGGTACTGCTGAAAGGCGGTTTGATTCAGGTCGGTCATGGCAGGGTTCCTCGGACGCTGATCGTTGTTGTTGTGCTGTCGCGGCTAGCCGCTGGGTGTTGGCCGCATTCTGTGCAGCGCGAGGGATTCGCGAAATTATGATTTTTGTCGTCGCTGGCGAGGAAAAAGCTGCAGGCACGCCAAGGCCGCGGCCTGCGGGGCGAATGCCGGGGGCTATAGGATTTTTAGCGTTAGCAGCGACAAATCGGCGATGGGCTTGGTGCGCGCGGCGCACCCTACATGCCGGGCCGCCGTAGGGTGCGCCGCGCGCACCAGGGCCAGAACGCAAAAGCCCCGGCACTGGGGCCGGGGCTTGCGGGCGTTGCTCGAGCGTAGAACCTGTGCACGATCTCGCGAGCTAGAGCACTACAAGGCAAAAA
>NZ_JBITWE010000013.1:0-34824 GCF_044543505.1 Pseudomonas sp. NPDC077186
AGGTCCTGCAGGCCGATCAGCGCACCCGGGTCGGTGCTCAGCTGGAAGCCGCCGCGACCGTCGGCGCCGAAGTTGACCAGGGCGTCCAGCGCCCCAGCATCGCCGCTCACCGTGAGGGTCTGGTCGCCGCCTTCGGGGTTGCCGTCGCCCAGCGCATCTTCGTGCACCAGGCCGCCCACGCTCGGACGCTCGCCCGGCGCGCCGACCAGTACCGGCACGTCGTCCTCGATATCGATGACGAAGCTGCCGGCGTCGAAACCACCCGCCACGGCGTCGCCATCGAAATCGGTCGCTTGCAGAATCCCGGAGAAATCCAGCGCCAAGCTGTTATCGCCCAGGGTTTCCGAATCGATGCCATCGGCCTCCGGGTGATCCAGCGGGCCCTGCAGGGTGAACAGGTAGCTGCCGTCCGGGTTGACCACCAGGGTGAACACCGGATTACCGCCTGCCGTGGCCACCAGAGTCGTGCCGTCGGCGGAAACCGAATAGGCCAACGCCACGCCGCCCGAGGTCAGCCCGAGGGCGATCAGGCTGTCGAGCGCTTCGGCGCTGCCATTGAGGGAGAAACTGCCGCGCCCATCGGCGCCGAAATTGATCAGCGCATCCAGAGCGCCCGGCCCGCCGCCGAGCGTCAGGGTCTGGCCGCCTTCGGCGTTGCCATTGTCCAACGCGTCTTCATGCACCAGACCACCCACGCTCGGGCGTTCGCCCGGTACGCCCTGCAGTTCCGGGGTGTCGTCGTCGACGCCCAGCGTCAGGCTGCCGGCAGCGGTGTTGCCGGCGCCGTCGGTGATGCTGTAGCCGAACAGGAAGAACAGGTCGTTCTCGTCGCTGCCGCCAGGTTCCGGTGCGGCATGGTCGAGCGGGGCGAACAGGCTGAACTCGTAGGTGCCGGCGGCCAGGTCGGTGAGCTGCAGGGTGAATACCAGCGTGTCGCCGGCGAAGGCGCTGAGCGTGAGGCCATCGGCGCTGACGCTGTAAGTCAGCGCAACGCCCTGCGAGCTGATCCCCAGCGCCGCCAGCCCTTCGCTGCTCCAGGCGAAGCTGCCGATGCCATTGGGACCGAAGCTGTAGCCCAGGGTGCCGGTAACCACCGTGTCTTCGCCGGCCAGATCGTTCGGGCCGCCGGCAATCCCACCCGGTAGCCCCTCTTCGTCCACCGCATTGCTGGCCTCACCGGCCATGGGCAACCCCTCGACCAGTTGAGGCGCGATATCCGGATCGACGATCGGCTCGCCATCGGGGAATTCGGGGCCGGTACTGAGCCCTTCGGTGGGGAAGCCGATGACAGGGTCGAGCGCGCCGCCGACTTCGCCGAGCAGCACGAAGGAGTGGCCGCCACCGGCGCCGCCGGCACCGCCACCGCCGGCACCCGGGCCGGCTGCAGTGGCTTCGCCCTCGAGGGTCGGGTCGACGCCGGCCTCGATCGCCGCCTGCAGTTGCTCGACGTCGGTCAGGTCGCTGTCGCTGGGAACGGGGGGCGGCGCATCGGCCGTCGGGGCCTGTGAGGCAGGGCTGGCAGCGAGCATCTGCTCGTTGAGCGTCAAGCTACTGTCGCGGCCCAGGGTCAGTTGCTGACCGTTGCTCATCGCCACCGCGATGGCGCCAGAGGCGCCGGTCACGAGCTGCTCGCCCGCATAGACCCGATCGCCTTCGCTGAGTGGCCGGCGCGATCCATCGCTCGCTACCGCAAAAACCTCGCCGACAACCTGGCTGACGACACCAATTAGAGTAGCCATGATTCCATCCTCACTACAGCTGCCGACCACCGTCGACACGTATTGCCAAAGGGGCCAGGACACCTTTTCGAGCGTGAGGTGAGATCAAAACAGCTGACTGAAATGGAACGGCGCAAAAACCCTAAAACGCTACTGACAAAAAAATGTCACTACAGCCCGCGTCGAACTACTCCATCAGATGAATCCCCGCCCTATCGGTGCTTGACCGTCTGTTTTAGCCACGCAAGCCATAGAAAGGCACGAAATACGCGGCTTCTAGGGTCAAACAATGTGCTGCTTTTCGCAGAGAACATAAGATTTTTTCCGCATAAGGCTTGTGAAAAATTCTTCTTAGCTTCTCCGAAAGTTGTTCTTAGCTGTGATGTTACAAGCCTGAAACGGTTTACCAGGCAAAAAAGCCATTTTTCTGGCGACAGGATAAGAACACTCGTAAGGAGATACGCCAATGCGCACACTCAACCCCCTATGGAGCGCCATGCTATTGGCGGTTGCCTGCAGCCAGGCGCAAGCGATGAATCTGTCGGAAGCGATCCAGAGCACCCTGGACAACCACCCAGAGATTCATGCCGCCGCCAACAGTCGCCTTTCGTCGGATGAGGATGTGAAGTTCGCCAAGGGCGGCTACCTGCCGACCGTCGACCTGCTGGTCGGCTACGGCCGCGAACAGACCGACAGCCCCAGCACCCGCGCGCTGGGCGATCACAACAAGGAAACCCTGAATTACCGCGATGCCGAGCTGCGCCTGCGGCAGATGCTGTTCGACGGTTTCAACACGCCCAACGAGGTGGCCCGCACCGAGGCGGTGGTCAACTCCCGCGCCTATCGCCTGCTCGGTACCTCCGAGAGCCTGGCCCTACGCACGGTGGAGGTGTACCTGGACGTACTGATGCGCCGCGAGATGGTCGAACTGGCGCGCAACAACCTGCAAGCCCACCAGCGCATCCACGACCAGATCGGCCTGCGCAGCCGGCAAGGCGTCGGCAGCACCGCCGACCTCGACCAGTCCGAGGCCCGTCTGGCCCTGGCGCAGAACAACCTCTACACCGAGCAGGTCAACCTGGCCGACGCCGAGGCCAACTTCTTCAGCGCCGTCGGCCGCCTGCCCGATCAGCTCGAATCGCCCGCCACCATCCGCGGCAACATGCCGGCCGACCTGCTGGCCGCGCGGCAGACGGTGATGGACAACAACCCCTTCCTGAAGTCGGCGCAGGCCGACGTGAACGCCGCCGAGAAGCAGTACGAAGTGGCCAAGGCGCCCTTCTACCCGCGCCTGGACCTGGAACTGGCGACCACCGCCGACGACAACGTGCAAGGCGACGAAGGGCACTACAACACCTGGCGCGCCGCCGTGGTGATGAACTACAACCTGTTCAACGGCATGCGCGACAAGGCCCGCCTGCAATCGGCCGCGCACCAGATCAACGAGTCCATGGACATCCGCAACAACGCCCTGCGGGTGCTCAACGAGAACCTCTCGCTGGCCTGGAACGCCATGGAAAACGCCCGCCTGCAAACGCCCAAGGCCCGCGACTATGCGGACTACACGGCGCGGGTGCGCGAGGCCTACCAGCAGCAGTTCAGCCTGGGCCAACGCACCCTGCTCGACCTGCTCGACAGCGAGAACGAACTGTTCACCGCCAACCGCCGCTACAGCGAGGTGCGCTTCGGCGAGGAGTTCTCGATGTACCGGGTGATTGCCGCAATGGGTGATCTGCTGCGTCAGCAACAGGTCGTAGTCCCGGCAGAAGCTGTAGCCCTCACCGAGGTGAAGAGCGAGGCGCGCCTGCCGGAAATGAAGTAGTCCCGGCGCAGGAGTAGTAGAACTTGACCACCATGGAACGGCCAGGGCCTGCCAGCGATCCGCGGCTCAGCCACGACGATCCGCTGCTCGACGGCCTGTTGATCCTCTGCCGGCTGCACGGCTGCTCCGTCAGCCGCGGCAGCCTGAGCGCCGGCCTGCCCCTGCCCGAGCAGCGCCTGACCGCCGATCTGCTACCGCGCGCCGCCGCGCGTGCCGGGCTGCAGGGTCGCCTGCTGTTTCGCGACCTGGCCAGCATCTCCGCACTCAACCTGCCGGTGCTGCTGCTGCTCAAGGACGGCCGTAGCGCCGTGCTGCGCCAATGGGGAGCGAACGGCCAGGCGCAGATCCTGCCGTGCGAGGCCGATGGCGGCGAGCAGTGGGTCGCACGCGAGCAACTGGCCGCCGAGTACAGCGGCCAGGCCTTCTTCGCCCGCCCGCGGCACGAGCTGGAGGAGGCGCGCACGCCGCTGGTGCCGCGCCTCGAAGCCTGGTTCCGCGACACCCTCAAGCTGTCGCGCTGGCTCTACGCCGATGCGCTGCTGGCCAGCCTGCTGATCAACCTGCTGGGCCTGATGGTGCCGCTGTTCGTCATGCAGACCTACGACCGCGTGGTGCCCAACCAGGCCACCGCCACGCTCTGGGTGCTGGCCGTCGGCCTGCTGATCGGCACCGGCTTCGAGCTGCTGCTCAAGGTGCTGCGCGCGCACCTGCTCGACACCGCCGGCAAGAAGACCGACGTGGTGCTCTCGGCCACCCTGTTCGAGCGCATCACCGGCATGGCGATGAAGGCCCGCCCGGCCAGCGTCGGCGGCTTCGCCCAGAGCATCCACGACTTCCAGGGCCTGCGCGATTTTCTCACCGCGGTGACCCTGACCAGCCTGATCGACCTGCCCTTCTCCTTCCTGATGATCCTGGTGATCTGGCTGATCGGCGACTGGCTGGTGCTGATCCCGCTGCTGGCCTTCCCGCTCACCGCGCTGTTCGCCTTCGTCATCCAGGTGCGCCTGCGCGACACCGTGGAGAAGAGCCTGCAACTGGCCTCGCAGCGCCAGGCGCTGCTGATCGAGACCCTCGGCGGCCTGGAAACCCTCAAGGCCTGCGGCGCCGAGAGCGAACGCCAGCACCAGTGGGAAAAGACCCACGGCGCCCTCACCCGCCTGGACAGCCACGCGCGCTTCCTCTCGGCGCTGGCCACCAACGGCACCCTGTTCCTCCAGCAGTTCGCCGGCATGGCCACCATAGTCGCCGGGGTCTACGCGATCATCGCCGGCAACCTCAGCGTCGGCGCGCTGGTCGCCTGCTACATGCTCGGCAGCCGCATCCTCGCCCCGCTGGGGCAGATCGCCGGGCTGATCACCCGCTACCAGCAGGCGCGCCTGACCATGACCAGCACCGACGCGCTGATGGCCCTGCCGCAGGAGCGCCAGGACAAGCAGCGACCGCTGGAGCGCACCCAGCTCAAGGGCGCGCTGGACATCCGCCAGGTCAGCTTCCGCTACCCGGGGCAGAGCGCC
Source organism: Pseudomonas sp. NPDC077186 (assembly GCF_044543505.1). Lineage (NCBI taxonomy): Bacteria > Pseudomonadati > Pseudomonadota > Gammaproteobacteria > Pseudomonadales > Pseudomonadaceae > Pseudomonas > Pseudomonas sp. NPDC077186. The sequence goes on from NZ_JBITWE010000013.1 coordinate 5,055, forward strand.
CCGGCGCTGAGCAACGTCAGCCTGCACCTGGCCGCCGGCGAACACCTCGGCATCATCGGCCGCAGCGGCTCGGGCAAGAGCACCCTGGCGCGCCTGATCATGGCCTTCTACAGCGCTGACGAGGGGCAGATCCTGCTGGACAACCTCGACCTGCGCCAGCTCGACGTCGCCGACCTGCGCCACCAGATCGGCTACGTCGCCCACGACCTGCCGCTGCTGGCCGGCAGCCTGCGCGACAACCTGACCCTCGGCGCTCGCTACGTCAGCGACGCGCGCATGCTCGAAGTGGCCGAACTGACCGGGGTGATCGACCTGGCCCGCCAGCACCCGCAAGGCTTCGACCGCCCGGTAGGCGAACGCGGCCAGCTGCTCTCCGGCGGCCAGCGCCAGGCCGTGCTGCTGGCCCGCGCGCTGCTGCTCGACCCGCCGATCCTGGTGCTCGACGAACCCACCAGCGCCATGGACAACACCAGCGAGGACCTGCTTCGCCAGCGTCTGCACAAATGGGTGCAGGGCAAGACCCTGATCCTCATCACCCACCGTGCCTCCATGCTCAGCCTGGTCGAGCGCCTGGCCGTGCTGGACAACGGCCACGTGGTCGCCGACGGGGCGAAGGACGCGGTGATCGAAGCGCTGCGCAAGGGCCGGGTCGGCCCCTCGCCGAGCTAGGAGGCGAGCATGCAATACAGCCTGCGCGACTATTTCGGCAGCCTGCGCGAGCGGCGCCAGGACACCGAGTTCATGCCCGAGGTGGAAGGCGCCATTCTCGAGGACTCGCCCTGGCTAACCCGCGCCACCGTCTGGGCGGTCAGCGCCTGCCTGCTCGCCGCGCTGCTCTGGGCGCATTTCGCGGTGCTCGAGGAGGTCACCACCGGCGAGGGCAAGGCGATTCCCTCGAGCAAGGTGCAGGTGATCCAGAACCTCGAAGGCGGCATCGTCAGCGAGATCTTCGTGCGCGAAGGCCAGGTGGTGAACAAGGGCGACGTGCTGCTGCGCCTGGACGACACCCGCTTCCTCTCCAACCGCGGCGAGACCGAAGCCGACCGCCTGGCGCTGATCGCCCGCCTCGAACGCCTCGGCGCCGAGGCCGAGGGCCGCGAACCGCAGCTGCCCGAGGAGATCACCCGCGACGCGCCGCAGCTGGCCGAAGACCAGCTGGCGCTGTACCACTCGCGCCAGCAGCGCCTGAAAAGCGAGCAGCGCACCCTCGGCGAACAGCTGCGGCAGAAGGAGCAGGAACTGGCCGAATTCCGCTCCAAGGCCCAGCAGTACCGTTCCAGCCTCGGCCTGCTGCAGCAGGAGCTGAACATGTCGCAGCCGCTGGTGGCCTCCGGGGCGATCTCCGAGGTGGAGGTGCTGCGTCTGCGCCGCAGCGTGGTCGAGGTGCGCGGCTCGCTGGAGGCGACCAACCTGGCCATTCCCCGCGCAGAGGCGGCGATGAGCGAGATCAAGAGCAAGATGGAGGAGTCCGTGCTGAGCTTCCGCGCCGAGGCCTTCAAGGAGCTCAACGAAGTGCGCACCGAGCTGAAGAAGATCACCGCCACCAGCGTCGCCATTCAGGACAAGGTCACCCGCACCACCGTGACCTCGCCGGTGCGCGGGGTGATCAAGCAGCTCAAGGTCAACACCATCGGCGGCGTGGTGCAGCCAGGCAACGACATGCTGGAGATCGTGCCGCTCGACGACAGCCTGCTGATCGAGGCCCGCGTGCGCCCGCAGGACGTGGCCTTCCTGCATCCCGGACAGAAGGCCATGGTCAAGTTCAGCGCCTACGACTACACCATCTACGGCGGGCTCAAGGCCAACCTGGAGCTGATCAGCGCCGACACCATCAGCGACGAGGAAGGCAACAGCTTCTACCTGATCCAGGTGCGCACCGACAGAAGCCACCTGGGCAGCGAGGACAATCCGCTGCTGATCATCCCCGGTATGGTCGCCACGGTGGACATCATCACCGGCGAGAAGAGCGTGCTGGCCTACCTGCTCAAGCCGGTGCTCAAGGCCCGCTCGGAGGCCATGCGCGAGCGTTGAGACCAGGCCGAACCCGGCAATCAATTACCTGCGCTTGGTAGCCCGGATTTCATCCGGGCTACGCGGCCGGCTCGCAATCGTAGGGTGCGCCGTGCGCACCGCCCTAGCGCTGGTGATTGCGGGAGAAAACCTCTTCCCCCATCGCCGCGATCTGTCCCTCGATCAGCGCCTCGAAGGGCCGCAGCAGCGCCGCGAAACTGCGCGGGGCCTCCAGCACCTCCAGCGCCGTGGCGATCGCCTCGATGGTCGACAGCGCCCCCTCGGCCGGCGCCTTGCGCAGGCGGTAGCGCGATGGCGCCCCGGCCGGCAGGGCGACCCGCGGCAAGGCCGCCAGCGCCGGGCTCAGGTGCAGCAGCTTGCGCGCCTTGCGCCAGGTGCCGTCGGGTACCACCAGCAGCAGCGGCAGCTCGCCCTGCACCGGCGCGGCCAGTTCGACGGCCTCCTCGCCGGGGAACAGCAGGCAGGCGCGATAGCCCGGTTGCGCCAAGAGCTGCGGCAACTCGGAAAAGGTCTCGCCCACCCGCAACTCGGCGTTGCGCAGGCCCAGGGCGGCCAGCCGTGCGGTATTCAGCGCGTGCGCGGTTTCGCTGGGGTGCTGCAGGATCAGCAGGCGGGTGCGGCTATCGAGTGCGGGGATCAGCGCGCACAGGCAATGGCCGAGCGGGCGCAGGCAGCGGGGGCAGGTCGGACGAGGCATGCCGCGCAGTGTGCCACGAAGCCGGCGACAACGGAAAAAGTGTAGGAGCCCCGCCCCGGGGCGAAGCTTTTGCTTCTGCGCTGCGCGCTCGATCGCATTCGCCGCGAGGCGCGGCTCCTACATTTCGCGCTGCATTCGCGCAGCCCGGATGCAATATGGGGAAGAGTCGGCGGATTGCACCCGGGCTTACAGGGGGAGATTCCAGCAATTGGCCCCTCGGTGGAAAACGCTTCGCGATTGCCATCCCCCCTGCGTTCCGGACTCATAAGGCGGTGGGAGGGGCTTTAGCCGCGACCGGGGTACTCGCCGTTCGCCGCTAAAGCGCCTCCTACAAACCATCCAGCTTTAGCGCGTAGTCCGGATGCAATCCGGGGGAATTGCTCGAGAGTTCCCAGGTTTGCACCCGGGCTACCAAACGCCGACGCCGGCAAGCGGCCCCTCGGTGGACAACGTTTCGCGGTTTGCCACCCCACGATCCGGGATCATAAAGCGGTGGGAGGGGCTTTAGCCGCGACCGGGGTACTCGCCGTTCGCCGCTAAAGCGCCTCCCACAAACCATCCAGCTTTAGCGCGTAGTCCGGATGCAATCCGGGGGAATTGCTCGAGAGTTCCCGGGTTGCACCCGGGCTACCAAAACGCCGACTCCGGCAAGCGGCCCCTCGGTGGAAAACGCTTCGCGATTGCCATCCCCCCTGCGTTCCGGGCTCATAAAGCGGTGGGAGGGGCTTTAGCCGCGACCGGGTTACTCGCCGTTCGCCGCTAAAGCGCCTCCCACAAACCATCCAGCTTTAGCGGTTGAAACGCTCCGCCAGGCTGTGCAGGTAGTCGGCCATCTGCTCCAGCTCGCGGCTGATTTCCGCGCCCTGGTGCGCCTGACCGGCGCTGTGGTCGGAGAGTTGGGCGATGCGGGTGATCTGCCGGCTGATGTCCTCGGCGACATGGCTCTGCTGCTCGGACGCCGCCGCCATCTGCTGGCTCATGCCGGTGATGCGCGTCACCGCCGCGCTGATGCCTTCCAGTGCATCGCGCACCGACTCCACGCTCTGCATGCTGTCGCGCGAGATGTCCTCGCCCTTGCCGGCGGTGACCACCGCGCGTTCGGCGCCGGCGCGCAGGTCGGCGATGATCTGGTGGATCTGCTCGGTGGACTGGCGGGTGCGCGAGGCCAGCGAGCGCACTTCGTCGGCCACCACGGCGAAGCCCCTGCCCTGCTCGCCGGCGCGCGCCGCCTCGATGGCGGCGTTGAGTGCCAGCAGGTTGGTCTGCTCGGCGATCGAGGTGATCACGTCGGCGACGCTGCCGATGGACTGGGTGGAGTTGGCCAGCTCGTTGACCGCCTGGCCGATATCGGTCACCGCCTGGGCCATGTGGCGCATGGAGTCCAGGCTGCCGACCGCCAGCTGGCGCCCTTCCTTGGCCAGGCGATCCGCCTCCTCGGCGGCGTGCGAGGTGCTCTGCACGTTGTGCGTCACCTCCTGGATGGTCGCCGCCATCTGGTTGATGGCGGTGGCCGACTGGTCCGTCTCGGCGCGCTGCTGGTCGAGCAGCGCGGCGCCGGAGCGCGACAGTTCGGCGGACTGTGCGGCACGCTTCTTGACGTTGACCCCGGCATCCTCCAGGCGCGTCAGCGCGGTCTGCAGGCGTGCCTCCTCGCTGATCATGGCCATGTCCAGCAACGCCTGGGCGCCGCGGTTGTCGCTGTAGGTCAGCGCCACCAGGGCGCTGGTGAAGGCCTTGGGGTGCTCGTCCAGGGTGCGACGGATCAGCTGGCGGGTGCGGTACAGCTGGTAGGAGCCCAGGGCGAACAAGGTGGCGAGGATAAAGCCCAGCAGCCAGGGCCCGCTGAGCAGCCAGTGCGCGCCGAGAATCACCAGGCCGGCGAGGATCAGCGGCCAGGAGCGCAGCAGGTCGTAGGTCCAGGATTCCAGCTTGGGCACCGGCGGCTTGCCGGCGCGCAGCCGCGCGTAGAGCGCCTCGGCACGGCGTTTCTGCGCCTCGCTCGGCAGCGAGCGCACCGACTCGTAGCCGGCCATGCGGCCGTTCTCGTAGATCGGCGTGACATAGGCGCTGACCCAGTAGAAATCGCCGTTCTTCGCGCGGTTCTTGACGATACCCATCCAGGGCTTGCCCTGCTTGATGGTGTCCCACATATGGCCGAACACGGCCGGCGGCATGTCCGGGTGACGCACCAGGTTGTGTGGCTGGCCGATCAGTTCCTCGCGAGTAAAGCCGCTGATCTCGACGAAGGCATCGTTGCAGTAGGTGATCTTGCTATTGAGGTCGGTGGTGGAGATCAGACGTTCGTCGGCGGGAAAGGTCCTTTCCCGCTGAGTCACAGGCAGGTTCTGGCGCATCGTGGCATCCCTGTCGAATGAAGGTTGAGACATACGTATGAATAAGTACTAGCACAGGGCAATCACGGCGCCAGGCGCCGCCATTGAGCATGGCGAAGATAATCGGGCGACCCTGTTTCAGCTCTGGTTCAGTTGCGTCTTGAGCAGATCGCGGAAGGTCTGGATCAGCGGCTCGCGCGAGCGGCCGCGGCGCAGGATCAGCGAGAACGGCGCCTGGTAGCCGAAGGTGGTGGGCAGCAGCACCTTGAGCCGCTGCTGCTCGACCCAGGGCTGCGCGTAATGCTCCGGCAGGTAGCCGATATAGGCGCCGGACAGCACCAGGATCAGCTGCGCCTCCATCGACTCCACGGTCGCCGCGCTGTGTTTGAAGCCATGCCGCGCCAGTTCCGCCTGGCTCCAGTAGCCGCGGCCGACCATGCGCTGCTGGGTGATCACCTCGGCGGGGATGCGCCGCTGCTCGTACAGCGAATGCCGCTCGCTGCAGTACAACCAGTGTTGCTCGCGGTACAGCGGCTGGTAGACCAGGCCGTTCATCCGTGTGGAGAAGGCGCCGATGGCCAGGTCCAGGCGGTTGTCGAGCACCGCCAGTTGCAGCTCGTAGGGGCTCATCACCGACAGGTGCAGGTGCACGCCGGGATGTTCCTGGCTGTAGGCGCCGATCACCTCGGCCAACGGCAGCGCCGGATCGCTCACCGTGGAATCCAGCACGCCGAGATTGAGGGTGCCGCGCAGCTCGCCCTTAAGCGCGGCGGAGTAGCGTTCGAAGCCCTCCAGCTCGCCGAGCAGACGCAGGGTCTCCTGGTGGAACAGCTCGCCCTTGCTGGTCAGGCTGAAACCGCCGCGGCCGCGGTGGCAGAGCACCAAGCCGAGCTGCGTCTCCAGCTGGCTCATATAGGTGCTGATCGCCGAAGTCGACAGGTTCAGCTCCTGCTGCGCGGCGGCGAAACCCTGGTGGCGCACCACGCTGGCGAAGATGCGCAGCAGCTTGAGATCGGGCAAGGCGCTGGTCATGGGGTTCTCATCGGGCTAGGGAAAACGGTGGTGCGCGCGGCGCACCCTACGGCAGGCGGCCGATACCGCGTAGGGTGCGCCGTGCGCACCACTGTATCCCGTCGGCGATTAGTTTAGAAATCTCTGAACTAAGTTTTTGCCCCTGCCGATTTTTCCCAGGCCCCAGCTGACCAAGAATCCGTCCAACGATTCCTACAACCACAACAACCGTGAGGCCTTCCCATGGACAAGGTTTTTCATCAGCCCCTGGGCGGCAACGAAATGCCCCGTTTCGGCGGCATCGCCACCATGATGCGCCTGCCGCATATCCAGAAGAGCGAAGAGAAACGTGAGCTCGACGTCGCCTTCGTCGGCGTGCCGCTGGATATCGGCACCTCGCTGCGCTCCGGCACCCGCTTCGGCCCGCGCGAGATCCGCGCCCAGTCGGTGATGATCCGCCCCTACAACATGGCCACCGGGGCAGCACCTTTTGATTCCCTCAACATTGCCGATATCGGCGACGTGGCGATCAATACCTTCAATATGGCCGAGGCCGTGCGCATCATCGAGGAGTCCTACGACGAGATCCTAGAGTACGGCATCAAGCCGCTGACCCTGGGCGGCGACCACACCATCACCCTGCCGATCCTGCGCGCCATCCACAAGAAGCACGGCAAGGTCGGCCTGGTGCATATCGACGCCCACGCCGATGTCAACGACGAGATGTTCGGCGAGAAGATCGCCCACGGCACCACCTTCCGCCGCGCCGTCGAGGAAGGCCTGCTGGACTGCGACCGCGTGGTGCAGATCGGCCTGCGCGCCCAGGGCTACACCGCCGAGGACTTCAACTGGAGCCGCAAGCAGGGCTTTCGCGTGGTGCAGGCCGAGGAGTGCTGGCACCAGTCGCTGGAGCCCTTGATGGCCGAGGTGCGCGAGAAGGTCGGCGGCGGCCCGGTGTACCTGAGTTTCGACATCGACGGCATCGACCCGGCCTGGGCGCCCGGCACCGGCACCCCGGAAATCGGCGGGCTGACCACCATCCAGGCGATGGAGATCATCCGCGGCTGCCAGGGCCTGGACCTGGTCGGCGGCGACCTGGTGGAGGTCTCGCCGCCCTACGACACCACCGGCAACACCTCGTTGCTCGGCGCCAACCTGCTCTACGAAATGCTGTGTGTGCTTCCGGGGGTTCAGCGCCGCTGACCGCCGGTTTTTTATTGCTTCGCCGAGGTGCCTCATGAGGTGCCCGGCACATCCATACAACAACAACTAGGGTGCCCAGATGAATCGTGAAGACGCCATGCCGCTGCTGGACGACCAGCCACCGGCCGACACCTCCTACAACCTGCGCCAGCTGCTGATCTTCCTGATCCCCTCGCTGCTCGGCGTGCTGCTGTTCCTCACCCCCATCGTCTACGAGGAAAAGGTCACCATCGGCCTGGGCGTGATGGCCGATGCGCTGAAGGCCGGCTTGAGCGACTGGCTGCCGGCCATCGCCACCGGCCTGCTGCTGTTCTCCGCCGCCGTCGGCCTGTTCGCCAGCCTGCTCAAGCCCAAGTGGCTCACCGAGCGCCACGCGCTCAACGAGATGTTCAACCTCAGCCCGCTATGGCTCGGCCTGCGCGTGCTCGGCGCGCTGTTCGCGGCCATGACCTTCTGGCAGTTCGGCCCGGAATGGATCTGGAACGCCAACACCGGCGGCGTGGTGCTCAAGGATCTGGCCCCGGTGCTGATCACCTTCTTCCTGGTCGCCGGGCTGATCCTGCCGCTGCTCACCGACTACGGCCTGATGGAGTTCTGCGGCACCCTGGTGCGCAATGTGTTCCGCAAGATCTTCGGCCTGCCCGGGCGCTCGGCCATCGACGCCATCGCCAGCTGGCTCGGCTCCGGCACGGTCGGCGTGCTGATCACCGCCCAGCAGTACCAGAAGGGCTTCTACAGCGCGCGGGAAGCGGCGGTGATCGCCACCAACTTCTCCATCGCCTCGATCGCCTTCAGCCTGCTGATCACCAGCTTCATGAAGCTCGACCACCTGTTCGTGCCCTTCTACCTCACCGTGGTGGTCGCCGGCCTGGCCGCCGCCATCATCACCCCGCGCATCCCGCCGCTGTCGTGGAAGAAGGACGAGTACGTCGCCGGCGTCGGCAAGCAGATCAAGGAAGACGTACCGGCCGGCACCTCGCTGCTGCGCTGGGGCCTGGTTCAGGCGGTCAAACGCGCCAACGCCAACCCCTCGCCGGCGCAGATGATCAAGGTCGGCGTGCACAACGTGGTGGACATCTGGCTCGGCCTGCTGCCGCTGGTGATGGCCATCGGCACGCTGTCCCTGGCGATTGCCGAATTCACCCCGATCTTCAACTGGCTGTCCGCGCCCATAGTGCCGCTGCTCGAGCTGCTGCAACTGCCGGAAGCCGCCAAGGCCGCGCCGGCCATGCTGGTGGGTTTCGCCGACATGTTCCTGCCGGCGGTGCTGGGCAAGGGCATCGAGAGCGAACTGACCCGCTTCGTGGTGGCCTGCGTGTCGCTGACCCAGCTGATCTACATGTCCGAAGTCGGCGTGCTGATCATCAAGGCCAAGCTGCCGCTGAACATCCTCGAGCTGTTCATGATCTTCATCATCCGCACCCTGATCACCCTGCCGATCATCGCGCTGATGGCGCACTGGATAGTCGGTTAACGCTCCCGTAGGGCGGACATGCCGCAGGCTTGTCCGCCACCTGGTCGACCCTCGGTGGACAAGGCTGCGCCATGTCCACCCTACAGAGCGCGATCAGCGCCATTGAAGGATTCTCAACATGACCACCTGCGGCGAATTTCTCGTCAAGCAACTGCAAGCCTGGGGCGTCGACACCGTGTTCGGCATTCCCGGCGTGCACACCGTCGAACTCTATCGCGGCCTGCCGCATAGCGGCATCCGCCATATCACCCCGCGCCATGAACAGGGCGCCGGCTTTATGGCCGACGGCTACGCCCGCGTCAGTGGAAAACCTGGGGTGTGCTTTATCATCACCGGTCCGGGCATGACCAATATCCTCACCGCCATGGGCCAGGCCTACGCCGACTCGATTCCCATGCTGGTGATCTCCAGCGTCAACGAGCGCGCACGCCTGGGCCTGGGCAAGGGCTACCTGCACGAGCTGCCCAACCAGCGCGCCATGGTTTCGGGCGTGAGTGCCTTTAGCCATACCCTGATGAGCGTCGAGGAGCTGCCCGGCGTGCTGGCCCGCGCCTTCGCCGTGTTCGAGGGCGAGCGTCCACGTCCGGTACATATCGAGCTGCCGCTGGACATCATCACCGCCGACGCCAGCCATATGCGCCTGGCGCCCAGGCCGCGGGTCGAGCGCCCGGCCCCCAACCGCACCTTGATCCGCGAGGCCGCCGCGCTGCTGAAGAACGCCCAGCGCCCGCTGCTGCTGCTCGGCGGCGGCTGCGTGGCCGCCCAGGCCGAGGCCCGCGCCCTGGCCGCCAGCCTGGACGCACCGACCGCGCTGACCATCAACGCCAAGGGCCTGCTACCGCCGAATCATCCGCTGCTGCTCGGCAGCAACCAGTCGCTGCTACCGGTGCGCCAGCTGGCACTGGAGGCCGACGTGGTGCTGGCCATCGGCACCGAACTGGGCGAGACCGATTACGACGTGGTGTTCGACGGCAACTTCCAACTGCCGGGCAAGCTGATCCGCGTGGATATCGACGCCCAGCAGTTGCAGCGCAACTTCACCCCGCACCTGGCGATCCAGGGCGACGCGCGCCTGGCCATGCGCATGCTGCTGGCCGAACTCAACCCCTGCGAGCCCCGCGCCGACAGCCCCGGCGCCCGCCGCACCGCCGCCGTGCAGGCGCAGCTGGCCGAGGATTTCGCCGGCTGGGGGCACTACCGCCAACTGTTCGACACCGTGCTGGAGGTGCTGCCCGAGGCCCGTTTCGTCGGCGACTCGACGCAGACGGTGTACAGCGGCAACCACCTGGTGGAGCTGGACGGCGCGCGGCGCTGGTTCAACGCCTCCACCGGCTACGGCACCCTGGGCTACGGCCTGCCGGCGGCCGTTGGCGCCAAGCTGGCCGAGCCGGGCCGCCCGGTGATCAGCCTGATGGGCGACGGTGGCCTGCAGTTCACCCTGCCCGAGCTGGCCAGCGCCGTGGAGGCTGGCGTCGGCATCATCGTGCTGTTGTGGAACAACTCAGGCTACGGCGAAATCAAGCGCTATATGCAACGCCGCGATATCGAGCCGCTTGGCGTCGACATCTACACCCCGGACCTGCTGGCCATCGCCCGCGGCTTCGGCTGCGCCGCCGAACGCGCGCGTGATCACACGCACCTGGCCGAGCTGCTGCGCAGCGCACCGAGCGACCGCCCGCTGATCATCGAAGTGCTGGAGCAAGCGCCCTTTCATCCCTGACTACATTGATCGCGGGCAAAGCCCCTCCCACGGAAATCGAGGTGCCCCTGTGGGAGGGGCTTTAGCCGCGAAATCCCTGCCCCGGACTGCATCCGGGCTACGGGCATAACCACAAGATTCAGCTGTACCACTGACTGCCGCCCACCCATACCAATAATCAAACACCGGGGAGTCGACACCATGTTCAAGAATCTCAGCCAGCACTTCGGCCAGGACGGCCTCGCGCCCACCGACGCCGGCCATCGCAGCCTCGGCCTCGGCGGCACCACCGCCCTGTGGTTGGGCGCCAACGTGGTGGTCACCACAATCCTCACCGGCATGCTGCTGGTGCCAGACCTGATGTTCACCCAGGCCATGCTGATCGTGCTGATCGGTTCGGCCATCGGCATCCTGCCGCTGGTGCTGGTCGGTTTGATGGGCCAGCGCTCGGGGCTGACCACCATGGTGCTGGCCCGCGGCAGCTACGGCGTACACGGCGCCAAGCTGCCGTCGCTGGTCAACCTGCTGACCCTGCTGGCCTGGAGCTGGATCCAGGCGCTGCTGGCCGGCATGAGCCTGAACTATGCGGTCGAGCATATGACCGGCTACTCCAACCTGCCGCTGTTCACCATCCTCTGCGAAACCCTGGTGCTGCTGATCGCCCTGCGCGGCCACCTGGGCATCGAGCGAGTCGAGCGCTGGGCCGCCATCGGCATGCTCCTGCTGGCCGGCGCGGTGTTCTACGTGATGGGGCGGCAATTCGAATTTTCCAGCCTGCTGAGCATGCCGGCCGAGCCGCGCAACGAGATCAGCCCCGGCATCGCCTTCGATATCGTCATCGCCACGGCGTTCTCCTGGATTCCGCTGGCCGCCGACTACAACCGCAACTGCCGCAGCCAGGGCGTGGCGGCGGTCGGCACCTGGGTCGGCTATGTCGCCGCCACCCTGCTGGCCATGGGCCTGGGCGCTACGGTGTCCGGCTTCTCGGTGCTCGGCGGCATGCAGCAGACCTACGACCCGGCGGTGCTGCTGGCCGGCTTCGGCTTCGGCCTGCCGGCGGCCATAGTGGTGTTCCTCTCGGTGATGACCACCAACGTGATGTGCGTGTACAGCGCCTCGCTGTCCTACCTCAACATCAGCCCCAAGACCCGCTTCTGGAAGCCGGCGCTGTGCATCGGCGTGCTGTCGATCCTCGGCTCGCAGATCCCCGGCATCCTCGACAACTTCCAGAGTTTCCTGCTGGTGATCGGCAGCGTGTTTATCCCGGCCTTCGCCGTGCTGATCGCCGACTACTTCCTGATCCACAAGGGCCAGTACGCGGTCGACGAATTGCTCAGCGAGGACGGCGGCCGCTATCGCTACCTGAACGGCTTCAACCCGGCGGCCTTCGCCGCCTACGGCCTGGGCGCGGTGCTGGCCTACTACTGGGGCTGGGTCGAACCGCTGGCCTACGGCGCCTCGTTGCCGGTGTTCCTGCTCACCGCCGCCAGCTACACCGTGCTGCGCCGTTGGGTGCTGGTGCCCAGGGCGCAGCTGGCGTAGCGTGATGACAACCGTGGCGGGTTGCGCTCGCCCTGCCGGAAACGACGCCCCGTAGGGTGGATTAGCCGCCTGTTGTGCTCGTCCTGTACTCACCGTGTCGGGTGCGGCGTAACCCACCATCGGCACAACACCATCGATCGCCTGGTGGGTTACGCGGCGCGCTGCGTTCATCTGCGTTTGCGAGATGGTGTTCGGCGCCACTAACCCACCCTACGGGAGAACGCAGTCCGCCAACGAGGCTGCGGCAGGATGCGAAACCGCTTTGAGGAACGACCATGAAAATCGTCAGCCGTGACCGCTGGTTCGAGGTACAGCACCGCCACGACGGCATCTGCCTGATCCACGAGCCCTATGTGCGGCCCTTCTACCGCTGCAACATGTGGCATGTGCAGGGCCGCGAGCGCGACGCGCTGATCGACTCCGGCTCGGGCCTGGTCAGCCTGCGCGAGCAATTGCCCTGGCTCACCGACAAGCCGCTGCTGGCGGTGGCCAGCCATACCCATTTCGACCATATCGCCGGGCATCACGAATTCGCCGAGCGCCTGGTGCACCCGGCCGAGGCCGAGATACTCGCCGCGCCGACCGGTGCCAATACCCTGGCCGCGGCCTTCGTCGGCGACGAGATGTTCGAGGCCCATCCGGATTACCCGCTGTGCTACGCCGAATATCGGGTCAAGGCGGCGCCGGCCACCCGTCTGATCGAGGATGGCGACGTGCTGGATCTGGGCCATCGGGTGTTGCAGGTGCTGCACACGCCCGGCCATTCGCCTGGCGGTATCAGCCTGTGGGAGGCGGCGACGCAGACGCTGTTTTCCGGCGATATTCTCTACGACGGCCCGCTGATCGAGGATGCCTACCATTCCAACCTGGAGGATTACGCGCGCAGCCTGGCGCGCCTGCGCCAACTGCCGGTGCGCGTCGTGCACGGCGGGCATTTCCCAAGCTTCTCCGGCACGCGCATGCGCGAGCTGATCGACCTTTGGTTCGACCAGCACGCCAGCTAGGGTGTCGCGGGGCCTGCTAGGCCGCGCGCGCCCGCATGCGGAAGCTCAGCGCCGCTGGCGCGCCTCGCGGCGCAGACGTTCCTGCTCGGCCGGGTCGATACGCAGGGGCTGGGCCTGGGATGCGCCCCAGCCGAAGGCCAGCAGCAGCGCATGCAGATGATGTTGCAGCTTGGCGAGCATGGTACGACCTCCTGCCAAGTTCATGAGAGACGGAGCCGGACGGCTCCTGTACTGAGCCTAGCCCCGCCGCCGGCGAATTCAACTGATCCCGATCAAGCGACCGGGCTCTTGCGCCGGTAGGGAAACACGTCGATCACCTTGCCCTGACGAATGGCCTCCTGCAGCCCCTGCCAGTAGTCGGCATCGTACAGATTGCCGTGCAGCTTGCTAAATAGCTGGCGCTGCTTGATATCGGCGAACAGAAAAGGCGGGAACTCCTCGGGAAACACATCCATCGGTCCCACCGAATACCAGGGCTCGGAGCTCATCTCGTCCTCGGGAAAGCGCGGCGGCGGGATGTGGCGGAAGTTCACCTCGGTGAGAAAGCAGATCTCGTCGTAGTCGTAGAACACCACGCGACCGTGGCGGGTGACGCCGAAGTTCTTCAGCAGCATGTCGCCGGGGAAGATATTCGCCGCCGCCAGCTGCTTGATGGCCAGGCCGTAGTCCTCCAGTGCCTCGCGCACCTGCGCCTCGTTGGCGTTTTCCAGGTAGAGGTTGAGCGGGGTCATGCGCCGCTCGGTCCAGCAGTGGCGCACCAGCACGGTCTCGTCCTCCACCACCACGGTGGAGGGCGCCACCTCCAGCAGCTCGGCCAGGCACTCGGGCTCGAACTTGGCCTTGGGGAAGCGAAAATCGGCGAACTCCTGGGTATCGGCCAGGCGCCCGACGCGATCGACGCTCTTCACCAGGCGGTACTTCTCGATCACCGTCTTGCGGTCGACGTTCTTCGCATGCGAGAAGCGGTCCTTGATGATCTTGAACACCGTATTGAAGCCCGGCAGGGTGAACACGCTCATCACCATGCCGCGCACGCCGGGGGCCATGACGAAGCGGTCGTCGCTGGTCGCCAGGTGGCCGATCAGCGCGCGGTAGAACTCCGACTTGCCGTGCTTGTAGAAGCCGATCGAGGTGTACAGCTCGGCAATGTGCTTGCCGGGCAGGATGCGCTTGAGGAAGCCGACGAACTCCGCCGGTACCGCCACCTCCACCATGAAGTAGCTGCGGGTGAAGGAGAAGATGATCGACACCTCGGCCTCGTCGGTGATCAGCGCGTCGACCTGGATGCCGTGGCCCTCGCGGTGCAGCAGCGGGATTGCCAGCGGCCACTGCTCGTCGCGGGTGTAGATGCGCCCGACCAGGTAGGCGCCCTTGTTGCGGTAGAGCACCGAGGAAAACAGCTCGATGCACAGCTCCGGGTCCTTGCACACCCAATCCGGCAGACTGGCGCGCAACTGCTGCTCCAGCCGCTGCAGATCGCGCGGCAGGTCCTCGTAGGCCACGTCGAAACGGTGATCCTCGAAGATCGCCCGCAGCATGTCCGCCAGCTCGCCGGCCGGGCGGTAGCTGCGCGTCTGCGCCGCGCCGGGGTGGCCGCGCAGCGACGGCCGGGTGGTGTGGACGAACATGCAGCCGTCGCTGATCAGGTCGTGGCTGAACAGGCTGCAGAAGATCGAGTTGAACCAGGTTTCCGCCAGTTCGTCGTCGAAACGCAGGTCGATCAGGGCGATATAGGCGCTTTTCACCAGCGGCCACTGGCCGACCTCGAGCAGCGACTCGTCGAAGACCTGCTGCAGGCGGTCGCGGGTCTCGCCGACTTTGTCCTCGTATAGGTTGATGCGCGCCGCCGAGGCCCGCTGCGCCTCCTGCCACTGCGCCAGCTCGAAGCGCGCGCGGGCGCCGTCGGTGAGCTGGCGAAAGTGCTCGCGGTAGTCGTCGAAGCCGTCGAGGATCAGCCGGGCGATCTCGCCGGCCGGCCATTGCTGCGCCATGGAAGTGCCTCGCAAGGAAATGAGTGAAGCGAGCTTAGCCATAGGCCGATGCCGGGGAAAGCCGCTAATGAAGATCGCGGCTAAAGCCCCTCCCACGGCCTGCTGCTCCGCGAAATCGCGGCTACGCCCCCTCGACGGTGAGCTCCCGTGGGAGGGGCTTTAGCCGCGACAGTTGTTCGAAAGCGCGATGCGGATTGCCAGAACGCAGGCCACCGGCAACACTCTCGCTCCCCACCTGCCGGATACCCCGCCTTGCGTACCGCCGACCTGCTCCGCCTGCTGCTGCTCGCCGCCATCTGGGGCGCCAGCTTCCTGTTTATGCGCGTCGCCGCGCCGGTGCTGGGCAGCATGCCCACCGCCTTCTTCCGCGCCAGCTTCGGCGCCCTCGGCCTGCTCGCCTTTTTGCTGCTGATGCGGGTGGGCTGGGACTTTCGCGGCAAGCTCAAGGCCTGCCTGCTGCTCGGGGTGATCAACGCCGGCCTGCCGTCTGCCATGTACTGCCTGGCCGCGCTGATCCTACCGGCCGGCTACTCGGCGATCTTCAATGCGACGACGCCTTTGATGGGCGTGCTGATCGGCGCGCTGTTCTTCCACGAGGGCATCACCGCGAGCAAGGCCGCCGGGGTGTTCCTCGGCCTGCTCGGCGTGGCGGTGCTGACCCGTACGGGGCCAGTGGCCTTCGATCTGGAACTGCTGCTGGGCGCCGCCGCCTGCCTGGTGGCCACCACCTGCTACGGCTTCGCCGGCTTCCTCACCCGCCGCTGGATCGGCCAGCAGGGCGGCCTGGACAACCGCCTGACCGCCTTCGCCAGCCTGGTCGGCGCCAGCCTGTTCATCACCCCATTGTTCGCCGGCAGCCTGGCCCTGCAGGCGCCGGCCAGCTGGGGCGGGCTCGAGGTGTGGCTGTCGCTGGCTGGCCTCGGTCTGCTCTGCACGGCGTTTGCCTACGTGCTGTATTTCCGTCTGCTGGCCGATATCGGACCGATCAAGGCCAGCACCACCACCTTCCTCATCCCGCCGTTCGGCGTGTTGTGGGGCGCCCTGCTGCTGGGCGAGCCGCTTTCCTGGGACTACCTGCCGGGCTGCGCGCTGATCGGCGTGGCGCTATGGCTGGTGGTGCGGCCGAGCGCGGCCAGAACCTGATTTGCGGTGCGCACGGCGCACCCTACGAAAAAGCCGCCCGAGGGCGGCTTGATCACTGAGGCATGCAGCCTCTTACTGCTGCAGTTCCTGCTCGGTAAACAGCCCGTCAAACAGCATCGACGACAGGTAGCGTTCACCCGAATCCGGCAGGATCACCACCAGGGTCTTGCCCTGCATCTCCGGCTTCTCCGCCAGGCGCACCGCGGCGACCATCGCCGCACCGCAGGAGATGCCGCAGAGGATGCCCTCCTCGCGCATCAGGCGCAGGGCCATGCTCTTGGCCTCGTCGTCGGCCACCTGTTCGACCTGATCGACCATGGCCAGGTCGAGGTTCTTCGGCACGAAGCCAGCGCCAATGCCCTGGATCTTGTGCGGCGCCGGCTTGACCTCGGCGCCGGCCAGGGTCTGGCTGATCACCGGCGAGCCAACCGGCTCCACCGCCACCGAGAGGATCGGCTTGCCCTGGGTCTGCTTGATATAGCGCGACACCCCGGTGATGGTGCCGCCAGTGCCGACGCCGGCCACCAACACGTCGATGGCGCCATCGGTATCGCGCCAGATTTCCGGGCCGGTGGTCTTCTCGTGGATCGCCGGGTTGGCCGGGTTGTCGAACTGCTGCGGCAGGTAATAGGTGGCCGGATCGGCAGCGGCGATCTCGGCCGCCTTCTCGATGGCGCCCTTCATGCCCTTGGCCGGCTCGGTCAGCACCAGCTCGGCGCCGAGGGCCTTGAGCACCTTGCGCCGCTCCAGGCTCATCGACGCCGGCATGGTCAGCAGCAGCTTGTAGCCGCGCGCGGCGGCGACGAAGGCCAGGCCGATGCCGGTGTTACCCGAAGTCGGCTCAACGATGGTCATCCCCGGTTTGAGCACGCCGCGCTCCTCGGCGTCCCAGATCATGCTGGCGCCGATGCGGCACTTGACCGAGTAGGCCGGGTTGCGCCCCTCGATCTTGGCCAGGATGGTCACCCCTTTCGGCCCCAGGCGGTTGATCATCACCAGCGGCGTGTTGCCGATGGCCTGGGCGTTGTCTGCAAAGATGCGGCTCATATCGGAAGTCCTTGGCATGACGGGAAAAGCCTCAAGCCTATGCCCGCCGCCCGGCGCCGTCCAGCCAGCAGACCGAAAGCCGGGTGACTCGCCATTCAGTGACTGAATACTGCGTCCACGTTCACAGCCGCCGGGCCTGCGCGTTATAGTCGCCGTCTGAATCTCTGCAGCGGGCCGGCCCCGCGCGCTACCGTTCGAGGATTTTCCGATGAAGTTCGAAGGCACCCAGTCCTACGTCGCCACCGACGACCTCAAGCTCGCGGTCAACGCCGCCATCACCCTGCAGCGCCCGCTGCTGGTCAAGGGCGAGCCGGGCACCGGCAAGACCATGCTCGCCGAACAGCTGGCCGAGGCCTTCGGCGCCAAGTTGATCACCTGGCACATCAAGTCCACGACTAAAGCTCATCAAGGTCTGTACGAGTACGATGCGGTCAGCCGCCTGCGCGACTCGCAGCTGGATTCCGACAAGGTCCACGACGTGCGCAACTACATCAAGAAGGGCAAGCTGTGGGAGGCCTTCGAGGCCGACGAGCGGGTGATCCTCTTGATCGACGAGATCGACAAGGCCGATATCGAGTTCCCCAACGACCTGTTGCAGGAACTCGACAAGATGGAATTCTACGTTTACGAGACCAACGAGACGATCAAGGCCAAGCAGCGCCCGATCATCATCATCACCTCGAACAACGAGAAGGAGCTGCCGGACGCCTTCCTGCGCCGCTGCTTCTTCCACTACATCGCCTTCCCCGACCGCGACACCCTCAAGCGCATCGTCGACGTGCACTACCCGAAGATCAGCGGCGAGCTGGTGGCCGAGGCGCTGGACGTGTTCTTCGACGTGCGCAAGGTGCCGGGGCTGAAGAAAAAGCCCTCGACCAGCGAACTGGTGGACTGGCTCAAGCTCTTGATGGCCGACAATATCGGCGAAGCGGTGCTGCGCGAACGCGACCCGACCAAGGCCATCCCGCCGCTGGCCGGCGCCCTGGTGAAGAACGAGCAGGACGTGATGCTGCTCGAACGCCTGGCCTTTATGGCGCGCCGCGCTTCTCGGTAAAAATCGGGCTGCTGCGCGTCGGCCAGCGTCTTTGTAGGGTGGGTTAGCGAAGCGTAACCCACCGACCAGCCGCCAGGCTGGCAAGCATGATGCCTGTGGCATCAACGGTGGGTTACGCCGCTGCGCGGCTAACCCACCCTACGGACAATCCCGAGGGCACAGATAAATGCTGCTCAACCTATTCAACGAAATGCGCGCGGCCAAGGTGCCGGTGTCGGTGCGCGAGCTGCTCGACCTGATCAACGCGTTGAAACACAACGTGGTGTTCGCCGACATGGACGAGTTCTACTACCTGTCGCGCGCCATCCTGGTGAAGGACGAACGCCACTTCGACAAGTTCGACCGCGCCTTCGCCGCCTACTTCAAGGGCCTGGAGAACCTCGACCGGCATATCGAGGCGATGATCCCCGACGAATGGCTGCGCAAGGAATTCGAGCGCCTGCTGAGCGACGAGGAACGCGCGCAGATCCAGTCCCTCGGCGGCCTGGACAAGCTGATCGAGGAATTCAAGAAGCGCCTCGAAGAGCAGAAGGAAAGGCACGCCGGCGGCAACAAGTGGATCGGCACCGGCGGCACCAGCCCGTTCGGCTCCGGCGGCTACAACCCCGAGGGCATCCGCATCGGCGACGCCGGCAAGCGCCAGGGCAAGGCGGTCAAGGTGTGGGACCAGCGCGAGTACAAGAACCTCGACGACCAGGTCGAGCTGGGCACGCGCAATATCAAGGTGGCGCTGCGCCGCCTGCGCAAGTTCGCCCGCGAAGGCGCCGCCGAGGAACTGGATCTGGACGGCACCATCGACCACACCGCCAAGGACGGCGGCCTGCTCAATATCCAGATGCGCCCGGAGCGACGCAACACGGTGAAACTCCTGCTGCTGCTGGATATCGGCGGTTCGATGGACGCCCACGTCAAGGTCTGCGAGGAGCTGTTCTCCGCCTGCAAGACCGAGTTCAAGCACCTGGAATATTTCTACTTCCACAACTTCATCTACGAGAGCGTGTGGAAGAACAACATGCGCCGCACCAGCGAGCGCACCGCCACCCAGGACCTGCTGCACAAGTACGGCGCCGACTACAAGGTGGTGTTCGTCGGCGATGCGGCCATGGCGCCCTACGAGATCACCCAGGCCGGCGGCAGCGTCGAGCACTGGAACGAGGAAGCCGGTTACGTGTGGATGAAGCGCTTCATGGAGAAGTACAAGAAGCTCATCTGGATCAACCCCTACCCCAAGGACACCTGGAACTACACCGCCTCGACCAATATCGTCCGCGAGCTGATCGAGGACCGCATGTACCCGTTGACCCTGCAGGGCCTGGAAGACGGCATGAAGTTTCTGTCCAAGTAAGAGCCAGATCGGGGCATCAACAGAAAACGCTAAAAGAAACCCCAGCCAAGCTGGGGTTTCTGCTACTGGAGGCAAAGAAACTACGGAACGCCGCCCCCGCAGGCGACGTGCCGTAGCAAACCTGGCGCCGACCCTGGCCTACCGCGCGTGACCCGAACGCCAGGGATCACGCCGCCTCACGCCAACTGGAAGTCGGCGATGGTCACGGTGCTGTGGTCGGTCACACCGACCAGGCGGATGCTGCCGCCATCCGCACCGTTAACCGTCACCAGCACATCGTCGCCCGCATCGGCGATATTGACCCGACTGGCGAAGGTCGCCGCGGTCAGGTTGAAGGCCGCGATATTGAGCAGGTCCTGCCCACCAGCGGGGTTGGCATCGAAGCCATGGATGGTGTCGTTGCCGAAGTTGGGACCGAACACGAAGATGTCGTCGCCGAGACCGCCCACCAGCGTGTCGTTGCCGGCACCGCCGGTCAGCACGTCGTTGCCGGCCCCCCCCTGGATCCAGTTGTCCAAGGCATTACCGGTGCCCGTGAAATTACCGCTGCTCGGGCCGTAATACAGGTTCTCGACGTTAGCCCCCAGCGTGTAACTCGCCAGCGAGGTCCACACGCTGTCGATACCCTCACCATCCAGCTCGATCACCTGATCACCAGCATCCATGACTTCATAGGCATCGTTACCCGTTCCACCACGCATGATGTCGTTGCCCGAACCGCCCCTCAGCACATCGTTGCCAGCACCACCCACCAGGGTGTCGTTACCTCCCCCCCCGGTCAGCACATCATTGCCGGCCCCACCCTGTATCCAGTTGTCCAACGCATTACCGGTGCCCGTGAAATTACCGCTGCTCGGGCCGTAATACAGGTTCTCGACGTTAGCCCCCAGCGTGTAACTCGCCAGCGAGGTCCACACGCTGTCGATACCCTCGCCGCCCTGCTCGATCACCTGATCGCCCGCCTCGGTGACTTCATAGGTGTCGTTACCGGTTCCACCACGCATGATGTCGTTGCCCGAACCGCCCCTCAACGTGTCGTTGCCAGCGCCACCGTTCAAGGTGTCATTACCTGCACCGCCTTGGAGCACATCATTCCCAGCACCACCCTGGATGGTATTGTCGAGCGCGTTGCCAGTGCCGGCGAAGTTGCCGCTGCTCGGGCCGTAATACAGGTTCTCGACGTTAGCCCCCAGCGTGTAGCTCGCCAGCGAGGTCCATACGCTGTCGATACCCTCACCACCCAACTCGATCACCTGATCGCCCGCCTCGGTGACTTCATAGGTGTCGTTACCAGTTCCACCACGCATGATGTCGTTGCCCAAACCGCCCCTCAACGTATCGTTGCCTGCACCGCCAATCAACTCATCGTTGCCGGCACCGCCATTGAGGACATCGTTACCGTCCCCACCATCAAGAATGTCATCTCCACCGAGTCCGTTCAGTACATCGTCCCCTCCCAGCCCAACAATATGGTCATCCAACGCGGTGCCGTTGAGCGTATTGGCCGCATTGGTGCCCATGATCACCGCGCTGGCGATCACCGCCGTGGCCGCCGAGGTCAGCGACTCGAGGGTGCCGCGGTTGTCGGTGTAGCTGACCTGCACCCGCACCTGCTGCCCGGCCTGAGCCGCCGTCAGGGTGAAGGACTGCGCGGTGGCGCCGGCGATATTGCTGAAGCTATCGCCACTGCCGACCTGCCACTGGTAGGCGAAGGTCACGCCGACCAAGCCGTCGGCATCGGCGATCTGCGCGGTGGAGGCGATCAGCACCTGGCCGACGCTGGGCGAGGCGTTGCTGAGCTGCGGCAGCCCGGTGGGCGCCTCGTTGACGTTGAGCACCGGCGCGGTGACCGCGGACATCAGGCTCTCCGGATTGCCCCAGTCGTCGTTGAAGCTGACCACCACGCGCAGCGGCAGCCCGACCTCGGCATCACCCGGGGTGAAACTCTGTCCCGTGCCGACCTGCACCCACTCGCCCGCCACCAGCGCCTGCCAGGCGTAGCTGAGCACGGCGAACTCGGTGCCATTGGGATCGCTGACGGTGGCGGCCGCCAGCAGCACCTGGTCCTCGGTCGGCGCCATATTGCTGATCGACACCGTGCCCTCGGCCGGCCTGGGCACCAACCAAACCTCTTGGTCGGCGAACTGCACGCGGTCGATATTGCGCAGGGTATCGGTGCCATCGGAGACAATCTTGCGCGTAGTATTGAGGCCGTCCGGATCGAGTGGGTCGAAGGTGGTCACGGTGCCGCCGCCACCGACGAAGCGAGTGTGGCTGATGGTCCAGGTACCGTCGAGGTTGTCGACTAGGTCGTATTCATCTGCCTGCCCGAAATACACTGCAGTGTCGATTTCGTTCTCGCCCTTCTGCCTGTCGATGATTTCACGAACGATATGCAGCTGTCCGGGATTGAGCAGGCGACTGAACATCGCCTGATCCAGGGTCAGGCTGTCCGCTGTGCCGGCCAGCACCCCGCTCTTGCCGGTGATCGCCTTGGTCATGCCATCGGCCGTGCCGATCTCGTTGCCGGCGTCGTCTCGAATGCTGATGCGCACGTTGAGCCAGGCGGCGCCGTCGATGAAGTCGTCGCCCCCGCGCCCCTCTATCACGTCGTTGCCAGCACCGCCGAGCAGGATGTTGCCGGCGTTAAAAGCAATAGCTGCCTCCAAGTCCGCAGCGAACAGGCCGTCCAGCGCCTCGCTCAGGCCGCTGGCGATAGCTTCCAGATCGGCGCTCGTGACATCGGTGATGCGCGTAGCTATCAGACTGGTCAAACCGGCAATCAGCCCTCCGGAGTCACCCAACCCGGTATTCCCGCCGAGCCAAGCGTCCACCTCCTCCCGCAATGCCTCGACCAGGTTTTCCAGGGCGGATGGCTGTGGGTTCAACAGGAAGTTGAACCACTGCTGAAGATCGCTCAGCGAGCCACTTTCCCCTACACCCAAGAAACTATCGAATGCCTGCTCCACGCTCGCGAGGATGTCCTCCACAAACCCCGGCTCAAGCACTTCCGGTCGCTCGCCAATCACTCCGCCGAGCAGCTCGCGCAGGCCCTCGATGCGATCCACCCCGGCGTGGCTGAGGGCGTTGTTGGCGTTGAGCTGTTCCTCCTCGCCGGCATCCGGGTCGTTGCCGCGGTCGTCGCCGCGCAGCACATCGTCCCGATCCCAGCCTGACAGCGCCTCGACGTCGCTGAAGCGGTCGCGCAGCACCTTCAGCGGCTCGGTGTCGAACACCAGCTGGTTGAGATCCGAGTAGGCCGACACCGTGCTGTCCTTGTGGATCACCCAGTCGAAGCCCCACATGCCGATGTTCTTCTGGATACCGGCGCCGGCAAACATGATGTCGTCGCCGGAGTCGGCGTCGTAGTCGGTGTCGCCCTGGCCGCCATTGAGCACGTCGTGGCCGAGGATCGGGCTCTCGAAGAAAATGTCGCCGTTGTCGCCGGCGATATAGTCGAAACGTCCACCGCCTTCCACCCAGTCATCGCCGGAGCCGCCGAACAGCGCGTCGATACCGTCGCCACCGTGGATGAAATCGTTGCCGGTGCCGCCCAGAATCTCCTTGCCGTCGGTGCCGCCGATGACGAAGTCATGGCCGTCGCCGGCGAAGATCAAGTCGAGGCCGTTGCCGCCATGGATCACGTCGTTGCCGTCGCCGGCCTTGATGATGTCGTCGCCGCCGATGTCGGTGATGATGTCGTCGCCGTCGCCGCCCTGGATGATGTCGTTGCCGTAGCCACCCTCCAGGCGGTCGTTGCCGCCGTCGCCCCACAGGGTGTCGTCGCCGATGCCGCCGATCAGGGTGTCGTTGCCTTCGCTGCCACCCAGCACCACGTGCTCTTCACCGTTGTAGCGCAGGTAGCCCGCACCACGCTCCACCATGGGCGTCAGCGCCTGCATGATGGGGTTGTCCCATACCGGGTCGTCACCGATCTGCAACGCCTGGTTCAGCTCGAGAATATGGTCCACCGAGGCGAACAGATCTCCTGGCAGGTGCGAGGAATCCGGCCGGCCGAGGTCGGTGTTGGCCATCACCAGCGAGGCGAAGGAGTTGGCCTCCAGCGCCCCCAACAGGTCGAGCCCCTGGGTGCGCGACAGATAGTAGAAGCGGTCGCCGTCCTGCAGCTTCTCCATCTGTATTTCGAAGACGAAGTTGAAGGTGGAACCGAGCATGCCACCGAACGGCATCTTGCGCTCGGCCAAACCGCCGATCCAGAAGTCCACCAGGTTCAGGCCGGACTCCAGCCCGGCCCAGGTGCCGCTGCTGTTGAGGAAGTCGGTGCGATCGCTCGGGCTGCCGCTACCGCCCATCACCAGCAGGGTGGCGGCGGCGCGCTTGTCTTCGGCGGTATCGGCCGCGAGAATGCTGTCGTGCTGGCCGTAAGCGGCGATGAAGTTGATGATCGATGCCGGGTTCTTGATGTTCAGCGCGAAGTCGGTCCAGCTGACGTAGGGCTTGAGGTTGCTGTCGCCGGTGGCGGCGAAGAACTGCTCGCGCGCGCTGTTGAGCGACGGCACGCCGGTGTCGCGGCCGCGGGCGATATTGATCGCCGCCAGGTCCAGCGGCAGCCCCACCAGGTTGTTGCGCAAGGCGCCGGTGACGAACTCGTCGATCTCGTTACCGGTTTGCCGGGTCATACCGCGAATGATCGAGCCGGCCATGACATCGGCATCGGCGCTGGCGAACTCGACCGGATTGAGGAAGGCCTCGATCAGGCCGATGTCGCTGGACTGCATGTCGAAGCTCAGCCGATCCACCGTTTCGTTGAGCATGGAGTGGCCGAAGCGGTACACCACATGGGCGAACTCGGCGACGATGGCCGCGTCGATCTCGATATCCGGCTGCACCATGAAGATGTCGGTGAACGGCTGGATCTTGCGCACGAACTCCTCGAACACCAGATGCTGGTACTGCATCTCGTTGACGAAGCGCGTGGCCTGAAATAGCCGCTCGCCGTTCCAGATCAGCCCATCGGCGCTACCCGGCACCTCATTCACCGGTACCAGCAACCATTCGTTGATAAAGGCCAGATCGCCGCTGGCGAGAATGGTCTGCTTGTTGGCCTCGACCAGGCGATTGTGCTCGGAGTGGAACACGTGGTGCACCGCGGTCAGGCCGATGTTCTCGTTGCCGCGACCGTCGCCGGTAATGTAGTGGGCGTCGAGCAGTTCGTTGTCGTATTGCGCCAGTGTCGGCAGATTGCCAGGGCCTACCGGCAAACCGGGGTTGAAATCCGGATTCGCAACAGGCGGGCCACCCAGGCCGACTTCGTCATCGCCATCGGCCACCTTCATGGAACCATTGGAGTTGAACGGGTTGGCGCTGTGGGCAATATCGTCGAGAAAGGCATGGCCGGTACGGGCGGCACCAGCGGTGGAGATCGGGCTGTCGGGGTTGCCTTCGACCTCATAGGGCGGCGGGTCGGCCATCACCAGCTTGGGAAAACCGTTCTCGCCACGGATGAACTGACCATAGGGGTCGGTGGCCAGCAGCGGCACGTTGCCGACATCGGCATCGGTCAGGTCGATGCCGAGCATCTCGCGCGCCTGCGCCTTGATATCGGCCCAGGTGGCCAGCCCCCCGTTGGCTCCGTCGAGCATATGCCCGGTGGCTACCGGGCCCTCGTCGGTCATGGCGTACTCGCGCAGGAACACCTGGTGCGAGGCGTGCGAGGTGTAGGTCTGGTTCTGGTCGACGAAGGGGGTGGTCTGATTGACGTGCTCGCGGATGATATTGCCTTGCTCGTCAACCTGGTTGGTTGCGCGGGTAAGGATCATGAAGTTGCTGTGCGAGCCCTCGACATACAGCGGATCGTCCGGCTGCAGCGGGATATACACGGTGCCGCTGCCGCCCTTGTTGACCAGATCCAGGCCATGGTCGAAGAACTGGCCGAACAGGCTCATCCAGGCGTTGAAAGGCGCGCTCAGGCCTTCGTCCGGCGAGACGTTGGGCACCAGCACGCTGCCGTTGTCCATGACGATGCCCAGATCGTCCAACAGCCCATCCAGCGCGGCCTGGGCAACCGCGACCTCGGCGCTGGTTTCGGCAACCTCGGCCAGCACCAGTTCGTGGGCGGCCGTATCGAGGGTCAACTGTGTAGCAGCAGCCTGGGCATCGGCTTGGGCGGTTCCTGCGGCGGCAGCCGAAGCCGCAGCGATTTCACCAGCCGCCGCGGCCTGCTCCTGAGCGGTGACAGTCGCAGCCGCTGCCGTGTTGTAGGCAGCCAAAGTGCCGACAACATCACCGCCGTTGTTCAGGGCGAAAATCAATGCCGCCCAGGCAGTTCCTTCCGCGGCCTGCGCTGTAGTCACCAGTGCCTGCGCCGCGCTGTGCGCCAGGGCATCGGCATCGGCCTGCGCCTGCGCCTCCGCCGCCTCTACCGCTGCAGCCTGGGCCGCAGCGGTAGAGGTGGCCAGCAGCGCGGCGCTGGCCTCGACCAGCGCGCTATTGCCCAGCGCCGCCGCCTCGGCGGTTTTCAGCGTGGCCAGGGCGTTGGCCACCAACTGTGCATCGCCAAAGACGTCGCTGGAGCCGGCGTACTCCAGCGCGGCCATCACCGCCGCCGGGTTGTTCAGGCTCTGATCGACGATCAGGTTGCTGATCACCCGCGGCTGCGAATCCACCACATAGCCGCTGGTTTGTTCATAGCTGGTCTGGGTGCCCGAACCGGGGAAGCCGGGGGGCGCGCCGTTGCCGTCGATGCCGTTTTCCGCGTCGCGGAACTCCGGCTCCAGCAGGCGCGGCATGGTCTGGTCGGCCGAGCCGTAGTGCTGCTGGCCAGGCACCAGGTTGTTGTAGGTGCCGTCGACCGTGCGCAGACCATAGGGCAGCAGCGGGTTGCCGACCAGGTCGTAGAGCGAGGCGCCACCGGCGTGGGCTTCGGCGATCTTGATTTGCTGGAGGATGAATTCCAGATCGGATTGGGTTGTCTTGACAGCCATTTTGTTGTGCTCCCTCGATGTGAGTGCGACTGACGAAGGCGTCAGAAAAACCACATGCATACGGCAACATTGCAACGGCGTGGCTAAGCGCAGGCAGAAGTGTCTGGATCGGTGCAAGGGGATCGAGCCGCGACTGGCGCTTACTCGATCCGGGCGGCTGCGGGGCCGCAGGACGTGGCTAGGGCGGCCCGTGGCAATGCCACAGACCGGCGGTACCGCATGAGGTCGCCGCTTCAGTGCGGCGTGGACTGCTGTCCATATTCTTGCGCTCCGGCGCGGGTGACGCGGTGCGACGGTCGCGGTGCCCTCTCCTGCACCGCATCCCGCCGCCGACGCCACGCTTGCAATGCCCGAGGCCCACTTCCCTGAGCCCCATCAAGCTACGGCTGTAACGGCCCTCGCACCTCGGTCTGCGCGGCTCGACCGACTTGACGGGAGTCGGTAACGACGTCGCGGCGACCCTGCGAGGCGAATCCTGAACTAGCTTGTTGATAGACCTCGGTAGTACGGGAACCACCGGGAGATCTTTTCAGCACTTGGTTGCAAGCATCGGGGAGCGACGACGATGTCCATAGATGCAAAGGTCGAATCAAATTCGAAGACCTTGGTCGAGGCCGTCGATGGGACTTTGGTCGAATCCGCCTCGTCCTGGTGGCGCCGCCTGGGGCAATCGAACCGCTCGCTGCAGTTCGTCCTCGCCGCGGCGCTGATCCTCGGCGTGAGCATGGTCTTCGTCGGCAGTCTGGTCAGCCAGCAGATCAAGCGCGCCGCAGCGCAGAGCGCGGGCGAAGGCGCGGCTATCTACATGGAGGCCTACCTCGACGAGTACGTGCAGGAACTGGCCAGCGCGCGCAGCCTGAAACCCGAGAGCGTGCAGGCCATCGACAACCTGATGAAAGACACCTCGCTCAACAGCCATATCGTCTCGGTGAAGATCTGGCTGCCCGACGGCAGCAACGTCTACAGCACCAGCAAACACGCGACCTTCTACTACTATCCGGCCGACCCCATCGCCGCGGCCATGCAGGGCAAGGTGGTAACCCGCCTGAGCCCGCTGGAACACGACGAGCACGCCTACGAGCGCAGCTTCAACCGGCCGCTGTACGAAACCTATGTGCCTCTGCGCGAGTTCGGCAGCGGGCGGATCATCGCCATCGGCGAGTTCTACGAGCTGGAGCACGAGATCGGCAGCATCCACCAGCAGGTCTGGGCGATCATCGCCGCGGCCACCCTGGCCATGCTCGGGCTGCTGTTTCTCATCGTCCGCCGCGGCGACCGCATCATCGAGCGCCAGCAGGCGATCCTGCGCCAGCAGATGCGCGAGCAGGAGGCCTTGCACCAGCAGAACGCCGCGCTGCAACGCCGGGTCAGCACCGCCAGCCAAGAGTTCGCCACCATCAACGAGCTGACCCACAGGCGCCTGGGCGCCGACCTGCACGACGGCCCGGCGCAGCTCCTGACCCTGATCCTGCTGCGTCTGGACGAGCTCGCCGAGCTTTGCCAGACCGGGGAAAACGACGCACTGGAGACCATCCGCAGCGCCGCCCAGGAGAGCCTGCGCGAGATACGCGGCATCTCCCGCGGTCTGGCATTGCCGGAGATCAACGAGCTGAGCCTGGACGAGCTGCTCAAGCTGGTGGTGCAACGCCATGAACAGCGCAGCGAAACCAAGGTGCAGCTCGAGCTCGGCGAACTGCCGGCGACGCTGAGCCTGCCCTACAAGATCTGCGTCTATCGTCTGGTGCAGGAGGCGCTGAACAACGCCTTCCACCATGCCGGTGGCCAGGGTCAGTCGGTGCGCGCGGGGTGCCGGCAGGGCGTGCTGGAGGTGCAGGTGGCGGACGCCGGCGCGGGCATCGATCAGGCGCGTCAGGCCGCGACGGGGTCGCACCGCTCGCGCCTGGGGCTGGCGGGTATGCGCTATCGGGTGGAATCGCTGGGTGGGACCTTCGAACTCGAATCGGCCCCCGGGCAAGGCACCCGGGTCAAGGCCAGATTCGATTTGCGCGGCGGCGATAGCCGCCAGTAGCAGTCAATGGATCAGGGCGTACTAATGCCCACATGCCAGGTCTTGCGGCTTTCCCAGTAACGACGCACCGCCGCCACCGCCTCGACCCGATTGCGCGCATGCAGCTTCTGCATCACGTTGGTCATGTAGTACTTCACCGTCTTCTCGCTCAAGCCGAGCTTGGCCGCCACCTCGCGATTGGTCAGGCCGCTGGCGACCTCGCGGATGATCTGTTCTTCGCGGTGGGTCAGATCAGGACCGTGCTGTTCGCTGCGATGCTTGCGGAAGTTGCTCAGCAGGCGCGCCGCCAGCGCCGGGGTGATAAAGGTCTCGCCCTTGGCCACGGTGCGGATCGCCTGGATCAGCTCCGGCCCGCTGACGCCCTTGAGCACATAGCCCTGAGCGCCGCCCTCCAGCGCCGCATAGGCGTCGTCCTCGGACTCCGACACCGTCAGCATCAGCACCTTGACCCTGGGCTGCGCCTTGCTGATGGCGCGCACCGCGGCGAAGGTATCGCCGGGCATGTTGACGTCCATCAGCAGCACGTCCGGCTGACAGCGCGCGGAAATCTCCCGCGCCTCGTCGGCACAGCCGCCCTGCTCCACCACTTCGAAATCCTCCACCCGATTCAGGGTCGCGGCCACCCCCTGACGCAGCAGCGGGTGGTCGTCGACTATGCCTACCTTGATCTTGTCGCTCATCGAATATGCTCCCCTCAAGGTTTAAACCCTTGTCGCCCAGGGTGCCTGGCCGAGGCCAGACACCCTGGACTCGCCCCTAGCTCAACCCAGCTGGAAGTCCGCCGAGGTGACCGTGGTGTGATCGGCGACGCCGACCAGGCGGATGCTGCCGCCGTCCGCACCGTTGACCGTCACCAGGGTGTCGGCGCCGGCATCGGCGATACTCACCCGAGCGGCGAAGGTCGCTGCCGTAATCCCCAGCGCGGCGATATTCAGCAGATCCTGGCCACCGGCGAGATTGGCATCGAAGTCCATGATCCGGTCGTTGCCGAAGCTCGGCCCGAATACGAAGATGTCGTTGCCGAGACCGCCCATCAGGGTGTCGTTACCTCCCCCCCCGGTCAGCACATCATTGCCGGCCCCACCCTGTATCCAGTTGTCCAACGCATTACCGGTGCCCGTGAAATTACCGCTGCTCGGGCCGTAATACAGGTTCTCGACGTTAGCCCCCAGCGTGTAGCTCGCCAGCGAGGTCCATACCGTGTCGATACCCTCACCACCCAG
>NZ_JBITWE010000014.1:0-27198 GCF_044543505.1 Pseudomonas sp. NPDC077186
GAGACCCTGGTCGAGGCCGAGCTGTTCGGCACCGCCCCCGGAGCCTTCACCGGCGCCGAACGCAAGGCGCGCATCGGCAAGTTCGAGGTGGCCAACGGCGGCACCCTGTTTCTCGACGAGATCGGCGACCTGCCGCTGCCGCTGCAGGCCAAGCTGCTGCGGGTGCTGCAGGAGCAGGAGGTGGAGCCGCTCGGCTCCAACCAGGTCAAGCCGCTCAACGTGCGGGTGATCGCCGCCACCCATATCGACCTGGAGGCCAAGGTCGCCGCCGGGCAGTTCCGCGGCGACCTCTACTACCGCCTCAACGTGCTGGCCCTGCAGGTGCCGCCGCTGCGCGAACGGCGCGAGGATATCCCGGCGCTGGTGGAATACCTGCTCGACGATATCGCCAACCGCTCCGCCCAGGCGCCCATGGAGCTGAGCCACAAGGCGCTGGTCCTGCTCGCCCGCCAGCCCTGGAGGGGCAACGTGCGCGAACTGCGCAACCTGCTCGAGCGCGCCCAGCTGGATGTCGACGGCCCGTTGCTGGATGTGCCCCAGCTGCAGCCGCTGCTGGCCGCCCCCGGCAGCGCCGCTGCGGCGGAGCCGGCGAGCAGCGCCGCGGCGTCCGGCATCGACGAGCCGGTGCAGCCGCTGGCGCAGACCCTTGCCCAGGCCGAACGCCGCGCCCTGCAGAGCATGCTGCTCGCCTGCCAGGGCAACCGCCGCCGCGCCGCGATGCAGCTGGGCATCTCCCGCGCCAGCCTGTACAGCAAGCTGCAGCAGCACGGCCTGAGCCAGCGCTGAGGGCGGGCTCGCGGCAATGCGTAGGGTGGGTTAGGCGCGAACCACGAGCATGCGGACGGCGCCAACCACCAATGCGCCGTAACCCACCATGGCGGTCTACCGGCAAACCGCAATGGTGGGTTACGCGGCGCCCGGTTTGCGTGGAGATGGCGATAACCATCCCCAGCGCCGCTAACCAAGAACCGGCGTATTCCCTTGCTCTCGATACCTGGCGACGACGGCCGTCCAGCCGGCTGGACAGCGAGTGCAGTCGCCAGCCGACATGTCCAGCGCAGCAGACGCTTTGCGGCGTCCTGGATCAACCACCTTCATCCTCAAGCAAAGGCTCTAATCCGCGGCATTGCGCCGATAGGCCGCGTGCCGCAAGGGGCTGGCACGCTTCTCGCTCTGGCGTTTGTGGCCGCGCAACGCGGCCCATAACAACAAGAGGAAATACCATGCGACTGCACCACAGCTCCCTCTGCCAGCTGCTCTGCGGCGGCGCCGTACTGATCGCCGCCGGCCCGGCCAGCGCGGCCTTCGTCGACGACAGCAAGGCGGTGCTCGATGCCCGCAATTTCTACTTCAACCGCGACTTCCGCCAGAGCGGCGCGACCCAGGCCAAGGCCGAGGAGTGGGCCCAGGGCTTTATGTTGCGCTTCGAGTCCGGCTACACCGAGGGCCCCGTCGGTTTCGGCATCGACGCCATCGGCCTGCTCGGCCTCAAGCTCGATTCCAGCCCGGACCGGGTCGGCACCGGCATCCTCAAGAGCGACCGCGAGGCGCCCAAGCGCGCCCAGGACGAATACGGCGAGGCCGGCCTGACCGCCAAGCTGCGCGCCTCCAACAGCACCCTCAAGCTCGGCACCCTGCAACCTGTGCTGCCGGCGCTGATGCGCAACGACAGCCGCCTGCTGCCGCAGACCTTCCGCGGCGCCTGGCTGAGCAGCAACGAGATCGAAGGCCTGAGCCTGGACCTCGGCCGCCTCGACCGGGTCAACCAGCGCGACTCCTCGGATAACGAGGAGATGACCGTGTTCAACGGCGGCAAGCGCAACATAGTGCTGGGCAGCGCCAAGAGCAGCGACGAGTTCCTCTTCGCCGGCGGCCGCTACCAGTGGACCCCGGAGCTCGCCACCAGCTACTACTACGGCGGCCTCGACGGCATCTATAAGCAGCACCTGGTCAACCTGGTGCATCAGCTGCCGCTGGGCGAGGGGCAGAGCTTCAAGTCGGACATCCGCTTCGCCCGCTCCAGCGACGACGGCGGCAGCAACGTCGATAACGACGCCTTCGGCGCGCTGTTCACCTACCGGCTCGGCGCCCAGGGCTTCACGGCCGGCTACCAGCACCTGTCCGGCGACACCGGCTTCGCCTATATCGCCGGCGCCGACAACGCGCTGATCAACCTGGTGCAGATCAACGACTTCGGCAACCAGGACGAGCGCTCCTGGCAGCTGCGCTACGACTTCGACTTCGCCGCCCTCGGCGTGCCGGGGCTGACCTTTATGACCCGCTACCTGTCCGGCGACAACGTCGACCGCGGCGCCGGCTTAAGCGAAGGCAAGACCTGGGAACGCAACACCGACCTGGCCTACGTGTTCCAGGACGGCCCGCTGAAGAACCTCGGCCTGCGCCTGCGCAACGCCACCACCCGCAGCAATATCGGCGCCGACCTGGACGAGAACCGCTTCATCGTCAGCTACAGCCTGCCGCTCTGGTAAGGCCGCGCCCCGCCTATCGCGATTACTCCTCGTGAAAGCCTTGCCGGGCCAGTGTGGCCCGGCTTTTTTCCGGCACGCGAGTGAGCGGTGCGCCATGGCCACCGCACCTTCATCTCAAACGACAAGGAACCCCAAGATGCTCAGTGCAAAGACCGCCCTGATCACCGGCTCGACCAGCGGCATCGGCCTCGGCATCGCCGAGGTGCTGGCGCGCAACGGCGCCAACGTCATTCTCAACGGCTTCGGCGACTGGCAGGCCGCCGCCGAGCAGCTCTCGCGCTACGACGGCCGGGTCGGCTACCACGCCGCCGACCTCGCCGACCCGGCGCAGATCGAGGCGCTGTTCGACTACGCCCGCCGCGAGTTCGGCCGGGTCGATATCCTGGTCAACAACGCCGGCATCCAGCACGTCGCGCCGCTGCAGGACTTCCCGGCCGAGCGCTGGGACGCGATCCTCGCGCTCAACCTCAGCGCGGTCTTCCATTGCACGCGCCTGGCCCTGCCGGACATGCGTGCGCAGGACTGGGGCCGCATCGTCAACGTCGCCTCGGTGCACGGCAGCGTCGGCTCGCTCGGCAAGGCGGCCTACGTCGCGGCCAAGCACGGCGTGCTCGGCCTGACCAAGGTGGTGGCGCTGGAAACCGCCCTGAGCGGGGTCACCTGCAATGCCATCTGCCCCGGCTGGGTACTCACCCCGCTGGTGCAGCGGCAGATCGACGCGCGCATCGCCGCCGGCGAATCGCCCGAGCAGGCGCGCGCCGCGCTGCTGGCGGAGAAGCAGCCGTCGCAGGCCTTCGTCACCCCGCAGCAACTGGGCGAGCTGGCGCTGTTCCTCTGCAGCCCGGCGGCGCAGCAGGTGCGCGGCGCGGCCTGGAATATCGATGGTGGCTGGCTGGCGCAGTGAGGCCTTAGACCAGGCTCTTATGGGCTGGCGGCAATCTCGCGCGGCTGCGGCTGGTCGCGTTCGGCGACGAAGGTCACAGGCTTTGATCCGTCGGCGTTGAGCTGGAGGATGCGCTCGGGCCGGCCCTGCGCGTCGAACAACACCTGGCCGAGGCCGGCGCCGTTCCACAGGCGTTCGCCGGCGCGGCTGCGTTCGGGGATCAGCGGGCTGACGCGCATGCGCCGGCGCTTGGTCAGCCAGTTGAGCGGCGACCAGGGCGCGTACAGCCAGCGGTTGAGGCGGTCGAACCAGTCCAGCAGGCGCGGCGGGAACTCGTTCTTGATGCCGCTGCTGGTGATCTGCCAGATGGTCGGGCTGGCGCGCTTGTGGCGGATGCGCACCTGGTAGACGAAGGAGTAGTGCACGTCGCCGGAGAGCACGACGAAATCCCCCGGCGTGCGCGAGTGGCGGAAGATGTTGAGCATCACGCTGGCCGCGCCGCGGTGGGCCATCCAGTTCTCCGCGTCGACCAGCAGCGGGTGGCCGGCGTAGGTGAACAGCTTCTGGATGCCCTCGATCAGCTTGACCCCGAACATCGGCGCCGGCGAGACGATGATGCAGGCCGGGTGATCGAGCAGCGCCTGCTGGAATTCGCACAGCGCCTCCCAGTCCATCAGCCCGGACGGCCGCGACAGGCGGCCCTCGCTGCGCCAGCGGCGGGTGCGGGTGTCCAGCACCAGCAGCGCCGGGCTGGTCGGCAGCACGTAGTGCCAGTGCTGGAACTGCAGCAGGGCGTCGATCAGCGCGTCCTGCGCGCGGGCGTCGAGCTGGTCGTCCTGGCGCTGGCGCAGCAGCTCGCCGCAGGCCTGCAGCGGCTGCGCGAAGGCGTCCGGGTCGTTGCCCCAGCCCTGGCACAGCAGGTAGGCGAGCAGGGCGTTGCCGATGATGCGCTTGGAGAAGGGGTGGCCGTAGGCGGTCTGCTCCCAGCGCGCGGAAAGGTTCCAGTCGTCGGTGACGTCGTGGTCGTCGAAGATCATCAGCGTCGGCAGGTGCGCCAGCACCCGCGCCACCTGGCCGAGCGACTGGCGGAAGGCCGCGATGCACGGCCGCTGCTCGGCGTAGCGGCGCTGCTGCTCGGCGTCCAGCGGCGGCTGCTCTTCCTCGATCAGGCTCCAGGGCACGGGCGACCAGACCAGCAGGTACATGGCGATCATCTCGGCCAAGGTCACCAGGTGGTTGTCGGCGTTGCTGCTGGTGAAGATCGGCTTCTCCACGCCGCCGAAGAACTTGTCGCGCAGGGTCTGGTTGCTCTTCAGCGCCGGCAGCAGCTCGGCGCGCCGGTAGTAGCCGACCGGGTCGGCGTACAGCGCCTGGCTGTCCTCGACCACCGCGCCTTCGAGGCGCTCGTCGAACAGGCCGAGGCGGGCGATCAGCTGGTGGATGGCGCACAGCATCGGCCCGGCGACGTCGTCGACGTAGACCTGGTCGCCGCTCATCAGCAGCAGCGCCGGGCGCTGCGCCGCCTCGGGCTGTGCGGCCAGCAGGCGGTCGGCGCAGAGCAGGCCGTCAGTGGCCGCATGGTGCGGCTTGCGACAGGAGCCGTGGAGCAGCTGGTCGATGCGCGCCTTGAGCACGAAGTCGGCGCGGCGGCGGCCGTGGTACAGCAGGTGCGGCGCCCAGTCGGCCAGGCCCCGTGCGTCGTCGCCATCGACGATCTGCAGGTCGTAGGCGATGCGCACGTCCTGCGGCAGGGGCTGCGCCAGCGCCAGGTCGATCAGGTGCAGCACGGCGTGGCGGCCCAGCGGCAGTTGCCGGCAATGCTCGTCCAGGGCGTGCCGCTGCTCGGCCTCGCCCTCGGGCTGCAGGCACAGCTGCAGCCGCAGCGGCCGGCTGGCCACCAGCCACAGCACCAGGCGGCCGGGCTCCAGGCGACGCAGCAGCGGGCCGGCGAGTATCTCGGGGAGGGTGGAGGCGGCGGTGGACGGCATCGGACGGCAAGCTCGCGTGGGTAGACAGGTTATCGACAGTGGCAGAGCGCCAGCGGTTCAGCCGGCGACCCGGCGCAGGCGTTCGAGGTCGAGCACTTCGATCTCGCCGTAGCTCAGGCGTACGATGCCCTGGGCCTCCAGCTCCTTGAGGATCTGGTTGGTGGTCTGCCTTGAGACCGCCAGCATCAGCGCCAGCTGTTCCTGGGCCAGGTGCAGCACTCGCCGCGGCGCGCCCTCGCCGTAGTTCTCGGCGATCAGCAGCAGGCGCCGGGCCAGGCGCGGCGCGGCCGGCAGCAGGCTCATCTCCTCCAGGGCGATAAACGCCAGGCGCAGCTTCTGGCTCATCAGCAGGGCGAAGTCGCGCCAGTAGCGCGGCTGCGCCTCGAGCAGGGCGAGCAGCTCGGCCTGGGGCAGCAGCAGCAGGCTGCTGGCGCTTTCGGCGAAGGCGTCGTGGGTGCGCGGCAGGCCGTCGAACAGGGAGATCTCGCCGAACCAGTAGGGCGGCTCGACCAGGGTCAGCAGCGCCTCCTTGCCGCTCTCGCTGACCGCGCCGATGCGCATCGCCCCCTCGACCACCGCATACAGCCCGCTGGGCTTGTCGCCGCGGCGGAACAGGCGCTGGCCGGGCTCCAGCTGCAGCACCTGGGCCATGCCCAGCAGCGCGCCCTGCAGCTCGGCGGGCAGGCCGGCGAACCAGTGGCCCTGCTGCAGGCGGGCGAGGAAGGGATGGGGGTCGTGCATCGAGGCTCCTTGGGCTTTGTCGCCTAGCTGACAGAGTGGCGGACGAGCGGGGCGCGATCATGCCAGGGCCTGTCGTGAAAAAGGACCGCAACCACATGAAAACCCTAGTCGATCACCTGGCCCAATATGCGGCCTATCACCGTGACCGGCGCAATATCGCCAGTCACTTTATCGGCATTCCCATGATAGTGCTGGCGGTGGCGGTGCTGCTGTCGCGCCCCGGCTTCGAGCTGCTCGGCCTGTGGCTGGCGCCGGCGACGCTGCTGGCGCTGGCCTCGGCGCTGTTCTACCTGCGCCTGGACAGCCGTTTCGGTCTGCTTATGGCCGTGCTGCTGGGCCTCTGCCTGTGGGCCGGCGCGGCCCTGGCGGCGGCCTCCACCGCGCTGTGGCTGAGCGCGGGCATCGGCCTGTTCGTGGTCGGCTGGATCATCCAGTTCGTCGGCCACTACTACGAGGGGCGCAAGCCGGCCTTCGTCGACGACCTCAGCGGGCTGATCATCGGCCCGCTGTTCGTCGCCGCCGAAGCGGCCTTCCTGCTCGGCCTGCGCAAGGAGGTGGAGCAGGCGGTGGTGGACATCGCCGGGCCGACCTGCATCCGCGAGAAGAAGTCGCTGGCCTGAATCTGCCATGCCTGTAGGAGCGCCGCCCCGGCGCGAAACGATCGTGGCCGTGACGCCTAATTGGTGTTGTCGGCACGATTCGCCGCGGGGCGCGGCTCCTACGAAGTCGCTGGAGCACGGCTGAAGCCCCTCCCACAATCCCGAGAGACCGTGGGAGGGGCTTCAGCCGCGAGCATTTCTAGAACATCGCCATCCATTGCGCGGTCAGCGAACGGGTGTGGCGGTCCACGGTGATCGGCGCGAAGGGCCGGCCGGAGACGCTGGCCAGCGCATTGCTCTGGCTGTTCATGTCGGCCAGGGCGGCGCGCAGGTAACCCCAGCGGGTCTGCAGCTTGCTCAGCTGCGGATTGGCCTGCTTGTCCAGGGCCTCCAGCTCGGCGTCGATGGCCGGCAGCAGCAGGCGTTCGTCCTGGCCCAGGTAGGTATCCGGTTGCTCGCGGGCGATCTCGAAGTTGCCCAGGTAGGAGCGGGCCAGGTACTGCACGCCAAGGTACTCGACCTTGGCCGCCAGCTCGCTCTGCCCCTCGCCGCCCGGCAGGGCGCGGGCGGCGCTGAGGAAATCGCGCAGGGCGCGGCTGAGGTCTTCCGGGAAGCGCCAGGGCACGTTCTCCTCGCCGGGGCCATAGGAAACACCGGCGCGCAGTTGGGTAACAAGGGTCTGGTGGGCGCCGGTGAGTTCGGCGCTGCCCTGCGGCAGGCTCTGCATGGCCCCGGCCAGAGCGGCCAGGTCGGCATCCAGGCGTTGCTGATGAACCTTCTGGAAGCCCTCGCCGCGTAACAGCATGAGGCTGCTGGTAGCACGGCTGGCGTGCACCTGAATCTGTTCCTGGGGGCTGACCGCTTCGGCGAAGGCCAGTGGCGAGAGCCCGGCGAAGAGCCCGAGCGTCCAGAGAAAAACGTGGCGCAACAATGCTTTACAGCGCATCCGGGGTGCTCCTTGTTATTGTTGTGAGCGGGGCGGCGTCAAAGGCGCAGCGTCAAGACTACTGCGTCGCCGGCCACGAAGCATGACCCGAAAGTGTGATTTCGTCGGAAAAAGGCCGGCGGCGCGGCAGATCGGCCGTTGCAGTGGCCGCTACGGCCGTCCGGCCAGTTCGCGCAGGTAGGCGGCGGTGAAGGCGTCGGCGGGGAAGAAGGTTTCCAGCGCCAGCTCGGCCAGGGTCACGTCGTTGGGCGTGCCGAACACGGTGATGGTGCTGATCAGGCTCAGCACGCCGCGCTCGCTGTGCAGCTGCAGGGGCACCAGCACGGCGTCGCTCGGCGGCGCGGCGACTGCCGCCGGCGCCGGGTAGCCGCGCAGTTCCTCGAGCAGGGCGAACAGGCTGTCGTCGCCGCTGATTTCGGCATCGCGCTGCAGGCGCTGCAGCAGGTGCGCGCGCCACAGCGCCAGGTTGGCGATGCGCGGCGCCAGGCCTTGCGGGTGCAGCGACAGGCGCATCACGTTGAGCGGCGGGCCGAGCAGAAACGCCGGCATGCCGGCGAGGAAGGCGCCCACGGCGGCATTGGCCGCCAGCAGGTTCCACTGCCGGTCGATGGCCAGCGCCGGGTAGGGTTCGTGGGCCTCGAGCAACTGCTCGATGGCCTGGCGCGCCGGCGCCAGTGCCGGGTCGGCCAGGTCGTGCTGGCTGTACAGCGGCGCGTAGCCGGCGGCGCCGAGCAGGCGGTTGCGTTCGCGCAGGGGAATCTCCAGCTGCTCGGCCAGGTGCAGCAGCATGTCGCGGCTGGGCTGGGCGCGGCCGGTTTCGACGAAGCTCAGGTGGCGGGTGGAAATCTCCGCCTCGCAGGCGAGGTCGAGCTGGCTCAGGCGGCGCCGCTGGCGCCATTGGCGCAGCAGGGCGCCGGCGGTCTGGGAATCGTTCATGCTCAGCACCATAGTCCAGCGGCGTCATGCCGGCCATTACCTGGCAGGTAATCGACGCCCGGCACGATTCGGCGAAATCTGTGCGCCAGGCACCGCTCCGGTGCCGCCTTCTGGAGGATTCGCCATGAACGCACTGCAACCTTCTCCGCTGCTGCGCAATGCCCTGCTGGTCGACGGCCTGCTCAGCGGCGTCACCGGCCTGCTGCTGGTGCTGGCCGCCGGCTGGCTGGGCGCCTTTCTCGA
The DNA here is from genome assembly GCF_044543505.1 of Pseudomonas sp. NPDC077186. Taxonomy (NCBI): domain Bacteria; kingdom Pseudomonadati; phylum Pseudomonadota; class Gammaproteobacteria; order Pseudomonadales; family Pseudomonadaceae; genus Pseudomonas; species Pseudomonas sp. NPDC077186. Next base: position 8,826 of record NZ_JBITWE010000014.1, read on the forward strand.
CCTGCCGCGACTGCTCCTGCTGGTCGCCGGCAGCGCGCTGCTGCCGTTCGCCGCCATGCTGGTATGGCTGGCCAACCGCGCCGAACTGAGCCGCCCGGCGGTGTGGGCGGTGCTTGCGGTCAATCTCGTCTGGGTGATCGACAGCTTGTTGTTGCTGGTGATCGGCTGGGTCTCGCCGAACCTGTTCGGCTACGCCTTCGTCGTCGCCCAGGCGCTGGCGGTGGCGCTGCTCGCCGAGCTGCAGTGGTATGGGCTGAAGTATTCGCGGGCGGTCCAGGTGTGAGACGCCGTGGGTCAACCGGCCGGCGTATCCGCCGGCCGGCGCTCAACTGCTGCGCAGGGCCAGTTCGGCGCCGAGCAGCAGCAGGCCGACGAAGAACCCGCGCTTGAACAGCGTCGGGCTGATTCGCCGCCGCAGCCACTGGCCGCCAGCCATGCCCAGCAGGGCTGGCAGCAGTGCCAGCAGCGACAGGCCCAGCAGCGCCGGCTGCAGCAACTCGCCGCTATGGCCGAGTGCCGCCGCCAGGGCCAGGGTGGAGACGCTGAAGGACAGGCCCAGGGCCTGTACCAGATCGTCCTTCTCCAGGCCGATGGCCTGCAGGTAGGGCACCGCGGGAATCACGAACACGCCGGTTACCGCGGTGATGCCGCCGGTGACGGCGCCGACCAGCGGTGCCAGCCAGCGCTCCTGCGCGGGGCTGACGCGAAAGTGCACGGAGGCCAGGCCGAGTACGGCGTAAAGCACCAGTGCCACCCCCAGCCAGCGTGCGGCGCCGGGGACGTCCAGACGCTGCAGCAGTACGGCGATCAGCAGTGTCCCGCAGACGATGCCCAGCAGCATCGGCCACAGCCGCCGCAGCATCGGCCAGGGGCTGCGACCGTCGGCCAGCTGCCAGATATTGCTCACCATCGACGGCACCAGCAGCAGCGTCGCCGCCTGCATCGGCGGCATGACCAGACCGAGCAGCCCCACCGAGATGGTTGGCAGGCCGAGGCCGACCACGCCCTTGACCAGGCCGGCGAGGAGGAAGGTGGCGAGAATCAGCGGCAGGTAGCCGGCGAGCCCCTCAGTCATGGTCGTGCTCCACCCGGCTGTCGGCCGGCGCCTGTTCGCGCCGCTGCATGTCGTAGTCGCGCAGTACCTGGGCGATGCGCAGGCGGTAGTCGGCGAAGATCCGCGCCCGTCCCGCCGCCTGGGCATGGCGATGGGCCTCCTGCTGGCGCCAGGCGGCAATCGACGCCTCGTCCTGCCAGAACGACAGCGACAGCACCTTGCCCGGCTGCTTGAGACTCTGGAAGCGTTCGATGGAGATGAAGCCTTGCTGGTCGGCGAGCAGCGACTGCAGCTCGGCGGCGATGTCCAGGTAGTCCTGGCGCTGGCCCGGTTTGGCCTCGGTTTCGAAGATCACGGCGAGCATGGCGGTTCTCCTTGACTGGCACGCGGTGGATTTCGCTGCCAGTATCTTCAGCCATCGACCGCCATGTTTCGTCGCGAGGTGAATTATGGATTACGCACCGGGGATCAGCTCCACCGCCGCCCTGCTCGCCGATCCCGGCCGGGTCGCCATGCTCTGGGCGCTGATGGATGGCAGCGCGCGGCCGGCCGGCGAACTGGCCTTGCTCGCCGGGTTGTCGCCGTCGTCCACCAGCGCGCACCTGACCAAGCTGGTCGAGGGCGGCCTGCTGCTACCGCAGAGCCATGGCCGCAACCGCTACTACCGCCTCGCCGGCCCCGAGGTCGGCCAGTTGCTGGAGGCGCTGGCCACCACCTCGCAGGCGCTGCAGCCGCGCCGCACGCGCGCCGTACCGGCCTCGCGCGGCACGCCGCCGGCGCTGCGCGAGGCGCGCACCTGCTACGACCATCTGGCCGGCGAGCTGGCGGTGGGCTTGTTCGCGCGCATGAGTGCGGCGGGCTGGCTGGTTCAGCAGGGTGGGCAGGTGCAGCTCAGCGAGGCCGGCGCGGCGGCCCTGGGCGCTTTGGGGATCGATCTCGAGGCCCTGCGCAAACGCCGCCGGCAACTGGCCTGCGCCTGCCCCGACTGGAGCGAGCGCAAGCCGCATCTGGGCGGCGCGCTGGGCGCGGCATTGCTGGAAACCTGCAAGCAGGCGGGCTGGTTGCGTCCGTCCGGCGCTTCGCGGGCGCTGCACGTGTCGCCGCAGGGGCGCAGGGAGATCGCTCGGATCGCCGCCCCGTAGGGACAAACCGTTGGGTGGGCCGGGCGGCGATCCGCTTCAGCCCACCAAACAAAGGTTGACTCCGCTCGCTGGGCTGAAGCCCACCCGACGAAGTGCCGTTTAGCCGCGCGCCGTCGGCTGCCCGGCCTTGGGCTTGAAGTACAGCGTCTCGCCGCGGCTGAGGCCGGCCAGGCTGAGGTGGTCCTTGGCCACTTCCGCTTCGATCGGCTCCGCTTGGCCGGCGACCTTGAGGGTCACCCGGGTGATCGCGCCGAGCGGGCGGATGTCGCGTACCTCGCCGGCCTGGTGGCCTTCCGCGGCCTGGCGCGAGAGGTGGATCTCGTGCGGGCGGAACAGCAGATGATGGTCGCCCTCGCCGACATAGAGGCGGTTGGCGTCGCCGAGGAAGTGGTAGACGAAGTCGCTGGCCGGGTGCTCGTAGACCTCGGCCGGCGAGCCGATCTGTTCGATCACGCCCTTGTTCATCACCACGATGCGGTCGGCCACTTCCATGGCCTCTTCCTGGTCGTGGGTGACGAACACGCTGGTCAGGTGCACGTCCTCGTGCAGGCGCGCCAGCCAGCGGCGCAGCTCCTTGCGCACCTTGGCGTCGAGGGCGCCGAACGGCTCGTCGAGCAACAGCACGCGCGGCTCCACCGCCAGCGCGCGGGCCAGGGCGATGCGCTGGCGCTGGCCGCCGGAGAGCTGCTCGGGGTAGCGGTCGCCGAGCCAGTCGAGCTGCACCAGGTCGAGCAGTTCGTGCACCTTTTTGCTGATCTGCGCCTCGGGCAGGCGTTGCTTCTTGGGCTTTATGCGCAGGCCGAAGGCGACGTTGTCGAACACCGTCATATGGCGGAACAGCGCGTAGTGCTGGAACACGAAGCCGACGTTGCGATCGCGCACGTCGTGGTTGGAGACGTCCTCGCCATGGAACTGGATGCTGCCGCTGTCCGGGGTTTCCAGGCCGGCGATGATGCGCAGCAGGGTGGTCTTGCCGCAGCCGGAGGGGCCGAGCAGGGCGACCAGCTCGCCGCTCTGGATGTTCAGGTTGATCTCGTTGAGCGCCTTGAAGGCATTGAAGTTCTTGCTGACGTTGCGGATTTCGATGCTCATGGCTTATTCCTCGCCGGCGCTGGCTTTGCGGCGGTTGATACGGGACTCGCTCCACTGCTTGAGCAGCAGGATCAGCAGCGCCAGCAGCAGCAACAGGCTGGCCACGCTGAAGGCGGCGACGTGGTTGTATTCGTTGTAGAGAATCTCGACGTGCAGCGGCAGGGTGTTGGTGTAGCCGCGGATATGCCCGGACACCACCGATACCGCGCCGAATTCGCCCATGGCCCGCGCGGTGCACAGCACCACGCCGTAGATCAGCCCCCATTTGATATTGGGCAGGGTCACGTGCCAGAACATCTGCCAGCCACCCGCGCCGAGCAGGCGCGCGGCCTCTTCCTCCTGCGTGCCCTGCTCCTGCATCAGCGGGATCAGCTCGCGGGCGACGAAGGGCACGGTGACGAACACCGTGGCGAGGACTATGCCCGGCAGGGCGAAGATGATCTGGATGTCGTGCTCGCGCAGCCAGGGGCCGAAGAAGCCCTGGGCACCGAACAGCAGCACGTAGATCAGCCCGGCGATCACCGGCGACACCGAGAACGGCAGGTCGATCAGGGTCACCAGCAGGCTCTTGCCGCGGAACTCGTACTTGCTCACGCACCAGGCGGCGGCCACGCCGAACACCAGGTTGAGCGGCACGGCGATGCCGACGGCGAGCAGGGTCAGTTTCAGCGCGCTGATCGCATCGGGCTCGAGAATCGCGGCGACGAAGGTGCCTGCGCCCTGCTTGAGCGCCTCGCTCGCCACCACCAACAGCGGCAGCAGCAGGAAGAAGGCGAACACCAGCCAGGCCGAGAGAATCAGCAGGCGCCGGCCCAGGGCGTTGCCGCGACGCGCGGCGTTGTTGACGGCACTGGCCGTCAGGGTTGCAGATGACATGCCTGGCTCCTCAAGAACGGCTGATACGGCGCTGCAGCAGGTTGATCAGCAGCAGCAGGATGAACGACACCACCAGCATCAGCACGCCGATGGCGGTGGCGCCGGCGTAGTTGTACTGGTCCAGCTGCACCATGATCAGCAGCGGCAGGATCTCGGTCTTCATCGGCATATTGCCGGCTATAAAAATGACGGATCCGTACTCGCCGACGCCGCGGGCGAAGGCCAGGGCGAAGCCGGTCAGCCAGGCCGGCAGCAGCGCCGGCAGCAGCACATGGCGCGCCACCTGCAACGGCTTGGCGCCCAGGCAGGCGGCGGCTTCCTCGACCTCGCGGGGAATGTCGGCCAGCACCGGCTGCAGGGTGCGCACCACGAAGGGCAGGGTGACGAAGGTCAGCGCCAGGGTGATGCCCAGCGGGGTGTAGGCGATCTTGAAACCCAGGGACGTGGCGAACTGGCCGATCAGGCCATTGGGCGCATAGAGCGCGGTCAGGGCGATACCGGCAACGGCGGTGGGCAGGGCGAACGGCAGGTCGATCATCGCCTCGATGATCTTGCGTCCGGGGAAGCGGTAACGCACCAGCACCCAGGCCAGCAGGGTACCGATCACGCCGTTGATCACGGCGGCGAGCAAGGCGGTGCCGAAGCTGAGCTTCAGCGCGGCCAGCACCCGTGGCGAGAAAACGATCGCCCAGAACTGTTCCCAGGTGAGCTGGGCGGCATGGACGAACATGGCGCCCAGGGGAATCAGCACCAACAGGCTGAGGTACACCAGGGTGTAACCCAGCGTCAGCCCGAAGCCGGGTATGACGGGGGAAGTACGGCGAGACATAGGACCTCGGCGGCAAGCCTCAAGCTGCAAGCGACAAGTAGGGTGGACTTGCCGCAGCGCGGCTAGTCCACCGATTGAGCGGCGGCCGTGGTGGACAAGGCTTCGCCATGTCCACCCTACGGATCACTGGGCCTGGTAGATCTGGTCGAACAGGCCGCCGTCGTTGAAGAACTTCGGCTGCGCGGTTTTCCAGCCGCCGAAGTCAGCGTCGATGGTCACCAGCTTGAGCTGCGGGAACTGCTCGGCGAACTCGGCGGCAATCGCCTGGTTGCGCGGGCGGTAGAAGTGCTTGGCGGCGATGCGCTGGCCTTGCTCGCTGTACAGGTAGTTCAGGTAGGCTTCGGCGACCTGGCGCGTGCCCTTCTTGTCGACGTTCGCATCGACCAGGCTCACCGGCGGTTCGGCGAGGATCGACAGCGACGGCGCGACGATCTCGAAGTTCTCCCCGCCTTCTTCCTTGAGCGCCAGGAAGGCCTCGTTCTCCCAGGCCAGCAGCACGTCGCCGATGCCGTTGTTGACGAAGGTGATGGTCGAGCCGCGCGCCCCGGTATCCAGCACCGGCACGTTCTTGTACAGCTTCTCGACGAAGGCCTTGGCCTCGGCTTCGCTGCCGTACTTCTGCTGGGCGTAGGCCCAGGCGGCGAGGAAGTTCCAGCGCGCGCCGCCGGAGGTCTTCGGGTTGGGGGTGATCACTGCCACGCCCGGCTTGACCAGGTCGTCCCAGTCCTTGATGCCTTCGGGGTTGCCCTTGCGCACCAGGAACACGATGGTCGAGGTGTAGGGGGTGCTGGCGTCCGGCAGGCGCTCCTGCCAGTTCTCCGGGATCAGCTTGCCGAGCTTGTACAGCTCGTCGATGTCGCCGGCCAGGGCCAGGGTCACCACGTCGGCGCGCAGGCCGTCGATCACCGCGCGGGCCTGCTTGCCCGAGCCGCCGTGGGACTGCTGGATGGTCACCGCCTCGTTGCCCTGGGCCTGCCAGTGCTGGTTGAAGGCGGCGTTGAACTCGCTGTAGAGCTCACGGGTCGGGTCGTACGACACATTGAGCAGGGTCTGGGCGGCGGCAGGGCCGGCGATCAGACTGCTGGCCAGTGCGGCCAGGGCAAAACGACGAATGGACATGGTGCAGCTCCTAACTGGATTTTTAGCTTGGCTCTGGTTCGTGGCGGTCAGTCGCACATTCGCGGGCGACAGCAACGGTGGCGGTGCGTGTTCATGGCTGGGCTCTGTTCATGGTCACGCCCTCCGGTGGTCCAGTCGGGCTGCTTGCTGGGTTCAGGTGTTCTTGCTGCCGGGCGGCTGCAGGCGAATCTTTTCCTTGCGTTCGATCTGCACCACCTGGCCGTTGTGCACGGTGATTTCCACCGAGCCGAATTTCAGGCCCTGCAGGGCAGTCTGGATCTCGCGCAGGATGCTGGCTTCGTCCTGGCCTTCGAGGTTGCTCAGCGTCGCGGTCATTTCCAGGTTCCTAGGTTGTCGGGCGCCGCAGCGTCTGGCTGGCGTGGAGCGGATACTAGGCAGGCTGAAATATTCTTAAAAATATTGTTTAAGAACATTTATATGTCTTTTTGGAATATTGAGATTTTGGGATTAATGGAATAAGCAAATAAATTCTTATTCTTTTTAGGTTTGATCCATGCTGCCTAGACTGGCGCCATTCGACTTCAGGAGGCGCCGTCATGGGCAGCGAAGCAATCCGTTATCTGATCCTGCCGGGCTGGCAGGGCTCGCCCGAGGAGCACTGGCAGAGCCATTGGCAGCGCAGCCTGCCGAACAGCGCGCGGGTGGAGCAGGGCGACTGGCTCAATCCCCGGCGCGGCGATTGGGTGGCGGCGCTGAACCAGGCCGTGGCGGTCGATCCGCGCCCGACCATCCTCATCGCCCATAGCCTGGGTTGCGTCACCGTGGCGCATTGGGCGGCGCAGGCGCCTGCCGAGTTGCTGCGCCGGGTGCGTGGCGCCTTGTTGGTGGCGCCGGCCGATGTCGAGCGACCCGGTTGCCCCGAACCGCTGCAGAACTTCGCGCCGATTCCGCGCGCTCTGCTGCCCTTTCCCAGCCTGCTGATCGGCTCCGACAGCGACGCCGCGGCCAGCGCCGCGCGGGCTCTCGAACTGGCCCGGCAGTGGGGCAGCGAGGCGGCGATCCTCAGTGGTGCAGGACATATCAACGTCAAGTCCGGGCATCGCCACTGGGAGCAGGGCTTTGGCTATCTGTATCGCCTGCAGGGGCGGATCGAGCAGCAGGCGCGGTTGCGCGCCTGATCCACCCAGCGCAGCGCGACCCTTTTCGGAGCGGGATCGGGCCAGGCAGCCGCCCGCTCTTTTTTATTGGCTGTACCTACTCCCAACACTTAAGGAGGTCCTGAAAAAGCCATTTATCGTCACTCCCGCGAAGGCGGGAGCCCAGGACTACATAGGTTCTGGATTATTCCCCTGCGGGCCAGCGCAAGCGCTGTTCAGCGATAAAGCTGCTGTCCCGCCTGCGCGGGAATGAGGGTTATTTCAGAGTTTCCTTAACGCAGACATCACCTTTTTATTCGCCCGCCGTTCCGGAGCCCCAGGACATGCCGTTTTCGCCGAACATTGCGCCAGCCCTGACCTTCGCCGAGGTCGACAAGAGCCCGCTGAGCATCCGCGCCAAGGCGTTGGTGTTCGTCGACCCGCGCTCGCGCCAGCTGCGCGAGCGCGCCGAGGCCCTGGCGCCGGGCAATCAGGCGCTGCTGATCCGCGGCGAGAGCGGCACCGGCAAGGAGCTGCTGGCCCGCTACATCCACCGCCACAGCGAGCGCGGCGGGCTGTTCGTCGCGGTCAGCGGCGGCGCCATCAGCCCGCAATGGGGCGAGGCCGAGCTGTTCGGTCACGTCGCCGGCGCCCATGTCGGCGGCGCCAGCAGCCGCGCCGGCTGGTTCGGCTCGGCCAACGGCGGCACGCTCTACCTGGACGAGATCGCCGACCTGCCGCGGCCGCTGCAGGGCAAGCTGCTCGCCGCGCTGGAAACCCGCGAGCTGTACCGCGTCGGCGCCGGCCAGGCGTTGCCGGTGGACGTGCGGCTGGTGGCGGCCAGCAGCATCGACCTGGCCCGCGCGGTGGCCGCCGGCACCTTCGACGCGCGCCTGCATGCCTACCTGGGCGACGGCCTGCTCGAGCTGCCGGCGCTGCGCCAGCGGGTCGGCGACATCCTGCCGCTGGCCGAGTATTTCCTCGGCAGCCATGCCCAGCGCCTGGGCCTGGCCATCCCGCCGATCAGCCCCGCAGCGCAGAGCGTGCTGGAGGCGCACAGCTGGCCGGGCAACACCCGCGAGCTGGAGAACGTCATCCACTTCGCCCTGCTGCTGGCCGGCAGCGCCGAGATCGGCCCGCAGCACCTGCAGCTGCCGGGCATCTCCTAGGGTGCGCTGTGCGCACCGGGCTCTCCGCGGGTGTACAGGCGCGAACTGGCCGGTTCGGGGTAGGTTGGCGCTGAGCGCAGCGAAGCCCAACAGGGAGTGCGCAGCACTCCGCTCGGCGATCCGCGGCACTCCGCTCGACGATCCGCGGCACCTGCCCGACCATCCGCAGCACTGCGCCCGGCGCTTCCTCCGCCTGACGCTCCAGCCCAGCCGTTGGGCTTCGTCGCAGGCTCCTCAGCCCAACCTACGGGGCTAGGGTGCGCTGTGCGCACCAGGCTCTCCGCGGGTGTACAGGCGCGAACTGGCCGGTTCGGGGTAGGTTGGCGCTGAGCGCAGCGAAGCCCAACAGGGAGTGCGCAGCACTCCGCTCGACGATCCGCGGCACCTGCCCGGCGACCCGCAGCACTGCGCCCGGCGCTCCCTCCGCCTGACGCTCCAGCCCAGCCGTTGGGCTTCGTCGCAGGCTCCTCAGCCCAACCTACGGCGCCAGCAGCGACACCGACTTGACCTGCGCCCACAGCGCCTGGCCGGCGTGGATGCCGAGCTGGTCGAAGGAGTAGCGGGTGATCCGCGCCAGCAGGCGCTGCTCGCCCAGGCGCAGGGTCAGCAGCACCTGGGCGTCGAGGGCGCGCCAGTCGGCCACCGTCACCGGCAGCAGGTTGAGCAGGCTGCTGCCCTCGGCGCGCCGCAGGCTGAGGCTGACGTCGCGCGCCTTGATCTTCACCCGTACCCGGTAGCCCGCCGGCAGCGCCGCGTGCGGCAGGCGCAGGCGTGCCTCGCTGCCGGGCAGGCCGAGGCTGAGCAACTGGTAGGCGGCGTCGTGGTTCGCGACCCGGCCGTCGATCACCGCCTCGGCGTCGTCATCGCTGGCGAAGGGCAGGTCGGCGCGCAGCAGGGTTTCCTTGAGCGGGCCGCTGGCGCGGACCTGGCCTTCGTCGAGCAGCACCAGGTGGTCGGCCAGGCGCGCCACCTCGTCGGGCGCGTGGCTGACGTAGAGCACGGGAATCTCCAGCTCCTCATGCAGCCTCTCCAGGTAGGGCAGCACTTCCTGCTTGCGCTTGATGTCCAGCGAGGCCAGCGGCTCGTCCATCAGCAGCAGCCGTGGGCTGGTCAGCAGCGCGCGGGCGATACCGACGCGCTGGCGCTCGCCGCCGGACAGGCTGGCCGGCAGGCGTTCGAGCAGGTGGCCGATGCCGAGCAGCTCCAGCGCCTGGTCCAGCGCCACCTGGCGCTGGGCGGCGGGGATGCGCCGCTGGCCGTACTCCAGGTTGCGCCGCACGCTGAGGTGGGGGAACAGGTTGGCGTCCTGGAACACGTAGCCGATGGCGCGCTGGTGCGCCGGCAGGAAATGGCCGCTGGCGCTGTCCTGCCACAGCTCGCCGGCCAACTGCAGACGACCCTCTTGCGGGCGGTCCAGGCCGGCGAAGCAGCGCAGGCAGCTGGTCTTGCCCGAGCCGGAATGGCCGAACAGGGCGCTGACGCCGCGACCCGGCAGGTCGAGGTCGACGTCCAGGCGAAAGTCCGGGTGCTGCACCAGAAAGCGCGCGCGGATGCGGCCGTCGTCCGTCACGGCGGGGGCCGGGGGTTTGGCGAAAGCGAACATCACCACACCCTCGACTTGCCGGCGCGCCCGGAGTAGAGCGCGAGCAGCACGAAAAAGGAGAACAGCACCATGCCGCCGGCCAGCCAGTGGGCCTGGGCGTAGTTCATGGTCTCCACATGGTTGTAGATCTGCACCGAGGCCACCTGGGTCTTGCCGGGGATATTGCCGCCGATCATCAGCACCACGCCGAACTCGCCGACGGTGTGGGCGAAGCCGAGCACGGCGGCGGTCATCAGGCCGGGGCGGGCGAGCGGCAGCACCACGCTGAAGAAGGCATCCCAGGGCCCCGCGCGCAGGGTCGCGGCGGCCTCCAGCGGGGCGCGGCCGATGGCCTCGAAGGCGTTCTGCAGCGGCTGCACGACGAAGGGCAGCGAGTAGAACACCGAGGCGATCACCAGGCCGGTGAAGCTGAAGGTGAAGGTGCCCAGGCCGAGGCTCTGGGTCAGATGGCCGATGAAACCGTTGGGCCCCATGCTCACCAGCAGGTAGAAGCCGAGCACCGTCGGCGGCAGCACCAGCGGCAGCGCGACTATGGCGCCGATCGGCTGCTTCAGCCGCGAGCGGGTACGCGCCAGCCACCAGGCGATGGGCGTGCCGATCAGCAGCAGGAGCAGGGTGGTCAGCGAGGCCAGCTGCAGGGTCAGCCAGATGGCGTCGAGGTCGTGCTGGGACAGCGGCATGCGGGGTTCCGATTACAGCTTATAGCCGAAGGATTCGATGATCGCGGCCGCTTCCGGGCCCCTGAGGTATTCCATCAGCGCGGCGGCGGCCGGGTTGTTCGCCCCCCGCTTGAGGATCACCGCATCCTGCCTGATCGGGTCGTACAGCGCCTGCGGCACTATCCAGGCCGAACCGCTGCTGAGCCGGCCGTTCTGGTACACCTGGGACAGGGCGACGAAGCCCAGCTCGGCGTTGCCGGTGGAGACGAACTGGTGCGCATGGGTGATGTTCTGCCCCTCCACCAGCTTGCCCTGGACCGCCTCGCGCAGGCCCAGCTTGTCCAGCACCTGGATGGCGGCCAGGCCGTAGGGCGCGGCCTGCGGGTTGGCGATGGCCAGGTGGGCGAACTCGCCGGCGTGCAGGGCGGCGGGGCTGCCGTCGAGGCGGTTGACGTCGGCCGACCACAGCGCCAGGCCGCCGATGGCGTAGGTGAAACGCGAACCGGCGACCGTCTCGCCCTCGCTCTCCAGCCTGGCCGGGGTGCTGGCGTCGGCGGCCAGCAGCACCTCGAAGGGCGCGCCGTGCTTGATCTGCGCATAGAACTGCCCGGTGGCGCCGAAGGCGGCGACCAGCTTGTGCCCGCTGGCCTGCTCGAACCTGGCGGCGATGGCCTGCAGCGGCGCGGTGAAGTTGGCGGCCACGGCCACCTGCACCTCGGCGGCGAGGGCCGGGCCGGCGCCGGCGAGCAGCAGGACGAACAGCAGATGGCGGGAGCGGAACATGGCGCCTCCGTGGCGTTGTTTAGTTTTCTATATAGCGCGTGACCGGCGACGCCGCCAAGGGCGGTCGGCCCTGGCGCTTTGGCTGAGGGGAAGGCGGCATCTTGGGCAATAGCTGACCAGCAAGTCAAGCCCATGCTCAGCGCCGCCGCCACACGCTGGCCAGCCAGGGCTGCTGCTCGCGCGGCAGGCCGGCGGGGCGGTAGTAGTGCTCCAGTTCGACGAAGCCGGCGGCCTCGAGGCGTGCGCGCCAGTGCGCCAGGTCGTGGTAGGCGCCGTAGCGCTCGCCGTTCCAGCCCTCCTGGTTGTCGCCGCGCGGGTTGGAGCTCAGCAGCACGCCGCCGGGTTTCAGCGCGGCATGCAACTGGCCGAGCACCTGCGGCAACTGCTGGTCCGGCACGTGGAACAGGCTGGCGTTGGCGAAGATGCCGTCGAAGCGCGCGCTGGGCAGGTCGAGGTCGAGAAAGTCCTGCAGCCAGACCTCGCAGCCGCTGTCCGCCCGCGCCATCTCGACGAAGCGCGGACAGCCGTCGAGGCCGACCGGCTGGTGGCCGAGGGCGGCGAAGGTGCGCAGGTCGCGCCCCGGGCCGCAGCCGAAGTCGAGAATCCGGTAGGGCGGCTCGGCCTGGATATGCGCGAGCAGCGCGGCGACGTTCTGGCTGACGTCGTGATCGCGGGTACCCGCGCGAAAATCCTCGGCGCAGTCCTGGTAATGGGCCAGGGTCAGGGCGCTGATCCGGGCGAGTTCGTCTTGGCTCAGGGGCATGGTCATGATCCGGCAAATACAGGCATTAAACCCGCTCCCGGCCGGCCGGGGTAGCAGCGCTTGCCTCGCCGCTGCGACTCGGTCGAAAGCGCTTCCTGCGGCTGGCGCTGTGGGAGGGGCTTTAGCCGCGACCAGGGTGAGGCCACCCGTCGCTGCATGGCGCAACCCGCGCAACAGCCTGTTCGCCCGTTTGCCCCACTGCTGCGCTTTGTCTTAGATTGCCCGGCTCACCTCGACCGGCACCCGCCGGTCATGCCCCGAGGCTCGCACCGTGTCCGCTGCCGTTTCCGTTTATCGCCTCCCCGGTTTCCTGCCCTTTCTCGCCGCGCGCCTGCTGGCGGTGTTCGCCATGCAGATCCAGGCCATAGTCGTCGCCTGGCAGGTCTACGACATCACCCGCGACCCGCTGTCGCTGGCCTACGTCGGCCTGGCGCAGTTCGTGCCGATGCTGCTGCTGTTGATGCCGGCCGGCGATCTGATCGACCGCTTCGACCGCAAGCTGATCCTCCTGCTCAGCTGGCTGGTGGAAGGCCTGTGCGCCGCCGCGCTGCTCTGGCTGTCGCTGAGCGAGGCGCCGGTGAGTGGCTACTACGCCGTGCTGGTGCTCTACGGCAGTGCCCGCGCCTTCACCGGGCCGGCGCTGTCCAGCCTGCTGCCGCAGATCGTGCCGCGCGAGCGCCTGGCCGCGGCGATTGCCGCCAACAGCATGATCATGCGCGGCGCGACCATCTCCGGCCCGGTGCTGGGCGGCGGCCTGTACGCCATCGGCGGCGGCGGGCTGACCTACTCGGTGTGCCTGCTCGGCTTCCTCGCCGGCGCCGCGCTGCTGCCGCTGGTGCCGGTGCGCCATGCGGAGAAGCTGCAGGCGCTGGAAGCCACGGCCTGGGCGCGCTTCACCGCCGGCATCGGCTTTATCCGCTCGCGGCCGATCATCCTCGGCACCATCTCCCTGGACCTGTTCGCCGTGCTGCTCGGCGGCGTGGTGGCGCTGCTGCCGATCTACGCCCAGGAGGTGCTGGAAGTCGGGCCCACCGGCCTGGGCCTGCTGCGCAGCGCCATGGCCATCGGCGAGGTGACGGTGGGCCTGTACCTGAGCATCAAGCCGTTCAACCGCCGGGTCGGCCTGGTGATGTTCGCCGCGGTGGCGCTGTTCGGTGTGGCCAACCTGGTGTTCGCCCTGTCCAGCCTGTTCTGGCTGTCGTTCGCCGCGCTGGTGGTGGCCGGCGGCGCGGACATGGTGAGCATGTACATCCGTTCCTCGCTGGTGCAGTTCTCCACCCCGGACGCCATGCGCGGCCGGGTCAACGCGGTGAACATGCTGTTTATCGGCTCGTCCAACGAGCTCGGCGAATTCCGCGCCGGCACCAGCGCCGCCTGGTTCGGCGTGGTGCCGGCGGCGCTGATTGGCTGCGCCTGCACCCTGACCGTCACCGGCGGCTGGCTGCTCGGCTTCAAGAGCCTGCGCCAGGTCGACCGCTTCGAGGATGCCTCGCCAGGCAAGACCGGGTAGCGTCGAGGCGCGCCACCCTCTCCCCCGGCCCCTCTCCCACAAGTGGGAGAGGGGAGCAAAGCAGCGCGGCGTTCGCGTAGGGTGCGCCGTGCGCACCGCATCCGGGCTACAGGCGAACTCCGACCTCTGCCTCACCCCAAGCGCAACAGCAACGTAGCCCGGATGCAATCCGGGGCTTTTTGCTGCCGGGTTTCCCCGGATTTCATCCGCGCTACGGAGCCTTACCCCAAGCGCAACAGCGGTCTTAGCTTCAACCCAAGCACGATGCCAACCAGGCAGAACAGGCCGAACAGCCAGCCCGACGCCGCCCCGGCCATCACCCCGGACAGCAGCGTGCCCACCGTGCAGCCCAGCGCCAGCAGGCTGCCCCAGCCCAGCAGCACGCCGCCGAGCAGGCCGCGCAGCCAGTCGCGGGGGGCGCCGCTGCTGGGGCGAAAATCGCCGGCGGCCAGGGCGCTGGCCCAGGCGGCGAGCACCAGGCCGATCACGAACAGGCCGTTGTTCGACAGCAGCGTCTGCTTGACCGCCGTGGCGCAGCCGGCGAAACCGTCGAGCCCCTCCAGACGCGCCGGCAGCCAGCCCAGGCTGTCGGCGCCGGTGCGCGCCAGGCTGCCCAGCTCGGCCGTCACCCCCAACGGGCCGACGCGAAAATAGGCCAGCACCGCCAGGGCGCCGATCAGCACGCCGCCGACCCAGGTCGGCCAGCGCACGCCGAATAGCAGCGACCATAGCCCGCGTACCTCGGCCGGCCTGCCCGCCTGGCGATAGCGCAGCAGCCAGGCGGCCAGGGCGCCGAGCAGCGCCAGTTGCAGCAGCAGCGAGCCGCCGTAGCCGAGCCGGCCCGGCAGCCAGAGCACCGGCGCCTGCTGCAGCGCGGCCAGGTACAGCGGGTTCCAGCTGAGAAAGCCGAGGGCGAAGCCGAGCAGCGCGCCGGCCAGCGCCGCCAGCGAGGCGAAGTTGCCCTCGCCGAGGCGATACAGATGGGCGCTGAGGCACGAGCCGGAAATCGCCATGCCCAGGCCGAACACCGTCGCCGCCAGCGCCAGCACCCAGCTCAAGGGGCCGATATGGGCGTCCGGCGGCAGGCGCCCGGCGAAGGGATCGGGCAGGAAGGCGCCGAACACCGCGTGATAACCCAGGGTGCCGACGGCCAGCGCGGCGAGCAGGCCGAGCAGGCCGTCCGGCACGCGCCGTTCGATAAAGTCGCGGCTGATGCAGAAGAAGCAGAAGCGCGAACGTTGCAGCAGCAGGCCGAACAGCGCGCCGCCGAGCAGCGAGAAGCTGAAGGCGCGGCCCTGGTTGCTGCCGTCGGCCAGTTGCCAGGCGGCGGCGAGCAGGGCGACGGCGAGCAGCAGGGCCATGCTGCGGCAAAGCGGGGTACGGCTGGCGGTCATGGCAGGTCCTTGGCTGGCCGGGATGGAGCGCGCGCCTGGCCGTAGGGGGGGACATGGCGCCAGCCTTGTCCACCTTCGGTGTCGCAAGCGGTGGACAAGCCTTTGGCATGTCCACCCTACGCCTGCTACTTACCGCCCCAGACGGTGCCGGCCAGGTTGGTCACCGGTACGCCCACGGCGTTGCCGTACTCGGTCCAGGAACCGTCGTAGTTGCGCACCTCGTAGCCGAGGATCTTCTTCAGGGCGAACCAGCTGTGGCTGGAGCGCTCGCCGATGCGGCAGTAGGTGATGATCGGCTTGCTGCCGTCGATGCCCACCGCGGCGTAGACCTGCTTCAACTCCTCGGCCGACTTGAAGGTGCCGTCGGCGGCCACCGCCTGGCCCCAGGGCACGTTCACCGCGCCGGGCACGTGGCCGGCGCGCACCGCCAGCTCCTGCACGCCCTGCGGGGCGAAAATCTTGCCGCTGTACTCGTCCGGCGAGCGGATATCCACCAGCTGCACGTCGCTGCGTTTCTCGGCGGCGGCCAGCACGTCCGGCAGGAAGGCGCGCAGCGCCTTGTTGGCGGCCTTCACCGTGACGTTGCCGGCGCTCGGCGTGCTGGCGCGGCTGTCCAGGGCGCGGCCCTCGGCCTCCCACTTGGCGCGGCCGCCGTCGAGCAGCTTGACGTTGCTCACCCCGTACACGTCGAACACCCAGGCGCCCCAGGCGGCGAACCAGTTGTTGTTGTCGCCGTAGAGGATGGTGGTGCTGTCGTCGTTCACCCCGGCCTTGCGCAGCAGCGCCTGGAAGGCCTCCTGGCTGGCGATGTCGCGGCGCACCGGGTCGACCAGGTCGCTGTGCCAGGCGAAATTGACCGCGCCGGGAATATGCCCGCGCTCGTAGACGCCGGGCACCACGCTGACCTCGACGATGCGCAGCTTGGGGTCGTTCAGGTTCTGCTCCAGCCAGTCGGTGCTGACCAGGTATTGGCTGGCGGCCTGCGTCGGCAGCGCCTGCAGCAGGGCGGCGACCGCGAGCAGGCCGGCGCCGAGGAGGGACTTGATGTTCATGGTGCATGACCTCTTGAGGGGGCAGTTCAGAGGCTAGCCAGCCAGGCGCCGAGCGGAAGAAATATTTGTCGCTATGCATATGTCGTTCGGTTGTGAGCCGCCCGCGTCGGCCTTAGAGCGCGGCGAGCCAAAGCAACGGCAGCGCGATGCCGTCGAGAAGGTGGACCAGCTTCGCGTTGGCCACCCTGCGCCAGTAGCAGGCCGGCAAGGACAAGCGGCCAGGGCCGCTGCCGGACCGGCCCCGCGACGAATAGAGCGGCTGGAACCGCAGGTTGGGCTGAGCGCAGCGAAGCCCAACAGGGCCGGAATGGGGGGGCGTGAGGCGTTGGGCTGACGGCGGGGGTAATCAGTCAGGCGTGATGGTTTTCTGGTGGCTGTGGTGAGCAGCAGCACTGTCGGAACAGGCGAGTCCTGCAGCGGGACAAGGCCGATAACAATGCTGATCCTCGAGGTCGATTGAACGCTTGGCCCCCGCTGCGCGAACTACCCAATGGCCAGGGTGGTAAAGCCCAAAACAGGCCGGATATACGAATGCAAGCGCGCTGACGACAGGTGCAAAAGCAAGGCTTTACTCAGTGCTTGTGGGGAGAGTCCATATATGCTTGTTAGGGTTGAACACGAAGATACACAATGCCCAGCAGGGCCATTGATGCATACCAAATAGCTTGCCGAGGATCGAACCTAAATAAATTTCTTACGTCGTCAGTTACATCGGTAGATAAGAGATTGAAATTTTTTAGAAAAATATCTCTTTCCTTGGTGTTCATTTTTTCGACATGTTCGGTTAGATCAAAGTTGACGTTCTTGACGTCATGCCCCAGTTTGTTTCGCAGCTCTGAAAATGAACTTATAAAACGTCGTTCCGCTTCATCAAGTAGGCCAAGTGATTTTATAAAAGCAGCTTTGCCTGTAGATTTATTGCTCATATCGAGGCGCGAAAAAATATCAGCTAAACCTGTTTTTCCGAGATGTTCTGTTAGCAGGTGAGAAATTGCTGCTTCAATAAGAGCGTGCATTTTAATGACGAATGACCAATCGTTCTCATCGTCATTGTCTAGAGAATCAAAAAAACCTGGCTCTATTCCAAGTTTTTCTTCGAGGAGTGGGACTAACTCGCCCAAATTATGCTTGGCCATTTTGCATATCCTCTTGAAACCCTAACGATTAAGCTAACCGGCGAACAAAAGCGTAGCTTTTGTGAGTCCAGTGAGCGAAGCGAGCGTGGTTGAGCGTATAGTTATACGTAGACTCCTCTTGCTGAAATTTTGGGGTAAGGTCGATTAGCACGGGGAGTTTGATTACGCCGGATTGAACTAGCGCGGTAAAAACTAATATTAGTGTTAGTAAAACCATTCTTTTTTGTAATTTTACTGCTTCGGTGTGACGACGTTCTTCTTCTTCGTAGCGCTCAATTGCACTTATTGCGCTGCCAGTCACCACGTACTCATGATTTATTTGGGATATCTCGCCTGAATTAACTAGTGACTCTAAATACAGCTCAAGCCTTCGCTCTTGCTCTTCGCGGGCTGGATGTAGTATCCAGTTTATTGAATATAGACCGGTCATGAGTTGATGGAAGCTGATTCCTGAGTGTGAGCGGTCCAGCTGGGAGTCCATCATGAACTTTAATAGTTCTATTCTTTTCTTTGTTACTAATTTCTTTTTATTGAAGAAATATTGACTGATTGAGTCTAGTTTTCTGTGAAGCCAAATTTTTATATAAGCCCATTTGGTCGCGTAATGGAAAGCGGCATCGCAGATGCCTTTATAGGTTATTTCGTAAAGCCCGTAATAGTGTGTGATTCTAAGATTTCTGTTTTCAATCTCTTGGACTGTAAGGGTGGTTTCATTTGCGTAGGAGTTTCCGTCCCATTCCAGCCCTGATATTTGGTCGCCAGAGATTGCAGTAGCTATGAAAAATGGACAATCATTATTGTCTATGGCTAATACATAGCAGTTTACATTGGCTCCGGCTACTCCTGATCTCGGGATGCGAGATTCACAAGCATTTGAAATGTATTTTGGGAACAACCAGTTGGCCAATAATTTCTGAATTTTTCTCATGGCTCGGCCTACGTATAACGTTTGGTTAAGGGGCGGGCTTTAGCCCGTCCCAGTGAGCGAAGCGAGCGATTTGAATGCTGTAATGGACTCCCCCGCGCCACAGTTCTATACCCAGGACCGTGGTGACTGAGAGTTGGGAGAGCCGTTATGAAACGAATTGCAGTTGA
>NZ_JBITWE010000015.1:0-16278 GCF_044543505.1 Pseudomonas sp. NPDC077186
TGGATCTTGACGATACCGCGCTCGACACGACCGGTTACCACGGTACCGCGGCCGGAGATCGAGAACACGTCTTCGATCGGCATCAGGAACGGACGGTCGATGGCACGCACCGGCTCGGGGATGTAGGTATCCAGAGTCTCAACCAGCTTCTTGACGGCAGTGGTGCCCAGCTCGTTGTCGTCCTGACCGTTCAGCGCCATCAGCGCGGAACCGATGATGATCGGGGTGTCGTCGCCCGGGAAATCGTAAGTGCTGAGCAGGTCGCGCACTTCCATTTCCACCAGCTCCAGCAGCTCGGCGTCGTCGACCATGTCGGCCTTGTTCAGGAACACGACGATGTAGGGTACGCCAACCTGACGGGACAGCAGGATGTGCTCGCGGGTTTGCGGCATGGGGCCGTCGGCAGCCGAGCAGACCAGGATCGCGCCGTCCATCTGGGCAGCACCGGTGATCATGTTCTTCACGTAGTCGGCGTGGCCCGGGCAGTCAACGTGCGCGTAGTGACGAATGTTGGAGTCGTACTCGACGTGCGCGGTGTTGATGGTGATACCACGAGCTTTTTCTTCCGGGGCGCTGTCGATCTTGTCGAAATCAACGCGAGCGGAACCGAAAACCTCGGAGCACACACGGGTCAGAGCAGCGGTCAGAGTGGTTTTACCGTGGTCAACGTGACCGATGGTGCCGACGTTGACGTGCGGTTTGTTACGTTCAAATTTTTCTTTAGCCACGACAGTGAACCTCTTGCCTAAAGGGCTGGATTAGCCTTGTTTTTTAACCAGTGCTTCGACGATGTTCGCCGGAGCTTCGGAGTACTTGGAGAATTCCATGGAGTAGCTCGCGCGACCCTGGGACATGGAGCGGACGTCGGTCGCATAACCGAACATCTCGCCCAGCGGAACCTCGGCACGGATCACCTTGCCCGATACCGAATCTTCCATACCCTGGATCAGACCACGACGACGGTTCAGGTCACCCATCACGTCACCCATGTAGTCCTCAGGCGTTACAACTTCAACCTTCATGATCGGCTCAAGCACAACACCGCCGCCCTTCTGAGCGAGCTGCTTGGTCGCCATGGAAGCCGCCACCTTGAACGCCATCTCGTTGGAGTCGACGTCGTGGTAGGAACCATCGAATACGGTCGCCTTCAGGCCGATCAGCGGATAGCCGGCGACGACGCCGTTCTTCATCTGCTCTTCGATACCCTTCTGGATCGCCGGGATGTATTCCTTCGGAACCACACCACCCACAACTTCGTTGTGGAACTCCAGACCCTCTTGACCCTCGTCAGCCGGGGCAAAGCGGATCCAGCAGTGGCCGAACTGGCCACGACCACCGGACTGGCGAACGAACTTGCCTTCGATCTCGCAGTTCTTGGTGATTTTTTCGCGGTAGGAAACCTGCGGCTTGCCGATGTTCGCCTCGACGTTGAACTCGCGACGCATACGGTCGACGAGGATGTCCAGGTGCAGTTCGCCCATGCCAGAGATGATGGTCTGGCCGGTTTCTTCGTCGGTCTTGACGCGGAACGACGGGTCTTCCTGGGCCAGCTTGCCCAGTGCGATACCCATCTTCTCCTGGTCGGCCTTGGTCTTCGGCTCTACGGCAACCGAGATCACCGGCTCCGGGAAGTCCATGCGCTCGAGGATGATCTGCTTGTCGAGGTCGCACAGGGTGTCACCGGTGGTGACGTCCTTCATGCCGATCAGGGCGGCGATGTCGCCAGCGCGCACTTCCTTGATCTCGTCACGCTGGTTGGCGTGCATCTGCACCATACGACCAACGCGCTCTTTCTTGCCCTTGACCGAGTTGATCACGGAGTCGCCGGAGCTCAGAACGCCCGAGTAGACGCGAACGAAGGTCAGGGTACCGACGAACGGGTCAGTGGCGATCTTGAATGCCAGCGCCGAGAACGGCTCGGCATCGTCGGCATGACGCTCGTCGTAGTCGGCGTCGGTCAGCTCGTCCTTCGGCTTATCGATGACATCCGGGTGGATGCCCTTGATCGCCGGGATTTCGGTCGGAGCAGGCAGGTAGTCGATGACGGCGTCGAGAACCAGGGGCACGCCCTTGTTCTTGAAGGAAGAACCGCAAACGGCCGGAACGATCTCGCCAGCCAGGGTGCGCGCGCGCAGACCGGCCTTGATTTCTTCGGCGCTCAGCTCGCCTTCTTCCAGGTACTTGTTCATCAGCTCTTCGTTGGCTTCGGCAGCGGCTTCAACCATGTTGGAGCGCCACTCTTCGGCCAGCGCCTGGAGCTCGGCCGGGATTTCTTCCTCGCGATAGGAAGTACCCTTGTCGTCTTCGTTCCAGTAGATCGCCTTCATCTTGATCAGGTCGACCTGACCTTCGAAGTTGTCTTCCGCGCCGATGGCCAGCTGGACCGGAACCGGGGTGTGACCCAGGCGGTTCTTGATCTGACCGACGACGCGCAGGAAGTTGGCACCGGCGCGGTCCATCTTGTTCACGTAAACCACACGCGGAACGCCGTACTTGTTGGCCTGACGCCATACGGTTTCGGACTGCGGCTCGACACCGGAAGTACCGCAGAACACCACGACCGCACCGTCGAGCACGCGCAGCGAACGCTCTACTTCGATGGTGAAGTCGACGTGACCGGGGGTATCGATGACGTTGACGCGGTACTTGTCGTACTGGCCACGGGAGCCCTGCCAGAAGGTGGTCACGGCAGCGGAGGTAATGGTGATACCGCGCTCCTGCTCCTGCACCATCCAGTCGGTGGTCGCAGCGCCGTCATGCACTTCGCCCATCTTGTGGCTCAGACCCGTGTAGAACAGGATCCGCTCGGTAGTGGTGGTCTTGCCCGCGTCAACGTGAGCACAGATACCGATGTTACGGTAGCGGTTAATTGCTGTATTACGAGCCATAAAGCCCTCGCAAAGTTAGTGGAGCCGGATTTAGAAGCGGTAGTGCGAGAACGCCTTGTTGGCCTCGGCCATACGGTGCACGTCTTCACGCTTCTTGACAGCAGCGCCTTTGCCTTCAGCAGCATCCAGCAACTCGCCAGCCAGACGCAGAGCCATGGACTTCTCGCCGCGCTTGCGCGCGTAGTCCACCAGCCAGCGCATAGCCAGGGCGTTACGACGGGACGGACGAACTTCGACCGGAACCTGGTAGGTAGCACCGCCGACACGGCGGGACTTGACTTCGACCAGCGGAGCGATGGCGTCGAGAGCTTTCTCGAAGATCTCCAGGGGATCGCTGTTCTTGCGTGCTTTGACAGTGTCCAGGGCACCGTAAACGATGCGCTCGGCCACGGCCTTCTTGCCGCTTTCCATCACGTGGTTCATGAATTTAGCGAGGATCTGGCTTCCGTATTTCGGATCGTCCAGGATCTCACGCTTTGCTGCTACACGACGTCTTGGCATTGATAAGCCCTCAAACGGTCTTCAGGTTAGCCCGGGACTGACGGCACTCGCCGCGCCCGACCTTACTCTTATCGACTCAACTAAATAAAAAGATCAGGCGGCCTTATTTCGGACGCTTGGTACCGTACTTGGAACGGCCCTGCTTACGGTCTTTGACGCCGGAGGTATCCAGCGAACCGCGCACGGTGTGGTAGCGCACACCCGGGAGGTCTTTTACACGACCGCCACGGATCAGCACGACGCTGTGCTCTTGCAGGTTGTGGCCTTCACCGCCGATGTACGAGGAAACCTCGAAACCGTTGGTCAGACGCACGCGGCATACTTTACGCAGTGCCGAGTTAGGTTTTTTCGGCGTGGTGGTGTACACGCGGGTGCACACGCCACGGCGTTGCGGGCAGTTCTGCAGCGCAGGCACGTCGGATTTCTCGACGATGCGCTTACGCGGCTGACGTACCAGCTGGTTGATAGTTGCCATCTACTAGCTCCACTGTTGTCTTTCGACGCTCACAAATAAAGATGGCAGAGCCAGGCGCCCTGCCAAATTTAGGGGTGCATGAGTCTAAAGAGACTCAACGCCCCAGTCAAGGCAAAGCCCCGTCGGCGAACCGGCAGGGCCTCGACTCAATTTCCGCTGGAGTTCAGCGCTTCGGTCAGTGCGGCTTCCACCTCACTGGCGCTGACCCGTACCGGCTTGTCGGCTTCACGCTTGCGCTTGCGCTCGCTGTGATAGGCCAGACCGGTACCGGCCGGGATCAGACGACCCACGACCACGTTTTCCTTCAGGCCGCGCAGGTAGTCGCGCTTGCCGGTAACCGCCGCCTCGGTGAGGACGCGGGTGGTTTCCTGGAACGATGCCGCCGAGATAAACGACTCGGTGGACAGCGACGCCTTGGTGATACCCAGCAGTACGCGGGTGTACTTGGCGACGAACTTGTCCTCTTCGGCCAGACGCTCGTTCTCGCCCAGCACCGCGGTCAGTTCCATCTGGTCGCCCTTGATGAAGCTGGAATCGCCCGACTCGCTCACTTCGACCTTGCGCAGCATCTGACGCAAGATGGTCTCGATGTGCTTGTCGTTGATCTTCACGCCCTGCAGGCGGTACACGTCCTGGATCTCGTTGACGATGTACTTGGCCAGCGCGCTGACGCCCAGCAGACGCAGGATGTCGTGCGGATCGCTCGGACCGTCGGAGATCACTTCGCCCTTGTTCACCTGTTCGCCTTCGAACACGTTCAGGTGACGCCACTTCGGAATCAGCTCCTCGTACGGATCGCTGCCATCGGTCGGGGTGATGACCAGACGGCGCTTGCCCTTGGTCTCCTTGCCGAACGAGATGGTGCCGCTGATTTCCGCCAGGATCGAAGCCTCTTTCGGACGACGGGCTTCGAACAGGTCGGCAACGCGCGGCAGACCACCGGTGATGTCGCGGGTCTTCGAGGTTTCCTGCGGGATACGGGCGATAACGTCACCGACCGCGATCTGCGCACCGTCGGCCACGCCGACCAGGGCGTTGGCTGGCAGGAAGTACTGGGCGGGAACGTCGGTACCCGGCAGCAGCAGCTCCTTGCCATTGGCGTCGACCAACTTGATGGCCGGACGAATGTCCTTGCCGGCGGCCGGACGATCCTTCGGATCGAGCACTTCGATGTTGGTCAGACCGGTCAGTTCGTCGGTCTGACGCTTGATGGTGATGCCCTCCTCCATGCCGACGAAGGTCACGATACCCTTCATTTCGGTCACGATCGGGTGGGTGTGCGGGTCCCACTTGGCGACGATGGCGCCAGCATCGACCTTGTCACCTTCCTTCACGGAGATCACCGCACCGTACGGCAGCTTGTAGCGCTCACGCTCGCGACCGAACTCGTCGGCCACGGCCAGCTCACCGGAACGGGAAACCGCTACCAGGTTGCCGTCGATACGCTCGACGTGCTTCAGGTTGTGCAGACGGATCGCACCACCGTTCTTCACCTGCACGCTGTCGGCCGCCGAAGTCCGGCTGGCCGCACCACCGATGTGGAAGGTCCGCATGGTCAGCTGGGTACCCGGCTCACCGATGGACTGGGCGGCGATGACGCCGACCGCTTCACCGATGTTGACCTGGTGACCGCGAGCCAGGTCGCGACCGTAGCACTTGGCGCAGATGCCGTAGCGGGTTTCGCAGGTGATCGGCGAACGCACCACCACTTCGTCGACGCTGTTCAGCTCGATGAACTCGACCCACTGCTCGTCGATCAGGGTGCCGGCCGGCACGATGACGTCCTCGGTGCCCGGCTTGAACACGTCCTTGGCGATCACTCGACCCAGTACGCGCTCGCCCAGCGGCTCGACCACGTCGCCGCCTTCGATGTGCGGGGTCATCAGCAGGCCGTGTTCGGTGCCGCAATCGATCTCGGTCACCACCAGGTCCTGGGCCACGTCGACCAGACGACGGGTCAGGTAACCGGAGTTCGCGGTCTTCAGTGCGGTATCCGCCAGACCCTTACGCGCACCGTGGGTGGAGATGAAGTACTGCAGAACCGACAGACCTTCGCGGAAGTTCGCGGTGATCGGCGTCTCGATGATGGAGCCGTCCGGCTTGGCCATCAGGCCACGCATACCGGCCAGCTGACGGATCTGGGCGGCGCTACCACGCGCACCGGAGTCCGCCATCATGTACATGGAGTTGAACGACTCCTGCTCGACGGTCTTGCCTTCGCGATCGACCACCGGCTCTTTCGACAGGTTGGCCATCATCGCCTTGGAGACTTCGTCGTTGGCCTTCGACCAGAGGTCGATCACCTTGTTGTACTTCTCGCCCTGGGTCACCAGGCCGGAGGCGTACTGCGATTCGATTTCCTTCACTTCCTCGGTGGCGGCGTCGATGATGCGCGCCTTCTCGTCCGGGATGACGAAGTCGTTCACGCCGATCGACACACCGGAGATGGTCGAGTAGGCGAAACCGGTGTACATCAGCTGGTCGGCGAAGATCACGGTGTCCTTCAGACCCACGGTGCGGTAGCACTGGTTGATCAGCTTGGAGATCGCCTTCTTCTTCATCGACTGGTTGACCACGTCGTAAGACAGGCCGGCCGGTACGATCTGGAACAGCAGCGCACGGCCGACGGTGGTGTCGACGATACGGGTGTTCTTGGTGATCGAGCCGTCTTTCTCTTTGACGGTTTCGTTGATACGCACTTTCACCCTAGCGTGCAGGGACGCTTCGCCGGCGCGGAACACGCGGTCGACTTCCTGCAGGTCGGCGAAGACGCGACCTTCACCCTTGGCGTTCACCGCTTCACGGGTCATGTAGTACAGACCCAGTACCACGTCCTGCGACGGCACGATGATCGGCTCGCCGTTGGCGGGCGAGAGGATGTTGTTGGTCGACATCATCAGCGCGCGCGCTTCGAGCTGGGCTTCCAGCGTCAGCGGCACGTGCACGGCCATCTGGTCACCGTCGAAGTCGGCGTTGTACGCGGCGCAGACCAGCGGGTGCAGCTGGATCGCTTTACCTTCGATCAGTACCGGCTCGAACGCCTGGATGCCCAGACGGTGCAGGGTCGGCGCACGGTTGAGCAGCACGGGGTGTTCGCGAATCACTTCGGCGAGAACGTCCCAGACTTCCGGCAGCTCGCGCTCGACCATCTTCTTCGCGGCCTTGATGGTGGTCGCCAGACCACGCATTTCCAGCTTGCCGAAAATGAACGGCTTGAACAGCTCGAGCGCCATCTTCTTCGGCAGACCGCACTGGTGCAGACGCAGGGTCGGGCCCACGGTGATCACGGAACGACCGGAGTAGTCCACGCGCTTACCGAGCAGGTTCTGACGGAAGCGACCCTGCTTACCTTTGATCATGTCGGCCAGCGACTTCAGCGGACGCTTGTTCGAGCCAGTGATGGCGCGACCGCGACGGCCGTTGTCGAGCAGGGCGTCGACCGCTTCCTGCAGCATGCGCTTTTCGTTGCGCACGATGATGTCCGGCGCCGACAGATCGAGCAGGCGCTTCAGACGGTTGTTACGGTTGATCACGCGGCGATACAGATCGTTCAGATCCGAAGTCGCGAAGCGGCCACCATCCAGCGGTACCAGCGGACGCAGATCCGGCGGCAGAACCGGCAGAACGGTCAGCACCATCCACTCCGGCAGGTTGCCGGAGTCCTTGAAGGCTTCCATCAGCTTCAGGCGCTTGGACAGCTTCTTGATCTTGGTCTCGGAGTTGGTCTGCGGAATCTCTTCGCGCAGGCGGCCGATCTCGTGATCCAGGTCGATGGCGTGCAGCAGTTCGCGCACGGCTTCGGCGCCCATGCGCGCGTCGAAGTCGTCGCCGAACTCTTCGAGGGCTTCGAAGTACTGCTCGTCGTTCAGCAGCTGACCCTTCTCCAGGGTGGTCATACCCGGGTCGATCACCACGTAGCTCTCGAAATAGAGCACGCGCTCGATGTCACGCAGGGTCATGTCCATCAGCAGGCCGATACGGGACGGCAGCGACTTGAGGAACCAGATGTGGGCGACCGGCGAGGCCAGTTCGATGTGCGCCATGCGCTCGCGACGAACCTTGGCCAGGGCCACTTCCACGCCGCACTTCTCGCAGATCACGCCGCGGTGCTTGAGGCGCTTGTACTTGCCGCACAGGCACTCGTAGTCCTTCACCGGGCCAAAGATCTTGGCGCAGAACAGGCCATCGCGCTCGGGCTTGAAGGTACGGTAGTTGATGGTTTCCGGCTTTTTAACTTCACCGAACGACCACGAACGGATCATCTCGGGCGAGGCCAATCCGATACGGATGGCGTCGAACTCTTCGATCTGACCCTGGTTTTTCAGCAAATTCAGTAGGTCTTTCAAGGCCTTTCCTCCTGGCGGAGCAGGGAGTGGGCTTACCGCCCCACTCCCGTCGCGTCACGTGTTATTCGGTTTCCAGATCGATGTCGATGCCGAGCGAACGGATCTCTTTGATCAGCACGTTGAAGGACTCGGGCATGCCCGGCTCCATACGGTGATCGCCATCCACGATGTTCTTGTACATCTTGGTACGGCCGTTCACGTCGTCCGACTTCACGGTCAGCATTTCCTGCAGGGTGTAGGCGGCGCCGTAGGCTTCCAGCGCCCAGACCTCCATCTCCCCGAAGCGCTGACCACCGAACTGCGCCTTACCACCCAGCGGCTGCTGGGTAACCAGGCTGTAGGAACCAGTGGAACGGGCGTGCATCTTGTCGTCCACCAGGTGGTTCAGTTTGAGCATGTACATGTAGCCGACGGTGGTCGGGCGCTCGAACTGGTTGCCGGTGCGACCGTCGAACAGGCGCATCTGGCCGCTTTCCGGCAGGTCGGCCAGCTTCAGCATGGCCTTGATCTCGCTTTCCTTGGCGCCGTCGAACACCGGGGTGGCCATCGGCACACCGCCCTTGAGGTTCTTCGCCAGCTCGAGGATTTCGCTATCGGACAGCTCGTCGAGGTTTTCCTGACGACCGCCGATCTCGTTGTAGATCTCCTGCAGGAACTTGCGCAGTTCGGCGATCTTGCGCTGCTCTTCGAGCATGCGGTTGATCTTCTCGCCCAGGCCCTTGGCCGCCAGGCCCAGGTGGGTTTCGAGGATCTGACCGACGTTCATACGCGACGGTACGCCCAGCGGGTTGAGGACGATGTCGACCGGGGTGCCATTGGCGTCGTGCGGCATGTCTTCGACCGGCATGATCACCGAGACCACACCCTTGTTACCGTGACGACCGGCCATCTTGTCGCCCGGCTGGATGCGGCGGCGGATGGCCAGGTAGACCTTGACGATCTTCAGCACGCCCGGCGCCAGGTCGTCGCCCTGCTGCAGCTTGCGCTTCTTGTCTTCGAACTTGTCGTCGAGCAGCTGACGGCGGTCGGAGATGTAGGCCTGGGCCTTCTCCAGCTGCTCGTTCAGGGCGTCGTCGGCCATGCGCAGTTTGAACCACTGGCCACGCTCGAGACCGTCGAGGAACTCGTCGGTGATCGCGGTGCCTTTCTTCAGACCAGCGCCGCCTTCGGCGATGGCGCCAACCAGAGCGGAACGCAGACGCTCGAAGGTCGCGCCTTCGACGATGCGGAACTCTTCGTTGAGATCCTTGCGGATCTCGTCCAACTGCATCTTCTCGATGGACAGGGCGCGCGAGTCGCGCTCCACGCCGTCACGGGTGAAGACCTGCACGTCGATGACGGTGCCCTTGGTGCCGGTCGGCACGCGCAGGGAGGTGTCTTTAACGTCAGACGCCTTTTCACCGAAGATCGCACGCAGCAGCTTCTCTTCCGGGGTCAGTTGGGTCTCGCCTTTCGGGGTGACCTTACCGACCAGGATGTCGCCCGGGCCGACTTCGGCACCGACGTAGACGATACCGGCTTCGTCCAGCTTGTTCAGTGCAGCTTCACCGACGTTCGGGATGTCCGAGGAGATTTCCTCTGGGCCGAGCTTGGTGTCGCGCGCCACACAGGTCAGTTCCTGAATGTGGATGGTGGTGAAGCGATCTTCCTGAACCACACGCTCGGACAGGCAGATGGAGTCTTCGAAGTTGAAGCCGTTCCACGGCATGAACGCCACGCGCATGTTCTGACCCAGCGCCAGTTCCCCCATATCGGTGGACGGGCCGTCGGCCATGATGTCGCTACGCGCCACCTTGTCACCCTTGCTCACCAGCGGACGCTGGTTGATGCAGGTGTTCTGGTTGGAGCGGGTGTATTTGGTCAGGTTGTAGATGTCGACACCGGCTTCGCCAGTTTCGACTTCGTCATCGTTGACCCGTACCACGATACGGCTGGCATCGACCGAGTCGATCACCCCGCCACGACGGGCCACGACGCAGACCCCGGAGTCACGGGCGACGTTGCGCTCCATGCCGGTACCGACCAGCGGCTTGTCGGCGCGCAGGGTCGGCACGGCCTGACGCTGCATGTTCGAACCCATGAGGGCGCGGTTGGCGTCGTCGTGCTCGAGGAACGGAATCAGCGAGGCAGCGACGGAAACGACCTGCTTCGGCGACACGTCCATCAGGGTGACGTCTTCCGGCGCCTTGACGGTGAATTCGTTGAGGTGACGCACGGCCACCAGCTCGTCGACCAGCATGCCCTTGTCGTTCATGGTCGCCGAGGCCTGGGCGATCACGTGATCGGCCTCTTCGATGGCGGAGAGGAACACGATCTCGTCGGTGACCAGACCTGCCTTGACCACGCGGTACGGGCTCTCGAGGAAGCCGTACTGGTTGGTGCGGGCGTAGGCGGCCAGCGAGTTGATCAGACCGATGTTCGGACCTTCCGGGGTTTCGATCGGGCACACGCGACCGTAGTGAGTCGGGTGTACGTCGCGCACTTCGAAGCCGGCGCGCTCGCGGGTCAGACCGCCCGGGCCGAGAGCGGAGACGCGCCGCTTGTGGGTGATCTCGGAGAGCGGGTTGTTCTGGTCCATGAACTGCGAGAGCTGGCTGGAACCGAAGAACTCCTTCACCGCCGCCGCGACCGGCTTGGCGTTGATCAGGTCCTGCGGCATCAGGCCTTCGCTTTCGGCCATCGACAGGCGTTCCTTGACCGCGCGCTCGACGCGCACCAGGCCAACGCGGAACTGGTTCTCGGCCATTTCGCCGACGCAACGCACGCGACGGTTACCCAGGTGGTCGATGTCGTCGACGATGCCCTTGCCGTTACGGATGTCGACCAGGGTCTTGAGCACGGCGACGATGTCTTCGCGGCTCAGCACGCCCGAACCTTCGATCTCGGTGCGCCCGATACGACGGTTGAACTTCATGCGGCCGACGGCGGACAGGTCGTAACGCTCGGCGCTGAAGAACAGGTTGTTGAACAGGGTCTCGGCAGCGTCCTTGGTCGGCGGCTCGCCGGGACGCATCATGCGGTAGATCTCGACCAGCGCTTCCAACTGATTGGTGGTGCTGTCGATCTTCAGCGTGTCGCTGATGAACGGACCGCAGTCGATGTCGTTGGTGTACAGGGTCTCGAAGCGAACCACCTGGGCCTTGGCCATCTTGACCAGCAGGTCGGCGGTCAACTCGGTGTTGCACTCGGCGATGATCTCGCCGGTAGCCGGGTGCACGATCGCCTTGGCGGTGGTGCGGCCAATGACGTAGTCGAGCGGAACTTCCAGCTCCTTGATGCCAGCCTTGTCCAGCTGGTTGATGTGGCGAGCGGTGATACGACGGCCCTGCTCGACGATCACCTTGCCGCTGCCGTCCTTGATGTCGAGGACCGCGACTTCGCCGCGCAGGCGCTGCGGCACCAGTTCCAGGTTCAGGCTCTCGCCCTTCACATGGAAGACGTTGGTGTCGTAGAAGGCATCCAGCACCTCTTCGGTGCTGTAGCCGAGCGCGCGCAGCAGGACGGACGCCGGCAGCTTGCGGCGACGGTCGATACGCACGAATACCGCGTCCTTCGGATCGAACTCGAAGTCCAGCCAGGAGCCGCGGTAGGGGATGATGCGAGCGGAGTACAGCAGCTTGCCCGAGCTGTGGGTCTTGCCACGGTCGTGGTCGAAGAACACACCCGGGGAGCGGTGCAACTGGGAAACGATCACGCGCTCGGTACCGTTGATGACGAAGGTACCGTTCTCGGTCATGAGCGGAATCTCGCCCATGTACACTTCCTGCTCCTTGATGTCCTTGATCGCTTTGTTCGACGATTCTTTGTCGAAAATGATCAGGCGCACTTTCACGCGCAGCGGCACGGCGAAGGTCACGCCACGCAGGACGCACTCCTTGACGTCGAACGCCGGCTCGCCCAGGCGATAGCCGACGTATTCCAGAGCGGCGTTGCCGGAATAGCTGATGATCGGGAATACGGATTTGAAGGCCGCGTGCAGGCCGATGTCGCGGAACTGTTCCTTGCTCACTCCTTGCTGCAGGAATTCGCGATACGAATCCAGCTGGATGGCCAGGAGGTAAGGCACATCCATGACATCCGGCAACTTGCTAAAGTCCTTGCGGATACGTTTTTTCTCAGTGTATGAGTAAGCCATCAGCGTTCCCCAGCTTGGTCACCTGCTTATTTGGTCAGCGCCGGCGGCGGTGACCAGAAAATCGTGCAAACCCTCGGTTTGCGGCCGCCTCGAGGGGCGGGAGTTTTCGGCTCCAGGCCGGCTGACGAACAGCCAACCTAGAACGGAAAAAGGCCGGTGGCAAAAGCCACCAGCCATCAGCCTTGTGCGAGTCGCTCGGGCTGTAGACGCAAGGTGCGAACTTACTTGAGTTCGACCTTGGCGCCAGCCTCTTCCAGCTTCTTCTTGGCGTCTTCAGCAGCTTCTTTGCTCAGGCCTTCAGCGATAACCTGAGGAGCGGTGTCGACCTTCTCCTTGGCTTCCTTCAGACCCAGACCGGTCAGCTCGCGAACAGCCTTGATCACGTTCACTTTCTTCTCGCCGGCTTCGGCCAGAACGACGTTGAACTCGGTTTGTTCTTCAACAGCAGCGGCAGCAGCGGCCGGGCCGGCAGCAACAGCGGCAGCGGCGGTAACGCCGAACTTCTCTTCCATTGCCTTGATCAGTTCAACAACCTGCATCACGGACATTTCGGAAACGGCGTTGATGATGTCTTCGTTGGTCAGAGCCATGACTCTAATTCCTGTATTGGGGTGACAGCCTTCGCGGCCATCGAATTAAACAAATAACGTAGAAAGGGTGATGCGCCTGAATCAGGCGGCAGCGCCTTCTTTCTGGTCGCGAACAGCTGCCAGAGTACGAACGAACTTGCTGGTGGCGCCTTGCATCACGCTCATCAGCTGGGCAATAGCTTCGTTGTAGGTCGGCAGGGTAGCCAGCACGTCGATCTGATTGGCTGCGAGGAACTGGCCCTCGAACGCAGCTGCCTTGATCTCGAACTTGTCCTGACCCTTGGCGAACTCCTTGAAGATACGGGCAGCAGCGCCCGGATGTTCGTTGGAGAACGCGATCAGGGTCGGGCCTTTGAACACGTCGTTGAGCACGTCGAACTGAGTGCCTTCAACGGCGCGGCGCAGCAGGGTGTTACGTACGACTTTCACGTACACACCAGCCGCACGGGCCTCTTTACGGAGTCCGGTCATTGCGCCGACGGTCACGCCACGGGCATCAGCCACGACAGCGGACAGACCGGCTTTGGCAGCCTCGTTGACTTCAGCGACGATGGCCTTCTTGTCTTCGAGTTTAATTGCCACGGGTTTACTCCTGGATGTTACCGTTTCGTCCAGCACGGGCCGGACGGCGTTTTGGTGTCTGATTCGGTAAGAATCGGGAGCACCATCTGCGTAGGCGACCGCGGATCGCTCCACGGGTTTAAGGCTTGCGCCACCTACGGTCTTGGATAGCCCCCGCCAGGCAGGGACCCCAATTTTTCAAGGCCGGCGACGCGCACGCCGCCGGCCCAATCACTTACGCGTCGAGCGAAGCCTGATCGATGATCAGACCCGGACCCATGGTGGTGCTCAGGGTCACGCGCTTG
This sequence comes from Pseudomonas sp. NPDC077186, assembly GCF_044543505.1. Lineage (NCBI taxonomy): Bacteria > Pseudomonadati > Pseudomonadota > Gammaproteobacteria > Pseudomonadales > Pseudomonadaceae > Pseudomonas > Pseudomonas sp. NPDC077186. The sequence goes on from NZ_JBITWE010000015.1 coordinate 13,802, forward strand.
ACGTAGATACCTTTGGAAGTGGACGGCTTCAGACGCTTCAGGTCGGACAGCAGGGCTTCCACGTTCTGCTTCAGCGCAGCGGCTTCGAAGCCGACCTTGCCAACGGAGGTGTGGATGATGCCGTTCTTGTCGGTACGGAAACGCACCTGACCAGCCTTGGCGTTCTTCACGGCGGTAGCGACGTCCGGAGTCACGGTGCCGACTTTCGGGTTCGGCATCAGACCGCGCGGGCCCAGTACCTGGCCCAGCTGGCCAACGACGCGCATGGCGTCCGGGGAAGCGATGACCACGTCGTAGTTCAGATCGCCTGCCTTCATTTCGGCAGCCAGATCGTCCATACCAACCTTGTCAGCACCGGCAGCCAGAGCAGCTTCAGCGCCCGGACCCTGGGTGAACACGGCAACGCGTACGGTCTTGCCAGTGCCATTCGGCAGCACGGTGGCGCCACGTACGACCTGGTCGGATTTACGCGGGTCTACACCCAGGTTCACGGCGACGTCGAAGGACTCGGTGAACTTGACGGCAGACAGCTCGGCCAGCAGGCCGGCCGCTTCTTCGAAGGTGTAGGCCTTGCCGGCTTCAACCTTGGCCGCGATGGCCTTCTGGCGCTTAGTCAACTTAGCCATTACACACCCTCCACGTTCAGGCCCATGCTACGAGCGGAGCCGGCGATGGTGCGCACGGCCGCATCCAGGTCAGCGGCAGTCAGATCGGCCTGCTTGGTCTTGGCGATCTCTTCCAGCTGAGCACGGGTAACGGTGCCTACTTTGACGGTGTTCGGACGAGCGGAACCGCTGGTCAGGCCGGCGGCCTTCTTCAGCAGCACCGAAGCCGGGGTGCTCTTGGTTTCAAAGGTGAAGCTGCGGTCGCTGTAAACGGTGATGATCACAGGAGTCGGCAGACCGGGTTCCATACCCTGGGTCTTGGCGTTGAACGCCTTGCAGAATTCCATGATGTTCACGCCGTGCTGACCCAGAGCCGGACCCACGGGCGGCGACGGGTTTGCCTGAGCGGCTTTAACCTGCAGCTTGATATAAGCCTGAATTTTCTTAGCCATTAGCTACTCCAATTTCGGGTTCGAACGCCTGACGGCTCCCCGGGTTACTTACGCATTTATCCCAGTGACGACAAAACCCCGCAGCCTAAGGCTGCGGGGTGAGGGATGCTTATGTCAGTTATGCCTTCTCGACCTGACTGAACTCCAGCTCGACCGGGGTGGAGCGACCGAAGATGGTCACCGCAACCTGGATACGGCTCTTCTCGTAATTCACTTCTTCGACCACGCCGCCGAAATCGGCGAACGGACCATCGACCACCCGCACCATCTCGCCCGGCTCGAACAGGGTCTTCGGCTTCGGCTTGTCGCCGCTATCGGCAACACGACGCAGGATGGCTTCGGCTTCTTTCTCGGTGATCGGCGCCGGCTTGTCGGCAGTACCACCAATGAAGCCCATGACGCGCGGCGTATCCTTGATCAAGTGCCAAGTCGCCTCGTTCATCTCCATCTGCACCAGGACATAGCCGGGGAAGAACTTGCGCTCGCTCTTGCGCTTCTGACCGTTGCGCATCTCGACCACTTCCTCGGTGGGCACGAGAATCTCGCCAAAGTCGTCTTCCATACCAGCCAGCTTGACGCGCTCGATCAGCGAGCGCATGACATGCTTCTCGTAACCCGAGTAAGCATGCACAACGTACCAACGCTTAGCCACGGGACACCCTTAACCAACAATCAGGGAAACAAGCCAACCGAGCAGGGAATCGAGCCCCCACAACAGCAGCGCCATTACCAACACCACAGCCACGACAATCAGGGTGGTCTGCGTGGTTTCCTGGCGGGTCGGCCAAACAACCTTACGAATCTCGACGCGCGCTTCTTTCAACAGCACCGCGAAGGCCTGACCACGAGCAGTCTGCAGGGCAACCACACCCGCCACGACCGCCAGCACCAGCAGACCGAGTACGCGATACAGGATCGGCTCCGCAGAAAAGTACTGATTACCGACCACACCCACCACAACCAGGGCAGCGACAATCAGCCACTTGACCAGATCAAAGCGAGAGTCTTTGGCTTCAGCCTTAACATTCATTCGAGAGGATCCTGTGAAAGACACGCCAGATTCGTTAGAAAATGGCAGGTCAGGAGGGAATCGAACCCCCAACCTGCGGTTTTGGAGACCGCCGCTCTGCCAATTGAGCTACTGACCTAAAGCAAAATCAGGCCGACCATTATGCCGGCCTGAGAGGGACAGATCAACCGATTACTCGACGATCTTGGCAACCACGCCGGCGCCGACGGTACGACCGCCTTCGCGGATCGCGAAGCGCAGGCCGTCTTCCATGGCGATCGGCTTGATCAGGGTGACAACCATCTTGATGTTGTCGCCCGGCATTACCATCTCAACGCCTTCCGGCAGTTCGCACGAACCGGTCACGTCGGTGGTACGGAAGTAGAACTGCGGACGGTAGCCCTTGAAGAA
>NZ_JBITWE010000016.1:0-4884 GCF_044543505.1 Pseudomonas sp. NPDC077186
AAGTTTAGGGTTTTCTCAAAACCCAAGCAGTATTGAACTGAAGAGTTTGATCATGGCTCAGATTGAACGCTGGCGGCAGGCCTAACACATGCAAGTCGAGCGGATGAGAGGAGCTTGCTCCTTGATTTAGCGGCGGACGGGTGAGTAATGCCTAGGAATCTGCCTAGTGGTGGGGGATAACGTTCCGAAAGGAACGCTAATACCGCATACGTCCTACGGGAGAAAGCGGGGGATCTTCGGACCTCGCGCCATTAGATGAGCCTAGGTCGGATTAGCTAGTTGGTGAGGTAATGGCTCACCAAGGCGACGATCCGTAACTGGTCTGAGAGGATGATCAGTCACACTGGAACTGAGACACGGTCCAGACTCCTACGGGAGGCAGCAGTGGGGAATATTGGACAATGGGCGAAAGCCTGATCCAGCCATGCCGCGTGTGTGAAGAAGGTCTTCGGATTGTAAAGCACTTTAAGTTGGGAGGAAGGGTATTCACCTAATACGTGAGTATTTTGACGTTACCGACAGAATAAGCACCGGCTAACTTCGTGCCAGCAGCCGCGGTAATACGAAGGGTGCAAGCGTTAATCGGAATTACTGGGCGTAAAGCGCGCGTAGGTGGTTCGTTAAGTTGGATGTGAAAGCCCCGGGCTCAACCTGGGAACTGCATCCAAAACTGGCGAGCTAGAGTACGGTAGAGGGTGGTGGAATTTCCTGTGTAGCGGTGAAATGCGTAGATATAGGAAGGAACACCAGTGGCGAAGGCGACCACCTGGACTGATACTGACACTGAGGTGCGAAAGCGTGGGGAGCAAACAGGATTAGATACCCTGGTAGTCCACGCCGTAAACGATGTCAACTAGCCGTTGGAATCCTTGAGATTTTAGTGGCGCAGCTAACGCATTAAGTTGACCGCCTGGGGAGTACGGCCGCAAGGTTAAAACTCAAATGAATTGACGGGGGCCCGCACAAGCGGTGGAGCATGTGGTTTAATTCGAAGCAACGCGAAGAACCTTACCTGGCCTTGACATGCTGAGAACTTTCCAGAGATGGATTGGTGCCTTCGGGAACTCAGACACAGGTGCTGCATGGCTGTCGTCAGCTCGTGTCGTGAGATGTTGGGTTAAGTCCCGTAACGAGCGCAACCCTTGTCCTTAGTTACCAGCACGTTATGGTGGGCACTCTAAGGAGACTGCCGGTGACAAACCGGAGGAAGGTGGGGATGACGTCAAGTCATCATGGCCCTTACGGCCAGGGCTACACACGTGCTACAATGGTCGGTACAAAGGGTTGCCAAGCCGCGAGGTGGAGCTAATCCCATAAAACCGATCGTAGTCCGGATCGCAGTCTGCAACTCGACTGCGTGAAGTCGGAATCGCTAGTAATCGTGAATCAGAATGTCACGGTGAATACGTTCCCGGGCCTTGTACACACCGCCCGTCACACCATGGGAGTGGGTTGCTCCAGAAGTAGCTAGTCTAACCTTCGGGGGGACGGTTACCACGGAGTGATTCATGACTGGGGTGAAGTCGTAACAAGGTAGCCGTAGGGGAACCTGCGGCTGGATCACCTCCTTAATCGAAGACACCGGCTTTCTCATAAGCTCCCACACGAATTGCTTGATTCATAGTCGAAGACGATGCTGTAACGCGACCCTGTTATAGGTCTGTAGCTCAGTTGGTTAGAGCGCACCCCTGATAAGGGTGAGGTCGGCAGTTCAAATCTGCCCAGACCTACCAATTGCTTGGTGCAGATGATTACGGGGCCATAGCTCAGCTGGGAGAGCGCCTGCTTTGCACGCAGGAGGTCAGCGGTTCGATCCCGCTTGGCTCCACCACTCTCGCGCGTTGCGGTGGCAGAGAAAGAGTTCAGAGCTGAGCGCTTCAGGGGTGACCTGGTGAGTGCTGATTTCTGGTCTTTTGACCGGTACGAAAATCGTTCTTTAAAAATTTGGGTATGTGATAGAAGTGACTGATTAATTGCTTTCACTGGCAATTGATCTGGTCAAGGTAAAATTTGTAGTTCTCAAGACGCAAATTTTCGGCGAATGTCGTCTTCACGATTGAGATCGTAACCAGATTGCTTGGGGTTATATGGTCAAGTGAAGAAGCGCATACGGTGGATGCCTTGGCAGTCAGAGGCGATGAAAGACGTGGTAGCCTGCGAAAAGCTTTGGGGAGTCGGCAAACAGACTGTGATCCAGAGATCTCTGAATGGGGGAACCCAGCCAGCATAAGCTGGTTATCACACACTGAATCCATAGGTGTGTGAGGCGAACCAGGGGAACTGAAACATCTAAGTACCCTGAGGAAAAGAAATCAACCGAGATTCCCTAAGTAGTGGCGAGCGAACGGGGACTAGCCCTTAAGTTGATTTGAGTGTAGTGGAAGGCTCTGGAAAGTGCCGCCGTAGTGGGTGATAGCCCCGTACACGAAACGCTCTTATCAATGAAATCGAGTAGGACGGGGCACGAGAAACCTTGTCTGAACATGGGGGGACCATCCTCCAAGGCTAAATACTACTGACTGACCGATAGTGAACCAGTACCGTGAGGGAAAGGCGAAAAGAACCCCGGAGAGGGGAGTGAAATAGAACCTGAAACCGTATGCGTACAAGCAGTGGGAGCCTACTTTGTTGGGTGACTGCGTACCTTTTGTATAATGGGTCAGCGACTTATATTCAGTGGCGAGCTTAACCGAATAGGGGAGGCGTAGCGAAAGCGAGTCTTAATAGGGCGCTTTAGTCGCTGGGTATAGACCCGAAACCGGGCGATCTATCCATGGGCAGGTTGAAGGTTAGGTAACACTGACTGGAGGACCGAACCGACTACCGTTGAAAAGTTAGCGGATGACCTGTGGATCGGAGTGAAAGGCTAATCAAGCTCGGAGATAGCTGGTTCTCCTCGAAAGCTATTTAGGTAGCGCCTCGTGTATCACTGCTGGGGGTAGAGCACTGTTTCGGCTAGGGGGTCATCCCGACTTACCAAACCGATGCAAACTCCGAATACCGGCAAGTGTCAGCACGGGAGACACACGGCGGGTGCTAACGTCCGTCGTGAAAAGGGAAACAACCCAGACCGTCAGCTAAGGTCCCAAAGTTATGGTTAAGTGGGAAACGATGTGGGAAGGCTTAGACAGCTAGGAGGTTGGCTTAGAAGCAGCCACCCTTTAAAGAAAGCGTAATAGCTCACTAGTCGAGTCGGCCTGCGCGGAAGATGTAACGGGGCTCAAACCATACACCGAAGCTACGGGTTCATCTTAGGATGAGCGGTAGAGGAGCGTTCTGTAAGCCTGTGAAGGTGAGTTGAGAAGCTTGCTGGAGGTATCAGAAGTGCGAATGCTGACATGAGTAACGACAATGCGAGTGAAAAACTCGCACGCCGAAAGACCAAGGTTTCCTGCGCAACGTTAATCGACGCAGGGTTAGTCGGCCCCTAAGGCGAGGCAGAAATGCGTAGTCGATGGGAAACGGGTTAATATTCCCGTACTTCTAGTTACTGCGATGGAGGGACGGAGAAGGCTAGGCCAGCACGGCGTTGGTTGTCCGTGTTTAAGGTGGTAGGCTGGTTTCTTAGGTAAATCCGGGAGATCAAGGCCGAGAGCTGATGACGAGCGTTCTTTTAGAATGCGAAGTGGTTGATGCCATGCTTCCAGGAAAAGCTTCTAAGCTTCAGGTAACTAGGAACCGTACCCCAAACCGACACAGGTGGTTAGGTAGAGAATACCAAGGCGCTTGAGAGAACTCGGGTGAAGGAACTAGGCAAAATGGCACCGTAACTTCGGGAGAAGGTGCGCCGGTGAGGGTGAAGCATTTACTGCGTAAGCCCATGCCGGTCGAAGATACCAGGCCGCTGCGACTGTTTATTAAAAACACAGCACTCTGCAAACACGAAAGTGGACGTATAGGGTGTGACGCCTGCCCGGTGCCGGAAGGTTAATTGATGGGGTTAGCGCAAGCGAAGCTCTTGATCGAAGCCCCGGTAAACGGCGGCCGTAACTATAACGGTCCTAAGGTAGCGAAATTCCTTGTCGGGTAAGTTCCGACCTGCACGAATGGCGTAACGATGGCGGCGCTGTCTCCACCCGAGACTCAGTGAAATTGAAATCGCTGTGAAGATGCAGTGTATCCGCGGCTAGACGGAAAGACCCCGTGAACCTTTACTATAGCTTTGCACTGGACTTTGAGCTTGCTTGTGTAGGATAGGTGGGAGGCTTTGAAGTGGGGACGCCAGTTCTCATGGAGCCATCCTTGAAATACCACCCTGGCAACCTTGAGGTTCTAACTCTGGTCCGTGATCCGGATCGAGGACAGTGTATGGTGGGTAGTTTGACTGGGGCGGTCTCCTCCCAAAGAGTAACGGAGGAGTACGAAGGTGCGCTCAGACCGGTCGGAAATCGGTCGTAGAGTATAAAGGCAAAAGCGCGCTTGACTGCGAGACAGACACGTCGAGCAGGTACGAAAGTAGGTCTTAGTGATCCGGTGGTTCTGTATGGAAGGGCCATCGCTCAACGGATAAAAGGTACTCCGGGGATAACAGGCTGATACCGCCCAAGAGTTCATATCGACGGCGGTGTTTGGCACCTCGATGTCGGCTCATCACATCCTGGGGCTGAAGCCGGTCCCAAGGGTATGGCTGTTCGCCATTTAAAGTGGTACGCGAGCTGGGTTTAGAACGTCGTGAGACAGTTCGGTCCCTATCTGCCGTGGACGTTTGAGATTTGAGAGGGGCTGACCTTAGTACGAGAGGACCGGGTTGGACGAACCTCTGGTGTTCCGGTTGTCACGCCAGTGGCATTGCCGGGTAGCTATGTTCGGAAAAGATAACCGCTGAAAGCATCTAAGCGGGAAACTTGCCTCAAGATGAGATCTCACTGGAGCCTTGAGCTCCCT
>NZ_JBITWE010000017.1:0-3279 GCF_044543505.1 Pseudomonas sp. NPDC077186
GGTAGTGTGGGGCTTCCCCATGTGAGAGTAGGTCATCGTCAAGCTCCTATACGAAACCCCAGATCGCTAACGCGGTCTGGGGTTTCTTCTTTGCGTCGAGAAAACCTGGAACGGAGCGGGCGCCGCTAACCGTGGGCACCCTGAGGCTATCGGGCGTTTGCAGGTTGGACAGCCGCCGTCCGCGCGCTTCTGCAGTCTTCTGCTTTCTATGCAAGCCGTGGGCTCGTCGTTATCATGCCAGCCTTGTTCGTGGCGGGGCCTGGCATGCTGGCATTGTTGAAACTTCTGCAGGATGGGCGCTTTCATTCTGGCGAGGCCTTGGGGGCTGCGCTGGGTGTCAGTCGCAGCGCCATCTGGAAACAGTTGCAGAGCCTGGAGTCCGAGCTCGGGATCGAGGTATTCAAGGTTCCCGGCCGTGGTTATCGCTTGGCGGCGCCGATGACCTTGTTGGATGCCGCGCTGATCGAGCGCCAAGTCGCGACCTTGGCGTGGCCGGTATCCGTGCTGGCCAGTCTCGACTCGACCAATGCCGAGGTAGTGCGCCGACTCGAGGGCGGGCAAAGCGCGCCTTTTGTCGTGCTCGCCGAACGGCAAACGGCGGGGCGTGGGCGGCGCGGGCGCGCCTGGGCGAGTCCCTTTGCGGAGAATCTCTACTGCAGCTTGGCATTGCGCGTCGATGGCGGCATGCGCCAGGTCGAGGCGTTGAGCCTGACCGTAGGGCTGGCGGTGGCGCGCACCTTGCAGGTTTGTGGCCTGAATGCCGCTGGGCTCAAGTGGCCGAACGATGTCCTGGTGGATGGGCGCAAGATTGCCGGGATCTTGCTGGAGCTTTCCGGCGACCCGGCGGATGTCTGCCATGTGGTGATCGGTATTGGTATCAATGCGAACATGGCGCTCGACTCGTCGGCGGCCATCGATCAACCCTGGACCTCCATGCGTCAGTGTCTCGGTGGCATGATCGATCGCAATCTGCTGGCAGGCGAGCTGCTACGTCAACTGGCTGAGCATCTGTCTCGCCACTGGCGACAAGGTTTTGCCGGCTTGCGCGAGGAGTGGGAGGCGCTGCATCTGTGGCGCGGTCGTTCGGTGGCATTGCTTGCGGGCGATCATGCAACCCTTGGGGTGGTGCTCGGAGTGGACGAGCGCGGTGCCATCCGCTTGAGCGTCGAGGGCGTCGAGCGTTCTTTCAGTGGCGGAGAGTTGAGCCTGAGGTTGCAGCATGATTCTTGAGCTCGACTGCGGTAACAGCTTCATCAAGTGGCGTGTGATCACGGAGCAGGGGGGCGGGCGGGTCTGCTCGGGAGTGGTCGACTCCGATGCCGGGTTGTTTGCCGAATTGGCGGAGTGTCCGGGTTTGAGCATTCGCTACTGTCGCCTGGTCAGCGTGCGCAGTGATGCGGAGACCACTCGGTTGGTCGAGGAGTTGCGTGCGGCCTTCGTCGTCGAGGTTTGCTGCGCTCAGCCGGCCCAAGAAGCCGGGGGGGTGCGCAACGGCTACGACGATTACCAGCGCCTTGGACTGGATCGCTGGCTGGCGATGCTGGGGGCCTACCACCTGGGCCAGCGCGCCTGCCTGGTGGTGGACCTCGGTACAGCGGTCACCGCCGATCTGGTGGCGGCCGATGGCGCGCATCTCGGCGGTTTTATCTGCCCTGGCCTGCCCTTGATGCGCGATCAACTGAGCACGCATACCCGGCGCATTCGCTACGACCGGCGGTCGGCATTGGCGGCGTTGCAGGAGCTGGAGCCCGGGCGCTCCACGGCGGAGGCGGTGGAGCGCGGTTGCGTGTTGATGCTGAGGGGCTTTGTCGCGGTGCAGCTAGAGCAGGCGCGGTTGTGCTTTCCGGATGGTTTCGAGGTTTTCCTGACTGGCGGGGATGCTGACCTGGTGCGCGATGTCGCGCCAGGCGCGCAGGTCGTGGCCGATCTGGTCTTTGTCGGGCTGGCCATCGCCTGTCCGCTAAATTGAGGCAAGGCATGCGTTGGATCTTACTGTTGCTCGTTCTGCTCAATGTCTTCTATTACGTCTGGCACCAGCAGCAGGCGCCGCTGCGGGCCAAGGAAGTCGCGCCGACGGGCAGTTACCAGGGCGCGCGCAAGGATATCCGTCTGCTGAGCGAGACCGCTGCGCCGCGTGCTCGTGTCAGTGAACCGGTGGAAGAAGAGTCGCTGGCCTCGGCGGCGGTCTGTCTGTTTCTCGGTAGCTTCGAGGAAGAGGCGCGGGCGAAGGTGGTGGAGCAGCGCTTGCTCAGCCTGGATATTCAGGCCCAGGTGCGTAGCGTCGATGCGGCAGCGGGGGTCGAATACTGGGTCTATCTGCCGCCGCTGGCTTCGCGACAGGCGTCATTGCGGCAGCTGCGCGAGCTGCAGGCACGGCGTATCGATAGCTACATCATTACCCAGGGCGATCTGGCCAACGGCATTTCCCTGGGTATTTTCCCGCGCAGCGACTCGGCCGATAGCGTCATGCAGCGCCTGCGCGAGGTGGGTTACGAGCCGCAGATGCGCGAGCTGTCGCGCGCACACCGCAGTTTCTGGGTGCGTATCGCGCCGGAAAGCAGACGCCTGGCCGATGAGTTTTTGCTCGGGCAATTGGCCGGCGATTTCGCCGGTTTGCAGCATCAACTAATGCCCTGCGAAGGCGTTGCATTGCTCCAGTAGTTTGCATAGAATGGCGCCCGCTTCGCAGGGTGGTCAAAGTTGGTTCCCGACGAAGATGTTGTCAAAGTAGCTAACCTCACGATTTTAAATGAGAAAATGCTTGACAGCAGGGTGGCAGATCTAGAAAATGCCGCCTCACTTTGGAGGGGTTCCCGAGCGGCCAAAGGGATCAGACTGTAAATCTGACGTCATCGACTTCGAAGGTTCGAATCCTTCCCCCTCCACCAGATTCAGCGTGAGCTGCAAGCTCCGCGGGTATAGTTCAGTGGTAGAACCTCAGCCTTCCAAGCTGATGATGCGGGTTCGATTCCCGCTACCCGCTCCAGTTTGTGGTTGGCGCAATAGAGTTTGGCTCATGTAGCTCAGCTGGTAGAGCACACCCTTGGTAAGGGTGAGGTCAGCGGTTCAAATCCGCTCATGAGCTCCATCTAATGAAGGCAGATATGAAAGTATCTGCCTTTGTTTTAATGGCGGCATGGCTTGCTCAATTCTTCGCTAGGAGACGGTCAAGATGGCTAAAGAGAAATTTGAACGTAACAAACCGCACGTCAACGTCGGCACCATCGGTCACGTTGACCACGGTAAAACCACTCTGACCGCTGCTCTGACCCGTGTGTG
>NZ_JBITWE010000018.1:0-1940 GCF_044543505.1 Pseudomonas sp. NPDC077186
CTGGCATTGCACCGAGCGTGTGCGATCAAACTGCAGGGTATTGAAGCTGACGTCGATAAGCGGCATGCCCGCGAAGAGGATGACCACGATGGCGACGAAGATGCGGTTCTCGATGCGCACGGCCGACAGCGCGCCTTTGTTGCCTTCGTCGGCCCCTTCGGCGCGGGCCTTGAGCCACTCCTGGAGGACGATAGCCAGGAACGGGATGGCGAAGGCGCCGCTGGCGATCAGCACGGCCCAGATGCCGTTGTGAACGACCCAACTCACCAGGGTCAGGTAGTACTCCAGGTAATCGGTGGTGTAGAGCGTCATCGCAGCCTCCGGTCATCCCGCCTGCAGATAAGGACTGAGTTCCAGTGCGGCCACCGCGACGACGGCGGCCATTTCTGCCCGCAGCAGGCGCCGCCGAGTGCCCGCATCCGGCTCGCGTGCCAGCACCCGGCGACGCATCCAGAGCCAGCCATAAGCGGTGCCGGCATAGAGCAACAGGCGCCAGGCCAGGAAATGCGCGCTGTGCGCGGCCAGCCAGGCCTGCCAGCCGTCGATGCCGCCGGCCAGATGGATGCCGACGACATTGGCGGCGACGGCGGCCAGCAGGACGAGGAGGGTGCCCAGCAGCACCAGGCCTGCGTAGCGCAACCGCAGCCCCTTCATGGGGTGCCTCCGGTCTGGGCTGGACGCTGCAACTGATCGAGCCGGTCGGGAACCGGGTCGCCCTCGTAGACGGCGCGAGAGCCGGCGGAGCGTGCGCTGTGCCGCTGGATGATGGCGCTGGGCGAATTACTGGCCAGTTCGCGGCGCAGCTCCAGCTCGGTTTTCAGGTTGTGGATCTCGCGCTCGAGCAGGTCGCTTTCCTGGGACACCGCTTTCTGCGCTAATTCATTGGCCGCGACATTCGGCTCCTTGCGCCCGGTCAGCAGCGTGCGCTGCAGCAGTAGGGCTTTTTCGAGCACGCTGGACAGCGCGATCTCCGAGGCCAGGCGCCGCGCCAAAATGTCTTGGTCGGGCTCATCGCGTAGCGCCTCGATCACACCACGGGTGATGGGCAGGGAGGCGCTGCTGGCCGCCTGCAGGTTGTCGAGGCTCAGGGAGCGGCTGCCAACGATCAGCGCCTGCAGCGCTGCGAGCTTGCTTTCGTACTCCTCCTGGATCAGCGGGGTGAGGCCCACGCCCGGCGTGGTCACGGTCTTGTTGCAGGTTTCGCAGGTGCGCTGTTCCTGCTCACCCAGCACGCGCACGGCCCAGGCCGCGGCGGCCGCCGGCGAGCTCCAGGCCTGACAGGTCAGGTTGCCGCCACACTGAACAGGATCAATCGAACTGGCGTCCTCGACGTCGCGCCCGTTGACCAGGTTGTAGCCGGCGCGGGTCACGTCACTGATGACGCGAATCGGGTTCTGCCCGGAGCCGCCAGCGTTGTTGCCACCGACCCAGGTCACGCCGTCGTTGCCGCGGCTGGTTTCGGTCTGCTCGATGGCGGATACGGCGTCGCTACTGGCGACGGCTTGGGTGAGGACCATGCCGTCGGCGAGCTGGCTCCAGCCGACTTGGCCGCCCGCCACGTCAGCCATCTTCTCGGCCATGGCGCGGCAGGTCAGCTTGGAACGGTCGAAGTCCAGGCGCGCCTGCAGCACGCCATTGGTGAGCAGGTTGTATAGCCCGGGATCCGCCCGCTGGATGATCAGCGCCGGCAAGGAGGCGACCGCGGCGGTAGCGTTCTGAATCACCGACGACATGATGGTCTGAAAGCCGTTGGTCAGACCGTTCAACTGGTTCTGGATGGTGGTGGAGATCGACATATCGCCGCACATCAGGTTGCTGTTCCAGCCGACGCCAACGCCGATGGAGCGCATCGCGGAAGCGGGCGTCATCGACACGGCGCGACCGCCGCCGATCGAATACAGCACGTCGTCACCGATCACCGCGCCCTGGTGTTGCACGCC
>NZ_JBITWE010000019.1:0-1797 GCF_044543505.1 Pseudomonas sp. NPDC077186
GCCCCTTAACCAAACGTTGAGGCTGTAGAAAAACCTGCTGCCACTCAATACGCAGGCTGATAACCTCCAGTTCATTCAATCGCAGGGAGGCGCGGGGTGATGCCGCGGTTCAAGGACGTGCACAAGGGGCTCAAACTCCTGCCCATCGACTTCGACAAGCAATTGCTGCCCGGTACCTTCGAGCACGCGTTGTGCTACTTGGTCGATCACGAACTGGATCTCTCCGGCTTCCATGCCCGCTATCGCAACAGCCTCGAAGGCGCCCCCGCCTACGATCCGGCGGTGCTGCTCAAGATCGTTCTGCTCGCCTACAGCCGCGGCATCATCAGCAGTCGCAAGATGGAGGCGGCCTGCCGCGAGCATGTGCTGTTCATGGCCGTTTCCGGCGACAGCCAGCCACACTTCACCACCCTCGCGCACTTCGTCTCCAGCATGGGCGAGCTGGCCGCCAAGCTGTTCGCCCAGGTGCTCGCGGTCTGCGACCGTCAGGGCCTGATCGGCCGCGAGATGTTCGCCATCGACGGCGTCAAGCTGCCAAGCAACGCCAGCAAGGCCAGAAGCGGCACCCGCGCCGATTTCCTGCGCCAGGTCGAGAAGATGGAAAAGGCTGCCGAGGCCATGATCGAGCGCCAACGCCAGTGCGACAAACAACCCGAGGACGACGCCCTGCGCGCCGCACGTAAGCTGGAGCGCTTGCAAGCCGATGCCCGCCAACTGCGCGCCTGGCTCAAGGACAACCCCGAGGATCGCAAGGGCGCCAAGGGACGAACCAACCTGTCCAACCGCACCGACAACGAGTCGGCCAAGATGGCCACGGGCAAGGGCGTGATCCAGGGTTATACCGGCGTTGCCGCCGTCGACGAGAAGGCACAGATCGTCGTCGAAGCCCAGGCCCATGGCACGGGCGCGGAACAGGCCCTGCTCGAGCCCGTCATCGAGGCCACCAGCGCGCTACGCAACGCCGACACCCGTTACACCGCCGATGCCGGTTACCACAGCCGCCGGGCATTGGAACGACTGGAAGCCACCGGCATTACCGCGTTCATTCCCGATAATGGCTACCGCAAGCGTGATCCTCGCTATGCCGGGCAGGAGCTGCACACCGAGAAATCCGACCCGCTGTGGGACAAGCGCCCCAAACGTGTCAGCAGCCGCTGCTACACCCCGGCCGACTTCCACTTCGATCCCCTGCACAAGACCTGCACCTGCCCAGCCGGCAAGCAGCTCTATGGCAACGGTAGCCACTGCCTGCTCAAGGGCCAGCCGGCGATCAAGTTCAAGGGCGCGCTGCGCGACTGCCTGAGCTGCCTGCAACGCCAGCAGTGCCTGCGTACCCCGGAGAAAACCGCAGCGCGGCAAGTGGCCTTCATCCTGCCGAAAACCGAGCCGGACAACGCCCTGATCCGTATGCGGCGCCGCATCGACAGTGAACTCGGCCGCACCATGATCACCCGGCGCTTCGCCACGGTGGAGCCGGTGTTCGGCAACCTGCGCCACAACAAACGCCTGGACCGCTTCAGCCTGCGCGGCCGGGAACGGGTGGATGGCCAGTGGAAGCTCTACTGCATGACCCACAACATCGAAAAACTGGCCAATCGCGGAGCCTGGACATGAATGGCGCCCCCCGCAGGACAGCCTGGAGCCCCTCCAATGCCCCGCTGCTGGTCACAGGACAGCCCAAACAACCTCAACGTCCCCAAAACCACCCCATCTCGATAGCTACCCGACTTCTTCAAAAAAGTGCGACGAGGGCTGAGGGACGAGATGTTTTTGGGGTTTTTCTACAGCTTCGTTAGG
>NZ_JBITWE010000020.1:0-1298 GCF_044543505.1 Pseudomonas sp. NPDC077186
ACCCTGGACAATACCGGCTACGTCGATGCCGCCGGCAACACCGGCAGCGGCAGCACCGACTCCAACAACTACGCCATCGACACCCAGCGTCCGACGGCCAGCATCGTGGTAAGCGACACCGCATTGGCGGCAGGCGAGACGGCGACGGTGACCATCACCTTCAGCGAGGCGGTCAGCGGGCTGACCCTGGCCGACTTCAGCGTGGCCAACGGCAGCCTCGGCGGGCTCAGCTCCAGCGACGGCGGCATCACCTGGATAGCCACCCTGACGCCGAGCGCCAACCTCACCGACGCCAGCAACCTGATCACCCTGGACAACACCGGCGTGCAGGATGCGGCGGGCAACGCCGGCAGCGGCAGCACCGACTCCAACAACTACGCTATCGACACCCAGCGTCCGACCGCAACCATCGTGGTGAGCGACACCGCGCTGGCGGCAGGCGAGACGGCGACGGTGACCATCACCTTCAGCGAGGCAGTCAGCGGGCTGAGCACGGCCGACTTCAGCGTCGCCAATGGCAGCCTCAGCGGGCTCAGCTCCAGCGACGGCGGCATCACCTGGACGGCGACCCTGACGCCGAGCGCCAACCTCACCGACACCAGCAACCTGATCACCCTCGACAATACCGGCTACGTCGATGCCGTCGGCAACACCGGCAGCGGCACCACCGACTCCAACAACTACGCCATCGATAGCCAACGCCCGACGGCGACCATCGCGGTGAGCGACACCGCGCTCGCCATCGGCGAAACCACCACGGTGACCATCACCTTCAATGAAGCGGTCAGTGGGTTGACCCTGGCCGACTTCAGCGTCGCCAACGGCAGCCTCGGCGGACTCAGCTCCAGCGACGGCGGTATCACCTGGACGGCGACCCTGACGCCGAGCGCCGACCTCACCGACGCCAGCAACCTGATTACCCTGGACAATACCGGCTACGTCGATGCCGCCGGCAACACCGGCAGCGGCAGCAC
This sequence comes from Pseudomonas sp. NPDC077186, assembly GCF_044543505.1. NCBI lineage: Bacteria > Pseudomonadati > Pseudomonadota > Gammaproteobacteria > Pseudomonadales > Pseudomonadaceae > Pseudomonas > Pseudomonas sp. NPDC077186. Next base: position 975 of record NZ_JBITWE010000020.1, read on the forward strand.
CGACTCCAACAACTACGCCATCGACACTCAGCGTCCGACGGCCAGCATCGTGGTAAGCGACACCGCATTGGCGGCAGGCGAGACGGCGACGGTGACCATCAACTTCAGCGAAGCGGTCAGCGGGCTGACCCTGGCCGACTTCAGCGTCGCCAACGGCAGCCTTAGCGGGCTCAGCTCCAGCGACGGCGGCATCACCTGGACAGCCACCCTGACGCCGAGCGCCAACCTCACCGACGCCAGCAACCTGATCACCCTGGACAACACCGGCGTGCAGGATGCGGCGGGCAACGCCGGCAGCGGCAGCACCGACTCCAACAACTACGC